>NZ_LZZT01000037.1 GCF_014170305.1 Achromobacter sp. UMC71
GCTTGAAGGGGCGCCAGCGGGGTGGGACGCGGGGTGTTGGAATCGGACGCTGCGGGACGAATGAGAAATGCTAAAATCCGCCCGCTGACCCGGTTTGACCGGTATGGGAATAGGGCGAATGAGATTCGCCTTTTTTTATGCGTTTTCGTGCGGCCCGGGGCGGAAGTCTCCTCCCGTGTGCGGCAACAGGGATTCCATGTTCGAATTTATTCGCAGCCATCGGCGCTGGATGCAGTTCATCCTGCTGCTTCTGATTGTGCCTTCCTTCTTCCTCGTCGGGATTCAAGGCTATGACAGCTTCATGCGCCGCGAGCCTGAATTGGCTACGGTCGCTGGCCAGCCTATTTCCCGCGCCGAGTTCGACCAGGCGCACCGCAACCAGCTGGAGCAATTCCGTCAACGCCTGGGCGCGCAGTTCGACCCCGCGGTGATCGATACGCCGGCGCTGCGCGAAAGCCTGCTGAACCAGCTGATCAATCAGCGCCTCCTGGCCAATGTGGCCGTGGACAACCGTTTCTCGGTGTCCGACGAAACGCTGCGCAACACCATTGCCGCGATTCCGGAAGTCCAGGACAACGGCCGTTTCTCGCCCGAGCGCTATCGCCAGGTGCTGGCCGCCCAAGGCATGTCGCCCACGTCGTTCGAGGCCGGCCTGCGCCGCGACCTGGCCGTGGCCCGTGTGCTGGAGCCCGTCGGCCAGTCGGCCCGCGCGCCGTCCGAAGTGGTGACCACGCTGGAAACCGCCTTGACGCAGCAGCGCACGGTGCAGCTGCGCCGCTTCGCCGCCGCCGATTTCCGTTCTCAAGTGACGGTCACGCCGGCTGACATCCAGACCTGGTACGACACCAACAAGCAGCAATTGCAGATCCCCGAACAGGTGCAGGTGCAATACCTGGTGCTGGACGAGGCCGCCGCCACACAAGGCGTGACGGTCAAGGACGAGGACCTGGCGTCCTACTACGAGCAGAACAAGAATCGCTTCGGCCAGCCCGAGCGCCGCCGCGCCAGCCACATCATGATCGAAGTGCCCGCGGGCGCCTCGGAAGATGCGCGCAAGGCCGCCCGCGCCAAGGCGGAAGACCTGGCCAAGCAGGCCGCGGCCGACCCGGCGCAGTTCGCCGAGCTGGCTCGCAAGAATTCGCAGGACGCCGGTTCGGCCGCCAACGGTGGCGACCTGGGCTGGCTGGCGCCGGGCATGCTGTCCGGTCCGCTGGAAAAGGCGGTGTTCAGCCAGACCAAGGACCAGGTGTCGGGCGTGGTGGAAAGCCCGTCGGGCTTCCACGTGGTCAAGGTCACGGAAATCCAGCCCGCCGCAGTCAAGCCGCTGGCCGAGGTCAAGGAGCAGATCACCGCTGAAGTCCGCAAGCAATTGGCCGCCGCGCGTTTCTCGGATATGGCCAGCCAGCTGAACAAGCAGGTCTACGACCAGCGCGACAGCCTGCAGCCGGCCGCCGACGCGGTGGGTCTGAAGCTGCGCACGGCCTCGGGCGTCACCCGCGAAGGCCTGCTGCCCGCCGGCCAGGCTGGCCCGGGTTCCGCCGTCGACAGCCCGGATGCCGCGCTGCTGGACAACCCGCGTGTGCGCCAGGTGGTGTTTTCGCCCGACGTGCTGCGTGAAAAGCAGAATTCCGGCGTGATCGAACTGTCGCCCGACACGATGATGGCGATCCGCGTGGCCGCGGTTGAACCCGCCCACATTCCGCCGCTGGACAAGGTCAGCGATTCGATCCGCGCCAAGCTGCTGGACGAGCGCTCGGCCGAGGCTGCCAAGAAGGCCGGCGAAGCCGCGCTGGCGGCCGATCAGGCCAATCCGGCTGCCGCGCCGGAGGGCTTCGGCGGTCCGCTGATGGTGTCGCGCCAGGATCCCAAGAGCCTGCCGCGCCCGGTGCTGGACGCCGTGATGCGCCTGCCGGCGTCCAAGCTGCCGGCCTACACCGGTGTGCAATCGGGTGCCGACTACACGCTGGTGCGCCTGGAGAAGGTCGACGCCGGCACGGTTGACGCCGCCGACAAGGAGCGCCTGGCGCAGCAGTTGTCGGGCGCCTGGGGCCAGGCCGAAAACGAAGCGCTGGTGCGCATGTTGCGCGAAGAATATAAGGTACAGGTGCTGCCGGCCGCCGCCGAGGTCATCCGGGGCGACCAGCCCCAGCAAGCGGCGGGCTGATCCGCCGCGCCACGCTTATTGCAGGAGTGGCCGCAGCGCCGGCCACACATTGTCCAGCAACTGGGCCTGGGCATCCTCGTTGGGATGGATGCCGTCGGCCTGGAACATCGCCCGGTTCGTTGCAATGCCTTCCATCAGGAAGGGCACGAGCCGGGCGTTTTCGTCTTTGGCGACCGTCGGGAACACCTGGGCAAAGCGTTGGGTGTAATCGCGGCCGTAGTTGGGCGGGATCTGCATACCCACGATGACCACCTGGGCATCGGCCTTGCGGGCCGCCTGCGCCATGGTGCGCAGGTTCTGTTCCGTCATGTTCAGCGGCAGGCCGCGCAGCGCGTCGTTGGACCCCAGTTCCAGCACCACCACCGCCGGCTCATGCTGGCGCAGCAGCGCGGGCAGGCGCGCGACGCCGCCGCTAGTGGTGTCGCCGCTGATGCTGGCGTTCACCACCTTGTACTTCGGGTATTGTTCGGTAAGCCGGGCCGACAGCAACGGCACCCAGCCGGTGCCGCGCTTGATGCCGTATTCGGCGGCCAGGCTGTCGCCCACCACCAGCACGGTGCGCAGCGCGGAACCCTGGGCCGCGGCGGCGGTCTGAGCGTGGGCGGGCGCCAAGAGGGCGGTCGCGAGGGCGGACGTAAGTAGCAGACGGGGAAATAGGCGCATGGATAGCAAGAATTCGATCGAGGTGAAAGGGCTGGGCAAGCGGGTAGCCGATGCCGGCGGGACGCTGTCTATCCTGGAAGACATCGATTTTACGGTGGCGGCGGGCAGCGCCGTGGCCATCACCGGCAGCTCCGGTTCCGGCAAGTCCACTTTATTGGGACTCTTGGCGGGCCTGGATGTTCCCAGCTCGGGCAGCGTGCGCCTGGCCGGGCAGGACCTGTTCGCGCTCGACGAGGACGGCCGGGCGCGCCTGCGCGCCAATCACGTGGGATTTGTGTTTCAGTCGTTTCAGCTGCTGCCGAACCTGACGGCGCTGGAAAACGTGATGCTGCCGCTGGAATTGGCCGGCCAGCCGGCCCGCGAGGCTGCGCAGGCCATGCTGGAACGGGTGGGGCTGGGCGCGCGGCTGCATCATTATCCGCGCACCCTGTCGGGCGGCGAGCAGCAGCGGGTGTCCCTGGCCCGTGCGTTCGTGGTGCAGCCGGACCTGCTGTTCGCGGACGAACCCACCGGCAGCCTGGATGCCGCCACGGGCGTGACGGTCATCGACCTGATGTTCGACCTGCACCGGGAACACGGCACCACCCTGGTGCTGGTGACCCATGATCCGCAGCTGGCCGCGCGTTGCGCCAGCCAGCTGGTGCTGGCGGCCGGACGCGTGGTCCAGTAGGGGTCTGCCCGTCGGGCCTGCGCAAAGGGCGCCCGCGGGCCGGCGGCCGGCAGGCCTGGCGGCCCGCCGGATAGCCTCGCTTATTTGGCCTTGGCGACCGCCTGGTTCCAGGCCGTGACCACCGCTTCATATTCCTTGGCCGCCGCGTCCTGGCTGACCGGGAAGATCTTGATGCTCTTGAAGTCGGGCAGGGTGGTCAGGCTGGCCACCGCGATGTCCGTGCGGGTGGGGCGGCGGAAGTTCTTCACCAGTTGCGCTTCCTGGGCTTCCTTGCTGAGCAGGCCGTCGTACAGCGCCTTGGCCGCATCCAGGTTCTTGGCGCCCTTGATGATGAACATGCCTTCGGGCGCCAGGTAGCTGCCCTCGGACGGGTAGACCAGCTTGATTTCCTTCTGGCCGCCGGCCACGTATTCCTGGGCGGCGTATTCCAGCGTCATGCCCACTGCGTATTCGCCTGCGGCGACGCCCTTGTAGGTGGTGCCGGACGAGGCCGTGACCACGGCGTTGGCGGCGATCTTGTCCAGGCCTTCCTGGCCAAACTGCTTGTACAGACCGTAGACCAGCATGTAGGCAGTGCCGCTCTTGGACGGATCGGTGATGGCGAACTTGCCCTTCCATTGCGGCTGCATCAGGTCCGACCAGGTGGCCGGGGCCGGCAGGCCCTTGAGCTGGCGCTCGTTGACCATCAGCACCATGATGTGCACGTTGGTGCCCACCCACAGATCATCCGGGCCGCGGAACTCGGCGGGAATCTTGTCCAGATCGGGCGAGCGGTAGGGCTGCAGATGCTGGCGATAGGCGCCCAGGGTGCCGAAGCCGCCGCTCCAGAACAGGTCGCCGCGCGGGTTCTGCGCTTCGGCTTCGATGCGCTTCATCATCGTGCCCGTGCCGCCGGTCACCGGCTGCACGTTCAGCTTGGGCGACTTCGCCTTGACGGCGTCCAGCGCGGTTTCGATGGTCTCGGTGTTGTTGGACGAATACAGGACCACGTTCTGGGCGTGCAGGGCGCCCGAGGCCAGGGTGGCGGCCAGCAGGCCGGTTTGCAGGAGGTGTTTGAGTTGCATGGGAAGCCTTTGGTGGGTGCGGGTTATTTGCCGGAGAAAAGCTTGATGCGGAACGCTTTGACCGACACGATGATGGGCAGCACGATCACGGTCACCAGGGCGGCGCCGTAGGCCGAGGCCATGCCCAGGCGGCCGCCGTCGACCTGACGGAAGATGGCGATGGGCATGGTTTCCAGCCCGCCGCTGTAGGCCACGATCGAGGCCGATAACTCGGAAATCGTGGTCAGCCACATCAGGATGGCGGCCGAGATGATCGAAGCCTTCATGGCGGGCAGGATCACCTTGAAGAAGGTCATCAGCGGCGACACGCCCAGGCTGATCGACGCTTCCTCGATCGAGTCGGGGATGTTGAACAGCACCGACGAGGCGTTGCGCACCGCGAACGGCAGCCGCCGCACGGCATAACACAGCACCATGATCCCGGACGTGCCTGCCAGCACGAGCCAGCCGGTGTTGAAGGTCTGCACCAGCGCAATGCCCAGCACCGTGCCCGAGATGGTCAGGGGCAGCACCACGATGTAGTCCAGCACCTGGGTGAAGGCGCTGCGCTTCTTGATGGTCAGGTAGCTCACCAGCACCGCGAAGGCCACGCCGGTGACCGTGGCCAGCGAGGCGAACTTCAGCGAATTCAGGATGGGTTCCGGCGCGCCGTGCAGCGCGCGCTGCATGCTGGCCAGCGACCACGAGCCCCATTGCATCACCGGGCCGCTGGTCTTGGTGAAGGCCGCCACGAATACGATCACCAACGGCAGCATCGACACCAGGATCACGAACCCGACGCCGCCGGTGTAGAGCAGGGCCGTCCAGGACCGCACGCGGCGCGCGGCCGGCGCGCGGCCCTGCGTCATGGTGTAGACCTTGCGTTCGACCACGCGCTTCTGGATGAAGAGCACGATGGCGACGATGGCGATGGACACCACCGACATGGCGCTTTGCAGCGTGGGGCTGCCGCCCATTTCGCTGACGAAGGTGTTGTAGGTCATGACCGACAGGAGCGGCACGCGGCTGCCCAGCAGCATGGCCAGCGCGAAGTTGCCCACCACCAGGGTGAACACCACCAACGCATTCACCAGCACCGCCGGCAGCAGCACCGGCACCAGCACGCGCAGCTTGGTCATGAAGGGCGGGGTGCCCAGGCTGAGCCCGGCTTCTTCCAGCTGGCCGTCAAAGCCGCGCAACGCGGCCAGCACACCCAGGTAGATGTAGGTGTAGTAGACCAGCGTCATCGAAAACACCATGCCGGTCCAGCCGTAGAACGACGGCAAAGCGATGCCCGCCTCGCCCAGCAGGTTGGTCAGGATGCCGTTGTTGCCCAGGATCAGCAGCCACGACTGGCCCACGATGATCTCGGGAATCACGATGGTCAGCACCGGCAGGATGGCCACCAGGTTCTTCAGCGGGAAGTCGTAGCGGGCCACCATGTAGGCGAACGGCACGCCCACCAGGATGGTGCAGGTGGTCACCGCCAGCCCCAGCACCAGCGTGTTGCCGAAGGCCTCCAGGTATTGCGAATCGGCCAGCAGGGCCTTGAAGCCTTCCAGCGAGAAGCCGCCGTCCTGGCCGGTGATGCTGTTGCTGAACAGCACCCCCAGCGGATACAGCACGAAAAACAGCAACAGCGTCAGGCTGATTGCGGTCAGGATGCCCCAGGGCCACCATTTGATCTTCATGGCGCGGGCGTCCTCAGGCGTTCACGACGCGGCTATCGGCGGGGATCAGCACCTGCACCGCTTCGCCCGGCTGGAATTGCGCCACCATATTGCCCGCGTGCAACTCCACGCGGATTTCCGAGCCGTCCTGCAGCCCGATACGGTAGGCGGTCTTGAAGCCCAGGTACTGGCGCCGCAGCACCTTGCCGGGCAGCGTGTTGGGCACATACGGGGCGGGGGCCATCAGCGCCAGTTCCTCGGGGCGCGCGATCAGCATGGCGCGGTCGGCCAGCTCGGCGCCGCCCAGCGTGCCGTCAAAGCCCAGTCCGCACAGCTCGTAGCGCACATGCCCGGCCGGCGCGCCCGTCAGGCCGCCGCGGGCCGGCACCGGGATCACGTTGGCCGAGCCGATGAAGTCGGCCACGTAGGCGTTGACGGGGGTGCCGTATAGTTCCTCGGGCGTGCCCAGCTGGGCGATGTTGCCGCTGTCCATGATGGCGATGCGGTCGGACATCGCCAGCGCTTCTTCCTGGTCGTGCGTCACAAACACGGTGGTGATGCCGGCTTCGCGCACCAAATCCAGGATCACGTCGCGCATCTGCAGGCGCATCTTGGCGTCCAGATTGGACAGCGGCTCGTCCATCAGCAGCACGCGCGGACGGATCACCAGGGCGCGCGCCAGGGCCACGCGCTGGCGTTGGCCGCCGCTCATCTGCGCCGGGTAGCGGTCGGCCAGCGCCAGCAGACCGACCTTGTCCAGCGCCTCGTTGGCGCGGCGGGTGGTCTCGGCGCGGCCCACGCCGCGGGCGCGCAGGCCATACGCGACGTTGTCGAACGCGCTCTTGTCGGGAAACAGCGCGTAGTCCTGGAACACCATGCCGATGTCGCGGCGGTGCGCGGACACGTGCGTCACGTCGTCCTGGTCGAACAGCAGGCGCCCGCCGTCGGGCGCGTAAAAGCCCGCGATGCAGCGCAGCAGGGTGGTCTTGCCGCAGCCGCTGGGGCCCAGCAGCGTATAGAACGCGCCGTCGGGAATATGCAGCGACAGGTTGCGCAGCACTTGCTGGCCGCCGAAGGTCTTGATGATGCCGTCTACCGTGATGGATGCCATGAAAGGTTCCTGCTTGGGATTGAGCGCATCATAGGAAGGCCCGCCGCCGCCCACCAGCGGTGTTTTTTAAGGCTAGTCGTTAGATTTTCTAAGAGGTCGGCGCCGCCGCAATCCCCTAGAATGCGGCTCATAGCGCAGGCGGATCGTGACGCACCGGCGTAAAAAAACAGATGACAAGGGAAAACGTGGGAAACAGCAGCAAAGCCTGGCGCCGTCGCGGCGCGCGGGCGGACGTCGCCTGACATGGCGGGCCCGAGCCTGCCGCCGCTGAAAGCCTTGCGGGTATTCGAGGCCGCCGCGCGCCTGCGCAGTTTCACTGCCGCTGCCGACGAGCTGAGCATCACGCACAGTGCGGTCAGCCAGCAGATCCGCATCCTCGAAGACTACGTGGGCCAGCCGCTGTTCGCGCGCGAGGCGCGCGGCGTCACGCTGCTGCCTTGCGCGCAAGCCTATTTTCCCGAGGTCCAGGCCAGCCTGGAACGCATCGCGGCGGCCACCGCCAAGTTGCGCTCGCCCAGCTACGGCGGCTTGCTGCGCGTCAGCGCCACGCCGTCCCTGACCATGAAATGGCTGATCCCGCGGCTGTCGGCGTTCCAGGCGCTGCATCCGGGCATCGACGTGCAGTTGAGCACCCAGGGCCGTTCATTCCTGGACCGCGGCGACGATGCCGGTAGCGATGTCCGGATCCGCCACGGCTATCTGGCCCATCCCGAGATGGCCTGTGTACATTGCCTGGATGATTTCCACGTGCCGGTGGCCTCGCCGCGCTTCATCGAACGCAACCGGCTGGCCACGCCCGCCGACTGTCTGCGGCACCCGCTGCTCAAGGTGTCCAGCGGCATGGACCATTGGCCGCGCTGGTTCGCCCTGGCCAAGGTAGACGTGCCGGCGCAGTTGCCGGGTCCCGTGTTCGATCACCAGTTCCTGTGCATGCAGGCGGCCATGAACGATCTGGGCATCGCGCTGGCGCCCTGGTGCCTGTTGCAGGACGACCTGCTCGCGGACCGGCTGCGGCCCGTCTTCCTGGAGCCGCGGCTGCCCAATGCCGGTGTCCATGCCCTGTACCGGCAGGAAGGGCCTGCCGCCACCGCGGCGCGGCATTTCATCGACTGGCTGGGTCGCCAAGCCCGCCACCCCCTACCCGAACAATAGAAGGACGCCGTCCATGCAAGAATCCTCCAGCGCTTCCGGCCTGCAATGGCGCGGTATCGCGCCGCCGCTCAAACTGTCGGACTACAAAGTCATTGCGTTCGACATGGACTCGACGCTGATCGCCATCGAGACCCTGGACGAAATGGCCGACCTGATGGGCAAGAAGGCCGAGGTGGCCGCCCTGACCGAAGCGGCCATGCGCGGCGAGATCACCGACTACAAGCAAAGCCTGCGGCAACGCGTGGCGCTGTTGGCGGGCATGCCGCAGGCGGGGCTGGACGAGGTGTACGAACAGCGCCTGCGCCTGAATCCCGGCGTGGAAACCCTGATCGCGGCGTGCAAGGAAGCGGGCCTGTTCTGCCTGCTGGTGACGGGCGGCTTCACCTGCTTTACCGACCGCCTGCGCGTGCGGCTGGGGCTGGACGACGTGCGCGCCAATGTGCTGGAAATCGAAGATGGGCGCCTGACCGGCCGTTTGCTGGCGCAACCGTGGGGCGACCTGTGCGACGGCGAGGAAAAGCGCCGCAAGCTGCTGGAAGTCTGCGCATCGCTGGGCGTCGGCCCCGAGCAGGCCATCGCGGTGGGCGACGGCGCCAACGACCTGCCGATGCTGCGCACCGCCGGCCTGTCGGTCGCCTATCACGCCAAGCCGGCGGTGCGCCAGCAGGCCAAGGTCGCCATCGACCAGGGCGGGCTGGATCAGCTGCTGCGGCTGTTTTCGCCGGCGGAGCATTGATACCGGGTCGCGCCAGGCGTAATCTAATGCGCGACGACGCGGACAGGCGCCGGATTAAAGCTTCCCGCGAACGCGCCGTAAATCAGGAGAGAGGGCATACCGCCTTCCCGTACCTGCTTGCGCAAAGGAAATGCCATGATCATTTCTGGATCCGTTCGTGCGTTGCTCGTCGTTGCTGCCCTGAGTCCCACGCTTGCCACCGCTGGTCCGGCGGACGGGACGATTCATTTTCAGGGCGCCATTGTTGACGCTACCAATTGCCGGGTCACCGGTGTGAGCACCGGTCAGGCGCCGGTCGCGCAATTGCAGTGCCAGACCCGCAGCGGGCTGGGTCAGGCCAGCCAGGCCGATCTGCAGGCCCGCAGCGTCACGACGCGGGTGGAACAGGTGGTTCTGAAGACCGATAGCCGCGGCCAGCCGATGCAGTATGGCCGGATCGTGACGCTGACCTATCGGTAGGCGGCCGCCGGACGCGAGATCCGGCGGGCAGGGTGGCAAGCCAGGCTGGCGGCCTCAGGCCGCGATCAGCCCGGGAATCTTCACGTCCGGGTCCACATCGGCCTGGTAGTCCACGCCGTCGATCTCGAAACCGAACAGGCGCAGGAATTCCTGCTTGTAGCCGGCGAAGTCGGTCATGTCGTACAGATTTTCCTTCGTGACCTGATGCCACAGGGCCTGCACCTGCGCCTGCACGGCCGGGGCCAGCTCCTTGTAGTCGGCGCGCAGACGGCCTTCGGCGTCCAGGATCGGCGCATCGCCGCACAGGCTGTCGCGGTACAGGCCGTAGACCTGCTCGATGCAGCCTTCGTGCGTGCCCTGTGCTTTCATGACCTTGAACAGCAGCGACAGATACAGCGGCATCATCGGGATGGCCGAGCTGGCTTGGGTGACCACCGCTTTCAGGACCGACACGCGGGCATCGCCGCCGCGCGCGGCCAGCTTGGCGCGGATGTCCAGCACCTTTTGGTCCAGGTCCTTCTTGGCGGCGCCAATGGAGCCGTTCCAGTAGATGTCGTGGGTGATCTTTTCGCCCAGATAGGTGAAGGCGGTGGTGGTGGCGCCTTCGGCCAGCACGCCGGCCTGGAGCAGGGCGTCGATCCAGAACTGCCAGTCTTCACCGCCCATCACGGCCACGGTGCCGTCGATTTCCTCCTGGGTGGCCGGCTCCAGCACCGATTCCTTGATCACTTCCTTGTCCGTGTCCAGCCCGCGCAGATTGACGGCATGGCCGATCGGCTTGAGGGTGGAATTGAACACTTCACCCGTCTTGGGGTGCGTGCGGCGCGGCGCGGCCAGGCTGTAGATCACTTGGTCGACCTGGCCCAGGTCTTGTTTGATGGCGGCGATGGCCTGCGCCTTGACGGCGTCGGAAAAGGCATCGCCATTGATGCTCTTGGCGTACAGGCCTTCGGCGCTGGCAAACTTGTCGAAAGCGGCGCTGTTGTACCAGCCCGGCGTGCCGGCCTTGCCGGCTTCGGGCGGACGTTCGAAGAACACCCCCAGCGTCTGTGAGCCGCAGGCGAAGGCTGCGCTGATGCGGGCGGCCAGGCCGTAGCCGGTGGACGCGCCGATCACCAGCACGCGTTTGGGCCCTCCGGATATCGGACCCTGGGCGCGGACGTAGTCGATCTGGTGCTTGACGTTGGCTTCGCAGCCGACGGGATGGGTGGTGACGCAGATGAAGCCGCGCACGCGGGGTTTGATGACCATGAAGACCTCGTTCAGGGAATGCCGGGGAGGCGCCCGCGCGACAGGCGGGAAGCGCCGAGCATTGTACGGGAGGCGGGCGCGCCTGGCCGGGGCAGCCCGCACACGTCAGGCGCCCGGGAACTAGCGGGCGTCGGCCCCCGCGGCTGCCATCGCCAGCGCGCGGCCGCGGCGCCACTCGACCAGGCCGATGCCGATGCCGCTGGCGCAGATGATGGCGATGCCCAGCCAGGTGAGCGGGTCGGGGAAGTGGTCCCAGACCAGCCAGCCGACGGTGGTGGCGCTGATGATCTGCAAATAGATGAAGGGCGCCAGCGTGGACGCGGGCGCGCGGCGGTAGGCGGCGATCTGGAACAGGTGGCCCAGGCCGCCGGTGACGCCGGTGGAGATCAGCAAGGTCCAGTCCAGCGGCGTGAGCGACTGCAATACCGGCAGGGCGGGGGGCAGAATGAAGGGCAGGGCCAGCGTCAGGCAGCCCGTGCCCACCGCGCCGCTCCAGATCAGCGAGGTGAACGGATCGTCGCCGGCCACGCGGCGCGTGGCGATGAATTGGGCCGCAAAGCAACAGGCCGTGATCAGGCCGAAAATGGTGCCGACCGGATGCAGCCCGCCGCCTGGGCGGATCACGATGACCACGCCGATGAAGGCGATGCCCGCAGCGACAAAGCGCGACAGCCGGGCCGGTTCCTTCAGCACCCAGGGCGCCAACGACAGCACCAGCAGCGGCGCCAGGAAATTGATGGCGGTGGCCTCGGCCTGGGGAATGTAGCTGAGGGTCGTGAAGAACATCAGCGTGGCCAGGAACATCGAGCCGCCGCGCAGGATCTGTTCGCGCGGCTTCTTGCTGCGCAGCACGCCCAGTCCGCGGGTGGGCAGCACCAGGGCCAGCACCAGCACCAAATGCACCGCATAGCGGAACCACGACAGCACCAGCAGCGGCACCCCCGCGTTCATGACCCATTTGCCGCTGGCGTCCAGGCAGGACAGGGTCCACATCGACAGCACCAGCAACAGGATGCCAACGAGCGGGCCGCTGGCGGCGGATGCGCCGCGTGGCGGGCGACCGGTAGCGGCCGGGGACATGGACAGACTCCTTGTGCGCGAAGGGGGCCGCGGGCAGGGTGCCGGGGCGGCTGACATGATACGCTCATCGCGCCGGGGGAAAAGGCTCATGATCGAACTACGCAACATAGAAACATTTTTTTGGGTGGCCACGCTGGGGAGCTTTCGCGCGGCCGCCGACAAGCTCAACACCACGCAGCCGGCGGTGTCACAGCGCATCGCGTCGCTGGAAGCCGACCTGGGCGTGCAGTTGTTCGAGCGCGACGCCCGGGGCGTCAAGCTGACGGGCAAGGGCCACGAACTGCTGTCGCACGCCGAACGCATGCTGCAGGTGCGGCGCGACATGTTCGAAGCGGCGCGCGCGCAGAACGTCATGACCGGCACGGTGCGCATCGGCGTGGCCGAGACCATCGTGCAGACCTGGCTGCCCACGCTGATCGAACTGGTGCATACGTCGTATCCGGCGCTGGTGCTGGAAATCGAGGTGGACACGACGCATGTGCTGCGTTCACACCTGATGGCCCGGCAGATCGACCTGGCCTTCCTGATGGGGCCGGTGCTCGAGGCGCGGGTCGAGAACCTGCCCCTGTGCACGTATCCGCTGGCATGGGTCGCCAGTCCCTTGCTGGAGCTGGGGCCAGAACCGCTGACGCTGGAGCGCATCGGCCGGCTGCCCATCATCACCTATCCGTCCAACAGCGCGCCGTACCGCGTGGTGCGCGACATGCTGACGCGCGCGGGCGTCGCGTCGCCGCGCATGTACGGCAGCGCCTCCATGTCCATGGTGGTGCGCATGACGCAGGACGGCATCGGCACCAGCGTGATCGCACCCGTGTTCCTGGGCAAGGAACTGGCGCGCGGTGAGTTGCGCATCCTGCAGGTGGACGCCGATCCGCTGCCGGAACTGAGCTTTACGGCGACCTGGGTGCAAGGCCCGGACAGCCATGCCGTCCGCCTGATCGCGCAGATGGCGCAGAAGGTCGCGGCGCAGGCCGGCGACAGCATTCCCGCGTAGGTGTTTTCCCCAAAGGGCAAGTCGCGGCCGGCATGAAAGCCGGCTGCGGCGCTGCCGCGCCCGTCGTCCGCAATGTCCCGCAAAGCCGCATGGTTACTGGTTGCGCGGCCGATGCCAACGTTTGCCGCGGCGAGACCCAAGAAATATTTATACCCCCACATCGCAACATACGATTGGACGCTGGGCGCCCCTGACGCTGCAATGGCGGCACATCAGAGAAGGCCTGGAGACACGGGCCGGGGGAAAAACCGACTCCTCTGACGTTTCGATTTCTACCCGCGCGCGAACAGGGTAACGGGGACCTGCGCGCGGCAGACCATCCCGCCAGCCAGGAGTGTTGTCCATGAAGAAGTCGCTTGTTCTAGCCGCCGTCGCGGCCAGTCTGTTGACGGGCGCCGTACAGGCGCAAGACCTGCCCAAGACCCATCTGAAAGTGGTGGGCGGCCTGTCCAACCTTACCGCCTACAACGATTACGAGAAGCCTTTCTGGACCAAGACCGTGCCGGAAGCCTCCAAGGGCCAGGTGACGGCGGACATCAAGGGCTTCAACGAAATGGGCCTGAAGGGGCCCGAGCTGCTGCGCCTGATGTCGACCGGCGTGGTCGAGTTCGGCACCGCCACGCTGTCGTACTTCGCCAGCGACAACCCGATCAACGAGGCCATCGACCTGGCCGGCCTGGCGCCCGACGTACAGACGGCGCGCGCGGTCACCAATGCGTTCGAGCCGGTCTACGCCCGCCTGTACGGCGAAGGCAACAACGTCAAACTGTTGGGCATTTCAACCTATCCGGCGCAGGTGCTGTTCTGCAACGCCGACATCAAGGGCCTGGCCGACATCAAGGGCAAGAAGGTCCGCACCAGCAGCCGCACCACGGCCGAGTTCGTCGAGGCGCTGGGCGGTTCCAGCGTCACGATGGCGTTCGGCGAAGTGGTGCCGGCGCTGCAGAACAAGGTGGTCGACTGCGCCATCACCGGATCGCTATCGGGCTACTCCGCCAAGTGGTACGAAGTGTCGACCCACCTGGTGGCCCTGCCGATCAACTGGAACCAGCAGATCCACGCGGTCAACCAGAAAGCCTGGGACAAGCTCGATCCGAACGTCCGCACGTTCGTGCAGGCCAACGTGAAGACGCTGGTCGACAACATCTGGGATGCCGCGGCGCGCCAGACGCAAGAGGGCTATGACTGCAATACCGGCGCCGCGGCCTGCCCGTACCCGGTCAAGGGCAAGATGGTGCTGGTGCAGCCGTCGGATGCCGACCGCGCGCTGCTCAAGAAGGTCACGCAGGAAGCCGTGCTGCCCAAATGGGCCGCCCGTTGCTCCGCGCAATGCGTCAAGGATTTCAACGCCACCGTCGGCAAGACGCTGGGCGTGACCGCCAGCAAGTAAACGCGGCGGCGCGCCGTTTTTCCACGGCGCGCCCGCGCTTCCCCATCGAGGCCGGCTCCGGCCGCAAAAGGCTTTTTCATGACCCGATCCGAACACTTCCGCCTGCTGGGCGGGTTGCTGCGGCGCGCCGAGACCTGCTCGCGCATGGCCGTATGGGCGGGCGGCGCGTTGACCGTCGCCAGCGTCCTGCTCATTTCCTTCGACGTGCTGGCCCGCAAGTTCCTGGGCTTCAACACGGGCGGCGCGGACGAACTGTCCAGCTACGCCTTCGCCATCAGCACGTCGTGGGCGCTGGCCTTCGCCACGCTGCAACGCGCCAACGTGCGCGTGGACGTGCTCTACCAGATGCTGCCGGTGCGTGTATCGGCCTTGCTGGACTGGATCTCCATGGTCGCCCTGGCGGTCTTCATGGTGTTCCTGACCTATTACGCCTACGAGGTGGTGCAGACTTCCTGGGCCCAGAAGTCGGCGGCCAATACGCCGTTGGCCACGCCGTTGTGGATTCCGCAGGGCCTGTGGGTGCTGGGGCTGGCGTGGATGTGCGTGACCGTGGCGCTGATGCTGGCGCGCGCGTCGGCCGCGCTGGTGACCGGCGACCTGGCGCTGGTCAAGGAGATCTGCGGCGTGCGTTCGGCGCAGGAAGAGGCCGATGAAGAAGCCGCCGCTGGCGAGCGCATGGTGAAAGGAGCCTCGGCATGATCGCGACCGCCCTGACTTTGCTGCTGGTGCTGATCGGCCTGTCGATTCCCGTGGGCGCCGCCCTGGGGGTGCTGGGCCTGATCCTGGACCCGATGTTCTCCATGCTGCCGCTGTCGCGCGCGATCGGCGAGATTTCCTGGAGCACGAACAATGAATTCCTGCTGGTGGCGATTCCGCTGTTCATCATGCTGGGCGAGGTGCTGCTGCGCGCCGGCTTTGCCGAACGCATGTACGGCGCGATGAGCCTGTGGCTGTCCTGGCTGCCGGGCGGCCTGATGCACGCCAACATCGGCGCCTCCACGTTGTTTTCGGCCACCTCGGGCTCCAGCGTGGCCACGGCCGCCACGGTGGGTACCGTAGCTATCCCGCAGATCCGCAAGTACGGCTACAACGAGCCGCTCTTCCTGGGCAGCCTGGCGGCCGGCGGCACGCTGGGGATCCTGATCCCGCCGTCGATCAACTTGGTCATCTATGGCGTATTGACCAATTCCTCGGTGCCCAAGCTGTATCTGGCCGGCATCATCCCGGGGTTCGCGATGGCGGCCCTGTTCATGCTGACGGTGGCGATCGCCTGCCTGGCCAAACCGTCATGGGGCGGCAAGAAGATCCAGGCTACCTGGGGCGAGCGTTTTGCCAGCCTGGTGCACCTGGCGCCGCCCATGGGGATCTTCCTGCTGGTGGTGGGATCGATCTACGCGGGCCTGGCCACGCCGACCGAGGCCGCGGCGCTGGGCGTGCTGGGCGCGCTGATCCTGGCTGCCTGGTTCCGCCGCCTGACGTGGACCATGCTGCGCGAAGCGATGGAAGGCACCATGCGTTCCACCGCGATGATCATGCTGATCGTCGTTGCCGCCAGCTTCCTGAACTTCGTCATGTCGGCGACCGGGCTGACCGATGCGCTGACCCAGTCGATTACGGGCCTGGGGCTGTCGCCGGGCTGGATGCTGCTGATCGTGATCGTGTTCTACCTGGTGTTGGGGTGCTTCATGGAAACACTGTCCATGATGATCACGACCATCCCCATCGTGGCGCCGATCATGATCGCATTGGGGTACGACCCCATCTGGCTGGGCATCATCATCATCATCCTGGTCGAAGCCGCGCTGATCACGCCGCCGGTGGGGCTGAACCTGTTCGTGGTGCAGAGCCTGCGCAAGAGCGGCTCGATGGGCGCCGTGATCGTCGGCAGCCTGCCGTTCGTGCTGGCGATGTTCCTGATGCTGGCGCTGCTGTCCTGGTGGCCGGACCTGGCCCTGTGGCTGCCGCGGGTGTTCGGCTAGCGCCACCGCACCGGGCGCGGTCCGTGCCGCGCCCATTTTCTATTTTCCCTACGCAGGATATCCATGAAAGCCGTATTCCAGATTGAAGCCGAAGTCCCCCGCCAGATCGAGGTGGACGTCAAGACCCTGATCGTGGCCGGCTGGGCCGGGCGTGACATGGCCGCCATCGAGCACCACATCGAAGAACTGGCCGCCATCGGCGTGCCGCGCCCCAGCAGCGTGCCGCTGTACTACCGCATCGCCGAGAACCAGTTGACCCAGGCCGAACGCGTGCAGGCGCTGGGCGGCGATTCGTCGGGCGAGGTCGAGACCTTTGTATTCGCGGCGGACGGCGAGATGTACGTCAGCATCGCTTCAGACCACACCGACCGCAAGCTGGAGACGGTCAGCGTGGCCATGTCCAAGCAGGTCTGCATCAAGCCGGTCGCGGCCCAGGCCTGGCGCCTGGCCGACGTGGCTGGCCATTGGGACGAGCTGATCATCCGCTCCTGGATCGTCGAGAATGGCGTTCAGGTGCTGTACCAGGAGGGCCCGCTGTCCTCGCTGCGCACGCCGCAGGAACTGATTGCCGGCTATACCGGCGGGGCCGCCGTGCTGCCCGAAGGCGCCGGCATGACCTGCGGCACGGTCGGAGCCATCGGCGGCATCCGCCCGGCGGCCGATTTCACGATGGAACTGTACGATCCGCGGCGCCAACGCAGCCTGCGTCACCGTTATCATGTGGACAGCCTGCCCGTGGTGGCCTAGGCAGCTGCGGTGATACCGGCGCGCCTTGCGCTGCGGGCGCGCCCGTCCGTCCATATTTTTCACGCCGCCCCGGCGGCATCTGGAACCTTATGCTTTCGACCCTGAACGACCTGACGGCGGCCCTGAACGACGGCCGCGCCACCTCCGTGCAACTGACCGAGGCCGCGCTGGCGCGCGCCGCGGACCCGGCGGGCGAGGGCGCCCGCGTCTTTACCCGCCTGTACGCGGATTCGGCCTTGGCCCAGGCCCGCGCGTCCGACACGCTGCGCGCCGCCGGCATCGTCCGCTCGGCCATCGAAGGCCTGCCGGTCAGCATCAAGGACCTGTTCGACATCGAAGGCGAAACCACGCTGGCCGGTTCCGTGGCGCGCGAAGGCGAACCGGCGGCTGACGCCAACGCCGAAGTCGTGCAACGCCTGATCGCCGCGGGCGCGGTCATCATCGGCCGCACCAACATGACCGAATTCGCCTATTCGGGCCTGGGCATCAACCCGCACTACGGTACCCCGCTGAACCCCTGGGACCGCGCCACCGGCCGCATTCCCGGCGGCTCCTCGTCGGGCGCCGCCGTGTCGGTGGCCGATGGCATGGCCGCGGCCGCCATCGGCTCGGACACGGGCGGCTCGGTGCGCATTCCCGCCGCGCTGTGCGGCCTGACCGGTTTCAAGCCGAGCGCCTGGCGCGTATCGATGGAAGGCGTGCTGCCGCTGTCGGCCAACCTGGATTCCATCGGCCCCATCGCCGCCAGCGTGCGCTGCTGCGCCGAGCTGGACGCGATCCTGTCGGGCGAGGGCGGACCGGTGCCGGATGCGCTGCCGCTGCGCGGCCTGCGCCTGGCCGTGCCCAAGACCCTGGCGCTGGACGCCATGGACAAGCATGTGTCCGACACCTTCGCCCGGACGGTGGCTCGCCTGGTCGAAGCCGGCGCCCTGGTCGACGAAATCGCCATCCCCGAATTCGCCGAAGTGGCCAACATCAACGCCAAGGGCGGCTTCACGGCCGCCGAGGCCTGGGCCTGGCACCGGGCGCTGATCGAGCGCGCCGGCAAGCGCTACGACCCGCGCGTGGTGTCGCGCATCCTGCGCGGCAAGGACATGAGCGCCGCCGACTACCTGGACCTGCTGGATGCCCGCGAAGCCTGGGTGGCCGCGGTGGACCGCCGCATCGCCGGCTATGACGCGCTGATCATGCCGACCACGCCCATCGTCGCGCCGCCCGTGGCGGATCTGGCGGCCTCCGATGACGCCTATTACGCGGCCAACGGCCTGATCCTGCGCAATCCCACCCTGATCAATTTCCTGGATGGCTGCGCGCTGTCGCTGCCATGCCATGCCGACGGCACCGCACCGGTGGGGCTGATGATTGCCGGCAGCAACGGCGCCGACCGCCGCATCCTGGCCATCGGCCTGTCGGTCGAAGACCTGCTCGCCGGACGTTGACGCGCCACGGGGCCGCCGCGGCGGCCCCGGGCAACGGTGTCGATGACGGCTGGACACGCACTGGTATACGCGGCAAGCTGACACCATGATTGATCTGCGCAACATCGAGACGTTTTTCTGGGTGGCCACGCTGGGCGGCTTCCGCGCGGCCGCCGAAAAGCTCAACGCGACCCAGCCGGCCATCTCCCAGCGCATCGCGTCGCTGGAAGCCGACCTGGGCATCCGTCTGTTCGACCGCGACGTGCGCGGCATCAAGCTGACGGGCAAGGGACGCGAATTGCTGTCCCACGCCGAACGCATGCTGCAACTGCGGCGTGACATGCAGGAAGCGGCCCGTGCCAAGAGCATCATGAGCGGCACCTTGCGGTTGGGCGTGTCCGAGACCATCGTCCACACCTGGCTGCCCACCCTGATGGAGTACCTGCACGACGCCTACCCGGCGCTGATGGTCGAAATCCAGGTGGACACCACCACCATGCTCAAGACCCAGCTGGCCTCACGCCAGATCGACCTGGCGTTCCTGCTGGGCCCGATGGAAGAGCCGCGGGTCGAAAACCTGTACCTGTGCAATTACCCGCTCAGCTGGGTCGCCAGCCCCAAGCTGAAGGTCGGGCGTCTGCCGATCGGCCTGAAGCGCCTGGCGCAGTGGCCGGTCATCACCTATTCGTCCACCACCGATCCGCATCGCGCCGTGCGTCAGCTGCTGCAGCAGGCCGGCGTGGACGCGCCGCGCATGTACGGCAGCTCCGCGCTGAGCGTAATCGTGCGGATGGCGCTGGATGGTATCGGCACGGCCGTGATCGCGCCCGTGATCCTGCAAAAAGAGCTGGCGCAGGGCGAATTGCGCCTGCTGGATGTCAAGGCGCCGGCCTTGCCGCCGTTGCACTACACGGCCTGCTGGATGCAGGGGCCGGACAGCCAGGTGCCGCGGGCCGTGGCCGAAGCCGCGCAGCAGATTGCGCGCGATGAGGCGTTGCGCCATCCGGCAAAACCCTGATAAGGAATTCTGATCGGGGTCTATCGCAACATATGATTAGACGCGGGCCCCCAGTTCCGGTGCAATGCCCCCATACCAATACTGGCGCAAGGGGAATAGCAATGGCATTCGATTCGGCAGCCCGTCACAGCATCGAACTGGCGCGCCGCGCGCGGCTCGACGCCCGCAGCGGCAAACTGACCGGGCCCACGGCGAATCTCGCGCCGGGCCACGTGCAGGCCAACCTGGCGATCCTGCCGCGCGCGCTGGCGGCCGATTTCCTGCATTTCTGCCAGCGCAACCCCAAGCCGTGCCCCTTGCTGGCCATGTCCGAACCGGGCAACCCCGCCTTGCCCGAACTGGGCCAGGACATCGACATCCGCTCCGATATTCCGCGCTACCGCGTCTGGCACGACGGCGAACTGGTGGCCGAGCCCACCGACGTGCGCGACATCTGGCGCGACGACCTGGTGTCGTTCCTGATCGGCTGCTCGTTCTCGTTTGAAGAAGCGATGCTGGACAACGGCCTGCCCGTGCGTCATATCGAGCAGGGCTGCAACGTGCCGATGTATCGCACCAGCATCCCGACCCACGCCGCGGGCGCATTCGGCGGCCCGCTGGTGGTGTCGATGCGGCCGTTGAAGGCCGCGGACGCCATCCGCGCTATCCAGGTCACTTCACGTTTTCCCTCGGTACACGGCGCGCCCGTGCATATCGGCGACCCCGCGTTGATCGGGATTGCCGACATCAACCGGCCGGACTATGGTGACGCGGTGGAGATCCGGCCCGGCGAGCTGCCCGTGTTCTGGGCTTGCGGCGTGACGCCGCAGTCCGTGGTGGCAGCCGTGCGTCCCGAATTCTGCATCACCCACGCGCCGGGCCACATGCTGGTCACGGACCTGATCAACAGCCGCATGGCCATTCTGTAGGCCGCGCAGGCATTCTCAGCCAACCGTCAGCACATACACGCTAGAAACAGCGCCACAGACAGGAATCATCGACCACACGCACGATCACGCAGTCAGCATCACAGGCGCCCGCTACCGGGCGCGCCAAGCAGCTTTGGTTTTGCCTCCAGAACGATCCATGACAGGACAAGGGGAAAAGGCGACAGAAGTTCAGGCCTCACCGCCTTCCGGCTATCGGAGGGTGGCGGGTTGCCGCAAGCCCGGATTGGCCGGGCCCGGGGCCGCGGGCCCCGCAGATTGCATTGCTTTCACAGTGGAATTTTTCCAGGAGTCTGGTAATGAAGATGAAGCTCATTGCGGGTGTCGCCGCGAGTCTGGTGCTGCTCGCCGCCGCGCCGCTGCAGGCACAGGCGCAGGTCAAGACCGTCAAAATCGGCGCGATTTATCCCTTGTCCGGCGCGCTCGCGTCCACCGGCGCCGAAATCAAGGCCGCGGTGGAACTGGCCGTGGACATCGTCAACAATCCGCATCCCGAACTCGAGGGCATTCCGCTGGCCGCAGGCGCCGGGCTGCCCGCGCTGGGCGGGGCCAAGATCGAAGTGGTGTTCGGCGACTCGCAGGGCAAGCCTGAAGTGGGCCTGGCCGACGCGCAGCGCCTGATCGACCAGGAAAAAGTGGTGGCCCTGACCGGCGCCTACCAATCGGCCGTGACCAAGACGGCCAGCCGCATCGCCGAACAGCGCGGCATTCCCTACCTGAACGGCGAATCCAGCAGCCCGGACCTGACCGAGCGGGGCTACAAGTGGTTCTTCCGCACCTCGCCCAACGATGATACCTTCGTCGAAAACATGATGCAGTTCCTGGACACCATCAAGGGCACGCCTACCGGCAAGATCGCCGTGGTGTACGAGAACACCGACTTCGGCGTCAACACCTACAAGGCCGTCGAGAAATTCGCCAAGCAGTACAAGCGCGAAGTGGTGGCCAACATCGCCTACAGCGCCGGTTCGGCCTCGGTGACCGCCGAAGTGCAGAAGCTTGCCGCGGCCAAGGCCGACGTGGCGATCTTCGCCAGCTACACCTCGGATGCCATGCTGTTCGTGCGCACCATGCGTGAAAGCAAGTACGCGCCGCCGGTGCTGCTGGCCAACGACGCCGGCTTCATCGATTCGCGCTTCGTGCAGGAAGTGGGCCCGCAAGTGCAGGGCGTGCTGACGCGTGATGTGTGGGGCAATGACGTTGCCGCCGCCAAGGCCGGTCTGAAAAAGATCAACGACATGTACAAGGCCAAGACCGGCAAGGACCTGAATGGCAATAACGCCCGTTCGATGCAGGGCGTGCTGGTGCTGGCCGACGCCATCAATCGCGCCGGTTCCACCGATCCGGAAGCCATCCGCAAGGCATTGGCGGCCACCGATCTGGGCGAGTCGCAAGTGGCCATGCCCTGGGCCGGCGTGAAGTTCGACGACAAGGGCCAGAACACCAAGGGTTCGGGCCTGATCCTGGAACTCAAGGGCTCGTCGTACCAGACGGTATGGCCGGAAAAGTACCGCAGCGACAAGACGCTGCCCACGCTGCCGTTCTCCTGGAAGTAATCACCAGACGTGGCGGGCCGCGGGGGCCCGCCACAGGAGCACTCCATGTTTGAAGCTCTCTCCGCAGGCCTGTTCAACGGCCTGATCTATGCCGCCGTCGCGGTGGGGCTGGCGCTGATATGGGGCATTACCGACGTCATCAACTTCGCCCACGGCGAATTCCTGATGCTCGGCATGTATGCCGCCTATTGGCTCTATACCCTGGGTCACATCGACCCCACGCTGTCGGCGCCGCTGGTCGCCATCGTGCTCGCGTTCGTCGGTTTCCTGACCTACGCGCTGATCATCAAGCGCTTGCAGAAAGGTCCGGCCATGGCGGTCATCCTGGCCACCTTCGGCTTGGGCCTGGTGTTGCGCCAGCTGGCTTTCATTGCCTTCAGCCCCGACTATCGCAGCCTGCCCGACACGATGGTGTCCGGCAGCGTCACGCTGGCCGGCATTTCGCTGGGCCGTCCGCAAGTGGTGACCGGCCTGATCGCGCTGGTGGTCATCATTGCGCTGTTCATCCTGGTGTACCGCACGCGCTGGGGCCATGCCTTGCAGGCGGTCGCCGAAGACCGGCAGGTGGCGGCGCTGGTGGGCATTTCGCCGGATCGGGTCAACGCCCAGGTCTGGATGCTGGGCAGCGCCGCGGTGGGTCTTGCCGGTGCGCTGCTGACCACGTTCTTCTACGTGTTTCCGTCGGTGGGCACCGTGTTCGGCCTGCTCGCCTTCGTGGCCGTGTGCATGGGGGGCTTCGGCTCGCTGCCCGGCGCGTTCGTCGCGGGCATCCTGATCGGCATCATCGAGGCGATGACGGGCTACTTCGTGGCGCCGGCCTTGAAGACCGTCAGCGTGTTCATCCTGTTCATTCTGGTTCTCTGGTACCGGCCGCGCGGCCTGTTCGGGCGGTGGTGACATGACGACGACACAGAAAATCGATGGCGCGTCCTCGGGCGTGCCGAAATGGCCGGTGGCCGTGGCCCTGGGCGTGGCGGTGCTGATGGCGCTGGTGCCCTTGATTGTCACCGACTCGTTCACGCTGCAGGTGCTGCTGCTGGCCATCATGTTCGGCGCGCTGGGCGCGTGCTGGAACCTGGTGGGCGGCTTTCTCGGGCGCATTTCCTTCGGCCACAGCGTGTTCGTGGGCGTGGGCGGTTATACGACCTTGCTGTTGCTGCACCACTTGAAGCTCACGCCGCTGCTCGGCATTCCGCTGGGCGGCCTGATCAGCGCGGCGCTGGCCTGGCTGGTGGGCGGCCCCACGCTGCGCCTGTCCGGCCATTACTTCGCCATGGCCACCATCGCGCTGCTGCAGATCGGCTTGCTGCTGCTGATCAACTGGGAGTGGGCGGGCGGCGCCGTGGGCCTGGAAGCCCCGATCGGCGATGCGGCCTGGATGTTGCTGTTCCGCAGCAAGGTGCCGTATTACCTGATCGCGGTCGGTCTGGCGTTCCTGACGTTCTGCGCGACCTATTTCCTGGTGCATTCCAAGATCGGCTTCTACTGGCGCGCGATCAACGGCGACGAGGCCGCGTCGCGCAGCCTGGGCGTTCCGGCGGACCGCTACAAGATGCTGGCCTTCGTGCTGTCGGCGGGCATGACCGGCGTCTGGGGCGGCTTTTTCGCCATGTACGTGGGCTTCATCGATCCGGAATCCATGTTCAGCCTGACGATGTCGGTGCAGGTGGTGCTGGTGGCCATCCTGGGCGGCGTGGGCACGCTGATCGGGCCATGGCTGGGCGCGGCGGTGCTGCTGCCGTTGTCGGAAGGCACCCGGGTGCTGTGGGGCAGTTCGGGCCTGGGCCTGGACCTGCTGATTTTCGGGCTGGCGATTCTGCTCGTCACCCTGTTCCTGCCAGGCGGTCTGGTGACATTGAGGAGGCGCCGTGGCTCTTCTGGACGTTAACAACCTGACCAAGCGCTTCGGCGGCCTGGTCGCCAACAAGGACATCTCCTTGTCGGTCGATGCCGGCGAAATCGTCGCCATCATCGGTCCCAACGGGGCGGGCAAGAGCACGCTGTTCAACGGCCTGGTGGGTCATCACGAGCCCACCTCCGGCACGGTGACGTTCGGCGGCGAATCCATGATCGGCCGCCGTCCCGAGCAGGTCGCCGCGATGGGCCTGGTGCGCACTTACCAGATCCCGCGCAGCTTCGGCCAGATGACGGTGCTGGAAAACGCCATGGTCGGCGCCTTGCTGCGCCATCCCCGGCTGCCCGATGCGCGGCGCGCGTCCGCCAAGGTGCTGGAGCTGGTCGGCCTGGCCGACCGCGCCAACACCCTGGCCGCCGAACTGAACGTAGCGGGGCAGAAGCGGGTCGAGCTGGCGCGCGCGCTGGCGACCGAGCCGCGCATGTTGCTGCTGGACGAAGTGGCCGGCGGCCTGAATCCGGCCGAGGCCATCGCGCTGGCCGAAATCCTGCGCGGCATTCATGCCGCGGGCGTCACGCTCATCATCGTCGAGCATGTGCTGGAGGTCGTGATGCGGCTGGCCCAGCGGGTCCTGGTGCTGAACTTCGGCCAGATGATCGCCGAAGGCGCGCCGCAGGACATCGTGCGCAATCCCGCCGTGATCGAAGCCTATCTGGGGAGAAAGCACCGTGCCTGAAGTGATGTTGAAGGTAGAGAACCTGAGCGTGGCCTATGGCGGCGTGCAGGCCGTGCGCGGCGTGTCCCTGGAAGTCCGTACGGGCGAGATCGCCGCGCTGCTGGGCGCCAATGGCGCCGGCAAGTCCAGTACGCTCTTGGCCATCATCGGCTCGGTCAAGCCCAAGGAAGGCCGGGTGGTCTTCGAAGGGCGTGACATCACGGGGACGCCGCCGGACCAGCTGGTCAAGCAGGGCATCGCGATGATTCCGGAGGGCGCGCGCGTGTTCGCGCGTCAGCCGGTCGAGCAGAACCTGCGGCTGGGGGCCTACACGGTGCGCGACGAACGCATCTACCAGGAGCGGCTGGACAAGGTCTACGCCTTGTTCCCGCGCCTGAAGGAGCGCCGCGAGCAGTTGGCGGGCACCATGTCTGGCGGCGAACGGCAGATGCTCGCCATCGGCCGCGCGCTGATGAGCGGCCCGCGCCTGTTGCTGATCGACGAGCCCAGTCTGGGCCTGTCGCCCTTGCTGGTCGAGCAGGTGTTCGACGCCCTGGCTGCGCTGAACCGCGACGATGGCCTGTCGGTGCTGCTGGTCGAACAGAACATGGCCCAGGCGTTGGAAGTGGCGGCGCGCGCCTACGTGATGCAAAGCGCGCGCATCGCGCTGTCGGGTGATGCCGCCGAGCTGGCGGCGTCGGACGAGGTGCGCCGCGCGTATCTGGGGATGTAGCGGGAACTGACGCCAGACGAAAAAAAGCCCATCGCGTGAGCGATGGGCTTTTTACTGTGCGGCCGGGGGCAGGCCTTGAGTCCGGTGAAGGACTTAGAAAATGTGGCGCATGCCCAGGCCAGCGCCGAGTTGGCTGCTGCGGCCGGCGATTTCGCCACGGGCGGCGTCGTTGACCTTGTTGAAGTCGACGGTGCCATACACCTGGGTGCGCTTGGACAGCGCGTACTCGGCCACGGCCACCAGGGCGTAACGCTTGCCCTTGTCGCCGTCTTCGACCACGTTCTTGCTCTGGTCGTAGTAGGCGGCGCCGGTGATGGCCCAGCGCGGGGTGGCCTGCCAGGTCACGCCGGCGAAGTAGCCGTTGTCCTTGCGGTCGAGCTGGGCGGTGGTGGTGCCGCCCATGACGGCGTTGACCCAGCCGGTCTGGTCGCGGCCGTTGAAGTAGCCAGCGAACACCTTGGCGCTTTCGAACTGGTACGAGGCGCTCAGGTTCCACACTTGCTGGCGCAGGTCGGAGTCGGTGCCTTGGTAGGTCTTCATGAAGGCGCCGCCCAGGCCGAGCTGGCCGACGGTGTAGCGCAAGCTGATGCCCATTTGCTGGCCAGCCTTCTTGTCGTCCCAACGGTCGCCGTTGGCCCACGACGCGATCACGGCCAGGTCGCCGATCGTGTTCGAGTAGCGGACGGTGTTGTTGTTGCGCACGCGGCCCATGGCGGCGGGCAGCCACGAGTTTTCGTTGTAGTTACCAACGGTCAGCGGATCGAAGTAGTCCGCCATCAGGTCTTGGATGACCGTGTTTTGCAGACCCAGGGTCAGCGCACCGATCTTGCCGCCGTCCAGGCCGACATAGGCCAGGCGGTTGAAAGTCTTGCTGGTGTCGGACGCGCGGCCGTTCTGCACATTGAAGCCTTGCTCCAGGCGGAAGAAGGCGCGGTTGCCGTCGCCCAGGTCTTCCGAGCCACGCAGGCCCCAGCGGCTGTTCGAGATGGCGCCGTTTTCCATCGAGATGCGGCTGCCGTCCACGCCGGTCGAACCGGAGCTGGTGTTGACGTAGCGCATGCTGACGTCGGCGATACCGTACAGGGTTACGCTGGTTTCCGCCGAAGCGGCGCTGGCGGCGAGGCCGAGGCCGGCGGCAGCGAGAGAGAGGGTGATGCGTTTCACGAAGGCTTCTCCTAGATGTTTCTGTTCTTAGCGTGCGCCGGGCTTTTGACTCGGCTGGGCGCGCCTGGCGGTTCGCCTGGAGCTCGGCCGTCGCACCGACGCCAGGGTTGGCGCGGGTCCGGAGCGGTGGCCGTGTTCGCGTTCTTGCGCCATCTCGGTGCGGAAATAGAACGCCACGGGGATTCTAAAAAAGTTACCGGTTGTGTTGTTGCTTTATCTTTTTGGCGTTTTCCCTGGGTTTACAGAATTACAAAAAAGGCGATTGTTGAAACAATCCGAGGATTGTCCCAAAAAAACCCCGTTGCAAGAACGGGGTTTCGAGGGGCGGTTCAGCGGATCAAAGCGTCATGTGCAGTGGCAGCCATGTCGCGATGCCCGGGATGGCGTAGAGCAGCAGCACGGCCAGGATCATCAGGAAGAACATCGGCAGCGAGGCTCGCGCGATGTAGGGCAGTTCGCGTCCGCTCATGCCGGACAGCACGAACAGGTTGAACCCCACCGGCGGGGTGATCTGTGCCATTTCCACAACGAAAACGATGAAGATGCCGAACCAGATCAGATCGATGCCGGCGGCCTGCACCGTGGGCAGCAGCACGCCCATGGTCAGCACGACGATGGAAATGCCGTCCAGGAAGCAGCCCAGGACGATGAAGAACACCATCAGCGCCATGATCAGCCCGAACTGCGACAGGCCGAGCCCGCCGATCCATTCAGCCAGCGCCCGGGGCAGGCCGATGTAGCCCATGGCCAGCGTCAGGAACTGCGCGCCCGCCAGGATCAGCGCGATCATGCAGTACAGCCGGGTGGCGCCCAGCAAGGACTGCTTGAACGTGCCGTAGTTCAGCGAGCCCTGCAGCGCCGACAGGATCAGCGCGCCGACCACGCCGACGGCCGCGGCTTCGGTGGCCGTGGCGATGCCGGTGTAGATCGAGCCGAGCACGGCGCCGATCAGCAGCATCACCGGGATCAGGTGGCGCGAACGCGACAGTTTTTCGCGCAGCGACAGGCCGGGATCGGCGGCCGGCACCTGGCCGGGGTTGCGGATCGCCCACCAGGCGATGTAGCCCATGAACAACAGTGCCAGCAGGATGCCCGGCACGATACCCGCGATGAACAGCTTGGCGATGGACACGTCCGCGGCCACGCCGTACACGATCATGATGATCGAGGGCGGGATCAGCAGCCCCAGCGTGCCCGCGCCCGACAGCGTGCCCAGGATCTTCTCCTCGGGGTAGCCGCGGCGGGTCAGCTCGGGAATCGTCATCTTGCCGACCGTGGCGCAGGTGGCCGCCGACGACCCTGACACCGCCGCGAAGATCGCGCAGCCGATGACGTTGGTGTGCAGCAGCCGGCCAGGCAGGCGGTTCAGCCACGGCGCCAGGCCCTTGAACAGGTCTTCGGACAGCCGGGTGCGGAACAGGATTTCACCCATCCACAGGAACAGGGGCAGGGCGGTCAGGGTCCAGCTGGACGAGGCGCCCCAGATGGTGACGGCCATGGCGTCGCCGGCCGGACGGCTGGAGAATATCTCCATGCCGATCCAGGCGGTGCCCGCCAGGGTCAGGCCGACCCAGACGCCGCAGCCCAGCAGCGCGAAGATCGAGACGACCAATAAGGTAATGACGAGAAGTTCATTCATGGGTTTGCTGCGAAGTGGCGGCGGCCAGGCCGCGTGAACGGCGAACCAGCTCATCGAGCAGGGCGACCAGGAACAGCACCGTGCCCGCGGCCATGCTCAGCTGCGGAATCCACAGCGGCGTGGCGTCGTTGGACGTGGAGATGTCGTTGAACTGCCACGAGTCATAGGCCAGCTTGACGCTGAAGAACGCGAAGGCGGCGGCCATCAGGCAGCCCATTGCCAAGGCGAACATGTCCAGGCGGCGGCTGCCAGCGGGCGATAGCGCATTCAGCAGCAGCGTCACGCGGATGTGCTCGCCGTGCTTGAACGTGCTGGCCAGCGCCAGGAAACCCGCGGCGGCCATGAAATAGCCGGCGTACGCATCCGTGCCGGGGATGTTCAGGCCCAGCTGGCGCGCGACGATCGCGGCCAGCACGGATACCAGCACGCCGATTGTGCACAGGCCGGCCAACAGGCCGGCCGCGCCGTAAAGTCCATCTAGAAAGCGGCGCATGGCGTTATCACTGCTTCCTGTAGGCGTCGATCATGGCCTGGCCGTCGGCGCCAGCTTTCTTGAGCCAGTCGTCAAGCATGCGCTTGCCGATGACTGACAGGCCTTCCTTGAGTTCGACCGTGGGCTTGATGGTTTCCATGCCGTTCTTGGCCAGCTCGTCCTGGTACCACTTGTTCTTTTCCTGCGACAGCTTCCAGCCGCGTTCTTCGGCCTGGGCGCCGGCCTTCTTCAGGGCCTGCTGCGTGGCCGGATCCAGCGCCTCGAAGGCCTTCTTGTTCACGATCACGGCATTCTTGGGCAGCCAGGCCTGGGTGTCGTAGAACTTCTTGATGTATTCGTAGGTCTTGGTGTCGTAGCCGGTGGAGGCCGAGGACATGTACGAGTCGATCACGCCGGTGGCCAGGGCCTGGGCCAGTTCGGCTTGCTGCACCGTCACGGGCTGGGCGCCGACCAGTTCGGCGATCTTGGCGGTGACCGGGCTGTAGGCGCGCCACTTCAGGCCCTTCATGTCGCTGATCTGCTTGATGTCCTTGTTGGCGAAGATGCCCTGGGGCGGCCATGCCACGGCGTACAGCAGCGTCATGCCCTGCGAATTCAGCTTCTTTTCAAGGAATGGCTTCTGCGCCTGGTACAGCTTGAACGAGGCGTCGTAGCCGGTCGCCAGGAAGGGCAGGCCGTCCAGTTCGTAGATCGGGTCTTCGTTGGCGAAGTTGGTCAGGAGGATCTCGCCGATCTGTGCCTGGTTGCCCTGTACGGCACGCTTGATCTCCGGCGCCTTGTACAGCGAAGCGTTGTTATGCAGCGTGATCTTGAGCTTGCCTTCGGACAGCGTGTCCACGTCCTTGATGAAGGTGGTCAGGTTTTCGACGTGAAAGTTGCTGGCCGGGTAGGCGCTGGGCAGGTCCCACTTGGTTTGCGCCTGTGCGCCCGCGCTGAACGCCAGGAGGATGCTGCCGGTCAGCAGCGAGATTTTCTTGAACATGGGATGGTCCTTCTTTGCGAATGATGGCAAGGCGGTGCTTGCCCGGTAGGCATTGCGAAAAAAGAGCGAGCGCGTATGACGCGTTGCTGAAAAGCCGTGCCATTCTATGTTGCCGTGCAGTCACAAAGTTCCTGTAAACGCGCATTTACGGGTAATTCCTAGGCCGGACGCGCCACAATGATTGAAGATTGAAGCATTGTGGGCGCGGCCGTCCCGCGGCACATCGCGAGGCGGGTTTTTCTTCTAAGATTCCAACGTTGAATCGTGTCGCAGAGGCTTGTGTGAATTTCGTTTTCCGTCGTGATGAATTGCTGGTCGAAGAAGCGTCCAGCGTATTGCCCGACCTGGACGCCTGTGTTCGGGTAGGCGTGGCGGCCGAAGGGCTGCAACCGGTCTGGGCCGCGCCGGAGTCGCCGGCTCGCACCATCCATGTCGAGCCGGGCGTCGAGCCGCCGCACGGCTATGCCTTCAAGAAGCTGCGCTCGCTGTTCGGGGTGTTCGATGACGAACGCATGGCCCTGGCCGGCCGTGCCTACCAGATCGCGGAGTGGGCCCGCACGCATCGCTTCTGCGGCGCCTGCGGCACGGCTACCGAGCGCGTGGCCGGCGAGTTCTGCCAGCGTTGCCCGGCCTGCGGCTTTTCGGCCTATCCGCGCATTTCTCCGGCCATGATGGTGCTGATCCGCAAGGGAGACAGCATTCTGCTGGCCCGCCATACCACCACCGCCACCTCGCGCTACACAGCGCTGGCCGGGTTCGTCGAGCCCGGCGAAAGCATCGAGCAGACGGTGCACCGCGAGGTCTTCGAAGAAGTCGGCCTGAAGGTCGGCAACCTCAAGTACTTCGGCAGCCAGTCCTGGCCGTTCCCGCATTCGCTGATGGTGGCCTACACCGCCGAGTACGTATCGGGCGACATCCGCGTGCAGGAAGACGAGATCGCCGACGCGCGCTGGTTCGGCCCGGGCGATGCGATGCCCGACATCGCGCCGCGCATCTCGATTGCCGGGTCGCTGATTCGCGCGCATCTGCCGGCCGGCTGGGACGCACCGTAAAACGAGGTGAGGCGCCCCTCGCCGGGCGCCCCTGGCCGGGCGCTTTTCTCCTAGGGTATTCCCTCGAAATGAGGGATTTTTTACGTCCCTGATTTATTTTTTATTGATGAAATATAGATAAATTATTAGTATTTCGCACAGATAAACTTGTTGTGCGGCTTCCATGACTTCCACGTTGATCGCCTCGTCGGCCCATCTGGCCGGGGGCAGCGCGCCCGATCTGTCCGAGGTCGAATTCGGATTGATGATCGCCAGCCACGCCTTTGACCGCTGGACGGTGCGATGCATGGCAGCCGCGGGCCTGCCCGACCTGACACCGACCGACGTCATGGTGTTGCACCACGTGTTCCATCGCCAGCGCCCCAAGAAACTGGCCGACATCTGCTTCACGCTCAACGTCGAAGACACGCACATCGTCAATTACGCGCTCAAGAAGCTGGACCGGCTGGGCGTGGTCAAGGGCGAACGCGCCAGCAAGGAAGTGTTCTACAGCGTCACGCCCGAGGGCGCGGCCATCATCAAGCGCTACGGCGAAATCCGCGAGCAATGCCTGACCGCCGGCCTGGATGCGCCGGGCGGGGGCGGCCTGGAATTCAGCCGCCAACTGGCGCACACCCTGCGTGCGCTGTCCGGCCTGTACGACCAGGCCGCGCGCGCCGCGACTTCCCTATAACCGATACGCGGGGCTCGCCCCGCCGCCTGCAACCCGCCCGTGGCTCGCAAGGCCGCGGCGGCTTCCCGTACCCGAGGATACTTATGAAGTGGCAATTCTGGATTGATCGTGGGGGCACCTTCACCGACATCGTGGCGCGTCGCCCCGATGGCTCCACCACCACGGCGAAGATGCTGTCGGAAAATCCCGAGCAGTATCGCGATGCCGCCGTGGCGGGCATCCGCAAGCTGCTGGGCATCGCCCCGGGGCAGCCGGTGCCGACCGAACAGGTGGAATGCGTCAAGATGGGCACCACCGTGGCCACCAACGCGCTGCTCGAACGCAAGGGCGAGCGCACACTGCTGGTGACCACCCGTGGTTTCCGCGACGGGTTGCGCATCGCCTATCAGAACCGTCCGCGCCTGTTCGACCGCAACGTCGTACTGCCGGAAATGCTTTATGAAAGCGTGGTCGAGGCCGACGAGCGCGTGGCCGCCGACGGCGAAGTGATCCGCGACCTGGACGAGGCCGCTCTGCGCCGCGACATGCAGGCCGCGTTCGACAACGGTATCCGCGCCGTGGCGATCGTATTCATGCACGCCTGGCACGCCGCCGGACACGAGCAGCGCGCCGCCCGCATCGCGCGCGAGGTCGGCTTCACGCAGGTGTCGGCCTCGCACGAGGTCAGCCCGCTGATCAAGTACGTCTCGCGCGGCGACACCACCGTGGTCGACGCCTACCTGTCGCCCATTCTCAAGCGCTATGTGGACCAGGTGGCGGGCGAACTGCCCGGCATCCGCCTGATGTTCATGCAATCGAGCGGCGGCCTGACCGACGCCCACCGCTTCCGCGGCAAGGACGCGATCCTGTCCGGCCCCGCGGGCGGCATCGTCGGCATGGTACGCACCAGCGAACAGGCCGGCTTCGACAAGATCATCGGCTTTGACATGGGCGGCACGTCCACCGACGTGTCGCACTACGCCGGCGAATTCGAACGCGAGTTCGAAACCCAGGTGGCGGGCGTGCGCATGCGCGCGCCCATGATGAGCATCCACACCGTGGCGGCCGGCGGCGGCTCTATCCTGCATTTCGACGGCGCGCGCCTGCGCGTCGGGCCGGATTCGGCCGGCGCCAATCCGGGCCCGGCCTGCTACCGCCGCGGCGGTCCGCTGGCCGTGACCGACTGCAACGTGCTGCTGGGCAAGATCCAGCCAGACTTCTTCCCCAAGGTGTTCGGCCCCGAGGCCAACGAGCCGCTGGACCGCGACGCCGTGGCGCAGCGCTTCTCGGCCATGGCCGACGAGGTGCGCGCCGCCACCGGCCGCGACATGACGCCCGAGCAATTGGCGGAAGGCTTCCTGGAAATCGCCGTGGGCAACATGGCCGAAGCCATCAAGCGCATTTCGGTGCAGCGGGGGCACGACGTCACCGAATACGCCCTGACGGTATTCGGCGGCGCGGGCGGGCAGCATGCCTGCCTGGTGGCCGACGCGCTGGGCATGACCACCGTGTTCGCGCATCCGCTGGGCGGCGTGCTGTCCGCCTACGGCATGGGCCTGGCAGACCAGACCGACATGCGCCAGAAGACCGTCGAAAAGGTGCTGGACGCCGGCCTGATGCACGAGCTGGCGGGCGAACTGGACGCGCTGGCCGGCCAGGCCGTGGGCGAGTTGCGCCGTCAGCACGTGGCCGACAGCGACATCAGTGTGCAGCGTCGCCTGCATCTGAAGTACCGCGGCACGGACACGGCGCTGGAAGTCGCCTATGGCGACCTGGAGCAGGCCCGCAAGGACTTCGAGGCGGCCTATCGCCAGCGCTATTCCTTCCTGATGCCCAACCGCGAGTTGGTGGTCGAGACTATTTCGGTCGAGGCCACGGGCGGCGGCGAGCGCGTCACCGAGACGCCGGCCTCGCGCACCCGGGACGGCGCACTGGCGGCCCGCCGCACGGTGCGGATGTACAGCGGTGGCGCCTGGCGCGAGACGCCGTTGTACGTGCGCGAAGACATGGCCGGCGGCGACGTGGTGGCGGGCCCCGCCATCATTTCCGAGCCCAACCAGACCACCGTGGTCGAACCCGGCTGGCAGGCCGAGCTGACGGCGCAGGACCACTTCGTGATCCGCCGCGTCCAGGCGCGTCCGCAGCGCCGCGCCATCGGCACGCAGGCCGATCCGGTGATGCTGGAGGTCTTCAACAACCTGTTCATGTCCATCGCCGAGCAGATGGGCTACCGGCTGCAGAACACGGCCTACTCGGTCAATATCAAGGAACGTCTGGATTTCTCCTGCGCCATTTTCGACGCCAAGGCACGCCTGATCGCCAACGCGCCGCACATGCCGGTGCACCTGGGGTCCATGGGCGAATCCGTGCGCACGGTCATGAACGCCAACGCCGGCCGCATGCAGCCGGGCGACGCCTACGTGGTGAACGACCCGTACCACGGCGGCACGCACTTGCCCGACGTCACGGTGATCACGCCGGTGTTCGACCGCAAGGGCGGGGAAATCCTGTTCTACGTCGGCTCGCGCGGCCACCATGCCGACATCGGCGGGACCACGCCGGGCTCGATGCCGCCGGATTCCAAGACGGTGGAAGACGAAGGCGTGCTGTTCACCAATTTCCAGCTGGTCAAGAATGGCGAGTTCCGCGAGCAGGCGGCGCGCGACATCCTGGGTTCGGGCCGCTGGCCCGCGCGCAACCCCGACCAGAACATCGCTGACATGCATGCGCAGATCGCCGCCAACGAAAAGGGCGTGCAGGAACTGCTGCGCATGTGCGATCACTTCGGGTTGGACGTGGTGCGGGCCTACATGGGCCACGTGCAGGACAACGCCGAAGAAGCGGTGCGCCGCGTGATCTCGGTGCTCAAGGACGGCAGCTACGAGTATCCGCTGGACAACGGCGCGGTGATCCGGGTGGCGGTGCGGGTGGACAACCAGGCGCGCAGCGCCGTGGTGGACTTTACCGGTACCTCGCCGCAACTGGACAATAACTTCAACGCCCCGGGCGCCATCGCGGTGGCCGCGGTGCTGTATGTGTTCCGCACCTTGGTCAACGACGATATTCCGCTGAACGACGGTTGTTTGGTGCCGCTGTCCATCATCCTGCCGGAAGGCTCGATGCTGCGCCCGAATCCGCCGGCCTCGGTGGTAGCGGGCAACGTTGAAACGTCCATGTGCATCGTCAATGCGCTGTATGGCGCGCTGGGTGTGCTGGCTTCCAGCCAGGGCACGATGAACAACTTCACGTTCGGCAATGCGCGCCACCAGTACTACGAGACGATCTCGGGCGGCACGGGCGCCGGGCCGGTCAGGATCGACGCCGCGGGGCCGCAGGATGAAGGCTTCGCCGGCACCTCGGTGGTGCAGGCGCACATGACCAACTCGCGCCTGACGGACCCCGAAGTGCTGGAGTTCCGCTTTCCGGTGCGGCTGGAGTCGTACGAGATCCGCCACGGCTCGGGCGGGGCGGGGCGCTATCCGGGCGGCGACGGCGGCATCCGCCGCATCCGCTTCCTGGAAGACATGACCGCGGCCATCCTGTCGAACAACCGCCGCTTCGCGCCGTTCGGCCTGGCTGGCGGGCAACCTGCCGCCATGGGCCGCAACTATGTCGAGCGGCTGGACGGCTCGATCGAGGAGCTGGGTCCGCAGGACAGCGCCCAGTTGCGCCCGGGCGATGTGTTCGTGGTGGAAACCCCCGGCGGCGGCGGCTACGGCGCGGCCTGATCCGGGGTTGTAATGACCCGGCCGTATCGGTCTGCCGATACGGCCGGGCAAGGCCCGGTCCCGCTCAGGCAGGGCCGGGCTTTTTTTCGTCGTCGGGGTCGGTCATGACATCCAGGGCGATGTCGGCCCGCGCTTTGCGGTCGTAGACCCGCAAGGTCACTTCGTCGTCGCGGATCTCGAAAATGGCGGTGGCCAGGGTGTTTTCGTCGTCCGGGTCGTCCTTGGCGGTGCGCAGGATCGGCAGATCGCCGCGGGCGTCGTGCAGCGCGGCCAGCAGGTCGGCGCCGCAGGTGGCCGGCGACCAGCCGTCCACGATGCCTTCGATGCGGTTCTGCCGCGTGCGCGACGAGTCGGTGATGATCTGCGCCTGGCCGCGGGTTTCCTGGTGGATCATGTGGTTGGCGTGCCCGTAGCGGGTGCCGATTTCCAGGAAGGACGCGCCGCCCGGCGCCACTTCGGCGCTGAAGATGCGCGGGTCGGCCGCCGACCCCAGCGTGTGGTGAAAGCCGCCCGAGCGCGGGGCATCGCGCAGCAGCGCGATTGCCTCGTCCAGTGTGGTGCAATCGAGCACCGCCCGGGCCAGCAGCATGCGCGGCACGCCGGGATGGCGCTGGCGGGTGCGCAGGTTGTTGATGGTCTGCACCAGGCCGGCGCGGTTGGCGGCGAAGGTGTGCCCGGGCAAGGATCCCGGGTAATAAAAACTGAGATAACCGGGCGCGTTTTCCAGCGCCACGTCGACCAGGTGGCAGCGGCCATACAGGTAGGGATCGCCGTCTTCGTTGTGGCCGATCCAGCGGGTGCCGTCGGCGGCCTTCAGGGCCACCGAGGTGCAGCCGTCGCCGGTGCTGCTGTGCAGGAGGTCGCCGCGGCAGTTCCATAGCAGCACGTCGGCCAGCGGCATGCGCAGCCCCTCGGCCAGGCCTTCGAGTTCTTCCCATATCCCGGGCAGCGCCTCGCGGGCAAACTGGCCAAGCTCGTCCAGATACCGGTGGCCGCGCCAGGGCCGCAGGGCCTCCCAGGTGCCGTTCTGGTCCAGGTAGGCGGCCATCAGGGGCCGGGCAAGCTTGCCCAGGGCCACGCCAACCTGGCGGCGGTTGCCGGCGATGCGTACATATTTGTAGGGCATGGGGATTCTCCGGGTGTCATGCGGATTGTAATTTTTCTAAGCTCTCTCCGGTGGGGACGGATGCGTTAAGATTTGCCGTAAGTTGCTCCGGCGATCCCGGCGTGACCGGCATCATGTCCCAACTACAACCCCGGGAACCAAAGGGTCCCCAAGAGGAGAGTTTCATGATTAAACGCAAAGTCGCCGCCGCCTTGGTCGGCCTGTCCGTGGCCATGTTCGGCGCTGCTTCCGGCGCCTACGCCCAAGGCAAGGAATTGGTGGTGGCCACCGATACCGCTTTTGTCCCGTTCGAGTTCAAGCAGGGCAATACCTACGTCGGTTTCGACGTGGACCTGTGGGCCGCCATCGCCAAAGAGCTGAACCTGAAGTACAAGCTCCAGCCGATGGACTTCAACGGCATCATCCCGGGCCTGCAGACGAAGAACATCGACGCCGCGCTGGCGGGCATCACGATCCGCGACGACCGCAAGAAGGTCATCGACTTCTCCGATCCCTACTATGAAAGCGGCCTGGCCATCCTGGTCAGCGACAAGAACAGCGACATCAAGGACGCCAAGTCGCTGGCCGGCAAGACCGTCGCCGTCAAGACCGGCACGGCTACCGTGGACTTCCTGAAGGCCCAGGTGCCGGACGCCAAGCTCAAGCTGTTCCCCAACATCGACAATGCTTACCTCGAATTGGCCACCGGCCGGGTCGACGCCGCCGTCCACGACACCCCCAACGTCCAGTATTACGCCAACACGGCGGGCAAGGGCCGCGTCAAGGTGGTCGGCTCGCTCAAGAGCGGCGACTTCTACGGCATCGCCTTCCCCAAGGGCAGCGATCTGGTGCCGCAGGTGAACAAGGCGCTGGCCACCCTGAAGTCCAACGGCCAGTACGACGCCATCTACGAGAAGTGGTTCGGCAAGAAACCCTGATCGTTCACGCTTGATTGATTCTGCATTTCGGGGTCGCCCGGCAGTATGGGGCCCTGGCGCACTTCGGTGGCGCCGGGCCCTGGCGGGCGGCCCCGAGCCGTTTGCCGCCTGGCCTTGTTGCCATGACGCGGCGCGGTTGCACGCTATTAAGGGGTAATCGTGGATTTTGACTGGAACGTAGTAACAGAGGCGTTGCCCAACCTGTGGGTAGGCACGCAAATGACCATCAAGATCACCTTCTGGGGTCTGTTCGGCGGCTTCCTGCTGGGCGCGCTATCCGGCGTGACGCGGGCCTACGGGCATCCCATCCTGTCGGGCATCGCGCAGGTGTATGTCGCGGTCATCCGCGGCACGCCGATCGTGGTGCAGGTGATGTTCATCTATTTCGCCTTGCCGCTGCTGGCGAATATCCGCGTGGACGCCGAATGGGCGGCCATCGTCACGCTCATCATCAACTCGGGCGCCTATATCTCGGAAATCGTGCGCGGCTCGCTGTTGTCCGTGCACAAAGGCCTGAAGGAAGCGGGCCAGGCCATGGGCCTGCCGTTTCACAAGATCCTGTTCCACATCATCGGGCCGGTGGCGTTTCGCCGCATGATTCCGCCGCTGGGCAACCAGTGCATCATCAGCCTGAAGGATTCGTCGCTGTTCATCGTGATCGGCGTCGCGGAACTCACGCGCCAGGGCCAGGAAATCATGGCCGCCAACTTCCGCGCGGTCGAGATCTGGTCCGCGATCGCGATTGTCTACCTGATCCTGACGGGCACGATGGCGCTGGTCCTGCACCTGATTGAAAAGAGGATGCGCATACTATGAGCATGGTTGAATTTCATAACGTCACCAAGAACTTCGGCGAGTCCATGGTGCTCAATGGCATCTCGCTCAACATCGATGCGGGCGAAGTCGTGGTGGTGGTGGGCCCGTCCGGGTCGGGCAAGTCCACCTTCCTGCGTTGCATCAACGTGCTGGAAACCATCAATGGCGGCGATCTGCTGGTCGACGGCCTGAGCGTGAACGGTGGGGCGGCGCAGGTGCGCGAGATCCGCCGCGAGGCCGGCATGGTGTTCCAGCAGTTCAACCTGTTCCCGCAGATGACCGCGCTGGAAAACGTCATGTTCGGGCCGGTGCACACGCGCGGCCAGAGTCGCGACGAAGCGCGCGAGCTGGCCAAGCAGCTGCTCAACAAGGTCGGGTTGGCCGAGCGCATGGACCACTATCCGGGCGAACTGTCCGGCGGCCAGCAGCAACGGGTGGCCATCGCCCGCGCGCTGGCCATCAAGCCCAAGCTGATGCTGTTCGACGAACCCACCTCGGCACTCGATCCCGAACTGCGCCACGAGGTGCTCAAGGTCATGCGCGACCTGGCCGAGGAAGGCATGACCATGGTCGTGGTCACCCACGAAATGGAGTTCGCGCGCAAGGTCGGCAGCCGCTTGATCTTCATCGACGCGGGCAAGATCGCGCACGATGGTCCGCCCGCGGATCTGCTGGACAATCCGCCCAGCCAGCGCCTGAAGGATTTCCTGCAGCACGTGACCTGACGGCAAGGCGCCGGTCTCGTCCCGGCGCCTTGCCGTGGCGGCCGAGTAGCGGCCGGTAGGCGGTTCGTCAGCGGCCCGCGGGCAAGGCCAGGACCTCGTCGGTCGTCATGATGTCGCCGAAGGTATCGGCCAGCGCCGCCAGCGTCGCGCGGTGCAGTTCCGCCTGCGGCACCACGCCGTGGCGCGTGTCCAGGTCGCGGGTGGCGCAGGCGTCTTCGGCCACGATCACCTGGTAGCCCAGCGGCACCGCGTCGCGGGCAGCCCCGGCCACGCAGGCATGCGTCATCAGGCCCGCAATCACCACCGTGTCGATGCCGCCGGCCTTCAGCCGGCTGTCCAGGTCCGTGCCGGGAAACGCGCTGACGTTCGTCTTGCGTACCACGGCGTGGCCGGCGCCGGGCTGCAGCTCGGGATGGAAAGCCACGGTCGGGCCGCCGTCGGCGAACAGCGGGCTGCCGGCAGGCAGCACATGCTGCACGTGGATCACGGGCATGCCGGACTGGTCCGCGTGCGCGATCAGGCGCCGGGCATTGCGCAGGGCGCGCAAGCCGTCCGGAATCGGCATCCGGCCGCTGAAATATTCTTCCTGGAAATCGATGACGAGCAGCGCCGTGGCGGCGGGCTTCAGGGATTGGGGCGCGGTCGCGCCTGCCATCGTGCGGATGGTGGGGTGGCTCATGGAGTGCCTCGCTTGGGTAAAGCCCGGCTGCCGGCAGCCAGGGCGGGATAGGGCGTCCAGTATCCGGCGCCTGGCGTTAGCGCAAAAGTGGCCCGATAGCCAATATGCGCTAGGATTGGGCCATTCGAATTTGCGCGAGTATCGATCCATGCATACCGTCGCCGTGGTGGCCTTTGACGGCATCAGCCCCTTTCATCTGTCCGTGCCCTGCATGGTGTTCGGCGACGACCTGGCGCGGCTGGGCGTGCCGCGCTACCGCCTGCTGGTGTGCGGCGAAAAGGCCGGGCTGGCCGCAACGATGTCCGGCTTCAATATCGAGGTGCCGTACAATCTGTCCGTGCTGGAACAAGCCGACACGGTCATCGTGCCGGCGTGGCGCGACCCCGATGAACGGCCGCCGCAGGCCTTGCTGGATGCCTTGCAGGCGGCGCATGCGCGCGGGGCAAGAATGGTCGGACTGTGCCTGGGTACGTTCGTGCTGGCCGAAGCCGGTCTGCTGGACGGGCGCATTGCCGCTACCCACTGGGTCTGGGCCGCCGACTTCGTGGCCCGCTATCCGCGGGTCAGGCTGGACCAGGACGTGCTGTACGTGGACGACGGCGACATCCTGACATCCGCCGGCACGGCCGCCGCCATCGATTGCTGCCTGCATCTGCTGCGCCGCGATCACGGCGCGGACGTGGCCAACCGCATTGCCCGCCGCATGGTGGTGGCGCCGCAGCGCCAGGGCGGGCAGGCCCAGTACATCGAACAACCGCTGCCCGGCAAGGCCGAGGGCGGCGACCGGCTGCGCGCCACGCTGGACTGGGCCATCGAGCACCTGCAGGAACCGCTATGCCTGGATCTGCTGGCGGCGCGCGCCAAGATGAGCCGGCGAAATTTCACGCGTCATTTCAAGGCCCAGACCGGCGCTACCGTATCGCAGTGGCTGCTGAACCACCGGCTGGCGTCGGCCCAGCGGCTGCTGGAGACCAGCGACCACGGCATCGACCAGATCGCGGGCATGGTGGGGGTGGGGTCGGCGGCATCGCTGCGGCAGCATTTTGCCGCCGCGTTCGCGGTGTCGCCGGGCGCGTACCGCAAGCAGTTCCGGCGCGGCTGAATGCGCGGGCGCGCCGGGAGAGCGGAGCGAGAGCAAACGCCGGGCGCGGGTTGACCCACCCGCACCCGGGATCAGCCTTTGACGCGGACGATCTTCTGGACCTGCGGCACGTGGCGGATGGCGCGGATGACCTGGGCCAGGTGCTTGCGGCTGTCGACCTGGATGGTCAGATGCAGCGACACCGTCGACACCGCGTCATCGTGCATGGTGACATGCATGATGTTGGCATCGGCCGCCGTGACTTCCGCGGCCAGACGGCCCAGCACGCCGCGTTCGTTGCGGGTGACGATGTCCAGGCGGGTCGCCAGGTGCTTGGCCGTGTGGGCGTCCCAGGCGACGTTGATCCAGCGCTCTGGTTCGCGCAGGCGCTGGCGCATGGCGACCGGGCAGTCGGCCGTGTGCACCACCAGGCCGTGGCCCATGCGCATGCCGGCAATGATCGGGTCGCCGGGCAGGGGGCCGCAGCAGGGCGCCAATTGCACCGCCTGGCCTTCGTTGCCCTGGATCAGGATGGGCGCGCTGCGCGCCGAGGTCAGTTCGTCCACCGCGGCGGCGGTGGTGGCCACCAACTGGTGTTCGGGTGCGAAGCGGCGCGCCACCACGGCTGCCAGCCGCTTGCCCAGGCCGATGTCGGCCAGGATTTCTTCGCGTGAGCTGGCGCCGGTGCTGCGCGCCAGTTTCTGCCAGGCCGGGTCGTCGGTGGCCGGCAGCGGCATGTGCAGCTCTTGCAGGGCCTGGCCCAGCAGGCGTTCGCCGAAGGCGACGGATTCTTCGTACTTGACGGTACGCAGGTAGTGGCGGATTTCAGAGCGGGCGCGGCCGGTGCGCACGTAGTTCAGCCACTGGGCGTTCGGGCGCGAAGCGGGCGAGGTGACGATTTCGACCGTGTCGCCGCTGTTGAGCTCGGTGCGCAGCGGCACGAACTCGCCATTGACCTTGGCCGCCACGGCCTGGTTGCCGATGTCGGTATGGATGGCGTAGGCGAAATCGACGGGCGTCGCGCCGCGCGGCAGCGAGATGATCTTGCCGCGCGGCGTGAAAACGTAGACCGCGTCGGGGAACAGGTCGACTTTGACGTGTTCGAGGAATTCGCCCGAATCGCCTGTCTGGCTCTGGATGTCGAGCAGTGACTGCAACCACTGGTGGGTGCGCTTTTGCAGGTCGTTCAGGGTCAGGTCGGCGCCCTTGTACAGCCAGTGCGACGCTACGCCTTCTTCGGCCACATGGTGCATGTCGCGCGTGCGGAACTGGAATTCCACCGGCGTACCGTAGGGGCCCACCAGCGTCGTGTGCAGCGACTGGTAGCCGTTGACCTTGGGGATGGCGATGTAGTCCTTGAATTTGCCGGGCACCGGGCGGTACAGCTGGTGCAGCGTGCCGAGCGACAGATAGCACTCAGGCAGCGTATGCACGATGACCCGGAAGCCGTAGATGTCCAGCACATCGGAGAAGGACTTTTTCTGGTCCACCATTTTGCGGTAGATGCCGTAGAGCGTCTTTTCGCGGCCGGTGACTTCGGCTTCGATGCCGGCGGCCGGCAGCGCGGCGCGCACGGAGTCGGCGATCTTGCCGATGACTTCGCGGCGGTTGCCGCGGGCGGCCAGCACGGCCTTGTATAGCACCTGGTAGCGGTTGGGGTACATGGCCGCAAAGCACAGGTCCTGCAGTTCGCGGAACAGCAGATTCAAGCCCAGGCGATGCGCGATAGGCGCGTAGATGTCCAGCGTTTCGCGGGCGATGCGGCGGCGCTTTTCGGGGTTGACCGCGTCCAGCGTGCGCATGTTGTGCAGGCGGTCGGCCAACTTGATGAGGATGACGCGCACGTCGCGCGCCATCGCCAGCAGCATCTTGCGAAAGCTCTCGGCCTGCTGTTCGGCCTTGGTGGCGAAATCCAGCCGGTCCAGCTTGGACAGGCCATCGACCAGCTCGGCGACTTCGGGGCCGAATTTTTCGGCCAGCTCGTGCTTGGCGATGCCCTGGTCTTCCATCACGTCGTGCAGCAGGGCGGCGGACAACGCATTGACGTCGAGCTTCCAGCCCGCGCAGATTTCGGTGACGGCGATGGGGTGCGAAATGTAGGGCGAGCCGCTGGCGCGGAACTGGCCCAGGTGCGCCTGATCCGCGAAGCGATAGGCTTCGCGCACGCGTTCCACATCTTTCTTGTCGAGATAGCTGCCGATGATTTCGGTCAGCGGCGCCAGCGAAGCGACCGGCGAGGCGGTCGCGTCAGCCGCTTCTTGCGCGGCGACGGACGGTGGCGCGGAGGGGTGTTTGTCTTTCTTGCCCGTGCGACGCCCAAGACGGGAGCCGGCACGTAGCGCGGCAAGCAGACCAGATGAAGCGTACTTCAGCCCGGGAAAAGCCATGCTTGCCGCCCCCCGGAGAGTATCAGGTGGGAACTTTACGCAGCATTTCCACGCCGGTTAGGCCGCCCGCGATTTCGCGCAGTGCGGTGACCGTGGGCTTGTCTTTGCTGTCCAGGCGCGGGGCATGGCCTTGCGCCAGCTCGCGGGCGCGGTACGTAGCGGCCAGCGTGAGCTTGAAACGGTTGGGGATCTGATTCAGACAGTCTTCGACGGTAATGCGAGCCATTAGGACACCTGGTGCTGATGGTGGATAGGGAGAATGCGGATTCGTTTCAGTGCGCGGCCGGGATGCCGAGCTGCGCGAACAAATCAGCGTGGCGGGCGGCCTGAGACGAAAAACGCAGCCGCGCGGCGCTGACGATTTGAGTCAGTTCCGATAAGGCTACGCTAAATTCTTGATTAATAATAACATATTCGCATTCAGGCGCGTGGGCGATTTCGCCGCCCGCGGCCATCAAGCGGCGCGCGATAACCTGGGGCGCATCCTGGCCCCGCGCCTTGAGCCGGCTTTCGAGTTCTTCGATGGACGGCGGCAGCACGAAAATGCCAATCGCGGCGGGAAAACGCTGGCGCACCTGGCGCGCGCCTTGCCAATCGATTTCGAGCAGGACGTCGCGGCCTTCGCGAGTGGCGGCATCGATGGGATCGCGCGGCGTGCCATAGAAATTGCCATGCACTTCGGCCCATTCCAGCAGGCGCTGTTCTTCGCGCAGCTGTTTGAATTGGCCGGTGTCGATAAAACGGTATTCACGGCCGTCTTCTTCGCCGGGGCGGGGCGCGCGGGTGGTGCAGGAGACGGACAGTTCAATGGCGGGGTCTTGCTGGAGCAAGGCCTTGACCAGACTGGACTTGCCGGCGCCGCTGGGCGCGACGACCATGAAGACGTTTCCGGGATTGGCGTGCATGAATATGACGTGCGTGTGATGCTAAGACCCGAAGGATAGCAAATCGCGCGGCGCGGCAGGGGAAAACCCGCCGCGCCGCGTCGTCTATTTTGCAGCCCTGGATAGGCTGCGAGACCGCCGCGAAGCCATTATTTGGCCGCGGTTTTCGCCAGTTTGCCGCCAGGCGCGGGCGAATCGCTGCCGAGCAGATGGCCGTTGATCTCGATGCCATACAGCGAGTCGTCGCTGTCGTGGTACTTGGCGCGGGTCTTGGCGACCGATTCGGTATAGCGCGGATCCTGCGGGCGTTCGTGCGCGTTCATGAAATACGCCACGTCCCAGGCCTCCTGGTCGCTGAGCATGCCGGCCTGGCCCAAGGGCATGTTGGCCTTGATGAAGCCAGCGGCGTTGCCGATCTGGTGCATGCCGGCGCCCCAGTTGAAGGAGTCCGGGCCCCACAGGGCGGGAAACACCCAGTGCGAGCCGTTCTTCTGCCCTTGGCCCTTGTCGCCGTGGCAGACCGCGCAGTATTGGCCGTAGACCTCGCTGCCGCGCACATAGTCGGCCTTTTGCGCCGGGGCGGCCAGCTTGAGATAGCCTTGGCCCTTGAGCGGCACGCCCGTGGGCGCCTTGCTGGCCAGCCAGAACATGTAGGTCTGCAGCGCGGTCAGGACGGGATCGTCCGCGGCGGGCGCCTTGCCGTTCATGCTGAAGCGGAAACAGCCTTGCAAGCGTTCGGCCAGCGTATTGACGTGGCCGTTCTTGGCCCGAAAGGCCGGGTACAGCACGTAGGCTGCCCACATCGGCGCGGAATCGGGGCGGCGGCCGGCGTCCAGGTGGCAGCTGGCGCAGTTCAGGTCGTTGCCGACGAATTGCGAGGCGTTTTTGGGGGTGTGCAGGAAGATCTGCTCGCCCTGGCGCACGATCTTGCCGAATTCGCTGTCGGGCAGCGACGCGGCGGCCGGTGGCGTGAAGGCAGGGCGGGCGTCGGCGGCCAGGGCCGGGGCGGCCGGCGCCAGGAAGCCGGCGGCGCTCAGGGCGGCGGCAGCCAGCAGCCGGGTGTAACGGTAGGGGGTGGGGTAGGGGGTGGCGTTCACGGCTTGGCTCCCGCGGAGGTGGCTTGCGCGGCAAGCAGGTCGGCCGCCTTGGGCAGGCCGGCGTAGTAGGCGGACACGGCGTCGATTTCGGCGTCGGTCAGGCGGGTGGCGACGGCCGGCATCAGGCCGAGCGGGCCGGGCGGACGCTGGCCTTGGCGCCAGGCGCGCAATTGGCCGGCGATATAGGCCGCGGGCTGGCCCGCCAGGCTGGGGAAGTTGGCGCCGACGCCAATGCCGCCCGGGCCATGGCACTGATTACAGGCCGGCACGTTCTTGTCCCAGGCGCCGCGGGTCGCCAGCCAGGCGCCGGTATCGTCAGGCTTGACCGGGTGCTGCGCGGTGGCGGCCAGGCGGTCCAGGTTCAGCGGCGAGGGCAGGGTCGAGTAGTACTGCGCCACGGCCTGGCGTTGGGCGGGACTGAGCGCCTTGGCAGTGGCCGCCATGACGGGGCTCACGCGCGAGCCGTTGGCCATGGCTTCCAGCTGCTCGGCCAGATAGGTCGCGCCGATGCCCGCCAATTGCGGGAAGCCGGCGACGGGATTGCCTTCGCCCTTGGCGCCGTGGCAGGTGACACAGGCGGGCGCGCCGTTGGCGCCCTGAGTGCTGATCTGTCGTCCGTCGGAGGCGTTTTGGGCGCTGGCCAGGGCGCTGGCGCCGAGAGCCAGCGCGCCCGCCCAGCGGGCGGCGAAATGGGGCCTGGAAGGCATGGAGGGGGCTCCGTGAGAGTTATTGATTTTGAGTAATAAGCTAATTTCCAGAAATTATATAAAAGGTTGTGACAGATCAGGGCGAATCGCTGCATTTGCGCCGCCGCGGGGGGCGGCGGTGAAGTATCCGTCGTTTCATTTGCTTGCGTGAGTCCAGGGCGGAATGGAACGTTCGCTTGCAGCATGGCCAGATTGATTCGGGTAGCATTTCGCCGATCGATAACAAGGAGAATCGGATGCACACGAACGAGATCGAGCCCCCCCGCGTTGCCCTGGTCACGGGCGCCGGCACTGGCATAGGCCGGGCGGTGGCGCTGGAATTCCTGGCGCAGGGATATCGCGTGGTGCTGGCCGGCCGCCGGCGCGAACCGCTGGAAGCCACGCGCACAGCGGCGGGCGAAGACGGCATCCGCGCGCTGGTGGTGCCCACGGACGTGTCCAATGAACAAGCGGTGCGCGAGCTGTTCGACACGACGCAACGGGAATACGGCCGTCTGGATGTGCTGTTCAATAACGCCGGCCGTGGCGCCCCTGCCATGCCGATCGAGGAATTGCCCGTGGCGCTCTGGCGCGAGGTGGTCGACACCAACCTGACCGGCATGTTCCTGTGCGCGCAAGCCGCCATTCGCGTGATGAAGGCGCAAACCCCGCAGGGCGGCCGCATCATCAACAACGGTTCGATCTCGGCCCACGCGCCGCGGCCGTTCTCGATCGCGTACACGGCCACCAAGCACGCCGTGACCGGGCTGACCAAATCGATTTCGCTGGACTGCCGCCAATATCACATCGCCTGCGGCCAGATCGACATCGGCAACGCCGCCACCGAGATGACCGAGCGCATGGCTGCGGGCATCCTGCAGGCCGACGGCAGCACCAAGGTCGAGCCGCGCATGGACGTCGCCCACGTCGCCCAGGCCGTCGCCGCCATGGCCCGCCTGCCGCTGGAAGCCAACGTCCAGTTCATGACCATCATGGCCACCAACATGCCGTTCGTGGGACGCGGTTGAGCCGCTGGACACAGAGATAGTCAAAAAGGCGCCATCAGGCGCCTTTTTTCCGTCACAAGCGCCCCGCCGCCGGGCCGCCCCAAGGCGGGGCAGCCCCCCCGGGGGGCAGCAAGCACGCGCAGCGTGTGCGGCGTGGGGGCTCCTTCCTTCGCCCCGCCGCCGGGCCGCCCCAAGGCGGGGCAGCCCCCCCGGGGGCAGCAAGCACGCGCAGCGTGTGCGGCGTGGGGGCTCCTTCCCTGCGGCGGGGGGCTTTCCCTTCTATCGACCCGCGATCATCTGGCCCTGGGCCTTGTCGATGTAGCTGCGCGCGCCGACGTAGCGCTTGGACCAGTACGGGTTCTTCATTTCGTCCACGCGGACCTTGGCGCCGCGGCGCGGGGCGTGCACGAATTTGTCCTGGCCGATGTAGATGCCCACATGCGAGGTGGTGCCGCGGCCGCGGGTGGCGAAGAACACCAGGTCGCCGGGCTTGAGCTGCTGCTTGTTGCGCACCGTGTCGCCCTCGGTGCGCTGCTGGCGGGCGGTGCGGGGCAGTTCCAGGCCGGCGATTTCGCGGTACACGAACAGCACCAGGCCGCTGCAGTCGAACCCTTCTTCGGCGTCGTCGCCGCCCCAGCTATAGGGCGTGCCGATGGCGGCCAGGCCGGCTTGCACGACGCGTTCGCGCAGCGTGGGCACGGTGGGTTCCTGTGCCAGGCTTAGGCCAGACAAGGAGCCGCGGGCGGAATCGTGGGAGGGAATGGACGCCTGGGCGGCGCCGGGTAACCAGGAGAACGTCAGGGCCAGCAGGGGCGCTGACAGGAAGGCGGGAATGCGGAACGAGGCAAATCGTGCTTTTCGCGTGGGCGGCGTCATTACGTCACTTCAAGAATCGGAGTGGGCGGCATGGCTTTGCACTGGGCAAGCCGGCGGAAAGAAGGCAGGGGAGCCTAGGGTCTGCCAACACGCTGGGGGGTGTTTTTCGGGTGTTGGCAGGCCTTAGGCCCCACTGACTGCCACGGTATTGTAATGGAATAAAGTTTCATTACATTTGTAGTGCAATGCAGCATTCTGGCGGCGCGGCCGTTACCTTGTCAGGTCGGAAAAAGGTAACGGCCAGCCGCCAAACGGGCTAAAAAAACGGGCCAAAAAATAAACGGGCCAAGAAAGCGAAACGGCCCGGAAAAGCCCAACGGGGTAGCGGCAGCACCGGACGGATCGGCCAGGCGGGTTTTGGCATGCCCGACCCGTCCAGGGCGCATGGTCAGAAACTGCCGCGCAGGCCGACCATGACGGCACGGCCGCCCTCGGGGGCGACGTCGCGCAGGACCGAGGTCGCGTAGCGGATGGTCTGGTTGGTCAGGTTGATGCCGCGGACGTAGGCCTGCCATTGCACCGCCGCCACCTTGAAGCGATAGCCGGCGTTGGCGTCCACGCTGTAATAGCCAGCCGTGGCGGTGTCGTTGTCGGGACGGCTGTGCTGGGCGAAGGCCTTGGACACGCTGACGCCGGCGCTATAGGCGCCATAGCCGTAGTCCAGCGCCACGCGCAGCCGCAGCGGCGGAATGCGCGGCAGCGAGCGGCCGGTGTCCAGATTGCGCGCCACCGTGTAGTCGCCCGACAGGCCCAGGTCCAGCTTGTGGCCGTTGCGTTGCAGCACGCGGGTGCTGCTTTCCGCTTCCACGCCGTACAGGCGGGCGGCGACGCCTTGGTAGCGGGCTTCGGGCAGCGCGTCGTTGTCGCCGGCCGCCACCACGGCGCCTTCGTCAGTGCGATAGCGGCCGGTGTTCATTTCGGCCAGGTAGTTGGAGAAGCGGCTATAGAACACGCCGATGCTGGCCTTGTCGGCGTCCTGCTTGTAGCGCAGCGACAGGTCGCCGGACCAGGCGCGTTCCTTGCCCAGGCCCTGGTCACCGACCAGGTATTGGCCGGTGGCCCCGTGCGGGCCATTGGCGTATAGCTCGTAGAAGGTGGGGGCGCGTTCGGTGTAAGCGGTATTGGCGGCCACCGACCAGACGCTGCTCAACTTATAGATACCGCCCAGCGAGAAGCTGCTGGCGGTAAAACTGGTGCGGCTGGAACCGTCAAAGCGCTCGTTGCCGCCGCCCGAGGGGCTCAGGCGGGTGTGGTCGGCGCGGGCGCCGGCGCTGAGGGTCAGGCGGTCGTTCAGCTTCCATTCTTCAAGCGCGAAGAGGGCAGCCAAATCGGTGTCGGTGGTCGGCACCAGGGCTTCGTCGCCCAGCGCCGAGAAGCGCGTCTGGCCCAGTTGCAACCCGACCACGCCGTGCAGCGGCCCGATGTCGGCGTGGCGCGCTTCGATGCGGGCTTCGTAGCCGCGGTTTTTGAAGGTGGTGCCGACTTCGCCGTTGTCGATTTCCTTGTGCTGGTAGTCGGTGTAGGCGAAGTTCAGCTTGACGCTGGTGAACAGGCCGTCGAGGTCGCGTAGTTCGCTGGCAAAGCCGAAGCGTTCCTGGTGCATCTTGATGCGCACGTCGGGTTCCGCGACCGAGCCGTAGTCGGCGTCGTAGCCGCTGTAGGACAGGCCGGCGTAGCCGCGGTCGCCCGTCCAGGACATGCCGAGCGCGCCGCCGCTGGCTTGGCCGTCGCTGTTGGGCAGGGTGCCGCGCGGCTGGTCGCGGTCGGGGCCGTCGATGGCGCGTTGCTGGGCGCTGCGGGCATAGCCCGGAATGCGCAGGTCGCCGGTCTTGCGGCTGAAGGCGTCGGCGTGGATGGCGAAGGTGCCGTCGCCGCCTTCCAGTTGCACGGCGCCGTTGCGGTCGTTGTTGGCGCCGCCGTAACTGCTGGCCACGTCGCCGTGGATGCCCTCGATGGGCTCGGTCGGGATGCGGTTGTCGATCGTATTGACCACGCCGCCAATGGCGCTGCCGCCATAGAGCAAGGCGGCCGGACCGCGCAGGATCTCGACACGGTTAGTCGACAGCGGGTCTTGCGGCACGGCGTGGTCGAACGACAGGGACGAGGCGTCCAGCGCGCCCACGCCGTTGTTCAAGAGACGGATGCGGTCGCCGTCCATGCCGCGGATGATGGGCCGGCCCACCATCGGGCCATAGGTGGTGGTGGATACGCCGGGCAGGCCGTTGAGCGTTTCACCCAGATTCGAGCCGCGGCGCAGGTCCAGGTCGATGCCCTGCACGATCGTGGACGGCGAGGCCAGGGCTTCGCTGCCCAGCGGGTTGGCGGTGATGACGACGGGCGACAGCGTGGTGGTGTCAGGCGCGGTCTGGGCGCGGGCGGCCTGGGGCAGGGCCATCAGGCAGGCCAGGGCAAGGGGCGTAAGGGCGAAGGCGCGCAGGGGCGGACGCGCCCCGGGCTGGGAAGAAGCAAAAGACATGGTGGCAATCCTGGGGGCCGGCCGCGAAGGTGCGGCGGCGGAGGTTGAAATCGGACGTGAGGGATTTCAAGCCGCCGCGGGCGGAGCGCGGGATTGGAACCAGTTGCCGGCGGCCACGGTGGCGCCGACGGGCGTTGACGGGGGCGGGGCAATGCGCGGCGCGGCGCCGGCAATGAACGGGAAGGACGCCGGCAGGGTGGCGTCCAGCAAGTCCCAGATGTGGCACAGGTCGCAGTGGCCAAGCTTGTCGGCCGCGTGCGCGTCGTCGGGAAGGGACGCGGGCGCGGTCGACGAATCAGATGCGGGACCGGATGCATCCGCCACGCGCGCGGCGGATATGTTGCCCGGGGCGGACCCGGCCCCGGTGTCCAGGTGCGTCAGCAGGTGCCGCAGGCCGCCCAGCGGCGCCAGCAGCAAGCAGGCGCACAGCCAGGACAGCACCGCCCATCGGGCAAGGTGCTGGGGACTGCCTGGACGGGGGCCAAAAGCCGACGGCATGAGAAGCAGGGAAAGGCGGAAAAACGGAATGATATATTGTTTCTATTGCGAGGGCGACGGCGACCTGCGGGGACGCGCCGCGGCCGGCGCGCGAATATGACACTTCATACCGGCCGGGCTCGGGCATAATCGTCGGCATCGGCCTCTTGCGGCTTGATTGCCGAGAGCGGCCGCTTAAAACAAGATAGATAAGAAAGCGGAGTAAAGCTCAATGATGAATGCAGTACACCCCCTGTCCTCCATGAACCGGCCCGAGGCGCTTCCTTTCGAGCCCTACCATGACGCGGTGGCGGCGGTTGACCGGCTGGTGGAAATCTACGCGCGCAACACGGCTTTCCTGCGGTCGGCGTTCCGCGAAGTCCTGAAGGGTTCGGGCAACGGCCGTGAACGGGCCCGTGCGTACTACCCGGCCATCCGCATCCTGGTCGAAACCTACGACCCCATCGATACCCGCCTGTCGTACGGCCATGTGGCCGAGCCCGGCATCTACCAGACCACCGTCACCCAGCCGGCCCTGTTCCGCGATTATCTGATCGAGCAGGTCGGCCAGTTGCTGCAGAACCACCGCGTGGCGGTGGAGGTGGGCGAATCCGATTCCCCGATCCCGCTGCATTTCGCCTTTCCGGAAGGCGCCTACGTCGAAGGCGAGCACCTGGAGGCGTTGAAGCGTCCCTTGCGCGATCTGTTCGACGTGCCCGATCTGGCCGTCACCGACGACGCCATTGTCAACGGTTCCTGGCGCGGCAAAGAGGGCGAGCCCAAGCCGCTGGCACCCTTTACGGCGCAGCGGGTGGACTACTCGCTGCATCGCCTGCAGCACTACACGTCCACGGCGCCCGCGCACTTCCAGAATTTCGTGCTGTTCACCAACTACCAGTTCTACGTCGATGAGTTCTGCGCCCGAGCCCGGGCGCTGATGGCCAGCGGCAATGAAGACTACGAGATGCTGGTCGAGCCGGGCAACCGTATCACGCGCCGGGGCGAGTCCGCGCCCGCCGACGAAGGCCAGGGGCCGCGGCTACCGCAGATGCCGGCCTACCACCTGGTGCGCGGCGACCATTCCGGCATCACCCTGGTCAATATCGGCGTGGGTCCGTCCAATGCCAAGACCATCACCGATCACATTGCCGTGCTGCGGCCGCACGCCTGGCTGATGCTGGGTCACTGCGCCGGCCTGCGCGATTCGCAGCGCTTGGGCGACTACGTGCTGGCGCATGGCTACGTCCGCGAAGACCACGTGCTGGATGCGGACCTGCCCACCTGGGTGCCGGTGCCGGCCCTGGCTGAAGTGCAGGTGGCGCTGGAGCAGGCTGTGGAGGAAGTCGCGGGGCTGTCCGGCTGGGACCTCAAGCGCATCATGCGCACCGGGACGGTGGCCACCATCGACAACCGCAACTGGGAGCTGCGTGATCACGTCGAGCTGGTCGAGCGTTTCGCGCAGTCGCGCGCCATCGCGCTGGACATGGAATCGGCCACCATCGCGGCCAACGGATTCCGCTTCCGCGTGCCTTACGGCACGCTGCTGTGCGTCTCCGACAAGCCACTGCATGGCGAACTGAAGCTGCCGGGCATGGCCAGCGCCTTCTACCGGCGTCAGGTCAACCAGCATCTGGAAATCGGCATCCGGGCGTTGGAACGCCTGCGCGACATGCCGCCCGAGCGCCTGCATTCGCGCAAGCTGCGCACCTTCATGGAAACCGCGTTCCAGTAAGCCTTCAGCGGCGGTTTTCAGGCATTTCCCGGCGCTTTCCGAACGATTTTGCCGCGTTCGGAAAGCGTTTTGTCATGTGACGCGAATGCGTCCCGGATTTTGCCGGCGATTTCGACGAGCGGGAGGAGTTGCGCTATGCTCCGCCGTTGCCGGGAAAACCCCCGGTTCCCGCCGCGTGGCTGGCGGGGCATTTTCGCTCTGAAGGAACACGACTTTGGCATTATCGGAACACGATCAGCACCGCGGCAGCGGCAAGGCGGGGGCACCCGCCCCGACCGAACTGCGCCGCGCCCTGTCGGCGCGCCATCTGACGATGATCGCGGTGGGCGGGTCCATCGGAACCGGTCTGTTCGTGGCCTCCGGCGCCACCATCGCCCAGGCGGGCCCTGGCGGCGCGCTACTGGGCTATGTGCTGATCGGCGTGATGGTCTATTTCCTGATGACCAGCCTGGGCGAGCTGGCCGCCAGCATGCCGGTGTCGGGATCGTTCTCGACCTACGGCGCGCGCTACGTGGAAGAAGGCTTCGGCTTCGCGCTGGGCTGGAACTATTGGTACAACTGGGCCGTCACCGTGGCGGTGGACCTGGTCGCGGCGCAGCTGGTCATGGCCTACTGGTTCCCGGACATTCCCGGGGTGTACTGGAGCGCCTTGTTCCTGGCGATCACCTTCGGCCTGAACGCCTTGTCGGCACGCGGCTTCGGCGAGGCCGAATTCTGGTTCGCGCTGATCAAGGTCGTGGCGGTGCTGGCCTTCGTGGCGATGGGCGTGATGATGCTGCTGGGCATCATTCGCGGCGGCGAAAGCGGCGGCGTGGCCAACTGGACCGTGGGCGACGCGCCGTTTGCCGGCGGTTTTGCCGCGCTGATCGGCGTGGCGATGGTGGTGGGCTTTTCGTTCCAGGGCACCGAACTGATCGGCATCGCCGCGGGCGAATCCAAGGACCCCGCCAAGAACCTGCCGCGCGCCGTGCGCCAGGTGTTCTGGCGCATCCTGCTGTTTTACGTGGCGGCGATCCTGGTGATCGGCCTGCTGATTCCCTATACCGATCCGCACCTGCTGCGCAATGAAGTCACCGACATCAGCGTCAGCCCCTTTGCCTTGATCTTCGAGCGCGCGGGCCTGTTGGCCGCGGCGTCGATCATGAACGCGGTGGTGCTGACCTCGGTGCTGTCGGCCGGCAATTCGGGCATGTACGCCGCCACGCGCATGCTGTACAGCCTGGCACGCGACGGCAAGGCGCCTGCCGTGTTCGGCCGGATTTCGCGCTCGGGCGTGCCGTTGTGGGCCCTGGTGGCCACCACGGTGGTCGCGGCGCTGTGCTTTTTCACCTTCGTGTTCAGCCCCAAGGCGGTCTATATCTGGCTGCTCAATACGTCGGGCATGACCGGTTTCATCGCCTGGCTGGGCATCGCTATCAGCCACTACCGGTTCCGCCGCGGCTACGTCAAGCAAGGCCGCAACCTGGCCGATCTGCCCTATGTGTCGCCGTTCTTCCCGTTCGGCCCGATCTTCGCTTTCGTGCTGTGCCTGATCATCACGCTGGGCCAGAACTACCAGGCCTTCCTCGAGCAGCGCATCGATTGGGGCGGGGTCGCCGCCACGTATATCGGCATTCCGCTGTTCCTGTTGATCTGGCTGGGCTATCGGCTGGCCAAGGGCTCGCGCTTCGTGAGCTACAAGGACATGACCTTTCCGGATGCCCGGGCGCGCAGCGCGTACCTGGATTCGGCATTGCGGGGAGAGCCCGCGGCGGGCATGCCGCCCACGGGCGAAGCCTCTGGCCGCAATGCCTGAATGAACGCCGCCCCTTTAAGGGCCGGCGTTTTAGTTTCGTGACGGGCGCATGACGCGCCCGGTTGTCCGCTTATTCGATGTTCTGCGCCTGCTCGCGCATCTGCTCGATCAGCAGCTTCAAGTCCATGGCCGCGCGGGTGACTTCCATGCTGCCGGCCTTGGAGCCCAGCGTGTTGGCTTCGCGGTTCATTTCCTGGAACAGGAAGTCCAGGCGCTTGCCGGCGCTGCCGGCGTTTTTCTTGCCGCCGGTCTTGCCGCCGCCGTCGGTGAGCAGGTGGCGCAGTTCTTCCAGGTGCGAGCGCAGGCGCGACAGCTCTTCGGCGACGTCGATGCGCAGCGCGAACAGGTTGGCTTCCTGGGACAGGCGTTCGGACAGCTCGGCGCCGCTGATGTGGGTGAAGCCGCCGGGGAAGGCCGATTCGACGCTTTCGCGCAGCTTGGAGGCGAGCTTGTCGCGGTGATCGGCCAGCAGCTGGGGCAGATGGTTCTGGACCAGTTCGACGATGCCCGCGACGCCGTCGGCGCATTCGCGCATCATGCCGGCCAGGCGTTCGCCTTCGCGTTCGCGGCCGTCCTGCAATTGCTTCAGGGCTTCCTGGGCAGCTTGCAGGCAGGCGGCGCCCCAGACTTGCGGGTCCAGCGCGTCGTTGCTGCGCTGGCCGGGCCAGTTGAACAATTCCACCAGACGCGGTGCGGCGATATCGGGCAGGATGCGGCGGGCGGCCTGCAACTGCTCGGCCAGGGTTTCCAGCCAGGCCGGTTCCAGCTTGGACAGGTCGGTGCTGGCATTGCGGGTGTACGACACGCGGATTTCGACCTTGCCGCGCGCCAGTTGGGCGGTCAGCAGTTCGCGCAGCGGCGTCTCGACGTGGCGCAGCTCGTCGGGCAGGCGGAAGTAAAGGTCCAGGAAGCGGCTGTTGACGCTGCGCAGTTCCAGCGCCAGCGTGCCTTGTTCCAGGTCTGCCCGGGCGTTGCCGAAGGCGGTCATGCTGCGGATCATGGTGTGGGTTTCCTTTTGCTGTTTTGGGGCCGGGCCGCGCCGGTTCCGCCGGCCCGCTGTGGCGGGGGCGGGTATATGCAGCCCGTACATCGCGGCAGGATACTCCAAACGCGGATGACACTGGGCGCGGGCAGGGCGGCAGCGGGCGGCCGCTGCGGGCATCGTTCCCGAGGGCGCTGCCCGTACAATGCCGCCAATCAAATCTGACTGGAGCTTTCCCATGACCACCGCCAATGCCATCGCCCGCCCGTCGGGCCGCGCCGTCGACGAACTGCGGCCCTTCAGCCTGGAGCGCGGCTTCACGCGCTATGCCGAGGGCTCGGTGCTGGTCAAGGCCGGCAACACTCATGTGCTGTGCACCGCCAGCGTGCTGGAAAAGGTGCCCCCTTTCCTGAAGGGCAAGGGCGAGGGCTGGGTGACGGCGGAATACGGCATGCTGCCGCGCGCCACGCACACCCGCAGCGACCGCGAGGCGGCCCGCGGCAAGCAAAGCGGCCGCACTCAGGAAATCCAGCGCCTGATCGGGCGCAGCCTGCGCGCGGTGTTCGACATGCGGGCGCTGGGCGAACGCACGCTGCACCTGGACTGCGACGTGTTGCAGGCCGACGGCGGCACGCGTTGCGCCAGCATCACCGGCGCCTGGGTGGCGGCGGCCGATGCCGTGGCCTTGTTGATGCAGCGCGGCGATCTGGCCGTGAACCCGATCCGCGACGCGGTGGCGGCGGTGTCCGTGGGCCTGGTGGATGGCCGCGCGGTGCTGGACCTGGACTACCAGGAAGATTCGGCTTGCGACGCAGACGTGAACGTCATCATGACGGGCAGCGGCGCGTTCGTGGAAGTGCAGGGCACCGGCGAGGGCGCGACGTTCACGCGCGCGGAACTGGACGCGATGCTGGCGTTGGCCGAAGGCGGCATTGCCGGTCTGGTGCGCGAACAACGCGCAGCGCTGGGCGGCTGATACCGGCAGCGGGATGGCGTCGAAGGGCTGCCATCCCGAGCCGGTGGTTCCGACGTCCGGCCGTCATGGGCACCCCGGGTAGAACCCGCCGTGCCGGTGCCGGGCCGGGCGCGACGCGCTTGCGGCGGTCGGCCCGCGATTACCGCAGCAGCGGTTCGATCCGTTCCGTTTTTTCCAGGTTCCAGATGGCGCTGATCAAGCTTTGCAATTCGGCGTCGGTCGCGGCGTCCGCGTAGCGGCCCAGGCTGAGCGTCTTGGCTTCGATTTCGGGGCGCGACAGGGTATTACCGGGATCGCCCTTGGGTTCGTCGACCCGGCCGTGCAACTGGCGGCCATCGCGGGTGTACACCGTGACCTTGCCGATCCAGCGCTGCGGGTAGGCGGCGTCGACTTCGGGGTCGAGCGCCATCGTGACACGGGCGCGGAAGGCGGCGACGGCCGGATCATCCAGCGCGGCGTCGAAGTCGGGCAGACCGGCGCGGCCCTTGCGGGCGATGAGACCCAGCACCGTACCCATGGAAAACTTGGATTGATGCACCGTGCGCGGGTCGACCACGGGGCCGAGCACGTCGATGGCGCCCTGGTGCACATGGGCCACGACGCGGTCGATGCCGTCTTCGGTCAGGTTGTGTTCGCGCAGCACCTGCTGCAGCGCGTCGGCGGCGGGATGGGTGTGGCGGCAGGACGCGTGGAACTTGAACGAGGTTTCGGCCAAGGCCCAGCGGGCGCCCAGGCGGTCGGTCAGGCGTGACGGATCGGCGTCGCGGGACATGCCGGCGGCCATGCCCTGCGGGCCTTCCAGGATGTGGCGCGCGCCGGTGAAGCCTTCGCGCGCCAGGTAGGCGGCGGCGATGCCGTTGGCGGCGGCGCGGGCGGTGTGCAGCTGCTTGGAATCGGCCGCGTCGCGCAGGAATTCCCACAGGCCGGCGGCCTGGGTGCCGGCCGAGCCCAGGGCGTTCAGCATGGCCTCGGGCGACAGGCCCAGCAGGCGGCCGGTGGTGACGGCGGCGGCCAGGGTGCCAGCGGTGCCGGTGGTGTGGAAGATCTTGTAGTGCGACCGTCCCAGGAATTCGCCGACGCGGATGCCGACTTCGTACCCGGCCACAGCGGCCACCAGCAGATCGCGGCCCGAACTGCCCAGCGCCTGGGCGACGGCCAGCGCCGGCGGGAACACCACGGCGGCGGGGTGGAACACCGACCCGTTGTGCACGTCGTCCTGCTCGACCACGTGGGCGGCGGCGGCGTTGACCATGGCGGCGAACACCGGCGAGGTGCGGCGCCGGTTGATCAGGATTTCGCTGGGGCCGTCGGCCGGCCCCATGGCGGCGGCGTAACGGTCGATGGCCAGCACCGGACGGGCAGAGGCGCCGGCCAGGATCGAGGCCAGGCAGTCCAGCAGCAGGTCTTCGGCGCGGCGCAGCACCGGGGCGGGAATGTCTTCAAAGCGCAGGTTGGCCGCAAAAGCGGCGAGTTCGGCGCTGAGGTGGGGAGTGTCTTTGGCGGCGGTCATGTCAGAAAGAGCGGGGCAGGCCCAGGATGTGTTCGGCGACGTAGGACAGGATCAGGTTGGTCGAGATCGGCGCGACCTGATACAGGCGGGTTTCGCGGAATTTGCGTTCGACGTCGTATTCGGTGGCAAAACCGAAGCCGCCGTGGAATTGCAGGCAGGCGTTGGCGGCTTCCCAGGAGGCATCCGCGGCCAGCAGCTTGGCCATGTTGGCCTGGGCGCCGCAAGGCTCGTGGGCGTCGAACAGGCGGCAGGCTTCATAGCGCATCAGGCTGGCGGCCTCGACGTTGATGTGGGCCCGCGCGATGGGGAACTGCACGCCCTGGTTCTGGCCGATGGGACGGCCGAACACCATGCGTTCCTTGGCGTAGGCGGTGACCTTGTCCACGAACCAGTAGCCGTCGCCGATGCATTCGGCGGCGATCAGGGTGCGTTCGGCGTTCAGGCCGTCCAGGATGTACTTGAAGCCCTTGCCTTCCTCGCCGATCAGGTTGTCGGCGGGGATTTCGAGGTTGTCGAAGAACAGCTCGTTGGTTTCGTGGTTGACCATGTTGGGGATCGGGCGGATCGACATGCCATGTTTGACGGCTTCGTGCAGGTCGACCAGGAAGATGGACATGCCTTCGGACTTGCGGGTGACCTGGTCCAGCGGTGTGGTGCGGGCCAGGAGGATCATCAGGTCGGAGTGCTGCACCCGCGAGATCCAGACCTTCTGGCCGTTGATGACGTAGCGGTCGCCGCGGCGTACGGCGGTGGTCTTGATCTTGGTGGTGTCGGTGCCGGTGGTGGGCTCGGTGACGCCCATGGATTGCAGCCGCAGCTCGCCCGCGGCGATGCGCGGCAGGTATTCGCGCTTTTGCGCTTCGGAGCCGTGGCGCAGCAGGGTGCCCATGTTGTACATCTGGCCGTGGCAGGCGCCGGAGTTGCCGCCGCTGCGGTTGATTTCTTCCATGATGACCGAGGCTTCGGTCAGGCCCAGGCCCGAGCCGCCGTATTCCTGGGGAATCAGCGCCGCCAGCCAACCGGCTTCGGTGAGTGCGCGGACGAAGGCTTCGGGGTAGCCGCGTTCTTCGTCGACTTTGCGGAAGTATTCAGCGGGAAATTGCGCGCACAGGTCGCGTACGGCTTCGCGGATGTCCTGGTAGGCGTGGGAGGCGTCGGGCATGGGGTCGGATGGGGTATCGGTGTCGGTGAATGAATCGGTACAGGATCGAATGTGCCGCAAGAGGCCGCGCCTGCCAATTCACGATTCATTAATACGGGGTTCCTGTTCGCAAAAGCGCACTTATGTGACGGCCGTTTGTCATGCGGGGACGGGGATGTGTCAAGAAATTGCCAAACTGCATCTCCATAATCGCCTCGATACGCCTAGGTGGCGATGCAACAGATGGATGGATATGCGGAAAAATCTCAGGGTGACGACGGCGGTTTCGGCGATTCTGGCGATGTTTGTGGCGCTGTTCGCGCTGGCGGCCGCGGCGGGGATCGCCGTGCTGCGCGATAACCGGGCCGATCTCGAAGCGCTCGGCCGGGGCAGCATCGAGCGCGCCAGCGACCTGTCGGACATGACCAGCCGCCTGTTCCAGGCGCGCGCGGCGCTGACCGACGCCAAGACCGCGATGGAAGGCGGGCTGGAAGCGGCCCGCGACCAGTCGCTGAACCAGGCCGACACGCTGCTCAAGCAGGCCGCGGCCAGCCTGGCGCGGCTGCGCGCCAATGCCGACACCAGCGCGCAGGGCGCGCCGCTGTTCGACCAGGCGTTGGCGGCCAACGCCGCCTTCGCCGACCAGACCCTGGTGCCGATGTTCAAGGCCATCAAGGGCTGGAACGGTATCGAGGTCAACCGGCTGGTGGACAAGGTGTTGCCGGTGAGCGGGGCCGCCTACGTGAAGCAGGCGGACGCCTACCAGGCCTACGCCCGGGCGCAAGGGCAGGCCGCGGTGGCCGACGCCAGCCAGACGATGCAGCGGGTGACGGTGGTGGCGGCGGCCGTGCTGGCCTTCGTGCTGGTGCTGGCGGTGCTGATCCGGCTGGCGTTCCGCCGCCGTATCCTGCGGCCGCTGAACGAAGCCGGCGCGCACTTTGACCGCATCGCCGACGGCGACCTGACGGGCAATATCGCCATGCATGGCGACAACGAGATTGGCGTGCTGTATTCGGCCATGCGTCGCATGCAGACGGGCCTGTCGGCGGCGGTGGCGTCGGTGCGCCACGGCGTCGAGGAAATCCATACCGGCTCGGGCGAGATCGCCGCGGGCGGGGCCGACATGTCGGACCGCACGGCGCGCCAGGCCGGCTCGCTGCAGGAAGCGGCGGCCAACATGACGCAACTGGCGCACACAGTGCAGCTGACCGCGGGCAACGCCGACCAGGCCAGCCGCCAGGCCCTCTCCGCGACCCAGTTGGCCCAGCGCGGCGGCGAGGCGGTGCAGGAAGTGGTGATCAGCATGCAGGGTATCGCCGACAGCGCGCGCCGCATCGGCGAGATCGTGGGCGTGGTGGACAGCATCGCCTTCCAGACCAACATCCTGGCGCTGAACGCGGCGGTGGAAGCGGCGCGCGCGGGCGAGCAGGGCAAGGGTTTCGCGGTGGTGGCGGGCGAAGTGCGCTCGCTGGCCCAGCGCAGCGCCCAGGCCGCCAAGGAAATCAAGGGCTTGATCGAGGATTCGGGCTCGCGGGTGCAGGCCGGCGTGCGTCAGGTGAACCTGGCCGGCGACACCATGCGCGAGATGCGGGCGTCGGTGGACAAGGTGACGCAGATCGTGGCGGAAATCTCCGCCGCCACGGCCGAGCAGGCCGCCGGGATCGCGTCGGTCAATGACGCGGTGGCGGACATCGAGCGTTCGACCCAGGAGAACGCGGCGATGGTGGAGCAGACCGCCGCCGCCGCGGCCGCGCTGGAGCAGCAGGCGCAAGGCCTGCGGCGCGCGGTGTCGGTATTCCAGATCGCCCAGGCGGCCGAGGCGGCCGCCCGGCAGGCGTCAGGGGGAGAACTGCGGCAGGGCGGCGCCGCGGTAGCGCTCGGTCACCAGCGACAGATTCCCATGCTTGACCTTGTGCTTGACATGGGCAGCGGCCGACGCGATGTCCTCCGGGCGGATGCGCTCGCATAACGAGGGGGTGACGGTCAGCGCGCCGACCCCCAGTGTCACGAACGGGAAGAAGCGCGGCACGCCGTAGCGGTCTTCGGCCTCGATGCCGCCGTTGCGGCGGCCCTGGTCGTCGTACAGGTCGATGGCGCGCTCATTGAATTCGGCGATGATGCGCTGGATGCGCTCGGTCCAGTCGGGGCTGCGCAGCAGCACCACGAAGTCGTCGCCGCCCACGTGGCCGACGAAGTCGCGCAGCGGGTCGCAGTGGCGCTTGATGACGTCGGCGGTCAGCATGATCATGTCGTCGCCGCGCCAATAGCCGTAGACGTCGTTGAACGGCTTGAAGTTGTTCAGGTCGCCATAGCAGATGGTGAAGTCGGCGGCGTCGTCCAGCAGCGTGGCGATGTGTCGGCTGATGGGGATGTTGCCCGGCAGCGAGGTCAGCGGATTGGCATAGCGCGCGGCCTCGATGCGCATTTCGGTCACCGAGCGCACCAGCGTCTCGCCGGTGGCCAGGCCGTCGTAGCGGCCGTCGCGGGTGATAATCAGGCCGTCCATCAGGTAGCGCTGATCTTCCGAGATCAGCACGTGGCTGAGTTGGTCGATGGACACGTCCAGGTCCACCAGCACCGGCTCGGCGTTCATGAAGGTCGAGCAGGCATCGCGGCCGAACAGTTCGCGGGTGTAGCGCTGGGCGTAATGCTCGGAGAAATCGCGCCGGTTGATGATGCCGACCGGGCGGTTGTCGCCGTCCACCACCGCCACCGCGTGCTGGCTCTTGTGTTCGATGAACAGGCGGTGCACGTCGTCATTGGTGTGCTTGGTCAGGAGCGCGGCGGGCGCCTCGACCCGCAGGCTGGCGGCGGTGCCGCCGGCCGAGCGTTGCGACAGCGGCGCCGGGGTACGCACTCGCAGGGAATCGCGCAACGGCGCCGTCAGCTCGGTCAGCAGCGCCTCGTCCGGGCGGCCCAGCAACCAGCCCTGGGCATAGCGGATTTCCAGGTCACGCACCACGGCCAGGTCCTCGGCGGTCTCGATGCCTTCGGCGACGATGGCGGTACCCAGGTACTGCGCCACCTTGAGAATGGCGCGCACCATGTTCTGCTTGCGGTCGTCGTGGCCGATGCCGTTGAAGAAATAGCGGTCGATCTTGACCAGGTCGGGCTGCATCTCGGACCACAGCTGCAGGTTCGAGTTGCCCACGCCGTAGTCGTCCAGCGCGATGCGCATGCCGTATTCGCGCAGGCAGGCAAAAGCGCTGCCCAGCGTGGCCATGTGTTCGGACAGGGGGTCCTGTTCGGTCAGCTCGACGATGATGTTGGACGGCGCCAGCGTGCAATCCTTGAGCAGGCGCAGCGGCATCTCGTCGCCCCACAGCGTCCAATAATGGATCAGGGCGGATCCCGACAGGTTCAGGAACAGCTTGCCCGGCGCCTCGTTCTGCGTGAAGCCCTGGGCGCCGGCGCGAAAGCTGGCCAGTTCCAATTGCGGATGCAGGCCCTGGCGCCGGGCTTCGGCGAACAGGGCGTCGGGGAAGTGCAGGGCGGTGTCGACCGGCCCGCGGATCAGGCTTTCGTGGCCGTAGATCCTGCTGTGAGAAAGGTCGATGACGGGCTGGAAGCGCGGCCGCAGCAGGCGCTCGCGCAGGATGCCGGCCAGACTGACGGACGCGGGCGCCGCGCCGCTGGGAGGGAGGGGCGCACCGGCCGCGGTCGGCCGTGGCAAAGCGTGAAGTGGGTTCATCGCCGGGACGTTCAGATACGATCAGTGACAAGATTAGTGATATTGACCACTGAATATTTCTGTGTTGTTGCGGTTACACGTAACAGGCGGTCTTCAATGACGACCGCGCCCTATACAATTTGCCCCATGACTTCCCCCAACATTCCCGATTCCCTGCGCCGCGTCGTGCTGGCTTCCAACAATGCCGGCAAGCTGCGCGAGTTTTCCGCCTTGTTCGCACCGCTCGGCATCGAACTCGTGCCGCAGGGCGAACTGGGCGTGCCCGAGGCCGAAGAGCCGCACGTCACCTTTGTCGAAAATGCGCTGACCAAGGCCCGCCACGCCAGCCGCCTGACGGGCTTGCCCGCGCTGGCTGACGATTCCGGCCTATGCGTGGCCGCGCTGGACGGCGCCCCGGGCGTGTATTCCGCCCGCTACGCCAAGATGCACGGCGGCGAAAAATCCGACCAGGCCAACAACGCGCTGCTGGTGTCCAAACTGGCGTCGGCCACCGACCGCAGCGCCTGGTACGTAGCGGTGCTGGCGCTGGTGCGCAGCGAAAACGACCCGCGGCCCCTGATCGGCGAAGGCCTGTGGCACGGTGAAATCATCGACCAGGCCGAAGGCGCCAACGGCTTTGGCTACGATCCGCACTTTTACTTGCCCGACCTGGGGCTGACGGCCGCGTCCCTGGACCCCGAGGAAAAGAACGCCATCAGCCACCGCGCCCGCGCCCTGCGCGAACTGCTGGGCAAGCTGAACCAGGTTTGATGACGCCGGCGCCCGCGCCGCGTCCAGGAACACCGCATGTCCATCACCATACCCATCCGCTCTGAAATGGGCGCGGCTCGTCCGCGTCTGGTCACCCCCGCTGGCGCCACGCTGACCAGCCTGCCGCCGCTGTCGGTGTACGTGCACGTGCCCTGGTGTGTGCGCAAGTGCCCGTATTGCGACTTCAATTCGCACCAGGCCCCTGGCGAAATCCCCGAACGCGCCTATCTGGATGCGCTGCGCAGCGACCTGGAGCAAGCCTTGCCGTCCATCTGGGGCCGCCAGGTGGTGTCGGTCTTTATTGGCGGCGGCACGCCCAGCCTGCTATCGGCCGCCGGCCTGGACGAGCTGCTGGCCATGCTGCGCGCCTGTCTGAACCTGTGGCCCGACGCCGAAATCACCATGGAAGCCAACCCCGGCACGGCCGAGGCAGGCCGCTTCCGTGACTACGCGGCCAGCGGCGTGACCCGGTTTTCACTGGGCATCCAGAGTTTCGACGACGCCCAGCTGAAGAAGCTGGGCCGCATCCATGATTCGGCCCAGGCCCGAGCCGCGATCGACATGGCCCAGCGCGCCGCGCCCCGCGTCAACCTGGACATGATGTTCGCCCTGCCGGGGCAGACGCTGCAGGCCTGTGTGGCCGATCTGCGCCAGGCCATCGGTTTTGGCACGGAGCACCTGTCGCTCTATCACCTGACGATGGAGCCCAATACGGTGTTCGCCAAGTTCCCGCCCGAGGACCTGCCGGACGACGACACCAGCGCCGCCATGCAGGATGCGGTCGAGGCCGAACTGGCCGGCGCCGGCCTGGCTCGCTACGAGGTGTCGGCGTACGCCCGTCCCGGCGCGCGCAGCCGCCACAATATGAACTATTGGGAATTCGGCGATTACCTGGGCCTGGGCCCGGGCGCGCACGGCAAGCTGTCGTTTCATGACCGCATCGTGCGCGAGGCACGGCTGCGCAACCCCGATTCCTGGATGCAGGCCGCCACCGCCCGCGACGGCAGCCACCTGTCGGAAAACCGCCAGGTGGGCCCGGATGAATTGCCCTTCGAGTTCATGCTGAACGCCCTGCGCCTGAAGGATGGGGTGGCCAGCACGATGTTCAGCGAGCGCACCGGCCTGTCACTGGCCGCCATTGCGCACCAATTGGAGGCAGCCTCCAAGCGGGGCCTGCTGGACGCCGATCCGACCCGCTTGCGGGCTACGCCCCTGGGCTGGCGATTCCTGAACGACCTGCAGGAAATGTTCCTGTAGCAGTCTGGCACCAAAATGGGGCATTCGTGCCCCATGATTTGCACCATATTGGTGCTACATTTTCCTTCACCTCGCCACCTCCTCGGGCAATCCCGGGGGTAGAACCTGGCACGCTTATTGCTTCCCTCTTTTATGCCAGTCGAGAGCGGCACAGCCCTCGACCCTTTTATCTAATGGAGATGACATGGCAAGCCCGAAAGACGTCCTGAAACAGATCGCCGATAACGAAGTCAAATTCGTGGATTTCCGCTTTACCGATACGGTTGGCCGTGAGCACCACGTGTCCGTGCCCACCACCGCGATCGACGAAGACAAGCTGGAAAGCGGGCAGGCCTTCGACGGTTCGTCGATTCCGGGCTGGAAGGGCATCGAAGCCTCCGACATGCTGCTCATCCCCGACCTGTCGACCGCCAATCTGGATCCGTTCCGCGAAGAGCCGACGCTGATCCTGTCGTGCGACGTGGTCGAACCGTCCGACCTGAAGGGCTATGACCGCGACCCGCGTTCGCTGGCCAAGCGCGCCGAAGCCTACCTGAAGGCCTCGGGCCTGGGCGACACCGCCTACTTCGGTCCGGAACCCGAGTTCTTCGTGTTCGACGGCGTGACCTGGAACACCGACATGTCGGGCACCTTCGTCAAGATCAAGTCCGAAGAAGCCTCGTGGTCGACCGGCCTGGAATTCGAAGGCGGCAACACCGGTCACCGTCCCGCGGTCAAGGGCGGCTACTTCCCCGTGCCCCCGGTCGATTCGTTCCAGGACATGCGTTCGGAAATGTGCCTGCTGATGGAACAAATGGGCGTGCCGGTCGAGGTGCACCACCATGAAGTCGCCGGCGCCGGCCAGCTGGAAATCGGCACCAAGTTCAGCACCCTGGTGCAACGCGCCGACTGGACCCAGATCGTCAAATACGTCGTGCACAACGTGGCCCACGCCTACGGCAAGACCGCCACGTTCATGCCCAAGCCCATCGTTGGCGACAACGGTTCGGGCATGCACGTCCACCAGTCCATCTGGAAGGACGGCCAGAACCTGTTCGCGGGCAACGGCTACGCTGGCCTGTCGGAATTCGCGCTGTACTACATCGGCGGCATCATCAAGCACGCCCGCGCCCTGAACGCCATCACCAACCCGGGCACCAACTCGTACAAGCGCCTGGTTCCGCACTACGAAGCCCCGGTCAAGCTGGCTTACTCGGCCCGCAACCGTTCGGCCTCGATCCGCATTCCGTACGTCGGTAACCCGAAGGGCCGCCGCGTCGAAGCGCGTTTCCCGGACCCCCTGGCCAACCCGTACCTGGCCTTCTCGGCCCTGATGATGGCCGGCCTGGACGGCGTGCAGAACAAGATTCACCCCGGCGATCCCGCCGACAAGAATCTGTACGACCTGCCGCCGGAAGAAGACGCCAAGATCCCGACCGTGTGCTCCTCGCTGGAACAAGCGCTGGAAGCCCTGGACAGCGATCGCGAGTTCCTGACCCGTGGTGGCGTGTTCAGCAACGACATGCTCAACGCCTACATCGACCTGAAGATGGGCGATGTGAACCGTCTGCGCATGACCACGCACCCGGTCGAATTCGACATGTACTACAGCCTCTGATCGCTAGAGGCCGTGGCTGGGGGAGCGCGATGATGTAGGCAGAAACCAGGGCCCACAGCACGCGCACCGCCAGGTCGCTGACCGATCGCTTGCCCGTCCGGCCCCGTGCCGGCGGGCAGGGCGCCGCCAGAGGCGCCGCGGGGTCCGCGTTCCGATTTCCCCCTGTAGTCATTCGGGTACGTTGAAAAATGAATGTAGAAGCTCTCGATCTGCTTGCCACGTCCGTTTTCCTGGTCAACGAACGCGGGCACATCGAATACGCCAATGCGGCCGCCGAAGATCTGTTCGGCCGCTCACGCAAGCAGTTGTGCGGCCATTCCGCCGCCACGCTGTTCGACAACCCAGAGAACATCCAATCATCCATCGACCGCGCCGCCGCGGGCAGGTATGCCGACGTCCGCCAACTGGCGTCGCTGCGCCGCGCCGCCGAATCCGTGGAAGTGGCCGTGACCACGGTGGGATTGACGGGCCAACGCTGGCCCGCCTTGATCGAAACCCGCGAGATCGAACAGCGCGTGCTGGCCGACCGCAACCATCGCCTGGTCGACGAGATCGAGGCGCACCGCGAATTGCTGCGCAACCTGGCGCATGAAGTCAAGAATCCCCTGGGCGGATTGCGCGGCGCCGCGCAACTGCTGGAAGCCGAGCTGCCCAGCGCGGCGCTGGCGGAATACACCCAGGTCATCATTTCCGAAGCCGACCGCCTGCAGGCGCTGGTGGACCGCCTGAGCGGCCCGCAACGTGTGCCGCTCAATGCGCGGCCGGTGAACATCCATGAAATCTGCGAGCGCGTCTGCGCCCTGATCCAGGCCGAGTTCCGCCACGACGTCACGCTGGTGCGCGACTACGACGCGTCGATGCCCGACTTGAAAGGCGACGCCGCCCGCCTGATGCAGGCCGTGCTCAACGTGGCGCGCAACGCCGCCCAGGAACTGGTCGCCCGTCCGCAAGGGCCGGGCGTCGAGCCCGGCGTGGTGACTTTGCGCACCCGCGTCGCGCGCCAAGTCATGCTGGCGCACCGGCAGCACCGCCTGGCGCTGGAATTGTCGATCATCGACAACGGCCCCGGCGTACCCGACCACATCCGCGACCGCATTTTCCATCCGCTGGTCACGGCGCGTGCCGGCGGCACCGGACTGGGCCTGAGCCTGGCCCAGGACTTCGTGCAGCAGCACGGCGGCATCATCGAATTTGAATCCCGACCCGGGCGCACTGAATTTCGCCTGGTCCTACCGATGGAGCCCGCACACTGATGAAACCCGTATGGATCGTCGACGACGACCAGGCCATCCGCTGGGTCCTCGAAAAGGCCCTGGCCCGCGCCGGTGTCCCCACCCGCAGTTTCTCCCAGGCCGCCGACGTGCTGGAGGCCCTGGCCCATGAAGCGCCCGTCGCGCTGGTGTCCGATATCCGGATGCCCGGCGGCAACGGCCTGGAGCTGCTGCGCCAGCTCAAGGAACGCCATCCGGGCTTGCCGGTCATCGTCATGACCGCCTTCGCCGACCTGGACAGCACCGTTTCCGCCTTCCAGGGCGGGGCCTTTGACTACCTGGCCAAACCCTTCGACGTCAACGAAGCCGTCGCGCTGATCCAGCGCGCCATGCAGGAATCGGCGCAGCCCGAAAGCCCCGAAGGGCAGGGCGAAGCCCAGAACAACGAGCGCTGGATGATGACGCAATCGTCGTCCACCGCCATGCAGGAAGTCTTTCGCGCCATCGGCCGCCTGGCCCAGTCCAAGGTCACCGTCCTGATCACCGGCGAATCCGGCACCGGCAAAGAGCTGGTCGCGCGTGCCTTGCATGGCCACGGCGTGCGCGCCAGCGGCCCCTTCGTCGCCTTGAACGCCGCCGCCATCCCGCGCGACCTGCTCGAAGCCGAACTCTTCGGCCACGAGCGCGGCGCCTTCACCGGCGCCAATACTTTGCGCCGCGGCCGCTTCGAGGAAGCCCACGGCGGCACCTTGTTCCTGGACGAAATCGGCGACATGCCGATCGAACTCCAGACGCGCTTGCTGCGCGTGCTGGCCGAGGGCAGCTTCTACCGGGTCGGCGGCGCGCAGCCCGTGCGCGTCGACGTGCGCATCGTCGCCGCCACCCACCAGCCGCTGGAACAACGCGTGGAACAGGGCCTGTTCCGCGAAGACCTGTTCCATCGCCTGAACGTCATCCGCCTGCGCCTGCCGCCGCTGCGCGAACGCGTCGAAGACATTCCCGCGCTCGCCAACCACTTCCTGTCCGCCAGCGCTCGTGCGCTGGGCGTACCGGTCAAGCGGCTGACCCCCGAAGCGCTGGCCGTGCTGACCAAGTTCGACTTCCCCGGCAACGTCCGCCAGCTGGAGAACTTCTGCCACTGGCTGACCGTGATGGCCCCCGGCCAGACCGTCGAGCGCGCCGACCTGCCGCCCGAAATCCGCGCCATGGAGCATCCACCGGCCCTCAGCGCCACGCCCCCGCGCCTGGCCACCCCCGGCGGCAGCATCTCCACCATCGGCACGGTGGTCCAGCACAACGCCGCCTCCAACGACGACGGCACGCCTCGCAACTGGCAGGACTCCCTGTTGCGCGACGCCCAATACCGCCTGGAACGCGGCGAACCTGCCGTCATGGCCACGCTGACCCGCCAGTTCGAGAAAATCCTGCTCCAAAGCGCCCTCGACGCCAGCCGCGGCCGCCGCGTAGAAGCCGCCTCCCGCCTGGGCATCGGCCGCAACACCATCACCCGCAAGCTGCGCGAGCTGGGCATCGAAGACGAGTAATCCAGGTCCGCGCGCAACGCGCGGACCTGCTCGGCCGCTCGGCCTATCGCGAACGGACAGCGGCCTGGCAGTCCCTGCCTGCGCGCGACAGCGGCACCGACGTACGCAACCCCGCGCCCGTCTCGTAAAGGCTGCCCGGGCCGCCAAGCGCGGCCGCGAAGCGCCCCGCCCAAGGCAGGCGCCGGGACACGCCTGCTCATCGGCTCAAGCCCAGGAAAATCCCACCGCCAGCACTAACGCCACCACCGAGCCCAAACCCACGACCACCCCGACAAGCTTGCGTCTCTCCAACTCCGTCCAGAGCAACACCCCGGTCAAGCACAACGCAATCAGCGCCCCCCCGACGGAATCGGACAACAGCACCCACCCCACGCCCACCCCGTTGGCGCGATGGAAGTTCTGCACCACGCCCCACCATCCCGCCACGCTGCGCCGCGCACTGGCCGCCCCGCTCGACGGCCAGAACTCCACCTGCACCTGATATCCCGGGGCCCGAAACAGCGCTTGCCATTTCTCGGGTTGACGCGCGGTCACGTCTCCCCAATGCACGTCGTGCGCCGCTTCCTTGCGGATGCGTTCCACGGGCTTGTCCAGCTTCAACGCCTGTTGCAGCCATTGCCCCACCGCCGCATCCGTTCGCCCCAGCCCCGGCGGCGCCTGCAGCTGCAGTGTTTCCACCACCGGCCCGGGCATATCGATCTTCAGTACCGCCCGGTGGTTCTGCAAAATGCCGCTGGCCCCGAACAACAGGCCCAGCAGGGCCCCCCACAGGCCCAGCCAGCCATGTGCCTTGCGCAGCGCCTTCAGATAGGCGCCGCGCCGGGTAGGCGGCCGCGGACGGGTGGCGGCAGGCGCGCCTGCGGCAACCGGCACAGGCTTGCTCATGGTTGCGGCTCCCGCAAGCGCAGCGCTGTCACCGTGAAACTGCCGGCGCTGAAATACCGCGAGGCCTCGCTGCCGTCGGCCGGGTAGACCTCGGTATCGTCCATGCTGGGCAGGTAGGCGATGCCGCGCGTGGCGTCGTACGCCATGTTGTGGGCCCAGGGGCGGGTGCCCACAGAAGCCAGGCGGCGCAAGGCGTCAAGCCGGCTGGCGTCGTAGATCGACAGCCGGGCGTCGGCGCCGCTGGGCGCGAGCAGCCAGCCGCGGCGGCCGTCGTAGGCCAGCGCGTTGATGTCGCGGCCGGCGGCGGCGCTGGCCAACAGCGCGCCAGTGTCTGCGTCCAGGCTCAGCACGCGCGGCGCCGCGCCGCGGCAGGCCACGAACAGGCGCTTGCCAGCGGGATCGGCCGCCAGCGCGCTGGGGCGCGGGCATTGCGGCGGTTCCCAGACGTGACGCAGGGCCATGCGGCGCAGGTCGATGACGGCGATGCGGCCTTCATCGCGCATCGGCACGGCCATCAACCCCGGCGCCAGCAGGGTGGGCGCATCGAGTTTGGCGGCTGGCAGGTCCAGGCTGGCGCGCACGCAATCGCAGGCTGGATCCAGCCGGTACACCCGCGACACCGCGCCGCGGCGGCCGCTGGTCAGCAGCACCTGGCCGCTGGCGGGATCGAACAGCGCGTTGTTCAGATTGCCGCTGTCCACTGGCACGCGTTTGAGCACCTGCCTGTCGGAGGCGCGGATCACGATGACGCTGCCGTCCATGGCCGCAACGTACAGCCGGTCCGCGTCGGGCACGGCCACGGCCGCATTGGCGCCTTCGGTGCCGGGGATGTCGGCCAGGACCTCTCGGCGGGCGGCGTCCCAGACCGTCAGGCCGTTCTCGCGGCGAGACAGCAGCAGTTGCCGGCCGTCCTGCGCCAGCGCGGCAAAGCCCCAGCTGTGGCCGCTGCCGGGCAGCACCGTGGCGCCGCGTTCGGCGACGATGGGATCGGCGCCGGCATGCGCCGGCGCGGTCAGGACGGCAAGGGCCGCGGCCATCAGCCCGGATGCCGCCCGCGTCATGAGTTTGGCGGTCAGCGGGGCGGCGGCATATCGTTGCGGCGCCATGCTTAGAACTCCACCCGGGTCGACAGCACGAACTGGCGCGCGTCGCCCATCGAAATGAAGTACTGGTTGGCGCTGGACGTGTAGTAGGTGCGGTCGAACAGGTTGTTCACGTTTAACTGGAACTGCACGTTGCGGCCGGCTACGCGGGTGTCGTAGGTGGCGAAGGCGTTGACGACGGTGTAGGCCGGCAGCACGAAGGAATTGGCCGAGTCCCCCGGACGGGTGCCGACGTAGCGGGCGGCGGTGCCCAGGCGGAGGCGGCCTTCGCCGATCTGGCCGGCGTTGTACACCAGCGCCAACGACCCGGTGTGCTGGGCCACGTTCCACAGGCGGTTGCCCTGGTAGAGCGGATCATCGGTGGTGCGGGCGTCCAGGTACGCGTAGCTGGCCATGAAGTCCCAGCGCGCCGACAGCGAACCGCTCACGTCCAGCTCGATGCCGCGCGAACGCGCCGCGCCGCTGGTGCGCCAGTCGGTCAGCTTGGTGGCGTCGTTGTACTGCGACACCAGCACATTGCGCTTGCGGATGTCGAACAGGGCCAGGGTGCCGGTGGTCTGCCCCGGCATGTCCCATTTCAGGCCAATTTCCCACGACTTGGCCTGCTCGGGCGCGACGCCCGAATCGATCACGGTGCCGCTGGTCAGCGGGGCGATGGTGGACGTGGGCTTGAGCGACTCGGTGTAGCTGCCATACAGCGACACCTCGGGCGTCCATTTGTAGACCAGGCCGGCGCGCGGCAGCCACTTGCCGCCTTCGATATCGGTATTGGTCTTGAACGGGCGGCCGCGCCCGGCCAGCTGTTCGTAGTGCTGATAGCGCAGGCCGCCGACCAGGATCCAGCGTTCGGTGAGATGCAGCGAGTCCTGCAGGAAGAACGAGGTGGCGCGCAGTTTGTCGGTCTGGTCGCTGTCGCTGGCCACCACGGTATTGCCCGGGTCTTGCTGGTCGTAGACCGGGTTGACGTAGCTGAAGGGCTTGGAAAGATTCTGCCGGATCAGGTCGGAGCGGAAGATCTTGCGGCGCTCGTAGTCGGCGCCGACCTGCACGTCGTTGCGCAGGCCGCCCAGATCGAGGCGGCCATCGACATAGCCGATCACGTAGTGGTCGGTAGACAGGGCGCTGCGGGTGCCGTCGTTGCTGCGCTTGAGGGTGCCGGCCACCGGGTCGATACTGGTCACGCGGACCTGGTTGGCGTCGTAGCGCTCCTGGTTCCAGCTGTAGCCCAGGTGGGCTTTCCAGTTGTCGGTGATGCGCTGGTCCACGGTGATCTGCGCCAACTCGGTGCTGCCCCACATGTTGTTGTAGGGCTCGTCCAGACGGCGGCGCGACGGGATGGCGAGCGGCTTGCCCGTGGTGGGGTCCAGCGAGGTGCCGCGGTCGAACGGGTACAGGTAGTCGCGGTGTTCGTAGGACGCCACGATCTGGGTGTCTTCGCCGTACCAGGCCAGCGACGGCGCCACCAGCGTGTCGCGGCGGCGGCCGAAGTCGCGCCAGTAGTCTTCGTTGACGGTGTCCACCACCAGGCGGTAGGCCAGCCGCGAATCGCCGATCGGGCCGGTGCTGTCCAGCGTGGCCCCGGCGCCGTCGCGGCCGTGGGCATAGGTGGAGCCGGTCAGGGTGATGGCGTGATAGGGGGTCAGCGACGGGCGCTTGCTGACGATGTTGATGACGCCGCCGGGGTCCATGATGCCGTACAGCAGCGAGGCCGGGCCCTTGAGCACCTCGACCGAATCGGCGGCCGCGTTCAAGGCGCGGCCCTGCACCAGCGGCATGCCGTTGTGCATGATCGAGCCATCGCGGTTGGCGCCGAAGCCGCGCTTCATCAGCGTGTCCTGGGTGCCGGCCAGGGTGTTGCCCTGGGTGATGCCGCTGACGTTGATCAGCGCGTCGTCCAGGTTGCGCGGGCGTTGGTCGCGCAGCACCTGCGCCGGCACCACGTTGACCGCCTGTGGCTGGTCCAGCACCGCCAGGGAGGAGCGGCTGATGTTGGCGACCGGCTCGGGCTGGTAGCTGGGGTTGGCGAGGGTGGCCCCCACCACGGTGACCGCGTCCAGCTGCGCGGCGTCATCGGCGGCGGGCAGCGGCCGCACGGTGTAGACGTTGTCCGAGCGCCGCTCGGCGCGCAGCCCCGTGCCGTCGAGCAGGCGGCCAAAGCCCTGGTCTACGCCGTACGGGCCCGACAGGCCCGGGCTCTGTTTGCCGGCTACCAGACGGCCGTCCAGGGATAGCGTCACGCCGGCCTGGCTGGCGAACTGGCTGAGCGCCTGCGACAACGGCCCCGGGGCGATCTGGAACGCGGTGGCAGCCTGGACCTGGGCATGGGCTGGCGCGGCGATCAGCAGGGGGGCCGGAGCGGCCAGCGCGAGAGCCAGCGCGCGGACCAGGAGCGGAGAAGAGAGAGTGGGGACGTGCATGGGATTCCTTGGCGGCAGGACGCGCAAAAACGTGGCGTACATCTGGCATGCCAAGCGAGAAGGAAAAAGAGGAACCGGGAATGGGCTGCTGTTACAAAAAAGACCTGGCTGCACGCCGCCCGCCGGGCCGCCCGACATGGCGGTGGCTCCGCCTGCCGTTGATCGGCCTGCCGTTAAGTCGCTTCCAGCCTTACCCAGCCGGGCAGCAGGCGATGGGCGCGCACGGGCAGGGTGGCCTCCAGAGCGCGCAGGATGCGATCGGTGTCGGCCAGCGGGAACACGCCCACCAGCGGCAGCTGCGCGATCTCGGGGGTACAGGTGACGAAGCCGCGGCGATAGCGCGCCAGTTCGGCGGCAAAGCGGGCCAGCGGCATTCCGTCGGCAACCAGCTCGCCGCGGGTCCAGGCATCGCGGGTCAGGTCCAGGGGTTCGGCTGGGCCGATGGCGCGGGCGGAGAACGCGGTGCGCGTGCCGGCTTGGGCGACGCGGCTGGCGGTGTCGGCGGGCTGGATCCGCACCGCGCCGGCGTAGACGTCCAGCCAGGCGCGGCCGCGGTCGCGCAGTACGGCAAAGCGTGTGCCCAGCGCCTGCAATTGCGCATAGCCCACATCCAGCAGGAAGGGGCGGGCGGGGGTGCGGGAATCGGCATGGGTGTCGATCAGCGCTTCGCCATCGACCAGCACGACCCGGCGCGCCGTCGCGTCAAAGCGCAGGTTGACGGCGCTGGCGGTGTTCAGCCACAGGCGCGAGCCGTCTTCCAGCGTGGCCTGGCGCGTCTGGCCGACATCGGTGCGCAGGTCGGCCCAGAGGCGGCGGCTGGCGGGCTGGTTCCAGGCCACGGCGCCCACGCCGCCGGCGCCGGCCAGCAGCATCAGCGTGCGCAGCGCGCGGCGGCGGCCTTGTCCGGCAAGGGTCAGGGCGTCCAGCGCGGGCTGGCCGGCCACGGCATCGAAGCGGGCGCTGATGGCGCTGACGGCGTCCCAGGCGCGGCGATGTTCCGGGGTGGCCGCCAGCCAGGCTTGCCACAGCCGAGTGTCGTCGGGGCCGGCGCGCTCGTCGCCCAGGCGGGCGAACCAGTCGGCGGCGGCTTGCAATACACGGCGGTCGGGAAGCGCGGCGCCCATCACCAGACCCCGTCCGCGATCAGCAGGCACTGCAGCATTACCTGCGACATGTATTTCTTGACCATGCGTTCGGAGACGTCCAACCGCAGTGCGATGTCGGCATAGGTGTGGCCGCCCAGTTGCGACAGCAGAAAGGCCTGGCGGGCGCGGGCGGGCAGCCGGTGCAGCATGGCGTCGATCTGGAGCAGGGCTTCCAGTACCAGCGCACGCCGCTCGGGTGACGGCGTGGTGGCTTCGGGGCGCTGGGCCAGCGCTTGCAGGTAGGCGTGTTCCAGCTCGCGGCGGCGCCACAGGTTGACCACCAGGCCATGGGCGATGCGGGTCAGGAAGGCGCGCGGCTCGCGCAGGCCCGGCGTGTCGCGGGCCGCCATGAGACGCACGAAGGTGTCTTGCGCGAGATCGGCGGCGTCGTGGTCGTCGCGCAGACGGCGGCGCAACCAGGAAGTCAGCCAGGCGTGATGCGAGCGGTAGAGCGTGTCGACGGCATGCGGAGCCGGTAGATCGCCGGGCGGCACGGAAACTCCAGACCTGAAAGAATAATGGGAATGGTTCCTATTATATCTATTCAGGCCCGGACCGCCATCGTTGAAAACAGGCTGGCGCTGGCCGTATCAGGCGGCAAGCGTGCCTTGGGCCGTGGGCAGGGCCAGCCTGGAACGGCTTACTTGAACAGCGCGGCGTTTTCTTCCAGCACGGCGTCGGCGCATTGCGCGTCCAGGTTGCCGCCCGGGGCGCCGGCCACGCCGATGGCGCCGATGACGTTGGCGCCGGCCTTGATCGGCACGCCGCCGCCTAGCAGCAGGAAGCCGGGGATGTCGGTCAGGTTGGCGGCGCCGGGGTTCTTCTGCGCGTTTTCCATCATGGCCAGCGTCGGCGCCTTGGCCGAGGCGGACGTGAAGGCCTTGGCGCGGCTGGCTTCGATGGTGTGCGGGCCGGCATTGTCGCCGCGCACGAAGGCCTTGAGCAGGCCGGCGCGGTCAACCACCGACGCGCTGACGTTATAGCCCTTGGCCTGGCACGCGGCGACTGCCAAGGTGGCCAGCTTCTGCGCGTCGGCGGTCGAGATGTTGCTTTCGTTCAGCACGGCGGCATGGGCGGCGCCGGTGAAGGCCAGGGTGGAAACCAGTGCGGCGAGCGTGTGGCGGGTCATGTCTGCGTCCTTTTTTCGAATGGGGATCAGGAGCAGTCAGTGTGGCCAAAAGGCGGGATCGGCGGTATACGCCCGATTACTCACGCTTCTCCGTAGCGCTACGGAGGCCCGGCGTCGCAGGCCGCCACGCCGCGCCCGGATCAGGCCAGCAGCGACGCGTACTGGCGGATCAACTGCGCCAGCGAGTCGGCTTCGAGCTTGGCGAAGACGTTGGCGCGGTAGGTCTCGACCGTGCGCGGCGACAGGTCGAACTCGCGCGCGATTTCCTTGTTGCTCAGGCCCTGCACGATACGTTCCAGCACTTCGCGTTCGCGCACGGATAGGCGCGCCAGGCGGTCGCTGGCCGCCTGCGTGACGGCCAGCCGTTCGCGGCTGGCGATGTGGGTGCGCACGGCGGCCTGCACGGCATCCAGGAACACGTCGTCGTCCACCGGCTTTTGCAGGAACTCCATGGCGCCGCCCTTGAAGGCACGGCGGCACAGGTCGACGTTGGCGTGGCCGGTCAGCATCACCACGGGCAGGTCGGAGGTGTCGGCCAGGCGCGCCAGCACATCCAACCCGCTGATGCCGGGCATGCGGATGTCCAGCACCACGCAGCCGATGGTGTGCGGCGACAGGCCGTCCAGGAAGGCCTGCGGATCGGCATGGCCCTCGCTGCGCAGGCCGACGCTGCGCAATAGCAGCGCCAGCGCGTCGCGCACGGCGTCGTCGTCGTCGACCAGGTAGACCAGCGGGGAATGATCGGGAACGTTCATGCGGCGCCTTTGGCCAGCGGCAGCGTCACGGTGAAGCAGGCGCCGGACGGTTGCAGGTTGCGCGCGGCCAGACGGCCGTCCATGGCGCCAGCCAGCGTTTCGCACAGCGCCAGCCCCAGGCCCATGCCTTGCTCGCGGGTGGTGTAGAACGGCGTGAACAGGCGCGGCAGCGCGTCGGCGGGGATGCCGGGGCCGTTGTCGCTGACGCTGAAGACATAGGCGTCGCCTTGCACGCAGCCATCCAGGGAGATCTCGCGTTGGCTGGGCGCATCGGCGCGCAGAGGCAGCGGCGTGCCGGGCGGCGCATTGGCGCCGGGCGGGGCAGGTGGAGATATCGGCGCTGCCACCAGCGCGTCGGCCGCGTTCTGCACCAGATTGTGCAAGATCTGCTCCAGCGCGACGCGGTCGCCCAGCGGCCGCGCGCCGGGGTTGGCGTTGCGCCACGTCAGGCGGATGCCCTGGCGGGCCAGTTCGGGTTCGCGCAGGAATTGCAGCGAGGCGGCCAGCGCGTCAGGGTCCAGCGCTTCGCGCCGGCCGGGGACGCGCGGCTGCACCAACGCGCGCATGCGGCTGATGATGTCGGCGGCGCGCTTGGCCTGCTCGGCGCTGGCCAGCAAGGCATGGCGCACGGCGGGGCGTTCGTCTTCGTCGTCCAGCAGGCGCTGCGCGGCGCGGGTCTGCGCCAGGATCGCGGTCAGGGGCTGATTGAGTTCGTGGGCGATGCCGGCGGCCATTTCGCCCAGCGTGCTCAAGCGCGCCATGGCCGCCAGGCGCGCCTGTTCCTGCTGGCGGCGCGCATCGGCGCGCGACCGTCGCGTGGCCGTCACGCCCGCGACCAGCAGCGCGCTGGTCAGGCCCCACAGCAGCCACGGCAGCCAAGGCCATGAGGCGGGCGTCAGGGTACGCAGGCTGTGCAGCATGAAAGGCTGGCTGGCCGCACCCAGCGGCTTGGACAACGCCAGCGGCCAGCCCGGGCCGGTGGCATCGGGCTGGCGCGCCAGCAGCGTCAGCGGGGCCTGGCCGATGGCGAGAGTCAGGTTGGCCAGCCCCGCGGGCAGGTCGGCGGGCGCGACCAGATCGCGCGCGTCCACCAGCAGGCTCCAGCTGGACGGCGCCACCAGCCAGTAGCGGGCAGCATCCCGCGGCAGCACCACCGGGCGGCCCAGGCTGCGGGCTTGCGCCACCGCCGTCGCCAGGCCGGGAGGCTCGTCCGTGCTGCCGGCCCAGGCGCCGCCAGGCAGGTAGCCCAGCCCCTGCAGCTGCGGCATGGCCGGTTGCAGGCTGGGGAACAGGCGTTCGGGGGCGGGCGGGTGCGACAGCGCCGAGAGCGTCGCCAACACGGCTTCGTGCTGCACCGCTTTCTGGCTCAGCATGCGTTGCGCGATGCTGGTGTCCTGGAAAAAGCGGTCGTACTGGTCGACGTAGTTCTGGCGGCCGATCCAGAGGGCGCCGACGAGGAACAGGACCAGCCAGTAGAAGAGGGCGCGATGGCGCAAGAGGGGATTCACGCTTGAAATTATGCCTTGCGGCGAACCCCGACCGGAATCCGTAGGGCTACGGAGGGGGGGCGCTCTGGGCGGCGGCGGACACGGTCATCTGGTACAGCGCGGCCACCAGGTCGGACTGGGTCACCAGGCCGACCAGCGTGCGGTCCTCGCCCAGCACCGGCACGCAATGCAGGTGGTCGGACATGGGGCGCGCCAGTTCCACGGCGGGCAGGGCAGGCGTGGCGAACGGCACCTCGGAGCGCATGCAGTCCGCCACCCGCAGATCGGCGGGTGCGCCGCCCGCGGGCGCCGGCCGGCTCTTGCGCGCCAGCACGTCGCCTTGCGCCAGCATGCCGGCGTAGCGGCCGCAAGCATCCAGCACCGGCAGCCATTGCAGCCGGTGCTTGTCGAACAGCCGCACGGCGTAGTCCAACGGGTCCTGCTGCTGCACCGAGACCACGTCGCGCGACATGATGTCGGCGCAGCGCACGTCGCCAAAACGGCGGGTGCTGGCGCGCAGCTCGGCCGCCAGCACAATGTCTTCCAGGTCTTCCTTGCTGATGTCCAGCAGCTCGCCGCGCTGCGCCAGGGCCTGGTCCAGGTCGGCGCGCGAAAAGCCCAGGCGGGCGCTGGGCGCCAGGTCGCGCGTGTGGTGGCCGGGCGCGGGTTCGGCATGGCGGCGCGGATAGTTGCGTTTGAGCAGGCCATTGAAGACCACGGCGATGCACAGCAGGATGACGGAATTGAGACCCACCGGCCACAGCACGAAGCCGTAGCCCAGCGCCGCGACGGGCGGGCCGCCCAGCACCGCGGTCAGGGCCACGGCGCCGCTGGGCGGATGCAGGCAGCGCAGCGTGAACATGGCGCCGATGGCCAGCGCCACGGCCATGGCGGCGGCCAGTCCGGGATTGCCGATGAAATGGGCGCAGAACACGCCGATCAGGGCCGACACCAGGTTGCCCGCCAGGATGGACCAGGGCTGGGCCAGCGGGCTGGCGGGGGCGGCGAACAGCAGCCCATGGGCGCGATAAACCAGGGGCTGGCAACGCCCAGCGCGTGGCGGCCCACCCATTCGGTGCAGAACAGCCCGACCAGCGCGCCCAGCGCGCCATAGAGCTTTTCGCGTCCGTTGACGCCCACCGGCGCCGGCGCGAACGCGCCCAGCCAGCGCTTGATACCCACAGCCAAGACCCTCTCCTTGCACCCGTTGAATATATCGGGGGACGACAATTTATCACGGTGTCCTGCCGCGGACGGCTTGGGGGCATGGCGGTTGCCGAGGGCGCGTGGCGCCCCGCCGGCCGCTCAATGCTCGGGCGTGTCGTCGTCGATGCGGGTCAAGAGGCGGGTGAGCAGCGGCCGCATGGCGCGCAGTTCTTCCAGGTGCGAGGCCGACAGGCTTTCCAGGATGCGTTCGGCCTTGCCGGTCAGCACGACTTGCACGCGCCGGCCGTCTTCGGGGTCGGCCTCGCGGCGCACCAGGTCGAGTCGTTCCAGGCGGTTGACCAGCTCGGCGGCGGTGTGCGGACGGACCAGCAGGCGTTCGGCGATTTCGCCCACGTACAGGCCGCGGCGCGCGGGCGCGCCGGCGCGGCTGCCTTTGATGGCCAGCAGCGCCTGATGCTGTTGCGGCATCAGGTCCAGGCCAGCGGCGGCGTTTTCGCTGAAGGCGGCGAACTTGCGCAGCGCATAGCGGAAATCGGCCAGCAATTCGTAGTCCGTGGCGGACGGCAGGGCGGGGGGCTTGGGTCGTTTCACGGGCCGATTCTAATGCGGCCCTTCCCGCAGCGCCCACAGCGCATCCAGCACGTGCTGGGTGGCGCGTTCGACCTGGCCGGCCCGATGCGCGATGCCCAGCGGCCGCCACAACGCCGGGCGCAGCGGCCGCATGGCGATGCGCGGGTCGGGCTGTGGCGCGGTGGCTTCGTGCGGCAGCAGCGTGGCGCCGTAGCCGGCGGCCACCAGGCTCTTGATGGCGTCGTTGTAGTTCAGCTGGATGCGCGGACGCGGATTCAGGCCGGCGCCGGCGAACCATTCGCCGGTCTGGCGCGACAGCCGGGTGCTGGCGTCGTTCAGGATCAGCGGCCGTTCGCCCAGCCAGGCCGGGGAGATGCGCGCGGGCGCCTTCCAGCCGGCGGGCAGGAAGGCCATGATGGGGTCGCGCCGCCACGGACGCAGCAGCAAGCCCGGCACCGGCGGCTGCGGCAACGCCACCAGGCCGACATCCAGCGCGCCTTCGGTCAGCTGTTGCAGCGTTTCCTGCGACGTCAGCACCGCCACCTGCACGTCGATGCCGGGGTGGTCGCGCCCCAGCGCTTCCAGCGCCTGGGGCAGCAGATGCGCGATGGCGCCGGTGGACGCGCCCAGCCGCACCCGGCCGCCCAGGCCCTGCACCTGCCGCTGCACGTCGTCCAGCGCCTGGTCGGCCTCGGCCAGCAGGCGGCGCGCGCGTTCGAGCAGGGTGTCGCCGATCGGGGTGGGGCGCACCTGGCCGCGCTTGCGCGTCAACAGCGGCGCGCCGATGCGGGCCTCGAGGTCGGCCACGTGCAGGCTCACCGTGGGCGGCGCCAGGTGCAGCGCGCGGGCGGCGTCGGCGAACGAACCCAGATCGGCGATGGCGACCAGGGTGCGCAAGCGGTCCAGATTGATTTCACGCATGATGGTGACGTTCAGAAAGTCTGAATCAGATCGTCATGATATTCGACTTTTGCTATCTGGAAGAGTAGGCAATGATGGGCATCGCCGGTGCAGGGCGACCTTGTACCGGCATCGATTGACGACCCGCTGGCGCCAGGCCGGCTTTTCAGGATGGCTACGTTCATGACCCACCCCCTAGTATTTATCGACGGCGACCAGGGCACTACCGGTCTGCAGATCCACGAACGCCTGCAAGGCCGCAGCGACCTGCGCCTGGTGACGTTGCCGGCTGCCGACCGCAAGGATCCGCAGCGGCGCGCTGAAGCCATCAATGCTTGCGACATCGCCATCCTGTGCCTGCCGGACGAACCGGCGCGCCAGGCCGCGGCGTCCGTCGTCAACCCCGAAGTGCGGGTGATCGACGCCAGCTCCGCCCACCGCACCACGGCGGGCTGGGTCTACGGTTTTCCGGAAATGGCCGAGGGCCAGGCGCAGCGCATCGCCCAGGCCAAGCGCGTGAGCAATCCGGGCTGCTACCCCACCGGCGCGATCGCCTTGTTGCGGCCGCTGGTGCAAGCGGGTCTGGTGCCGGCCGACTATCCGCTGAGCGTGCATGCCGTGTCCGGCTATTCGGGCGGCGGCCGCGCCAGTGTGGATGCCTACGAAGGCGCGGGCGCGGCGGGCGGGCCGGCGTTCCAGGTCTACGGCCTGGGCCTGGCGCACAAGCACACGCCGGAAATCGAGCGCCATGCGGGGCTGACGCAGCGGCCCATCTTCGTGCCGTCGTATGGCGCGTTCCGCCAGGGCATCGTGCTGACCGTGCCGCTGCAATTGCGCCTGCTGCCGGCGGGCGTCACCGCGCAGCAGCTGCAGCAATGCCTGGCGCGGCACTACGACGGCGCGCAGTACGTGCAGGTGGTGGCGCCGCAAGTCGCGGCCGCGCATACGCACCTGGATCCCCAGGCGCTGAATGGCACCAATCATCTGCGGCTGGCGGTTTACGGCAATGACGCGCATGGCCAGGTGCTGCTGACCGCGGTGTTCGACAATCTGGGCAAGGGCGCCTCGGGCGCGGCGGTGCAGAACCTGGATCTGATGCTGGAGGCGATGGCGCTGGCCGAGGCCTGAAGCCCTGGCGGCGCCAGGGTTCCGGGCGAGGCGCGCGCCGCTCTGGGTATGGGCGCTGTTCGTCTTCTTGCTATATCGCGGCATCCGCGCCTTGCGTCCGCGCCGTATGTCGGTGGCGCGAACCTTCCTGCTGCCCATCCTGTTCCTGGTATGGGTGCTGGTGTCCATCCACGGCGAGGTCACCGATCTGCGGTCTGCCTACGAGGCCTTCGCCGGCGGCGCGCTGGTGGGTGGCGCGATCGGCTGGGTGCTGTGGCTGCGCGCGGGCCGCGCCACCTACTACCCGGAGACGCGGATGATCGAGCGGCCGGGGTCGCCTATCACCCTGGTGCTGCTGGTGCTGGCCTTCGTGTCCAAGTTCGCCTTGATGGCGATGCTGGCGCAAGACCATGGCCTGGCGGCCGATGCCGCGTTTTCGGCGGCGTTCGGCGGCGTGTCCGGGTGGATCGACGGCATGTTCTGGGGCGGCACGCTGTCGCAGGTATGGCACCTGCGGCATCTGGCGTTGCGGGCGTCATTGGCGCGGCGGTGACCCGGCCGCGCCGGGCCCGCAGCGTCGTCTGGCAGGCAGGTTCAGCCTGCCTCTTGCATCACCATTTCATTTCGCCCTTGGCGACTTTCGCGCTGATCTCCAGCGAGGGGGCGGCGCCCGCTTGCGGGTAACGGGCGCGCATGGCCTGGATCAGCGCGGCGCTGTCGGCGGCCTTGGCGGCCTCGGTCTCGAAGGCGCGCAGATAGTTCGCCGTGTATTGCACGGATTCCAGATTCAGCGGCGCGCCGGGCGCGTAGTGGCCGGGCACCACGGTCTTGGGCTTGAGGCCGTCGATACGCGCCAGCGTGGCCAGCCAGTCGGCGCGCGACTGTGGCGTCTGGGTGTCGGCCGTCCAGACGTGCAGGCCGCCGAACACCACCACGCCGCCGACCACGGCTTGCTGCGACGGGATCCATACGAAGCTGCGGTCCGGCTGCGGGCCGTCCAGGCCGGTCACTTTCAGCGTTTCGCCTTCCAGCGTCAGCGTGTCGCCTTGCAGCACCTGCGGAATCACGGCCTTGGCCGGCGCGTCGGCGCCTAGCTTGGGGCCCCAGAACGCCAGCTTGGCGTCCACGGTTTCCTGGATATGGCGCACGGTCGGGGCGGTGGCCACGACCTTGGCGGCGGGGAAGGCGGCCAGGATGGTGTCCAGGCCAAAGTAGAAATCCGGGTCGCCGTGGCTGATGTAGATGGTGGTCAGCTTCTTGCCGCTGGCGCGGATCAGCGCCACGACCTGCTCGGCTTGCGACTTGCCGAACTGCGCGTCGATCAGGATGGCGTCATGCTGGCCGGTCACCAGCACCGACGACACCTGGAAGATGGCGTCGTTGCCAGGGTTGTACGGCGTGATCTTCAGATCGGCGGCGGCGGCAAGGCCGGGGATGGCGAGCGCCAGCGATAGGGCGGGAATCAGGCGGCGCAGGGTAGGCAGGGGGGACATGGCGGTTTCCTGGAAAAAAGGGAGTGATGGCAGTCTAGTTGCGTCAATCGGCCAGATAAACCGGTAAACCTGCGCGAGTCTGTTGCATATACTGGACAAGTCGGGCGCGCGGGCGTCTTGGGCATACACCGTTATTGCCGCAAGGCCTTGTGCCAACCGGCGTTCAGTCCTGCATCGGCGTCACCGGCCGGTCGGCCAATGTGTCCACCACCAGCGCCCGCAGCCACCGGGTGCCCGGATCGCTTTCAAAGCGCGGATGCCAATGCACCGTGACGCTCAGCGGCGGTAGCGCCAGCGGTAGCGGCCGGATCTCGAAGGCGCCGTCGCGGTTGAACCAGACGGCGGCGCGGTGCGGCAGCGTCACGGTCAGATCCGTGCGCCGCACGATTTCGGCGGCGGCCGAAAAATGCGGCAGGGTCAGGTAGGGCTGGCGGTGCAGCCCGGCTTCGCCCAGCACGTCGTCCAGCAGCCGGTGCGCGCTGGCGCGCGAGTCCACCAGGATGTGATCCAGGCGCTTGAACTGCCCGCGCGTCAGGCCGGCCGACAGCACCGGATGGCCGCGGCGGCCCATGCAGGCATAGCGTTCGCTGAACAGGTCCGCGTGGCGCGTGTGCCGGCCCAGCCCCGCCAGGTTGCCGATCGCCAGGTCGACCTCGCCATCCTGCAGCGCCTGCGGCAGGCGTTCCAGCGCGATTTCCACCACTTCGACCTGCAAGCGCGGCGCCAACGCATGCACGCGCTCCATCAGCAGCGGCAGGAACACCATTTCGCCGATATCCGACATCGACAGGCGGAACCGCCGCGTGCTGCGGGCGGGGTCGAAGCGCTGCCGCAGGCTGACCGCTTCGGCAAAGCTGTTCATGCCGCGTTCGATCGGGCCGGCAAGCGCGAAGGCTACCGGCGTGGGCTGCATGCCGGCCGGCGTGCGCACGAACAGCGGGTCGTCGAATTTCTCGCGCAGGCGGCCCAGGGCATAGCTGACCGCGGGCTGCGTCAGCTGCAGCCGTTCGGCCGCGCGGGTGACGCTGCGCTCGTGCAGCACCGTCAGGAAAACCCGCATGAGATTCAAATCGAAGTCCACGCTCGCCCTTGATATCAGTCTGATTTATGCCGGAAATAATACCCATAAATTTGACACATAAATAGTTGATTCCTAGACTAATTTTCACGAGCCGTGGCAACGACCCGCGGCCGCCGACAACAAGGGGAAGCAGGCGTTATGCATGCATTGACATTGCCGTCGCTGTTGCGCGATCAGGCTGCCCGCCAGGGCGACCGCTTGTGGGTCCAGGCGCCGGGCGGCGCGTTGCGTTATGCCGAGGCGCCCACCGTGGCCGCGCGCTGGGCGGCGCTGCTGGCGTCGGCCGGCGTGGCGCGCGGCGACCGCGTGGGCCTGATGGCCGGCAACCGCATCGAATTCCTGTCGCTGGTGCTGGGTTGCGGCTGGCTGGGCGCGGTGGTGGTGCCCATCAATACCGCGTCGCGGGGCATGCAGTTGCGGCACATCCTGGCCAATAGCGGCTGCACCTTGCTGGTGGCGGATGCCGCATCCTGTCCCGCGCTGGCGGGGCTGGACGCGGTGGAGGGCGGGGCGCTGGCGCTGCGCCGCATCTGGCTGCTGGACGATGCCGCCGACGCGGACGGCCAAGCCGTCGGCGATCGGCAGGCAGCGCCGTTAGCCGGCCTGCCCGCGGCCGCTTCGCCATTGCCTGCCTTGCCCGATGGACCGGCGCCCGCCGCGGACCTGGGGCCGGGCGACATGCTGGCCATTCTCTATACCTCCGGCACCTCGGGCCTGTCCAAGGGCGTGTGCTGCCCGCACGCGCAGTTCCACTGGTGGGGCGTCATCGCCGCGCGCAACCTGGAGATCACGGGCGATGACGTGCTCTACACCAGCCTGCCGCTGTTCCACACCAACGCCTTGAATGCCTGCTTCCAGGCGCTGGCGACGGGCGCGTCCATCATCTGCGACGCGCGCTTCTCGGTCAGCCGGTATTTCGAACGGCTGGCAGCCACTCGGGCCACCGTGACCTACCTGCTGGGCGCCATGGTGCCCATGCTGCTGGCGCGCGAACCGTCGGCGGCCGAAAGCGGCCATCGCGCCCGCATCGCGCTGGCGCCGGGCGTGCCGCAACGCTTTCATGCCACGTTCACCGCGCGCACCGGCATCGCACTGCTGGAAGGCTACGGCTCCACCGAAACCAATTTCGCGCTGGGCGGCACACTGGCGCAGCAACGCGCCGGCGCCATGGGCCGCGTCGCGCCGGAGTTCGACGCCATCGTGGCCGACGCGCACGACGCGCCGCTGCCCGACGGCCAGGCGGGCGAACTGCTGCTGCGCGCGCGTCCGCCGTTCGCCATCGCTACCGGCTACTTCGGCATGGCCGACCAGACGGTCGAAGCCTGGCGCAACCTGTGGTTCCACACGGGCGACCGGGTGGTGCGCGACGCCGATGGCTATTTCCGCTTCCTGGACCGCATGAAAGACGCGATCCGCCGACGCGGCGAGAACATTTCCTCGTACGAGGTCGAACAGGTGCTGCTGGCGCATCCGTCGGTGGCGGTCGCGGCCGTGTACGCCGTGCGTTCCGAACTGGCCGAGGACGAAGTCATGGCGGCCCTGGTCTACAAGCCGGGTTGCGACCTGACGCCGCAGGCGCTGCTGGATTTCTGCCAGCCGCGCATGCCGTATTTCGCGGTGCCGCGCTATCTGCGCGTGCTGGATGACCTGCCGCGCACCGAGAACGGCAAGGTTCGCAAGTTCCGTCTGCGGGACGACGGCGTCACCGCCGATACCTGGGACCGCGACGCCGCCGGCTATCGCCTGGCGCGTTAGATCCTGTCAGATCACAACAAGGGGAAAACCATGACGTTGGCATACAAGGGAACGGCGCGCAGCGCCGACGACGAGGCCCGCAGAAAGCGCACGCGCAAGGTGGTGATGGCGTCTGTCGCCGGCAACGCGATGGAGTGGTACGACTTTTTCATCTACGGCACGGCGGCCGCGCTGGTGTTCGGCGAGCTGTTCTTTCCCAAGGGCACGGACCCGCTGCTGGGCACCATGGGCGCCTTCGCGGGTTTCGCGGTGGGCTTTCTGGCGCGGCCGCTGGGCGGCGTGGTGTTCGGCCATATCGGCGACCGCTATGGCCGCAAGCTGGCGCTGGAATGGACCCTGGGCATCATGGGCGCGGCCACATTCCTGATCGGCTTGCTGCCCACCTATGAACAGGTCGGCATGTGGGCGCCGGCGGCCATGGTGTTGCTGCGCATCCTGCAGGGCGCGGCGGCCGGCGGCGAGTGGGGCGGCGGCGTGCTGCTCATCAGCGAGGCCGTGGGCGGCAAGCGCCGCGGCTATTTCTCGTCATTCAGCCAGTTGGGCGTGGCGGGCGGCTTCGTGCTGTCGTCCGGCGTGTTCATGCTGGCGCAACAGCTGCCGCAGGAAGCCTTCATGAGCTGGGGCTGGCGCCTGCCGTTCCTGCTGAGCGTGCTGATCTTCGGCGTGGGCCTGTATATCCGCAAGCACATCCCCGAAAGCGAGGAATTCGTGCAGGCCGCCAAGACCGCCAAGCGCGGCATGCCGGCCGTGGAAGTGTTCCGCCGCTATCCGCGCCAGGTGTTCACGGCGATGGGGCTGCGGGTGGCCGAGAATGGCGGTTCGTACATCTTCCTGGCGTTTGCGCTGGCCTACGGCAAGTTCCTGGGCATTCCCAACGACGTGATGCTGGGCGGCGTGCTGGCGTCCATGTTTATCGAGTTGGGCACCTTGGTGTGGTTCGGCCATTTGTCGGACCGCATCGGCCGGCGCACGGTCTACCTGATCGGCTCGGCCGGCCTGGCGCTGGCGGCGTTTCCGTTTTTCTGGCTGGTGCAGACCAAGGAGCCGCTCTGGATCTTCCTGGCGTTCTTCATGGGCAATACCGTGTGCCACGCCGCGATGATCGGCACCCAGCCGGCGTACTTCGCCGAACTGTTTCCGCCCGAGGTGCGCTACACCGGCCTGGCGCTGGGGCACGAGCTGGCGTCGGTGTTCGCCGGCGGCCTGTCGCCCTTGATCGCCATGGCGCTGCTGCGCAAGTATGAGTCGGCCACGCCCGTGGCGTGGTTCCTGGTGGGCATGGCGGTCATCACCGTCGTCACCTTGCTGCTGACGCGGGAACCGCCGCGGCAGGAGTCCGCGTGAGCCGCGCGCGGGCTGGCGGCCCCGGCATTGTCGGCGTGGGGGAAACGCCCGCGCTGCGCCATCCCGGGCCGGATTGCAGCACGGCGGGGTTGATCGCCCAGGCCGTGCGGCGGGCGCTGGACGATGCCGGCCTGCGGCCCGCCGACGTGGATGGCCTGGGCGTGGCCTCGTTCACGTTGCGGCCCGATCGCGCCATCGACCTGGCGTGGCGGCTGGGGCTGTCGCTGAACTGGTGCATGCAGGACGAGATGGGCGGCGCCAGCGCCATCAATATGCTGCGCCACGCGTGGCTGGCCTTGCTGGCCGGGCAGGCGCGCACCATCGTGCTGGTGGCGGGCGACCATTTCACCGGCGCGGATTTTGCCGCGCTGGTGCGTGGCTACAACCGCAGCGCGCAGGACTATCTGAGCCCGCTGGGCGCGGCCGGCCCCAATCCGCTGTTCGCCATGCTGACCCAGCGGCAGATGGCGCGGACCGGTCTGCGCCGCGAAGACTATGGCGCGCTGTGCGTGGCGCAGCGCGCCTGGGCGGCCGACAATCCCAACGCCGCGTACCGCCAGCCGCTGACGCTGGCGCAGTACCTGGACGCGCCGATGGTGGCGACGCCGTTGGGCCGGTTGGACTGCGTGCCGGTGGTCAGCGGCGCCTGCGCGCTGGTGTTGCAGGCGCGGCCAGGCGGCGTGCATGTGAGCTTGCGGGCCAGCGGGGCGCGCTACAACGGCGACCAGCAGGAGGGCGACGGCCTGGTCACCGGCATTGCCGGGTTCGCAGCCACGCTGTGGGCCGATGCCGGGCTGGGACCGGACGACATGGACGTGGTGGGCGTGTACGACGATTATCCGGCGATGGCCGTGGCGCAGCTGTGCGATCTGGGCCTGGCGCCGGCAGATGACCTGCCGGGCTTCATCGCGCGCCGCATCGCGACCCGCGCCTTGCCCGTCAACACCGCGGGCGGGCAGCTGTCGGCGGGGCAGGCTGGCACGGCGGGTGGCATGCATGGGCTGGTTGAAGTGGCGCGGCAACTGCTAGGCCGGGCCGGTGCGCGGCAGGTGGTTGGGGTCAGGCACGGCGTAGCCACCGGCTACGGCATGGTGCAACTGCACTACGGCATGTGCGCCAATGCGGCGGTATTGGCCAGGGAGGACGCATGAGTTTCACGGTAAGCGAATGCGCGCGCTGTGGGCACCGGGTGTATCCGGCCCGCTTGTGGTGCCCTGCTTGTGGCCACGATCAGGCGCGCGCGGTGGTGGTGGATGAGGCCGAACTGCTGGCCTGGACCCGCGTGCCTGGCTCGACGGCTGAAGACGACCGGTTCATCGCCACCGTGCAGGCGTTGCCGCAAGGACCGGCGCTGGTGGTGCGCCTGACTGCCGCGCCGGGGCGGGTGGGGCAGCGCTTGCGACTGACGACGCGGGTCGAGCAGGGGGTGGGCTTGCCGTGGGCTGACTTTGGCTTTGATTCATTCATTTGATTTAATCAAGTGAATGAATTAATCTTGCCGCCGGACACACTACAAAGGAATGCAACATGTCTATCCCCTCGCCATTGTCGCTGGCCGAAAGAGACCGGCGTTGGAATCTCGCTCGCGAGCTGATGCGGGCAGAAGGCCTGCGGGCGCTGATCGTCTACGGCGACCGGGAAGCGGCCGCGCCCGCCGGTTTCTCGCCGGACAGCTACTTCAGCAATGACCGGCCCGGATCCATGGTCTGCTTTATCGACGACGACACGCCCAGGGTCTATACCTTCGCGTCGCTGATGATTGCCGACCACATCCAGGCGGCCTTGCGTGGCGATCTGCAATGGATCGCGCCGGAACAGATTCATGTCGGCAAGACCGGCAGGGATGTCGGCGCCTGGCTGGCGCAATGCGGCCTGGATGGCGCCCGGATCGGCATCATCGGACTGGAGCCTTATCCTCCCTTCTATTTCGATGGCGCGATGCCGGCGCGGACCATGCAAGGGTTGGCGCAAGCGCTGCCGAAGGCGGAATTCCTGCCGGTATACCGGGCCTTCTTCAAGCGTGCCTCGGTCAAGAGCGAAGAGGAACTGGGATTGATCCGCCATGCTGCGCGGATCGGGGAGGCCATGAGTGAAACGCTACGCGCGACCGCCAAACCGGGCGCGAGCGAGGCCGATCTGGTGGCTGCCGTTGTCGCCACCTGCTTTTCCTTGGGTGGCTACACCGCCGAAGTCTTGCTGGGTTCCGGCCCCGAGTATGTGGGCTGGGGGCCGCCCGCTTGGCAGTATCGCGCGCAATCGCCGCGTATCCTGCGCGAGGGCGATATCGTGCTGTCGGAGATATTTGCCCTCTATGGCCTGATGGAAACGCAGCATCAGGCCGCGGTCGCTGTCGGCGAGGTTCATCCCCACATTCTGCGCGCAGCGGACGTCGCCCGCGCCTGCTACGACGCCGGAATAGTGGCGCTGCGGGCCGGCAACACGTTCGGCGACTTGGTCGATGCCATGGAAGCGCCCCTTCTGGCGTCGGGCGGATGGCACGTGCATCCATTGGTGCACAGCATCAATCCTTACGGCCCGGTAGGCTTTGGCAGCGCACCCGGCATAGAATCGCTGCCTGAAGCCGCGCGCTATCCGCAACTAAGATCCTTGCCGACAGTGGGGCGGGAACTTCCCCTCCAGCCGGGCATGTGCTTTGCATTCGAGCCCAATTGCGGCTTCGGACGCCATTTAGCCAATATCGGCGGCACGGTCATCGTGGGAGAACAAGGCGGCATCGCGCTGAACGAGAACTCCACCCGCCTGATGCACGCCGACGGCTAGGGGGAGGCCGGCCACGGCATCGCGCAGACGTAGGCCGGCGACATGGAAAAAAAATCGAAATGAGCAGATCGAAGATTGAAGACCCTTCCTCCGACCGTGCGGCCGAGACGCGTGAACGGCTGATCGAGGCCGGACTGGCGCTGTTCAGCCGGCTAGGTCTGGAAGGGGTGCGCACACGGCAGCTATCGGAAGCCGCCGGCGTGAACCAAGCCGCCATTCCGTACCATTTTGGCGGCAAGGAAGGCGTCTACGCCGCCGTCCTGGAACAGACCGCGCAGGACATCGCCCGTCGCCTGGAATTGCCTGTGGTGGTGTCCACGGCGGTCGACCAAGCAGCGATGCAGCTCGATGCGCTCATGCGCGCATTCACAACGGCATTGCTGGACTCAGAGGCGTCCGCGGCCCGCAGCCTGCTGCTGGCGCGCGAACAACTCCAACCCACCCCGAAGTTCGACGCGATCCAGGTGGTCTTGTTCGTGCCGCTGCACGAGGCCGTGACGGCGTTGGTCGCCGCGATCCGGCAGGAGGCGCCCGGCAGCCGCGACAGTATCCTGCGCGCCCATGCCATCTTGGGCCAGGCCATCGTGTTCGCGGTGGCGCGCGAGGCACTCTTGCGGCGCCTGGGCACCAAGCGCTTGACCCGCGACATGGTGGCGCAGATCGCTGATCTGGTTGGAAAAACCGCCGTTAACGCGGCCAAGGGTTAGGGGCGCGATGCCGTGGGTGGCCGGATCGCTTCCACGCGCTGCGCCAGCGTGGCGCTGGACAGCTCGCCAACGCGCACATCCATCAGCCGGCCATCGGCGTCCAGGAAGAGCGTGGCGGGCAACCCGCGGTTGCTCATCATGCGCGACGCGTCGCCGGCCGGGTCCAGCAGGGCGTTGGCCAGCGACGGCGCATGCTGGTCCAGGTATTGCCTGACGGCGGCCGGCGTTTCACCTTGGTTCAAAAATACGAAGTGAACGTCCGGATTGGCCGCCTGGGCGCGTTCAAAGGCCGGCATCTCGCGCCGGCAAGGCGGGCACCAACTGGCCCACAGGTTCACCACCGTAGGCTTGCCCTGGAATTCCGATAGCGTCGCGGCGGCGCCGTTCAGGCCTTGCAGCGTCACTCCCGCCAGCGCGGGTTGCGCTTGCGGGGTCAGCGCCAGCAGGTAGCCGCCGGTCAGCCAGGTGGCGGCGGCCAGCGTCAGCGCGCCCAGCAGGGCGGGCCGGGACGCGTGGGCCCGCAGCGCGGCATAGGCCACATAGACGCAGGCAACGGCCAGCCCGGCCATGCCGGCCCAGCCGCCGTCGCGCAGGTCCAGCGCCTGGATCGGGTCCTGCATGATGTGTTCGCGGGTCTGCCAGATGAAGCCCAGGCGCGCGGCCACCAGCCCCAGCAGCAGCGCCCGCCACAGTACCGTGCTGATTTCCGAGGCGCGCTTGCCGCTGAATAGCCGCGCGGCCAGCAGGCCGACCAGGCCGGCCACGATGAGCACGGCCAGTTCGGTGGGAAACACCAGGGGGCCCAGGCGGATGGCGGGACTCATTGGCCGGGCTTCGCAGGTTCGGCGCAGTGCAGCCGCAGTTCGTTGACCAGGCGCGGTACATCGTGCGGTGCCCGAGCGAGCAGCGCGTGATCATCGGAGGATGTCCCCAGCAGCCGAAAGCAGATACCCGCGGCCATGATCTGCAGGTCCTCGACGTCGGCTCGGGTGTGCAAGGGCTGCGGGCCGGAAATCCAGAATCCGTGGCGCGCCACCTTGGCCTGCAGGCGCTCGGTGTCCGGCATCCGCTGTTCGTTGGCGGCCCGTTCAAGCTCCAGGAACAGGGGCGCATAGACGGCGTAGGCATCGGTAGGGGCGAACGTGCCGGTGAACCAGGCACCGGGCGCCGTGCCGACCTCTGCGATACCGATCAGAGCCGCATGACGGTCGTAGAGACGAAATTGCATGTGAGGGTCTGAAAAAACAACGACGGAAAGGCCAAGGCTAGCACGCGGTGGACAGGTCCGTGCCGCGCCAGCGGTAGGTGTTGCGGTTGCGATATGCTGGTGCGTCGCTGTTTCCGGATCCGTGCCAAGATGACCTCGCTTCCCTCGTTGCTGCCTCTGATCCAAGCGCCGATGGTCGGCTCGTTCAGCTCCCTGACCATCGCGGCGTGCCGCGCCGGCGCGCTCGGTTCGCTGGCTTGCGCCGCGCTCGGCGCGGACACCCTGCGCGAGCAGATCAGCGCCATCCGCGCCGAGACCGACGCGCCGTTCAACCTGAACTTCTTCAGCCACACGCCGCCGGTGCCGGATGAGGCTGCCCAGGCCCGCTGGCGCGACACGCTGGCACCGTACTACCGCGAGGCCGGGCTGGACCTGTCGGCCGCCGGCAGCGGCCCTGGCCGCGCGCCGTTCGATGAGGCCATGTGCCAGGTGGTCGAAGACCTGCGTCCCGCGGTGGTCAGCTTCCATTTCGGGTTGCCGGACGAGACGCTGCTGGAACGCGTGCGCCGCGGCGGCGCACGGATCCTGTCGTCGGCCACCACGGTCGAAGAGGCGCGCTGGCTGGACGCGCGCGGCGTGGACGCCATCATCGCCCAGGGGGTGGAGGCGGGCGGTCATCGCGGCATGTTCCTGACCGATGACATCGGTGCGCAGCCCGGGCTGTATGCCTTGCTGCCGCAAGTGGTGGACGCGGTCAGCGTGCCGGTGATCGCGGCCGGCGGCATCGCCGATGGGCGGGGTATTGCCGCGGCGTTCGCGTTGGGCGCGGCCGCGGTGCAGTTGGGCACGGCCTATCTGCTCACGCCGCAGGCAGGGCGGTCGGCGATCCATCGCCAGGCGGTGCGCGAAGCGCGTGACGACGCCACGCGCCTGACCAATCTGTATACCGGCCGTCCGGCCCGGGGGCTGTTGACGCGATTCATGCGCGAGCAGGGTCCGATGAGCGCCGTGGCGCCCGCGTTTCCATTGGCCACCGGCGCGGTGGACCCGTTGCGCGCCGCCGTCGAAAAGACCGGCAGCGGCGATTTTTCGCTGCTGTGGTCGGGCGAGGCCGCCGCGCTGGCGCAGGAGATCGACGCCGAAGCCCTGACGCGTCAGTTGTGGGACGACGCGCTGGCCTGCGCCGGCGGCCTGCAGGCAGGCATGGCGGCCCGGGCCCGCTGAGTCCGGCCGCCCAGGGCGCCGCTGGGCGCCCGGCGGCTGTCCCTATATGTCGTCCTGCTGAAACACATATTTCCAGGAACGCTAAAATACCGGCTCGCGGCTTCTGTCGATCCGGACGGCGAGCCTCCCGGCATTCTTCATTCCTGCGCGTCGCGCACCCAAAAACATGAAAAAACTGACTGCTGTTCTTCTCGTGTCCGCAACCACGATGCTGACCGCTTGCGGCCCGTCCGACAACGCGCCCACCGCCAGCGCCCCGGCGCCCGCCGCCGCGCGCAAGGTCGTGGTCGGCCTGGACGACAACTTCCCGCCCATGGGTTTCCGCGACGCCAGCAACCAGATCGTCGGTTTCGACATCGACATGGCCAAGGAAGCCAGCAAGCGTTTGGGGCTGGAAGTCGAATTCAAGCCCATCGACTGGAGCGCCAAGGAAGCCGAACTGAACGGCAAGCGCGTGGATGTGCTCTGGAACGGCCTGACCATCACCGAAGAGCGCAAGAAGAACATCAGCTTCACCGCTCCGTACATGGCCAACCACCAGATCATCATCGTGGGCAACGCCTCGCCCGTGAAGGTCAAGGCCGATCTGGCTGGCAAGGTGGTCGGCGCCCAGGACGGCAGCAGCGCCACCGACGCCATCGCCAAGGACCCGGTCGCCAGCAGCATCAAGGAAGTCAAGAAGTTCGGCGACAACGTCACGGCCCTGATGGACCTGGCCGCCGGCCGCCTGGATGCCATCGTGGTCGACGAAGTGGTGGGCCGCTACCTGATCAGCAAGCGCGCCAATGAATACCGCGTGCTGGACGAGAACTTCGGCACCGAAGACTACGGCGTGGGCGTGCGCAAGGACGACACCGACCTGCTGGCCAAGCTGGACAAGACCCTGGATTCGATGAAGCAGGACGGCACCGCCGGCCGCATCGCCACCCAGTGGTTCGGCGCCAACATCATCAAGTAATTCCCCTCTGAAACGCCCGGGCCGCATGGCGGTCCGGGCGTTTTGCAGTTCTACGGCGCGAACCCTCCCGCATGGACTATGTAATTTCCCTTCTGGGCCCGCTGGCGCAAGGCGCCAAAGTGACCCTGACGCTGTTCTTCATCACGCTGGCCCTGGCGGTTCCGCTGGGGCTGGTGCTGGCGCTGCTGCGGATTTCCAAATGGACGCTGGTCAGCCGGCTGGTCAACGGCTATATCTGGCTCATGCGCGGCACGCCGCTAATGCTGCAGATGCTGTTCATCTATTTCGCCTTGCCGTTCGTGCCGGTGGTGGGCGTGCGCCTGCCTGATTTCCCGGCGGCGGTGGTGGCATTCGCGCTGAACTACGCCGCGTACTTTGCCGAGATCTTCCGCGCCGGCATCCAGTCGGTGGATCGCGGCCAGTACGAAGGCAGCAAGGTGCTGGGCATGACCTATCTGCAGACGCTGCGCCGCATCGTCCTGCCGCAGATGGTGCAGCGGGTGCTGCCGCCCATGAGCAACGAAACCATCACCCTGGTCAAGGACACGTCCCTGATCTACGTGCTGGCGCTCAACGACATCCTGCGCACCGCGCGGGGGATCGTGCAGCGCGACTTCACGACCACGCCGTTCCTGGTCGCGGCCGCCTTCTACCTTCTCATGACGCTGGTGTTGACGTGGTTCTTCCAGCATATGGAAAAGCGCTATGCCAAATACGACCAGTAATCCGTCCGCCGGCGAGCGCCGCGTCATGATCTCGGCCCGCAATATCGTCAAGTCGTTCGGCGCCAACCGCGTGCTGGACCAGGTATCGCTGGAATTGGGCAAGGGCGAAGTGGTCGCGGTGATCGGGCCGTCCGGCTCGGGCAAGAGCACCTTCCTGCGTTGCCTGAACCACCTGGAAACCATCGACGAAGGCGCGATCGACATCGAAGGCGAAGCCCTGGCCAGCGCCGTGCCGGGCGGACGCAGCCAGTACGCCAGCGACGCCGATGTGCGCCGCATTTGCCGCAAGATGGGCATGGTGTTCCAGTCGTTCAACCTGTTCCCGCACATGACCGTGCTGCAGAACATCATTGAAGCGCCCATGATCGTCAAGGGCATGGCGCGCGCGGCCATTGTGCCCAAGGCCGAGGAATTGCTGCGCAAGGTCGGCCTGCTGAACAAGCGCGACAACTATCCCACGCGCCTGTCCGGCGGCCAGAAGCAGCGCGTGGCGATTGCCCGCGCGCTGGCAATGGAGCCGGACATCATGCTGTTCGACGAACCGACCTCGGCGCTGGATCCCGAACTGACGGGCGAAGTGCTGCGCACCATGCGCCAGCTGGCCGACGAGCACATGACCATGCTGGTCGTGACGCACGAAATGGGCTTTGCCCGCGAGGTCGCGCATCGCGTGATCTTCATGGACGAAGGCCGCATTGTCGAAGAGGCGCCGTCGGCCGACTTCTTTCGCGCGCCGCAACACCCGCGCAGCCGCGAGTTCCTGGCGCATATGCTGTAGTTGGACAGGCTGCCGGCCGCGTAGGCGGCTGGCGCTTGACCCCGCCGCTTCAGCCCCGGCCGCCGCGCCGGGGCACGATCATCGGACTGCCCGTCTCTGGATCCGGCAGCACCCGGCAATCCAGGTCGAACACCTGCCGCATCGCGGCCTCGGTCACCACTTGCCGCACGTCGCCCTGGACCGCGATCCGGCCGGCGCGCATCATCACCACCCGGTCGGCGTAGCGGAACGCCAGGTTCAGGTCATGCAGCACCACCACCAGAGTGCGTCCGGCCCGGTGCAGGCGCGCGCATAGCTCCAGCAGGTCGATCTGGTGGCGGATGTCCAGGAACGTGGTGGGTTCGTCCAGCAGCATGATGCCGGCGTCCTGCGCCAGCACCAGCGCCAGCCAGGCGCGTTGGCGCTGGCCGCCCGAGAGCGTGTGCACGGGATGGTCGGCCAGGTCGGCCAGGTCGGTGTCGGCCAGGGCCGCGTCGACGGCCTGCGCATCGGTCGGCGACCATTGCCGCAGCAAGGTCTGGTGCGGATAGCGGCCGCGCGACACCAGGTCGCGCACGCTGATCATTTCCGGGGCCACGGGGTTCTGCGGCAGGTAGGCCAGGCGCCGCGCCACCGCCTTGCGGCGCAGCGCCGCCAGAGGCTGGCCGTCCAGCCGGGCTTGGCCCTGGGTAGGGGCCAGCGCGCCGCCCAGCACCCGCAGCAAGGTCGATTTGCCGCAGCCGTTCGGCCCCACCACCGCCGTGAAGGCGCCGGGTTCGACATCCAGCGACAGTTCGCGCAGCACGGCGGTGTCGCCATAGGACAGGCCGACCTGCCGCAGTTGCAGCGCGGGAGCGCGGGAAGCGATGTCGTTCATGTTGAAGCCTTGCGCCATTCAAGCACCAGCAGAAAAGCCAGATAAACGCCGCCGATGCCGGCAGTCAGGACGCCCACGGGCAGGCCGTTGGGGCCGGCCGCGCGGGTCAACAGGTCGGCCGCCGCCAGCAGCACCGCGCCGGTCAGGGCCGCCAGCAATGGCTGCGGACCGCTGGACCGCACGCAGCGGCGCGCGATCTGCGGCGCGGCCAGCGCGATGAAGGCGATGGGCCCGGCCACCGTGACCGCGGCCGCCGCGGCCAGCACGGCCACCAGCGTGGCCGCCAGCCGGGATCGCGGCGGCGAGGCGCCCAGCGCCTGCGCCAGGTCGTCGCCCATTTCCAGCAGGCGCAGCCGGGCACACAGGGCCAACGCCAGCGGCAGCAGCACCGCGCAGGCCGCGCCGATCAGGGCGACGTCGTGCCAGGTCTTGCCGGCCAGGTTGCCGTTCAGCCAGGTGGCCGCCACATAGGCCTGTTCGCGCCGCAGGTTGGACAGCCCGTACTGCACGAATGCGAAGGCGATGGCGCCCACCGCGATGCCGGCGATGACCATGCGCTGGGGCGCGGCGAATCCGGCGCCGGAGCCGAACCACACGCCCGCGGTAGCCAACAACGCGCCCGCCGCCGCCCCCCAGGCTACCGGCATCAGGCCGGGCCAGACCATGGCCACCGCCACCGCGCCGGCCGAGGCGCCGGCGGTCAGGCCGATCACGTCGGGGCTGCCCAGCGGATTGCGGGTGATGCTTTGGAACAGCGCCCCGGACAGGCCCAGCGCCGCGCCCGCGCCCAGGGCCGACAGGGCGCGCGGCAAGCGCACCGTGTGCACCAGCCACTGCTCCACCGCGCTGCCGCCGCCTTGCAGCGTCCGCCACAGCGTGGCCCAGGGCAGGCCGGGGTCGCCGGCGCGCAGGGTTGCAACCAGCAAGGCGCAGGCCAGCGCGAGGAGCAATCCGCCGCAGACCAGCGCGCGCGGAGCCAGCGGCCAGGCCAGCCAGACGCCGGCGCGCAGCATGGGTACGGACGGCTGGGCGGGGCGGGCGGTTGCCGGGGCGGCGGACGACGTCATCGCCGGGTCCGCGCGCCGCGTCATACCAGGCTCCGGCCGCGGCTGCGCAACGCCGCCAACAGGAACGGCGCCCCGATGAACGCGACCACCACCCCGGTCAGCAATTCCGCCGGCGCGCGCAGCAGCCGCGCCAGGATGTCGGCCACCAGCATCAGCAACGGCCCCAGCACCACGCAATAGGCCAACAGCCAGCGCAGGTCCGGCCCGGCGTAGCGGCGGGCGATGTGCGGCACGGCCAGGCCGACGAATGCGATCGGGCCGGCCGCCGCCGTGGCGGCCGCCGCCAGCATCGCCACGCACAGCAAGCCCAGCAGGCGGGTCAGGCCGGCACGCAGGCCCAGCGCCTGCGCCAGCGCGTGGCCCAGGGCCAGCAGGTTCAGCGGCCGGGCCAGCACCGCCGCCAGCAGCAGGCCGGCGCCGATGTAGGGCGCGGCGCGCAGCGCGGCGTCCAGATTCTGTCCGGCCAGCGAGCCCACCGCCCAGAAGCGGTAGGCGTCGAAGATATCGCTGCGCAGCAGCGCCACAGCCTGCACATAGGCGAACAGCACGGCGTTGACGGCGGCGCCGGCCAGAATCAGCCGCACCGGCTGCAGGCCACGGCCGCCCGCGCCGATCAGGTAGACCGCGGCCGCGGCGCCCAGCGCGCCGGGCAGGGCGGCCCAGAACGGATGGGCGGGCAGGCCGCCGGCCACCAGCGCCACCGTGACGATCGACGCCGCCGCGCCCGCGTTCACACCCAGCAGGCCGGGTTCGGCCAGCGGGTTGCGGGTCAGCGCCTGGATCAGCGCGCCCGCCACCGCCAGCGCCGCGCCGGTCAACAGGGCCAGCAGCGTGCGGGGGATGCGCGAGGCGACCACCAGCGCGGCGTAGCGGTCGTCCGGCCGTACCAGCGCCTGCCATACCGCGCCGGCCGACAAGCCGCGCGACCCCAGCCACAGGCTGGCCAGCGCCGCGGCGGCCAGCAGCAGACAGGCCGCCAGCAGCAGCGGCGTCCGCAAGCGGCGCGACGGTTGGGGCGCCTGCGTCATGGGGCTGCCCCGTTAGCTTGCTGGGCCCGCTTGGCGGCCTGCGCCAGTTGCGGCGCCAGCCGGTCCAGCATCCAGGCCACGGCCAGCGGCGTGCCGGACGAAGACGCCATGACCAGCGCCGGATCGCTCAACGCCACGTAAGCGCCGCGGCGCACGGCGGGAATCGAGGCATACAGCGGCAGGGCCGCGGTGCGATCGCGTTCTTCGGGGGTGTAGAACCACGACACCAGGATGTCGGCATCGCCCAACGCGTCGGCGTGTTCGAAGCCCAGGTAGTGGGCGAAATGCCCCGCGCTGGCGCGCAGCCCGCGTACGGACGGCGCCAGCGTCAGGCCCATCGCGCTCAGCGTGTCCACACGCGGGTCGCCCGCCACATAGGCGGCGAAGTTGCCCGAGCCCAGGTCGGCCCGCACGTAAGCGAAGGTTTTGCCGGCCAGTTCGGGATACTGGCGCGCCGCCTGCGCCAGGGCACCGTGGATGCGGGCCTTGAGCGCGCCCGCCTCGGCGCGCTTGCCCAGCGCCATGGCGATCAGGTCGATCTGCGTGTCGACGGGCGTGAGAAACGGCTGGTCGGGATAGGCCACCACCGGCACCAGCCGCGACAGTTGCGCATAGGCTTCGGGGCTGACGCCGGAAAAAGGCGCCAGCACCACGTCGGGCCGCAGCGCGATGATCTTTTCGATGTCCAGTTCGGGATACACGGTGATGCGTTCGGGCAAGGGCTGGCCGTGGGCCTGGATCGCGGCGCGCACCCAGGGCCAGTAGTGGTCGCCGTCGCCACCCCAGTCGGCCCGGCTGGTGCCCACCGGCACCATGCCCAGCGCCAACGCCAGGTCGTCCGCGCCCAGGCCCAGCGTGACCACGCGCCTGGGCTGAGCAGGAATCACCGCCTGGCCCAGCGCGCTGTCGATCGTGACGGGAAAGCTGTCCGCCGCCGTGGCCGGTGCGGCGCTTGACGCCGGGGCAGACGACGCAGGCGCGGCTGCGGGCGGCGCGGTCGCCGTGGCAGACGCCGCGCCAGACGATGAATTCGCGGCAGGCGCGGGCGGCGCGCGATCGCACGCCGTCAACGCAAATGCCAGCGCCAACGCCGCGGCAATTGCCGCGGCGCTCCGGCGCATCCGCGCCGTATCAACCAGGTTCAAACGCATCGTGCCGCTGTGCTCCTTGCCTCAGTACTGCGCGCGCACCGTCAGCATGACGTTGCGGGGCGCGCCATACCAGCCCTGGCTGAAAAAGCCGATCTGGTCGTAGTACTTCTTGTCGAAGACGTTATTCAGGTTCAGGGTGGCCGATACCTGCTTGGAAAAATCGAAGCGCGCCATCAGGTTGACCAGCGCGTAGCTGCCTTGCTCCACGTCCACATTGCCGCGCGGGCTGGGCGCGGACTGGAACATGCGGCTCTGCCAGTCGACGCCGCCGCCCACCGTCAGGCGGTGCAGGTCGCCCGGCAGCCGGTAGGTGGTGTACAGCTTGAACAGGCTGCGCGGATGGCTGGTGTTGATGGGCTTGCCGTCGGCGTCCTTGGCGGTGAAATGGGTGTAGCTGGCGCCGATGTTCCAGCCGGGCGCGAGCTGGCCGTTGGTTTCCAGTTCGAAGCCTTCGACCTTGGCGCCGGATGCTGCGCGATATGCCTGGGTGCCCGGCAGTCCGCTGACGGACTCGCCGGCAATGGCCTGCGCCAGATTGTTCTGGCGGGTCTGGTACAGCGATACCGCGGCGTTCAACAGGCCGTCCAGGTAGGCGGCCTTCAGGCCCACTTCGTAGCTCTTGCCGTCGATGGGCGGCAGGATCGAGCCGCTGGGCGTGCGCGCGTTCTGCGGCTGGAAGATCTCGGTGTAGCTGGCGTAGGCGGTGTAGGTGCTGTTGATGTCGAAGATCAGGCCGGCATAGGGCGTGAACTGGTCGTTGATCTTGTATTCGCGCTTGCTGCCGAAGTAGGTCTGGTTGGTCTCCCAATTGCTCCAGCGCCCGCCGATGATCAGGTGCAGCGGATCGGCCAGCGCAAAGCGGCCCACGGCATACGCGCCGGTCTGCTTGACGCGCATGTCATCTGCCGGCGTCTTGTTGCTGGACCATGTGGGTTCGGCGATATGGTCTTGGCGCCAGTCGAAGAAGCTGCCGATGGCGGGCTTGGCGCCGGTCATCAGGTATTGGCCGATGTTGCTGTGGTCGTTCACGCTCATCCAGCCCAGCGCCAGTTCGTGTTTGCGGCCCAGCAATTGGAACGGACCCGATACCGTCAGGTGGATGTCGTCACGCGAACGGTCGCCGTCGTAATTGTTGAACGAGCTGGTCATGCCGGCGCCGGTGGCGCGGTTGGGGTAGCCGCCGCGGTACAGCTGCTTCATGCGGTAGTCGCCGTCGTTGTGGCTGTAGGCCGCGCGCACCTTCCAGTCGTTGGCGAAGCGGTGCGTCAGGTCCACGAACGTGGTGGTGGTCTCGGTGTCGATGCGGGCCCAGGGCGTGTTGTTGGCGACCGAACGGTTGAAGTCGGTGCGTGAACCGTCGCTGTAGAACAACGGAAAGCCGCTGCCGAAGCCGTTGCTCTGGTTGCGCTGGTATTCCAGGCCGGCTGTCAGCACGGTGTCCGGTGTCAGGTCGGCGCTGATCACGCCGTAGAAGGTGCGCTTGCGCGAATCCAGGAAGGTCACGTAGCTGTCGCCCTGGCTGTAGGCGGCCACGAAGCGTGAACGGATACGGCCGTTCTCGGTGACAGGCACGGACAGGTCCAGGTCGCCGCGCAGGTAGTCCCAGCTGCCGGCGCTGGCGCTGCCCGACAGGGCGAATTCGCGCAGCGGCTTCTTGCGGATGAAGTTCACCGCCGCGGAGGGGTTGCCCGAGCCGGTCATCAGGCCGGTGGCGCCGCGCACGATTTCCACCCGGTCGTAGATGGCCGCGTCCATGTCCGTGGCGCCGTAGTTCCATTGGCTCAGGATGGGCGTGTTCAGGCCGTCGAACTGGAAGTTGTCGATTGCAAAGCCGCGCGACGAGAACGATAGCCGGTTGCTGTCGCTGCGCGTGACCGAGATGCCGGGCGCGCTGGCCAGGATCGTGCCGGTGTCCCGCAGGCCCTGGTCCTCGATCTGCTGCCGCGTCACCACGCTGACCGATTGCGGGGTTTCGCGCGGCGACAGGGTCAGGCCCGTGGCCGTGCTCATCGCGTCGGTGTTGTACGAATGGGTGCCTTCGGTCGTGCCGAGGATGCCGGCGCCGCTGACCGTGACCGCGGGCAACTGGGCCACGCCGCTGGTGTTTTCGGACGAGGACGAGGCCGGAGCCGTCGCGCTCTGGGCGCCGGCGTTCTGGTGGGTCAGGGCGGAGCAGCACAAAGCCGTCTGAATCGCGTAGACAAGAGGACGCACCCGGCGCGGACGGGCGGCGGGCGAGGGCAGAACGGACGGCATGAGGGCGAGCTCCAGCGGAAATGTTTGGTAATGAGAATTATTGTTTTTTACCGGCCCGCCGGGGTATGCCGGATGATGCGATCCATATGGCAAACGCCGCCAGCCTATCCCGCCTCCGCTTTTGCCATGGGCGCGGCGCACCGATGCAGCCAGGCCCAGCCCGCCGCGCTGGCCGTCACGCAGGCCAGCATCGCGGCGGCCAGCCACAGCGGCTCTCCATAGACCAGCGGCACGCACCAGCCGCTGACCACCGAGAACGTCAACATCTGCATGAAGCCCAGTACCGACGCCGCCGTGCCGGACAGGTCGGGCACCCGCGCCAGGATGCGCAGCGTCATGGCGGGCACCGACATCGCCAGCCCGCAGGTGAACACGCCGGGCAGCAGCACCGCCCACGGCAGGCGCGGCGTTTCGGCGGCGGCCACATACAGCACATTTGCCAGGCAGCTGCCGCCCATCAATAGATAGGCCAGCAGCGTGATGCGCGAATCCGGCCACTGGCCGGCCTTGCGCGCGGCCAGCAGCGCGCCTGCCATGGCGCCCACCACCAGCGGCACGAACAGGTAGGCGAAATCCGTTTCCGGCAGCCCCAGCACGTTGGCGATGAAATCGGGCGCCGCGCCGATCAGAAAGCCCTGAGCCGCGAACAGCAGGCTGAACGCCAGGCCCAGCGACACATAGCGCCGGTCGCCGAGCACGCGGCCGTAGTTGGCCCCCAGCGTGCGCCAGGACAGCAACTGACGCTGGGCGGGCGGCAGGGTCTCGGGCAGGCGCCGCGCGCACAGCAGCCAAGCCGCGCCGGCCAGTACGGCCAATAGCAGGAAGACGGCGCGCCAGCCCTGGTGCGCGGCCAGGTAGCCGCCGATGATGGGCGCCAGCGCCGGCGACAGGTTGAACACCAGGATCAGGTATGACATGGCGCGGCGCGCCAGCACCCCGTCGTAGCAGTCGCGGATGATGGCCTGGCCCACCACGATGCCGGCGCCGGCCGACAGGCCTTGCACCGCGCGGCCGGCCAGCAGCCAGCCGAAGCTGGGTGCCAGCGCCGCCATCAGCGTGCCACACAGGTACACGCCCAGTGCGGTCAGCACGACGCGGCGGCGGCCCAGCGAATCCGACAGCGTGCCATGCAAGAGCAGCATGGAGGCGTAGCAGGCCATGTAGACGCCCAGCGTCAGTTGCACGGTTTCCTGCGACACCGAAAATTCCCGGCCCAGCGCCCCGAAGGCGGGCAGGTAGGCGTCGATGGTGGCGGGCGCGACGCAGGCCAGCAGGCCCAGCATCAGCACCATGACGGGAAAGGAAGGCGGGGTTTCGGGGCGCGGCACGACGGCATCCATGGCTGGCGCTTCCCGGGGCGGAAAGCTCTGCCGCATGGTCGCCCGCGCGGGGCCCGGCAATGAATGGACAACGCCGCAAGTGCAATGGATGCCGCCGTAACGCGTTCAATGCCGAGCCGAATGCCGCGGCGGCGGGCAGGCGGCTGCCGGGCAACCCGCTCACGGCCCGGCCGTTCAGTTCAGCTCGCTGGGCGCGATGCCGTAGCGTTCGCGGAACGCCGTGGCGAAATTAGTGGCGTGGCGGTAGCCCACGAAGTGCGCCGCCTGCTGCACGCTGCACCCTTGGGCCAGCTGTTCGCGGGCGACTTCCAGCCGGCGCTCGCGCAGCCAGCTGAATACCGACCGCTGGTAGGTGGCCTGGAACTTGGCGCGCAGGGTGCTGGGGCTCATGCAGGCCAGCCGTGCCAGGTCGTCCAGCGTGTGCTCTTCGCCGGGCGCGCTGTGCAGGCGTTCGCGCACCCGCTCCAGCAATTGGCGGTCGCGCTCGGACACCGCGCTTTCCACCGGCGCGCCGGCTTCCAATGAGGCCAGGGCGTGGGCCAGCAACTGCATGGCCACGCCGTCGCGCAGCATGTTCTGCAGCGGGCCGTCCCAGGCGCAGTCCAGCAGATGCTCGATGGCCTGCAACAGATGGCCTTGCACCTGCCAGCGGCGCAGCCGCAGGGCAGGCGAGCGCAGCGCCTTCCAGATCATTTCGCTGGTCTGGTCGTCGCCCGCGCTGTCGGGGTCGGATAGCGACAGGTTGACGCTGCGCAACCGCTGCCCGGCGGCGTGCGTGCCGGTCATGGCGACGGTGTCGCCATACAGCGCGCTGACGCCGCTGTGCGCGGCCAGGCGCACGTCTTCATGGCGGTCTATGCGGGTCTGGGCGTGGCCTTGCAGCATCACGATGGCCGAGAAGCGTGGCGACATCATCGACGTGGCTTCGTAGTGCTGATGCACGCGCACGTCGGACAGCACCAACGTCAGGCCGGGGCGGATGGCGTATTTCTCGACGCGGCCCTCGGCGATGCAGAGGGACTCGGGATCGCCGCGAACCGCGCGGTCCAGCTGGGGCAGGCGGTAGCGGAAACCGCTTTGGTCGCCCATGCGGTTGAAATCGGCGACGGTGAATTGGGCGGGGGAGGCTGATGGGTTCAAGGTCGTCACTCGCGTTACGGGATGAGCCCTTGGCGGCATGGGAAACGCCGCCAAATGTGCAAATGAGAATAGCACATATTCGCATTTTTGCCGGGACTTTCCCATCCTTGCTCCGCCACCGTTTTACGCGGGGCGACGTGCCCCGGCCGGCATAGGGCCGCGCCATATCAAGGCGCCGCGCAGTCGCCCAGCTGGTCCCCCATGACGTCCCGGTACCACTCATGGAAGTGTTGCATGCCGTCTTCCATCGGCGATTGATATGGCCCGCTTTCCGAGACGCCGCGGCGCAGCAGGGCCAGCCGGCCGGCATCCATGCGCTCGCCGATCTCGTCGTCCTCGATCGCGGTCTCCATGTAGGCCGCACGCTGGGCCTCGACGAATTCGCGTTCGAACAGCGCGATTTCCTCGGGGTAATAGAACTCGGCGATGTTGATGGTTTCCTGCGGGCTCTTGGGATACAGCGTGGACAACACCAGCACGTGCGGATAGAGCTCGATCATGTGGGTGGGGAAGTACGTTACCCAGATCGCGCCGAAGTCCGGCGCCGACCCGCCGCGGTAGCGCATCAGCGTGTCGTGCCAGTCGGCATATACGTCCGAGCCGGGCTTTTCCAGCGAATCGTGCACGCCCACGCGCTGCAGGCTGTACTGCTGGCCAAATTCCCAGCTCAGGTCGTCGCAGGTCACAAACCGGCCCAGGCCCGGGTGGAACGGCCCCACGTGATAGTCCTCCAGGTACACCTCGATGAAGGTCTTCCAGTTGTAGTTGCACTGGTGCACTTCCACGTGGTCCAGCACATAGTCCGAAAAATCGAACTCGGGCCGGGTGAACAGATTGCCCAGGTCGCGCTGCGGATCGCGCGGGCCTTCGAACAGCAGGCCGTGGCAGTTCTTCAGCGGAAAGCGCGGCAGGTTCAGGCACGGGGTGCTGGGAAACTGCGGCGCGCCCAGGATCTGGCCTTGGTTGTCGTAGGTCCAGCGGTGCAGCGGGCACACGATGTTGCCCCCGGTGGCCGACAGGTTGCCCGACGGATTGCCCGGACCCGTCACCGCGCCCGTTTCGCCGCCCAGGATCAACGCCTGGCGGTGGCGGCACACGTTGGACACCAGCTCCACGCCGCGGGCGTTGCGCACCAGCACGCGGCCGCCTTCCTCGTTGGGCAGGCGGCGCCAGTCGCCGGGCTCGGGCACGCCTTTTTCGTGGCCCACGTACAGGGCCGATTGCTTGAATATGCGTTCCTGTTCGCGGGCGAACAGGGCTTCGTCGAAATAGGCCCGAACGTGCAGCGGGCTCAACGCCTGTTGCACATGCTCCAGGCGGCCAATGTCCGTCATATCCGACTCCTTGTGCCGTCACGCAAGGCTCCCGGGCCGCCCTTCAGGCGGGCACGGCGCTCTCGGCGTCGATCCGGGCAATGCGTTCGGCAAGATCCAATTTGGGGCAGGTGCTGCAATAGTCGCCGTCGCGCCTGCGGAAGTAGTGGCAGCAGACCTGCCGGTCGACAGCGATGACCGGCAGCGTTGCGCGCTCGTAGGTCAGGTAGCCGCTACGCCCGCCGATGCCCAGCAACGCCAGCCAGCGGCCGGCCTGTTCCTGGGCCCAGGCATTGGCCGCGGCGCTGTCGTCCTGGCGCGCGGCCAGCAGGGCGTACAGCACGCAATCGGCCTGCATGCTCTCGGCAGCGCGCGGGCTGAGCCGCAGCACCTGGGTCAGCTCGCGGTAGAAGGTGGCGCAGATATTGCGCAATTGCGCGGCGGCGGCCTGCATGCGTTCGAGCAGGCCGCCGCGCAAGGGTTCATGGCGGTCCAGCGTATAGCCGATGACGAAGCCGTCCGGCGGCACCGGCTGGCTCATGCTGGACAGGTCGGGCACGATCGCGCTGCGGTGCGCGGCGATCACGCTCAGGTACACGGGCTGCCAGATCAGCAGCCCCCAGCAACGCAGGGCCAGGTAGTGCGGCCCGGCTTCCGGGTAGCGGCGCTGCCAGCAATCGCGCAGTTGCACGATCAGTGCGCCGTTGTCGGCGCCCGGGCGCAGGCCCGGGTCCGCCGCCGGCGCGACCTGGCCCGACAGCCCGGGCACCAGGCGGCCGGTCAGGTCCAGCAGATCGTCCAGGTCGCGGTTCACGCAAGCGCCCGCGCGGAGTCGGCCACGCCCTGGCCCAGCCAAGCGGGGCGGTACGGGGCGATAGGGTTGGCCAGGTTGGGCGCCATCTGGAAACTGCCGATCGGGTCGGCCAGGTTGACCATCTGCAGATTGTTGGCCAATTGCAGGCGGTTCAGGCACGAATGGATCATCTCAGGCGCGAACAGATCGTACTGGCGGTGTTTCTCGCGCTGCTCGGGATGCGCTTCCTGATAGGCGATGACGCGGCCGGCCACCAGTTTCCAGAACGCGTCTTCCTGCATCACGCCGCTGTCGGCTAGCACCTGCGACAGATGGCGGAAGTAGCCTTCGAACACATCCACGAAGATGGTCAGCAGCTTGTATTCCTCGGGCACGTCGGCGGCCAGGCGGCGGGCGTTCTCGGGTAGCGCGGCATCCGGGTTCAGGATCGACGATTCCTCGGCGATGTCCTTCATGAAGGCGCGTACCGGCACGTGATCCTCGATCACCAGGATCACGTTTTCGCCGTGTGGCATGAACACCAGGTCGTGCGCGTAGAAGCAATGCACCAGCGGCGTCAGGTAGGCATCCACATAGCGTTCCAGCCACGCGGCCGCATCGAGCCCGGATGCGCGGATCAGCGCCGGCAGCAGCGCGCGGCCGTCGGGGTCCACGTGCAGCAGCGCCGCCATGGTCATCAGGCGTTGTTCCGGCCCGATCAGTTCCATGGGGTTTTCGCGCCACAGCGCCGAGAACATCTTCTTGTACGGCGTGTCCACCGAAATGGCAGCTTCGTAGTAGTAGTTGCGGAACCCCAGCGACGCCGCCTCGCGCAGGATCGTAAAGCCGTTTTTACGCAGCCACGGGTCCGACGAGATCAGCCCGTGCAGGTATTCGTTGATGGCCGGTGTGCCGGACATGTAATAGGGCGACAGCCCGCGCATGAAGCCCATGTTCAGGATCGACAGCGAGGTTTTCACATAGTGCTTGCCCGGCTGGCTGATGTTGTAGAACGTGCGGATGGACTGCTGCGCCAGGTAGGCGTCGTCGCCATAGCCCAGGCACACGATCTTGCGCGTGGCCACATAGGGCGCGAATGCCAGCGATAGCTTGTTGAACCACTGCCACGGATGCGACGGCATGAAGAAATAATCGGCCGGGTCCAGGTCCTGGTCGCGCAGCGTCTGCGTGTAGCGGGCCACGGTGTCCGCGCCCAGCTCGTCCCGCAGCAGGCTGTCGTAGTCCATGGTCGACAGGCACGCGAAATGCGCGTTGTCCTTGTGCACCGCCAGCCACATCACGCGGATCGGGCTGGCGCATTCGGGCGCATAGACGTGGTAGTCCTCGGCGTCGAAGCCCAGCCGACCGTTATTGGCCACGAAGCTGGGGTGGCCTTCGATCATCGAGGTTTCGATGGTCTGGTAGTCGGCCAGCGCCAGTTGCGCGGACGGCAGCGCGGCGCGGGTGTGCTTGTAGGCGCTGCCGTGCAGCGTGCTGGTGATTTCGTCCAGGTAGATCGGCAGGCGGTCTTCGGGCATGCCCAGCTTGTCGCGGATCTCGATCACGAACTGCAGCGCGTCCAGCGGGGCGGGCGTGCCAGCCATGGTTTTGCTGATGGACTCGGCCGGGATGCGCCAGTGGCGCATGGCCATCAGCTGGGCGTTGAACTGGTATTCGGCGTGGCCGTCGGCCAGCACCAGGCGGTAGCGGTCAAAGCCCGGCGTGTCCGAGGGGCCCAGGCGCTCGGGTTCCAGCAGCCATTCGTGCGCGTATTCCGAGATGGCCTTCTTGACCAGCAGGCGGTTCGCTTTTTCCCAGACCTCGGGGGCAAGGTGGCTGGCGATCTGGGCGGGGTGGGGCTGGGTGCTCATACGGTCGACTCCTGGAGTTGGGCCTGTTCAAACTGTTGCCGGGTGCAGAATGCGATGCTCGCGGTCTTTTCGCGAAAGCGCGCCTGGCCGGTGTAGACAAAACCCATGGCCAGGTTGAGCGCATGGATCTTGGCGTTGTTGCTGTCGGGTTCCACCACCACACGCAGGGCCTGGAGGCGGTCAAACATGAAGCGCATCACCAAGGCCATCACGTTGCGGCTGAAATTGGGGATGCGCACTTGCGGCGGGCCGATGAAGATGTGCATGCCCAGGTCGCCGGCGCGCACGGGGTAGTGTTCGCCGACCTGGTCGTGCGCCGGGTCGTAGCACTCGACCAGGAACGCCGGCCGGCCGTCGTGGCTGCCCAGCCAGGCGCCGGCGTGGCCGCTGTCGCACAGCGCTTCGTAGAATTCGCGCACCTGGGCTTCGGAGAATTCCTGCATCGACCAGAAGCGGGCGTAGTCCATCGAGAACCATTGGCGCAGCAGCGCGGCGTCCTTGGCCGGGTCCAGCGGGCGCAGCGTCAGGCCCTGGCCTTCGTCGTAGCAGCTGCGCGCCTGGCGGTCGATGGCGCCGAGAAAGGCGGATGTCATGGTGATCATGGCGGCTCCCTGGGCGTCAGACCGTGGCGGCCCGGTGCCCGTCCAGCATGGGCATCAGTTCCGGCGCCACCGCGCCGCGGCAAGCCGGCGCAGGCTGCGACGCGCGGTGGCCCAGCACGCCGCTGGCAGGCGGACGGAAGTCCTGCAGCGCGGTGCGCGGTTCGATGGCGTAGTGCTCGTGGCCCGTCAGTTCGCGCAGGATCTGCGAATTGCGGTAGCAGCAAAAGCCCAGGTCGGGGTTGGTGACGCCATGGCTCAGCAGGCCGCTGTTCTGCACGAAGATCTCGTTGCCGCCATGGTCGATGGTGTAGTTGCGCGCGATCCGGTAGCCGCCGTCCTCGGCCCAGGCGATGCGGTCGTGGATGGGGTTGACGCATGACGGGATGCTGCGTGCATAACCGGTGGCCAGCACCAGTCCGTCGGTGGCGTGCGAGAACGGCTGGCCCGTATCGACGTGGCGGAATTCCAGCTGGTAGCGGCCGCTGGCGCGGTCATGGCGGCTGGCGCGCAGTTCGGCATTGGTCAGCAGCGTGTAGCGCCTGTCGCCGTTGTGGATCTTCTCGTCCAGCAGGTCGTAGATCTGGTTGATCAGCGATGCGTTGATGCCCTTGTACAAGCTGCTTTGCTCGGCCAGGATCTCGCGGCGGCGCGCCTCGGGCAGGTCATAGAAATAATTGGTGTAGTCCGGCGAGATCAGTTCCAGCGTCAGCTTGGTGTTCTCCATCTGGAAGAACCGCGGCGACCGCGTGATCCAGGCCAGGCTGTAGTCATGCTCGTCGCTGTCGCGCAGCAGGTCGTGGAACACCTCGGCCGCGCTCTGGCCACTGCCGATCACCGTGATCGACGCGCGGCGTTGCAGCTGGACCTTGTGGTGCAGGTATTCGGCGCTATGAATGTAGGGCGCCTCGCGCCGGTCGCAGCAGCCCGGCAGCACGGGCTGCGAGCCCAGCCCCAGCACCAGCTTGCGGCAACGGAACATGAAGCGTTCGCCATTGACCGTGTGCTGCCCGGTCACCAGGTAGGTGTCTGTCTCGGGGTCGTGCAGCACGCTTTGCACGTCGCTGTTGAAGCGCAGGTTGGGCAGGCGCGCCGCTACCCATTTGCAATAGCGGTTGTACTCGGCGCGCGTCAGGTAGTGGTTCTCGCGCATGTAGTACGAGTAGATGCGGCCCGTCTGCTTGCAGTAGTTCAAGTAGCTATATTCGCTGCGCGGATCGGCCAGGCTGACCAGGTCCGCCAGGAACGGGTTCTGCAGTGTGGAGGCCTCGATCAGCATGCCGGGGTGCCAATCGAAGCCCGGCTTCTTGTCCAGGAACAGGGCGCGCACGCCGGGCAGCGGGGCGGACAGGCACGCCAGGCTGAGATTGAAGGGGCCTAGGCCGATCGCGACAAAGTCATAGATTTCACGGTTCATGGTGGTCACGCCTTTTTGCGGAGTCTCTCGTTGCACGGACGATGCCCGGGGCAGGGCATACTCGGAACAGGGCCGGCTAATCAGGCGGAACGGGACGCGACCGGCTCGGCGGCCCGTCCGTCCACAGCAACAGCAAAGCATTTCCATCGCCGGTATTGCATGAATTGGACATCTGTTTAGGTATGATTTTCATTTGCAATATAGACACTCTAGCAAATGGTTTTTTGGCGCGATGCATTGCCATAGCCATGCAGGCGGCGCTCATATGCAGGGTGGCGAAGCGCATAGGGACGGGGCTCCACGGGTTATGCTTGCCGCCATGTCAGATAACCGTCCCGTGCTCAGGCTGCGCGGCGTCTATAGCGAGCGTCTGTCGCCCGTCAGCCTGACCCTCGCTGCCGGCGAATGCGCCGCCATCACCGGCCCCTCGGGGTCGGGCAAATCGCTGCTGTTGCGGCAGGTCGCCGATCTGGACCCCGGCCATGGGGAAATCGAACTCGACGGCGCGCCGCGGTCCGGCATGCGCGGCTACCAGTGGCGCCGCCAGGTGATCTACTGTCAGGCGGAAGCCGGCTGGTGGGATGACCGCGTCGCGCCGCATTTCACCGATCGCGTGCTGGCTATCGATCTATTGGCGCGCATGGGCCTGGCCGCGGAGAAGATGGACGCCCTGGTGCAGGAACTTTCCACCGGAGAACGCCAGCGCGCCGCCCTGGCGCGGGCGCTGTCACTGTCGCCGCGCGCGCTGCTGTTGGACGAACCCACCGCGGCGCTGGACCCGGCGGCGACGGAACTCGTCGAAACCGAACTGCGCCGCTATCTGGAGGGCGGGGCGGCGATCCTGATGGTCACGCACAACCCGGACCAGGCGCGGCGCATGGGCCGCCGCGGCTGGCGCATGGAGCAGGGCAGGCTGGAGCCGCAATGGACGTAATCCAACTACAGGCCACCGACCTGATCATCGCGTCGCTGCTGGTAGTGCTGTCGGCGGGCATTTCCTTCGCGTTGCGGCTGAACCTGCAGCGCCAGGTGCTATGGGCCGCGCTGCGTACGGTGGTGCAGTTGCTGCTGGTGGGCCACATCCTGCGCATCGTGTTCGCCCACGCGGCGCCCTGGCTGACCGCCCTGGTCGTGGCGGTAATGATGGCGCTGGCGGCCCGCGAGGTCGCCGCCCGCCCCAAGGCGCGCCTGACCGGCCACGGCAATGGCTACGTCGGCACCATGGCCGTGGTCGCCACCACCGTCATCACCGCGCTCTTCATCCTGTCCACCGCGCTGCGGCCCGAACCCTGGTACGACCCCCGCTACACCATCGCGCTGGTCGGCATCGTGCTGGGCAGCGTGCTCAACGCCGCCAGCCTGGCGCTGGACGGCGTGCTGTCCGGCGTGCGGCGGGAAAAACTCGCCATCGAGGCCCGGCTGTCGCTGGGCGCCACGGCGCACCAGGCGTTCGCCTCGTTGCTGCGCGAGTCCGTGCGCCGCGGCATCGTGCCCAGCATCAACCAGATGTCGGCGGCGGGCATCATCACGCTGCCCGGCATCATGACCGGCCAGATCATTGCCGGCATGGACCCTATCGACGCCGCCAAGTACCAGATCCTGCTGATGTTCCTGCTGTGCGGCGCCAGCGGCATGGCCGCCATGGGCGCGGCCTACGGCGCTATGTGCCGCCTGACGGACGAGCGCGGGCGGCTGCGGCTGGACCGGCTGAACGCGGACAACTAGGCGGCGCCGCTTCCGGGGGAACGTCCGGGCGCGGGCCGTCACGGGCCGCGGCCCGACGTCGACCGCGTCATGCCCCTGGATCGATGGCGGCCGGCGCCAATTCGATGAAATATCAACGGGCCTTACGGCATACTGCGGGTCAGACTTGAAGGCCGGCGCCGCCGGCCCCCGCACAGGAAGCCGAATCCGCATGAGTATTCCCGAGATGTTCGCCTGGTTGACCAGCGAGCAGGGCCTGATGGCCCTCTTGGCGCAGAACTGGGTGCTGGGCACCTGCATCATCGCCGCCATCATCTTCATCGAAACCGGGCTGGTGGTCATGCCGTTCCTGCCGGGCGATTCGCTGTTGTTCGCCGCCGGCGCCTTCCTGGGCCTGGCTGGCATCGACCCCATCGTCTCGCTGGCGGTCATCACCGCCGCCGCCATCGCGGGCGATGCGCTCAATTACGCCATCGCCTCGTCCCGATGGGGCCAGAAGCTGGCCCACAGCCGCTGGGTCAAGCCCGGCCACCTGGAGCGCGCACGTTCCTATTTCGCCCGCTATGGCGCCATGACCATCACGGTCGCGCGCTTCGTGCCCATCGTGCGCACGCTGGCCCCGTTCGTGGCCGGCCTGTCGCAAATGCCGCGCCGTACCTTCTTCGCCTACAACGTGATCGGCGGCGTGGCCTGGTGCGGCTCGATGATATTGGCGGGGTACTGGCTGGGCTCGATTCCCTGGGTGCGAACCAACCTGCACTGGGTGTCTGTCATCATCATCGGGCTGTCCTTGATTCCCGTGGCCTTGCAGTGGCTGCATCTGCGGCGCGCGCGCAAGCTGGCATCGCAAAGCTAGGGCCTGTTCACACTAGAAGGCGCCTCGCACAGGCCGGTAATCGGGCGCCAGGCTAGGCGCGGTCGCCGCCGCGTGGCTGTGCCACGCAAGGTGAGCGCAACGACGCCTGGCGCCCGATTACCGGCCTGCCCGAAGGGTGAGTACCCAAATGAGCGCCTCTCAGCGTTGCGAATGCTCGCCGGGGGCCGGCCACGACTGCGCTTCGCGCCTTGATAGTCACTCATTTGGGTACTCATGCGAGGCGCCTTCTAGTGTGAACAGGCCCTAGGCCGCCCCTGCGCCGCCCGCGCCATTGATGCGCTGGCGGACATGAAAAAGCCGGCGGTCCCTGACGGGGCCGCCGGCTTTATCGCACCTGGGCCTGATGGCCCGGCGCGCAGGCGCTTAGCCGATGTTGGCCAGCACCTGGTTCAGCGTGGCGCTGGGGCGCATGGCGCGGCTGGCCTTGTCTTCGTTCGGCTGGTAGTAACCGCCGATGTCGACCGGCTTGCCTTGGGCCGCCTTCAGTTCTTCCAGGATCTTGGCTTCGCCTTGCGCGAACGCGGCCGCGGCCGGTGCGAACAGGGCGGCCAGGGCGCGGTCTTCGGTCTGGTCAGCCAGGGCTTGGGCCCAGTACATCGCCAGGTAGAAGTGGCTGCCGCGGTTGTCCAGGCCGCCGACCTTGCGGTCAGGCGACTTGTTCTCGTCCAGGAACTTGGCGGTGGCGACGTCCAGCGTGCTGCCCAGCACTTGGGCGCGGGCGTTGTCGTACGCGCGGCCCAGGTGATCCAGCGAGGCGGCCAGGGCCATGAATTCGCCCAGCGAATCCCAGCGCAGGAAGCCTTCTTCCAGGAATTGTTGGACGTGCTTGGGGGCCGAGCCGCCAGCACCGGTTTCGAACAGGCCGCCACCGGCGACCAGCGGCACGATCGACAGCATCTTGGCGCTGGTGCCCAGTTCCATGATGGGGAACAGGTCGGTCAGGTAGTCGCGCAGCACGTTGCCGGTCACCGAGATGGTGTCCAGGCCTTCGCGGATGCGCTTGACCGAGAACTTGGTGGCTTCGACCGGGTCGAGGATACGCAGGTCCAGGCCGTTGGTGTCGTGGTCGTTCAGGTATTGCTTGACCTTGGCGATGACCTGGGCGTCGTGGGCGCGCTTTTCGTCCAGCCAGAACACGGCCGGCGTCTTGCTGACGCGGGCGCGGGTGACGGCCAGCTTGACCCAATCCTGGATCGCGGCGTCCTTGGTCTGGCACATGCGCCAGAGGTCGCCGGCTTCCACGGCTTGTTCCAGCAGGACCTTGCCCGAGGCGTCGGTGACGCGGACGGCGCCGGCGGCCGGCACGATGAAGGTCTTGTTGTGCGAACCGTATTCTTCGGCGGCCTGGGCCATCAGGCCGACGTTGGGCACGCTGCCCATCGTGACCGGATTGAAGGCGCCGTTCTTCTTGCAGTCTTCGATGACGGCCTGGTAGACGCCGGCGTAGCTGCGGTCGGGAATGACGGCCTTGGTGTCTTGCAGCTTGCCTTCGGCGTTCCACATCTTGCCCGAGTCGCGGATCATGGCGGGCATGGACGCGTCGACGATGACGTCGCTGGGTACGTGCAGGTTGGTGATGCCCTTGTCGGAATTCACCATGGCCAGCTGCGGCAGCGTCTTGTAGGCGGCGTCGATGTCGGCGGTGATCGCGGCTTGCTGGTCAGCGGGCAGCGATTGGATCTTGGCGTACAGGTCGCCAATGCCGTTGTTGGGATCGAAACCGACCGACTTCAGGACGGCAGCGTGCTTGGCCAGCACGTCTTTGTAGAACACGGACACCACGTGGCCGAAGATGACGGGGTCGGAGACCTTCATCATGGTGGCCTTCAGGTGGACCGAGAACAGCACGCCCTGGGCGCGCGCGTCGTCGATCTGGGCCTGCAGGAAAGCCTTGAGCTTGGCGGTCGACAGCACGGCGGCGTCGATGATCTCGCCGGCCTTGACCGGGGTCTTTTCCTTGAGCACGGTCTGGGTGCCGTCGGCGGCCACCAGGGTGATCTTGACGTCGCCGGCGTCGGATATCAGCGCCGACTTTTCGGTGCCGTAGAAATCGCCGCCGTCCATGTGGGCCACGTGCGACTTGGAATCAGCCGTCCAGGCGCCCATCTTGTGCGGATGCTTGCGGGCGTAGTTCTTGACCGACAGCGGAGCGCGGCGGTCGGAGTTGCCTTCACGCAGCACGGGGTTCACGGCGCTGCCCTTGACTTTGTCGTAGCGGGCCTTGACGTCGCGTTCGGTGTCATTGGCCGGGGCGTCCGGGTAATCGGGCAGCTTGTAGCCTTGGTCCTGCAGTTCCTTGATGGCCGCCTTCAGTTGGGGCATCGAGGCGCTGATGTTCGGCAGCTTGATGATGTTGGCTTCCGGCGTGACGGCCAGGGCGCCCAGTTCGGCCAGGGCATCGCCCAGCTTCTGGCTGTCGTCCAGGTAGTCGGGGAACAGCGCAATGATGCGGCCCGCCAGGGAGATGTCGCGGGTCTCGACCGTAATGCCAGCGGACTTCGCGAAGGTCTGGACGATGGGTAGCAGCGAACGGGTTGCAAGCGCCGGAGCTTCGTCGGTGAGGGTATAGATAATCTTCGGAGTAAGAGACATGATCCTTGAATCTGTTCGGCTGTGGCGCTAGGCGCAAACCCCGAACATGCTATGCGGCGTCAGCCGGTAGATGTTGTCGAGAGTGGGTTCGTATGGGCCGGCGAAAGCTGCTCCGTCCAGCCCAACATGGCGCCGCCCGTCCTTTATTGCTGGTCCAACTGCCCGACCGCCTGGAAGGTGCGACTGCCACGAACCGAACATTGTAATACTGTGCCCCGCTGGACGTGCACGGAAATAGGCGCCAAAGGCCCGAAGGGCGGACAGTCGGGTGAGGTTTTCTCTTGGGTTGCCGGATTTTGTTCCCACGAATGGCGCCAAAGTCGGCCAACATGCTGGCATCGGTGTGCAAGTATTAGCTAATATTCCGCATCTGCCCGCGGGTAATCGCCGAGCAGGCAAGCGTGGGGCGCCGGATGACGATGGGCGTTGAACAGCCCCGGCGTGAGGAAGAAGCAATGCGGTTTGGCAATCTGATGTTCGACCCGATGTTCCGCTACGCCAACCGTGACGATGGCAAGACACTCCACTTCACCCCGCTCGAAAGCGCGGCGCTGTCGGTCCTGACCGCGAACGCGGGCCAGATCGTGCCGCGCCAGCGGCTGCTGGACGCCGCCCAGCGCGGCGAGGCCGATGCGCTGGAGCGCAGCGTCGACCTGCTGGTCAACCGCCTGCGCACCAAGCTGGGCGATGCGGCACGCACGCCGCGCTTCATCGCCACCAGCTACGGCGAGGGCTACCGCTGGATCGCGGCGCTCGCGCCGGAACCCGACGATGACGTCTACGTGGCGATCTGCCCGGCGGCCGGCCCGGCGGCCTTGCGGTCCGAGCCCCGCGTACGGGCTTTCCTGGCGGACCTGGCCGACGCCTTGCGCGCGCGGCTGCCCAGCGAGCGCGGCGTGCGCCTGTTGCCTGCCGCGGCGGCCAATGGCGCGGACGCCCCGTTCCGGATCGAAGTAGGGCTGCGGCAGGATCCGGCGGGCGTGCATTGCGCCGTGGTACTACGTGCGGCCGTCAGTGGCGCCTCGCTGCGCGCCGAACGCTGGACCATCGCGCCGGGCGACCAGGCCGGCGCGGCCCGCACGGCCGCCGCCACCTTTGCCGCGTCCATCAAGAGCGATATCTGGCGCACCGTGGCCAATGCCGGCGACTTGGCCGGTCCGACCGACGAGCCCGTGGAATTGCGCCGGCATCGCGCCGCCGTACTGCTGCCGCGCACTGCGCAGACCTGGCTGGAATCGAAACGAAACGGACGCTGAATGCCAGGTGTTCCTGATGGCGCCCAAGTGCACCACCGGAAGACGAAACCCACTAGGACGGCTGTTCCCGTGCCCGCTTGCTGCGGCCTTCAATCCGTCAGCGGGCTGGGCGTCAGCGCCTTGACGACCGCCATGATGTCGTCGGGCGAGGCCGACGACGGCAGGCACCTGTCTATGCCGGCAAGCCGCGGCGGCGTGCCGGCGCCAGGCTCAAGCAGGACGATCACGCCCGACAGATACGGGCTGCACGGCACCGTGAACAGCCTGTCCAGCCATTCGGCGTGGCCTTGCACCAGCAGGTAGTGCCTGCCGTGCAATGAAAAGCCCGCGCGTAGTTGCGCTTCGGTTTCCACATAGAGCGCCACCTGCGCCTGGTCTGCGATGGACCGCGCCAGGACAGCGGCTTGCCCGATGGTCTGCGCATGGACGTGCACGTGAAGGCCAAACAGCCGTTGACTCATTGTCAGAACCCCCGCCATAAGAGGCTGGAGTATGTGGCGAGGCGCGGCTGCGAACCATTAGACAATTCTCAAAATGGCGGATTTGACAAATCTCCGGGCTTGGCGCAATCTTGCGGCCTATGACTTCCCGCGCCGTCCGCATTTCGCTGATTATTACCATCATTCCGAGAATGGTGGGTTAGCGCACGACCGCAGTCAGTCAAACGAACCCGCCCCACGAGGCGGGTTTTTTGTTGCCGCCTCTGCCGGGCGCCTTGCTTTCCCCGCCGCAGAGATCCGCCATGCAACAACCGCAAGCCGCCAACGATACCGACACTTTCGCCCAGGGCCATGCCGCGCCCATGGAATACCTGCGCCAGATCCTGACCGCGCGGGTCTACGACATCGCCCGCGAGACCGAGCTGGACCCGGCCCTGGGCCTGTCGCGGCGTCTGGGCAACCGCGTGCACTTCAAGCGCGAAGACAACCAGCCGGTGTTTTCCTTCAAGGTGCGCGGCGCCTACAACAAGATGCGCAACACGCCGCAGGTGGCGCTGGACCGGGGCGTCATCACCGCGTCGGCCGGCAACCACGCGCAGGGCGTGGCGATTTCGGCCGCGAAACTGGGCGTGCGCGCCACCATCGTGGTGCCGCAGACCGCGCCCCAGGTCAAGGTGGACGCTGTACGCGCCCACGGCGGCCCGACCGTGCAGGTGGTGCTGGCGGGCGATTCCTACAGCGACGCCTACGCCCATGCGCAGACGCTGGCGGCCGAGCAGAACCTGACCTTCATCCCCGCATTCGACGATCCCTACGTGATCGCCGGCCAGGGCACCGTGGGCATGGAAATCCTGCGCCAGCATCCGGGCGGCCTGGACGCGGTGTTCGTGCCCATCGGCGGGGGCAGCCTGGCGGCGGGCGTGTCGGTGTACCTGAAGGCGGTGGCGCCGCAGGTCAAGGTGATCGGCGTGCAGATCGCCGATTCCTGCGCCATGGCCCAGTCCATCGAGGCCGGCGAGCGGGTCAACCTGGCCGAAGTGGGGCTGTTCTCGGACGGTACCGCGGTCAAGCTGGTGGGCGAGGAGACTTTCCGCCTGTGCCGTGAATTCCTCGACGAGGTGCTGTTGGTTGACACTGACGCGGTCTGCGCGGCCATCAAGGATGTGTTCCTGGATACGCGCAGCGTGCTGGAGCCGGCCGGCGCGCTGGCGGTGGCGGGGCTGAAGCAGTATGTGGAGCGCGAAGGCGCGCAGGGGCAGGGGCTGGTGGCGATTACGTCAGGCGCCAACATGAACTTCGACCGACTGCGCTTCGTGGCGGACCGGGCCGAGGTCGGCGAGGCGCGCGAGGCCGTATTCGCGGTGACGGTGCCCGAGGAACGCGGCAGCTTTCGGCGCTTCTGCGAGGTGATCGGCCAGCGCAGCGTGACCGAATTCAATTACCGCATCGCCGATGCGCGCACCGCCCGCATCTTCGTCAGCGTGCAGATCGGACGCCGCGGCGAGGCGGCCGAGATCATGCAGGCGCTGACGGAACAAGGTTTCGCGGTCAGCGACCTGAGCCACAACGAGGTGTCCAAGCAGCACATCCGTTATATGGTGGGCGGGCGTTCGCCCCTGGCGGGCGGCGAACGGCTGTTCCGCTTTGAATTTCCCGAGCGTCCCGGCGCGCTGATGACGTTCCTGTCGGCCATGGCGCCCAACTGGAACATCAGCCTGTTCCACTACCGCGCCCAAGGGGCGGACTTCAGTTCGGTGCTGGTGGGCATCCAGGCGCCGCTGGCCGATGACGCGGCGCTGGACCGGTTCCTGGTGCAGCTGGGTTATGCGCATTGGGAAGAGACGGCAAACGAGGCGTACCGGCAGTTCCTGGTGTAAGTGTCAGGCGCCGGCTGGAGCGGCCGCCATGGGATGGCCCCGGCGGCACCAGGCCAGCCGGGCCGTGGCCGCTTTCAGGCCGGTGTGCAATGGGGTTTGTGCGGCAGTTCCACGCCGGGCGTCATGCGCAGCGTGGCCTTGCCCGGCGGGCCCGGCGTGAATCGCAGGGCCTTGGCACGCCAGGCGGGCAGGTCTTCGTAGGGCACGTCGATCTTGCTGCTGACGCTTGAACTGCCAGGGTCGAACTGCATCGCCGGCAATTGCTGGCAGGTGTCTTTTGCCTCCCAGCGCGCCAGCTCGCGGCCGTCGGCCAGACGCACCACACGGAACGCGGTGGGCGTGGGCACGAACTTGGTCACGGCGGGCACGATCTGCATATAGCCATACGCGTCCTTGACGCGCTTGGTCGGTTCGATCTCGATGACCTTGGACCCGGCCGGCACCGCCAGGTAGGCCACGTCGCCGTCGATGTCCAGCAGCCGGCCTGGGCCCAGGTTGTTGGCCTGCAGGGGCGCGTGGCGGATCAGCACGGTTTCGTTCCACGCGGTTTCGACGCGGGTCCAGCCGGGCAGGCGCGCGTCCAGAAAGCGCGTGACCTGGACCTTGTTGCGGCCGGGGTCTTTCGAGACGTCCACGCGCTGCGCGCGCAGCGAGCCGTTGACCACCTGCAAATGCGCCAGCACGGTATCGGCGCTGCCGCTGGTGAAGAACGCCAGCACGCCGGCGCCGTCCAGCGCCATCGCGCCGTTGGGGCAATAGAAGGCGCGCCGCGGCGGCCCGTTGCCGTCGGGGTACAGCAGATCGGTGACGTCGTTACCGCAAAGCGTTTTGCCCTGGAACGTGATGGCGGTGGCGCGGGTATGCTGGCGCTGGCCAGTGTTCCAGTCCTGCCGGCTGCCCGCGCTGACCTCGACCACCAGGCCATCGCGGTTGTACACGGTGTCCGCTGCGGCCGAGGCGCCCAGCAGGGAAAGGATCAGGATCAGCGCGCGGCGGGCTCTCATCGTCAGGTGTTCCTTTGGCGTGTCGGCGGTCAACGGAGCCTTGAATATATACCGGGCGGTGGAGGGGCCATCGGGCCCAGGCCATCGCGCCCAGGCCATCGCGCCTGGATCATTCGCCCCGGTCGATCCCGTTGGCCCGGCCCGCGTTCAGGCCAGCCCGTCCACGTGCACCTGCGGCTGGCCTTGCGGGCAGCGTTCCACCCGCGCCCGCACGCCATAGGCGCGCCGCAGCGTGCCGGGCGTGACGACCTCCTGCGGCGGGCCTTCGGCCAACAGCGCGCCGCCATGCAGCAGCAACGCGCGGTCGGCGTGGCGCAGGGCGATGTTCAGGTCATGCAGCACCACCAAGGTGATCAGCCCGTGCAGGGCGGTTTGCCGCCGTAGCACATCCATGACGTGGAACTGGTAGTTCAGGTCCAGCGCGGACAAGGGTTCGTCCAGCAGCAACAGGCGCGGCCGGCGCACCAGCGCCTGCGCCAGCGAGGCCAGCTGCTTCTGGCCGCCCGACAGCTCATCCAGGTAGCGGCTGGCGAGCGGGCCGATGCCCAGCTCGGCCAATACGCGCATGGCCTCGGTCATCAGCGCGGCGCCCGTCTGGCCGTGACGGCCCGAGCGGGCCGCCACCAGCACCGATTCCAGCACCGTCATGTGCACGCCTTTGGGCAGGGCCTGGGGCATGTACATGGCGTGCTCGGCGCGCTGCGCGGGCGGCAGGCGCGCAAAGTCCGCGCCGTCCAGCCGCAGCGTGCCGCCTTGCAGCGGGTTCAGGCCCGCCAGGGTCTTGAGCAGGGTGGACTTGCCGCTGCCGTTGGGCCCCAGCAGCGCCGTCAGCGTGGCCGCCGGCAGGGCTTTTACCTGCAGATTGCGCAGCACCGGCCGGCTGCCATAGCCCGCCGTCAGTCCGTGGATCTCCAGCATCGCGCCGTATCGGGCCGCCGCAGTGCGCGTGGCGATATCCCGTATGCCCATGGCGTCAGGGCTGCAGCGTCAGCGTGCCGCGCATGTGCTGGGCGTGCGCCGGAAACGAGCAATAGAAGGTGTACGACTGGCCGGCCGCCAGGCGGCTGACGGGGAAGGTCACCGTGGCGGTCTCGCCGCCGCCCAGCATCGGCGTCTTGGCCAGGACGCGCGCATCGCCCGGAGCCAGGAACTCGTGCGCCACGCCCGCCTTGATGCCATCCACCATCACCGCGTCGATGTCCTCGGTCTTGGTCAGCACCCAGTTGTGGCCGGCCTTTTCCTTGCTGTTCTTGCCGGTGTGGATCAGGCGCACCGTGAAGTCCTTGCAGGTCGATGGCACCACGATGTGGTTGGGCTCGAACTTCTTGCCGGGCTGGCCTTCGACGTCGATGGCGCAGGCGGCGGGGGCCGTGGCGGCGGGTTCGGCGGCATGGACGGCGCCGGCGGCGAGCAGGGCAGCCAGGGCCAGCGTGTAGCGATGTTGCATGGGTAGGGGTCTCCGGGAGTCAACAGAAAGGTCAGGCGCGCCTCAAGGCGCGGATGACGATGGTGAGGAAAAAGGGAATGCCGACCAGGGAGGTCACGATGCCCACCGGTATCAGCGCGCCGGGCAGCACGGTCTTGGACGCGACCGACGCCAGCGACAGGATCAGCGCGCCGGCTAGCGCGCTGCCGGGCAGGTAGTAGCGGTGGTCCTCGCCCAGCAGCAGGCGGGCGATGTGCGGCGCCACCAGCCCGACGAAGCCGATGGTGCCCACGAACGACACGGCCAGCGCCGCCAGCGCGCTGACGCGCAGCAGGCTCACCAGCCGCAGGCGCTTGACGTCGATGCCGACGCTGGCCGCGCGTTCCTCGCCCAGCCGCACGGCGGTCAGCTTCCAGGCGTCGCGCATCGAAAACGGCAGGGCCAGCGCCAGCGCCGCGGCCATCACGCCCACCGTCGTCCAGTTGGCGCGCGCCAGGCTGCCCATGGTCCAGAACACGATGCCTTGCAGAGCCTCTTCGCTGGCCACGAATTGCAGCAGCATCACCAGCGCCTGGAATGAGTACACCAGCGCGATACCGAACAGCACCACGCCCAGCGTCGAACCGCCGCGCCAGCGCGCCACGCGTTCCAGGATCAGCACCGACACCAGCGTGCTGGCAAACGCCGACAGCGACACCACCATGCCGGGCGGCAGCGCGGGCAGATGCCAGTCGAGCGTGATTGCCAGCGACGCGCCAAACGCCGCCGCCGCCGACACGCCCAGCGTATAGGGACTGGCCAGCGGGTTGTCCAGCATGGTCTGCATTTCGGCACCGCCCAGACCCAGCGCCACGCCCACCAGCAACGCCATCAGCGCGTAGGGCAGGCGGAACTGCCAGACGATGACGCGCGCGCCGGCATCGGCCGCATCGGGGTGCAGCAGCGTGCGCACCAGGTCGGCCGGCGCCAGGCCCGCGGGGCCGGTGGCGATGTCGGCCAGCAGGCTGATGGCGATGGCCAGCGTCAAGGCCAGGGCCAGCGCCAGGCGCCGCTTCTGCGTGCGGCGATGCAGTGCGATGGCGTCCATGGGCGGGGCGGTGGCGGTGGCCGCCGCGGCAATAGCGGAGAGCGACATGATGGATGCCTGGCCGTGCCTAGCGGCCCGCCGGCGCGGTCCAGTAGGTGCCGGCGCCGTCCACGTCCAGGAAGTCGCGGTACAGCGTGTCCAGCGTGGCGCGCGGGTCCAGGGCGGCGGCGCGTTCCGGGTACAGCCACTTGGCCATGGCTTCCACCGCCGCCACGTTGTAGGGCGAGTTGTAGAACGCGTGCCAGATGCCGAAGGCGCGGCCCCGCTTGACCGCGTCCAGGTCGCGGATACCGTCGCGCGTCAACAGCGCGGACAGGCTGGCGGCGGACTCCTCGGCCGCGGCGCCTGGGCCGGCGAGCAGGCCCGCGCGGCCGGGTTCCGAGCGGCTGCCGGTGGCGATGTACACCTGCGGCTGCGCCTGCAGCAGGAATTCCATGCTGACGTCGCCGATCGCGCCCGGCAGCACGGGCGCCGCCACGTTCACGCCGCCGGCCGCTTCCAGCAGGTCGCCAAAGCTGCCGTTACCGGTACTGTGGCAGCATGCCGGCCATACGCCGGCCAGCATTTCCACGAACACGCGCGGCCGTTCGGCCTGCGGTACCGGCTGCACGATCCGGCGCACCCGCGCCATGTGCGATGCATAGAACGTGATGTAGCGCTCGGCCTCGTCCTGGCGGTCCAGCGCCTGCCCCAGGATGCGCAGGCTGGGCACGGTGTTCTGCACCGGATGCTGGCGAAAATCGATGAACACGATGGGAATGCCGGCTTGCTGCAACGACGCGATCATCGGGTTGTTGCGGCCCGGGCCGTGGCCGCTCAGGCTGAACACCGCCACGTCCGGCTTGAGCGACACGATCTTCTCGGGGCTGACGCTGGCTTCCGAGGTCTTGCCGATCAGCGGCACGTCGGCCGCCTTGGGAAAGCGCTTGACCAGTTGCTGCCACGAATAGGGATCCTGCTGCTTCAGCTCGCCTTGCCAGCCCACCACCCGGGCCACCGGGTCGGCCCGGTCCAGCAGCGCCATCGCGAACACGAAACGGCCTTCGCCCAGCAGCACGCGCTGCGGATGATCGGGTACGGTGACCGTGCGGCCGGCCAAATCGGTCACCTGGCGGGCCTGGGCGCCGGGCGTGGCGCAGAGCAGGGCGGCGGCGACGGCCAGCGCGGCGGGGAACATAGCTTTCAAACGCATGGGAAATCCTGTGGCCATCACGTCCACCGCGGGGTTGCGGGTAACGCGAACCATTCCTATCGCCGTGCAGTCTCCGCCATCCCGTCTCAAGAAAGCGTTAAGACGCGCTCGCGCTGTGGCGGCATTGCCGCAGCCATGCGTGCAGCGGGCGGCGGGGCAGGGGGGGTGCTTACAATATGAGACTGATTTCCATTTCCAGCCTGCCCGATATGCGCGTTCTTGTCATCGAAGACGACCCCGACATCCTGGCCAACATCACGCACCACCTCACGCGCCGCGGCTACATCGTCGACTGCGCCGAAGACGGCTTGCGCGGCTACGCCATGGCGGCCGAGGGCGGCTTTGACCTGATCGTGCTGGACCTGATGCTGCCGCGGCTGGACGGCTACGACCTGTGCCGCCGCCTGCGTACCGAGGCCGCCTGCGACACCCCCGTCATCATGGTCACGGCGCGCGACACATTGGACAACCGATTGGCCGGCTTTGACGCGGGCGCCGACGACTACCTGGTCAAGCCCTTCGCCCTGGCCGAGCTGGCTGCGCGGGCCAAGGCCTTGCTGCATCGGGCCAGCGGCGCCGGCGCGTCGCGCGTGCTGCGCGTGGGCGACCTGACGCTGGACACCCGCACCCTGGCGCTAGCCCGCGCCGGCCAGGCCCTGCGTCTGCCGCCGTCGCCCCTGCAACTATTGATGCTGCTGATGCGCGCCAGCCCGGCCGTGGTGCATCGCGGGCGCCTGGAAGAAGCCTTGTGGCGCGACTCGCCGCCCGACAGCGACAGCCTGCGCACCCATATCCATCAGATCCGCCACGTCATCGATAAGCCTTTCGACACGCCCTTGCTGGTCACCGTGCACGGCATCGGCTACCAGCTACGGGCCATGGCCGATGCGTAGCGCGCGGCGCGGTTTGGCGCGGCGCCTGCTGCTGACCTACGTGCTGCTGGCCGTGCTGGTCGGCGGCCTGCTGACCTGGGTGTCGGTCTGGAGCGTGAACCAGCTGGAAGCGCATCTGCAACGCATCGACATGGGCATGGCAGTTGAACGGGTGCGCGGCGACTTCCTGGCCGGCATCGACCCGGGCCGGCCCGACCGCTTCTTCCATGGCGAGCCCGGCGGGGCGGCGTTTCCGGACTGGTTGCGGCGGCTGGGCCCGGGATTCCACAAGATCGAACGCAACGGCCGCGTCTGGCACGCAATGGTCGACGACAAGGACGGCCAGCGCTACATCCTGCTGCGCGACTACACCGAATACGAACGCAACCAGGCGGCATCGCACTGGACCACCGTCACAGGCCTGGCCGCCAGCCTGGCGCTGGCCTTCGTCCTGGGCACCCTGGCCACGCGCCGCATGCTGCGGCCTCTGGGCCGGCTTGCCGCGCAGGTCACCACGCGCGGCGCGCAGCCGCCGCAGACCCGCCTGGCCGAAGACTATCCGCCCGACGAGATCGGCCGGCTGGCCGCGGCGTTCGATGCCACGTACAACCAGCTGGAACAGGCGCTGCGGCGAGAGCAACTGTTCACGGCGGATGTCGGGCATGAATTGCGCACGCCGCTGATGGTGATTTCCAGCTCGTGTGAATTGCTGCTGGACGAGCCGGGGCTGGATGAAGCGGGCGTGGCGCGGGTGCGGCGAATCGCGGCGGCGGCAGCCGACATGGGCGCGCGGCTGGACACATACCTGATGCTGGCGCGCGGCCGCGATGCGGGCGGACAGTTCGCCCGGGAAAGCGCGCTTGACGCGGCACGCGAGCAGGTCTCGGCCTGGCACGTGGTCGCGCAGCGGCGGGGGATGACGCTGACGCTGGAAACGGACGATGCGGGCGCAAGCCAGGATGCCGGGGCAGCAGCGCGCTTTCCCGCGCCGTTGCTGCGCGCGGTATTGTCCAACCTGATCCGCAATTCCCTTCAATACGCGGGACCCGGCGCGCACGTCCGGGTAGAGACAGGCAGCGATTATTTGCAGGTCGCCGACAACGGCCCGGGCATCCCGGCCGAGCGCCAGGAAGCCATCTTCAGCCCCTTTGTACGTGGCTCGCAGGCGGACAACGGCAACCTGGGATTGGGCCTGTCGTTGGTGCAGCGCATCTGCGAGCACCAGGGCTGGAAGGTGTCACTGCAATCCGCGCCGGGGCAGGGCTGTGTGTTCCGGGTGACGCTGGTAGCGGCCTACTCCGCGAAATTCTCGGTATAGCCCAGCAGCAGCACCTTGCCGCCCGCCGCGGCCTCGGCGAGTTGGCGCCACGAGGCCTGGTGGGCGTCGTCCGCGCAACCATACAGGTCCGCCAGATCGGCCACCAACGCCTTGGCGGCCGCTGCGTCCGGCGGCGCGTCGCGCACAAAGCCCAGCCACGATGCGCCAAGCCCCAGAAAGCGGTAGCCATGCCGCTCGTGCATCCGCCGGATCACCGCATGGTTCTGAAACACATCCCAGTCGCAGGAAAAGTAGCCGTTCGGCAGGCCGGCGATCGCCAGGTCGTCGCGCGGCACCGCCACGCGCTGGATGTAGACCACCGTGTCGAGTACCCGGTCCGGATCACGGTTGGTCTCGACCAGGACGTCGATGTCCTCCTGGCTGGTCGCCAGCGTGCCGCACACGTCCTCCCAGGACAGGCGCAGGGCCGGGTCTTGCAACTGTGCGGCGACGTGGGCGGCCCGGCGCACCTCGAAAGCATGAACCGATTCCGGGTCATCGAAGTCGGTATCGCCGTAGTCCACCTCCAGACGGTCGTCGTTGCCGGCGTGGCCGCTGGTGTAGCAACACTGGTTGATGTCGTCGAGCGTGCAGAAATAGCGGTGATCGCGGTCTTTCAGCCGCAATTCGTCCAGGCAGGCCAGGACGTCGCGCAGCGAGACGGTCCCCGACAGCCGGCGGTGGCTGAGCGTATCGACGGGTTGGAAGGCATACTTTTCGCGGTAGTCGACAGGGGTGATTTCCATGGTGGTCCGACGCTCAGGGAGAGGTTCACGAGACGCAGTGTACCGGTGCCTGTCGACATGGGACGACAGCTTCGCCGTAAACGTGGCCATGCGGCCGGCGGTGGCTTGCGTACCCGGATCAGCGGCTCTTTGCGATCACGCCGGTCATGTATTCGTTCAGATCGCGAAAGTCCTTCACCGTCCAGGCGTGCGGCGGGACTTTCACATTGTTCTCGCGCAGCGTCTTGGGAATCAGGTCGCCGTTGGGGCGCAGGATGACCGACGACACGATCACGCCCGGATAATCGATCAGCCGCTTCTTGAAGGCGGAGGTGGTCAGGTCAGGCGTGGGTGGATTGCTTTTCCTGGCCAAGGGGCCGGTTCCCTTGATGTCCGCGCCGTGGCACATGGCGCAGCGCTGCTGGAAGAGATGCTTGCCGTTGAGGTTTTCCGCCAAGGAGGGCGCGGCGTGGCTTGCCGCCAGCAATCCCAGCGCGGTGATGAACAGCGTTCTTGTTTTCATCTTGCAGATGGCCCTGTTGTGTCGCGCAAGTCCGGATTGAGGGAGGACGCCCCGGAGAAGGGGCGCCAATTTACCACTCAATTGCGCCGCCCGCCTTGACTGAACGCGAGACAGCTCAGACGGCCAGGACGCCGTCCGTCATGCGCGGCAGACCCAGCGGGTTGGCCCGCTTGATACCGTCGGGCAGCAGCGCGTCGGGCAGGTCCTGGTAGCAGACCGGGCGCAGGAAGCGGCGGATGGCGGTGGCGCCAACCGAGGTCGATGCGGGGTTGGACGTGGCCGGGAAGGGGCCGCCGTGGACCATGGCGTGGCTGACTTCGACGCCGGTGGGGTAGCCGTTGGCCAGGATGCGGCCGGCCTTGCGTTCCAGCACGGGCAACAGGCTACGCGCCATATCGGTGTCGGCGTCGTCAACGAATAGCGTGGCGGTCAACTGGCCTTCCAGATGCTCGGCAACGTCGCGCATTTCGGCTGCGTCGCGGCAGGCGACGACCAGCGACGCGGGGCCGAAAACTTCGGCCTCCAATTCGGGCGAAGCCAGGAAGCGGGCGGCATCGGTGCCGAAGACGGCGGGGCCGGCGGCATTGGCGGCGGGTTTGGAGGCTTCGCCGCGGCCCAGCGTGGCGACGCTGGCGTGGCCGGCCAGGGCCTGCTCGCCCTGCGTGTAGGCCGAGAAGATGCCGGGAGTCAGCATGGTGGCCGCGCCCTTGGCCTGCACCGCCTGGGCGGCGGCCTGGCGGAAGCGTTCCAGCGCCGGGCCTTCGATGCCGATGACCAGCCCGGGGTTGGTGCAGAACTGGCCCACGCCCATGACCAGCGAGTCGACAAAGCCCTTCGCGATGGCTTCGGCGCGCGCTTCCAGGGCGGCGGGCAGGAGAAACACGGGGTTGATGCTGGACATCTCGGCGTAGACGGGAATCGGCACGGGGCGGGCGTTGGCGGCCGCGACCAGGGCCAGGCCGCCGCGGCGCGAGCCGGTGAAGCCGACGGCCTTGATGGCCGGGTGAGTGGCCAGCGCGGTGCCGATTTCGTTGCCGGCGCCGAACAGCAGCGAGAATGTGCCTTCCGGCAGGCCATGCTTGGCCACGGCCTGCTGGATCACGCGGCCGACCATTTCCGAGGTGCCTGGGTGAGCGTTGTGCGCCTTGACGATGACCGGGCAACCGGCGGCGAGCGCCGATGCGGTGTCGCCGCCGGCAACGGAGAACGCCAGCGGGAAGTTGCTGGCGCCGAACACGGCCACGGGGCCGAGCGGCACGTTGGCCAGGCGCAGGTCGGCGCGTGGCAGCGGTTGGCGCTCGGGCTGGGCGGGGTCGACGGTGGCATCCAGGAAATAGCCGTCGCGCACCACGCGGGCGAACAGGCGCAACTGGCCGACGGTGCGGCCGCGTTCGCCTTGCAGGCGGGCCAGGGGCAGGCCGGTTTCCAGATGAGTGCGTTCGATCAGCGCGTCGCCAAGCTGCAGGATGCCGTCGGCGATGCTTTCCAGGAACTGGGCGCGGGTTTCCAAGGGCGCGGCGCGGTAGGGGTCGAAGGCGGCCTGGGCCAGGTCTGCGGCGCGCGCCACGTCCTGGGCGGTGCCGGCGGGAAAGCCCGGCTCCAGGGGGTGGCCATTGGCGGGATTGATCGCGCGTTGCGGGGCGCCGGAGCCCTTGACGGCGCTGGCGCCGATCAACATGTTGCCGGTCAAAGTCATGCGTGATTCTCCGAATGAAAACGCCCCCGATGCGGGGGCGGGCAGGCGTTGCTGCAAGGCGGGCTTATTGAGGCCCAAGCTTGCGGATCAGGGCGTCGAGCGCTTCGAGTTCGGCGGGCAGCAGGTCGGTCAGCGGCGCGCGGACCGGGCCGGCGTCGTGGCCGACCAGCTTGGCGCCGGCCTTGACGATGCTGACGGCGTAGCCGGCGCAGCGGTTGCGGATTTCCAGATAGGGCAGGAAGAACTCGTCGAGCAGGCGGTTGGTGGTGTCGTGGTCATGCGCGGCGACGGCGCGATAGAAGTCCATCGCGGTCTTGGGCACGAAGTTGAAGACGGCCGACGAATACACCGGCACGCCCAGCGCCTTGTAGGCGGCGGCATAGACCTCGGCCGTGGGCAGGCCGCCCAGGTACGAGAAGCGGTCGCCCATTTTGCGGCGGATGCGCACCATGGCTTCGATGTCGCCGATACCGTCCTTGAAGCCGACCAAGTTGGGGCAGCGGTCGGCCAGCACGGCCAGGCTGTCGGCCGACAGGCGCGATTGGGCGCGGTTGTAGACGATGACGCCGATCTTGACCGATTTGCAGACCTGTTCGACGTGATCGAGGATGCCTTGTTGCGAGGCCTCGGTCAGGTAGTGCGGCAAGAGCAGCACGCCCTTGGCGCCCAGGCGTTCGGCTTCCTGCGCATAGGCGATGGCCACGCGGGTGGGGCCGCCCGCGCCGGCCAGGATCGGCACCTTGCCTGCGCAGGTGTTGACGGCGGTGCGGATGACGTCGGCGTACTCGGTAGGGGCCAAGGAGAAGAACTCGCCGGTGCCGCCTGCCGCGAACAGGGCGGTGGCGCCGTAGGGCGCCAGCCATTCCAGGCGCTGGGCGTAGGTCTTGGCGTTGAAGTCGCCATTCCGGTCGAAATCGGTGACGGGGAAGGAGAGTAGGCCTTCCGAGACGATTTCCTTGAGTTCCTGCGGCGTGGTCATGGGCGGGGGTTCCTGTGAGGCTGGCGACGCGGCGGCGGGTGGTTTGCCGAGTTCGTCGTGATGAATAGGTATGTCATCGTACAACATGATTTTTTTGGCTTCAAGGCGAATTTCCCTATGACGGGCAAGACCAACCTGGGGAAATCCGCAATTCTTCGAAGTAATCGACAGCAGCTATTCTGTTAGTTGTACGATAACGTACCGGAAGCCGAGGTAGCCGGTGCCGACAACAATCAGGAGACCCGAATGCAGCTCGCGGCAGGCCAAGCGCCCGTGCTTATCCAGATCCATCCCCAGGACAACGTTGCCATCGTGGCCAACGACGGCGGTTTGCCGGCGGGCACCGCGTTGCCGGACGGCCTGACGCTGGCCGAGGCGGTGCCTCAGGGGCACAAGGTGGCGCTGCGGGACCTGGCGCAGGGCGACGCGGTGCGGCGCTACAACGTAGTGGTGGGCTATGCGGCACAGGCCTTGCCGCGCGGCAGTTGGGTCAACGAACGCGTCACCACCATGCCCGCCGCGCGCACGCTGCAGGACCTGCCGGTGGGCACGCGCCGGATCGCGCCGCTGCCGCCACTGGAAGGCTATACGTTCCAGGGTTACCGTAATGCCGACGGCACGGTAGGCACGCGCAATATCCTGGCCATCAGCACCACGGTGCAGTGCGTGCAGGGCGTGGTGGAACATGCGGTGGCGCGCATCCGGCGCGAGTTGCTGCCGCGCTACCCCAATGTGGACCAGGTGGTGGGGCTGGAACACACCTACGGCTGCGGCGTGGCGATCGACGCGCCGGGCGCGGCGATTCCGGTGCGCACGCTGCACAACATTGCCCGCAATCCGAATTTCGGCGGCGCCACGATGGTGGTCAGCCTGGGCTGCGAAAAGCTGCAGCCCGAACGCCTGCTGGCGCCCGGCGCGATTCCGATCCGGGCGGGCCAGGGCATGGCGGGCGAAGGCGACGTGGACACCATCGTGCTGCAGGACGACGAGCACGTGGGTTTTGAATCCATGATCGACAACATCATGCGCACCGCCGAACGGCACCTGGAAAAACTGAACCAGCGCCGCCGCGAAACCTGTTCGGCGTCCGAGCTGGTGGTGGGCGTGCAGTGCGGCGGCAGCGATGCGTTTTCGGGGGTGACGGCGAACCCGGCCGTGGGCTTTGCGGCCGACCTGTTGGTGCGCGCGGGCGCCACCGTGATGTTCTCGGAAAACACCGAAGTGCGCGACGGCATCGACCAGCTGACCGCGCGCGCGGCCACGCCGGAAGTGGCGGACGCGCTGGTGCGCGAGATGGCCTGGTACGACGATTACCTGCAACGCGGCCACGCCGACCGCAGCGCCAACACCAGCCCGGGCAATAAGAAGGGCGGCCTGTCCAACATTGTCGAAAAGGCGATGGGCTCGATCGTGAAATCCGGTTCGTCCAATATCGACGGCGTGCTGTCGCCGGGCGACCGGCTGACGCGCAAGGGCCTGATCTTCGCGGCCACGCCGGCCAGCGATTTCATCTGCGGCACGCTGCAACTGGCCGCGGGCATGAACCTGCACATATTCACCACCGGCCGCGGCACGCCCTATGGGCTGGCGCAGGTGCCGGTGATCAAGGTCGCCACGCGCAGCGACCTGGCGCGGCGCTGGCACGACCTGATGGACGTGGACGCCGGCCGCATCGCCACGGGCCAGGCCAGCATCGAAGACGTGGGCTGGGAACTGTTCCGCCTGATGCTGGACGTGGCCAGCGGCCGCCGCCAGACCTGTGCGGAAAAACTCAAGCTGCACAACGCGCTGGCGCTGTTCAACCCGGGGCCGGTGACGTGATGCGTCAACCCAGCGGCTCGCGCTCAGCCCGGTTCTTGGTGAACCGGCTCGCTTTCAGCGGGGTCGCCCGCAGGCCACCCTGATACCACCCGGCACCGGCCCGATGAGGCCCGGGCCTTTATCTACAACGACAACGGAGACAACATGGATTCAAACAGAAGGCATCTGCTGGCCGGCGCTGCCGCGCTCGGCCTGGCACGGATCACGCCCGCCTGGGCTCAGGCCGACGCCTGGCCCACGCGGCCGGTGCGCATCGTGGTGCCATACCCGCCCGGCGGCTCGTCGGACATCATCGCTCGGGTCATCGCCCCGCGGTTGGCCGAGGCCCTGAAACAGACCGTTGTGGTGGAGAACAAGCCGGGCGCGAACGGCAACCTGGGCGCGGGCATCGTGGTGCAATCGGCGCAAGAGGGCCACACCGTGCTGCTGTGCGACGTGGGCGCGCTGGCGATCAGCCCGTCGGTCTACACCAAGCTGTCGTTCGATCCATCCAAGGACCTGCGATCGGTCGGCATGCTGGCGTATTCGCCGCATGTGCTGGCCGTGCATCCGGACGTGCCGGCCAAGACCGTGCCCGAGCTGGTGGCGCTGTCCAAGAAGCAGCGCCTGAACTTTGCGGTAACCGCCATCGGCAGCGCGCCGCATCTGGCCGCGGTGGCCGTGCAGCAGGCGACCGGCGCGCAGTGGGAATACGTGCCGTACAAGGGCGGTTCGCAGGCGGTGACCGACACCATCGGCGGGCAGACACAAGTCATCATGAACGGTCTGCTGGCAACGCTGCCGCACATCAAGGGCGGCAAGCTGCGCGCGATTGCGATTTCCAAGAAAGAACGCATGCAGCTGGTGGCCGACATTCCGACCATTTCCGAGCAGGGCGTGGCCGGCTTTGAATCCGGTACCTGGCAGGGCGTGATGGCGCCGGTGACGGCCACGGACAAGACCGCGAATCTGTTGGCCACGCTGATGGGCCAGATCGTCAACCAACCGGACGTGAAGTCGCAACTGAACGAGCAGGGCGCCGAGATCGTGGTGCGCAATCCGGCGGAATTGGCGCAATTTTTCAGCAGCGAGCGGGCGCGCTGGGCCAAGGTGGTGGCCAGCGCGGATATCAGGTTGGATTAGGCACTGCCACCAGGCTTCGCAGAAAAAAATGGACCGCGCCGCGCCTGGCAAGGCGCTGCGCGGTCCATGGTTCTTTCTTGTTTGCCGGGGGTCAGTCCGCGGCGGGCTTGTCCGCAGGGGTTGCCGCAGGTGTTTCCACCGGAGCGGCGGCCTGCACCGGCTTGGCGGCGCCGTCGGCCACGGGCGCGGGGTGAGCCTGGACCGGCTGGACGCTGGCCTCGGCGGCGGCGGCCTCAGCCGCCGCGCCGGCAGTCGATGCTGCGGCAGCCGGTGCTGCGGCTGCCGTAGCATCGGCTTGCGGCTTGGCCTTGTTGGCGTTGCCCTTGCCGCGGGCGGCGGCGCCCTTGGCATGACGGCGCGAGGCCATACGCTTGGCGTGCTGCGCTTCGTTGGCGGTGACGGCGCCGGCAGGTTCGCCGTTCAGGTCGACGCGCGGGGCGGCTTCGACCATGCTGTCCCAGTAGCGGCGGCCATCGCACCAGGTCTTGACGGCCACCTTGATTTCATCGGCGGTCAGCTGCAAGGCCTTGGCGTGCTGCTGCAGGTCTTCCAGCACGCCCAGCTTGAGCGGCACCTTGGCGGCCGGTTTCTTGGGGAAGGCCTTGGGGAACTGGCGTTGCAGCCGCGAAATGGCGATCAGGACCGGGTCGACGTCGGTCTCGCGTTTTTCACGCGGCGCCTGACGCTGGCCAGCCTGCTGCCCGTCGCGCTGTCCTTCACGCTTGCCGTTCCGGTTGCCGCCGCGCTTTTCATCGCGCTTGCCGTCGCCTTTGGCGGCGGCGGGGCGCGCAGGTTTGGGGGAAGCCGTTACTTCGGGATCCTGCTTGAAAAGCAGTCCTCGGATGGCGGCGAGCTGTTCTAGACCCATAGTGTGTGCTGCACGTTCTGATGTTGAAAGCAGGGAGCATAACAGTTGTTACCCGTCAGATTGAAGTTGCGGGGGCCCCAACGGGCGTCGTAAGCTCCTTGGCACCATGCATCTGCCCCCGTCTGTTACGTTTATGCGCCACGCCGCCCCCCGCCGGCGCGGGGTGGCGTGGCTGACGGCGGTGCTGCTGGTTTTTCAATCCCTGGTGGCGTCGGCGGCCTTGGTCGCCGCGCCCGCAATCGGCGGGCAGGGCGCCGCCGTCGTCCTGTGCACGGCCAGCGGGCCGCGCATGCTGGTGCTGGATGCGGTGCCGGCCGGGTCGTCCACCCATGGGCATGGCGGATGGGATACGGCGGGCGGCACGCTGCCGCACTGCTGCGCGTCGACGTGCGCCATGCTGGGCGGGGCTTGCCCGCCCGCGCCGGCCAGCCTGGCCTGGCGCTTGCCCGCGCGGGGACCGGCGCTGCCCGCGCCCGTGCGGGAAGCGACGCCGCTGTGGCGCAACGCGCCGGATTGGCGGCCCCAGCAATCACGCGCACCGCCGCTCGCGGCCTGATCGTTTCATCACGATTCGTGCCCGCGACCCGCGGTTCAATTCCCTTACGCGTGACCTAATGCGCGGCTTTGCGCCGCCATTTCATCAGGAGTGCCACTATGTTCAAGCCCGTTCTCATCGCCGCCGCCACGCTGGCCCTGGCCCCGCAGTTCGCCTGGGCCCACGCCCATCTGAAGCAGGCCACGCCCGCGGACAAAGCCGTGGTGGCCGCCCCGGCCTCGGTGACGGCCAGTTTTTCCGAAGGATTGGAGCCCGCGTTTTCGTCCCTGACCTTGCTGGACGCCGCGGGCAAGCCGGCGGCGACGGCCAAGGCCGCGCCCGCGCCGGGCGACGATAAGACGCTGGTGCTGCCGGTGCCCAAGGACCTGCCGGCCGGCGCCTACACGGTGAAGTGGCAGGCCTTGTCCAAGGACGGCCACAAGACCGACGGCGCATGGACCTTCACGGTCAAGCCTTGAGATGAGCCTGCTGTTCGCCGCGTTCGCGCTGTGCCGCGCGGTGAGCGCGGCGGCGATGGCGCTGCTGTTCGGAACCGCGGCGATGCTGGCCCTGGCCGGGTCGCCGCGCCTGGCGCTGGAAGCGGAAACCGCCTTGCGGCACACCCTGCGCGGCGCGGCCGCGATCGGGCTGGTGGCCACGCTGTGCCTGCTGCCGCTGCAGACCGTCAGCATCGCGGGTGACTGGGGCGCGCTGGGCAATGGCGACATGCTGGGCACGGTGGCGCTGCAAACCCGCTACGGCCAGGCGTGGATGCCGCGTGTGCTGGGCGCGATGCTGGCGCTGGCGGTGGTGGTGGCCGTGCCACCCGGCCGCCCCTGGGTGCTGGCCGGGGTGGCGGCGCTGGCCCTGGCGCCTTTGAGTTTCAGCGGCCATGCGGCCATGCACGAGGGCGGGCTGGGCGTAGCGCACGCGCTCAATGATTACCTGCATGGCCTGTCCGCGGCCTTCTGGCTGGGGTCATTGCCGGTGTTCCTGCTGTGGCTGGCGGCGTGGCGGCTTCCAGGCAGGCGCGCCGAGGCGACGCGCGCGCTGCTGCGCTTTTCCACCTGGGGGCACGTCGCCGTGGCGATGCTGCTGTTGACGGGTATCGGCAATGCGCTCTTGATCCTGGGCGCCGGCAGCGTGGACCCCGGCTCGGACTATCAACGCCTGCTGGCCGTGAAGATCGCGCTGGCGCTGGTCATGACCGGCCTGGCGGTCGTGAACCGCTACCGCTGGATTCCGCGCATCGGCACGCAGCGGGCGGATGCCTTGCAGGCCATTCACCGCAATACGATCGTGGAGCTGGTCCTGGGAGCAGCGGTGCTGACGGCCGTGGGTTTTCTGGGACTAATGTCGCCGTTGTAGGACGCAGCGGGACGTCGCAGGGCTGCCGCCCTGCGGCTTGCCGCCGCGCGCTATCCGGCCAGCACCAGCAGCACGGCCAGCGCCAGCAAGATCGCAAAGGCGGCCAGCGCGAACGGCAGCAACTGCGCATAGACCGCGCGCTCCTGTCCCCGGCCATGGGCCAGGCCTGCGGCAATGGACATGCGTATCGGCGAGAAAAACCCCATCGAGGTGCCGGACACGTGCAGCAGCGCGGCGGCGGCGGGCACGCTCAGCCCGGCATGCAGCGCCAGCGACAGCTGCGACGGCATGAACAGGCTGTTCGGGGCATTACCGCTGTTGGCCAGGATGCCGAAGGCGCCGGCCATGAGCGGCGTCATCAGCAAGGTCCAGTCCTGCATGGTGCGGAACAGACCGTCGGCGAAGGCCTGCGAGATGCCGGCGCCGGCCAGCACTTCGGCCATCATCGCGAACAGGAACACCGACATCACCGCGTGTTTTCCGGTGGTCCAGGCGTGGCGCGCGTTGGTGCCCAGCAGCCCGGGCTGGCGACGCACGGCTGCCATCAGCAGCGCGCCGCCGATGAGCCAACTGCCGGCGTGCAGGAACGGGGTCCAGCTCGGCAGGTCGGGGTAGGGGCTGAAACGGGCCAGGCCCGCCAGGCCCTGGTTCAGACTGGGCGCAAGGCGGGTCGCGACCAGGCAGGCGATGAGCAGAATGTAGGGTAGCGCGCCGCGCGCGGCGTCTTGCATCTGGACCCGGCCGGGGCGGCGATCCAGCACGAAACGCAGCACGATCAGCGGGCCGTAGGCGGCCAGCAGCGCGGTTTCCGGGCCGAGCAGGGCCGTGGCAGCGGTCAGCAGCGCCAGGCTGGCCAGCATCCAGAGCGCTTCGCGTCCGCGCTCGGCGGCCGGGGCGGGCAGACCTGCCCGGCGCGCGGTGAACCAGAACAGCGTCATCCAGACAATCATCAACAGGGCCACCGGCACCATGCCGTACAAGGCCAGTTGCGCCGGCGGCACGCGAGCATAGGCCGAGGCCAGCAGCGTGCCGCTGCCCATGGCGCCCCAGGGAATCAGCGTCTGGCTGAGCAGGGCGAACACCATCAGTTCACGCGGCTTGAAGCCGAGCGGCCGGATCAGCAGCACCGTGCCCAGCATGCCGACGCCAAAACCGGTGGCCGCCTCGGCGAACGGGCCGACCAGGAAGCAGGCGAAGAACAGCAGGCGGCGGCGTGTCGGCAGATCGGCGGCCGGCATGGCGTCTGCGCGGTGCGCCGACGTGGCGCGGGATGCCATTTGCCAAAACAGCAGGCCGCCCAGGATATAAGGCGTGATGATGCCGCCGATCCACAGCCCACGCGCCAGCGCATGGCCCAGTTGGCCTGCGCCGAAAGCGCCCGGGGCTGCGAACAGCGCCACGGGCCCGGCGGCCAGCAGCCCCAGCACGGCGGCCAGGGTGGTATTGAAGCGGCCGCTCGCGATGGCGCCGATGACGATCAGCGCAGGCAGGGACCACAGCAGGTACGTCATGGGAAGGCCCGGACAGGAAAAGCGGAGGGGAGCGCCGACGCGCGTTCGCGGCCAGGCGTTGCTCGCGGCCCGCCCATCATCGGGCGCAAGCCGTGGCGAAACCACGCAGGATCTGTCGGGCGTGCGGGGTGGGCGCCAGGGCGGCGCGCAAGGCGGCGACGTCGTGGCCTTCGCCGGCAAAGACATCCTGGCGCCGGGCAAGGCAGGCATCCATGACGGCTGGCGTGAATTCGGGATGGAACTGCACCGACAGCGCTTGCGGGCCGTAGCGCAGGATCTGGTGCGGATCGTGCGCGGTGCCGGCCAGCACGACCGCCGGCGCGGGCGGTTGCAGCACACTTTGTTCGTGGGTCAGGTTAGCGGCAAAGCGGTCGGGCAGACCGGTCAACAGGGGATCGTCCGCCGAGGCCGGTACGCGTTGTACGGTGTGCAGTCCGATTTCGCGGCCTTGCGGGTGGTAGCCGACCACGCCGCCAAAGGCATGGGCCATCAACTGGTGGCCGTAGCAGATGCCCAGTAGCGGCAATTGCGCTCGGAGCGCATCGCGCAGCCATTGCGCGGTGCGCTCGCTCCACGGTTCGCGATCGGTGACCATGGCCCACGACCCCGTCAGCACGGCGCCGCGCAGGCGGGCGGGGTCGGGCAGGGCATCGCTGTCGGCGGGATACACGACCGTCAACGGCACGTCGATGCCGGCCAGCGCGGCCGTGACCCAGTCGGCCTGTTCGCCATGCGTGGCGCGCAGGTCTTCGGGCGGACGGCCCATTTGCAGGATGGCCAGGGGTCTGTCGGTCATGGCGGTGGCGAGATCGGTGACGGCGGCCCGGGCGGGCCGAGCGCCATGATGAACCGGCCGCGCGCATTCATCAATATGAAAAACAGCCTATCTGCTATGAGCGGCGTTGATATCGCCACTACCCACACCCGCCCCGCACCGCGCGCCCACCGCCAGCTTGATCCTCGCCGCGTCAGACGGCGGCGTGGGCCTCTTGCGGGAGCGGCTGGGCCGTCGTCCGTCCTTGCACTCGATGCGCCGGCCGCGTCAGCCCCAGGTTCTGGCGCAGCGTATTGCCTTCATATTCCGTGCGAAACAGCCCGCGTCGACGCAATTCGGGCAGCGCCAGTTCAATGAAGTCGTCAAGCCCGCCCGGCAGCCATGGCGACATAATGTTGAAGCCGTCGGCGCCATCTTCCTCGAACCATTGCTGCAACTGATCCGCCACGCTTTGCGGCGTGCCGACCACCTGTTGGTGGCCGCGGGCCCCGGCGATGCGCAGGTACAGCTGGCGGATCGTCAGGCCGTCGCGGCGAGCCAGGTCGATCAACAGTTGCTGGCGGCTCTTGCCGCCGTTGGTTTCGGGGATCTCGGGCAGCGGCCCGTCCACCGGGTAGCGCGACAGGTCGAAGCCGCCGATCATATTGGACAGCAGTTGCACGCCGACCACGGGGTGGATCAGGTCTTGCAGGCGGGCGAACTTCGCTTCGGCTTCGGCCTGGGTGCGGCCGATGACGGGGAAGATGCCGGGCATGACCTTGATGCCGTCGGGATCGCGGCCGTAGGCCGTGGCGCGGCCCTTGATGTCGCGATAGAAGGCCTGGGCCTCGTCGAAGGTCTGGTGCGCTACGAAGATCACCTCGGCGGTGCGCGCGGCCAGGTCGCGGCCAGCGGGCGACGCGCCGGCCTGCACCACCACCGGCCGGCCTTGCGGCGAGCGCGACACGTTCAGCGGCCCGCGCACCGAGAAATGCTCGCCGCGGTGGTTCAGCGGATGCAGCTTTTCCGGATCGAAATACTGGCCGCTGGCCTTGTCGCGCAGAAAGGCGTCGTCTTCCCAGCTGTCCCACAGGCCCAGCACCACGTCGTGGAACTCGGCGGCGCGGGCGTAGCGGCGGGCGTGTTCGACGTGTTCATCCAGGTTGAAATTCTGCGCCTCGCCCTGGCCGCTGGAGGTGACCAGGTTCCAGCCCGAGCGGCCGCCGCTGATGTGGTCCAGCGACGCGAACTTGCGCGCCACGTGATAGGGCTCGTTGTAGGTGGTGGAGACGGTGGCGATCAGGCCGATCTTCTCGGTGACGGCGGCCAGCGCGGACAGCAGCGTCAGGGGCTCGAAATGGTCGCTGCGGGCCGTGCGCGACAGCGACGGCAGGTCGGTATTGCGCACGCCGACCGAGTCGGCCAGGAACACCGCGTCGAACTTGGCGGCCTCGGCGCGGCGGGCCAGGTCGGCGTAATGGCGGAAATTGACGGGTGCGTCGGCCTGCGCATCGGGGTGGCGCCAGGCGGCGATGTGATGGCCGGTCTGCATCAGGAAGGCGCCGAGCTTGATCTGGCGGGAAGGGCGGGACATGGGGGGCAGGCTCCAAGAGGATGGGAAAGGCGATCCGCGGGCAGGGACATCCGAGGATCGCGGGCGATGCCGATGGCAAGGCAGATGAGGGCGCCGGCGCTACCAGGCCATGCGCAGCGACGCCAGGGAAGGCAGGGCGGGGACGCCGCTGCCGGCATCCGCGCCCAGCGGCGGGCTGGCATCGGCGGGCGCGCCGTCGGGCTCCAGGAAATCGGACAGCACGTCGTCGCGCAGCCGGATGAAGCGCGGGTCGCTGCGGTTGCGGGCGTGCGGCAGCGGCACGTCCACAATGCGGCGGATGCGCCCCGGGCGCGGCTGCATGATCACCACCCGGTCGCCCAGGTAGACGGCTTCTTCCACGTCGTGGGTCACCAGGATCATGGTGATGCGTTCTTTCTGCCAGATGCGCTGCAGTTCGGTCTGCAGGCGGGCGCGGGTCAGCGCGTCCAGCGCGCCAAAGGGCTCGTCGAGCAGCAGCACGCGCGGCCGGTTGACCAGGCCGCGGGCGATGGCCACGCGTTGTGCCATGCCGCCCGAGATCTGGTGCGGATACGACTGCTCGAAGCCTTCCAGTCCGACCAGGGCGATGTGCTCGGCCACGCGGTCGCGTTTCTCGGCGGCAGGCAGGTCGGCGTTGCGCAGCCCCACGCCGATGTTCTGCGCCACGTTCAGCCACGGGAACAGGCGATGGTCCTGGAACACGATGCCGCGTTCCGGGCTGGTGCCGCGCACGGGCTGGCCGCCCAGGGTGATGGCGCCTTCGTAGGCGTCGTCCAGCCCCAGGATCAGGCGCAGCAGGGTGGACTTGCCGCAGCCGCTGGCGCCCACGATGGACACGAATTGGCCGGCGGGAATGACCAGGTCCACGCCCGTCAGCACTTGCAGCACGCCGCCCTCGGCCTGGGCGCTGGGATAACGCTTGCCGACGGATTGCAGTTCCAGGTCCAGCGAATTGTCTTGAGCCATGCTTGAGGGTTCCTGCGGTTATTGGTCCTGGCCGCGCAAGCGCGCAAGCCGGCGTTCGGCCAGGCGGGCCAGGGCATTCATGAGCCAGCCCACCAGGCCCACCACGAACATGCCGAAGATCACCAGGTCCATCTGGAAATGTTCGCTGCCTTCGATCAGCAGGTTGCCGATGCCGACGCCCGCCACCAGCAGGTATTCGGCGCCGATGGTGGCCAGCCAGGAATAGATCAGCGCCAGGTAGACGCCGGTGAAGATGGCCGGCGCGGCGGATGGCAGCACGACCTGGCTGAAGGTCTGCCAGCGGGTGTACTGGTAGACCCGAGCTACTTCCAGCAGCTTGGGCGGCGCGTTGCGCACGCCGTCGCAGGTGTTGACCACCACCGGCACCAGCGCGGCCAGCGACAGGAACACCACCTTGGCGGTGTCGCCCAGGCCGAACCACACCGAGATCAGCGGAATCCAGGCGAACAGAGAGATCTGCTTGAAGGTGTTGAAGCTGGGGCCGACCAGACGGTTGAACGTGGGCGACAGGCCCAGCAGCACGCCCAGCGCCAGGCCCGATACCGTGCCGATGGCAAAGCCGGTCAGCTCGCGGCCCAGGCTGGCGCCCAGGGCGCGCCACAGCTTGCCGCCCGCAACCTGGTCGATGGCGGTGGCCAGCACTTTCTCGGGCGACACCAGCAGCGCGGAATTGACCAGGTCGGCGCGCGACAGCAGCCACCATAGGGCAATGGCCGCCACCGGCAGCACCAGCCCGCGCCAGCGGCCCGCGCCGCGCACGGCCAGGGGTTGGGAGACGGCCAGCTCGGCGGCGTCGCGCGAGGCCGCGGGGGTGAAGGATGCGGTCATGGGCGGGCCTCCGTGGCGACCCGGCGGGCTGCGCGCCGGCCATGGATCAGGCGGGTTTCAGCCCAGTCCAGCAAGCGGTCGATGGCGTAGCCGATGGCGCCCACCACGATGACCGCGGCCATCACCAGGTCCAGCTGGAACAATTGGCGGCCGTAGACGATCAGGTAGCCCAGGCCTTCGCTGGACGCCACCAGTTCCACCACCACCAGCGACAGCCAGGCCTTGGTAAAGCCCAGGCGCAGCCCGGTGAACAGGGTGGGCAGGGCCAGCGGCAGCACGATTTCCAGCACTTCCTGGCGCCGGCTGTAGCCGTACACCTGGCCCACTTCGCGCAGCGCCGGGCTGGCCTGGCGAAAGCCTTGCAAAGTGTTCAGCGTGACCGGCACCAGCGCGGCCTTGGCAATCAGGATGTACTTCAGGGGTTCGCCGATGCCGACGATCAGCAGCACGAAGGGCAGCCAGGCCAGCACCGGGATCTGCACCAGCGCGTTGAAGGTCGGCAGCACATAGGCTTCCAGCCGTCGCGACAGCCCCATGGCGGTGCCCAGCAGCAGGCCGAGCAGGCTGCCCAGCGCGAAGCCGACGAGCACGCGTTGCAGGCTGGCGCGGGTGTTCAGCCACAGGTCGCCGCTGGTGGCCAGGTCGCGCAGGGTGTCCCAGACGTAGGCGGGCGGGGGCAGCACCTGGGGCGAGATCCAGCCCTGGCTGGCGCCGGTCTGCCACAGCACGATCAGCGTCAGGGGCAGCAGCCAGGGCGCGGCGGTGCTGGCGGCCTGGCGGGCCCAGGTCGGCCAGGTGGCTGGGCCCAGCGGCGTGGCGCCCGAGAGGGTGGATGGGGACATGGCGGCGTCCCGAGTCAACGTGCCGCGGCCGCGGCCGCAGGCGAGGCGGCGGAAGCAATCGCCGGCGCACCGTTTGCCGGGGCATTGCTGGCCGCAGGCGGACTCGACACCGGCTTGCCGGCCGCCGGAGCGCCGGCCGCCGGATCGCCGGCCGCATCAAATGCCGTCCAATACTGCTCCAGCCCCTGCGCCTTCAGCGCGTTCTGCAAGTAACGCGGCTCGAACCAGCCATCCAGCGAGACTTCCCGGCGGATCAGTTTGAGCTTGACCGCGTCGGCCACCACCGCCTTGTAGCGGGCGATGATGAAATCGTCGATCAGGGGCGAATTGCGCGAGGCCAGGTCCTGCTTGTCGAACTCGGCCGCCCAAGAGGCATAGGGCACACCGCTCTTTTCCCAGATCTTGAACAGCGCGTCGCGGTTCTTTTCATCGGATGACCACTGCGCGGCGCGCACGAACACGTCGACCAGCTTCTGCACCTGGGCGGGGTTCTCGCGTTCGAAGTCCTCGCGCACCAGCAGCGAGGCCTGGCGGGTATAGGCTGGGTCCTGCCCCTGGGTGCTGTAGATGACCTTGGCCAGGCCCTGGTCGCGCACCTTGAACCACTCGTAGCCGCCAAAGGCCGCGTCCACGCCGTTGGACACCAGCGCGGCCTGGGCGCTGCCCGCGTCCAGGTTCACGCCCTTGATGTCGCGCTCGGCCAGGCCATGGGCCGCCAGCACGTTGATCGCCACCAGGTGGCCGTTGGTGCCACGGAAGATCGAAACCTTGCGGTCCTTGAGGTCTTCGATGGATTTCAGCGGCGAGTTGGGCGGGGCCACCAGGTACAGGTTGTTGCGCGCGCCGCTGACCAGCAACAGCTTGGTCTTCAGGCCGTTGGCGCGGCCCACCACCTGGGGCAGGTCGCCCTGGTAGGCGAAGTCGATCTGCTTGTTGGACAACGCTTCATTGACCGCCGGGCCGGCGCCCTTGAAGAACAGCCATTCGACCTTGACGCCGTCGGCGGCGAAGGCCTGCTCCAGCCATTGGTTCACGCGCACCACGCCGCCGGGCGAACCGCCCCAGGTGATCGGATCGCCGCCGCCCGCGGTGGCCACGCCGACGCGGATGACGTCGGCCGCCTGCGCGGCGCCGCCGAATGCCGCGCCGACGGCCAGGGCCAGCGCCGCGACGCCCTTGGCCAGGTTGAACAATTTCAAGCGTATCAATGACTTCATGGGGAGGCTCTTGTCGGGAATGGAATCAGGCGGCGCGGGCGGCGGGGCGGGCCAGCTTGCGTTCGATGGCGGTGCCGCGGAAGAAATCGGGATTGGCCTCGGTATAGAAGCGATAGGGGTTGCCGAACACCAGCGCCTTGAAATCCTGCGCGCTGATCACGCCTTGCTCGACCAGGTCCCAGCTTTCGGCCAGGGGTTCGGTCAGGTCCGGCACGTCCCAGTGGCCGATGTCCGAGGACCAGATGGCATTGATCTTGGCGCCCAAGGGGTTGACCTTGTCGTTGAAGGCCGCGGCCACCGTGCGGTCGTCGGCCTCCGAGCCGAAATAGAAGCTGTCGACCCAGCGGGTGCGGATGTCTTCGGGCGACTCAATGCCGGCGGCGGCAAAGTCGTCCAGCTCGTCGGGATGCGGATCGCGGCTGTGCGGCAGCGCCGAGATGCCCAGACTGTCGCGCAGCAGCTGCTGCGGGTCGATGTCGCGGCCGCGGATGAAGTCGGCGCCGTAGCGCTGGAACAGCTCGTGCAGCAACGCCACGTCGGCGTGCGCGGGGTTGTAGTTCTGCACCGCGTGGCGGTTGCGCTTTTCCCAGCGGTCCACCAGATGGGTGTAGACGTGCGAGCCCCAGTCGGCGCCGCCTTCCAGCAGCGCCACGCGCAGGGCCGGGAAGCGCCGCGTCACCCCGCCGAAGAACAGCGCCTTGGCAAAGGCCTGCGAGCCATCGGCGAAGTGGCCGATGTGGTTGAACATGTAGTTGCTGATCGAATGCCGTCCGGTCCAGCCCTGGCTGCCGTAGTGCGTCGTCACGGGCACGCCCAGCTCGACCACCTTGGCCCAGAACGGGTCGTAGTCGTATTCGCTGTCGATGCCGTAGAAGTCGATGTAGCTGGCGTGCTTGGCCACTTCAGGGTGCTCGGCTGCCGGATACTTGTCGGCCACCGCCTTGATCGGGCGCTTCACGCCGCCGGCGATGTTGATGACTTTCAGCCCCAGCGTCTTGACCGCGAATTCCAGTTCCTCGATGCCTTCCTGCGGCGTGTGCAGCGGAATGCCGGCCACCGGGGTCAGGCGGTCGCTGTACTTGCGGTACTGGTCGGCGTGGAAGTGGTTGATGGCGCGGTGCAGCGGCTGGCGCAATTCGTTGCCCGCGGCCAGGGGCGCCAGCACGTCATTGGGAAACAGCACGGAGTAATCCGCGCCTTGCTCGGCCAGCCGCTCGTTCAGCAGCTCGGGCAGGGTGTAGGTGGCCAGGTCCAGCGTGTTGCGCGTCACCCGGGCCCACCAGGGCGCGCGCAGGGTGCGGTTGTGCTGGCGTTCGGCGGGCGTCTGCTGGTACCAGTCCTTGCCGCCGCTCTTGGTCGAAAAGCGCGAGCCCAGCGACTTGCGCAGCACGTCCACCAGCTTGCCGCCGCCGTAGTGCTGCACATAGTCTTCCAGCACCGGCGCGTAGTCGTTGACATGCACGTCGGTGTCGATCACGGGGTAGTCCAACGTCGCCTTGACGGCGGCGGATCGTGACGCTTGGCTCGGTTTCAATGGCTGGTTCATGCGGGCGCTCTCCGTGGATCATGTGCGGGTCCGCCAGGAAATGTTCCTGGCTGTCGGCACACATTACGGCAGGCGCGGGCAACGCCAAACGACGCTTTTGTTCTTTATTTGTGCGGCATTTTCAAATAACCGAATGGCCCCGCCGCGCGGCAGGCAGGCCGCGCGGCGGGGCCGGAAGGAGGCGGCGCGGGTCTGGCCGTTACTGCTGCCGGGCGGTCAGCACGTGGCGCAGCACATGGGTGGCCGCGGCCACCGGCACCGACATATGGGTTTCCTCAGGCAGTTCCACATAGACGGTGGCCAGCCCCTGCGGGGCCAGCGCCTGGTCCAGGCGCCGGGCCAGCGAACGGGCCTCGTGCACCGTTTGCGCGGTTTCGGCGCCGCCGGCCATCAGCAACAACCGGCTGCGCCGCAGGTCGGTCTTGCCCGCCTGGGCCTGCCGCACAAAGGCGCTTTCTCGGTCAAGCAGGTAATGGTCCTGCCACCACAGCGAGGGGCTGATGGACACGACCTGGTTGAACAGGTCCGGGCGCGTGTACAGCACGTTCAGCGCATACATGCCGCCAAAGGAATGGCCGGCCAGCGTCAGGCGGCGCGCGTCCACGGGATAGCGGCGGGCGATCTCGGGCAGCAGGGTGTCCTCCAGGAAAGCCAGCAGGGCCTGTTCGCCGCCCAGCGGCGGCGGGTAGCCATTGACGCGGGGCAGCGGCTTGCCGGCGGGTTCCGGCGGCGAAAAGTCGTAGGAGCGCCGCAGGAAGTCAAAGGGCAGGTCGGTGGGGTAGCCCACCGCTACCACGATGGCGCTGCCGGCCAGGTCCTGTTGCAGGCGCACGGCGTCGTAGTAGGCGCCGAACACCGCGTTGCCGTCCAGCAGGTAGATGACCGGATGCTTGCCGTTGGCCGGGGGCTTGCCGCGGGGCTCGACCACCTGAATGCGGTAGGGCCGGTCGGGCTGGCCGGGCGGGTGCAGGTTGAACTGGACCGTGCCGGGCAGCACGGCGCGCGCGTCCTGGGGGGCCTGCACGGCAGGCGTGGGCGCCGGCGGTTGCGCCCAGGCGCTGGCGGTCCCGGCCAGCGCCAGCAACGCCGCCGCGAGGGTCTGGCGCGCGCTCACCATTTGTAGCGTACCTGGCCGACGATCTGGCGGCCCTGGCCCAGGTAGCAATAGCCAGCGCTGCACGTCTGCACCTGCTTGTTGGCCAGGTTCTGCACGCTGATGCTGGCCTGCCAGCCCTTGAGCGCCGGATGCGCGTAGCCGGGCTCGTAGCTCAACGAGACGTCGAACAAGGTCGCGGCCGGGTTGCGCATCACGTTGAGCGAATCGCCGTAGCTGGCGCCGATGTAGCGCGCCCCGGCGCCCAGGCCGACCCCGGCCAGCGGGCCTTGCGGCAGCCGGTAGTCCAGCCACAGGCTGGCCATGTGCCGCGGTTGGTACGAGGGCACCTTGCCCACCTCGGCGGGGTTGTTGCTCTTGATGACTTTGCCCAGGTTGTAGCTGTAGCTGGCGATCAGTTGCAGGCCGCGGTCCAGTTCGGCCAGGCCTTCCAGTTCGATGCCGGTGGAACGCAGCGTGCCGGCCAGTTGCGAGTACGGCGTAGCGGGCACGGCGCGGGCGGCGTCCTTTTCCTCGATGCGGTAGGCGGCCAGGGTCAAATAGCTGTGCGAGCCATTGGGCTGGTACTTGATGCCTGCTTCGATCTGCGAGCCGCGGGTGGGGCCGAGCACGTTGCCGTCCCTGTCCAGCGCGGTATTGGGCGTGAACGAGGTGGAATAGTTGGCATAGGGCGCCAGGCCGTTGTCGGCCAGGTACAGGGCGCCTGCCTGCCAGGTGAAGGCCTTGTCGGTCTTGGCCTGGGCCGGCGCAGGGGTCAGCAGGTTGCGGTGGTCCTGCTTGGCGATGTCGTAGCGGCCGCCCAGGGTCAGGCGCCAGCCGCCCAGCTTGACCTGGTCGGACAGGTACATGCCGTATTGCGAGTTGCGCTGCAGCACCGATACCGAGTTCATGGGCGGCGTGGGGCCGGGCACGTAGCCGTACTGGGGATTGTCCAGGTCCAGCGAGGGATAGCCGGACGCCAGGTAGCCCACGCCCTGGTCCCACTTGAGCCATTGGTAGTCAAAGCCGGCCAGCAGGCTGTGCGCGGCCCCGCCGGTGTCGAAACGGAAGGTCGCGTTGTTGTCCACCGCCAGGGTCTCGACCTTGCTTTCCACGCCCCAGGCGCTGCGCCTCAGCAGACGGGTGCCGGGCTCCAGCGCGCCGCCGCTCAGGTAGCGCGCGTCCAGCGAGATATGGCCGTAGCGCAACTGCTGCTTGAGCGTCACGTCCCGGCCCAGCCGGTGTTCCAGCTCGTAGCCCGCCTGGTACTGGGTCTGGCGCTGGTGGTCGTAGCGCGGATCGCTGACGCGGATGCGCGTCACCTTGCCGTTTTCGACGTAATTGCCGACGTTGGCGTCGGTCTCGTCCTTCAGGTACTGGCCCAGCAGGGTCAGCGTGGTGTCCTCGCCCAGGCGGAACTTGAAGGACGGCGCGAACAGGTCGCGCTCGTCGGCGATCATGCGGTCGGTGTCGCCGCGGCGCAGCAGGCCGGTGACGCGGAATTGCGCCGAGCCCGATTCGTTCATATCGTCGCCGATGTCGAACGCGGCCTGCTTGCGGTCGTGCGTGGCGCCCATCAACACGATTTCGCGGACCGGGTCCGGGCCCGGCCGCTTCGAGATCCGGTTGACCACGCCGCCCGGCGTGCCCTGGCCGTACAGCACCGACATGGGGCCCTTGACGATGTCGATGCGTTCCAGCGCATAGGGCTCGGTGCGGAAATAGGCATAGGATCCCGGCGTCTGGCGCAGGCCGTCCAGGTAGTCGCCGGTGGTGTTCACCGGAAAGCCGCGGATTGTGATCTGGTCAAAGCGCGGGTCAAAGCCCGCGCTACCCGTGCCCACACCCGCGGCATAGCGCACGGCCTCGGGCATGGACGTGACGCCGCGCGCATCCATCTGCGCTCGCGTCACCACGCTGACCGAGCGCGAAGTTTCCATCAGGGAGGCGTCGGTCTTGCCGGCGCTGCTGCTGGTCTGCGCCACGAAGCCGTCGGCGCCGGCGGATGCGCCCAGCACCGCGATCGGCGCCAGCGTGGCCGGCCCGCTGGCCTGCGGCTCCAGCACATACTGGCCGTCGGCCGTGTGCGCGGCCGCCAAGCCCGTGCCGGCCAGGAGCGCCGCCAGGGCTTCCTGCACCGTGTAGCGGCCGGACAGGCCGGGGCTGGACTTGCCTTGGGTCAGCGGCATGGCGCCGCTGAGCGGAATGCCGGCGGCCTGGCCGAAGGCGTTCAGCGCCTGGGTCAGCGGGCCGGCGGGAATCTGGTAGGCGCGGCGGCCGTCGGCGGTAGCGGGTTGGGCCTGGCCCTCGGCCTGCCCTTGGGCCACGGCGGGCAGGGCGGGCA
>NZ_LZZT01000038.1 GCF_014170305.1 Achromobacter sp. UMC71
GCCTTTCACTTTTTCTTCCCCGGGCGGGGATCGCCCGGGGAAGAAAAAGTGAAAGGCGGTGGAGGGTTACGTGGCTTGGGCGACAGGCTTGACCCCGCCGGCCCGCGTCAGCCGTGTTCGCCTCACGCCGGCGCGCAGCACGCGGACTGCTTGGCCAGCAGTTCGGCATCGCACTTCGGGCAGAACTCGTGATGCCCCGCCAGATAGCCGTGGTTGGGGCAGATCGAGAACGTGGGTGTGACGGTGATGTAGGGCAGCCGGAAGTTCGACAGCGCGCGCCGCACCAGCGCCTTGCAGGCGTCGGCGGACGACACCGCTTCGTTCATGTACAGGTGCAGCACGGTGCCGCCCGTGTACTTGCCTTGCAGCGTTTCCTGCAAGGACAAGGCCTCGAACGGGTCGTCGGTATGGCCCACCGGCAACTGGCTGGAGTTGGTGTAGTAGGGCTGGGCGGCGGTGCCGGCCTGCAGAATGCCGGGCCAGCGCTTTTTGTCTTCGCGGGCGAAACGGTAGGTGGTGCCTTCGGCCGGCGTGGCTTCCAGGTTGTACAGGTGGCCGGTCTCTTCCTGGAACTGCGTCATGCGGTCGCGCACCCGGTCCAGCAGGCGCACGGCCAGCGCGTGGCCGGCGGGCGTCGTGACGTCGTCGGTGTCGCCCGTGAAGTTGCGGATCATCTCGTTGATGCCGTTCACGCCCAGCGTGCTGAAGTGGTTGCGCAGGGTACCCAGGTAGCGCCGGGTGTAGGGGTACAGGCCCTGGTCGATGTAGCGCTGCACGACTTTGCGCTTGGTCTCCAGCACGTCGCGGCCCAGGCCTAGCAGGTGGTCCAGCCGGGCCATCAGCGCGGCCTCGTCGCCTTGGCAGGTGTGGCCCAGGCGCGCGCAATTCACGGTCACCACGCCCACCGAGCCGGTCTGCTCGGCCGACCCGAACAGGCCATTGCCGCGCTTGAGCAGTTCGCGCAGGTCCAGCTGCAGGCGGCAGCACATGGACCGCACCATATGCGGCTCCAGATCGGAATTCAGGAAGTTCTGGAAGTACGGCAGTCCATAGCGTGCCGTCATCTCGAACAGGCGCGTGGTGTTGGGATGGTCCCAATCGAAATCGGGCGTGATGTTGTAGGTAGGAATGGGGAAGGTGAAGACCCGCCCCTTGGCATCGCCGGCCATCATCACTTCGATGTAGGCGCGGTTGATCATGTCCATCTCGGCCTGCAGGTCGCCATAGGCGAACGGCATTTCCTCGCCACCCACGTAGGGGATCTGGTCCTTCAGGTCGGCCGGGCAGGTCCAGTCGAAGGTCAGGTTGGTGAAGGGCGTCTGCGTGCCCCAGCGGCTGGGCACGTTCAGGTTGTAGATCAGTTCCTGCATGGCCTGCTTGACCCCGCCGTAGGTCATCGCGTCGCGGCGGATGAAGGGCGCCATGTAGGTGTCGAACGAACTGAACGCCTGTGCGCCGGCCCATTCGTTCTGCAGGGTGCCCAGGAAGTTCACGATCTGGCCGATGGCCGCCGACATGTGGCGCGGCGGAGTGGCTTCGACCTTGCCGGGAATACCGTTGAAGCCTTCGGTCAGCAGCTGGCGCAGCGACCAGCCGGCGCAATAGCCGCTGAGCATGTCCAAGTCGTGGATGTGGATGTCGCCTTCGCGGTGGGCGCGGCCGGCTTCGGGGGTGAAGACGTTGGACAGCCAGTAGTTGGCCGTGACCTTGCCCGCCACGTTCAGGATCAGGCCGCCCAGGCTGTAGCCCTGGTTGGCGTTGGCGTTCACGCGCCAGTCGCGTTGTTCCAGGTATTCCTCCATGGCGCTTTCCACGTCCACCAGCGTGTGACGCAGCGAGCGCAGGCGGGCGTGCTGTTCGCGGTACACGATGTAGGCGCGGGCGGTGCGCCAGTAGCCGGCCTGCACCAGCGTGTCTTCCACCTGGTTCTGGATGGTCTCCACGCCGGGGCAGACATTGCCGTCGGCGGCCAGCGCGTCGATCACTGCGCCGGTCAGCACCTGCGCGATGTCATCGTCCAGCTCGCCGGTGCCGCGGCCGGCGGCGGCGATGGCCGCCGCGATCTTGGCGCGGTCGAAACCGACGACCCGGCCGTCGCGCTTGAGGATGTGTTGGAGTTGCATCGTCGACACCATATGTTGTGGGGTAGAAAAACTCTACCACCACATATGGTGCCAAATGCGGAGGCGGCGAGGCGTTTGTCGGCCTGGCTTGATGCGGGTCAAATGCGGCCGGGCGGACCCACGCCGGCGCAATCTGGTGGCGCCGGCCTAGAAGCCGAAGCTGATGCCCGCGATGGAAATCACCACCGCCAGGGCCGCGGTGCGCATCGCCGGGCGCGGCGCCCAAGACAGCATGCCGACCCAGAGCAGGGCGCCGGCGGACAGCCAGCCCAGCCACGCCACCACGCCGACGGTGTTGCCCCACAGGCCCACGCAAGGCAGCAGGGCGAGCAACAGCAGCAGGATGCCGGCGCCACGCAGCACGCGGGTGTGGCCGGCCTGCGGGTCGCGGCCCCAGACCTGATCGTAGTGGCGCGGCATGGCGAGACTCAGGCAGGCCATGCCGGAATAGGTCAACAACAGCGCCATGGCGATGCCGAATGCGTCGTTCAGATTCATGCTGCGGCTTCCTGTTGCGCGCGGGCCTTGCGCGGCGGGGGCGCGGACAAGGATTGATTGCGCAATCGTAGCGCAGCCCAGCCGGCCAGCAGGCCCGCGGCCAGGGATGTCAGCTCGACGCCGGCGCTTTCCCAGTCGCCGCGCGCGATCTGCGCCACGGGATGATCGCCCAGCGTCAGCAGCGACAGCACGGGTAGCAGCAGGCACAACGCCGATAGCAACCCCAGTTGCCAGATCCAGGCGCGCCGCGGCGTGCACAGCCAGGCATGCGCCAGCGTCATGGCCCAGACGATGAAGAACACGCGGATTTCCCAGCCGGCGCGTTGCGGCAGCGACACGGGCAACAGGCGGTTGGCCCACAGATAGGCGATGCAGGCGATAGCCAGCCCCGCCATGGCGGCCACGTTCAGGCCTTCGATCAGGCGATAGACGCGGACGGTGGCGGCGCCGAATTCGTTGCCCATCTTGACGCGGCGCTTGACCATGAACAGCACGGCGCCCGTGCCCATCATGGCCGCGCCGGCCACACCGCACAGGAAGTACAGCCATTTCATTGCCAGGCCGCCGAACTTGACCATGTGCAGGTCGGACATGACCTGGTGCGTCAGCGGCGCGGCGCCGCCGTGCACGCCGCCCGGCTGCCGCATGCGCAGCACCTCGCCGGTGGCGCCGGAAAACGCCACCATGCCGCTGGTGCTGCTGATCGAGGTGTGCTGGGTGGCCGGTTCGTTCCAGCCGTAGACGCCGATGCGCATGGCGCCGTCCTCGGGGTTGTGGATGACGATGGCGCGGGCGCTCTGGCCGATCATCTGCTCGGCGCGGGCCACGAGCGGCTCCAGCGCCGGCACGGCCAGGGGCGTGCCGGTGGGCGCGGGCTTGTCTTCGCCCATCAGTTCGGCCAGGTACTGGCGCGACGCTTCCATGCCGGAACCGTAGGCGGCCACCATGGGGGCAGGCATCAGCGTCACGGCGGAAATCACGAGGCCGGTGTAGACGATCATGAACTGGAAGGGCAGCGTCAGCACCGCGGTCGCGTTGTGCGCGTCCAGCCAGGACCGCTGGCCTTTCTTGGCGCGGAAGGTGAAGAAATCCTTGAAGATGCGCTTGTGCGTCACTACGCCCGAGACCATCGCCACCAGCATCGCCACGGCCGCGAAGGCTACGATCCACAGGCCTATCGGGTCTGCGTGCAGGGTGTAGTGGAAGTCCACGAAATGCGTGCCGCCCAGCGTGGCGCGGGCGCCGCCATGGGCGTCTTCGGCCAGTTCCTCGCCCGTTTCGGGGTCCAGTTCGGCATCGGCGTACTGGCCGTTCTTGTCGAACCAGTAGGCCACCAGGCCGTTGTCGTGGAAGCGGTCGACGGGCCAGATTTCCCACATGCCGGCGCCGGGGTGATGGCGCGTCATGTATTGCACCGCCAGTTCAAGGCGGCGCTTGCGATCCACCTTGGCGGGCGTCTGCTGGGCGGCCTGGGCCTCGGCGGCCTGGTGCTCGGGCGTCATCCAATGCGTGATGGCTTCGGAAAACACGGCCAGCGAACCGGTGAGAAACACCGCGAACAGCAACCAGGAAAACCACAGGCCGACCCAGGTGTGCAGCCAGGCCATGGATAAGCGGAAACCGGATTTCAGAACGAGCCTCTTTATTGTCGACGCGGCCTTGGGGAGGGCGCGGGCATTTTATTGAGAATGGTTCTGATTCTAGTCTAAATGGGGTCGGAGTGGTTGTAGATGAGACGCCAACGCATGGGAGTGGGGCTGCCGGGCAAGGCCGTTGGGCTTCAATCGAGTTTGATATCCGCGCGCCGGCCGACTTCGCCGAAGACGCGCAGCTCGTCTTCCATGCGGGCTTTGAAGGCCGGGCCCGGCAGGTAGACCGGTTCCAGCGCCAGATCGTTGATGGCGCGGCGCACCTGCGGGTCCTGCATGATGTCCGCGACCGCGCGGTTCAGCGTGTCCAGCACCGGCGCGGGCGTGCGGGCCGGCGCCACCAGGCCGTACCAGCCCACCATCGACACGCCGGGCAAGCCGCTTTCGATGAAGGTGGGGACATCGGGCAATTGCGGCACGCGGTGTTCGCCGGTGACGGCCAACGCGCGCACCTTGCCCGCCTTGACCTGCGGCGCGGCCGAGGACACGGTGTCCACGCCCAAGGCGATCTCGCCGCCGATCAGCGCGGTGATGAACTGGGCGCTGCCCTTGTACGGGACCGGCGTCATCTTGGCGCCGGCCGCTTCGGCGAACATCTCGCCCACCAGGTGCGGGGCCGAGCCCGGGCCGAAGGTGCCGTACATCAGGCCGCCGCTGGCGGTCTGGCTGCGGGCCAGCTTGGCGGCTTCCTGGGCGGTGTTGGCCGCCAGGCTGTTCTGCACCAGCAGCACCACCGGCGCCAGCGCCACGATGGCGATGTGCTCGAAGCTCGTGCGTGGATCGTAGGGCAGCGACGGCTTCAGCGCCGGCAATACCGTGTAGGTGGTGCTGCCCGACAGCAGCAGCGTGTAGCCGTCGGGCTGGGCCCGCGCCACGGCGTCGGCGCCGATGACGGTCGAGGCGCCGGGGCGGTTTTCCACGATGACGGCCTGGCCCAGCTTGCCCGACAGCTTGTTGGCCAGCAGGCGGGCCACGGCGTCGGTTGCGCCGCCGGGCGTGAAGGGCACCACCAGCTTGATGGCCTGTTCGGGGTAGGCGGCGCGGGCATCGGCGGCCCAGGCCGTGGTGAACGCGGTGGCCGCCAGCAGGGCGGCGGCGGACAGGCGGGACAGCGCGCGGTGGCGCGAGGGTGTGGTCATGGACGATCCGGAAGTCATGAGCTATCGCGTCAGGGGGTAGCGCAAGCGGTGCCTTGGCGCAGGGCGGGGCCCTGTTCACCCAGGTCCCAGAACAGGCCCGCCATGATCGCCAGGCCCTCGCGCGCCACGCTGCCCAGCAGGTGTTCGTTGGGCGCGTGCTGCGCGCAGGCGGGGTAGGAGTGGGGCACCCACAGCGTGGGCAGGCCAAGCTGGTCGGCGAAGATGTCGTTGGGCAGCGAACCGCCCAGGTTGGGCAAGAGCGCCGGGCGGCGGCCGGTGGTGCGCTCGAGCGAGGCGGCGGCCCAGCGCACCCAGGCGTTGTCCGGCGACAGGCGCGTGGCGCCGGTCTGCATGCCCACGCGGATTTTCACGTCGGCAAAACCCGCCTGGTCCAGGTGCGCGCGCACATGGCTTTCCAGCGCTTTCCAGTCGGTGCCCACCACGAAGCGCAACTGGCACCAGGCGACGGCCTCGGGCGGAATGGCGTTGACCGGCTTGGCGGGGTCTCCGGCGCCGAAAGTCAGCACGTCCAGGCTGTTCCAGCCAAAGACCTTTTCGGGGGCGGACAGGCCCGGCTCGCCCCAATAGGCGTTGATCTCGGGATCGTCTGCGCCGCCGCCCACCTCGAGGTCGGCCAGCGCCGCGGCCACGGCGGCCGGAATGGGCGGCGGACGCAGGCCTTCCACCTGGATGCGGCCCTGGGCGTCCACCAATGATGCGATGGCGTGCGACAGCACGATGGCGGGGTTGGCCAGCAGGCCGCCCCAGTTGCCCGAGTGATAGCCGCGTTCGCGCGCCCGCAGCGACAGTTCAAAATTGACCGCGCCGCGCGAGCCCATGAACAGCGTGGGGCGGGCGGCGTTCAGGCGCGGCCCGTCGCTGGCGATGAAGACGTCGGCCGCCAGCGTGTCGCGTTGCGCTGCGCAGAAGGCCGCCAGCCCGGGCGAACCGGCTTCCTCGCCGGTCTCGATCAGCCAGGTGGTGTTGAAGCCCAGCTTGCCGCCGCGCGCCCGCAGCGTCTGGCGCAGGGCGGACAGATTGATGGTGTGCTGGCCCTTGTTGTCGGCCGTGCCGCGGCCATACCAGCGGTCGCCGTCGACCTGCAGGCGCCAGGGGTCGCGGCCCGCTGCCCACTTGGCCGCGTTGCCGCGCACCACGTCGCCGTGGCCGTACATCAGCACCGTCGGCAGCAGCGGGTCTTCGATGCGCCGCGCCACCAGGATGGGCAGGTCCATGCCGGCCGGATTGGGATGCACGCGACAGGAAAAACCCAGTTCCACCAATGCAGGCGCCAGGTCGTCATTCAGGTAGGCGTGCTGGCGAGGGGCCTGATCGGACACCTCGCTTTCGGTCTGGTAGGCGACGCGGCCGGCCAGTTCGGCCAGCAGGGAGCCGTCGTCGTAGGCGTGGATAGCACGCAGGATGGCTTGTTCGCGGGTCATGGTGATCTCGGAATAGGCGGCGAAGGCACAAAGTTATTACGCTTGGTCGCGTGCCACAATTAGATATTTCGCACATGAGCGTTGCTATTTAGGCATGGTTTACGGCTTGTTCCGCGATGCCTGGGCATGACGAGGCGTTGTGCCCAGACCGCGCGGGGATGCGCCTTGCGGGTATTCCATGACGGGATTGCGATGACGGCGTTGCCATGACGAGGTTGCCATGATTTCACTCGGTCTGAGATATTTCCTGGAAGTCGCCCGCAGCGGCTCCATCGCCGCCGCGGCCGCCGCGCAGCACGTGGCGGCCTCGGCCGTCAGCCGCCAGATTGCCAAGCTGGAAGACGAACTGGGCGTTGCGCTGTTCGAGCGCCAGGCGCGCGGCATGGCGCTCAGCGAAGCCGGCCGCCAACTGGCCGCCTACGCCAACGCCGCCGCGCTGGAAGCCGAGCGCGTCGCCACCGGCATCCGCCAGCGCAGCGCGGTGGGCGACGTGACCATCCGGGTGGCCTGCACCGAGGGCTTTGCCCATGGTTTCCTGCCCCTCTGCATGGCCGACTTCAAGCGCAGCCGGCCCGAGGCGCGCTTTCACCTGCGGGTCGAGCACCCCGAAGAGGTCAATCGCCGTGTGCTGGAGGGCCTGTCGCAACTGGCCTTGCGCTACACGGTGGCGCAGGATGACCGCCTGAAGACCGAGCTGCTGAGCCGCGCGCCGGTGTACGCCATCATGTGCCGGCGTCATCCGCTGGCGACGCGCCGCAGCATCGGCATGCGCGACCTGACCCAGGTGCCGCTGTCGCTGGGCGACCCGGGCACGACGGTGCGCCAGCTGTTCGACGCGGCCTGCGCCAATGCCGGGCTGCATATCGAGCCGGCCTACGTGTCGAACCACTCGGCAGCCTTCTTGCCGATGCTGCCGGGCAGCCAGATCGTGGCCCTGTCGGGCTACCTGACGCTGATGGGGCAGATGGAGAGCGCGGGGCTGGTGGCGGTGCCGTTCAGCAATCCTGAAATGCGCCAGCGCAGCATCCAGGTGGTGACACTGCAAGGCCACACGCTGCCGCCGCTGGCGCGGGAGTTCGTGGGCTTGTTGGCGCAGCGGCTGAATGCGGCGCCGCGGGCGCCGGATGGGGAGCGCGGGGCGGACTGAAAATCAGAATTTTCCAATCCACTTTTGGCTACGGATTATTTAAGGTTGTTCCGTAGTTCCGGCCGCCTTCTGCATTGCATTGAAGAGAGGAAAGCATGAAATCTATGCGAGTGGATTCAGTGGCGCATGACTGCCCAGCCATGCGCGAGACGCGCGAACCCATTCGGTTGCGGGTCGGCGTCATCGTCGATATTGATTCGAAGTAGGGCTACGGCAATGGTGAAACGATGGAAGGCCTTGCCGCAGCCCAAGGCGCTGCCTGCACCGTGGCGCAGCGGACTGGCGCCCGTGAACGGCATTCAGATTTATTACTCGATCCACGGAACCGGTGATCCGGTGGTCATGCTGCATGGCGGCTTGGGCAGCGGCAACTGGTGGGGCAACCAGGTCCCGGCCTTGATGGAGCACGGCAAGCGCGTCATATTGATCGACAGCCGGGGCAATGGCCGCAGCACACGGTCGGATCAAGCCTACAGCTATGAATTGATGCTGGCGGATACGCTGGGCGTGCTCGACTACCTGGATATTGCCCGAGCGTCTTTTGTGGGTTGGAGCGATGGCGCGATCATCGGCCTGTTGGCCGCGGCGCATCAGGGCGAGCGGGTCGATCGGTTATTCGCCTTCGCGCCGAACGTCACGCTGAGCGGCGTGAGAAAGAATTTCCAAGATACGGTGACTTTCAAGCTGGCGGCACGGCGCGCGGCGGATGAGTACCGCGAGCTGTCCAGTACGCCGGATCAGTATGAGGAATTCCTCGCTCAAATTGAAACGTTGTGGGTCAACGACACTATCCTGATCCGGCGGCAACTGAAAGCAATTGCCACGCCGACTACGATCGCCTGCGGCGCGCATGATGAGGCCATCAAGCTTACGCATCTGAAGTATATCGCTCGCTCCATCCCGGGCTCGCACCTGGTGATATTGCCCGATGGCAGCCATTTTGCGCCCCTTCAGACGCCGCGTGAATTCAATGCTGCGTTGCTTGCGGGATTGTGATCAGGGCAACAATGACTATCGCGGCCCTGGACAAGAAGTGCCATGCATGAAAGCCGGGCTTGCGACTGTCATTCAGTTTCAGGCGCCCAGGCGCGCCTGGATGAACGCCAGCAAGGCACGTACGCGGGCGGTGACCGAGTGGCGGTGGGCGTAGACGCCCAGCAGCTGCAATGGCGCGGGCGGCAGGTCCAGCGGCACGTGCACCAGGCGGCCCGCTGCCAGGTCGTCCTGGCACGAGACCGCCGCCAGGATGGCGAAGCCGAGGCCCTGGCGGGCGCCGGCCAGGGCCAGTTCGCCGCTGTTGACCCGGTAGCGGCTGCGTACCGGCACTTTGACGATGCCGCCCGCGCCGTCGTCGAATTGCCAGGGCTGGCCTTTCAAGGCGCTCAGGGTGGTGATGCAGGGCAATGACTTCAGTTGGCGCACCTGGCGGGGCGTGCCGGTCCTGGCGAGCAGGGCGGGGGCGGCGACCACGATGCTGGGCAGCGTCGCCAGGTCGCGAGTGATGAAGGTGCTGTCTTCCTGCTTGCCGCGATGGAAAATGATGGACAGGTCCATGTCTTCGCGCAGCGCGTCCAGGCCCGTCAGGCGGGTATCGCATTCGAGTTCGATACCGGGATGCACGTCGCAGAATGCCGCCAGGATCGGGGCCAGCAGGCGGGGCGCTTCGCCGGGCATGCACATCTTCAGGGGGCCGCGCAGCTCGCGCTGCACCGCGCCCAGTTCTTCTTCCGTCGAGGCCAGCGCGTCCAGGAGCGGCTTGGCCCGCTGGTACAGCAATTGTCCGGCCTCGGTCATGCGCAAGTGGCGCGTGCTGCGTTCCAGCAAGCGGGCGCCCAGCCTTTTTTCCAACGCGGCGACGTGGCGGCTGACGTTGGATGACGGCATCGACAGCAGGCGCGCCGCGCCGGCAAAACTCTGTTCATCCACGACCGCTGCGTAGACGCGCACGGCATTCAGGTCCATCGCGGGGCGCATGATTATCCCGATTAAGGTATTAAACGAACTCATTTTTGCATACTAGTTATCGCAGTCGGCGCAATCTACGATGCCGCCTTGCCTTGTCCCCCGCCGCCGGCGGAGGAAGGCGTGACAGGCAGGAGCTTTCAACGTGGATATCGGAATCGTGGGCGGCGGCATCGCCGGCCTGAGCGTGGCATTGGCCCTGAGCCAACGAGGGCACCGGCCCCGGGTGTATGAGCGGGGGGCGGGCCCCACGACCATGGGGGCGGGCGTGACGCTCTGGCCCAACGCCGGCCTGGTGCTGGATGAACTCGGGCTGTTGCCAGACATCGCCGCCGTGGGCGGCCGGCCCATGGCGATGCGCCGTCTGGATCCGGCGGGCAACGCGCTGGGCGGCATCGACATCACGCTGCTGGATCGCCTGATGGGGTATCCCACCCACACGATCCTGCGCCGCGACCTGCTGGCGGTACTGCTGGACCATGTGGCGCAGGCGGGCATCGAGGTCGTCTACGGCCACCGCGCGGTCGCGATCGACCTGGACGATGCCGGCAGGGCCGTGGCCAGGTTCGACAACGGGGCAGCCATCCGTCCCGACCTGCTGATCGGCGCCGATGGCCGCATGGGCTCGGTGGCGCGCCAGTTCGTGGCGGGCGAGAACGCGCCGGTCTATCAAGGTTTCGTGAACTGGATCGGCGTGGCGTCGGGGGCGGGAGCGTTGGTGGACGACGTCGCCATCCAGGACTACTGGGGGATAGGCGAGCGCTTCGGCTGCGTCGCGGTCCGGCCGGACCTGGTGTATTGGGCCGCCGCCGAGGCGCGACCCTTGTCCGCGGCGCAGCAAGGCGACACGGATTTGCGGGCCGAGCTGCTCGACCGCTTCGGTAGCTGGGCGGGGCCGGTTTCCCGGATCATCCAGGCCACGCCCGCGCAGGCCTTGCGCTTGATCGCCGTGCACGACCTGGAGCCGTTGCCCGTCTGGAGCCGGGCTAACGTGCTGCTGGTGGGCGATGCGGCGCATGCGCCGTTGCCGACGTCGGGCCAGGGCGCTTGCCAGGCGCTGGAAGACGCCTGGCATCTGGGACGTTGCCTGGATGAGGCCGGCGCCAGCCTCGAGGCCGCCTTGCAGCGGTTCACCAGGATTCGTGCCCCCAAGACCGCGCAGCTGACGCAGCAGGCGCGCGGGTTTGCGCAGGGCCTGTTCGCCACGGACCCCGAGGTGTGCCGGATCCGCAACCAGCAGGCCCTGGCGGCCGACCCCGTGCAGCACGTGCGGGCCATGGCCGCGGGATGGGGGCAGGGGCTGGAAGCTGGCGGTGCGCGGCCGCAGGGATAAAATGCGGATCGAATCATGCCGTGGCGCGCTGTGCGCCGCGCCCAGCGAACAGGTTTCAGCCATGTCAGAACACACCCCCGAAGCGCTCGCGCTCCAACTGGATGCCGCACGCGCCAAGCTGCGTCTGTGGCGCGAGGTGGAACCCGCCTACCAGAAGCAGTTCGAGGACGTGCTGGCGCCGCTGGAGTCGACTGCCCTTGAGCTGAAGGCCAAGCTGGTGCTGTGCTTTGACCACGCCAGCAAGCAAAAGGAACTGACCAAGGGCGAGCGCGAACTGGCCTCGGAACTGGTACAGCAGCTGGGGCAAGAGACGCTGGCGGCCATCGTGCTGGACGGCACGCCAGCGGAATGCGACGTCGACCGGATCAAGGCCGTGTACCGCAAGCACAGCGGCTCGGACTTCGATGCCGAAGTGGCCGAAGAACTGGCGGAAATCCAGGCCCACGCGGTGACGCTGGCGCTGGCCGTGCCGGCGGAACCCGATCCCGGTCCCGACCCGGTGGCGCAACTGGCCGCGGTCAAGCGGGAACTGGCGGCGGTCGAGGAGCACTTCGCGGCCCGCTTTCACTTCGATCCGGACCAGGACATCGATCCGGCCGACCTGATGGAAGACCTCGCCGCCGAGATCGAGGACGCCGAGGAATACATCGGCGAGCTGGAATTCGAGCTGACGCAGTTCGTGGACATGCAGCAGGTCAAGGCCTGGCTGAAGGCCATGAAGAAGCAGCTGGACGCGGACAAGCGGCGCGAAGGGCGGTCGTGACGATACCGCAGCCGCTACGCGTGGATGCGTTCCTGTCCATTGCGTGTTCCTCGCCTTCGGAGCCAGCATGACGTCAGTTTTTGGTATTGCGGGCCGCTCGGGCAGCGGCAAGACCACCTTGATCGAAGCGATGCTGCCGCTGCTGGGCGCGGCCGGGCTGAAGGTCAGCGTGATCAAGCACAGCCACCATGATTTCCAGCTCGAGCCGCCCGGCAAGGACAGCGCGCGCTTTCGACTGGCTGGGGCGCAGGAAGTCATGGTGGCGTCGCCGTTCCGCTATGCCATCGTGCACGAATTGCGCGGTGCGCCGGAACCCTCGCTTCAGGACCAGATCGCGCGCTTGGCGCCGGCCGATCTGGTGCTGGTCGAAGGCTTCAAGCATGCCGGGATCCCGCGGATCGAGGTCTACCGGCCCGCTCTGGGCAAGCCGCCACTGCACGAGGGTGACGCGGCATTTCTGGCGGTCGTGACCGATGCCGCGCTGAACACGGCATTGCCCTGCCTGCCGTTGAACCAGCCGGCCGTCGTGGCCGAGTTCATCCGGCGGGCGGTGGGGCGAGCTTGACCTGCAGGGGCTTGCGAACCGCCTCGCAGGCCCTCGTGGTTTCGATTGCCTACCGTCGCGCCGGCCGCCACGCCGTTTGATCTGCGACAAGGCCGCGCCGCCGGCCGGCCCCTAGACTGGCCGGCATGCATATCCGAACCTCTCCCCTAGAGCTCGTCGCGCCGGCAGGCAGCCTGGCCGCGCTGAAGGCGGCGATCGAGGCAGGCGCCGATACCGTCTACCTGGGCCTGAAGAACGCCACCAACGCCCGCAACTTCGCCGGGCTCAATTTCACCGAAAAAGACATCCGCGCAGGCGTCGAACTGGCCCACGCCAGGGGCCGCCAGGTGCTGTTCGCGATCAATACCTTCGTGCAGCCCGGCCGCGGCCAGGAATGGCGCGAGGCGGTCGATGCCGCGCACGCCTTGGGCGCCGACGCCGTCATCATGGCCGATGCCGGGTTGCTGGGCTACGCCCGCGATCGCTACCCCGAGCTGCGCCTGCACCTGTCGGTGCAGGGCTCGGCCACGCACGCCGACGCCATCGAGTTGATGAAAGAACAGTTCGGCATCCGCCGCGTCGTGCTGCCGCGCGTGCTGACCCTGGCCGAGATCGCGCGCATCTGCGCCAGCGTCAGCGTCGAGGTCGAGGTGTTCGGCTTCGGCAGTCTGTGCGTCATGGCCGAGGGGCGTTGCCTGCTGTCGTCCTATGCCACGGGCGCCTCGCCCAACAACCAGGGCGTCTGTTCGCCGGCCAGCGCGGTGCGCTGGGTGGAGCAGGACGGCCGCCTGGACGCGCGCCTGAACGGCATCCTGATAGACCGCTACGAACCCGGCGAGGCCGCTGCCTATCCCACGCTGTGCAAGGGCCGCTTCCAGGTCGACGGCCATGCCGACCACGCGCTGGAAGAGCCCACCAGCCTGAACGCCATTGGCCTGCTGCCGCGGCTGGCGCAGATGGGCGTGTCGGCCGTGAAGATAGAAGGGCGTCAACGCAGCCCGGCGTATGTGACGCAGGTGGTGTCCACGCTGCGCGCGGCGCTGGACAGCGCGCACGCCGGCCCTAGCCGCTATTCCCCCCGCCCCGAATGGAACGCCATGCTGGCGCGCCATGCCGAGGGTTCCCAAGTCACGCAAGGCGCATTCGAACGTCCATGGAAATGAAACCCAAGGCTTTCCGCATTTCGGCCGGTCCGCTGCTGTATTACTGGCCGCGCCAGCGCACGCTGGATTTCTATGCGTCGCTGGCCGACAGCCCGGCCGATATCCTCTATGTGGGCGAAACGGTCTGTAGCCGGCGCCACGAGCTGCGCGCCGACGACTGGCTGGACCTGGCGCGCGACCTGCGGGCCGCGGGCAAGGACGTGGTGCTGTCGGCCCGCACGCTGATCGAAACCGGCGCCGAGGCTACGGCGCTGCGGCGCCTGTGCGAGCAGCAGGGCTTCATGGTGGAAACGGGCGAGGTCGGTGCGCTGCGTCACCTGGGCGGCCGGCCGTTCGTGGCGGGCCCGCACATGAACGCCTATCACGGCGGCACGCTGGAATGGCTGGCCGCAAGGGGCGCGGCGCGTTTCGTGGCGCCGTTGGAAATGCATGTGAATGCGCTGGCCCGGTTGCTGGCCGAACGCCCGTCGGGCCTGCAGGCCGAGATCATGGTGTGGGGCCGCATGGCGCTGGCGTTCTCGGCGCGCTGCTTTACCGCCCGGCACTTCCGGCTGAACAAGGACGACTGCGGTTTTCGCTGCATCGAGCATCCGGACGGCCTGGACATGCGTACCCGCGAATCGCGCGAATTCCTGGCGATCAATGGCATACAGGTGCAATCGGCCGCCTGCCTGGACTTGCTGGACCAGGCCGCGTATCTGGCCGACCTGGGCGTGCAGGTATTGCGCGTCAGTCCGCAGTCGGCCGGCACGCTGGACGCGATCGCCGCGCTGGACGCGGTGCGGCGCGGCCAGGCGCCGGCCGATGTGGCGCCGCCCGTCGGCATCGGCCGCTGCAACGGCTATTTCCATGGCCAATCGGGCATCGCCTGGCAGGAGCGCGCATGAGCGGCGCTGGATGGAATGTTCCTGCGGCCGTGGTCCGCCTGGGCTGCCGGCTGCCCGCGCCGCTGCTGTCGTTGCATGCCGTGGCCGGGCTGGAATTGGCGCGGCGCCTGAAATGGCTGACTCCGCCGCCGGAGCTGGATGGGTACAGCTTCGCCATCACGCTGGAAGACCTGGGCTTGCGCAGCGGCTTTCAGGTCCGGCGCGGGGCGTTCCGGCCGCGCTGGGACCGGTCGCCTTGCGAACTGGAGCTGGGCGCACGTTCGGCGGACCTGCTGGCCCTGATGCGCGAAGAGACCGACGCGGATACGCTGTTTTTCCAGCGCCGGTTGCGCATATCGGGGGATACGGAGCTGGGCCTGATCGTGAAGAACTGGCTGGACGCGGCGCCGCGCCCGGCCTGGCTGCAACGGCTGGGGGCTGCGCGCTAGGGCGCGCAGGCCGAGCGGGACGCCCCGCGCAGGCAAGCGTGCGCCGCTGACCGGATCAGCCGCGACGGCTTTCCATGGCGCGCGCCACGCGCGACAGCGCCAGGCTGGCCGCGAAATACAGCAGCGCCACGGCCAGGTAGACCTCGACGTGATAGGGCCGCCAATCGGTGCCGGCCACCACCGCCTTGGCCGCGCCCAGCACGTCGAACACGCCGATGATGCTGACCAGCGACGTGTCTTTCACTGCACCGACGAATACGCCCAGCGCGGCCGGCGCGGCGATGCGGCGCGCTTGCGGCCAGATTACCGTCCAGTAGGCCACGCTCGGGCGCATACCCAGCGCGCGCGCCGCCATCATCTGGCCGGCGGGAATAGCCTGCAGCGCCCCGCGCAGCACCTCGGCCAGCAGACAGGCGGTATGCAGCGTCAGCGCCGCGAGCGCCATGCTGAATTTGGACACGCCGCCGCCCAGCAGCAGCGGCAGCACGAACGAGGCGAACAGCAATTGGGTCACCAGCGGCACGCCGCGCACGGCCTCGATCAGGGCCGCGGCCGCCAGCGAGCCGCCCCGGCTGCCGGAGCGGCGCAACAGCGCCAGGCCAAAAGCCAGCGGCACGGCCGCGAACAATGCCGCGATCGCCAGGATCAGCGTCACCAGCAGGCCGCCCCAACGCAACGGGCCGATGGCCGCGCCGCCCCAAGGCCAGCCGCTCAGCGCGCCCGCCGTCACGGCCAGGGCCAGCGCGATCAGCGCCAGGCGCGCACGGGCGGACAGGCGGCCGGCGCCCAGCGCCACCGCCACGCCCGCCAGCAGCGCGGCGCATGCGACCAGGGCCTGGGGCCGGTCGCCCGGCGCCATGGCGCCGAACAGCAGCAGCGGCAGGTTGTCGCCCACCGCGGCCCAGCAGGCGCCGGCGGCGGCGGCGCATTCGGCCGGGCTGCCGTGCCACACCGCGCGCAGCACGGCCCAGTCCAGTACTGTCCAGCCGGCAGCGGCCAGCGCCAACACGGCCAGAACGGATCCCAGCCCGCGCCGCCACGTCGCGGCGCGACGCGCATCGCCGCCCAGCACGGACGGGCCCGGCCGGTCACCCAGGCGGGCGCCGTGGCTGTCGCCGGGGCCGTGGCGCGCATGGCGCGCGTTCCAGGCCGACAACGCGCCGCCCAGCGCCAGCGCCAGGCCCAGGTACACGGCCACGGCCAGGGCGATGCCTTCCAGCGCCAACCCGGTCTGTGTGATCGCGGTGTTGATGACGGCCATCAGTTCCTGGTAGCCGATGGCAATGGCCAGCGTGCTGTTCTTGACCAGCGCCAGGCACTGGTTGGCGTAGGGCGGCAGCGCGACGCGCGCGGCGTAGGGCGCGATCACCCGGCGCAGCACGCTGACCGGCGTCAACGCCATCGCCTGGCCGGCTTCGACCAAGCCCACTGGCACCGCACGCACCGAGGCGCGCACGATGTCGGCGATATAGGCGGCATGGAAGACAATCAGGCCGATGGCCAGCGCGGCGAACTCAATGCTGGGTTGCCAGCCGCCTTGCAGGCCCAGCCCGCGCTTGACGGGCAGGTCGACCTGCACGGGCGGCAACAGCGACCAGGCCAGCAGGGCCAGTGCTGGCGGCAGCAGCCACGTGGCCCGGCGGGCGGCAGGGTGTTGCCCATGGTGCGAGCCAGGCGTGGAATAAGATCGCGGCCCGCGGCCGAAGCGGCGACTCTGCCTGCGATGCGCCAGCCACCCGATCAGCAGGGCGCCCAGCGCCACCGCCAGATACGGCAGCCAGCCATGCAGCGCGGGCAGGGCCAGCCCGCGGTTGGACAGCAGCACCGACGGCAACGGCGACCAGGCCTGGCGCGCATCGGGCAGGCGCAGCAACAGGCCGTACCAGACGAACAGCTGCAGCAGCACGGGCGTGTTGCGCAGCGGGGCAATGACGGCGGCGGCGCCGCGCGCGGCCAGCGGATTGGCCGACAGACGCAGCAATCCCAGTGCGATGCCCAGCAACGTCGCGATGGGAATGGCCACCAGCGCCACGGTCAAGGTATTGACCAGCCCGGCGGCGATCGACATCCAGTACGGATCGTCGGGTGTGACGGGAAGCAGGCTTTCCGAAATGCGAAAGCCCGCCGGCTGGAACAGGAAGCCGAAGCCGCCATGGATCCCGCGGGCCGCCTGCACCGATTCGATATGCAGCAGCAACACGGCGGCCAGGCCGCCCAGCGCCAGCGTCCAGGCGAGGGCGGGCAGCCAGCGCCGCAGGGCGGGCCCCCAGGGCAGGGCAAGGGTGGCGATCACTTGTGACTTACTGGAACGGCGGCGAATACAGCAGCCCGCCCTTGTTCCATTGCGCGTTCAGGCCGCGTTCCAGTTTCAGCGGGGTGGCCGCGCCCAGGTTGCGATCCCACACTTCGCCGTAGTTGCCGACGGCCTTGATGACGTTCCTGGCCCAGCGTTCGTCCAGGCCGAAGCTCTTGCCGATGCCCGCGTCCAGGCCGAGCAGGCGGCGCACCTGCGCGTCGGTGGTCTGCGTCTGGCTGTCGACGTTCCGGGACGTGATGCCCAGTTCTTCTGCGGCCACCAGCGCGTTCACCGTCCAGCGCACGATCGCGGTCCAGTTCGGATCGTCCTGGCGCACAAAGGGGCCCAGCGGCGATTTGTTGATGCGCTCGGGCAGGATGATGAAGTCATCCGGATTGGCGGCGCGCGCGGCGCGGCTGGCGGCCAGGGTCGATGCGTCGGACAGGTAGACGTCGCAACGGCCAGCGTAGAAAGCCTGTTCCAGTTCCACCAGGTTCTCGATCACCACCGGGCGGTAGGTGAGCTTGTTCTTCTTGAAGTAGTCGACGAGGTTCTGCTCGTTGACGGTGCCGGGCTGCACGCAGACCTGCGCGCCGTCCAGCTCGGTGGCGCTTTTCACGCCCAGCTTGCGCGGCACCAGGAAGCCCTGGCCGTCGTAGAAGACGATGCCGGCGGACACGATGCCCAGCCCGGCATCGCGGCCCGACGTGATGGTGGTATTGCGGTTCAGCACGTCGATCTCGCCGCCTTGCAGGGCGGGAAAGCGCTGCTGCGAACTGAGCGGCACGAAGCGGGTTTTCTCGGGATCGCCCAGCACCGCGGCGGCCAGTGCGCGGCACAGGTCGGCGTCCAGGCCGGTCCAGCGGCCTTGCTTGTCGGCGATGGACAGGCCCGCCGAACCCTGGCTGACGCCGCACACCAATTCGCCGCGCTTCTTGATGGCGTCGACTGTGACGCCTGCCGTGGACGCGCTCGCATAAGCCAGCGCCGCCGCCACGCCGGCGGTCTTGAGGATAGAGATCAACCGCATGCCATTCCCGTATTCGTTGTATGCAAGAAAGGCATGAATTCTATGGCTGCGCCCCTGTGCGGCGAGCGACTGTATGGTCATATGGTTATGAGAACTTAGCCTTATCCAGATTCGCGTCATATACCTAGAATCCGTCCATACCAAGTTGGATTGACGAAGAAGGTCGCGCATGAGCTGGCAGGACGAATTCAGGCAGTTGTTTCCCATCACACGCGACAAGGCCTACGCCAACATCGCCTACACCAGCCCGCTGGCGCCCAAGGTGGCCGGCGCGATCGCCGGCTTTTTTGACAGCATCACGCATGCCCGCAGCGACAAGCCGCAATGGCTGCGCGACGCCAGCGCGCTGCGTGTGCGCCTGGCCCGCCTGATCGGCGGCGACGCGCATCGGCTGGCCTTCACCAAGAACACCACTGAAGGTTTGAACACCGTGGCGCAGGGCCTGGCCTGGCAAGACGGCGACAACCTCATCGTTGACGACCAGGAGCATCCCACCAACGCCTTGCCCTGGCTGAACCTGCGCCGCCGCGGCGTGCAGGTGCGCGTGCCGCCATCGCGGTCGCATCGCTACACGGTCGATGACCTGTGGCAGCACGTCGATGCCCGCACGCGGCTCATTGCCGTGTCGTGGGTGCAGTACGGCACCGGCCTGCGCACCGACATCGCCGAGCTCGGCCGGCGTTGCGCCGAACGCGGTATCTGGCTGGTGGTCGACGGCATCCAGGGCGCGGGGCTGCTGCGCGCGCAAGTGGACGCCTGGGGCGTGGATGCGTTCGCCTGCGGCGCGCACAAAGGCCTGCTGGGCCCGCTGGGCGTGGGCTTTCTGCACGTCTCGCCGCGCCTGCTGGACGCGCTGGACCCGCTGTATATAGGCCCGTCCGAAGTGACCACGCTGGACAAGGCCGGCCTGCAATGGCAGGTGAGTGTGGCGGATGCGGGCGATGCGCGCCGCCTGGAAACGGGCAACCTGAACTATCCGGGCATCGCCGGCCTGGCCGGCGCGCTGGACCTGATCGAATGGGCGCAGCCCGATCGCATCGAACCCTGGGTGTTGGAACTGTCCACGGCATTGAGCGACGGTTTACGCGCCCAGGGCCTGCAGGTAGTATCCCCTGCCGACGCCGCGCTGCGCAGCACCACCACGGCATTGCGCGTGGCCGATCCGGCCGCCGCGCTGGCCCACCTGACCCGCGAGGGCGTGGTGGCCAGCCTGGTGGAGCATGGTTACCTGCGCCTGTCCGTCGGCGCCTACAACAATCACGGGGACATCGAACGCATCCTGCGCGCCGCGCGCGGGTTCGCCGCCTGATCCCCCCATCGATAACGCATCTCAAGGAGAGACACATGACTGAAGCGAAAAAGCCCGATTGGCGGCTGGAAACCATAGCCGTGCACGGCGGCTACCGTCCCGACCCGACCACGCGCGCCGTGGCCGTGCCGATCTACCAGACCGTGGCCTATGCCTTTGACGACACCCAGCACGGCGCGGACCTGTTCGACCTGAAAGTCCCGGGCAACATCTACACCCGCATCATGAACCCGACCACCGACGTGCTGGAGCAGCGCGTGGCGGCCCTGGAAGGCGGCATCGCCGCGCTGGCGCTGGCCTCGGGCCAGGCCGCGGTGACCTACGCGATCCTGACCATCGCCGAAGCCGGCGACAACATCATCTCGTCCAGCACGCTGTATGGCGGCACCTACAACCTGTTCGCCCACACGCTGCCGCAGTACGGCATTACCACGCGCTTTGCCAACCCCAGCGACCTGGCCGCCTTCGAAGCGCAGATCGATGACCGCACCAAAGCCATCTTCGCCGAGTCCGTGGGCAACCCGCTGGGCAATATCACCGACATCGCCGCGCTGGCCGAACTGGCCCACCGCCATGGCCTGCCGCTGATCGTCGACAACACCGTGCCCTCGCCGTACCTGCTGCGTCCCATCGAGCACGGCGCCGACATTGTGGTGCAGTCGCTGACCAAGTACCTGGGTGGCCACGGCACCAGCCTGGGCGGCGCCATCATCGACTCGGGCAAGTTCCCCTGGGCCGAGCACAAGGCCCGCTTCAAGCGCCTGAACGAACCGGACATCAGCTACCACGGCGTGGTGTACACGGAGGCCTTCGGCCCGGCCGCGTACATCGGCCGCGCCCGCGTGGTGCCGCTGCGCAATACGGGCGCCGCGATTTCCCCGTTCAACTCGTTCCAGATCCTGCAAGGCATCGAGACGCTGGCGCTGCGCGTGGACCGCATCGTCGAAAACGCCGTCAAGGTGGCCCGCTACCTGCGCGAGCACGCTAAGGTGGAATGGGTCAACTACGCCGGCCTGCCGGACCATCCCGACCACGCACTGGTGCAAAAGTACCTGGGCGGCAAGGCGCCGGGCCTGTTCACGTTTGGCGTGAAGGGCGGCCGCGAGGCCGGCGCGCGCTTCCAGGACGCGCTGCAACTGTTCACCCGCCTGGTCAACATCGGCGACGCCAAGTCGCTGGCGACCCATCCGGCGTCCACCACCCACCGCCAGCTCAACCCCGAAGAGCTGCAAAAGGCCGGCGTGCGCGAAGAAACGGTGCGCCTGTCCATCGGCATCGAGCATATCGACGACCTGCTGGCGGATCTGGACCAGGCCCTGGCGCAGGTGTAATCGGCATGACGATGCTTCACCGCAGAACCTTGTTGAAGCTGGCCGCGGGCTTGCCCGCGCTGGCGGCCGCGCCCGCCATCGCGGCGGCGCCGTCCGCCGCCCGCGCCAAGACCTACGTGCTAGCGCACGGCTCCTGGCACGGCGGCTGGTGCTGGCGTCCCGTGGCCGACCGGCTGCAGGCGGCCGGCCACCGCGTCCATGCACCCAGCTTCACCGGCATGGGCGACCGGGCGCACCTGCTCAATCCGGCCATCACCATCGACACCTTCGTCGAAGACCTGGTGCAGGTGATCCAGTCCGAAGAACTGAACGACGTGATCCTGGTCGGCCACAGCTTCGGCGGCATTCCGATCTCGGGCGTGGCCGATCGCATTCCCGAGCGCTTGGCGCACCTGGTGTATTTCGATTCCATCGTGCTGCAAAGCGGCCAGAATGCGTTTTCGGTGTATCCCAAGGCGGATGCCGATGCCCGCATCGCGGCGGCATCCAAGGCCACCAACGGCCTGGCCGTGCCGATCCCCGATCCGCTGCCCGCAGCCTGGGGATTCAAACCCGGCAGCGCCGACGAGGCCTGGGTCAAGCGGCGCCTGACGGCGCATCCGCTGGCCAGCTACACCACGCCGCTGACACTCAAGCATCCCATCGGCAACGGCCGTCCGCGCACCTACATCCACTGCACGCAGCCCGAACTGCCGGTGCTGGAAGAATCGCGCAAGCTGGTGAAGTCGCAGCAGGGCTGGAACTGGATCGACATCGCCGCCCCGCACGAAGCCCACATCACCCATCCCGCGCTGCTGGCGGATCTGCTGCTGGGCTTGTCGTGACCGGGCGGGCGCTCGCTCGATAGCGGGTTCAGGCAAGGGCGCCCGGCAACGGGCGCCCTTTGCGCCAGGACGACGGCGCCATGCCTTCGGTGCGCTGGAACACTCGGCTGAACGCGGCCTGCGAGCGGTAGCCCACCTGTTCGGCCGTATCCTGGATGCCCACGCCCTGCGACAGCAGGCGCCGCGCCACCCGCATGCGCAGCAATTGCAGCAATTGCGCGGGTGTGGTGCCGCTGTGCAGCGTGAAGCGGCGGTGGAAGGTCGCCTTGGACATGTGCACGTGGCGCGCCATGTCGTCCATGCTCCAGGGGGCCGCCGGCCGCGCCAGGATCGCCTGCAACAAACCCGCCATGGCGGGGTCTCGCGCCAGCACGAACAGGCCGTAGGCGTGGCGGTCGTGGATGGCCAGATGGCGCAGCATGAAGAAGATCAGCATGTCCGTCAGGCGCTCCAGCACCACGGGCGACGCGCCGCCGTCGCGCGCGGTCTCGCCCAGGATCAGGTCGAACACGCCGCGCGCGCTGGCGTAGCGGGCATCCTGGGCGCGCAGCAGCAGCACGTCGGGCAGGGTGTCGGCCAGCAGATCGGCCAGACCCGGGCGAAACTGGAAAAAGCCGCAGGCCAGTCCCGTGCCGTCGGGCTGCGGGGGCGACAGCGGCTGCATCGCCGTGCAGGCCGGCGCGCCCGGTTCGGGCGGGTCCAGCGGCGTCAGCGCATGCGGCAGGTCGCGCAGGAAGAACACGCCGTCGCCGGCCGACAGCGTCAGCGCTTCGTGCGCGCCGCCCAGGTCGACCCGGCAGCGCCCGTGCAGGATCAGGTGAAAGCTGGCGCGCGCCCGGCCGCTGGTGCTGGCGGACCAATTGCCGCAATACTGGCCCAGGTGATACAAGCTGGATTGGACTTCCAGGCTGGACAGCAGCAGGGCGTCGACGGCGGCTTGATCGGTGTTCGGGGCGGAAAGAGGCTGCATGGTGGCGTCAGGACAGGGCGTTGGCCGCGCGGTCTGATACGGCGCGACGACCGGAGCAGTTTGGCGGGATGATGCGGCAGGCGCCTGGTTATATAGGCATAGCTGAAAGTCGATAAGATCGAGCATCAGCTTGCGATCCCCGTGCATTGTCGCGCGGGCCAGGGCCACCGCACAATCGTGTTTTCATTGAACGCCCTGCAGGAGACTCTCATGGCCCGTCTGCCCATCCACACCGCGCAAAGCGCGCCCGAACCCACCCGCGCGGCGCTTGCCGCCGCGGAGCAGGGCGCCGGTTATCTGTCGAACCTGCTGGGCGTGCTGGCCAGTGCGCCGGCGGCGCTCGAAGCCTACCAGACGCTGTCGCAGATCAACGCCCGCGCCGGGCTGACGTTGCAAGAGCGTGAAGTGGTGCAACTGGTCGCCGGCGCCCGCCACGGTTGCACCTTCTGCGTGGCGGGGCACACCGCGCTGGCGCGCAACAAGGCCAAGCTGCCGCCCGCAGTCGTCGATGCGCTGCGCGCCCAGGGCGTGCTGCCCGATGCCCGGCTGCAGGCGCTGGCGGCCTTTACCGAAGCCGTCATCCAGACGCGCGGTCGCGTCAGCGACGAGGCGCTGCAAGCCTTGCGCGGGGCCGGCTACACCGACGGCAACGCGCTGGAAGTGATCCTGGGCGTGGGGCTGGCCACGATCTGCAACTTCGCCAACAACCTGGCGCAGACGCCGCTGAACGAACAACTGAGCGCCTACGCCTGGAGCGGCGCCCAATGACGGCGCGGCAATCCGATCTGCTGACGCCCGACCTGACCGCCTGGCTGGACCAGCACGCCGGCGCGCTGGACGATGGCAGCCAGGACCCGGCCAGCGTGCTGCCGCGCCTGGCCGCGGCGGGCGTGTTCCGCCAGGGCGTGCCGCAGGCGCTGGGCGGTCTGCCGGGCACCGATATCGGCGACGCCATCGAAGCCGTCTCCCAAGTGGCCGAGCACTCCGTGGCCGGCGCCTTCGTCGCCTGGGGCCAGCGGGTCTTCATCGAATACCTGCTGCGCAGCCCCAACGCCGCGCTGGCGCAGGCCTGGCTGGCGCCGCTGCTGGCGGGCGAACAGGCCGGCGCCACCGCGCTGTCCAACGCCATGAAGTTCCTCAGCGGCATCGAATCGCTGCAGATCAGCGCGCGCCAGGACGGCGCGCAATGGGTGCTGGATGGCCGCATGCCGTGGGTCACCAACCTGCGCAAGCAAGGCTTCCTGGTGGCCGCGGCGGTCTCGGCGCCGGATGGCACGCCGGCCGTGGTTGCCTTGCCGCATGATATCGACGGCCTGGCGCGCAGCGCCGACCTGGACCTGCTGGCGTTGCAATCGAGCAATACCGCGGCGCTGGACGTGCGCGGCGTGCGCATCGGCCCCGAGTGGCTGATCCATCCCGATGCGCGCCAGTACCTGCCGCAGGCGCGGCCGGCCTTCGCCGGCCTGCAATGCGGCCTGTCCATCGGCCTGGCGCGGCGCGCGTTGCGGGCGGCCATCGAAGTGGGGCAGGGCCAGGCCTCGCGCGGTATCCTGGGCCAGCCCTTGCAAGCGCTGGCGGGGCAGTTGGATGACCTGACCGCGCGGCTGATCGCCGGCGTGCGCAGCGAGCGCTTCGTGGCCGAGCCCTGGGCTTTGTTCGAACTGCGCATCGGGCTGGCCGAGATCGCCAGCCAGGCGGTGCAGCTGGAGCTGCAGGCCAGCGGCGGCGCGGCCTACCTGAAGCCCGCGGGCAATGGCTTCGCGCGGCGCTGGCGCGAGGCCGCCTTCCTGCCCATCGTCACGCCCAGCCTGGTGCAGCTGAAAACCGAACTGGCCAAGCGCCAGGCCCGGCTGGCGGCCGAGGGCGCCGCATGAGCGCGCCGCCGCGCCCCGTATTGCAGGCCAGCGGCTTGGCGCTGCGCTACCCCGGCGCGCCGGCCGACGTGTTCCAGGGCGTGGATCTGGCGCTGGACCGCGGCGAAGTGGTGGCGGTGCTGGGCGCCAGCGGGGCGGGCAAGTCCAGCCTGCTGCGCGTGCTGGCGGGGTTGCAGCCGGCGAGTGCCGGATCGCTGCTGATGGAAGGCGCGCCGCTGACCGGCGTGCACCCGCGCGTGGCGGTGGCGTTCCAGGACCCCAGCCTGCTGCCGTGGCTGTCGCTGGAACGCAATGTGGCGTTCGGGCTGGATTTCAAGCATCAGCCGGCGCTGACCGCCGCGCAACGCCGCTTGCGCGTGGATCAGGCCATCGACGAGGTCGGGCTGTCGCACGCACGGCAATTGCGTCCGGAGCAGCTGTCCGGCGGCATGGCCCAACGCACCGCGTTGGCGCGCTGCCTGGCGCGCCAGCCGTCGGTGCTGCTGCTGGACGAACCCTTCGGCGCGCTGGACGAAGTCACCCGGGGCGAGATGCAGGCCCTGCTGCGCAAGGTGGTGGCCGACTTCCATACCGCCGCGGTGCTGATCACCCACGATATCGACGAAGCGCTGCTGCTGGCCGACCGCATCGTGCTGCTGGGCGGCGCGCCGGGACGCATCCTGGGCGTGTGGCCGGTGGACCTGCCACAGCCGCGCGCCGACCTGTTGCCGGAAATGGGCGCGCGGCGCCTGGAAATCCTGACCCGTCTGCGCAGCGCGCTACGGGCTGTTCGCGGTCAAACCTCTCTGGAGCCTATCGATGTGCCTTGAACACATGTCGCGTCGCGACTGGTTGAAACTCTCGGCCCTGCTGACCGTTGGCGGCGCGGCCCCCTTGCTGTCCGCCTTCGATGCGCGGGCGCAAAGCGAGCCCGATGCCCCCGTGCGCATCGGCTACCTGCCCATCACCGACGCCGCGCCACTGCTGGTGGCGCACAACAACGGCCTGTTCGACAAAGCCGGCGTCAAGGCCGAAAAGCCCACGCTGCTGCGCAGCTGGGCGCAGGTAATCGAAGCCTTCATTTCCGGCCAGGTGAACGTAGTGCACCTGCTGTCGCCCATGACGGTGTGGGCGCGCTTCGGCAGTCAGGTGCCGGCCAAGGTGGTGGCCTGGAACCACGTGGGCGGCTCCGGCCTGACCGTGGCCCCGGCCATCAACAGCGTCAAGGAACTGGGCGGCAAGACCGTCGCGATTCCGTTCTGGTATTCCATCCACAACGTCATGCTGCAGTACCTGCTGCGCGAGAACGGCCTGACGCCCGTGTCGCGCAAGGACGCGGGCGTGGCGACCAACGAGGTCAACCTGGTCGTCATGGCGCCGGCCGACATGCCGCCGGCCCTGGCGCAGAACCGCATTGCCGGCTATATCGTGGCCGAGCCCTTCAACGCCGTGGCCGAGACGCTGGGCGTGGGCAAGGTGCTGCGCTTTACCGGCGACATCTGGCGCAACCATGCGTGCTGCGTCGTCTTCATGCACGAGCGCGACCTGCAACAGCGCCCCGAGTGGTCGCAAAAGGTGGTGGACGCCATCGTCCAGGCCCAGCTGTGGATTCGCGGCAACCGCGAAGAAACCGCCAAGCTGCTGTCCAAGGAAGGTATCAACCGCTACACGCCCCATGCCTTGCCCGCCCTGAGCAAGGTGCTGGCGCCGCCGCCGTCCGACCGCGAGCAATACCTGGCCAGCGGCGCGATTCGCCACGCCGCCTGGGACGAGCGCCGCATCGACTTCCAGCCGTATCCGTTCCCCAGCTACACCGAGGAACTGGTGCGCCGGTTGCGCGACACGCTGATCGAGGCGGACCGGGGCTTTCTGGCCAGCCTGGATCCGGCGCGCGCCGCGGCCGAGCTGGTCGACGACCGTTTCGTCAAACGCGCCATCGAGGCGACGGGCGGCTTGCAGCGCTTCGGCTTTCCGGGTGCCTACCAGCGGACCGAGACGGTGCAGGCGTGACGGCGCGCGAGTCCTTGAGCGCGATGCACGGGGAACCGTCGACCGCGCAGCACGCCGCCGCGAGCACTGCAGGTTCCAACGCAGCCGCGCCGCGCTGGCAAGGGTATGCCGCGCGCTTCGGCCTGGGCTTGGGCGGCCTGACGGCGGTGCTGGCGCTGTGGTGGCTGGGCACCGAGGTGTTGGCCCCGGCCGGCGGCATGGCGCGGCGCTTTGCGCCGGGCGCCACGTTCGTCAGCCTGGGCCAGTTGCTGACCGCGTCCGACCTGCCGATGCACGTGGCCGTGAGCCTGCGCCGCATCGCGGTGGGCCTGGGGCTGGCGTTGGCTATCGGCGTGCCGCTCGGCCTGGCCATCGGCAGCTACCGGCGCCTGGAGGCCGCCTTGTCGCCCGCCATGCAGTTTCTGCGCATGATTTCGCCGCTGTCCTGGATGCCGATTGCCGTGATGGTGTTCGGGGTGGGCGACGATCCGGTCTATTTCCTGCTGACCTTCGCCGCCGTCTGGCCCATCGTACTGAACACGGCGGCCGGCGTGCAGCAGCTGGACGCGCGCTGGCTGCAACTGGCGCAAAGCGTGGCCGCGACCCGCTGGGAGACGCTGCACCACGTGATCCTGCCGGGCGTGCTGGGCCACATCCTGACCGGCGTGCGGCTGGCTATCGGCATTTTGTGGATCGTGTTGGTGCCGTGCGAGATGCTGGGCGTTTCGGCCGGGATGGGCTATTTCATCCTGGATACGCGGGATCGCCTGGCGTATTCCGAGCTGATGGCGATGGTGCTGCTGATCGGCGTGCTGGGCTTCCTGCTGGACGCCGCGGCGCGCGGGCTGTATCGCTATTGGCGAGGCGGGTAGGGCGGGCCGGCGGATAGGCGGCCCCGTCGGGACACTGCGGTGCAGTGCCTACTTGCGCGCGCTCTTGCCGCTGGTGGGGCAGATCACGCCGCGCAGCTTGCGTTGCACCGGGTCGCGCGCCACGGGCGCGTTGGATATGCCGGCCACCGGGATCGATTCCACCAGGCCGCCCGTGGCGTTGGCGCCGGCGTAATGCTGGGTCTCGGTCACGGTGTAGGTGTTGTTGCTGCAGTTCATGACCACGGGCTGCGTTACCGAGCCATAGGGCTGGCCGTTGGCTTCGGACACGCGCGGCTGCGCATAGAACCAGGCCACCGTCACCCGCATCACCACGGGCCGCTCGGACATCTGCGCGACCGATTCCTTGTCGTAGAACACGCCCGGCATGGCTTGGGAATCGACGGGCTGCCAGTCGGGTCCGGAGCCGAACACGATGCCCGCCACGCTGGGGTCGCGCGGCACGATATTGACGGCGCAGGCGTTGGCCGGAATCGGGTCTCCCTCGCGCACCGTCACCGCCTCGCACACGTCGGCCGGCTGGGCCGGTTCGGCAGTGGCCTGGGCCCAGGCCGGCCCCGCCAGCATGGCCAGTACCAGTGTGAGATGCGCTTGCCTTGCTGTCATGGAGCATTCCCTATGCAACGTCAATGGAATTGATCAGCCAGTATAGAGAAGAGTACGCCCGGCCGCCCGAAGGCCGGGCAGCCCCCTCGGGGGCAGCAAGCACGCAGTGCGTCGCGGGGGGGGGCACCCATTCTTCTCTTGTTATAGTCACGTCCGTTCATGACAAGACGTGGCGCGGCCGGGCGCCGACCGGGTTCGGGGGAGAAGGCGATAGCAATGAACATCAGGGTGCTCGCCGGCGCGGCTGCCATTGCCGTGACGGGCGTGCTGGCCTACGGCTTCTATCAATGGGTCCCCGAGGGGCAGCCCTTGAACCGCAGCGAGGTCATCGGCGAACTCGACGGCCCGCCGCTGGCCGGCTATTCGCGCACGCGCCTGTACCGCTACGACTCCCGCCAGTTCCTGGTCGGCCAGCTGATCACGAGCCCTCGCGATGTGGGCGGGCTGCTCCAGGCGCCCGTGCTGGACGCCTTGCCGCCCGCGCAAGGCGACCGCCTGTTGCTGGCCGCCGCGGCTGCGGGCGAGGTGCGCAACGTGGTCTACGGCGGCCGCGACAACGGCCGCTACGCGCTGTTGGGGTCCAACGGCGGCGATACCGGCGTGACCCTGATCTCCACGCCGCACGGCCAGACGCTGTACCTGGTTGCCGCGTCGTCGCGTACAGGGGGATCGCCCGCCGACGGCACCGTCAGCGCAGGCCCGGCTGCCACGGTCCCTCCCGTCATCACCAACACCCTGCGCTCCGATGACCAAGGCGCCACCTGGCATCACGAGCCCGACGTGACGCTGGGCGCGCCGCTGCGCCATGCCGCGTTCCTGACCGAGCAGCGCGTCGTGGCGCTGGAGGACGGTCCCGATGGCGCGCGCCTGCTGCACAGCGAAGACGGTGCGCGCCATTGGTCCGGGGTCTCGCTGCTGCAGCAGGTCTGGCCCGACGCCGATCGCTATGGCAAGGCCTTGCGCGAGCAGGCGGCCAAGGCGCAAGGCCAGGGCGAGACGCTGGCCTACCGCTGGTCGCTGTATCCGCTGGCGCCCGACCAGGCGGTCGGCTGGAGCTGGCGCGAACGCGGCGGTCCGGCCTTGACCCAGCGCATTGAAACCCGGCGTTTTGAAGTCCGGTTCCAGGACGGCGCGCCGCCCGCGTTCCGCGTCGCGCCGGTGCCGCCGCCGGTGCCCGCCCAGGCTTCCGACGGCCAGGCGGTGTTGGGCCAACCCGTCTTCGAGACCGCCGGCAGCCGCATCTACCGGCTGGACCCGGCAAACCGGAACTGGCATGCCCTGGGCGCCATGCCGACCGTGCGCGGGGAGCGCACCTGGATCGGCCAGGCCTGGTTCGGCCGCAACGGCTGGGTGGTCCAGACCTATGCCGACCACCTGTTCTCGTTCGGCGACTACACCCGCACCTACTTCCATACGCCTGACCAGGGCCGCAGCTGGCGCCCGTTCCAGTTGTCGCCGGACCAGGAGCGCGGTCTGTTGGGCCTGGACGCGGCGGGCGAGGGCTTGCTGGTGCATACCGAACGCAACGGCAAGACGGTCATCCTGCGCTATGCGCTGGACGAAGCGGGGCGCGGGCGTTGACGCTGAACCTGCGCCTGGCCGAGGAATCCGACCGGCCCGCGCTGCGCGCCCTGTTCCTGGCCGTGCGCCGCGATACCTATATCTGGCAGGCGCCCGCCAGCTTCGAGCTGGCGGATTTCGATGCGCAAACCGAAGGCGAGCGGCTGTTCGCCGCGTTCGATGGCAACGGGCGCGTGGCCGGTTTCCTGTCGCTGTGGGAGCCCGACAGATTTATTCATCATCTGTATGTGGGCCGGCCGTGGCAGCGGCGCGGGGTGGGGCAGGCGCTGCTGCGCGCCTTGCCGGGCTGGCCCGCCACGCGCTACCGGCTAAAGTGCCTGCGCCTGAATGCAGGCGCGCTGGCGTTCTACCGCACCTGCGGCTTTGCCGCCATCGGCTCGGGCGTGTCCGAAGACGGCGAATACGTGCTGCTGGAATCGGGCCTGGCGCCAGCAGCCTGACCGCAGATGCGGCGCAGGGGCGTCGCGGCAACTGTGGCCGGCCTCACTCGGGCAGCACGTAGTCCGGATAGCGCTTGCAGATCTCTGCCACCTGGCTGAGCGTGCCCGACAGGTGTTCGCGCAGCGCCTGCTGGGCACGCGGCGCGTCCTGCGCGGCAATTGCGTCCAGCACCCGCTGGTGGTCGTCCATGATGCGTTCGGCCTTGCCGGCTTCCGGCAGGTGCAGGCGCCGCAGGCGGTCCAGGTGGCCGCTGTAGCGCTGCGCCATGTGCCACAACCCGATCATGCCCGCAGCCTCGTGCATGTCGCGGTGGAAGGCCTGGTCGGCATCCATGAACGGCTGCGGCTGGCCGTTGGCGTGGCTGACGCGCTGGCGGTCGATGCTGGCCTGCAGCCGCTGGATCAGCAGCGGATCGGGCCGCTGCGCCAGGATGTGCGCGATCTCCAGCTCCAGCGAGCGGCGCAGGAAGTGGGCCTGGCGCGCCGCCGCGATGTCGATGCGGCTGACTACGGTGGTGTGTTGCGGATAGATCTCGACCAGCGCTTCCTCGGCCAGCTTCATCAGCGCGTCGCGGATCGGCGTCTGGCTCAGGCCATAGGCCTCGGCCAGCGTCACGCGCGACAGCGGCGCGCCCGGCGCCAGCTCCAGCGAGACGATCTGTTCGCGGAGATGTTCGAAGACCTGCGGCGCGGCGTGCCGCGAGCGATCCAGTCTGAGCTTTTGGCTGTGCATCGAAGCGCAATTCGGTAAGGGCGGTGGAACGGGAGTGTAGCGGGTTTCTCCCTAGCTGACGCACTAATGTATTAGTGTTTAAATGACTTGTCCACGATTCCGCTTTCTCTCTTTTCCTCTACCTGCCCATGAAACGCACCTACGAAAGCCTGCGCAGCGCCGCCTGGATGGCCAAAGACGACCTGCGCTCGTTCGGCCACCGCTCCCGCATGATGCAAATGGGCTATGCGCCCGACGACTGGGTCGGCCGCCCCATCATCGCCATCATCAATACCTGGTCCGACCTCAATCCCTGTCACAGCCACTTCAAGCAGCGGGTCGAAGACGTCAAGCGCGGCGTCTTCCAGGCCGGCGGTTTTCCGGTGGAACTGCCCGCCATCTCGGTGTCGGAATCGTTCGTCAAGCCCACCACCATGCTCTACCGCAACATGCTGGCCATGGAAGCCGAAGAGCTGCTGCGCAGCCATCCGGTGGACGGCGCCGTGCTGCTGGGCGGTTGCGACAAGACCACGCCGGGCCTGCTCATGGGCGCCATCAGCGCCGGGTTGCCCTGCGTCTACGTGCCCGCCGGTCCCATGCTGCGCGGCAACTGGAAGGGCAAGATCCTGGGCTCCGGGTCCGACGCCTGGAAACTCTGGGACGAACGCCGCGCCGGCAAGATCACGCAAGAACAATGGACCGAAGTCGAGGGCGGCATCGCCCGCAGCTACGGCACCTGCATGACAATGGGCACGGCCAGCACCATGACCGCCATCGCCGAAGCCATCGGCATGACGCTGCCGGGCGCCTCGTCCATTCCCGCGGCCGACGTCGGCCACATGCGCATGTCGGCCGAATGCGGCCGCCGCATCGTCGACATGGTCTGGGAAGACCTGACGCCGCAGCGCATCCTGACGCTGGCCTCGTTCAAGAACGCCATCAACGTGGCCATGGCCATGGGCTGCTCCACCAACGCCATCGTGCACCTGGTAGCCATGTCGCGCCGCGCCGGCCATCCGGTGGGGCTGGACGACTTCGACGCCGCCAGCCGCAAAGTGCCCGTCATCGCCAATATCCGGCCCAGCGGCGACAAGTACCTGATGGAAGACTTCTACTACGCCGGCGGCCTGCCGGCGCTGATGTCGCGCCTGGAAGGCCACCTGGACCTGTCCGCCCTGACCGTCACCGGCAAGACGCTGGGCGAGAACATCGCCGGCGCCGAGGTCTACAACGACGACGTCATCCGCAAGCTGGACACCGCCATCTACGACGAAGGCGCCCTGGCCGTGCTGCGCGGCAATATCGCGCCCGATGGCTGCGTCATCAAGCCCAGCGCCTGCGCGCCGCAATATCTGCAGCACACCGGCCCCGCGCTGGTGTTCGACGACTACCCCAGCATGAAGGCCGCGGTCGACGACGAAAACCTGGATGTCACCGCCGACCACATCATGATCCTGCGCAACGCCGGGCCGCAGGGCGGGCCGGGCATGCCGGAATGGGGCATGCTGCCCATCCCCACCAAGCTGGTCAAGCAGGGCGTGCGCGACATGCTGCGCCTGTCCGATGCCCGCATGAGCGGCACCAGCTACGGCGCCTGCATCCTGCATGCCGCGCCCGAGGCCTATATCGGCGGTCCGCTGGCGCTGGTCAAGACCGGCGACCTGATCACCGTCGACGTGCCGGCCCGCAGCATCCACCTGAACGTCAGCGACGAAGAGCTGGCCGCGCGCCGCGCCGCCTGGACCCCGCCGCCCAAGCGCTACGAGCGCGGCTACGGCTGGATGTACTCGCAACACATCCTGCAGGCCAACGAGGGTTGCGACTTCGACTTCCTGGAAACCAGCTTCGGCGCGCCCGTGCCCGAACCCGAAATCTTCTGAACCCTGTTTCCGCCTCGATCCCTGGAGCTTCCGACGTGTCCGACATGAATCCCGAAACCCGCGCCCGGCTGGCCGGCATCAGCACCGCCACGCTGTGCACCGCCTTGTTCAAGCGCGGCCTGCGCAACCAGTTCATCCAGGACGTGCGTCCGCTGAACGCCACGCTGCCCAACATGGTCGGCCCCGCCTTCACGCTGCGCTACATCCCCGCGCGTGAAGACCTGAACACCATCAAGGTGTTCGAAGACCGCGCCCACCCGCAGCGCGCCGCCGTCGAAACCTGCCCGCCGGGCGCGGTGCTGGTCATGGACAGCCGCAAGGATCCGCGCGCGGCCTCGGCCGGCTCGATCCTGGTGACCCGCTTGATGAAGCGCGGCGTGGCCGGCGTGGTCACCGACGGCGGCTTTCGCGATTCGCCCGAGATCGCCGAACTCGGCTATCCGGCCTATCACAACCGCCCGTCGGCGCCCACCAACCTGACCCTGCACCAGGCGCTGGACATCAACGCGCCCATCGGCTGCGGCGACGTGGCCGTGTTCCCTGGCGACATCGTCGTGGGCGACCGCGAGGGTGTCGTGATCATTCCGGCGCACCTGGCCGACGAGATTGCCGTCGAAGCGGTGGAAATGACCGCGTTCGAAGACTTCGTCACCAGCCAGGTACAGGCTGGCGCGTCCATCCTGGGCCTGTATCCGCCCACCGATCCGGGCACCAAGGACAAATTCGCCGCCTGGCGCACGCAGCACGGCCGCTAAGGCCCGGCCGAGCATTCGCCGCCTGGCATCCCCAACAAGGCCGTCGAGCCTTGGCCGGGCGGCGCTGAAAACGGGCCATGCACGCGCCGGCAATCCCGCCGGCGGTGCATGCGCCCGCACATAGACAAGGCAGGAGACAAACCATGAACACGCAACGTCGCAGCGCGCTCGCCGCGCTGCTGGCAGGACCGCTGCTGGGCGCGCTGGCGCTGCCGGCCCTGGCCGCGGATTGGCCCGCGCAGAAGCCCATTTCCTATGTGGTGCCGTTCACCGTGGGCGGCTCCACCGACGTGGTCGGCCGCGTGCTGGCGCAAAAGCTGGGCGACCGGCTGCACCAGAACGTCATCGTCGAGAATAAGCCGGGCGCCGCTGGCGGCATCGGCGCCACCTATGTGGCCAAGGCCGCGCCCGACGGTTACACGCTGTTCGGCGGCACCATCAGCACGCATGCCATCAACGCCAGCCTGTACAAGAACCTGAAGTACGACCCGGTCAAGGACTTCGAGCCCGTCTCGCTGATTGCCTACCTGCCCAACGTGCTGCTGGTCGATCCCAATCTGGGCGTGAACTCGGTGGCCGACCTGATCGCACTGCTCAAGCGCGACCCGTCCAAGCGCACCTTCGCTTCGTCAGGCGCCGGCACGTCCACCCACCTGGCCGGCGAGCTGTTCGCCAGCATGATCGGCGTGCCGCTGACGCATGTGCCCTACAAGGGCACGCCGCCCGCCATGGTCGACGTGTCCTCGGGCTCGGTCACCTTCATGTTCGACCAGATGACCGCGGCGCTGCCGCTGTTGCAGACCGGCAAGCTCAAGCTCCTGGCCGTCACCACCCGCGACCGCATCTCGCTGGCGCCCGAGGTGCCCACCATGCAGGAAGCGGGCGTGCCCGGCTTCCAGATGGCCTCGTGGCAAGCCGTCTACGCGCCCAAGGGCACGCCCAAGCCCATCCTGGACAAGCTCGCCGCCGAGATCGCCGTCATCCTGAAAGAACCCGACGTGCAGGAAAAGCTGGGCAAGACCATGGGCATGGAACTGGTCGGCAGCACCCCCGACGAACTGCGCGCCCTGATGGCCACCGAGATTCCGCGCTGGGCGGAAGTGGTGAAGACGTCGGGGGCGACGGTGGAGTAGAGGAGGGGGCGTGCCGAGCCGCCTGAAAGGTGTAGCCGTCTACGAAGCAGACTGATTCACCGATGACGACGGTTCAGGGCTGGCGTAGCCTAGTGGCCAGGTTGGTGATGGCTCGCAATGGATTTTTATCTGCGCCCCATCATGTAAGACCTCCTCCTTACCCCGGCCTTGAGCCGGGGTATTTTTGCAGTAGATCTGGTAATGCTGCTCGGATGGTAGTGCCAGGACTCGCGTCGCATGATCGATCGTACGCTGGCACGCCAAGACTACTGGCACATCCTGTTTGGAAGGAAGGATCCTCACGCTCGTCAGTTCTACGAGGCAGAAGCCCTGCGCGGAGGCTGGATCGTACGCCAACTGGATCGACAGATCGATAGCCAGTTCTACGAGCGCACAGCGTTGTCCAAGGACAAGGCCGGCATGCTGCTTAAAGGCGCAATGCCAACGCCCCAAGATACTGTCACGCCCGGCGATGCGATCAAAGATCCCTATGTATTGGAGTTTCTCGACCATGCCGACGTGGGGCAGATGCACATGTACTGCAACTATGCCAAGGAGCACTGGGTATACGCTCAGGAGAATCCACCCGTGGGTTTGATCTTGTGTGCCGACAAGGGACAGGCGTTGGCGCGGTACGCGCTGGATGGCTTGCCGACCCAGGTCATGGCAGCCAATTACCGCACGGTGCTGCCGGATGCCGAGTTGCTGCAGAAGGAGTTGGATACCGCGCGGCGCCAGCTCGAATCCGGCGGGTCGCTTGCCCTATCGAAGACTTGAATGATATTGCCCCGGCCAAGGCCGGGGCATTCCTTCAGCCCCCTCAAGGCTTCAAATTCAGCTTCGGCACCAGCGCGTTGAACGCCTGCTCCTGCCGGGCTACGTCTGCGGCGAATTGCGGTTGGTCGGCGTACGATGGCGTCAGGTTCTGTTTACGCATCAAGGCCTGGAAGTCCTTCGATTGCGCCACCTGGCGGGCGGCGGCGCGCCACTTTTCGGCGACCTCGGCGGGCGCCGCCTTCGGCAGGCCGATGCCGCGCCACACGCTGAACTGCAAATCGGCGCCGCGCTCCTTCATGGTCGGCACATCCGGCAGGGTGTCCAGCCGCTTGGGCGCCATCACCGCCAGCGTGCGCAGCTTGCCGGTGTCCACGTGCTGCTGCAATTCGGCGTAGGCCACCGTGGTGGCCTGCACGTCGCCCGACAGCAGCCCCATGATGGCCGGGGCCGAGCCCTGGTAGGGCACATGCACGAACTTCACGCCGGTCTGCTCGCCCAACGCGGCCGCGGCCATGTGCGGCACGGTGCCGATGCCGGCGTTGGACACCGCCACGCGCTCGGGATTCTTCTTGGCGTAGTCCAGGAATTCCTCCACGGTCTTCCAGGGCGCGTCGGCGCGCACCGTGACCGATGACGGATCGTCGGTGAAGCGCGCGATTGGCTGGAAGTCATTGACCGTCGTCTTGCCGATGCCCATCAGCGGCACCACTAGCATTTCGGGCGTCATCAGCACCAGCTTGTAGCCGTCGGGCTGCGCGTTGGCGACGTAGGCCCAGCCGATCGAGCCGCTGGCGCCGGGCTTGTTGATCACCACCGTGGGCTGCGCCAGCAGGGGCGGGCGCACGGCCTCGGCGATGGCGCGGGCGGTATTGTCGCTGCCGCCGCCCGGCTGGTAGGCCACCACCAGTTCCATCGAGCGGGTCGGATAGTCGGCGGCGGCCGCCGGGGCGGCGCCCAGGGCGAACAGGAAGGACAGGGCGCTGAAGGCCAGCGCGGGCAGGCGTAAGGGTGTCATGGCGGTTCCGGTATCAATAGCCCAGGGCGGACAGGTCGGCCAGCGTCTGGCGGGTGATGGCAAGGGTGCGTTCGCGCTCGGCGCCGGCCAGGTCCAGGCGCGGCGGCTTGACGGTTTCGGCGCTGCCGGTGATCAGGTGTTCGGCCAGCTTGATGTGCTGCACCAGCTTGACCACCGTGTCCAGGTGGAACAGCGGCGTCAGCGCGGCGTACAGCTTGCGGGCGCGCACAAAGTCGCCTTCCGCGGCCAGCCGCAGCAGGTCCACCGACGCCTTGGGCACGGCGTTGGCCATGCCCGAGACCCAGGCCGTGACGCCCAGCGCGGCGCTTTCCAGCACCAGGTCGTCGACTCCGCAGACCACCGCCAGCCGGTCGCCAAAGCGCGTGATCAGATCGGTGACGCGGGTCGTGTCGTACGACTCTTCCTTGATCGCGACGATGGTGGGTTCCCGCAGCAGCTCGGCCACCACATCGGGCGTCAGGTCCACGCCGTAGCCGCGCGGGTTGTTGTACAGCAGGATGGGCAGCGGGCTGGCCTGCGCCACGCTGCGGTAGAAGGCGATGGTTTCCCGGTCATCCGACTTGTACGTCAGGCCGGGGAACACCATCAGGCCGTCCACGCCGATCTTGGCCGCTTCCTGCGCGAAGACGGCGGCGCGGGCCGTGCCGGTCTCGGCCACGCCGGACACCACCGGTACGCGGCCGCGCACCGTCTCCACCGCCGTGCGCAGCACCGTCAGCTTTTCATCGGGTGACAACTGGGCGTTCTCGCCCACCATGCCCATCATCACCACGCCGCCCACGCCGTTGGCGATGAGCCGCTCCAGCCCTTGGCGGATGGCGTCCACGTCCAGCGAGAAATCGGGTTTCAGCTTGGTGGTGACCGCGGGGAATACGCCTTTCCATTGAATGCTCATGCTGCCGCTCCTGATGCGTGGTCCGCCGGGCCATTCCCGCCGGATAGTTATGATTGGATATTGGATCCAAAATAAAGGGGCTAGAAAAAACAGGCTCGCGGCCTGTCGCAACGGGCAGCCAGGGGCTGCCGGTTTCAACTGGATCATGGATCCAATATACTTCGCATTAAACGGGCTGCAGGCGCCCGCTGTCTCTCGGGGTTTTCCTGGGCATGGCGGTCGCGGCAGGCTTCCCTGCCAGTCCCTCTTGCCGCGCGGCGCAAGCCGGGCGGCTTCACGCATCAGGTATCACGTGACCCGCAATTCCACCGCTGTTTCCGCCTCTTCCTCTTCCGGCCCGGCTGGCCGCCTTGTGCGCAAGACCGCCGTCGACCTGGTGGTCGACGAACTGCGCGACCGCATCCTGTCGGGGGCGATGCCGCCCGGTTCCGCGCTGCGCCAGGAGCTGCTGGCCGACGAGTTGGGGGTGAGCCGACTGCCGGTGCGCGAAGCCATCCGCCAGCTCAGCGCAGAAGGGCTGGTGGACATGATCGCGCACCGCGGCGCCTATGTGTCGATGCTGTCGCGCGCCGAAGTGCAGGAATTCTTCGACATCCGCCTGCGGCTGGAACCCTGGCTGTTCCGCCTGGCCGTGCAGCAGCACGACGCCGGTGATCTGGACCGCGCCGCGCAGGTAGTGGCGCAGATGGACAGCGCCGAACCCGAGCAATGGGGCCGGCTCAACTGGCAATTGCACGAGTTGCTGTACCGCGCCGCCCAGCGGCCCGCCGCCCTGGCCATGGTGCGCGCGCTGCATGAAAAATCCGAGCGCTATTTCCGCTTCCAGATCGTCAACGCACCCATCCGCCAGCAGGCGCATGACGAGCACACCGAACTCATCGCGCTCAGTCGCCAGGGTCAGGCCGACAAGGCAGAGGCCGCGTTGGCGCGCCACATTGGCCAGGCTGCCGACCAGATCCTGCTCATCGTCGATCATCTGCTGGATGCGACGGCGCCAGCGTAAGGGGGGCGGCGCAGTGCGCAATGTTGCATCAATACGCTTGCGCGCCGCAAACCACAGCGCCGGCGCGGAACAGGCCCGGCCGGCGCGTCGAAGAAAGCCCGCGGGCCTTCTTTCTGGTCGTCAATCGACTCAGTTGATCTTGATGTTGCGTTCCTTGACCAGCACCTTCCACTGCGCCGTTTCCTTGGCCAGGTGGTCACGCAGCTCGTCGGGCGAACCGCCGATCGATTCCGCGCCGATCGAATCCAGCGTTGCCCGGACCTTGGGCTCGTTCAGCGCCTGGCGCATGGCGGCGTTCAGCTTGGCCACGACTTCCGGCGGCGTGCCGGCCGGGGCGAAGGCCGCGAACCAGGGCATCAATTCATAGCCGGGCAGACCGCTTTCCGCCACGGTGGGCACGTTGGGCAAGGCGGCCGAGCGCTTGCTGGTCGTCACCGCCAGCGCGCGCAGCTTGCCGGCTTCGATATGCGGCTTGGCCGACGTGACGCTGTCGAACATGTAGTCGACCTGGCCGCCCAGCAGATCGGCGATCGCCGGGCCGCTGCCCTTGTACGGCACGTGCAGCATGTCGATCTTGGCCATCGACACGAACAGCTCGCCCGCCAGGTGGATCGAGGTGCCCACGCCGGCCGAGGCGTAGGTGTAGTGGTTGGGCTGCGCCTTCGCCTTGGCGATCACGTCGTCCACGCTCTTGACATCGTTGCGCGCCGGGTTGGTGACCAGCACGTTCGGCACCACCGCCAGCAGCGAGATCGGCGCGAAGTCCTTGATCGGGTCGTAGTTCAGGTCGGCGTACAGCGCCGGGTTCACGGCCATGCCGTTGGCCACGATCAGGATCGTGTAGCCGTCCGGCTTGGAACGCGCCACGCTGGCCGCGCCGATGTTGCCGCCCGCGCCCGCGCGGTTCTCGACGATGAACGAGGTATTGAGCTGCTTGCCCATCGACTCGCCCAGCGTGCGGGCGATGCTGTCCATCGCGCCGCCCGGCGGGAACGGCACGATCCATTTCACCGGACGGTCCGGATAGCCGTCGGCCAGGGCGCCGCCGGCGGCGCCCAGCAGGGCCAGGCCCAGGCAGGCCCGGGCGAGATGTTTGTAGGCGTGGCGAAATTGCATGCTGTCTCCGTGGTGCTTGATTTATTGTTGCCGGCGCGCGCCGCGCCAAGCCGTGCGCGCCGGATAGATTGGGGGGCAGGGGCGTTCAGCGATCCCTGCGGTAGAAAGCCAGCTTTTCTTCGTCCAGTTCCAGCCCCAGGCCCGGGCCGGTCGGAATGTCCATTTCAAAATCCGTGTAGCGCGGCGGGTTGGCGACGATGTCGTCTTTCAGCAGCAGCGGGCCGAACAGCTCCGTGCCCCACGACAGGCGCGGCAGGCAGGCAAAGCCGTGCGCCGACGCGATCGATCCCACCGAGCCTTCCAGCATCGTGCCGCCATACAGCGACATGCCGGCCGCATCACCCACCGCCGCGGTGCGCAGCATTTCATGGATGCCACCGGCCTTGGCGATCTTCAGCGCCAGCACGTCGGCTGCGCCCAGGCGGGCGATCGCCAGCGCGTCCTCGGGGCCGTTGACGGCCTCGTCCGCCATGATCGGCACCACGAAGCGCGCCGCCAGGCGTGCCATGCCGGCCAGGTTGGCCCGCGGAATCGGTTGTTCGATCAGGTCTACGCCGGCCGCTTCCAGCCGCGCGATCGCGCCGGCCGCGTCGGCTTCGTTCCAGGCCTGGTTCACGTCTACGGTCACGCGCGCGCGGTCACCCAGCGCCTGCTTGATGCGCGACACGTGCGCCACGTCGTCGGCCACCGCGCGGCGGCCGACCTTCAGCTTGAAGGTATTGTGGCGGCGGCTGGCGAGCAGCGACTCGGCTTCCTCGATGTCGCGCGCGGTATCGCCGCTGGCCAGGGTCCACAGCACCGGCAAGCGGGCGCGCACCGCGCCGCCCAGCAGGGTCGACACCGGCACGCCCAGGCGCTTGCCCTGCGCATCCAGCAGCGCGCTTTCCAGCGCCGATTTGGCAAAGCGGTTGCCGCGGGCCACTGTCTCCAGGCGCCGCATCGCGCCATGGATATTGGCCGCGTCCAGGCCGGCCAGCGCCGGTGCCAGGTAGGTGTCGATCGCCAGCTTCATGCCTTCCGGGCTTTCCTCGCCATACGACAGGCCGCCAATGGTGGTGGCTTCGCCGATGCCCTCGATGCCGTCGCTGCAGCGCAGCCGCACGATCACCAGCGTCTGGCGCTGCATCACCGCCATGGCCAGCTGATGGGCGCGGATGGTCGGCAGGTCCACCAGGATTGCTTCGACCGAGACTATGCTTACCGGATTCATACTTTTTACAGCCAGATTGAACAATAGGGCGCAGTATCGCTTGCGCGTAGAGGCGAAGTCCAAGACTATATGGGTCTCTATTGATACCTTTAAGGTCTGAATAAGCCATGCAACTCAGACACCTGCGGTACTTCCAGGCGGTCGCGCAAGAGGGCAGCTTTACCCGCGCCGCCGAAAAACTGCATATGGCCCAGCCGCCGCTCAGCCGCCAGATCCGCCAGTTCGAGGAAGAACTGGGCGTGGCGCTGTTCGAACGCACCACCCGCGCGCTGCGCCTGACCGAAGCGGGCCGCTTCCTGCTGGAGCAGTCGAGCCTGTTGACTGCGCGGCTCGATGAGGTGCTGGAAGCCACGCGCCGGCTGGGCCAGACCCAGCGCCGCTGGTTTGGCATCGGCTTCGTGCCGTCCACCTTGTATGGCTTTGTGCCCGAACTGATCCGGCAACTGCGCGGCGCCGACGCCCAGGTGGAGGTCGGGCTGGCCGAAATGACCACGCTGCCTCAGCTGGAGGCCCTGAAGGCCGGCCGCATCGACCTGGGCATCGGCCGCATCCTGCTGGACGATCCGGCGATCGAGCGGCGGATACTGATGACCGAACCGCTGATGGCCGCCGTGCCGCTGCAGCATGCGCTGGCCGGCCAGGCCCGTGTCGGCGTCGACCGGCTGGCCCGGGAGCCTTTCGTGCTGTATCCCGCCCGTCCGCGCCCCAACTTCGCAGACCATGTGCTGGGCCTGTTCCGGGCTGCTGGCCATGCGCCCCAGGTGGTGCAGGAGGCCAATGAATTGCAGACGGCCATCGGCCTGGTGGCCGCCGGCTTGGGGGTCACCGTGGTGCCGGCTTCCGTGCAGCGCCTGCAGCGGCGCGATGTGGCCCACGTGGCCATCGACGCCGACGCCTTCGTATCGCCCGTTATCGCCAGCTATCGCAAGGACGACCGCTCGCCGTTCCTGGCGCAGGCCCTGGCCTTGGCCGAGGCGCTGGCCAAGGGGTAACAAACCGTTTTAGACGCGGTCATGATGCACCGGCTTGGGGCAAACTACGGCCGGCGCGAAATCCCGCGTGCGCCTGTCGGTATCCCAACGGTGACATACCCCGCAGAGAGGTCAATGATGATCGTCAATATCGAGAACAAACCCAAATGGCTGTTTGCCCAATTGGGTCAATTGGTTATCGCCGTCGGTCTGCTTTCCCTGGTCTTCAACTACGCGTACCGCTACACCGTCGATCGCGATATCAATACGCCGGTCTTCTATGTGGCCACCGTGGTGCTGGGCCTGATCGTTTTTCTCGTCATTCGCAAGGACTACGTCTTCGTGAACCGCTATGAATTCAGCGACGCCGACATTACGATCAACACGCTGCTGGGCGTGAAGAAAACCTATCCGACCGCGCAATATGAATTCGTGCCCGCCCTGCACAAAGCAGTAAACGTGCCCGAGAAAAAGGCGTCCTTGTCTTTCTACGTGCGTGACGCCAAGAGCAAACGCAATATCCGCAATTACTCATGGACGGGATTTTCTGCCGAGGATTTTCAGAAAGTGTCCCAGATGTATGGCTTTCGCGGCGAGACCGACTTCAAGCAACGGGATTTCGGCAAGCGCTAGGGCAGGCTGTGCTTTCAATCAATCGGATCGCGAGATCCCGTAATTTTCCTGGAATCCCATGACACTGACGAAAAAAGGCGATTATTCCTACGGCACTTCGGCCAAGGATATCCAGACCGAGATGGCCGAATTCAGCGAAGACAACGGCTACCCTACTGTCCGCTACGCGCAATCGGTCTGTGCCTGCGGCAACCGGTCGTTCAATCTCGAGTCCGACGAAGACGCGGGCGTAGCACAGCGCACCTGCGCAGAATGCGGCGTCGTCCACTTCATGGGCGACAGCGCCGAATTCGCCGATGACGCCGACCTGGGCGGGCATGTCTGCGTATGCGGCGAGGACGTCTTCGAACTGATGTCGGGCGTCGCCCTCTACCCGGACAGCAACGACGTGCGCTGGTACTACATCGGCTGCCGCTGCGCCGGTTGCGACCTGGTCGGCGTCTTTGCCGAATGGAAGTGCGAGGCTGGCAACGCGGATGCGTTCCTGGCCAAGGTCTAGGGCCCGTTCCCACTGGAAGGCGCCGGCGCACGAAGCAGAAAGGTGCCGCAGGCCCGGCGGGGCCGCGGCTGGCGTTCGGCCGGAGATCAGGCCTTGCCGTTCGGCGCCGTGGCGCCGTCGTCATTGCCCAGCGGCACATCAATATGGCAGGCGATGCCGTCCTGCCTGAATTCCAGCGCCGTCTTGGCGCGCAGGGTAAAGACCAGTGCGTGTTCGATCAGCTCGCGGCCATAACCGCGATGGGTCGCATCCGGGGGCTTTGGCAGCCCGGTTTCCAGCCAGTCGATGAGCAGGTGATCTTTTTCCTCCTGGCGCTGCACGCGCCAGGTGATGTCCAGGCGTCCCGATGCCAGGCTCAAGGCGCCGTATTTCACCGCGTTGGTGGCCAGTTCGTGAATGGCCAGCGCCAGCGTCTGGATGCGGTCGGGAAGCAACTGTACGGGCGGCCCGGCCAGCGTGATCTGGTGCTCGCAGCCGACGGCTTCCAACTCGCGTTGCAACATACCGCCGAAATCGATTTTGTCATTGCCGCTTTCGCCCAGCAGGCCCTGTACCCGGTCCAGCGCCGTCAGGCGGGTGTCCAGGCGCTTGAACGGTTCGCCCTCGCCCAGGGTGCGCCGCGCCACATTTTTCACCAACGCAAGCAGATTGCGGGTGCGATGCTGCAATTCGGATATCAGGATGCGGTGACGCCGCTCGGCGCGGGTGATCTGGGTGACGTCGATGAATGTCACCACCACGCCGTCCACCCGGCTGTCGCTGCCGCGATAGGGAACCAGCCGCAGCAGGTAGTGCTTACCGTCAAGCGTGCCGGCGATGCGGCGTTCAATCGGCTGATAGCGGCTGTAGACCTGCTGGATGTCGTGGGCGAACGAGGGCAGGTCGAAGCGGCTGGCCAGGTCGGTGATCGGACGGCCGCAGTCGCTGGGCAAGATATTGAACACGTCGCTGACCGCCGGAGTGAAGCTGCGGATGATCAGGTCCTGATCCAGGAATAGTGTGGCGATGGCGGTGCTTTCGAACAGGTTGTGCAGATCGCTGTTGCTGCGGTCCAGTTCGTCGACCTTGCCATGCAGCTCGGCATTGACGGTATGCAGTTCCTCGTTGAGCGAGACCAGCTCTTCCTTGGATGCTTCCAGTTCCTCGTTGGTCGATTGCAGTTCTTCGTTGACCGACAGCAACTCTTCGTTCGAGGACTTCAGCTCTTCGAGCGCGGTCTCGTATTCCTCGATCATGGATTGCAGCCGCTCGCGGGTGTCGCGCAGCTCGGTTTCCATTTGCTGCGCCGCACCCTGGCGGGCTGCCTTCGCGTGGGCCTGGGCGTCCTCGCGGGGCAGCAGCGGCCCTTGATCGACGAACAACACCAGGTAAAGCGGTTCGGTCTCGTGGCGCGCGGCCAAGGGTTCGACCGTGAGCGATACGCGCTGCACGCGTCCGTCGTCATCTTCCACCACGACGTCGTTGCGCACTGCGGCCAGGCCTGTCTCCACGGCGTCGTGCAGCAGCGTGCGCAGATCCAGCCGCAGCCCTTTGCGGGCCAGCGTCAGCACCTGGCGGGTAGGCACGCCCGCCGCAGCCTCCAGGTATTTCCCCGTGCGGCCGGAGTAATACACGATGTCGCCTTCGCGATTGACCAGCACATGCGCCGGCGCGTGCTGCGCCAGCACCTGGGTGTCGACGGCCTGGCGCAGCGCCGCGGTACCGGCGTGCGCGCGCGGTGCGCCAGCGTTGGGTTGTCCGCGAGATTGCAACGACGCCAGCGGCAACGAGGGGCGTGGCGGGGCGGCAATGTCGGCGCGGCGCTGGAAGATGCGGTGTTTTTTCTCGATGGGGCTGAACAGTTCGCTGAATTGGCTGACGTTTTCGGACATGCCCAGGAACAGATAGCCGCCGACGCGCAATGAATAATGGAACGTCGGGATGACCTGTTTTTGGATCTCGCCGCCGAAATAGATCAGCAGGTTGCGGCAGGAAATCAGGTCGATGCGGGAAAAGGGCGGATCGCGCAGCACGTTGTGGGGCGAGAAAATGCATAGTTCGCGCACTTGCTTGCTGACCACGTAGCCGTCGCCGTCGGCAAAGAAATAGCGATCGCGCCGTTCTTGCGACATGCCTTCGAGCAACTGGCCCGGATAGCGTGCGGCCCGGGCCACGGCCAGCGCACGGTCGTCGATATCCGTTGCGAACAACTGCACTTGCGGCGCGGCGGCCATGCCGTCCATATGCTCGCGCAGCAGGATAGCCAGGGAATAGACTTCTTCGCCCGTTGCGCAGCCCGGCACCCAGATGCGCACGGATTCGGCCGCGCCGCGGCCGTCCAGCAGCTTGGGGATGACCTGGCGCCGCAGCGACTCGAACGCGTCCGCGTCGCGGAAGAAATTGGTCACGCTGATCAGCAAGTCGCGGAACAACGCACCCGCTTCTTTAGGGTCCTGTTTCAGAAAATCGATATAGGCGTCGATGGTGTCGATCTGGTTCACATGCATGCGGCGCTGCACGCGGCGCATGAAGGTCTTGTTCTTGTATCCGCTGAAATCGTGGCCGATGCGGGTGCGCAGCAGGTTGCAGATTGCAAGGCCGGCGGCGTCCAGGCGGACCGTGCCACTGGACTGCAGATCGGCGCCCGGATCGTTCAGCGCCGGCAGTCCTTGGGCAAATTCCACCAGCCGGGGCCCCATCTGGTCCGCCGGCAGGGCAAAGTCGATCAAGCCGCTGGCGATGGCGCTGTCGGGCATTTCCGAGTTGTTCGGCCCATACCCGTCGGCTGCTTGCGCCAGGGTCAGGCCGCCGTGTTCCTTGATGGCCTTGATTCCCAAGGTGCCGTCGGAATTGCCGCCCGACAGAATCACGCCGGCCGCGAAATCGCCGCAATCGCGTGCCAGGGCGGAAAAGAACAGGTCGATGGGGCGGCGGCCGGGCAGGTCCGGCGGGCGCTTGAGCACGCGCAGGCGGCGGTGGCTGATGGACATGAGCGCGTCGCGCGGCAGCACGTAGACGCTGTTGATCTCGACTTGCTGATTGTCCACGGCGGCCACGACTGGCAATGCGGTGTAGCGCGACAGGACTTCGGGCAGGTGGCTTTCGCGGGAAGGGCTCAGATGCGTGACCACCACGAAGGCCACGCCTGGCGTGGCGGGCAGCCCGCGAAAAAACCCTTCAAGCGCTTCAACACCGCCAGCGGATGCGCCGACGCCGACGATAGGAAATTCCAGGGGCAGCGTCATGGCGCGGCGCGCCAGCCCGGTCGGGCGAACAAGTGATTTGGCAGCATGATGATGGCGACGCCGCGGGCTACCGGTACCGGCAAGCGGGTCGTATCGGCCCGTGGGCGCCAGCGTACGGATGTGCCCAAAGATAGGGTTATGAGAGGGAATGCGCCGACATTAACACGGACCTATCGCATTTGTAATAAGACACTAACTATTGGCCTTGAGGCAGATCCAGCCTTTGAACGTGAACGCCGCGTAGAACAGTTCGATATCGGTAAATCCCGCGTCGCGCAGCACGGCTTCGTCGGTATCCGGGGCCAGCACGGGCAGCTTTTCCTTCATGGTCTGGATACTGTTTTGCGCTTGCTCGGCCGGCACGCCCGCCGCGACGACGAAAGCGGCATTGCGGGCCAGCCACGCGTCCTGCCGGTCCAAGGGAAAACTGTGATGCACGGCGATGAACGGGGCGCCCGGTTTCAGCCGGCTCGCGATTTCGCGCACGGTTCTCAGCCGTTCTTCGCGCGGCAGGAAGTGCAGCGTCAGCAGGCACGTCGCGCCATCGAACGGCCCGCCGGGCGCGTCATCGATATAGCCCTGGTGCAGGGCCGCGCGCGGCGCCAGCGCGCCCAGCGTGGCTGTTGCCTGGCGCAGCATCTCGGCGGACGGGTCCACGCCATCGAGCCGCCAGCCTGGCCGCGCTTCGGCCAGCGCTTTCAGCTCCAGCCCGCCGCCCGCGCCCAGCACCAGGATGCGGCCATCGGCAGGCACGTGTTCCGCCATCAGCAGGCCCACCATGCGGTGCAGGTCGCGCAGCCCGGGGACATGGCGGGCGACGCGTTCGGCGTAGTCTTCCGAAGCGCCGGGGGTATGGGAAAAGGACATGGAAACTCCGGAAAGGACGGCAGCGAGCTATCGGGCCAAATCATATAACATATGATGTTGCGTGATAGGCCGAACGTCAAGCGGCAGGTTTGCCGCTGGCCCCCCGCGCGGTCATTGTTTGCCGCGGGGGCCCGCTATAACCGGAATCGAAGGGCGGCTCGTCAAGCCGTCCGGCGGCAGGCAGTGATCACGCCGCGATGGACATCGGCTGCGCCGAGCCGGGGAAATCGGGCAACACGATGTCGGTATGGCCGGGCCGTACCCAGCGCACGCGTTCGCGCGTGGCGTCGATGCAGCCGCCTTCGGCGTAGACGCCTTGCGGATCGCGGATGCGCATCATGCGTGCCAGGATGGCGGCCGTGGCCTCGGGGTCGGCCAGCGTGTCGTGCACGCGCGCCTTGACCACGTCTTCATCCATGTAGCGCTTGCCCGCCGCGTCGGTGCGCACGCCGTCGCGCCAGTGATAGATCTCGACGCACTTGGACGTCAGCGTGTAGGGCACGCCGCGCTCCCAGAAATTATTGAAATGGCCCCCGCCCAGGTAGAACACCCAGGATCCTTCGTAGCCTTCGATGTCCGACGATTCGGCGTCCGGGTTGCGGAACCACAGCCGGTCGCCCGGCACATAGAAGCGCTGCGGCAAGGGCTCGGCCAGCGAGCCGTATTCGTGCAGGAACGTTTCGTGGAAGCTGCCCGACATGACCGCGCGGGTTTCCCACTGGCGTTGCAGGCGGCGCGCCAGGTCGGGGTTGGCGCTGTGCAATTCCTGGGCGATACCCAGCACCGTCACGTATTCCGTCGCCCGGTAGCACGAGAACGAATACAGCTGGCCAGAGGCGTCGGGCTGCGTCGCCTTGCGCAGGCCGTCGATCAGCGAACGTCCCGGCAGTACCGTAAAGCCGCGGTCTTCGTCATAGGTCCAGTAGTCGTCGGGCCGTTCGGCGTGTTCCGTATCGAAGGCCAGCGCCGTCTTGCTGGCCGCCTGCACGATATGGCGGCGGATGCGCACGGCGCTGGCGAGTTCGGCCACGGTCGGGAAGGTGAAGGCGACGGGACTGGCCAGCATGGTCAGCAAGATCTCGCGATCCAGGTCCGCGTCGTTGGCGTCTGTCCGCAGGCTGAGCGCCCGGGCGACGCCCGTGGTGTCATGGCCGGGCAGGTAGGTGGCGGCAAATCCCGGGTTCAACTCGGCGTGCACGCCGGCCACGGGGCCGGTCAGCGCAGCGCAGCGGGAGGCGGCGCGCAAGCCCAGGCCGGACAGGGTTTGTTCCATCGCGCTTTGGGCGGCGGCTGTCAGGCGTGAATCGGCGACTTCAATGCGAATCCCGCCTGGGGCAGGGTGGTTCGGCGACTGCGAGTAAGACGGCATGAAATACGACCGGGAAAGCGGCAGGAATGAATATGGATCGGCGCCGCGCGGGCAGAGTTCCCATCAAGCTGAAAAAGGGGGTGAATAACTATTTCAGCTACGGCGTCCAGCGTCGGTCTCCATAGGGAAGGCGCGGTTTACAAGCCCGTAAATTGTAGTGACGCGGCCTTAATAACAGCTTTAAACCCTTGGTCGGGTTCGCGGCAAAATGGTCATTTTTTTGTCATGGCGCCGCTCAGTGCGACGACACGTACGCCGACGCCGCGAAGGCTGGCGGCACCCCTGGCACACGATGACGATGCCCGGGGCGTACGGCACCGGCATGGACGTGAGCGGACGATTGAACCGCAGGCAGCTATTACGGCATCGAGGAATATGTCGAAGTGAAGTATGTGCTGATGGCAGGGTTGGACAAGTAGGCGGACAGGGAGCGTGGGTTCCCGAGCTTGGAGGTCCATGGATTTTTCAGCAAGTATCATTGGCGGATTGACGCGTGCCTGACGGCCTTCGGAGCAATCCCATGACCCCGCTGAAACAACCCGAGGACATCCCCCACGCCTTCCAGGCCGCCTGGAACCGCCACGACATGCAGGCATTCGGCGCGCTGTTCCAGGCCGATGCGACCTTCGTGAACCGGTTCGGCCACTACGTGCGCGGCGTCGATGAGATTGTCGAGCTGCATGCCCCCATCCACGCCACGATCTATCGCGATTCCACGCTGGAGAACGAATTGATCGACGTGGTTCCCATCGGACCGGACGCGGTGATCATGCATTTCTGGAGCCGCCTGGCCGCCGGCGCCGCCCATCCGGCCGGCGCGCACTCGGTCGATACGCTGATTCTGGCCGTGCTGACGCGGCGAGGGAGCGAGTGGCGGATCCAGGCGCTGGAAAATGTCACGCTGACGAATCCGCGTACTGGGGAAACCGTGTTGCGGGGCGAGGGCCATCCCTGACCCAGGCGTACCCGGTTCAATGGCCGTTCATACGGTCTTGAGCTGCTCGAGAAACCATCGCCCGGCCGGCCCCGGCGGGGTGTCCTTGCGGTAAATGGCGAACATCGCGATGGGCGGTGTGCGGGGCTGGAAATGCTCGATCCGCAACGGGACCAGTTGGCCGCCCTTGAGGTCGTCCTGCACCATCTCGGCCGGCATATGGCCCCAGCCGAAACCGGCGCGCAGGAATGCATGCTTGGCGCCCAGATCGGCCAGGCGCCAGATCTGCGGCGAGAAGACCCCGAAGGTAGTGCCATCGGTCAGCGTGCTGCGGTCAGTCAGGACCAGCTGCACGTGGTCTTGCAAGGCGCCCGCGCGGATGATGCCCTTGCGCCGCGCCAGGGGGTGTGACGGCGCGGCGACAGTGACCATTTGCACGTCCAGCAGTTTTTCCGCATCGAGTACCTCGGGCACGGCCGGCATCGAGCCGCTGATGCCCAGGCGGCACGCCTGGCCGATGACGGGCTGCATGACCGCGCCCAGCGCTTCGACGTAAAGCCGCAGTGGCGTGTGCGCAAACGCCTTGCGAAAGGCATCGACCGCCGCGGTCAATGACGCCATGGGGTACATCACATCCACCACGACCGAGAGTTCGGGCTCCAGGCCGCCCGCGATGGCGCGCGCCTTGGATTTGAAGCCATCCATGCCGCTGACGACCTGGCGGGCCTGCGCCAGTAGCGCCGCGCCGGCTTCGGTCAGGCGAGGGTAGCGGCCGCTGCGATCGAACAGGCGGACGTCGAGCTGGTTCTCCAGATTGGCCAGTGTCTGGCTGACGACCGACTGCGCGCGCCGCAGCTTGCGCCCGGCTGCGGAGAAGCTGCCCTCGTCGGCGGCGGCAATGAAGGTGCGGAGCTGGTCCAGCGACAGGGCGTCGAGCATGTATCGGTCCTTTAGATGGATTGAATCTAGAAATATAGGCTACCAAGATACATGTCAAGCGCCTAATCTGTCTCCATCGCATCCTTTCCAAGGACTTTTCATGACCACGGCAACCGAACTTCTGCAGCGCCACTTGCAATGGCTGATTGATGACAACGCGCAATGGCAAAGCCTGATCGCCGACGACATTGTCTGGGATCTGCCCTATGCCCCAAGCCTGGGGCATCCCCTCAAGCTCGAGGGGCGGCAGGCCGTGCTGGAACACGTGGGCTGGTTCATCGGCGCGGTGAAGGACTTTCGCTTCTTCGATGCGCTGATCACGGCGGCGGGCGATACGCAACATGCCGTGGCGCGCGTCCGCGCCCAAGGGCTTGTTCCGGCCACGGGCCGCACGTATCAACAAGAGTATGTCGTCTTCCTGGCTGCGCGTGATGGACGGATCCGTCATCTGCGCGAGTATTTCGATCCTGTCCGGGCCGCACTGGCCTTTGACGCCGCGATAGTCGGCGTGCCTTCAAGGAGCATTTGATGAAAGCCATCCGTGTTGCTGCGTACGGCAGTCCCGAAGCCCTGCGCCTGGTCGAGATTGACGACCCTGTTCCTGGGGATGACCAGGTCTTGATCGACGTCGCTGCCGCGTCGGTCAATCCGATCGACTGGAAGATCGTCAGCGGCGCCATGCAAGCGTTCATTCCGCTGCCTTTGCCGTTCACGCCCGGCGTGGATGCCGCCGGTACCGTGGTGGCGGTTGGGCGCAATGTCACCGCTTGGTCGCCTGGCGACGAAGTCCTGGGATTCATCGGCATCGTCGGCGCCTATGCCAGCAAGATCGTCGCTGATGCCAGCCGGCTGGCCCGCAGGCCAAGCCGTTTGAGTTTTCACGAGGCTGCGGCAATTCCCGCGGCTACCTTGACCGCGTGGCAGGCCCTGTATGAGCACGGTGACCTGCGCCCCGGCCAGAAAGTCCTGATCCATGCCGCCGCGGGCGGCGTGGGAAGCGCGGCGGTGCAACTGGCCAGGCTGGCGGGCGCCCATGTGATTGCGACGGCGTCCGCCGCCAATCACGACTATGTGCGTGACCTGGGAGCGAAACAGGTGATCGACTACCGCGCCGGGGATTTTGCGCGGCAGGTGTCGGACGTCGATCTGGTGCTTGATCTGATGGGAGGCGATACGCAGGCCCGCTCCTGGCAGGTCTTGAAGCCCGGCGGTCTGCTGGTGTCGACGGTCAGCAATCCGGCCGCGACGCGCGGCGCCGAAGCGAAGGGCGAGGGCAGGCATTTCGCCACCCGCTCGGACGGCACGCAACTTGCCGCGTTGGCGGCGTTGTACGCCCGGGGAGACTTGCGGGTTCGGATCGATGAGGCTGTACCGTTGGCGCAGGCGGGTCAAGCCTTGGCCCGCAGCATGGACGGTCATGCCCGGGGAAAGCGGGTCCTGGACGTGACCGCGTAAGGCGCTGCCATCCGCAGCAGGTCAGCGCGTGCACCTGCGGCAGGTTGAAGGTGCCGGCGCCGGGCGCCTGGCGGAAATCTTCGATGCTGGCGGGCCGGCGCTCCGCGGTGATCCACTGCATCGGTCTTGTCGTCCCACCGCATCATGGCGCTGCTTTGCTGCGTGAACCGGACCCGCGTCGCGCGGTCATGAAAATCGCGCTTGCCCAGGGCGTCTTACCGTGCGCGGGTCGCGGCGACCGCTTTGATTTCAATCGCCAGTTCCGGGCGCGCCAAAGCCGCGACGCCGAGTATCGTCCAGGCCGGAAAATCCGAGCGGATGTATTTTTCCTTCACGGCGCGAAAGTCCTTCAGGTCCGCGCCGACATCCACGTGATAGGTCACCAGCTCGACCAGGTCGGTGAAGTCCAGGCCCAGGTGCGCGAGGATGGACTGAATACGCTGGAATGCCAGGTCCGCCTGTTCCGATGGAGATTCGGGAATCGTGCCGTCGGCGCGCAGGCCGATCTGCCCGGCAATGAAAACCATGCCGTTGGCCGTGACGGCCGGCGAATACTGGAACAGGTCGAAAATGCGGTTGCCGCCGAAGGTCGGGTCATCGTCGGGCAGGCGCAGGCGGTCGATCTGGCTCATGGGAGTCCTTGTGGTCGAATCGTGGGCTAGGCATCCCGCGGCCGGATTGACCGGCGAGTGCGCAACTGTGCGCAATGCTAGCCAATTTCAGGGCAAGGCATGTGGGGCCGGCCGCTGTTTCGGAAGGCAGCGGCCAGGGGCAGGCCGGAGCGGGATGGCTTGAATCTGTCCGCAGGTTCTATATTCCCTGATGCGGGCCTGGCCATTCGGGGGTAGGCCAATCCATATCCGGGAGACAAGTCTTGGCCAATAAAAAGACGACCGCAACATCGGTGTCCGCCGCTACGACGGCCCCCCGCCTGCTGTCCGGCGGCAATCCGCAAATTCCCAAAGGCGAGGGCGATGCGCCGGTGCAGGCGTATATCGATGCCATGCCCGGTTGGAAAAGCGAGGTTGGGCGCCGCCTGGATGTCCTGATCAGTCAGGCCGTGCCCGGCGTGCATAAAGCGGTGAAGTGGAATTCGCCCTTGTACGGCATGGCGGGCCAGGGCTGGTTTCTGGGCGTGCATTGCTTCACCAAGTACATCAAGGTAGCGTTCTTTCGCGGCACGTCATTGCAGCCGGTGCCGCCGGGAACGTCCAAGAGCCAGGACACCCGCTATCTGGATATCCGCGAAGGCGATGCGCTGGACGAGGCCCGGTTCCTGGCCTGGGTGAAGCAGGCCAGCGAGCTACCGGGCGAACGCATGTAGCGCGGCAGCTTGCGGTTGGCGCGGCACGCAAGGGAAATCCGTGCAGGAGCCTGACCTCGCGCGATCGGCATGCCCACGTGGACGAACATTGCGGGCGGGTTGGCCGGCCTATCCGCCCGGATGCCTTTCCACCGGGGCATGTTCCTCCATCAATTCCGCCACCCACTCAATGAACACCCGCAGCTTGGCGCTGACGTGCCGGTTGGGCGGGTAGGCGATGTAGAGGGGCATGGGGTCCAGCCGCCAGTCTTCGAACAGCGGCGTCAGTTCGCCGCGCGCCGCGTGCTCGCGCGCCATGTAGTCGGGCAGCCACAGCACGCCCATGCCGGCCAGGCCAGCCGCCAGGTAGGCGTTGCCGTCGTCCATCGCTACGATGTAGCGGCCCTGCGCGTGCACGCTTTCGTCGCCGCGGCGCATGGCGTAGGGCAGCGGCTTGCCGGTGCGCGACCAGAGAAAGCCGACGATGCGGTGGTGGGAGTCTTCCAGGTCGGCCGGGTGGGCGGGCGTGCCAGCGTGTCGCAGGTAGCTGGGCGCGGCGTAGACGCGCAGTTGCAGGTCGCCGATACGGCGGGCGATGAGGGACTGGTCGGTCAGTTCGCCGCCGCGCACGACGCAGTCGACGTTCTCGCCGATGATGTCCACGATCCGGTCGCTGACGCCCATGTCCAGCTGAATGTCGGGGTAGCGCGCATGGAAGGCGGGCAAGGCAGGGGCCAGGATCATGCGCGCCAGCGGGCTGGGCACGTCGACCCGCAGCCGGCCGCGCGGCACGGCCGCGGCGCTGGACAGGCTGGTCTCGGCGTCGTCCATGTCGGCCAACAGGCGCAGCACGCGTTCGTAGTAGACGGCGCCGTCGGCGGTGACGTTGACCTTGCGGGTTGTGCGGTTCAACAGCCGCACGCGCAGCCGCGCTTCCAACTGCTGTACCAACTGGGTAACGCTGGTCTTGCTCATGTGCAGGGTGTCGGCCGCCTTGGTGAAACTGCCGGTTTCCACGACGCGGGCAAATGCCTGCATGGCATCGAAACGGTCCATCGCCACTCCAGGATCTTGGGGATTGTTTGTATTTTACAAACAGTGATGGGCAGTATTACCCGTTTATCGCCCGCCGAGGGGGCCGTAGAGTGCCTGCATGATCAATGCGGGCCCACGCCCATAGGAGAGATGGAATGACAACGCGTGACGTGGTATTCCCGGCGGGACGCCAGGCGCTGTACGAGCGCAACCGGTATTCCCCGGCGATCCGGTCCAATGGTTTCCTGTTCGTGTCGGGCCAGGTGGGCAGCCGCGAGGACGGTTCAAAGGAGCCCGATCTGCAAACCCAGGTACGCCGGGCGTTCGACAACCTGAACGCGATCCTGAAGGCAGCGGGCAGCACGTTCGATGACGTGGTGGACGTGACGGTGTTCATGGTGGATCCGGCGTCCAGGTTCGAAACCATCTGGAAGATCGTGCCCGAATACTGGGGCCAGGCGCCGCATCCGACGCTGACGGCGGTGGGGGTGACGTGGCTGTACGGTTTTGACTTCGAGATCAAAGTCATCGCGAAGGTGCCCGACGGCGGGTAGCCGTTAGCGGACAAGGGCGGACAAGACAAAGGCGCCCCGAGGGGCGCCTTTGCCGTTGCGCGGGAAGCGGGGATTAACCGCGGGCGCGGGCTACGGCCTGGGCCAGGTCTTCCTGCTTGCGGATCAAGGCGGCCTCGATCTGGTCGCGCGGGGTCTTGGTGTCCTTGAGCGGGGCATCCAGGTCCGCGGCGCGCAGCAGTTCCATCAGGTCACGGCTGCGGGTCTGGGTGGACGGAATCGCGCTTTGGTCGACCAGCTTTCCCTTGACGAACTTGGAGACCGTGGTGGACAGCGTGCTGGTCTCGGTGAACGAGGCGCGGGCCAGCTTGCCGTCTTCGTAGCCGATGTCGGTCTTGTTCTCGTAGTTGTCGCGGATTTGGTAGAAGGCGTAGTTCTGCGAATCCGGGTCCGTGGTCAGGTTCAGCTTCTGATCCAGCGACAGCGCGCGATGGAAGCTGGCGCTCAGCGACGACTGCTGCTGTTGCGTGATGGCCAGGTCGAACTGCGGGCGGCCGCTGCTGCGGGTGTTCTGCGAAGTCTGGTACGAGAACGTGTCCAGTTCGCGCGGCTGAGCCGGGTTGGACGCGATGGGCGCCTGGTTGACCGAGGCGGAGAAGTCGGCCAGACCGGACAGCATGGTGCGGTGAACGTCGGCGGGCGCGCCCAGGCGGTTGGTGGTGCCCTGGGGCGACCAGGCGCCATAGCTGCGATGCAGGTCCGAGAAACCTTGCTTGAAGTACGACATCAGGGCGGCATCGCCTTCGCCGCGCTTCTGGGCGCTGTCGAATTTGCCGAGGTAGCTGTCGATGGCCGCGGATTGCTGCTGGGCGCTGCCGAATTGGCTGGGCTTGCTGACGTCGACGTTGATCTGGGCGGAACCGGCCAGGGTCTTGACGGTCAGCGCGCGCTGGCCGGCATCGGCCTGGAACTTGAAGCTGACCTGGTCCGGGCCTTCGGCGCCGACGGTGGCTTCCAGCGATACCGACGACAGGACATTGGTGTCGATCTTGGACAACGCGCTCAGGGCCAGCTTGGGCGGCACCGACGCCAGGCCGTCAACGGCGTCCTGGAACGATTTGGACAAGCCGGCGATGGCATTGCGCTCGGCCTCGGTGAGCTTGGCATCGCCCACGTCGATCTGCACGGCCAGGCCCTTTGCATTGCTGTCGAGCGTGACGTTGACCTTGGCGCCGCTGGCGGTGGTGATGCGCAGCGCCACCGAGTTGTCCGCCTGGGCTTGGGCCTGGGGGCCATCCACGCCGTCCACGGCCGCGGCCGAGCGCGTCGCCGGGACCGATTGCGAGTAGTTGCCGCCATCGGTCTGCAAGCGCGACAGCAGCGCGGCGGCAAGACCCTTGAACTGACCGGTCAGGGACGACGAGCGGACGTTGTCCGACATCAGCGGCGACAGGGCGTCGGGTTCCTGCACCGGGTTGGCGGACAGCGTGTTGGGCGAATAGGTCAGCACGCCGGCCGATTGCTGGCCCAGCGTGACCGAGGTTGATGCGGGCGGTTCGGGGCTGCGGTTGACGTTGGTAACGCGGGACACGCCGCTCGCCGGCGCTTGCGGCGCGATGACGAGCGGGGGCAGTGAAGAGGAGATCGTAGTCATGTCTGCGGTATTCCAGGCGGGCAACAGCTGCCCAGTGATCGTGCCGGGGATATTCAGAATGACTAACGGCAGGCGCGGTGGAAAATTAATGGGCCGCGCGATTTATTATTTGCCGCCGCGATTATCTTTGGCGGGGAAATAATGTCGACAAAACGATGGCTGTGCCGAAACTGAATGCCGTGGATGCAAGCGCATGAATTACGCCGGTTCCGCGGTTATTTTGCCGGGCACGCCCGCGCGATTATTTGACGGCGTAATTGCGCGCTTCGTTTTCGCCGGCCCATTTGCGCAGCGCACCGATGAATTCCGGGCAGACGTTGCCGTCCACGGTGGACCCGACGATGACGCTGTCTTTCATGCGCATCAGCACCTTGCACTCATAGACGCGCGAACGGTTCTGCATGTAGCCGGTGCTGCTTTGCTGGAAGACCGGCGTGGCCGCGGTGGTGTTGGTGGCGGGAATCATGCCCACGACCTGCTGGTTGGTGCCGGTGACGACCCATTCCTGGTAGGGCGCGGTCTGATAGTCGGACCATTCCAATTCCATCGTGTTGCCGATGGCGCGCTTCCTGGACGGTTCGCCCAGCGCGGCGATGGCGTCGTTGATGCTGCGGCCTTCCATGTTGCGGGCGACGTTGACGCTGGGCGAAAACGACAGGCCTTCGGAGAAGACTTTGCCCAGCGAGGGCAGGGCCGAGCTGCCCCCGGTGGGCATCGGGGCGCAACCGGCCAGACTGGCGGCGGCCAGGATGGCGGTCAGCAACAGTGGCCGGCGAACGTAAGGGTGCAATAGCGGCGTCATGGTGTGCAGTCGGTGCTCCGTGGCGGTGGACCCCTGTAAGGGCAAGCGGGCGCTCAACGCGTTTGTTTCTCTTCGTGACAGGTGCGTTGCCTGGCGGAATGCGCGAGCGTTGCCAAGGGCTGACAGCTCGCTTAAGAAAAGTCCGCCATTTTTACCGGAAAACGGGGTCGGCTTCGTGCTGAGAGGTGTGAAATTTGTTACTCAATATGCCTGCGCGGGCTTTGCTAGGGGACGGAGCGGGTTGATTGCTTTGCTAAGATCGTGCCCGCTAAATCCCTTCGATCCGGAAACCGACGATGATGCCTGCCCGATTCATGCCGATAATCCGCACCGTATTCGCCGCCCTGGCGTTGATGACGGGTTTGTTTTCCGCGGCCGCGCACGCCGACACGCTGTATGGCGGTATCGCCACAGATGGTAAACACGCCAAGATCTACTGGGCGCTGCCCGAGGACTCGGGCAAAGAGGCCGAGGCGGCGGGGGTGGCCGAATGCCGGCGCGCCGGCGGCAAGGACTGCAAGTCCCTGAGCTGGTTTTCGGACAGCTGCATGGTGTATGCGCGCGGCCTCACGTCCAATGACCTGTTCCCCGGCAACAGCGTGTCGCCTGAGATGGCGGCCAAGAAGGCCATGCGCCGCTGCACGGCGGGCAGCCCGGACGGCAAGTGCCGCCTGGCGACGATGCCGCTATGCGTGGGCCCGGGCTACAGCGCCGAGGACCTGCAGGCGCCCAAGACCGCGACGCCTGCCCAGCTGGAAGCGTTGTCGGCCAAGCTGAACGATCGCGAATACTGGGGCGCCATCGCCGAGCAGGACTCCGGCGGTTTGAGCTATGCCGACGGCTATCCCAACGAAAAGGACGCGATCGGCAAACTGCTGGACTGGGAAGACTGCAAGGGCTGCACCAAGGTGCTGACCTACAAGGACAGCTGCGTCGGCCTGGCCTGGGCCAAGGGCAGCGAGGGCCGCGGCACCGGCTTCACGGCGCTGGACCCGGACCCGAAGCGCGCGCGCGATGCGGCCCGCAATACCTGCAGCGCCAAGACCGGCGCACCGAACTGCGTAGCGATGGTGCGCTGCTCGGGCCGCGCCTATATCGACGGCTATGCCGGCATGGACGAAAAGCCCAACTGAGACGGCTTGAGGTAGCCGGCGCGGCAAGTCATGCGCGCGCCTGCCGGGCCGAGTTCGCGGCCGGCCCTTTCCGCGTCAATACCCCCTGGCCAGGTCCGCCCCTTCGGCGCCACCAACGCCTGACCAGGTCTTTCCCGCCTACTTGTCCAGCCAGGGCGCCTGCTGCCACAGCTGCTGGAATTCCGCTTCTCCCGCCGCGAGTTCCTTGGCGTATTCGGGCGGCGCCAGATAGCGTAGCGGCGCGAACATGGCCTTGGCTTTGGTCTGGAACTCCGGGTCGTCCACGCTGCGCCTGACGGCTTGCACGAGCTTGTCGCGCACGTCGGCGGGCAGGCCCTTGGGCGCAGCCAGGCCGCGCAATGACGCCAGTTCGAAGTCGTAGCCCTGTTCCTTGAAGGTGGGGACGTCGGGCAGCGCGGCCGAACGGGTTTTGCCCATCTGACCCAGGAAGCGCAGCGGCGTGCCGCCTTTCTGGTACTGCAACGCCTCGCCCACATTGATCGCGCCGATGGTGATTTCGCCGCCGGCGAGCGCGCCGCGCACTTCGCCGGCTCCCTTGTACGGAATATGGCTCAACTGCGTCGACGAGGCCCGCTCGAATTTCAGCATGGCCAAGTGGTCGTCGGAGCCCGTGCCGGTGGTGCCGACCGTGACCTTGCCCGGGTTCTGCTTGGCGTAGGCCGACAGATCGGCCAGCGTCTTCATCGGATTGTCCTTGAGCACGCTGAACGCACCCGGATCGTCGATCAAATTACCCAGCAGATCGTAGCTCTGCCAGGTGAAGCTGGACTTGCGCTCGATCGGGATGGTCAGCAGGTTGGGCGTGTTGATGAAGCCGATGGTGTAGCCGTCAGGTTGGGCCCGCGCCAGTTCGGTGAAGCCGATGGCGCCGCCCGCGCCGGGGCGGTTCAGCACCACGATGCGGGCGTCGTTGCCCAGATATTTCTGCAGATACGGCGCCATCATCCGCGCCACCAGGTCGGTGCCGCCGCCGGGTCCATAGGACACGATCAGGTTGATGGGGCGTTCCGGGTAGCCGGCGGCCGGGACAGCGGCGGCGTAAAGGCTGGCGCAAGCCAGGGCGGCGCCCGCCAGCCTGCGCAGGGCTTGGCGTGTGTTGCGGTGTTGCATGGTTGTCTCCTCGCGGTGCGTATCGTCGGCGGGGTCGCCGCGATTTTTTTTCTATGTCAGGGCGGCGATGCGTGCTGCGGCGATCGGCCAGACTTCAGGGTTGATCAGTTGCGGCGGCCGTTCGCCGCGCAGCATCGCCAGCAGCTGGTTGGCCGATGAACGCGCCACATTGCGGCGGGCTTCGTGGGTGACGCCGGCGGTGTGAAAGGTCGCCACCACGTTAGGCAGCGCCAGCAGCGGTGCGTCGTGCGGGGGCGGTTCGTGTTGCCACACGTCCAGCCCGGCGCCGCGCAGATGGCCGCCGCGCAGGGCGTCCAGCAGGGCGTCTTCGTCGTGAATGCCGCCGCGCGCGGTGGACACAAACACCGCGCCCGCTTTCATGGCGGCGAAGGCGCGGGCATCGAACAGGCCGCGGGTCGAGGCGTCCAGCGGGCAATGCAGCGACACGATGTCGGATTGCGCCAGTAAATCGGCCAGGGTAGCGGGCTGCGCGCCGCGGCTGCGTATCGTGTCGTCGTCCAATAGCGGATCGTGGGCCAGCACGCGCAGGCCGAAGCCATGAGCGATCTGCGCCACGCGGGTACCGATCTGCCCCAGGCCCACCAGGCCGAGGGTGCCGCCGTGGATTTCGTGGCCCATCAGGTCTTCGCGCGAGAAGCCCGTGTCGTGCCGCAGGCGCTGGTGCGACTCGACCACGCGGCGCTGCACGGCCAGCAGCAGGGCGTAGGTGTGCTCGGCCACCGACGCCGCGTTGGCGCCGGCCTGGTTGACCACGGCGATGCCGGCGCGGGTGCAGGCGGCCACATCCACCGTGTCATAACCCGCGCCGCCCGAGGACACGACCATCAATTCCGGGCATTGCGCGATCAGTTCAGGTCCCACGAACCATTGCCGCGGCAGTTCATCTTTGGCGGCGGACACGTGATAGGCATGGGCGGTGCGCAGGCCTGCCCGCGTGCGGGCGTCGTCGCCGCGGACGGGCAGCACCGACAGCGCGACGCCGGGAGCCGCGCCGATGATCTGGTCGAACGCCGGATCCAGCCATAGGTCCAGACGGCAAAGCCGGGCGCGGCGCGCGTTCACAGCACGCCTCGGGCTTTGAGCGCGGCATCGACCCAGCGGCGGTCCAGGGCGCCGCGTTCGATGTCCTGCAGGATGGCGGCTTCGGCGGCGGCGATGGCGCGCACCCGTTCGGCGATGGCGGGCGCCTGGTCCGGCCGGATGGCCAACAGGCCATCGGCGTCGCCGATCAGCAGGTCGCCGGGCAACACCACCATGCCGTCGACGCTGACGGGCACGTTGATCGCGCCGGGGCCGTCCTTGTAGGGGCCGCGGTGCGCGACGCCCCGGGCGAAGACGGGCAGGTCGCCGGCCGCCAAGGTGTCGCTGTCACGGACCGCGCCGTCGATGACGAAGCCCGCCAGCCCGCGCTTGGCGGCCCAGCCGGCCATGATCTCGCCGATGATGGCGTTGTGGGTATCGCCGCCGGCGTCCACCACGATGACGTCGCCGGGTGCGGCCATGTCGATGGCCTTGTGCACCATCAGGTTGTCGCCCGGCCGGGTCTGCACGGTGAAGGCTCGACCCAGAATGCGGCGCGAGCGGTGCAGCGGGCGTAGCGCGGATGTGCCGACCGTGCGGCTCATGGCGTCGCTGATGTTGGCGACCGCCAGGTCGCGGTAGGCGAGCAGCGTGTCGCGGTCGGGCCCGGGCGGGCAGTCGTGCAGGGTGAAGCCAAAGTCCGGCATGTCGCGAAGGTCTCCGTCAGGGGTGAGTGCCAGGGGCGACTCTACCCAGCGGCTATCGCGAGATAAAGCGAATAATTTGACTGCTTATAAAACGCTTTTTGGAAAGTTTTGGGGTCCGCGGCGACATCAGGCGAGCCCGGTGGGCGCATGGAAATCCAGGGCGTCTTGCGCCAGGGTTCGCAGCGTTTTCAGCAGGGGCCGGGTGTCGTCGCGCCGCCATTGAAAGGTGTAGGGCAAGGGCCGCAAAGGCGGAAAGCCCGGCAAAGGCAGCAGGTCGCCGCGCGCGATCAGGATCTGTGCCCAGGCCCGAGGCAGAAAGCCCAGCCCCAGCCCCTGGCGCAGCAGGCCTGCGATGCCGCCCCAACTGTTGCAGCACAGATTGCGGCCCGGCGAAACGTGTTGGGCAGTCAGCCAGTCGTCCAGCATGCGGATGGCGCCCGAACTCTGCGGCAGGGTGATCAGCGTCTGGCCGGGCAGATCGGCCGGCGTGAGCGCGGCGGGATCCGGCACGGCGCGCGCGGTGGCGACCCATTCGAAGTCGGCGCTGCCGATCAGGCTGGATGCGATCGAGGCGCGCGAGGACGGACCGGCGATCACGGCGAAGTCGAGTTCGCCGTCTTCCAGGCCGCGTTCGACCAGCTCGCCGACCCCCACGAAGGGTTCGACCAGCAGGTTGGGATGGGCCTGCTGGATCGCGTCGATCAACTGCGGCATCCAGGTCAGTGCAGTCAGTTCGCCGGCGCCGAAGCGGCAGCGGCCGGAATAGGCCAGGTTGTCGCTGGCCTGCTGCATGAACTGGTCGGCGTTGCGCAGCAGGTCCTTGGCGTGCGGCACCAGTTGTTCGCCCAGCGCCGTCAGCGCCGCGCTGCGCGCCGTGCGGCTGAACAGGTCGGCGCCGATCGCGGATTCGAGTTCGCCGATGCGCTTGGACAGTGACGATACCGAGATGTTGAGCCGGTTGGCCGCGATGGCAAAGTTCTTGCAGGTGGCGGCCCAGTAGAACGCTTCGAGTTGTTTGAGTGTCATGGCGCGTCCGGCGGGGTTGCCGCGAAATCGAGAGTGAACAAAAGAGTAATAAAGAATATCGATAAAGTCGCTTTATTCAAAGCATCGCCGCGCCTATAGTCGTGCGCCATTGCCCACGACACCCGGCGGCCCCCGATGGCCGCCCGCGCCAGGAGCCCGTCCCGCATGTCCAAACGCCTGCGCCATCTGCTCAGCCTGCACGATTTCGAGGCCGCAGCCCGCCGCGTGCTGCCCAAACCCCTGTTCGCCTACGTTTCCGGCGCGGTAGAGGACGGCGTGTCCGAACGCGCTAACCGCCGCAGTTTCGAGCGTTACGCGTTTCGCCCCAGGGTGCTGGTGGACGTGTCCGCGTGCAGCACGCAGGCCACGGTGTTGGGGACCTCCTACGCCGCGCCGGTCGGCATCGCGCCCATGGGCATTTCGGCGTTGTCGAGTTATCGCGGCGACCTGGTGCTGGCACGGGCCGCGCAGGCGGCGCAGGTGCCTTGCATCATGAGCGGTTCGTCGTTGATGCGCCTGGAAGAGGTGGTGAGCGAGGCGCCCGGCACCTGGTTCCAGGCCTATCTGCCCGGCGATGGCGCGCAGATCGACGCCTTGATCGACCGGGTGGCGGCGGCGGGCGTGGGCACGCTGGTGCTGACGGTGGATACGCCGGTGGCCGCCAACCGCGAAAACAACGTGCGCGCCGGCTTTTCGACGCCGCTGCGGCCCAGCCTGGGCCTGGCGTGGCAGGGCGCGACGCATCCGCGCTGGCTGTTCGGCACCTTCCTGCGTACGCTCTGGCGCCATGGCATGCCGCATTTCGAGAACAATTACGCCACCCGGGGCGCGCCGATCCTGTCGGCACGCGTGTTGCGCGATTTTTCCGACCGGGGGCATCTGAACTGGGACCATGCGGCGGCGATCCGGCGGCGCTGGGCCGGGCGCATGGTGATCAAGGGCGTGCTGCATCCCGATGATGCGCGGCGCGCCCGCGCGTTGGGCATGGACGGCGTGATCGTGTCCAACCACGGCGGGCGGCAGCTGGACGGCTGCATGACGCCGTTGCAGGCCTTGCCGGACGTGGTGGACGCGGCGGGCGGCATGGAGGTGATGCTCGACAGCGGCGTGCGGCGCGGCTCGGACGTGCTCAAGGCGCTGGCGTTGGGCGCGCGCTGCGTGTTCGTGGGCCGGCCGTTCAACTATGCGGCCGCGGTCGCGGGCCAGGCGGGCGTGGCGCACGCGGTCCACCTGATCGTGGCAGAGGTGCGCCGCAACATGGGGCTATTGGGCGCCGTGGATCTGGCGGCGGTGCAGGCCGACCATCTGGTGCAGGCCGTGCCGTAACGCCTTCGGCGGATCCGCGCACGCGTCAGCCCTGCGCCTGGACCTGCCGGGCGGCATTGCGCACCACCTCCTGCAACCACGCCAACGCTGCATCGCCGGGGGCGCGGCGGCTGCACACCATGTCGATGTCGAACGGCCCAGGGTCCACCTCGGGGGGGAGCGGCCGCAGGGTCAGGCCAGCGCCTGCCAGCCGCAACGCCGCGCGGCGCGCCAGCGTGGCGATCAGGTCCGTGCCCTGTACCGCATGGGGCAGCGCCACGATGTGGGCAAAGGTGCAGGCCACCCGGCGCCGATGCCCCAGCCGCGCCAGGGCCGTGTCCACCACGCCGCGCGACGAGCCGTCGTCGCTGGGGGTGAACAGGGCGTGGGGCAGGGCCACGTAGCGCGCCAGGTCCAGCTTGCGGCTGCGCAACGCGGGATGACGCTGGTCGGCGATGCAGACGAAGTGCTCTTGATAGAGGCGTTCCTGCAGCATGCGCTTCGGCGGCGTCAGATGCCCGCCGATGGCCAGATCCACGCTGCCGTTGTCCAATTGTTCGTAGAGGGCGGCGCGGTCCAGCCGCGCCACGCGCAGGTCGACCCCGGGGGCTTCCTGCCGCAGGGCGGCGACGATGTGAGGCACGATGACAACGTCGGCGTAGTCGCTGGCGGCCACGGTGTAGCGCCGCCCCGTAGCGGCCTTGGGGTCAAAGCCCGTGCCTTGCGTCAGCGCCTGGCGGATCTGGTCCAGCGCCGCGCTCACGGCCGGCATCAGCGCGGCGGCCTTGGGGGTGGGCTGCATGCCGTCGGCGGTGCGCAGGAAAAGCTCGTCCTGGAACAGCAGGCGCAAGCGGCCCAGCGCGCTGCTGACCGAGGGCTGGGCGCGGTTGATGCGCTGGCCGGCCAGGGTGACGTTGCGGGTGTCGTAGAGGGCTTCGAAGGCAACCAGCAGGTTCAGGTCGATGGCGGATAGATTCATTTCATCAATAGTACGAATAGCGATTATCGATTTCAACAATTCCTTGGCGCCGCCCTACGATGGCGGAAACGACCCAAACCCAAGGATGCGGCAATGCCCACTGTATTGATTACCGGAATCGAGCCCTTTGATGGCGAATCGCTGAACCCGTCGTGGGAAGCCGCCAGGCGGCTGGACGGCACGCAGGTGGCTGGCGCCACGCTGGTGGCGCGCCAGCTGCCCTGCGTGATCGGCAAGGTAGTGGGCGTGCTGCGCCAGGCCATCGCGGACACCCGGCCCGATGTGGTGATCTGCCTGGGACAGGCGGGCGGGCGCAGCGATGTCTCGATCGAGCGGGTGGCGATCAATGTGGTGGACGCGCGCATTCCCGACAACGAAGGACGCCAGCCGATCGATGAGCCGGTGGTCGAAGGCGGCCCGGCGGCATATTTCTCGACGCTGCCGATCAAGGCCATTGTGCGCGACCTGCGGGCCGCGGGCGTGCCGGCGTCGGTATCGTCGACGGCAGGCACCTACAACTGCAACACGATCTTCTACGGCCTGGCGCATTACATCGCCACGGAACAGCCCATCTTGCGCGGCGGCTTCGTGCATGTGCCGTACCTGCCGGAGATGGCGGCGCACCATCCCGGCCAGCCCAGCCTGGCGCTGGCCACGCTGATCGAAGGCGTGAAGATCATGGTGGCGACGACGCTGGCCGTGAAGGCGGACATCAAGGCCGGCGGCGGCGCGTTGCACTGAGCGGGCGGCAGACATGGATTCGTTCAAGAGCGCCGACATGTTCGCGCTGGACGGCGTGCCGTTCCAGCATCGCCGGGTCGTGGTGGATGGCCTGGGCTACCACGTGGTCGAGGGCGGGGCGGGGCCGGCGCTGATCCTGCTGGCGGGCTTTCCGCAGAGCTGGTACGCATGGCGCCGGGTGATGCCGCTGCTGGCGCCGCATTTCCGCCTGTACGCGGTGGACCTGCCGGGGCAGGGCGATTCGGACAAGCCGCTGGACGGCTACGACACGCAGACGGCGGGCGAGCGCCTGCGGGCGCTGTTCCATACGCTGGGCCTGACGCGGTACGCGCTGGCCGGCCACGACATCGGCGCCTGGATCGCCTATCCCTACGCGGCGCGTCACGCCGCCGAGGTCGAGCGGCTGGTGCTGCTGGACGCCAACATTCCCGGCGTAACGCTCAAGCCCGCCATCGAATTGGGGCCGGACAACTGGAAGAGCTGGCACTTCCTCTTCAATACGGTGCCGGACCTGCCCGAGGCGCTGCTGGCGGGCCGCGAGCGGGTGCTGATCGAATGGTTCTTCAGCCGCAAGACGGCCAACAAGCCCGGCGTATTCAGCCGCGCCGACATCGATGAATACGAACGCGTCTACCAGACGCTGGGCGGGCTGCGCGGCATGCTGGGCTACTACCGCGCGGCGCATCTGGACGCCCAGCAGAACCGGCCGCTGCGCGAGACGCCGTTGACGGTGCCCGTGCTGGCGCTGGGCGCAGACCAGGGCAGCGCGCCGGATCTGTACCAGGCGTTAAAGCCCCTGGCGCACGATCTGCGGGGCGGGGTGCTGGCGGACTGCGGCCATTACATACCCGAAGAGCAGCCGCGCGAGCTGGCGCGGCGCATGCTGGCGTTCCTGACTTAAGGGGCCAGGCATTTCCACATTGCGTATCGGTATTTGTGGGCCGCCTGGCGCACCCCTATCCTGGTTTTCACCGGGGCCCATGACGGCCCCACAGTCAGCCAGGAGTGACCGATGGGCAGTAAACGCAGATCCGTCCTGAAGGCCGTGCTCGGCCTGGGGGCGGGCGTGGTGGTGGGCGCGGGACTATTGAGCAATATGACCGGCGCGGCCCCCGCCGTGGGCGACGACGCCAGCCGCTATCCGACCCGGCCGGTCAAGCTGATCGTGCCGATCGCCGCCGGCGGCAGCGCCGACAAGCTGGCGCGCACCGTGGCGCAGAAGCTCAGCGAGAAGTGGGGCCAGAGCGTGGTCGTCGAGAACCAGCCCGGCGCCAGCAGCGCCATCGGCAACGCCGCGGTGGCGCATGCGCGCGGCGACGGCTATACGCTGTTGCTGGGCGGTGACGCGCTGTCGCTGAACGCGCTGCAGCCCGGCAAGCAGAACTACGATCCGGTGCGCGACCTGCAAGGCGTAACCAAGGCGGTGGTCAATCCGCAGCTGCTGGTGGTGCGGCCCGGCCTGGGGGTGAAGACCTTCCAGGAATTCGTGGCCCTGGTGCGCCAGCGCCCCGGCGAGATCTCGCTGGCGCTGCCCGGGGGCAACGGCAGCCTGCAGCATCTGGCGGTGGAACTGCTGAACGAGCGCATCGGCGCCAAGACCAACCAGATTCCCTATCCGGGCGGCGGGCCCGCGACGCTGGATGTGCTGGGCGGCCACGTGGACGCCATGCTGATCACCCTGGCCGCGGCCACCGAGAACGTGCGCTCGGGCAAGCTGGTGGCGTTGGCGGTGACCACGCCTTACCGCTCCAAGGCACTGCCAGACGTGCCGACCATCCAGGAAGCCGGGCTGGCGGACTACGCGGTCGAAAGCTGGCAGGGGTTCGTGGCGCCGGCGTCCTCGCCCAAGGCGCTGGTGGACCGTATCAATCGCGATGTGGTGGCGGTGCTGCGCGAGCCCGAGACGGCCGCGCTGCTGGAAAACCTGGGATTCGCCATCGCGGCGAGCTCGCCCGAGGCGGTGGACCAGACCGTGCGCGACGACATCGCGGCCTATCGCCGCGTCATCGCCGCGGCCGACGTCAAGCTCAATTGAGCATGCAAGGGGCGCGCCGCCTGGCGCGCCAGCGGTTTCATATCCATATCTGAAAGTCTTCTTTGTGTTGAGCGCCGCGGCCACGCAGCATAGAACGCTGTTCAATGCTTACGGCGCAACAACATGAAAACTCGCAATACCCCCAGCCTGTTCCTGCGTACCGCGGCCGCCCTGGCCCTGGCGGGCATCGCGGCGGCCGCCCACGCGGACGCCACCCTGGACAAGATCAAGGAACGCGGCACCGTCACCATCGGCGTGCTGGCCAATGGCGGGGTGTTCGGCTCGATCGATCCGAAAACGCAGGAACTGGTGGGCTGGAACCCGGACCTGGCGCGCGAACTGGCCAAGGGCCTGGGCGTGAAGGTCGAACTGGTGCAGGTGCAGACCGCCACTCGCACGCAGTTCCTGATCTCGGGCAAGGTCGATCTGCTGATCGCGTCGATGGAACTGAATCCCGAACGCGCCGAGATCCTGGGCTATGCGCCGACCCCGTTCTTCCGCGTGGGCGGGGCGGCCGCCACGCGCCGCGACAGCGGCATCGCCCAATGGGAAGACCTGCGCGGCAAGCCGGTGTGCGTGTCGCAAGGCAGCAGCTTTGCGCGCCCGTTGCAGGCCGACTACGGCGCGGTGGTCAAAGGGTACAAGAGCGCGTCCGATTCGTTGCTGGCGCTGCGCGGCGGCCAGTGCGTGGCGGCGGTGCACGATTCGACCCTGATCCATCCGCTGTTGCGCAACAACCCGGAATGGTCGGCCTACCACGCGCCGATCGCCACCGAGGTGCTGCCGGCCAATTCCGTAGTCTGGACCCGCAAGGGCGAGGCCGACACCATCGCCGCGGTCGACAAGGTGATCCAGGGCTGGCACCGCACGGGCTGGCTGATCGCCACCGAGAAGCGCCTGGACATCCAGCCCGCGCAGCCGCTGCTGCAGGAACTGCATGACAAGTACAAGCAGGGCGCCTGAGTCCGGCCAGGTACGCACGAGTTGGAAAAGATGATGAATCGACAAGCAATGCAATGGGCCGCCGCATTGGCGCTGGGGGTTTTCGCCTCGACGGCGGCGCATGCCGACGCCACCCTGGACCGCGTCAAGCAGCGCGGCAAGCTCGTGGTAGGCGTGGACGGCGCCAGTCCGCCGTTCGGCCTGCTGGATCCGGCCACCGGCAAGGTCGGGGGCTTTCAGACCGAGCTGGGCCGCGATATCGCCCAGCGGCTGGGCGTGGCGCTGGAAACGGTGCCGGTTACCGCGGCGACGCGGGTGCAGTTCCTGCAAGCAGGCAAGGTGGATCTGCTGATCGCCAACATCCAATGGACCCAGGAACGCAGCGAAATCCTGAGCTACGCGCCCACGCCCTACAACCTGGTGGGCGGGGCGGCCATGGTGTCCAAGCGCAGCGGCATCAAGCGCTGGGAAGACCTGAAAGGCAAGGTGGCCTGCGTGTCGCAGGGCAGCAACTTCGCCAAGCCGCTGCAGGATACCTACGGCGCGGTGGTGAAGGGGCTGCGCAACATTCCGGAATCGCTACTGGCGCTCAAGGGCGGCAGCTGCGATGCGTCGGTGCATATCCAGCCGGCGCTGTACGAGACGCTGCACGGCCCCAACGGCAAGGAATGGGACGGCTTCGAGCTGGCCACGTCCGACCAGTTGATTCCGTCGCCCACCGTGATCTGGACGCGCCGCAACGAGGCCGACACGCGCGCCTTCGTCGACGGTGTGATCCGCGACTGGCACAAGTCCGGGCTGCTGGTGCAGCAGGCCGAGAAATTCGGCGTGCCGGCCGATTACCTGAAACAGGCCCAGGCCGATGCGCGCAGCGGCAAGTTCGACAACGCGCCGCCCGAGGCCCAGTCCAAGCCTTGAACCCGACATCTCTTGCAAAGGTCCAGTCATGACTGAATCCCTGTTCCCTGGCGTGCTCTCGCGCCGTGTTCGCGGCGTGGAACTGTCGCCCATTGCGGCGGCCGGCGCGCGCGCCGCGCGGCTGGCGGCCGAGGGCCGCTCGATCGTGGTGGTGACGTCGGGCGAGCCCGACTTCGATACGCCGCAGGCGATCAAGGACGCCGCCGCCGCGGCGCTGGCGCAAGGCCAGACCAAGTACACGCCCACCGCCGGCACCGCGGCATTGCGGCGCGCGGTGGCCGACCGCTATCGCCAGCGCCACGACCTGCCGGTCGATGCCGGCAACGTCATCATCTCCAATGGCGGCAAGCAGGTGATCTACCTGGCCCTGGCCGCCACGCTGGACGAGGGCGACGAAGTGGTGGTGCCGACACCGTACTGGCCGACCTTCCTGGATTCGGTGCGGGTCAACGGCGGCACGCCGGTGCTGGCGCCGACCGCCCAGGCCGATGGCTTCAAGCTGACGCCGCACGGCCTGCGCCAGGCGCTGACGCCACGCACCAAGTGGCTGATCCTGAATTCGCCGGGCAATCCGTCCGGCGCCGTCTACAGCGCCGCAGAACTGGCGGCGCTGGCCGCGGTGCTGCGCGACCACCCGTCGGTGCTGGTGCTGTGGGACGAGATGTACGAAGAAATCTGGTTCGGCGAGCCGCCGGCGCACCTGTTGCGCGTGGCGCCGGACCTGGCTGCCCGCACGCTGGCGGTCAATGGCGTGTCCAAGGCCTACGCCATGACTGGCTGGCGCATCGGCTGGGGTGTGGGTCCGGCGGCGCTGATCGGCGTGCTGGAAGCCGTGCAGTCGCAAGTCTCGTCGGGGCCCAGCTCGCTGGGCCAGGCCGCGGCGCTGGCGGCCTTGCAGGGCGTGGCGGACGACTTCGTCGAGACAGCGCGGCAGGCGTATGCGCGCCGTGCCCGCCTGGTGGTCGACGGCTTGAGCGCGGTACCCGGCCTGCAGGTGACGGCGCCGCAAGGCTCGTTCTTCGCCTGGATCGGCGTGGCGGACCTGATCGGCCTGCCGCGGCCGGACGGCGGCGTCATCGCGGATGACGGCGACGTGGCGGATTGGCTGTTGCAAGCCGAGGGCGTGGCGGTGGTGCAGGGCGCGGCCTACGGGCTGTCGCCGTACCTGCGCCTGTCGTTCGCTGCCTCGGACGCCACGCTGCAGGAGGCGGTGACGCGCATCGGCCGCGCGGTCGCGGCGCTGCGTCCCGCCCAGGCGCTGGAGGCGGCCGCATGATCGAACAGGTTTTGCAGGCCTGGGTGCATTTCTTCAAGCCCCTGGGCCTGAACTACAGCTTCGTACTGGATCCGGGCGAGCTGTCCGCCTTTGGCCATGGCCTGCTGGTGACCGTGCAGCTATGCGCCTGGACCATCCCGGTCAGCCTCGCGTTCGGCGTGTTGATCGCGTCGGGGCTGACCAGTGGCCGGTTCTGGCTGGCGCGGCCGTTGCAGGGCTTTGTGGAACTCACCCGCAACACGCCGACACTGGTGCAGCTGTATTGCGCCTTCCTGGTGCTGAACATGCTGATCAACCAGAAGCTGGGCGGCGGCAGCCCGGTCACGCCCTTCATGTGGGTGGTGATCGTGGTGGCGCTGCACAAGGGGGTGTTCCATGCCGAGGCCCTGCGCGCCGGCATCGAGGCGGTGCCGTCCGTGACGTTGGAGGCCGCCAGGTCGCTGGCGTTTTCGCGGCGCCAGATCCTGACGCAGGTGCAGTTGCCGCTGGCGCTGCGTTTTGCCTTGCCGGCGCTGGTCAACAATCTGGTGGACCTGGTGAAGATGACCGCCATCGCGTCCGCGATCGCGGTGGGGGATGTGACGTACGAGTCCATCATGATCTGGTCGCACCGCGATAATGTGCTGGAGCTGCTGCTCTTGATCCTGCTGTATTTCGGTCTGCTGACCTGGCTGGTGAGCGTGGGCGGACGCTGGCTGGAAGCGCGCTTGAGGATGCCCGGCTATGGCCAATGATCTCGCATTGAATGTGGCGGCTGCGCGCCGCGCGGGCGGCGGCCTCAATGCGCTGCTGCGCGACCCCTGGTTCGTGCTGCTGCTGGCGCTGGCGGCGCTGGGCGCCCTCTGGGCGCTGACGGGCACCACGCCGGCGGCGGTGCAGTACTTGTGGCAATGGTCGCCCGCGCTGTTGCGCGGCCTGGGCATGAACGTGCAGATCAGCGTGCTGGCCATGGCGCTGGGCACGTTGCTGGGCCTGGTGGTGGGCGCGTTGTCGCTGTCGCCGTCGGCGCTGCTGCGGCGCCTGACGCGGACCTATGTGCTGGCGTTTCGCAACGCGCCGATCCTGGTGCTGGTGTATTTCACGACCTACGTGTTTCCGTTCGAGCTCAACCTGGGCGGCTGGAACCTGCCGTTTCCGGATTGGATCAAGGTGGTGATCGGGCTGGGCCTGCCGGCCAGCGCCAACGTGGCCGAGATCTTCCGCGGCGCGATCCAGTCTATCCCCGAGGCCCAATGGGAAGCGGCGCAATCACTGGCGTTTCGCCGCACCCAGGTGCTGCGGATGATTGTGCTGCCGCAGTGCGTGCGGCGCATGCTGCCGTCGTGGATGAACCTGTACGCCAGCATCACCATGAGCACCTCGCTGGCCTCGCTGGTGGGGGTGCACGACCTGGTCGACACCGCTACCGTGGCCAGCAATACCGTGGCCCGCAGCGACTTCACCGTTCTGATCTATTTCACGCTATTGGCGCTTTTCTTCGCCTACTGCTATCCCATTTCGCGCTGGACGCGCTACCTGGAACGACGCCATGCGCACCTCTGACACCGGCCTGCGTGCCGCCATCGCCCCTGCACTGGTCAGCCTGCGGGATGTCCACCTGGCCTTCGGGCAGACCGAAGTGCTCAAAGGTATCGACGTCGAGGTCCGCGCGGGCAATGCCGTTTCCATCATCGGACCGTCGGGCTCGGGCAAGTCCACCATCTTGCGCTGCATCACTGGCCTGCTGCGGCCGCAGCGCGGCGAGATTGAGGTGGGCGGCGTGCGGGTGGATGCCCTGAAGTCCGAAAGCGAACTGATTGCGTTGCGCAAGCGGGTCGGCTTCGTGTTCCAGCAATACAACCTGTTTCCGCACCTGAGCGTGCTGGAAAATCTGGTGATCTCGCCCATCAAGGTCGGCGGCCAGCCGCGGGCCCAGGCGCAGGCCCTGGCGCGCGAGCTGCTGGCCAAGGTGCGCATGGATCACAAGGAAAATGCTTATCCCGGCGAACTGTCGGGCGGCCAGCAGCAGCGCGTGGCGATCGCCCGCGCGCTGGCGCTGCGGCCGGAGCTGATCCTGTTCGATGAAGTGACATCGGCGCTGGACCCGGAAATGGTCGGCGAAGTGCTGACCGTGATCCGCGACCTGGTCAACGACGGCCTGACCTGCGTGCTGGTGACGCACGAGATGCGCTTTGCCCAGGAGGTCAGCGACACGGTGTATTTCACCGAGGCCGGGCGCATCGTCGAGCATGGCTCGCCGGCCCGCATCTTCGGCCATCCCGCCAGCGAGCGCACCCGCGCATTCCTGCAACGCACCTCGGCCGAGCCGCCGGCGCGGCGCGTTCAGCCCGACCCCATCGACGCCTACCTGACTTTCGATCCGCTGCGCCTTGCAGTGTGACCTTTCTCGCCTTCCGGAGCCGCCATGACCACCGACACTTCCGTTTCCCAAGACCGCCGCCGCCATGTGCAGGATGCCCTGGCCGACATTCGCGGCCTGTTGGCCGCCGCGCCCTTGACCCGCGACCTGCTGGCCCAGGTGACCGCTCGCCTGGAGCAATTGGCCGCGCACCGCGCGTTGTTTCCCGCCACCGATTTCCCGCCGCCAGGGGCCGGGCAGGGCGTGGGCGCGTCCACGCGCTATCGCCTGAACCCCGATGATGGCGACGGCGCGCCGGCGCTCTATCTGAATTCGATCAATCCGGGCAAGACCACCTTGCCGCACAATCACACCACCTGGGCCGCCATCGTGGCGCTGTCGGGACAGGAACTGAACCGCGTCTACCGCCGCAGCGACGACGGCTCGCAAGCCGGCCGCGCCACGCTGGAGCAGGTGCGGGAAGTGGTGGTGCAACCGGGTCAATCGGTGTCGTTCCTGCCGGACGACATCCACAGCATCCACGTCACCGGCGACGAACCGACGCTGCACTTCCATCTGTATGGCCAGCCGCTGGAGACCCTGTCGGGCCGCATCGGCATCGACCTTTCCACGGGCGAGATCGTGAACTACAACGCCACCCAGATGAAGCCGGGCCAGGAGCAGCGCGCATGAGCGGCCTGGACCAAGCCCACGTGCAGACCCGCCTGGTGCACGCCGGCTCGCCCGAATTGAACGGCGGGGCCGGACCGGTCAACGTGCCGGTGGTGCGCACCAGCACGGTGCGCTTCGCCGATACCGCAACGCATGCAGCGCTGAACGGCCAGCGTGCCGCCGGCGAGCGCGTGGCCACATACGGCCGCCATGGCCTGGACACGCACCAGGCGCTGGAGGCCGCGGTGGCGTCGTTGGAAGGCGGCTACCGCAGCATTCTTGCGCCTTCGGGCTTGTCGGCGATCGTGCTGGTGCTGCTGGCGACCCTGGCCCCGGGCGAACACGCGCTGGTGTCGGACAGCGTCTACTCGCCGGTGCGGCGGGTAGACAAGACACTGTTGCAGCGCTACGGCATCGAGCTCGAATACTTTTCGCCGGGCAAGGACGACCTGGAAACATTGATCCGCCCCACGACACGCTTGCTGTATCTGGAATCGCCCAGCTCGCTGCTGTATGAAGTGCTGGACCTGCCGGCGCTGGCCGCCACGGCGCGGCGCCGCGGCGTGTTGGTGGCCACCGACAACACCTGGAGCGGCGGCCTGTATTACCAGCCGCTGGCGCTGGGCGCGCACATTTCCATCCAGGCGGCCACCAAATACCTGGCCGGCCATTCCGACGTGATGATGGGCGTGGTGACCGTGGACAGCGCCGAGCTGGCGCAGCGCATCGGCGCGACCTACGATGCGCTGGGCCTGGCGGTGGGCGCGGACGACGCTTACCTGACGCTGCGCGGCATGCGCACGCTGGACGTGCGTCTGGCGCGCCATCATCACAACGCGTTGAGCGTGGCGCAATACCTGTCGCGCCATGCCGACGTGGCCCGCGTGTTCTACCCGGCGCTGCCGCAAGACCCCGGCCATGCGCTGTGGCAACGCGATTTCAGCGGCGCCAGCGGGCTGGTGTCGTTCGCCTTCCCGGCGGGGCAGCCGGGCGCGGCGGCGCGCTTTATCGACGCGCTGCGCTATTTCTCGATCGGCGCGTCCTGGGGCGGCTACGAAAGTCTGGCGCTGCAGGCCGCGCCCGAGCGCCTGGCCGAGCACAGCGTCTGGGAAGGCGCGGGCGAAGTGGTGCGCCTGCACATCGGCCTGGAGCATCCGCTGGACCTGGTCGGCGACCTGGACCGGGCTTTCGGCGTGGTGCGCGACGGGCTGCGGCGCAGCGCTTGACGCATATGCAAATGACTCCATGTGTTTAGGGTTTCTGATTATGTAGAAGCAATTACAACCTCTTTGTCCGGTTGTACCCCCGGGTACTAGAATTTGCCTTGTTCCACGGTTGGCGGCAGGGCATGTCTTCTATTTCATCCATCGGTTCGGTACAGCTTTCCTTTGTGGCGCGGCGGCTGGACGCGGTGCGCGAGTTCTACTTGCGCACCGTGGGGCTGGACGAAGTGCCCGCGGCGGGCGGGCGCTTGCTGTTCGCGCTGGGCGATGCGACGCTGTCGCTCTCGCCCGTCGACGAGATCAGCCGCGAGGTCAAGCCCGACTACCTGACCATCAAGACCCGCGCCTACGACGACATCCTCTTGCGCCTGCGCGACGCGGGCTATCACCCCGTCTGTTCGCTGCCTGACGCCGGCCAGCGCGTCATGTACGTCAAAGACCCTTCCGGCAATCAACTGGCCTTTCTCGGCTAGGGCCGGGCAAGGCTTCTCCCGGTATCCGATTCCGGCATCCGGTATCCACAGGCCCAGCGATCCATGAACTTCCAGCAACTGCGTTCCGTGCGCGAGGCGGTGCGCCGCGACTTCAATCTGACCGATGTGTCGGAAAGCCTGCATACCTCGCAGCCGGGCGTCAGCCGCCAGATCCGCGAGTTGGAGGAAGAGGTCGGCGTCGACATCTTCGTGCGTTCGGGCAAGCGGCTGATCGGCCTGACGCCGCCGGGGGAATTGATCCTGCCGCTGGTCGAGCAGATCCTGCAGTGCGCTGACAACATCCGCCACGCGGGGGCCGAGTACGCCGACAGCCGCACGGGCGTGCTGTCCATTGCCGCCACGCATTCGCAGGCGCGCTACGCCTTGCCGCCGGTAATCAAGGAATTTCGCCAGCGCTATCCCGAAGTCGTGCTGCACCTGCACCAGGGGTCGCCCAAGCAGGTGTCGGAAATGCTGCTGGAAGGCGAGGCCGACATCGGCGTGGCGACCGAGGCGGTGGCGGATTATCCGGGCCTGTTGAACCTGCCGTGCTACCGCTGGAGCCACAGCATCATCGTGCCCAAGGGCCATCCGCTCAGCGCGGTGCAGGGCGGCATCAGCCTGTCGCAACTGTCGCGCTATCCCATCATTACCTACGGGCGCGGCTATACCGGACGAGCGCATATCGACGAGGCTTTCGCACGCGCCGGCATCACGCCGGACATCGTCATGACCGCGATGGACGCGGACGTCATCAAGACCTATGTGGAACTGGAGCTGGGCGTGGGCATCGTGGCGGCGGTGGCCTGGGACGCCGAGCGCGACACGCGGCTGTGCGCCATCGACGCGCGCCACCTGTTCGAAATCAACCTGACCCGCCTGGCCATCCGCCGCGGCGCCTGGCTGCGCGGCTACGCCTTTCATTTCATCGAGATGTTCGTACCCACGCTGACGCGCGCCGTGGTGGACCAGGCGCTCAAGGGCGAGGCCTGAACACGGCCGGCTCACCACGGCTCCGCAATCAATCGGCCGTCGACAAACCGCCGGGTTGCGGCCGGGACGCCGTGGGCCGCATCCATGCAGCGCCCGCATATCCATAGAAACATTTCTACGTTGTCCGCGCGGGGGCCGCGGACGTAGGCTGGTCCGGTTCTTCAACTCAGGAATTCCGGGCCATCCCATGAGCACCTCTTCCCACGCGGCGGCCGCCGCCCATGCATCCCCCATCGACAGCGAACGTGCGCAAGCCGTGCGCTCGTTCATCGCCCAGGTCAAGGCCGTGGCGCCGGACCCCGCGCGGGCCACGCCGGACCAATTGACGCAGGTGGCCACGCTGCTCGAAGCCCTGGGCCGCCGCCGCGAGCTGTTTCCGCCCGACGCTTTTGCGGTGGTGCCGGGCCGGCCCACGTCGATCTACCGGCTGGCCGAAGACGTGGACGGCGGCTATGCGCTGTACCTGTCGCTGGGCGAACCCGGCAAGGCGCAGCCGCCGCACGACCACACCACCTGGGCCATCATCGCCGGCGTATCGGGCAACGAGCGCAACGAGGTCTATGCGCGCAGCGCTGGGGCCGAGCCGGGCCGCGATGTCCTGACGCACGTGCGCCGCGTGGACGTGGGCCCGGGCGCTTCCATCGTGCTAGGCCCCAGCGACGTGCACACCATCGAACTGGTGGGCGATGCGCCGGGCGCGCATCTGCATTTCTACGGCCTGGCGCTGGACCGCCTGCATGGCCGCGTGGTGTTTGAAAGCACCGCGGGCGGCTCGTACCGCACGTTCTCGCCGCCGGCCGCGATCTACCACGCGCGCCTGTCGCCGGCCGGCTTGCAAGCCGAGCTGCGCGGCGAGGCCGAGATCGCCGTGCTGGACGTGCGCGAAGCCGGCCGCTACGCGCGCCGCCATCTGCTGTACGCCGTGCCCGCGCCGCTGTGGCGCCTGGAAGTGCTGGCCGACCGCCTGGTGCCGCGCCGTGACACGCGCATCGTGCTGGTGGACGACGACGAAACGCTGGCCCACCAGGCCGCGGCCAAACTGACCCGGCTGGGCTGGACCGACATCTCGGTGCTGGCCGGCGGCACCGACGGCTGGGAAAGAGAAGGGCGCGAACTGTTCTCGGGCACCAACGTGCCCAGCAAGGCGTTCGGCGAGGTCATCGAACACGAAAAGCACACGCCCTGGATCGACGTGGACGAACTGCACGAGCGCGTGGCGCGCGGCGATGACATCGTGGTGGTCGACAGCCGCACCCCCGAGGAATTTCATAACTTCACGCTGCCGTTCTCGCACAGCCTGCCGGGCGCCGAGCTGGTGTACCGCATCCGCGAACTGGCGCCGGACCCCAAGACTTTCGTGGTGGTGAACTGTGCCGGACGCACCCGCAGCATCGTCGGCGCGCAGACGCTGATCGACGCCGGCATCCCCAACCGGGTGGCCTCGCTGCGCAACGGCACCATGGAATGGCTGCTGTCCGGCCGCGAACTGGCCTACGGCCGCCAGGCGGCGCTGCCCGAACCGTCGGCCGATAGCGCCGCCGCCGCCCGCGAGCAGGCCCGCGACGTGGCGCAGCGCGCCGGCATCGGCCACATCGACGCGGCCACCCTGCAGGCCTTCGAGGCCGAACAGGCGTCGCGCACGCTGTACAAATTCGACGTGCGGACCCGCGAGGAATACGAGACCGGCCACCTGCCGGGCTGGCGCTGGGCGCCGGGCGGCCAACTGGTGCAGGCCACTGACGAATACCTGGCCACGCGCCGCGCCCGGGTGGTGCTGGTCGACTGGGACGGCGTGCGCGCCCAGACGACCGGCGCCTGGCTGGCGCAATTGGGCGCGGTCGAGGTCTACCTGTACCAGCCGCCCGCCTTGGCCGCGCTGGAACGCGGCGCCGAAACGCGCCGTGTGCTGCGCCATCGGCCGGACGCGCCGGCGCTGCGCGCGCAGGCCCTGCAAGCCGCCCTGGATGCGGGCGAGGTCGAGGTCTTCGACGTGGAGTCGCGGCTGGCCTACGAGCGCGGCCATGTGCCCGGCGCCCGCTACGCCGCGCCGGACCGCCTGCAGGAGTTCCTGCCTGCCGACACGCAACGCGCCATCGTGCTGACCTCGCCCGACGGCGTGCTGGCCAGCGTGGTGGCGGCCGACCTGGCCTGGCGCACCGGCCGGCCGGTGCGCTACCTGCTGGGCGGCACGCGCGCCTGGCAAGCCCAGGGGCTGGCGCTGGCCCAAGGCGCCGGCGGCGTGCTGACCGGCGACGACGACCAGAGCATCAGCCCGTACCTGTTCGACGACCTGTCGGCGCGCGACCAGGGCTTTCGCGACTACCTGGACTGGGAGCTGGGCCTGGTGGCGCAACTGGAACGCGACGGCAGCGCCGATATCCGCCTGATCGCGGCGGCTTGACCGGGCGCGGCGTCCTCCCCGATGCATCCGCCTTGTAGTAATCAAGTTATGCCTACAAAGTTGTTCCTGACTGTAAGCTGAACACATATTCTCCGGATTCCCAGGCCCGTTCGCGCCTGCTTCCGGAGAACATGATGTCCCTATCCAAACTGCTGGCGGGCGCCTTCGCCGCGCTGGCCAGCCTGACGGCCTTTCCCGCCACGGCGCAGCATGCCAAGTACCTGGTCACCACCGAATGGCTGGAAAAGAACCTGAACGACCCCAAGGTGCGCGTCGTCGAGGTCAGCGTCAACCCCGGCCTGTTCGAGCGCGGCCACATTCCCGGCGCCAGCAACGTCAACTGGCACACCGACCTGGTCGACACCGTCAACCGCGACATCGCGCCGCCTAAGCAATTCCAGGGCCTGCTGGAACGCTCCGGCATCAACACCGACACCACCACCGTGCTGTACGGCGACAACAACAACTGGTTCGCCGCCTGGGGCGCCTGGATTTTCGACATCTACGGCATCGACAATGTGAAGATCCTGGACGGCGGCCGCAAGAAATGGGAAGCGGAAGGGCGGCCCCTGTCCAACAGCGTCAAGACCCACGCCGCCGGCAACGTCCGCATCAAGGACGCCAACCCGGCCCTGCGCGCCCACCTGCAGGACGTGCTGGCGGTCGCACGCAAGGACAAGCAGGGCGTGCTGGTCGACATCCGCTCGGCCGACGAATACAACGGCAAGATCTTCGCGCCCAACGGCGTGCCGGAACTGGCCGTCCGCGCCGGCCACGTGCCCGGCGCGGTCAACGTGACCTGGAGCAAGCTGGTGGCCGAAGACGGCACCTTCAAGTCAGCCGACGAACTGCGCGCCATCTACCAGGCCGCTGGCGTCGACGGCAGCAAGCCCATCATCACCTACTGCCGCATCGGCGAGCGCTCCAGCCATTCCTGGTTCGCGCTGCGCAAGCTGCTGGGTTACGACGTGCGCAACTATGACGGCTCGTGGACCGAATACGGCAACAGCGTCGGCTCGCCGATCAGCAACCCGTCCGGCACGGTCTGGGGCAAGACGTAAGTGGCAGTCCCGGAACACAGGGCGCTGCGCTATGCCATGGCGGCTACGCTGCTGGCAGCGCTCTTCCTGGCCGCCTGGCACCTGGCGCCGCTACCTGATGGCGGCCGCAATCTGTCCTTGTCGCTGTTGCTGGGCGCGGCGTTCGGCATCGTCTTGCAACGCTCGCGCTTCTGCTTCTACTGCATCGCCCGCGACGCCATCGAACGCCGCGATCCGCGCGGCGCCTACGCCGTGCTGATCGCCTTGGCGGCCGGCACGCTGGGCTACCACGCGATCTTCGGCGCCTTCCTGCCGGTACCGGGCCCCGACCGCTTGCCTCCCGGCGCGCACATCGGTCCGGTCAGCCTGGCGCTGGTGGCCGGCGCCTTTACATTCGGCATCGGCATGCGAATCTCGGGCTCATGCATCAGCGCCCATTTCTACCGCCTGGGCGAGGGCGCGCTGGCATCACCTTTCGCCCTGCTGGGCGCAGGCGTGGGCTTCATGCTGGGTTTCGCCACCTGGAACACGCTGTACCTGGCGATGATCCAGGAAGCGCCGGTCGTCTGGCTACCCCGCCATCTGGGATACGGCGGCACGGCGCTGTTGCAATGTGCGCTGCTGGCGATTCTGGCGTGGATGTTGAGCCGGTTGGGCAAGGGCGGGGCGAGCACTGCAAGTTCGCCTATCGGCAACGGCTCGACACCGGCCGTTCCCGCGACGGATGCAACCACGCCGCTGTGGCGCGGCGTGCTGGAACAACGCTGGTCTCCTGCCACGGGTGGCCTGCTGGTGGCGTTCATCGGCGTGATGGCGTACCTGCGCATCGCCCCGCTGGGCGTGACCGCCGAACTGGGCAGCGTGGCACGCACCACGGCATCCGCGGCCGGTTGGCTGCCTTCCCGGCTGGAAGGCCTGGACACCTTCGCCGGTTGTGCCACAGCGGTCAAACAAGCCCTGCTATCCAACAACGGCGCATTCGTATTGGCTTTGGTCATCGGCGCGTGGGCATCTGCTTTGGCGGCAGGCGCTTTTCGCCCGAAGTGGCCAAACTGGCGGGATGTGGCGCGCAACTTCGTGGGTGGCGTCTTGATGGGCTGGGGTGGCATGACAGCACTGGGTTGCACAGTCGGCACGTTGCTGTCGGGGGTGATGGCGGGTGCGCTGTCAGGTTGGATCTTCGGCGTGGCGTGCGTGGCGGGCATCTGGATCGCGTTGACGCTGTGGCCTACTCGGTGATGGTTTGTCGCTGGTCATCGTGAATCGCGGCGTTATATCTTCGTAGGTCGCCCCTTGCGGCGGCGGCCCTACGAAGCACGCTCTACGCATGCATACAGCAACCAAAAACCGCTCACCCCAACCCCAGCAACCCCTCACACAACCGAGGCGACTTCATCTTCTGCAGCCACCACTTCAACGCCTCCCCGGGCGCCTCCGCGCGCCACGCATAAGCCACGTGCTCGGTCAAGGACATCCCTTCGTCCGTCTCACACACCACCAGCACCCCTTGCGCCAGATAAGGCGCCGCCAGCGTCAAGGGTAAATAGCCGCACCCCAGACCGCGTATCTGCGCCTCGATCTTGGCCTGCATCGTCGGCATCACCAGGGTGGGTTGTTCCGCCAGAATCCCGCGTGTCTGCGGCGCCAGGTTGCGGGATGTATCGGCGACCACCACCGCGCAATAGCGGGTGATGTCGGCGCGGCTGAGGGGTTGCGGCGCGGAGGCCAGCGGGTGGTGCGCCGCCACGCAGAACGCGAACTGTGCCTGGCCCATGGCTTGGGAACGGAACGGTCCCGTCGGCTCGCCCGCCGCGCCGGCGCCGATTACCAGGTCCGCGCGGCCCGATGTCAGGGCGTCCCAGTTGCCGCTCAGCACCTCTGTCGAGAAGCGCAGCGTCGTGGCTGTGTCCAGGGTCTGGAATTCCTCGATCAGGTCGTACAGGGGCCGCCACGGCAGCACCGCGCTTACCGCGATGCGCAGCTCCACCTCCCAGCCCGTCGCGATGCGTTTCACCCGGCAGGCCAGCTCGTCCAGCGATTGCAGCACGTAGCGGCCGTCCTTGAGCAGCGTTTCGCCGGCCGGCGTCAGCAGCGCCCGGTGGCCCGAGCGGTCGAACAGCAGCACATCCAGCCCATCTTCGAGTTTGCGGATCGAATAGGTCACCGCCGACGGCACCTTGCCCAGCTCGCGGGCGGCCTTGGCGAAACTGCCGTGGCGCGCGATGGCGTCCACCAGGACGAGAAGTTCGGGGGTGATGGGCTGCATGGGGGGCTCCGGCGAATCGTTCAAATAAATTGAATGTTTTCGTCAAATCATAGCGCCGAAATAGCTCAGTGACCCATGCACAATGTCATTCATGCCGGTTCGGTAACCCAGCCAAGCGCGACACAGTCAGGCGCTCAAGGTTGCCAGACCATTCACTAAATTGAAACAGGAGTCCACCATGCTTACCATTCGCCGCAGCGCCGAGCGGGGCCACGCCAACCACGGGTGGCTCGACTCGTTCCACACTTTTTCGTTCGCCAACTACTACGACCCCGCCCATATGGGCTTTGGCGCCCTGCGGGTCATCAACGACGATCGCATCGCCGCCGGACGGGGTTTTGGCACCCATGGCCATCGCGACATGGAAATCATCACCTACGTGCTTGATGGCGCCATCGCCCACAAAGACAGCATGGGCAGCGGCTCCACCATCCAGCCCGGCAACGTCCAGCGCATGAGCGCCGGCCGTGGCGTCATGCACTCGGAATTCAACCCGCGTGCCGACGCGGAAACGCATCTGCTGCAAATCTGGATCGAGCCCGATGTCACCGGCATCGCTCCGGAATACGAGGAAAAGGCGTTCAGCGACGAGCAAAAGCGCGGCCGCCTGCAAGCCCTGGTGTCCGGCGACGGCATTGACGGGTCGATGAAGATCCATCAGAACGTGCGTCTGTACGCGGGTTTGTTTGACGGCGACGAGTCCGCCACGCTGGAACTGGCCGCCGGCCGCCGTGCCTGGGTGCATGTTGCCCGGGGCAGCGTGACCGTCAACGGCGTTGAACTGTCGGCGGGCGACGCGGTTGCCATCACTGACGAGACCCGTGTCGCGCTGTCCGGCGGCAAGGACGCCGAAGTGCTGGTGTTTGACCTGGCCTGAGGCCCGCGGCCGGGCGGATCGTTGCGATCCGCCCGGCCTTGTAATGCACGATGCCGCGCCGGGCGGTGCAGCAATCCAGCGCCCGGGCTTAAGATGGCCGTAACGGGCCACCCTACAGGAGCACTACCCATGTCCACCTTGTCCCAAGCCGGCGAAAGCCAGATCGAAACCGTGGTGGTGCCGCGCACCAGCGACCTGGGCGGCTTCGAAGTCCGCCGCGCGCTGCCGTCGGCGCAGCGCCGTACCGTCGGCCCCTTTGTTTTCCTGGACCACATGGGCCCCGTGGAATTCACGGCCGGGTCCGGCATCGACGTGCGTCCGCATCCGCACATCGGCCTGTCCACCGTGACCTATCTGTACGAAGGCTCGATGGTGCACCGTGACGGCGTGGGCAACACCAAGACCATCCTGCCCGGCGAAGTGAACTGGATGACGGCCGGGCGCGGCATCGTCCACTCCGAACGTTCGTCGCCGGAAAGCCGGCAGGCCGCGCAGCGCCTCTGTGGCCTGCAGATCTGGGTGGGCTTGCCGAAAGCGCATGAAGAAACCGATCCGGGCTTTGCCCACTATGGCCTGGACGCCCAGCCCGTGATCGAAGGCGAGGGCGTGCGCGCCCAGGTCGTGGCCGGATCGTTGTTCGGCAAGACCTCGGCGGTCAAGACCCATTCGCCGCTGTTCTATGGCGACCTGCAGTTGCAGGCCGGCGCTGTCACGGTGCTGCCCGCCGAACACGAGGAGCGCGCCGCCTACCTGGCCATCGGGTCGGTTGAGGTGGACGGCCAGGTGTTCGACAGCGGCCGCCTGATCGTCTTCGCGCCGGGCCGCCCCGTGCAGATCCGCGCTCGCACCCACGCACGCTTTGCCGTGCTGGGCGGCGAGCCCCTGGAAGGGCCGCGCTTCATCTGGTGGAACTTCGTGTCCAGCAGCAAGGACCGCATCGAGCAGGCCAAAGAGCAATGGCAGCGCAACCGCTTCGGCCAGACCGTGCCGGGCGACGAAACCGAGTTCATCCCGCTGCCCCCGCCGCGGGCGTGATCGGCGCGCGCAGCAGTATGATGCGCATCCCTGACTTGATAACAATAGGGATGGAGACATCATGCAACGCTTTACCCTGAACGCGCTGCGCGGCCTGGCCGCGCTGGCGCTGGTCCACGGCGCCGCCGCGCAGGCCGCCGGCTATCCGGCCAAGCCCATCACGTTCATCGTGCCCTACACCGCGGGCGGCACCACCGATCTGGTGGCGCGCACGGCCGGCCAGAAAGTGGCCGAGAAACTGGGCCAGCCCGTCATCGTCGAAAACCGTCCCGGCGCGGGCGGCAATATCGGCATGGACGCCGTGGCCCGCGCCGCGCCGGACGGCTACACCATCGGCTTCGGTGCCATTTCCACCAACGCGCTCAACCCGTTCGTCTACCCGTCGATGCCGTTCGACCCGACCAAGGACTTTACGGGCGTCAGCATGCTGGGCGCGTCCTCGGTGGTGCTGGAAACCGGCCCGTCCCTGAAGGTCGATAGCGTCAAGGACCTGGTGGCCTATGCCAAGCAGCATCCCGGCACCGCGTTCGGCACGCCTGGCACGGGCACGTCGATGCACCTGGCCGGCGTGATGTTCGACCAGCTGACCGGCGCCGGCATGCAGCACATTCCGTACAAGGGCAGCGCGCAGGCGCTGAACGACCTGTTGGGCGGCCACTTGCCGGTGATGTTCGACAACCTGCCGGCGTCCTTGCCGCACATCAAGTCGGGCAAGGTCCACGCCCTGGCGGTCACTGGCAGCAAGCGCGCGCCCGCGCTGCCCGACGTGCCGACCCTGGCCGAGCTCGGCTACGGCGCGGCGGTGGTGGATCCGTGGTTCGCGGTATACGGCCCGGCCAAGATGCCGCCGGAAGTCACGAACGTGCTCAGCGCCGCGTTCCGCGAGGCGCTGGCCATGCCGGACGTGAAGGACAAGCTGGAACAGGCCGGTTTCATGCCCTATGGCTCGACGCCCGAGGAAGTGGAGCGCCTGACCCGCAGCCAGTACGAGTCCTTCAAGGCGCTGTCGCAGAAGGTCAAGCTGTCGGCGGATTGATGGCAGGCAAGTCCAAGGCCGCTTGAGCCTGGCCTGCCGCAACCGGCTGCGGGCATGGGCGAGGTCGCCCTGGTCCTGCCCGCTTGGCGGCTAGCGGCCGCGTGCGAAGACCTGTTCGCGCTGCTCGGCCAGCGTTTCGCGGCGGATGAAGGCGCGCACGAAATCGTCGGCCGGGTGGTGATGCAGGTTGTAGGGCGTGTCCCATTGGGCGATGCGCCCGGCCGCCATCACGCCGATGCGATCGGCAATGGCGAAGGCCTCGGCCTGGTTGTGCGTGACCAGGATGGCGGTGTGGCCGGTGGTCTTGAGGATCTCGCGCACCTCGAACGCCAGCCGTTCGCGGGTGTCCACGTCCAGGTTGGAAAACGGTTCGTCCAGCAACAGCAGGTCGGGCGAGGGCGCCAGGGCCCGCGCCAGCGCCACGCGCTGCTGCTGGCCGCCGGAGATCTCGTGCGGAAAGCTGTTGGCGGCATGCGCCAGGCCCACCAGCGTCAGCATTTCCTCGATGCGGCGGGCGCGTTCGGCGCGTTCCAGGCGGCGCAGGCCGAAGCCCACGTTGTCGGCCACCGACAGGTGCGGAAACAGCGCGTAGTCCTGGAACATCATGCCCACGCGGCGCTTTTCAGGCGCGACTTGCAGGGTGGCGGACGAGATGACCGTGCCGTCCAGCAAGATGCGGCCTGCGCGCACCGGCTCGAAGCCCGCGATGGCGCGCAGCACCGTGGTCTTGCCGCAGCCGGATTCCCCGAGCAGGCAGCCGATATGGCCGGCGGGCAGGCCCAGCGTCAGGTCCTGCACCACGGGGCGCACGCCCTTAGGTGTGTCGTAGGCCAGTGAAATATGGTCGAGTTCAAGCAGATCGGGCACGGTGATCAATGTCCCATTTTCAGATTGGTGCGCGCCAGCAGAATCACGGGCAACAGGCCGGCCAGCACGATGGCCAGCGCCGCGACGGCGCCTTCTTCGTAGGTGCCGCGGGCCGCTTCGGCGTAGAGCCAGGTGGCGAGTGTGTCGAAATTCATCGGCCGTAGCAGCAGCGTGGCCGGCAGTTCTTTCATGGCATCCACGAACACCAGCAGCGCGCTGGCCGCCAGGGCGGGGCGCAGCAGCGGCAGGTGGACGCGGCGCAGCGTGCCGGCGGACGTTTCGCCCAGCAGGCGCGAGGCCTGTTCCAGCGACGGCGGCACGCGGGCCAGGCCCGCTTCCAGCGCACCCGTCGAAATGGCCAAGAAGCGGATGGCGTAGGCACATACCAGCGCGGCCATCGAACCCATCAGGAACAGGCCCGTGCCCCCAAAGACCTTGGCTACGGCGGTATCGATCCAGACGAATGGGGTGAGCAGGCCGATGGCCAGCACGGTGCCGGGCACGGCATAGCCCAGGCTGGCGATGCGGGCGCAGGCGCGGCCAGGGTTGAAGCCGCCGCTTTCGCGCAGCGTGCGGCCGGCCCAGGCCACGATCAGGCCGCAGACCAGCGTGACGATGGTGGCGCTGAACGCGACGATGAGCGTGTTGCTCAGGCCGTTGAGCAGTTGGTGGGACACGCCGCCCACCAGATGCAGGCGCTTGTAGGTTTCAACCACCAGGTACAACGCGGGCGCGACAAAGCCGATCAGCACCGGAATCCAGCCCAGCACCGCGGCCAGGACGGCGGCCGGGCCGCGCAACCGGCGCGGCTGCATCGGCCGCATGCGCTGCGTATTGGCGTAACGCTGGCGCTTGCGGCCGTGGCGCTCCAGCAGGATCAGCCCGATCACGATGGCCAGCATGGTCAGCGCGATCTGCGCGGCACCCGCCAGGTCCGAGCGCGTGACCCAGGTGGTGTAGACGGACACGGTCAGCGTCTGCACGCCCAGGAATTCCGAGGCGCCGATGTCGTTCAGGGTTTCCAGCAGCGCCAGGCTGACGCCGACCACGATGGCCGGGCGCGCCAGCGGGAGCGCCACGCGAAAGAACACGCCGTAGCGGCCGGCCCCCAGGGTGCGGGCCGCCTCCAGCAGGCTGGCGGCCTGCGTCATGAACATGACGCGGGTGCTCAGGTACACATAGGGGTAAAGCACGAAGCCCAGCACGAAGATGGCGCCGTAGATCGAGCGCAGGTCCGGCAGCCGGAACTGGCGCGGACTGTCGTAGCCCAGCAGCGCGCGCAGGGCGGTCTGGATCGGACCGATCGGGTGCAGCAGGTCCAGGTAGGCGAAGGCAATGATGTAGGTGGGCACCGCCAGCGGCAGCAAGAGCGCCCAGGTCAGCGCGCGCCGCGAGGGAAATTCATAGGCCGTCACCAGCCAGGCCGAGCCCGTGCCGAGCAGCGTGACCAGCACGCCCACGCCGGCCAGCAGCATGGCGGTATTGGCCAGGGCCTGGGGCAGCACATAGTTGGCCAGGTGCTGCCAGTGCGACAGGTCGCCGCCCAGCGCCCACCACACCAGTGTCAGTACGGGCGCCAGCACGGCCAGGGCGATCAGGGCGGCACCGGCCAGCCAGCCGGCGCCGCGTTCAGCCCAGCGCAAACGCAGCGGCCGGGGCAGGGTATCGGTATGCATGCTTCAGAAAAGGTGCTGCTTCAGGAGTGCTGCGGGAACGACGCCGCGGGCGGCGCTTGGAGCGTCAAGGCCTGCCGCCGCCCACATCGGAACGGATCCGGCTTGGGCGAGGGCAGGCCTGATTGCAGGCGGGCGGCGCCAGGGCGCCGCTTTGCCGCGGGTCAGTTGTCGAAACCGACCTTGTCCACCAGTTCGCTGGCTTGCTTGCGGTACTTGGCGATCTCGGTCAGGGGCAGGGGGTCGATCTTCAGCTCGCCGAAGCTGGCGATGACCGGGTCGAGCTTGACGCCCTTGCGCACCGGGTATTCGTAGTTGGCCTGGGCGTACAGCGCCTGGGCGGGTTCCGACACCAGGAAGTCCAGCAGCTTGACTGCGTTGGCTTTGTTGGGCGCGTTGGCGGCCACGGCGGCGCCGCTGACGTTCACGTGGGTGCCGCCGCTCTTGGCGTTGGCAAAAGTCGGACGGATGACCTTGATGGCGTCGCCCCATTTGCGGGCGTCGGTGCCGGCTTCGGCGTTCTTCATGTGGCCGACGTAGTAGGCGTTGGCCAGGCCGATGTCGCAGATGCCGCCCAGGATGTCGCGAGCCACGTCGCGGTCGCCGCCGGCGGCCTTGCGGGCCAGGTTGGCCTTGACGCCGCGCAGCCATTTCTCGGTGGCTTCGGCGCCGTCATGGGCGATCATCGAGGCGACCATGGCGGTGTTGTAGGGGTGCTGACCCGAGCGGATGCAGACCTTGCCCTTCCACTTGGGGTCGGCCAGGTCTTCGTAGCGGAAGCTTTCCAGCTTCAGGTCTTTTTCGACGTACAGCACGCGGTCGCGCAGCGACAGGGCAAACCACTTGCCGTCGGCGCCGCGCAGGTTGGCCGGAATGACCGATTCCAGCGTTTGCGACTTGACCGATTGGGTCACGCCGCCATCCACGAGGTCCAGCAGGTTGCCGATGTCCACGGTCATCAGCACGTCGGCGGGCGACTTGGCGCCTTCGGCCTTGACGCGTTCGAGCAGGCCGTCCTTGACGAAGACGGTGTTGACCTTGATGCCGCTTTCCTTGGTGAAGGCGTCCAGCAGCGGCTGGATCAGCTTGGGTTCACGCGTGGTGTACAGGCTGACTTCCTCGGCGGCGTGGGCCGGGACGGCAAACGCGGCGGCGCCGGCCAGGGCCAGGGTGCGCAGCAGCGATTTCATTTGGGGACGCATAGACATGAAGGAACTCCGGCAAGGTCGGCAGCGGTCAACGCCACGGCGGGCAGGGCATTGGCGCTACGCAAAACGGTCTGCTAACGAAAATGATTATCAAGTGAGAGCCGGACAATAACAGGAAGTTTTAAGCCGTTCAACTATTCGTAAGACTGCCGCCCCGACCCTTGATTCCTATCAATACGGCATAAGGGTATTACGGAATAATGAGAGCAATTATCATCGAGACCTAGTAGAATAGGGTCAACCCTAATACCGGCCGCGTCTTTTGTGCGGTGCGGTCTGACCACGCGGTGCAAGTCGGGTTCGATGGCCTGCTCCTTGTTCCGCTCCTAATAGATACGACATGGCTGCTTTCAATACCGAGCGCGTGCTTAGCGTGCACCACTGGAACGACACCCTGTTTTCCTTTACGACCACGCGTGACGCGGCCTTGCGGTTCCACAACGGCCACTTCGTCATGATCGGCCTGGAAGTCGAAGGCAAGCCCCTGTTGCGGGCTTACAGCATCGCCAGCGCCAACTACGAAGAAAACCTCGAATTCCTCAGCATCAAGGTGCAGAACGGTCCGTTGACTTCGCGCCTGCAACATCTGAAGGAAGGCGACACCATCCTGGTCAGCCGCAAGCCGGTGGGCACGCTGGTGGTCGACGATCTGAAGCCCGCCAAGCATCTGTTCCTGTTCGGCACGGGCACGGGCCTGGCGCCCTTCATGAGCATCATCAAGGACCCGGACGTCTACGAACGCTTCGACAAGGTCATCCTGGTGCACGGCGTGCGTTGGGTCAGCGAACTGGCCTACGCCGACTTCATCGAAAAAGAACTGCCCAACAACGAGTTCTTCGGCGATGTGGTGCGCGAAAAGCTGGTCTATTACCCGACCGTCACGCGCGAGCCGTTCCGCAACCAGGGCCGCATCACCGAACTGATGGAAAACGGCAAGCTGTGCGCCGACATCGGCATTCCCCAGATCAACCCTGAAACCGATCGCGCGATGATCTGCGGCAGCCCGCATATGCTGGCCGACATCAGCGCCATGCTGGACAAGCGCGGTTTCGTGGTGTCCCCGGGCGTGGGTCAGCCGGGCGACTACGTGGTCGAACGCGCCTTCGTCGACAAATAAAGCCGTAGCGGCGTTTGCCGTTGTAAGGCAAGGGGCGCAGCTCAGGCTGCGCCCCTTTTGCATGGCAGACGCACGATGAATGCCTGAATGGCGTTACTTCACGACGCGTGGGGCGCGTCGCAGCCGTGCTGCGTTGGCCAGGTCGGCAATGGGCGAGAGCAGCGCCGGATCAAACGCCTCCAGCGCCTGGCCGTTGCGCAGGCGCTGGGGCCAGTCGGCATGCGTCAGTGCCCCCCGGCCCAACGACACCAGGTCCGCCTCGCCGCGCTCGACCATGCCCAAGGCGTGCGCCGGGGCATGCAGGGCGCCGTTGGCGATCACGGGCACGGCCCCGTGTTGCCGGGCAAGCGCAGCAAGGCTCGCGCCCGCGCCAAATGCCGGCCGCCAGGCTTCGAATTCTGTCGTATGCAGGTAGTCGAGGCCCGCGGCTGACAGCGTCGCGAAGATGACCGCGGCCTCCGATTCGCCTTCCGCCCATTTGTGGGTGAAGTCGTTGACCTTGCCCTGCGACACGCGGTAGCCCACCGTGAAGGCGGGTCCAACGGCCTGGCGCACGGCCTGGATCGTCTCGACACCCAGGCGCAGGCGGTGGGCGAGCGGGCCGCCATAGCCGTCGGTGCGCTGGTTGCTGTAGTCCGTCAGGAATTGGTCCAGCAAGTAGCCGTTCGCGCCGTGGATTTCCACGCCATCGAAACCGGCCTGTTGCGCCCGGACCGCCGCGCGGGCGAATGCCTGCACCGCATCGTTGATTTCCGCGAGCGACAGCGCGTCGGGCAGCCGGTAGGCGCCTTCCCCACGGTAAAAGCGCATCTGCTGGCCCTTGGGCTGGACCGCCGACGGGCCTTTGGCGTTCGGCCGATGGGGATTGCCTTGCGAGATGGCACCGGCGTGCATGAGCTGGGCGATGAGGCGGCCGCCGTTTGCGTGAACGCGCTCCACGGCCGGCCGCCATGCCTCGCGCTGGGCATCGCTGGCCAGACCGGGCTGGAACAGATAGCCCTGTGCGTACGCTTTGTCGGTGTAGATGCCCTCGGTGATGACCAGGCCGAACCCGCCAGCGGCGAAATCACCGTAGTAATCCGCCATCCGGGCCGTGGCCAGGCCATCGGCCGTGGCGCTGACCCGCGTCATCGGCGCGACGGCCAGACGGTTTGCCAGCCGCAGCGCGCCCAGGGCGACCGGGTCGTAAAGCGTCGATGAGGCCATTTCAACGGTCCTCGGCATTCGGTACGACCGCGATCGCTTCGATTTCGATCATCGCCTCGGGCGTGTACAAGGCGCGGATCTCGGCGATCGTGTCGGCGGGGTAGGGCGCGGCGAAGAACTCGCGACGCAGCGTCACGACATCGTCGAAGTGGCCCATATCGGTCACGAAGATGGTGACCTTGACGACATCCTTCAGGCTGGCGCCACCGGCCTGCAGCGCCCGGCGCAGGTTCGCAAAGGCTTGCCGCCCCTGCGCCAGGAAGCCGCCCTGCACGATCTTGCCATTCTCGCCGGCGCCGGCCTGACCCGAGATGAACAGCCAGCCATTGGCCTTGATGCCCTGCGACAGCAGGAACGGCTCGTAGGGGTCCGGCTGGGTGATGACACGTTCGATCATGATTAGTTTCTCTCATTTGTTAGGACCGCCGGATGTGGCGGATAACGAGACGATACGGACGCGTGCCGGGCGCGACAAAGGTTCATTTATCAGTCGTCAGGTGAGATAATTTCATTCATATCAAACACCGTGCCGGCACTCATGCATCGACGCTTCCTGCCGCTTTCCGCGCTACGCGCCTTCGAGGCCGCCGCCCGCTTGGGCAGTTTCAAGGCTGCGGCCGAAGAACTCGCCGTCACGCCTACCGCCGTCAGTCACCAGATCAGGGGGCTGGAGCAACAGGTCGGCGCGGCGCTCTTTACCCGGCAGGTCCGGCGCGTCGCGCTGACCGATGCAGGCGCGCTTCTGTACCCCGTGCTGCGCGATGGCTTCGATGCCTTCCAGGCCGCGCTGGAACGGCTGACCGAAGCCCGGCAGCGGCCCCAGGTGGTCATCTCGGCGACCAACGCGTTCACGGCGAAATGGCTCTTGCCCAGGATGGGCGCTTTCCGCCGCGACCTGGCGGGCATCGATCTGCAAGTCCAGGCCTCGGACGAGATCGTCGACCTGCGTTCGACCGCCGTTGACATCGCCATCCGCTACGGCCGGGGGCCTTATCCCGGCCTGACCGTCGAACCGCTCTTCACGGACCGCTTCGCGCCTGTTGCCAATCCGCGGCTCGGCGTGCGCACGGTCGAAGACCTGGCCCGGTGGCCGCTGATCTACTTCGAGTGGCGGCGGCACCATCCGGACAATCCCACCTGGAAGCGCTGGTTTGCCGACGCGCAGCGTCCGGAGGAATCGCCGGCGGGCGAGCTGCGGTTTTCGGATGAAGGGCATGCCATCCAGGCGGCCGTCGCGGGAGAGGGCATCGCCTTGGTCAGCCAGGCGCTGGTCGCCCAGGAACTGGCGGCAGGCCAGCTGCATCAGCCCTTCGGGCCGAGCATCGACGGGCACACGTATCACGTGGCCATCAGCGCCGAGCGGTCGCTGCCGCACGGCGCGCGTGCTGTGCTGGCCTGGCTGAAAGCGCAGGCCGCGGTGTGACGCCCCATTGGCGAACGCCAAGCAACGTTCGGCTTCATGACCTCGGCGGGCGCGCTCACGGCGCCCGCCGAGGTCTTCCAGGTCATCGCATGGGCTTTGCCGGGTGCTTACTCCGGCTGGATACCCGCCTTCTTGATGATGTCGCCCCACTTCTTCGACTCGGCCTGCTGGAACTGGGCCAGTTCGTCGGGCGTGGACGTGGCAGGGTCGGTGCCGGTCTGGGCGTAGAACTGCTTGGCCGGCGCGGTCTGCGTGGCCTTAATCAGCAACTCGTTCAGACGCTTGATCACATCGGGCGGCGTGCCGGCCGGCGCGTAGGCCGCGAACCAGTAGCCCATTTCGTAGCCCGGCACGCCGGATTCGGCGATGGTGGGCACGTCGGGCGCCAGCGGCGAACGCGTCAGGCCGGTGACGCCCAGCGCGCGCAGCTTGCCGGACTTGACCTGGGGCAGGCCCGTAGCGGTGTCGGTGATCATCATGTCGATCTGTCCGCCGAGCAGGTCGGTGACGGCCAGTGGGTTGCTCTTGTAGGGGACATGCAGCAACTGCACGCCGGCCATCTGTTGCAGCAGTTCACCCGCGATGCGGCTGCTGGAGCTGCCGCTGCCAAAGCTCAGCTTGCCCGGCGACTGGCGTGCCTGGGCAAGGAAGTCGCCCACGGTCTTGGCCGGCGAGCCGGGGTTGACCACCATGATCTGGCCGCCCTTGCCCAACAGCGAGATGGGGGCGTAGTCCTTGACCGGATGGTAGGTCAGCGTCTTGTACAGATGCTCGTTGGCGGCGTGGGTGGTGTTGGTGGTGATCAGCACGGTGTAGCCGTCGGGCGCGGCGCGGGCCGCGGTGGCGGCGCCGATCATGGCGCTGGCGCCGGGCTTGTTCTCGATGACGACCGCCTGGCCGGTCTGCTCGGTGACGCCCTGGCCGATGGCGCGGCCGATCTGGTCGGTGGCGCTGCCGGCGGCAAAGGGCACGATGAAGGTAATGGGCTTGGCGGGGAAATTCTGGGCCTGGGCCATCGCGGTCAGCGGCAGGGCCGCCAGCAGCAGGGCCAGCCGGCCCTTCAGGGTAAAGCGCATGGTGTTGTCTCCTGGGTGTGTTTTTTTATGGGGGTGGGGGT
>NZ_LZZT01000039.1 GCF_014170305.1 Achromobacter sp. UMC71
GGGGCGTTTCATGGGGGGTTCCGTATTCGTGCGTCGGGCAGGCGGGGCGCCGATGCATGGCAGCCCCGCATTTACCTAATCGGATGAAACGGAAAAAGGGGAAGGCACGGCGCTCAGGCCGGTGCCAGCGTGGTCCACCACGGCAGCTTGCGCTCGACCCGCAGCGACAGCGCCCGGGCCAGCAGTTGCAGCGTGCGGTCCGGGTCGGTCAGGGGATAGGTGCCCATCACGCGCAGGCCGGCGACCTCGGGCGCCACGCCCAGGTGGCCAGGCTGGTAACGGGCCAGCTCGGCCACCAGCTCGTCCAGGCGCATGTCATTGGCGACGATCATGCCCTGGGTCCAGGCGGAGGCGCCGGGGTCGAGCGGGCCGGGGCGGTCGATGCCGCCGGCTGCGTACATCACCTGGCTGCCCGCCTGCACGGTCAGCGTGTCGCCGCTATCGGCCGTGCGGACCCGCACCGCGCCGTCCAGCACCGCCAGCCGCGCCGCCTGGCTCAGCAGGCGCACGCTGAAACGAGTGCCTTGCGTTTGCAGGCGGCCTTGCGGGGTGGCCACCACAAAGGGCCGGGCGGCATCCCGGGCCGTGGTCACCAGCATCTCGCCGCGCAGCAAGGTCAGGCGGCGTTCGGACGCCCCGTTGTCGAAGTCGGCGGCGCTGGCCGTGTTCAGCCACAGGCGGCTGCCGTCGGGCAGCACGGCCTGGCGGATCTGGCCCGTGGCGCTACGGTAATCGGCGGCCAGCGCCAGCAGCTCGCCGCGCAGCGGCGTGTGGCGCCAGGCCAGCCAGCTGCCCAGCAGCCCGCCGGACAGCAGCGCCAGCGAGCGCAAGTGGCGGCGGCGCGCGGGGCGTAGCGCGGCTTGCAGGCCGGCAGACGCGGCGCGGGACGCCACCTCGCCGCGCAGGGGCGCAAAGCGCTGGCTGACGGCTTCGATGTAGCCCCAGGCCGCCTGGTGGCCCGGACTGCGTTCCAGCCAGGCGCGCCATTGGGTCCAGTCGGCGGCGCTGGCAGCGTCGGCGTGCAGCCGCACATACCAGTCGGCGGCTTGTTCCAGGCTGCGATGATCGGCGGCGCCTACGGGCGCCGAGGCTGGCATGCGGCGGGCCATCGTCAGCAGGCCGCCGCGCTGGGGTGTTGCCCGGCCGGCGGAATATGCACCGGCTGGGTCGCCGCGTGGTGCGCGGCTTCCAATAGCGCACAATGCAGCATGGCTTGCGCCAGGTATTTCTTGACCGTGCGCTCGGATACGGCCAGTTCCACCGCGATTTCACGGTACTTCAGGCCGTCCACGTGCGACAGGATGAACGCCCGCGCCACCTTGGGCGGCAGTTGCCGCAGCATCTCGGCCGCTTGCAGCAGCGTCTCGATGATGATGGCTGTCTGCTCGGCAGATGGGGCGGTGGCGCCCGCGCAGGTGTTCAGCGTGTCGAGCCAGGCGCGCTCGACTTCCTGGCGGCGCCACAGGTCGATGCACATGCCGTTGCCCATGCTGCGCAGATACGCGCGCGCGCCTTGCGGCGTGTCAAAGGCGCGGGGGGCGGCCAGGAGGCGCACGAACGCGTCATGCGCCAGGTCGGCCGCGTCAAACGCGTTGCCCAGCCGGCGCAGCAACCACGTGCGCAACCAGCCGTAGTGCGCCTGGTACAGGCTGTGGATGTCCGAGGAGGGGGAATCGGGGAGCATGGCGGGGCAAGGTGGCGAAATACCCCGGAATTATAACAAGAACGATTATCAATTGCGGATTTGCCGCTGCCCCCAGGTCGGATCAGGCCAGGACGTCTTGCGCAGCCTGCGCCGCTGCCACGGTACGGTCGATGTAGTGTTGCAGCCGGTCCGCGGTCAGGCCATAGCCGGGCAGGCGACGCCACATCACCAGGCCGCCGCTGTCCGGATCGATCCCTGCCGCCGCGCCCTCCAGGTGCTGCCCCAGGTAGGCGTCCTGCAACAGCCGCAGCGCGGCCTCGTTGTCCAGGCTCACGGCGTGCGTGCCTACGGGCGCCAGCAGCAGCACTTCTTCGGTCTGGGCATCCCAGGCAAGAATGACGGCTTGCTCCGGCAGGGGGCTCAGCACGTAATGTTCGCCGTCGAACACTGGCGCAGGCAGGCCGGCGCGCGCGCAATAGTCGTTGGCGAGAGATCGGAAGGTGTCGATGTTCATGGCAGCCGCTGGTGGGGGAGGGGATCAGGCGAGGTTGGCGACCGAGGTCCATGGCGTCGCCGCGCCAGGCGATGTCGCCAGCGCCGGGGCCGCTTGCGCGGACAAGGCGGCCAGCTTGCCCGACCAATGCACCGCTGCCTGCGTGAAGGCGTAGATGCGTTGCGCGAGCGCGGCGTCGGTCAGCCCGGCCAGGTCCAGCCTGAGCATCAGCAAGGCCCTGCGGTGCTCGTCGTCCACTGCCAGCGCACCACCGCCGACGTCGCGCCAGGAGGTGTTGGCCGACAGCATCAAGGCATAGGCCTGCGTACGCGATGGCGCGTCCAGTTCGCCCAGATCGGCGGCCAGCACCAGCACGGTGATGCCGTCATCGGCGAAGTACTGCAGATGCAGGGTGATGTCATCGAACTGGAGGAAGGCGTGGTTCTGTTCGTCGAACAACGACACATCGTGCCCGACCGCCTGGGCGATCGCGGTCAGTTTCTCGGGACGGGCTTCTGGCATGCGAATTCTCCGTATCGCCCCGGCGGTCGGTGCCGGAGCAGGCTGGGGCGTCAGGGGTGTTTATGGGCAATGATCTGCGCAGGAGCAAGGTCGGTCGCCAAGGCGGAGATCTGCGCCACCGGTATCCGCAAGGTCAGCGTGCCGGGCGGCGTGATCTGCAGGGTGTGGCCTTGCACCGTGTTAAGCGGAAAGCCCTGGATGGCCGTCTGCATTTTTGCCAGCGACGCGGACTTCCCGGTGGAAACGAACAGCAGATCGCCGGTCCCGGGATCCTGCGTGACGTTCCATTCCTTGCGCTCCGACTTGGCCGTGACCTGGGGATAATCCAGCTGGATACCGCTCTTGGTGGTACGGGTGGTCTTCGAGGTAAGTTTCTCCAGCCCATCCAGCGCGTTAAGGGTGGCATCGCGCATGGCGAAATACTGAGGGGTGGGATGCGCGGGGCCAAAGGCGAAATTGTCTACCGCCAGCCGCTGCGCGAAGACGCCCAGCAGCGCGTCGCGGCGCGCGATGTACAGCGCTTTGAGAGTGTTGATGTTGCCATCGAACCGCGCTTCGGGCGGACGATTGTTGCCGAATTCCTGTGCATAGCGGTCGAACAGGTCCTCATCGGCCTGTGACTGACTCAGGTGCGCAATCATCCGCACCCCTTCCATTTTTTCGGCCAGCGAGCTCTGGTCGAACATGCTGAAATTCTTGTATCCCATGAATGCCGGTCCGCCCGGCTGGTCGAACGAGAAGTCGCTGTAGACATCGTTGGTCACGCCCAGGCGACTTTCTTCCAGGGCGTGGCCGGGGTCGATGCCGACGAACGTGTTGCCGACATAACCCTTGTTGCCGCCCCGGGAGCCCAGCGCGTCGCGGTCGGCCAGCAGCAGCATCAGGATCTTGTTGCGGCCCAGTTCGTTGATGGTGTGATCCAGGCGCGGAGCGCCGGTGAACTGGTTCGGCGGGTCGGTCGGGCGCTGCTGGTTGCGCACCAGGACGCCATCCTTCAGATAGATATCGCCGCGGCTGGGCGTGCCGTCGAAGTCGCTGAAGTTTGCCACGTGCGTTCCGTCCAGCATCAGCTTGGTGGTGCCATCGGGATACCGGCCCTCGACGATCTTCAGCTTCTGGCTTTCCACCCCCATGACGCGCATCAGGTCGTTGGCAAGCGATTCGCGCACCGCCCCTTCGTTGCGCTCGGCGGGCGTGGCGCCCGTGAGCAAGCGGTGCAGCGGCGCGGTCACGAGGTTGCCCTTGGCCTTGTCCTTGGGGATATGGTACTTGCCCGCGATCCTGTCGGCTTCGTAGTAGTCGAGCTTGATGTAGTGATTCTTGGTGAATTTGGCCTGGGTCTGCATGAGATCGCCGGTCAATTCACGGAACAGCTGCGTTGCCTCGTTGGCCAGGGCATGCGTGCCGGGCGTTGTCACGGCAGCGACGGTGTCGGCGACCAGCGCGGCGGCCAGCGCCGTGTTGAGCGGGGGGTTGGGCGCCATGACGTTTCTCAGCACGTCGATCAGCGATCCCCCGTTTTGCGCCAGCGCCGGATCGGTCAGCACTTGGATCGCCGCCGGCGCAAGCGGGCCATTTCCCGCGGCAAGTCCGCTCAGGCTGTTCAACAGCATGGGGTTCAGGTCTGCGTCCGCCGGCGTGTGCGGGGGCAGGGCGCCGGCTGCCAGCCACTGCTGGGCCAAGGCCAGCGCCCGCGTATTGAACGGGTGATTGGCGGTATTCATCTTGCCCGTATCGCCCGGCGTCCAGTCGCGCTTGCCGATAAAGCCAGGTTCCACGCCGCGAGTCTTGTCACCCATGACGCGGTATCCGCCGATGCGGTCCTGGACCTGCCCGTTGCCTACCGGGTAGCGCTGGCCGAAGGTCGGAGCGGGTTGGTTATTGCCATTGGCGATGATGCGGCGCAATCCCTGCGCGATCGTCTGGGCGAACTGCACCGCATTGTTGTAACCGGCCAGTAGATTCGTCTGCAGCTGACCCGATGCGCCTTGCACGGTGGATACCATTTCTGCGCTCCCGAGAAAAGGTTCTGGTCGTGGCCGAACCTCCGGGAGGGAAGCGGCCGATATGCGCAGTAAGTAACGCCGGCCGGCGATTGGTTCCATGCTGGGGCGCCGATTTGGGTACTCATGCGAGGCGCCTTCTAGTGTGAACAGGCCCTAGTTCGCCAGCTTCACGGCGCCGCTGTCGATCAAGGCCTTCCATTTGGCGTTATCGGCCTGGATAAACGTCAGCAGATCGCTGCGCGACCCGCCGCCGGCCACCATTCCGGCGTTCTCCAGGGCGGCCTTGTACGCGGGCGTCGCTACCGCCGCGCGCAGGGCCGCATTGATCTGGTCCAGGGGCCCGGCGGCGATTTCCTTGCCCGCCGCCACCGAAAACCACTGGCTGGCGGCAAAACCCTTGAAACCGGATTCTTCCACCGTCGGCACGTCCGGCAGGCTGTCCAGCCGGTAGGGCGTGGTGACGGCATAGGCCTTCAACACGCCCGCCTTGACCTGCGGCATCACCGGCGCCGACCCCAGGATCGCCAGCGGAATCTGCCCGCCCGCCACGTCCGCCACCGCCTGCCCGCCGCCCTTGTAGGGCACGTGGACGATGCGGGTGCCGGCATACTGGTTCAGCAGTTCGCCGGCCAGGTTCTGCGAGGTGCCGTTGCCGGAACTGCCGTAGCTCCAGGCATCGGGCCGCAGGCGGGCGTCGGCCAACACGTCCTGCAAGGTCGGGCGGGCCGACGCGGCCGGCCCGACGATGACCATCGGGCCCTGGGCCAGCAGCATGACGGGGGCCAATTCACGGCCGATCTCGGGCTGTGGCGTCGGGTAGACCAACGGGCCGGGCACCGTGATCAGGTAGCCGTCGCCGGCCTTGCTGCGCGCCACCAGTTGCAGGGCAATGGCGCCCGAGGCGCCTGGACGGTTTTCCACGACAACGTTCACGCCGGTGCGCCGCGCCAGTTCCTGCGCGGCGATGCGCGTCAACACGTCGGCGGTGCCGCCCGGCACGAATCCGATGACCCAGGTGATCTGCTTGGCGGGCCAGTCCAGCTTGGCGTCCGCCGCGCCGGCCGCCCAGGGCAGGGCGGCGGTCAGCAGCAGCGCCGCGCATCGCATCGTGACTGTCTTCATGTTTTTCCCCTGTGCTTTTTGGTATGGATCAGTCTGCCGCCGCGTCAATCGGGATCCGGCCGGCCGGGCGGCGTATTCGGATGGGCCTGGCACGACTGGTTGAACGCCTGCACCATCTTCAGGATAGGTCCGAGCACCCAGGTGTTATAGACAAGAATGTCGCTTTCTTCCTTGGGATCCTGCTTCAGGTTGAACAGATAGGGAGATTCCAGCTTGCCCTGGCCTTCGTTGACCTCGGGCTCCCAGTAGAAGTGCAGCTTCCAGTCGCGCCATTTGACCGCGCGCAGTTCGTTCTTGATATGGAACAGAAAGCCCTCGCGCCGGGAGGCCGGGGCGGCGCCCGTGAAGAACGCCGTCTGGTCGATACCGTCGATCGGCCGGTCCTGCGGGATCGCCGCGCCGGCGATGCGCGACAGCGTGATGTACAGATCGGTCACGTGGACGATGTCGTTGGACACCCGCCCCGCTTGCACCTTGCCCGGCCAGCGGAGGATGAACGGCACGCGCAGGCTGCCTTCCATGGCGGTATGGTAGGTGCCCGTCCAGGGGCCGGCCGTGCCACGGTACGGCTTGCGGAACTCCGGGCCGTTGTCGCTGCAGAAAATGAATACGGTGTTCTCGCGCAGGTGCAGATCGTCCACGGCCTGCACGATCTGCCCGACGCGGTGGTCCATTTCCACCATCGAATCGGCAAAGTCGCCGGCGCCGGTGCGCCCCGCGAAATCGGGATGCGGCAGTGTCGGAAAGTGCAGGTGCACCAGGGGCAGGTACAGGAAGAACGGCCGTCTGGCCCGCGCCTGCCGCTGCATGAACTGGATCGACCGGTCCGTCAGTTCGGCGTCGATGCCGCGGCGCGTGTCCAGGTCGTAGACCTTGACGTTTTCGGAGGGCGCGCCCGCCTGGCCCTGCATGATGTGGGGAATGTCGGCCACCGTGGGGTCAAAGCCGATGGACGAAGTGAACTGGCTTTCGTCGGTGGTGCGCGGAATGCCGTACCACTCGTCAAAGCCGCGGTCGGACGGGTAGCGGCCGGGGATGTCGCCCAGATGCCATTTGCCGTAGTGCGCGGTGGCGTAGCCCTGGCCCGACAGCTGCTGCGCCAGGGTGATCTCGTCGCGCGACAACCCCTGGGGCAGGCCGGGCGGCACCGATTGCAGGCAGCCGGTGCGGATCGGGTGGCGGCCGCTCATCAGCGCCGAGCGCGTCGGCACGCAGTCGCTTTCCACGTTGAAGTTCTGCAGCAGCAGGCCTTCGGCGGCCAGGCGGTCGATGTTCGGGGTGGGTGCGCCGCGTAGCGCGCCGCCGCCATAACAGCCCAGCTCTCCCCACCCCAGGTTGTCAGCCACGATCAGAACGATATTGGGCTTGCTTTGCATGCGTTGCACCTTTGAGGATCTTCGGGTTTATGCCGGGGATTCTAGGAGGGGGCTGGCGGCGTAATATTCCCGAAGCGACGTATTGATATGAAAATTGTTCATGAATCTTTCCCTGCGCGACATCGAGTACTTCCTGGCCGCCGTCGAACACGCCAATCTGGCTCGCGCCGCGGCGGTGTGCGAGGTCAGCCAGCCGGCATTGAGCAAATCCCTGCAGCGGCTGGAGGCAGACACCGGGCTGGCGCTGCTGGACCGCAGCGGACGCGGCTTGCGGCTGACGTCGGCCGGGCTGGTGTTTCTGGAACATGCGAAAAAGCTGTGGGTGCAGTACCAGGACGCGGTCAGGCAGGCGCTGGAACTGCGCGTCGGGGAAGCGGGGTTGCTGCGCATGGGCGCCACCGGCGCCACCGTCGACAGCATCGTGATGCCCGCATTGGCATGGCTGCTGCCGCGCCGGCCGGCGCTGCGCGTTCAGTTGGTCCAGGGCCTGTCAGACGACCTGAACGAGCAGGTCGCCAGCGGCAAGCTGGATCTGGCGGTTACGCCCATCTATGCCGATGTGCCCGCGGCGCTGCATCAGACCCCCATTCTGGAAGACGGGCTGTGCGTGGCCGCCAGCCGCAAGCACCCGCTGGCCGCGCGGCGCAAACTGGCCTTGCATGATCTGCAAGCGCAACGCTGGATCCTGCCCAAGCCGGCCGCCGTCGCCCGCCTGGCGCTGGATGCGCACTATGCCGAGGCCGGCCTGGCGTTGCCGGTCGCCGCGCTGGAGGTCGAGCATTTTTCCAAAGGCACCCTGGCGCTGCTGGCGCAATCGAGCCTGCTGGCCATCGTGCCGCAAAGCGCGCTGGCGGATCAACGCGGCATCGCGGCGCTGCCGGTCGTGCTGGGCAGGCCGCTGCAGCGGCGTATTGCGTTGATTACCCGGCGCGCCACGACATGGTCGCCGTTGATGGCGGAATTTCGAAGCGCGGTCGCGGCTGTCGCGAAGGGGTGAGCTTGCGGCGGCGATCGGGGGGCAATCCTGCGGACGGGGCGGGCGTGGCGGCGGCCCGGGATGCAGGACGGCTCAGTTTCGCCGGCGCGCACCGATCATGGCAATGGGCACGCGCGGGGTGTCCAGCTTGCGCAACATCAGCAGATGCGGGCCGAGCCTGAGGCGGCGCAGGTTGTCCAGTGTGGGGGGGGGCGCCGCGCACCAGCGGGGGCTCGAAGCCGTACATTTCGTCTGGTGCGAGTGAGCCGTATCTGGCAACGGCGCGGTCAAACAGCAGGTTGCCGTCGGGATCGGAATAGTCAAAGCCTTCGGGGTGGGCGACACTCAACAACACGCGGATGGGCTGATCCTGGTCTGGTGCGGCGCCGGGTGTGCGTCGGCGTTTCTGCATCAGGATTTCGTTGAGAACACAGACGACAGTGGCACTGGCTCCTGTCTTTTCGCCGCATAGATAGAGGTCGCCGAACGCGCCCCGGGCGATCACGTGGAACGCGTCCAGCGCGGCAAGCGGCGTATCGTGCAGCCAGGCGTCCTTGACGTGCGCGTAGTCGTCAGGATTGACGAAACCGAAGCGGCCATTGCCATAGCACGCCCAGCCTTCTTCCTGCCAGATCTTCAGCATGAGCGGCGGCAGCCTTCCGGCCCATTTGGACAGGCTGGCGCCGGGAACCTGCACGGCCTGCGTCGCTTCGCCACATTTGCCTATGAAGCGTGCAAAATGGGGATCCCTCATGGTCATTTCCTCTCGTTTCCGAAGGCCAACCCAGCATTGTCTGACTCATAGGATCGGGGAGGAATTGGAAGATTCTGAAAATGACGACCTGCTGCCCCAGGCAGCGCGGGCGCCGGCCGACACAGCCGGCGCCCGCCGTTCAGCCGTTCCTGCGCGCCGTCAGCCACTGCGCTGGCGCCAGCGCCTGGTTCACGATGCGCACTTCGCCGATGCTGCCGAAGAAGCCATCGGCCCGGTTGCCGTCCCAGGACCCGGCGCCCACGACCCACGGCATGTTCGCCGCCAGGGCCGCCAGGCCCGGGGCGTCGGACGCGTTGCGCAACACCGGCGCGCCTTCGACGTACAGGATGGTTTCATGCGTGGTGTTGTCGTTCACCACGGCAATGTGCAGCCATTTGTCGGCGATGATCTCGCCGGACCAGTTGGTCTTGGCGTCACGCGGGCCGGCGCGCTCGGGCACGACTTCCCACTGGATCTCGCGCAGGCTCGACACGGCGAACAGCAGCGGCGGGGATTCGCCGTCGCCGCCGTTGTAGCCGGGCAGGTCGCCGCGCTTGCCGTCGCGCGTCATGATGTTCATCCACGCGTTCTTGCCCGCGGTCCAGTCGCGGTCGATCTTGATGAAGGCTTCGACGGTGTAGCCGTTGGGCACCGTCTCGGCGTTCAGCACTGCCGCCGCGTCGGTGGTGAAATAGCTCATGCGGGCGGTGTTCTTGTCGGTGTTCAGGAAGCGCACCGAGCCCGGGGCAGCCGACAGGTAGTGATGGTCGTTGGACCAGACCAGATCGCCCAGCTGGGCGCCGGCCACGCCGTCGATGTTCAACGCCGCGCGGCGCACGGGGTTCAGGCCGGTGCGGTCGGCGACCACCGTGCCCACGGGCACCGGCTGGCCGTCGGCGCCGCCAAAGAAGCGCCAGTGGGCCAGCGTGCCGGACACCTGCGGATAGTCTTCGCTGTCGGCGGCCGGCTTTTGCGTGATCGCGGGCGGCTCGGTGTAGTTGGCCAGGATCAACGCGCGGGCCTGGTCGATCAACGCGGTGTGCGAGGGCGTGCCGGCCTTGAAGGTCTTGTTGAAACCCGAAAAGCGCTTGGCGAAATCCATCTTGATGGTGAATTCCTCATTGGCGCCCGTCAGCACCGCCTGGTCGAAGGCGTTGAGCGTGTTCTTGGGTTTCTGCGGCACCCAGGGCGAGAACGACAGCACCCGGATCTCGTTGTTGCTCAGGTCGAATTCATACAGACGCATCAAGCCGTTGCCGCCCTGGTAGGCCATCTGGTAGTCGACGACCATTTCGTGCACGGGGTTGCCGAAGGCGTTGGTCTTGGTCAGGAGCGCCGCGCCATGGTAATGGCCGTTGAGCGTCATGAATATCTGGTCGTTGTCGCGGATCAGCTTGTCCCACAGCATCAGGCCGTAGGGCACTTCCAGCGGGCTGATGCCGTCCTTGTCGATGTTCAGCAACTGGTGATTGACCAGGATGACCGGCAGCGTCGGGTTGGCGCGGATCACCTGGTTGGCCCAGTCCCGCGCGGCCGTCGAAATGCGCCACGACAACGACAGCACCATGAACTTCTGGCCTTCGGCCTCGAAGACGTGCCACTCGTGAAAGCCGCTGGGATCGCGGCCGCCGAAGGTGGCTTGCTTCTTTGCGCGGTCGGTGCCGAAGGTTTGCAGATAGGGTTCGTTGGCCAGCGTGCGCTGGGCGTCGGTGGCCGTGTTCTGGCTGGTTTCGTCGACGTAGTCGCGGTCCAGGATCACGTCATGGTTGCCCGCCAGGATCGAGTACGGCACCTTGGCGTCTTCCAGGATCTTCATGGCCGCATCGGCCACTTTCCACTGGTCGGGCTTGTTCTGCTGGTCGACCACGTCGCCCAGGTGGATCAGGAAGGGGATGTTCAGCGCCTTGGCATGGTCGGCCACCCATTGCGTCTGCGCCTTGTAGGGCTCGCTGCCGTACTTGCGCATGAACTGCTGGTTCTCGGCATCGGTGGCGTAGCGGGAATAGAACTGCGTGTCGGGCAGCACCGCGACGGCGAAGCTGGAGATGTTCTTGGGCTGCGGCGTGGGCGCGCCCGGCGCCGGCGCGTCGTCGTCGTCGTTGTCGCTGGCGCAGGCCGACAGCAGCAGCGAGCCGCCGACCGGCATCAACGTGGCGCCCAGGCCGGCCTTGAGCAGGCTGCGGCGGCGCGGGTCCGTCACTGGCAGGGTGGAGAGTGTCTCGGCAATGTCATGTTTGCCGTCGTGCTTGTCGTGCGCCATCTGTGCTGCCCATCCGAAAAAGTGGGAAGCATAGGAACGCGCAATGACGGAAATGTTAAGCGCGCGTGAATATTGTGCGTAGCGGCGGTTGTCTTACCCCACCGGCGGGCGCCGTTCCATATCCGTCTTCACCCCCCGCGTCAGCCCGGCCCCTGCGCCTGCGTCACCGGGATCAGGATGCGCGCCACCCACGGCGCGGTGACGAAGACTGTCACCATGGCCGCCTGAGCACCCGGCCCGCCCGGTTCATTGAATGCGGCGCTGCCACAGCGCATACACGGCCGCGGCCCCCGAGATAACCGCCAGGAACACGAAGCCGTCCAGCACGCTCATGAAATTGGCCTGCTGCGTCAGCACGCGCTGAAGCTCGGCCAAGGCCAGCCCGTGCGCGGCCGACAGCGCGGCGCCGGCCTGCGCGAAGCGCTGCGTCAGTTGGTCCAGGGCGCCGGCGAACACCGGATTGGACAGGCTGGCGCTGGCGGCCAGCCGGGTCTGATGCAGCGCCAGGCGGTGCTGTTCCAGCACGATGATGGTGGCGGTGGAAAACGAATAGGCGATCTGCTTGACGATGTTCTTGATGCGATAGCTGTGCGGATACAGTTCGACGGCGAACGGCTGGAACGCCAGATTGGCCACCGGCAGCGCAATGAACAGCAGCAGCAAGCCGCGCAGGATCAGCGGCGGCAGCAGCCACGATTGGCTGACGTCCGGCGGCATGTGCGCCATCCACGCGCCGATCAGCGCCGCCAGGGTGAAGCCGACCGCAATCAGGCCCCGCTTGCGCGGCAGCCGGCCGGCATAGCGAAAGTAGAGCAGGGCGCCCGCCAAGGCCGCCAGCGAGGTGACGCCCACCAGATGTCCGGCGTTTTCCACGGGGTAGCCCAGCCCGGCCTGCAGGAAGCGCGATACCAGGTAGCTGAACGCGTTGCTGACGAAGTAGTACAGGGCGTACAGCGCCAGGCCGGCGCGGAATGTGGCTTCCTTCAGGCCGTGCAGGTGCAGCAGCGGCCGGGGATGATGCCACTGGTGCCAGATGAACCCGGCCAGCAGCAGCACGCCGGCCAGTGTCAGGCCTTCCAGCCCCGGCGATTCGCTGAACGGCGACGAGCGCAACTGCTGCGCCACGACCTGCAACGCGCCTAGCGCCAGCGCCGCGACGACATAGGGCCACAGATGGGGCTCGCCGCGCTGCTCGGGCGGCAGCCGTCCGGTGGCCGGCACGGCCACCAGGACCAGCGCGCCGGTCGCCAGCGCCACGGGCACGGTGCAGACGAACACCGCGCGCCAGCCGAAGTCGGCCACCAGGTAGCCGCCCGCCAGCGGCGCCAATGCACTGCACAAGAGGATGCTGCACAGGAACAGGCGCGTGGCCCGGCCGCGCTCTTTGGGCGGGAAGCTCAGCTGTATCAGGATGCGAGTGGCGCCCATCATCGGGCCCATCAGATAGCCCTGCAGGGCGCGCGCCACGGCCAGTTCGGCCGATGACTGGCTGAACGCCGCCAGCACGCCCGCCGCCGCGAACAGCAGCAGGCAGGCGCCGATGTAGTGCCTGTGGCCGACGCGTTCGACCCACCATTGATGCTGCAGGATACCCAGCACGCCCGCCACGGCGTAGGCGCTGGACGACCAGATCAGCTCATCGGGCGGCGCGCCGATGCCGCCGGCGATGTCGCTGATAAAGAATGAAAACGCCGCATTGTCGAAATAATCCAGCCCCACGGCCAGCGCGATCGCCAGCGGAAAGAGCAGGGCGCGCAGACTGCTGGCCGGCGTATCCGGCAGGGCTGAGGCGGGTGCGGTGGAAGGCATGATGACGAGGCGTTGCGGTGCTTATGCCGGCAAGCGCGGCGCGCCGGTACCGGAACAGGCGGTGGGGACGGCGCCGGCTTGGGGAGTCATGATCGCGGGTTCGCCCCGCCATTCAGATCCAGCAGCAAGCCGCCCAGCCGTTCCAACACGCGGTGCGCGGCGTCGACGTCGGCGGGCGCCATGCCGTCGAGCAGTTCGCGTTCCAGTTCGGCCGACACGGTGTGCACGCGGCGCACCAGCTGGCGCCCCTGGGCCGTGATGGCCAGCGCCTTGGCGCGGCGGTCGTCGGGGTCTTCCAGGCGCTCGATGAAACCGCTGGCCTCCAGGCTTTGCAACACCCGCACCACGGCGGAATTGTCCAGCGACAGCGCCGCCGCCAGTTCCTTCTGCCGCATCGGCCCGGGCGCGCGCGCCAATTGCACCAGCGGTAGCCAGGTGGCCTGGGTCAGATCGAAGGGTTGCAGGCGCTGGTCGACCGCGCGGCGCCATTGACGCGCCACCACGCCGATCCTGGTGCTCAGGCGCTGTTGCTGCGGCGTGTCGGTTTCCTTGGCCATGGTCGATTATGAATTAGTTGATATATCATCTAATATAGATGAGTTGTCATCTAATTTCAAGGCCGAAGCGGCCAGAGGCAGACGATGAGCAGAGACATAGACCGCTTGCGCGACATGGCGTTTTTCGCCGCGGTCGCCCGGGAGGGCACCTTCACCAAGGCGTCACTGGCGCTGGGCGTACCCACCTCGACGCTGTCGCGCCGCATCACCGAGTTCGAGGCCGACATCAAGATCAAGCTGTTCAACCGCTCGACCCGGCGCGTGACGTTGACCGAAACCGGGGCGCGCTACCTGCAGCAGATCGACGACATCGTGCAGCAGGCCAAGATGGTCAACGACGAGTTGAACAGCGAAACATCCGACCCGTCGGGCGTGCTGCGGATCAGCATGTCCAACGACTTCGCGACCTATTTCGCCGACGCGCATTTCGCGGAATTCCACGCCGCCTATCCGCAGATCAGCTTCGACATCTTCCTGACCTCGACGCTGCCCGACCTGATGACGCAGCGCCACGACGTCAGCATCCTGACCGGCGATCCGCCCGCGGCCTCGCGCCTGATCGCCCGGCGGGTGGGGCTGGTCAGGCGGCACCTGTACGCGTCCAAGGCCTATCTGGCCGCGCATGGCACGCCGCTGGCGCCGGCGCAGCTGGAGCACCATCAATGCCTGTTCACCTCGGAAGCCGAGGCCGGCGCCGGCTGGACGCTGCACAGCGGCGCGCAGGCGGTGCCCGTGCGGCCGACGCCGCTCTTGACCACCAACAGCCAGTCGCTGATCCGCCAGCTGCTGCTGCAAGACATGGGCATCGGCCAGCTGAGCCGCACGCAGGCGTCGGCGCTGTTGGAAAGCGGGCGGATCGTGCGGGTGCTGCCGGAATGGGAGCTGGACCCGATCCCGCTCTACGTCATGACGGCGTCACGGCTGGTGCCGGCGCGGGTGCGGGTGTTCGTGGATTTCCTGGTGCAGAAGTTCGAGCGGCTGGCGTAGCGCCGCGGGACAAGCCACCCAGGCCGCCGGCCAGCGCCCGGGGCGGCCCCGGACGCGCCGCGAGTCACGAGCCGCCTACTTGCGCAGCGAATCCAGCGTTTCGTGATTGCGCTCGACCTCTTGCGCCTTGGCATAGCTTTCGCTCAGCAGGCGGTATGCGGGGAAGATATGGCCGTAGATCTCGGCCCATTGCGCCGCGTCATCGCGGTGCCAGGTGCGCTGCAGCTCGGACGCCACGGCGGCCGTGTCCATCGGCACCACGCCCGCCTGCACCACGCGCGCCAGCGTGATTTCCTGGGCCATCTTCGAGTATGTGCCCGACGCATCCACCACCGCGAACACCTGGTAGCCGTCGGCCACCGCCGCGATGCTGGGGAACGCCATGCAGACGCTGGTGATGGTGCCGGCGATGATCAACTGCTTGCGCCCGGTGGCCTTGACCGCTTTGACGAATTCCGGATTGTCCCAGGCGTTGATCTCGCCGCGCCGGGCCACGTACTGGGCGTGCGGCGCGTTCTCGTGGATTTCGGGAATCAGCGGGCCATTGGGACCCTGCGGCACCGAAGCGGTGGTGATGACCGGCATCTTGGTCAGGGTGGCCATCTTGGCCAGGGCCGACGCATGGGCGCGCACCGTGGTGAAGGGCAGGTCGCCGATGGTCTGGAACAGGCCGCTCTGGTGGTCGATCAGAAGCATGGCGGCCTGGTCCGGATCGATCGCCGGACGGGCGCCGTTGAAGTTGGCGGGTTGGCTCATGGCAGGACTCCGTGGAATACATAAAGGAAGCCTGACGATAGTGGAGCGATGCCAGCGGCGGTAGACGGGGCAAACCGCCATCCGTGTTCTATTTTTGGGACGACACACTGGCGGCGAGTTACGCGCGTCCGACAAGCGCGCCTGAGCTTCAAGTACTGAGCGCTGCGCGGATCCGCTTCAGGTCCCGGTCCAGTTCGATCCGCATCGCTTTCAGCAACGCCCGCGCGTTTTCTGAAAGCGGTGTGCCGGGCCGGAACACCAATAGGCAGGTGAAGCTGATGTCCAGGTCCAGTGGCTTGATGGTCAGGCCGCGGGCCAGGTAATCCAGCGCCATGACGGGGTGGACCATGCCGATGCCCAGCCCATGCAGCGCGAACTCGCAGACGGAATTGGAGTAGGGCGTTTCCAGGATGGGCCGCAGCGCCAGCCCCTGGTCGTTCAGCGCGGTTTCCAGGCGCCGGCGGCTGGCGTCTTCGGGGTTCAAGGCGATGAAGGGGTGGTCGATCAAGTCCTGCAGCGCGATGCGCGGCTTGGCGGCCAGCGGATGGCGGTTGTGCATGGCGATCACGCCCGGGATGCGCACGAATTCCGAATGCTCCAGCCCGGCCACCGACAGCTCGTCGGCCATCAGGCCGAAGTCCAGCTGGCCGGCCGCCACCTGCTGCAGCACCTCGCGCGAGCTCATGATCTGGAACGACATCTGGATGCGGCGGTCCTGCAGGCCAAAGGCCGCGATGGCGCGCGGCATGAAGCCCGTACCCAGCGCGGGCAGCGAGCCCACGGCCAGGCGTCCGACGCCGAACGATTTCAGGCTGCGGATGCGGTGTTCGATCAGTTCGAAGCCGGCAAAGCAGCGGTCCACTTCCTCCATCAGCGCCTCGGCCTCCTGCGTGGCCACCAGCCGCCCGCGCACACGCTCGAACAGGCGCAGTTCCGACGAGGTTTCCAGCTTGCGGATCGCCTGGCTGACCGCCGGCTGCGAAATCCCCAGCAGCGTGGCGGCCTTGCTGGTCGTGCCGGCCTGCATCACTGCCCGGAAGACCTGGATTTCTCGCATGTCCATCTATAAGTCCTGCTTATTGACTGAGTTGTTTCGATTGTTGAGGCAATGGATCAAAAGGCAGACACTGGCGCTGTTCCCGATCACCCTCTAAGCCCAGCGAATAGATTAGATGAAAGCTATCAACCAGACTAATAGAGATTTTGCCAGCCTGTCGCCGTCGGTGCAGCGCGCGTCGACCGTGGTGTTCGATTCGCTGGAATCCTTCGTCAACCGCAAGCATCGCCAGCCCGACGGCTTCAGCTATGGCGTCACGGGTACGCCCACCGCGCGGCTGCTGGAGGACCGCATCGCCGAGCTCGAAGGCGGCCGCCACTGCGTCATCACGCCATCGGGCGCGGCGGCATTGATGACGGTGGTGATGGGCTTTGTGCGCGGCGGCGACCATCTGCTGATCTCGGCCGCCTGCTATGGCGCGCTGAAGACCTTCGGCGAAAAATGGCTGGCCCACATGGGCGTGGACGTCGAACTGTACGACCCGTCCATCGGGGCCAGCATCGAGACCTTGATCCGGCCGGCAACCCGCATGATCTGCATCGAGGCGCCGGGCACCGTCACGATGGAAATGGCCGACGTACCGGCCATCGCCGCCGCTGCGCGCCGCCACGGCGTGCTGACGATGATGGACAACACCTGGGCGAGCCCGCTGGGCTTGAAGCCGCTGGCGCATGGGGTGGACTTCAGCGTCGAGGCGGCCACCAAGTTCTTCAGCGGCCATTCCGATGTGCTGATGGGCGCCATTAGCATGAACGACACCGGCCATTACGCCGTGCTGCGCGAGACCCAGAGCATCCTGGGCCAGCAGGTCAGCCCCGACGATTGCTTCCTGGTGCTGCGCGGCCTGGAAACCCTGGGCCTGCGGGTGCGGGCGCAAAGCGACGCGACGCTGTGCGTGGCCGAGTGGCTCGCGGCGCAGCCGCAGGTGGAACGCCTGCTGTATCCGCCGCTGCCCGGCGACCCGGGCCATGCGCTGTGGCGCCGCGATTTTTCCACCAACGGCTGCCTGTTCTCGATGGTGCTGGCGCCCGCGCCCGAGTCCGCCTTCAACGGCTTTTTCGATTCGCTGCGGCATTTCGCCATCGGCGCCAGCTGGGGCGGCGTGCATAGTCTGGCCGCTTATTACCCGGCCGCGCTGCAGGCCGATCGCGCCTTCCCGGCGACGGACCGGCCCATCGTGCGCCTGTCGATCGGGCTGGAAGACGTTGACGTGCTCAAGGATGACCTGCGCGCCGGCTTGGCGGCCTATCAGGCGCGGCGCTGACGCGGCTACGGCCCGAGGCGCCAGCCACGTGCCGGGCCTAGGATCGCGCCACGCGGTTTTAACGGCTGCCGGCGGCACCGCTTGCCGGCGGCAGACATGAAGCGCCACAAGGCGCTCTACATATAGCAAGGGGAATTGCCATGTTGTCCAGCTTCACACCGGGTTTGGGTCGTCTCGTCCTGGCGGCCGCGGCCGCTGTTGCCCTGGCGCCGACGGTTTTCGCCCAGGCCGCGGCGCCTGCCGCGGCCGGCGGCGCCGTAGCGGCCGTGCCTGCCGCCGATACATCGCCCGTGGCCGCCGCCGTCACGCAGACCAACAGCCCCACGGTCGACCAGATCCGCGCCCGCGGCTACGTCATCTGCGGATCGGGCCATGGCACCACCGGGTTCTCCGCGCCGGACAAGGACGGCAACTGGAAGGGCCTGGACGTGGACACCTGCCGCGCCATCGCCATCGCCGTGCTGGGCGACGCGTCCAAGGCGCGCTTCGTGCCGCTGACCGGCCAGCAACGCCTGACCGCATTGCAGACGGGGCAGATCGACGTGCTGCCGCGCACCACGTCCTGGACGCTGCGGCGCGACGCCAACGGCATCAACTTCACCTACCCGAACTACTACGAGTACGACGCCTTCATGGTGCGCAAGGAGCTGGGCATCACCCAGACCAAGGACATGGTCGGCGCCACCATCTGCGTGCAGACCGGGTCCACCAACGAAGTAACCGTGGCCGACCTGTCGCGCAAATTCAAACTGGGCTTGAAGACCGTGCTGTTCGACAACGTGGCCGCCTCGCGCCAGGCGTTCTTTTCGGGCCGCTGCGACGGCCTGATCACCGACGCGTCGGCGCTGGCCGCGGTGCGCGCCACCCAGGCGCAGAATCCGGACGACTACGTGATCTTTCCGGCCAGCGGCCATAGCGAAGCGTTGACGCCGTCGGTGCGTCACGGCGACGACCGCTGGTTCGACATCGTCAAATGGGTCATCCAGGTGCCCATCGCCGCCGAAGACATGGGCATCACCCAGGCCAACGTCGACGAGATGCTCAAATCCACCGACCCGCGCATCGCCCGCTTCCTGGGCGTGGAGCCGGGCAACGGCAAGGCGCTGGGGCTGGACGAGCGCTGGGCCTACAACATCGTCAAGCAGCTGGGCAACTACGGCGAGATCTTCGAGCGCAATGTCGGCAAGAACAGCCCGATGAAGCTCGAACGCGGCATGAACCGCCTGTATCGCGACGGCGGCCTGATGTACCCCTACGTCTTCAACTGACGCGTCATGCGGTTCACGCCAGCACGCAACACGTAGAGGCACATCATGCTCAAGCGACTTTGGTACGACGGCCGCGCCCGGGCCGTCCTGATGCAGGCGCTGATCGCCTGCGGCTTCCTGGGGGCCGTGGGCTGGCTGGCCTGGAACGCCCACGCCAACCTGACCCAGCGCGGCATCGCCATGGGGTTCGGGTACCTCGGCGAGGCGGCGCGCTTTCCGATGGCCGAGAGCCTGCTGGCCTACCAGCCCACCGACAGCTACGGCCGCGCCTTCGTGGCGGGCCTGGTGAACACGCTGTATATCTCGGCGCTGGTGATCGTGGCCTCGACGGTGCTGGGCTTCGGCCTGGCGCTGGCACGCCGCAGCCGTCATCCCCTGGTCACCGGCATCGCCACGGTGTACCTGGAGGCCGTGCGCAACACGCCCTTGGTGGTGCAGCTGCTGTTCTGGTATAGCCTGGTCACGCTGAATCTGCCGTCGGTACGGCATGCGTTGCAGCCGCTGCCCGGGGTGTTCCTGTCGGTGCGCGGGCTGTTCTTTCCGAGCCTGTCGCTGCAGGGTGACGCCCGGGTCCTGGGCTGGGCGCTGGCCGTGGCCGTGCTGCTGTTGTGGGGCGCCTGGCGCCTGGCTCGGCGGCCGTCGCCGGCCGCGCGCAGCGCGCCGTGGCGCACGCTGGGCGTGATCGCGGCGGTGGCCGTGCTGGCAGCGGCGGCAGGGTGGGGCGGCGTGACGTTGCACACCGACACCCCGGTGCTGCGCGGCCTGAACTTCATCGGCGGCACGGCCTTCACCCCCGAATTCACCGCCTTGCTGGTGGGGCTGACGATCTACTCGGCCGCGTTCTCCGGCGAGATCATCCGCGGCGGCATCGACGCCGTGCCCGCGGGCCAATGGGAAGCGGCGCATTCGCTGGGCCTGAAACCCGTCGCCGCGCTGCGCTGGATCGTGGTGCCGCAGGCGCTGCGGGTGATCATCCCGCCGATGACCAGCCAGTACCTGTCCATCATCAAGAACACCACGCTGGCGCTGGCCGTGGGCTATCCCGACCTGTCCTTCGTCATCACCACCACCATCAACCAGACCGGTCAGGCCATCGAGGGCGTGGCGGTGCTGATGGCGGTGTACCTGAGCATCAGCCTGTCCGTGTCGCTGTTCATGAATCTGTACAACCGCCGCCTCTTGAGGACGCAACGCGCATGAGCCTGTCCATTCCTACCCAAGCGCCCGCACCGTCATCCATGCTGCGGCCGCCCAGGGATCGCCGCGATACCGTGCTGCACCGGCTGTTCGGCAGCCTGTTCAGTGCGGCGGCCACCGTGGCCACCCTGGCGCTGGTGCTGGCCGCGGCCAGCCGCCTGGTCGACTGGGCCATCATCGATGCCGTCTGGCCCGGCGCCGCAGGCGACATCTGCCGCCAGGCCAGCGGCGCCTGCTGGGCCTTCCTGGGCGAAAAGTTGCGGCAGATCCTGTTCGGCATCTATCCGCCCGGCGAACAGTGGCGGCCCACCGCCGTGTGCCTGTTCATCCTGGCCATGACCGTGTATTCGCTCAGCCCCAGGCACTGGCGCCTGTGCACCGCCGTGGCCTGGATCATCGGCATGGCGGCGGGGCTGCTGCTGATGCAGGGCGGCCTGTTCGGTCTGACGCGCGTGCCCACCTCGTCCTGGGGCGGCCTGCCGGTGACGCTGCTGCTGGCGGTGTGCTCGCTGGGCGCCGGTTTGCCGCTGGGCGTGCTGCTGGCGCTGGCGCGGCGCGGCAGCCTGCCGGCGGCGCGCTTCATCAGCATCGGCGTCATCGAACTGATCCGGGGCTTGCCGCTGGTCAGCCTGCTATTCATGGCGTCCATCGTGCTGCCCATCCTGCTGCCGGCCGGCATGACCATCGATAGCCTGCTGCGCGCAGGCATCGCGCTGACGATCTTCTCGGCCGCCTATCTGGCCGAGGTGATCCGCGGCGGCCTGCAGGCCATCCCGGCGGGCCAGGCCGAAGCCTCGCGCGCGCTGGGCCTGTCGTGGTGGCAGATGACGCGGCTGGTGGTGCTGCCGCAGGCGCTGCGCAAGGTGATCGCGCCGCTTACCAACACCGCCATCGTGATGGTCAAGAACACCAGCCTGGTGCTGATCGTGGGCCTGTTCGACCTGCTCAGTTCCGGCCGCGCCGCGCTGACCGATCCGGCCTGGCCCACGCCCTACGTCGAAACCTATCTCTTCATTGCATCGATCTATTTCTGCATCTGCTTCGGCCTGTCGCGTTATTCGATGTGGCTGGAGCGCCGCTACAAAAAAGGGGAACTCCGATGAGCAAGCCTGACGGCGCCGCGACGCCGGCCATCAGCATTGCCGGCATGAACAAGTGGTATGGCGATTTCCATGCGCTGCAGGACATCGACCTGCAGGTCGGGGCGGGCGAGCGCCTGGTGATTTGCGGGCCGTCCGGCTCCGGCAAGTCCACCATGATCCGCTGCATCAATCGGCTGGAACGGCACCAGCAGGGCTCCATCGTGGTCAACGGCGTAGAACTGACCGACGACCTGCGCGCCGTGGACGGCGTGCGCACCGATGCCGGCATGGTGTTCCAGCACTTCAACCTGTTCCCGCACTTGACCGTGCTGGAAAACTGCATCCTGGCGCCCACCCAGGTGCGGCGCATGCCGCGAGCCCAGGCCGTGGACCTGGCCATGCGCTACCTGGAACGCGTGCGCATCCCCGACCAGGCCGGCAAATACCCCGGCCAGCTGTCAGGCGGCCAGCAGCAACGCGTGGCTATCGCACGGTCGCTGTGCATGCAGCCGCGCATCATGCTGTTCGACGAACCCACGTCGGCGCTGGACCCCGAGATGGTCAAGGAAGTGCTGGACGTGATGACGACGCTGGCCGAAGACGGCATGACCATGCTGTGCGTGACGCACGAAATGGGGTTTGCGCGCAACGTCGCCGACCGGGTGGTGTTCATGGACGGCGGGCGCATTATCGAAAGCGGCGCGCCGGGCGAGTTCTTCGATCATCCCCGGCATGAGCGGACACGGGCGTTCCTGGCGCGCATCCTGCATTGATGACGGGCAGGGCGGCAGCGGCATCCAGCGCGTAACGCGCCAGCAGCCGGCGGCATGAGGCCGCCGCGCTGGGCTGATGGCCTGATTACCCGCCGCTCAGGAACAGCTTGTCGCAATACCCGCCCAGCAGGTCGTAGTTCACGATGGTCTTGTTGGCATCGGTGGTAAACGACATGTAGCAGGATTCGCCTTCCTGCGTTGTGTAACCCGTCGGCGCGGTGTTCTGCTGGTAGATCGGGATGGCGCCCTGGCCGCCGCCGGCCGGCAGTACCGTGACCAGCGTGCTGCCGGTCGATGCGGTGCCGGTCTGGACAAAGCGCTGGTGCTGGGTGGAACCGAAGCGGCTCCACGTGTGCACGTAGCGGGGATTCTGCGGCGTGCCGATGTTGGGATAGGTGGCCGAGCCGCCCTGGTGATCTTCGGGGCCGAAACGCGCGGTGACCGAATCCAGATGCTGGCCGATCATGCTTTGCGCGTAGCGGTTCAGCTGGTTGGCAGGCGGGTGGTAGACGCAGCCGCTCAGCAAGGCAAAACCCAGGGCGGCGGAACTGGCGGACAGGGTGCGGGTCATGGGAGGCTTTTCGTGAAGGGCGAAAACGCGAATTCTATTTCCAGGTCCGCCCAGACAGGAAATCGTCAGGGTAAAACATGTAACGGCGCTCGCGGGGCATGGTCTAATACGCGTTTTACGAGCCCTTGAACCCTGACACGGTTCCCTTGCCTCATGTTGCGCCTGACTGAAATCATTCTCCCCCTGTCGACTTCCCAAGAGGACATCGACACCACGCTACGTGCCGCCGCCTGTGCCCGCCTGGGCATTGCCCCCGAAGCCCTGCACACGCTCACCATCTTTCGCCGCAGCTACGACGCCCGCAAACGCAGCGCCATCACGTTGACGTATTCCGTCGACGTCGAAGTCGCCGACGAAGCCGCAGTGCTCAAGCGTGTCGCCGGCCTGCGCACCGTGATGCCCACGCCGGCCATGCAATACCAGTACGTCGGCCACGCGCCGGCCGGGTTGCCCGAGAGCCGCCGGCCCGTGGTGATCGGCTTTGGTCCCTGCGGCCTGTTCGTGGCGCTGATCCTGGCACAGACGGGTTTTCGCCCCATCATCCTGGAACGCGGCCGCGTGGTGCGCGAACGTACCAAGGACACCTGGGGCCTGTGGCGCAAGCACGCGCTGCAACCCGAATCCAACGTGCAGTTCGGCGAGGGCGGGGCAGGGACGTTCTCGGACGGCAAGCTGTCCACCCAGGTCAAGGACCCCAAGCATTACGGCCGCAAGGTGCTGCAGGAATTCGTGGCCGCCGACGCGCCGCCCGAGATCATGTACGTCAGCAAGCCGCACATCGGCACCTTCCGCCTGGTCAAGATGATCGAGCAGATGCGCGCGCAGATTGAGTCGCTGGGCGGCGAGTTCCGCTTCGAAAGCCGCGTGGACGACATCGAGATCGACAACGGTCAGGTGCAGGGCGTGCGGCTGGCAAGCGGCGAGTTCATTGCCTCGCGCCACGTGGTGCTGGCCGTGGGCCACAGTGCCCGCGATACCTTCCACATGCTGCATGCGCGCGGCGTCTTCATGGAACCCAAGCCTTTTTCGTTGGGTTTCCGCATCGAACATCCCCAGTCGCTGATCGACCGCGCGCGCTTCGGCCCCAGCGCCGGCCATCCGGTGCTGGGCGCGGCCGACTACAAGCTGGTGCACCACGCCGCCAACGGCCGCTCGGTGTACAGCTTCTGCATGTGCCCGGGCGGCACGGTGGTGGCGGCGGCCTCGGAACCGGGCGGCGTGGTCACCAACGGCATGAGCCAGTATTCGCGCAACGAGCGCAATGCCAACGCCGGCATCGTCGTGGGTATCCAGCCCAAGGACTATCCCGGCATCGAATCGTCGCCCTTGGCCGGCATTGCCTTCCAGCGGCACTGGGAAGCGCGCGCCTACGAACTGGGCGGCCGCGATTATTCCGCGCCCGCGCAGCTGGTGGGCGACTTCCTGGCCGGCCGGCCGTCGACCTCGCTGGGCAGCGTGTCGCCGTCATACAAGCCCGGCATCACACTGACCGACCTGTCAACCAGTCTGCCGGACTACGCCATCGAAGCCATCCGCGAGGCCTTGCCGGCATTCGAGCGCCAGATCAAGGGCTTTGCCATGCACGACGCCGTGCTGACCGGTGTGGAAACCCGCACCTCGTCGCCGCTGCGCATCACGCGCCGTGACGATTTCCAGAGCATGAACACCAACGGCTTGTTCCCGGCCGGCGAGGGCGCCGGCTATGCCGGCGGCATCATGTCGGCCGCCATCGACGGTATGAAGGTCGCCGAGGCCGTCGCGCTGCACATCCTGGGCACCGGCCCGGTCAGCGGCGGCAACCGCCGCAGCGAAAACGACGATTATTAAGCCACCCCACGGCGCCGGGTAGACCGTGCGCTGGCGTCAAGAACCGGCCCGGCACCGATTATCAAAATCGGTATGACCGGGCCATTTTCATTTTATTTTCCATATCGATTTCCCGGTATTTTCAAACTAAATCAGGAAAATCCGCTTTGTTCGATATTCGCATTATTTGCGTAACCAAATAATTCCTGTCACCTGGATTATTTTTATATTTGAACTCGAAAAACAAGGGTATTCCCGCACGCCGTTGCCGTTGCGAATACTAACAATAGTCAGTCGGAACATTGCGCTTTTCGGATATTGTTGGCTGCCATTTCACATTATTTCAACGCGGCTCAAGCCCGTCGAATGCATCCCCGTTTCAGCTTCAACGCGATAAGCAATTCGTGATACCCAGGCGCCAAAAAAAGGCGCGCCGTTTCGTTTCCACGGAAGTTCGGAGGGGCACGTGAAGCAACAATTGAAAATCGGATTGACGGTAGCCGGCGTACTACTTGGCGCCAGCGCCTTGGGCGCCTATGTGGCCGGCGTCAGCCTCGCACCCAAAAACGCGGCCCCCGTCGTCACGCTTGGCGATGGTAAACAGGGTCCGGCGGGCATGGCCTGGATTCCGGGGGCCGAGTTTCTCATGGGTAATAACCATAAACTCTCGCAGCCCAATGAGTTACCCCCCCACGCGGTCAGGGTCAGCGGATTCTGGATGGACACGCACGACGTGACCAATGCGCAATTCCGCCGCTTCGTCGAAGCGACCGGTTATGTCACGACGGCGGAGCAGAAACCGCGCTGGGACGATCTCAAGGTCCAGCTTCCCCCCGGCACGCCGCGTCCGGATGACAGTCTGCTTGTGCCGGGCGCCATGGTTTTCGTCGGCTCGGCAGCCGAGGTCTCGCTGCGCGATTACACGCGCTGGTGGCGGTTTGTGCCCGGCGCCAGCTGGCGCCATCCCCAAGGCCCCGGCAGCAATATCGACGGCAAGGACGACCATCCCGTGGTCCAGGTGTCGTATGAGGATGCCCAGGCCTATGCCAAGTGGGCGGGCAAACGCCTGCCGACCGAGGCGGAATGGGAATTCGCGGCGCGCGGCGGACTGGAGCAGGCCACGTACGCCTGGGGCAATGAATTAAGCCCGCAAGGCAAGCCCATGGCCAATATCTGGGATACCCAGCAGCAGCAACCGTTTCCGGTCGTCAAGGATGAAAAGATCCAGGTCGGCACCACGCCCGTCGGCAGCTTTCCGCCCAATGCCTACGGGCTTTACGACATGGCGGGCAATGTCTGGCAGTGGACCGCGGACTGGTATCGCGCGGACGCCTTTCGCATCCAGGCGCAATACCGCCAGCCGCCGCAGGACCCCGCCGGGCCGGCCGACAGCTTCGATCCCGAGGACGCCAATGTTCCCGCCTCTGCCCCGAAACGGGTCACGCGAGGCGGCTCGTTCCTGTGCAGCGACACGTACTGCATCAGCTACCGGGCGAGCGCGCGCCGCGGCACGGACCCGCTGAACGGTATGTCGCACCTGGGCTTTCGCACGGTGATGACGCCGGACCAATGGAAGCAGGCCCAGGCCCGTCCGGGACAAGTCGCCAGCCGTTGATGCCTCGCCTGCATTCCAGGCGGCCCATAGAGTTTGACGAAGGAATACCCATGGCGTTGCGCAATGGCATTCTGGCGTTGGAAGAGGCGATTTCCCGGGAAGTGCTGGGCCAGGCAGAGGTCGTGCGCCACATGCTGATCGCCCTGGTGGCCGACGGGCACGTGCTGCTCGAAAGCCTGCCCGGGCTGGCCAAGACCCGCATGGTCAAGGCGCTGGCCGGGCACCTGGCGGCGGACATGAGCCGCATCCAGTTCACGCCCGACCTGCTGCCTTCGGACATCACCGGCGCCGACGTGCTGCGCCAGGATGCCGAAGGCCGCAATCAGATCGCGTTCGAGGCAGGGCCGTTGTTCGGCAACCTGATCCTGGCCGACGAAATCAATCGCGCGCCCGCCAAGGTGCAGTCCGCGCTGCTTGAAGCGATGGAAGAGCGCCAGATCACGGTCGGCGGCACCACCCGCAAGATGCCGGCGCTGTTCATGGTGCTGGCCACGCAGAACCCGATCGAGCAGGAAGGGACCTATCCCTTGCCGGAAGCGCAGATGGACCGCTTCCTCATGAAGATCAGGCTGGACTATCCCGGCGCCGAGGACGAGATGGCCATGCTGGCCCTGCTGCGAGAACCGGCCGGGCAGGGCGACCCTGGGCAAGACGACGCGCGCATGACCCAGGACGCGTTGCTGGCCTGTCGTGTCCAGGCCGCGGCGGTGCACGTGGCGCCCGCGGTAGACCGGTATACCGTGGACCTGGTCAATGCCACGCGCCGCCCCGCGGACTACGACGCCGACCTGGGCCGCTGGATACAGGTGGGTGCCAGTCCGCGCGGCGCCATCGCCCTGGACCGGGCCGCGCGTGCCCATGCCTGGCTGGCGGATGCGGACTTCAGCACGCCGGACGACGTGCGGGCCGTGGCGCACGCGGTGCTGCGGCACCGCCTGCACCTGTCGTATGACGCGGTGGCCGACGGCATCACCGCCGATCAGGTCCTGGACCGGCTGCTGGACGTTGTCGCCGTGCCGGCCTAGGGAACCGCCATGCGCCGCGACCCGGACCCCGTGCATCCGCCGCTGGCGGAACTGATCGCCCTGGAGGCCTCCGCAGTTGGCCTGTCGTTCACGGCCAGGCAGCCGTTGAGCAGCGTGCTGGCCGGGCCGCACGGATCGCGCTTGCGCGGCCGGGGGCTGGATTTCGCCGAACTCAGGCGCTATGTGGCCGGTGACGACTTGCGACGCCTGGACCTGCGCGCCTCTTTGCGCTACGGCAAACCGCTGGTGCGCGCCTATACCGAAGAACGGGACCGCCCCGCGCTGATCGTCGTGGATCAGCGCATGAGCATGTATTTCGGCTCCGTGCTTGCATTCAAATGCGCCGTCGCCGCCCGGCTGGCGGCGCTCTCGGCCTGGATCGCCTATCGCGGCGGCGACCGTGTCGGCGGGCTGGTGTTCGACGACCAGGGCGTCAGGGCCTTCAAGCCGCTGCGCAGCCGCGACCGGGTGCGGGCCTTGCTGGCCGAGGTGGCGCGCGCGAACGCGGCGCTATCAGCGGATGGCCCCGATGTGCCCGCCGCGCATGGCTTGAATGGCGCGCTGCGCGGGGCGCTGGCCCACGCGCCGCATGACTGCCTGGTCTGCGTCATCAGCGATTTCGCCGGGGCCGACGAAGACACCCTGCGCACGCTGCGCCTGCTGGCCGCGCACAACGACGTGCTGGCGATGCTGGTGTTCGACCCCATGGCGCAGCAATTGCCGCGCGCCGGGCGCATGGTGGTGACCCAGGGCGAACTGCAGCTGGAGGTTGCCGTGGGCCGCCAACGCGAACGGCAACCGCTGGCCGATTTTTTCAGCGGCCGCCTGCAGCAGGTGGCGCAACTGCTGCGCCGCAGCCGCGTGCCGCTGCTGTCCATCGACACGGCGCAGGACGAATTGGCGCAGTTGCGCCGCGAGCTGGGCAAGCAGGCCACGGCACCCGGAGCCGCCGGCACGGCGGCAGGAGCGCAGGCATGAACGACGCGCTGCCCGGCCTGGATCAATTGCGCGAGCTGCCGTTGCCGGCGCCGGTGTCCTACTGGCCCCAGACCTGGGGCTGGGCCGTGCTGGCGGCGTTGCTGCTGGCAGGTGGCGGCTGGGCCGCGCTGGCCGGCTGGCGGCGGCATCGCCGCAACCGCTATCGCCGCCAGGGCCTCGCAGCCTTGGCGCAGTTGGCGCGCGAGGCCGCGCGCGATCGCCTGGCGGCGCGCGGCCTACCGGCCTTGCTCAAGCGTGTGGCCTTGGCCGCGCGGCCCGCGGCGGCGCGTGCCGACGTGGCCTCGTTGGGGGGCCAGGCCTGGCTCGTGTACCTGGCGCGCACCGCGCCGCCGGGCATGCCACCGGAATCGGCGCAGATGCTGCGGTTGCTGGCCTATGCGCCGGACGAAGCCGTACGCCAGCTGGACGACGCCGCGCTGGCGCAACTGATCCAAGCCTGCCGCGCCTGGGTGGTGAACCATCATGTGGCGTCTTGAATTTCCCTGGCTGCTCGCAGCCGCGCCCTTGGTGCTGGTCGCCTACCGCTGGCTGCCGCCCTACGTGCAGCGTCGAAGCGCGCTACGCGTGCCGTTCTTTGACGCGGTTGCCACGATCACCGGCCAGGCGCCGTCGCGGCCCGGCGTGCGGGTCCGCCGGGGCCAGCTCTGGCTCAATGTGGCGGTCTGGTTGCTGCTGGTCCTGGCGTTGGCGCGGCCGCAGTGGGTCGAGCCGCCGCTGACGCATACCGAAGCGGTGCGCGATGTGCTGCTGGCCGTGGACATCTCGCAGTCGATGGACACCGCCGATTTCCGCAACGCCCAGGGCCAGCCCGAATCGCGCTGGAAGGCGGTCAAGGCGGTGGTCGCCGATTTCATCGCAAAACGCGCCCACGACCGGCTCGGGCTGATCGTGTTCGGCACCGGCGCCTATCCGCAGGCCCCCTTGACCGAGGATCACACCGCGCTGCGCCTGTTGCTGGACCGCACCGAAGTCGGCATGGCAGGGCCCAACACAGCGCTGGGCGACGCAATCGGGCTGGGCATCCGCATGCTGGATGCGGCCAGGGAACGCGACAAGGTGCTGATTCTGCTGACCGACGGCAACGACACCGGCAGCGCGGTGTCGCCGGCGCGCGCGGCGGCATTGGCCGCCGATCATCACATCACCGTGCATACGATCGGCATCGGCGACCCGGCCGCCACGGGCGAAGACCGGGTCGACTTCGACGTGCTGCAAGGCATCGCGCGCGCCACCGGCGGGCAGTTCTTCAGGGCGCAGGACCTGGCCAGCCTGCAGGCCGTGTACGCCACGCTGGACCGCATCACGCCGCAGGAGGTCAACACGCTACGGCACCAGCCCAAGCGCGACTATTTCTGGCTGCCGCTCGGGCTGGCCCTGTGCCTGCTGGCGATCTGGCACGGGATAGCCGCAATCGCCTCGGCAAGCAACCCGGCGGCGCGCCGGCCCGTACCCCGCACGGAGGCGCCATGGACCTCGACCTGAGCGCCTTCCATTTCCTGCGCCCCTGGTGGTTGCTGGGCCTGCTTGCCGCCGGTCTGGCCTGCTGGGCCGGCCGGCGCGAACGGGATACCACCGGGCAGGCCAGCCAGATCGCGCCGGCCTTGCTGCCGTACCTGTTCGTGCGCACGCCAGGCAGCCGGGGGCCGCGGCCGATCGACGCCTTGGCCGTCATCCTGGCCATTGGCTCGCTGGCCGCCGCCGGGCCGGCGTGGCAGCGCGACCAGCCTGATTTCCTGGACAACGTGGCGCCGTTGATCGTCGCCGTCGCGCTGGGCCCGTCCATGGACAGCACCGATGTGCCGCCTTCGCGGCTGGAAGCCGCCAAGCACCTGGTACGGGATCTGGCGGCCCGGCGCGCCGGCGCCAAGACCGGCCTGATCGCCTATGCCGGCAGCAGCCACCTGGTGCTGCCGCCCACGGACGACGCCAGTCTGCTGGACCTGTTTGCGCAGGCGCTGGCGGCCGACCTGATCGGCCCGCAGGGCAGGGATGCGGCGGGCGCCATCGCACTGGCCGCGCAGGTGCTGGCCGCCGAGCGCGCCGGCGGCACGCTGCTGCTGCTGACCGACGGCGCCGATGCCCGCCAGTTCGACGCCGTGCGCCAACGCGCGCAGGCGGCGGCCGACCTGCAGGTACTGGTCATGGCGGTGGGGCAGTCCGGGCTGGACGAGGCCGCCTTGCAGGGGCTGGCGCGGGCGGCAGGCGCGCCGCTGGGCAGCCTGACCCTCAGCCCCGACGACCTGGACTGGATTTCATTGCACGCGCAGCAGCACTTCCAGGCGGTGCAGGACGCGCAGGCGGGCGACATCCGTTGGCGCGACGCCGGTTATTGGCTGTGCTGGCCGCTGGCCCTGCTGGCCTTGCTGGCGGTGCGGCGCGGCTGGAATGTCGCCTGGACGGCCGCGATCCTGCTGGCCGTGTCGCTGGGCACGCCGGCAGAGACGCGTGCCAACCCGCTGGCCGATGCGTTCCTGACGGCAGATCAACAGGGCCGGATCGCCTTCGATAAAGGACATTTCCAGGACGCGGCCGAACGCTTCGAAGACCCGTATTGGAAGGGACGCGCCGCTTACCAGGCCGCCGATTACCCCGCCGCGCTGGCCGCGTTTTCCAAGGTGGCCACGGCCGAGGGCCAGTTCTACGTCGCCAACACTCAGACGCGGCTGCGGCAGTACGACGCCGCGCTGGCCGCCTACGACCGCGCATTGGCCCTGTCGCCGGGCTGGGAAGCCGCCAGGTTCAACCGCGACATCGTGGCGCGGCTGCTGGCCGCGATGAGCCAGGAGCAGCAGGGCGATCCGGCCGACCCGCCCGACCGGAGCATCGAGGACAAGACCGCCCGGGCCGGCAAGCAGATGGCCGCGCCCGCGCCCCGCGCGGCCTCCGAGGAACAATGGCTGAACAACCTGACCCTGTCGCCCGCGCGCTTCCTGCGCGGCAGGTTCGCCGTCGAAGACGCCGCGGCGGGAGTCCGGCCATGATCGGCCCGCGCCATGCCGCGTTCCTGGCATTTGCGCTGGCCCTGCACGGCTTTGGGCACGCGCAGCCCGCGCCGGCCTTGCGCGTTACCGCCAGCCTGCAGACGCCCGCGCAGGTGCGGATTGGCGCAACGCTGCAATTGCAGCTTGAAGTGATGACGCCGACGTGGTTCACGCAACCGCCACGCTTGCCCGCACTTGAGCTCCCGGGCGTCATGGTCACCCCGCCGCCCGGGCAAGGGGAGTTGGTGCGCGATACCGCCGGTGGCGTGTCCTACAGCGGCCTGCGCTACACCTATGTGATCAGCCCCACCGCGGCAGGCACGGTGCAGGTGCCGCCGCTGACCGTCACCGCCCAGGTCGGACCGCACGGCGAGACGGCGACGGGCACCAGCCAGCCGCTGTCGTTCTCCGTGGCGGCGCCGTCGGCGGCCGACGAGCCAGGCATGGTCACGGGTCAATTGACCGTCTCGCAGGACTACACGCTGGCCCCCGATCCGCTGGTGGTCGGCGGCCGCATCACGCGGTCCATTACGCAGCGGGCGCAGGGCGTGCAGGCACTGATGCTGCCGGCGGTGGCGTTGCCGGACGTTCCGGGGTTCAAGCGCTATCCGCGTGAAGCCGAGGTGACCCCGCTGGACGACGGCCGCGGCCATTTTATTGGCGGCCAGCGCATCGACCGCGCCGATTACGTGGCCGAGCAGGCCGGCGCCTATGAACTACCGCCCATCACGGTCCATTGGCGCGATGACGCCACCGGCCAACCCGCCCGGACGGAATTGCCCGGCCGTGCGTTTACGGTCGCGCCGGCGCCCGCGGTCACACCGCCATTCTCCCTGGCCGATGACCTGGCGCGCCTGCGCCACGGCTTGCGCTGGGTGATTCCCGCCGCCTGGCTGGCGTGGGGCGGTGGCCTGCTGCTGGCCGCCGTGGCCGTCTGGCTGACCTGGCCGCGGTGGCGCCGACTCGCCCGGACACTGCGCCACCGTGCCGAACTGGCGGCCGCCCGAAGGCGTGCGAGCGAATCCTGGCATTGGCGCGCATGGCAACGCGATGCCCGGCGCGGCGCCGCGACGCTGGACACGTTCTATCGATGGTTGCGGCTGGCGGCCGGGGCGCGGGACCTGCGCGGCGCCGTGGCGCCGCTGGGCGAAGCGGCCCGCAGGACGGCGGCGGACACGCTGCGGGGTGCGTATGGCGCCCCGCCCGCGGACGCGGCCTGGCGGCCGGCGCTCGTGCGCGCCTCGCGCTCATGGCGGCGGACCTGGCGGACCCGCCACGCACCCACCGCCCGCTATTCATTGCCCGGCGCGCTCAATCCGGCCGCGCCGGCCGAACCAGCATCGCGCCAGGGGCGCAGGGGAGGGGGTCATGCAGGCAGCGAATGAAAGACAGGCACGACACTGGACATCATGGCTGGCCAGCGCCGCGGCGCTACTGTTGCTGGCGGCGTGCGCATCGTCCCATCAGGCGGCCGCACCGGCCGCCGAACTGCCGTCCTGGAACGAGGGGCCTTCACGCGCCGCCATCGTGGCGTTCGTGCAGGCCGTCACGCAGCCCGGCAGCGCCGACTACGTCGCCGCCGAGGACCGCATCGCCGTGTTCGACAACGACGGCACGCTCTGGTCCGAGCAGCCGATGTACTTCCAGGTGCTGTTCGCGCTGGACCGGGTCAAGACGATGGCGCCGCAGCATCCCGAGTGGGCGACGCGCCAGCCCTTCAAAGCGGCGATCCAGAGCGACCACGCCGCCTTGGCCAAATCGGGCCAGGTGGGCCTGTTGAAGATCGTGGGCGCCACCCACGGCCAGATGAGCGTGGACGAGTTTTCGCAAAGCGTGACGCAATGGATGGCCATGGCGAAACACCCCCGTTTCAAGCAGCCCTACACCGCGATGACCTATGTGCCGATGCGCGAACTGCTGGACTACCTGCGCGCCAATGGCTTCAAGACCTACATCGTCTCCGGCGGTGAAACGGAGTTCATGCGCCCGTGGACCCAGGCCGCCTACGGCATTCCGCCCGAGCAGGTCATCGGCAGCGGCCTGGTCACGACGTTTGAGACGCGCGGCGGCAAACCCGTCCTGTGGCGCCAGGGCAAGCTCGAGTTCAACGACGACGGCCCGGGAAAGCCCGTGGCTATCCAGCGCTACATCGGCCGGCGGCCGCTCTTGGCGTTCGGCAATTCGGACGGCGACCTGCAGATGCTGCAGTGGACCGCCGCGGGCGCCGGCAAGCGCTTTGCCGGCATCGTCCACCACACCGACGCGCAGCGGGAATGGGCCTATGACCGGGACTCGGATGTCGGCCGGCTGGATCGGGCCCTGGATGAAGCCCGCCGCAACGGCTGGACGGTCGTCGACATGAAAACGGAATGGCGCCGGATATACGCGTTTGAACAGCCTTGAGCGTGCATGACCCGGGAGTACACACGGCCCATTTGGGCGAGGAGAGCAGTCATGAAAGCAAGACGATGGTTGGGAGCGGCGTTGATTGCCGCCAGCGGACTTGCGGTAATGGGCGGTGCGCAGGCACAGGCCCAGAATGCGCAGTCCAGTCCCCAGGGACAAACCTCCGGAAAGAAGCCGAACATCCTCGTCATCTTCGGCGACGACGTCGGCCAGGCCAACATCAGTGCGTACACGCGAGGCGTGGTGGGCTACCGCACGCCCAATATCGACCGCATCGCCAATGAAGGGGCGATCTTCACCGACTACTACGCCGAGAACAGTTGTACCGCGGGGCGGTCGACGTTCATTACCGGGCAATCCGCCCGCCGCACCGGCCTGTCCAAGGTCGGCATTCCCGGCTCGCCGGTGGGCTTGCAGGACCGCGACATCACCATTGCAACCGCCTTGAAGGGGCAGGGCTACAACACTGCCCAATTCGGCAAGAACCACCTGGGCGACCGCGATGAATACCTGCCCACCAAGCACGGCTTTGACGTGTTCTTTGGCAATCTGTACCACCTGAACGCCGAGGAAGAACCCGAGCGCCCCTATTTTCCGAAGGACTCCAAGGATCCTGTCATCAAGGCCTACATGCCGCGTGGCGTGATCAAGGCGTCCGCCGACGGCAAGATCGAGGACACCGGCGCGTTGACCGCGAAACGCATGGAGACCATCGACGACGAAACCGTCGGCGCGGCGCTGGACTACCTGGACAAGAACGGCAAAGGGGACAAGCCATTCTTCCTCTGGATGAACACCACGCGCATGCACCTGTTCACCCATATCCGCCCCGAGCACCAGGGCAAGAGCGGCATGCCCGGCAACGACTACGCCGACGGCATGTGGGAGCACGACCAGGATGTCGGCAAGCTGCTGAAAAAGCTGGACGACCTGGGCATCGCCAAGGACACCATCGTGATCTACACGACGGACAACGGGCCCAATCAGTTCAGTTGGCCTGACGCCGCCACGACGCCGTTCCGCAGTGAAAAGGACACCAACTGGGAGGGCGCCTTCCGCGTGCCGGCAATGATCCGCTGGCCAGGCCATATCGAGCCAGGCACGGTCAAGAACGACATCGTTTCCGGCCTGGACTGGTTCCCGACCTTGCTGGCCGCCGCGGGTGACGATGGCGTGAAAGAGCGATTGCTCAAGGGCTGGCGGCCCGCCGGCGCCAATCGCGACTACAAGGTGCACCTGGACGGCTACAACCAGCTGGGCTACCTGACCGGCAAGAACGACAAGAGCGCCCGCGACGACTTCTATTACTTCAACGACGACGGGCTGCTGGTCGCCATGCGGTTCGACAACTGGAAAGTCGTGTTCTGCGAACAGACCGCGCCCGGCGGCTTCGCGGTCTGGAAGGAGCCCTTTGTCTGCCTGCGGGTGCCCAAGGTCTTCAACCTGCGCATGGACCCGTATGAACGCGCCGACATCGTGTCCGACCAGTACAACGACTGGCTGACCAAGAACGCCTATCTGGCCTTCGTCGGCTCGGCCAAGGCGGGGGAATTCCTGCAGACGTTTGTGGAATGGCCACCCAGCCAGAACCCGCCCAGCTTCAGTACCGACCAGGTACAGAAGCAGGTGGACAAGCAGATCGACGCGTACTTCGAGCAGCAAGCCAAGAAGCAGGGCAAGTAAGCCGTGACGGGCGGATACGGCCGGGCGGCCGTGTCCGCGCCGCCCGGTGGTAAGCAACCCTTTCAACGAGGATCACACCATGAACGCTTCCGCGCGCCCGATGGCGGCCATCCCCGGGGTTGGCGCGGCGCCGCTTGCCCGCGCCGCCTTGTGGCCGGCCGCCTTGCTGATGGGCTTATCCGGTGTGGCGGCGTTGATCTTCCAGATTCTGTGGATCAAGCAGCTGTCGCTGATCGTCGGCGTACAGGTGCAGGCGATCGCGGTGGCGGTGGGGGCCTTCTTCCTGGGGCTCGCCGCCGGCAGCTGGATATTGGGCCGCCGGGCCGACGCGAGCGCGCGTCCGTTCCGGCTGTACGCGGCAATCGAACTGACGATTGCCTTGCTGGGCATCGGCGTGACCGTCGCCTTGGCGCACGGCGCGCCCGCGTTTGCCCGCGGCCAGGCCGCCAGCGCGCCGCTGGCGTGGCTGGCGATCATCCTCGTCGTGGGCATCGCGCCTTTTTTCATGGGCGGCACCTTGCCAGTGCTGCTGCGCGCCACGGGCGCGCAGCGGATAGGCCGCGCCGGCGCCACGCTCTATGCCGCCAACACGGGCGGCGCGATTCTCGGCGCCTTGCTGCCGGCCTTTCTGCTCATTCCGGCGCTGGGGGTACGCGGCAGCGCAGCGGCAGCGGCCTGCCTGAACCTTGCGGCGGCGGCGGGCGCGTGGGCGCTGGACCGGCGCGACGCGGTCGCTACCGGCGTTCCACTATCGTCCGCCGCGGTCGGCCCGCCGCTCGCGCTGCCACGCCAGGCCAAGGTGGCGCTGGGCCTGTACGCCATCGCGGGCGCGGTGGCGATGGGCTATGAAGTGCTTTGGTCGCAGATGGTCGTGCCATTCATGAGCACGCGGGCCTTTGCCTTCTCGATCGTGTTGGCGGTCTACCTGGTCGGGCTGACGCTGGGGGCCGCGCTCTATGCCCGCTGGGAACGCGCGCTGGGCGATCCCTGGCGCGTGTTCGGCTTGCTGATCGCCGGCGCCGGCCTGGTGGCACTGGTCGAGACCGCCTTGCTCGGACGCTGGCTGATCGGCGTCCAAAGCCTGGCCGAGACATCCCTCTTGACCTGGACGGGCAGCCCCCTGGCGGGCATGAGCGCTCGCTTCGCGGTGGCGGCCAGCGCGGTGGTGCTCTTGCCCACCTTGCTGCTGGGGGCCGCATTTCCCGCCGTGCTGCGCATCGCCGTGCCGCCGGAACGCCGGGGGCACGGCGCCGGCGCCGTGCTGGCCTGCAATACGCTCGGCGGCATCGCTGGAACGGCCTTGACGGGGTTCCTGCTGCTGCCTCACCTGGGTACGGTCCGCAGCCTGGCGCTACTGACCGTGGTGGCCTGCTGCGTGGGCGTGGCCGCCATCTGGCAGGCGCGCCCGGCGGCGCCCATGGCCAAGGGATTGGGCGTTGCCCTGGCGGGCGCGGCCGTGATCCTGGGCGCGGCCATCCCCGTGGATCACCTGGCCCGCCTGCTGCCCGGCGCGCAGGCCGGCGAACTGGTGTTCTACGAGGAGAACCAGGGCGGCACGGTGGCGGTAGTCGAGCAAGGGCAGGGCGAGCGGCGATTCCGCCGCCTGTATATCCAGGGCGTCTCGAATTCCGGCGACGCGATGCCGTCATTACGCTACATGCGGTTGCAGGCGCTCTTGCCCCTCATCGTGCATGCCGGCGAACCGCGTTCGGCGTTGGTGATCGGCTATGGCACGGGCATCACCGCAGGGGCCTTGTCCCGCTATCCGGGCCTGGACCGCAAGGTCGTGGCCGAGCTGCTGCCTGGCGTGCTGCACGCCGCGCCGCTGTTCAAGGGCAGCTACGGCGCGTCACAGGACCCCGGCCTGGAACGGCGGATCCTGGACGGGCGCCGTGAGCTGCTCAGCAACACGCAGCGCTACGACCTCATCACGCTCGAACCGCCGCCGCCGTCGGCCGCGGGGGTAGTGAATCTGTATTCCCGGGACTTCTACCACATCGCGGCCTCGCGCCTGAACCCACAGGGCATCGTCGCGCAGTGGCTGCCGCTGCCGACCCAGAACCTGGACGACACGCGCGCGCTCGTGGCCAGCTTCATCAACGTGTTCCCGCACGCGTCGCTCTGGACGACCGAACTGCATGAAATGCTGCTGGTCGGCTCGATGGAACCGCTGCCGCTGGATGCGGCGCGCATCGCCGCGCGCTTCGCGGCGCCGCAGGTGGCCACGGCGCTGGCCGAGGTGGGCGTCGATACACCCGCCGCCTTGCTGGCCACCTGGGTCACCGACCACGCGGGACTGGCGCGCTTTGCCGGCCCCACGCCCGCGGTGTCCGATGACCGGCCGGCGATCGAATATGCGGCCTGGGTGCGGCCACGCGAAATCTCGCGCACCTTGCCAGCCTTGCTGGCCCAGCGCAGCGAGCCGCCGCTGATCTCGGCAGACCCGGCATTGACCCGCGCCATCGCGGGCGAGCGCGATGAACTGGATCTGTTCTACCAGACCGCGCTGGCAGCGTATGACGGCAACCGCGAGGCGTGGGCCCGTAACGCGCCGCGCTTGGCGGCAGCCAGCCGCGGCAACCCTTATTTGCGTTGGTTCACGGGCGGGGCGGCAGAGTAGGGTGGCGCCGGCCCGCACTCGGAATGGATTGTGCATCGGAGCGATACCTTGAACTACTCACTTGTGCTTGCGTCAGGGGCGGTTCTGTTCTTCTTTCTATTGCTCGCGTCCATCCGCGTCGGCCGCTACCTGGGCCGTCATGACGGCCCGGACGAGAAGGGCACGGCAGGGTCCGCCGCCATCGAGGCGTCCGTCTTCGCGCTGCTGGGCCTGTTGATTGCGTTCACGTTTTCCGGGGCCGCACAGCGCATGGCGGACCGGCGCAATCTGCTGGTGAGCGAGGTCAACGCCATCGGCACCGCGTGGTTGCGCATCGACCTGCTTGATAGCGCCGATCAGCCACTGCTGCGCGATCAGTTCCGGCGCTATGTGGATGAGCGGGTCAACTATTACCGGCATGTCGCCGACCTGGATGCGCGCGACCGGATCGCCACCCAGGTCGGCGCGATCCAGAAGGAGATCTGGACCCGCTCGATGGCGGCGGCCAAGTAACCACGGTTGCACCATCTTGATCAAGCGTCTCTGCCCATGGCTGATCGCGGCGCAGGTCTGCGTCCTGGGGCCGGACGCAGCCGCGCAATCGGCCGTCAGATTGAACAAGGACGACCTGCAAAAGCGCGCCAACGGCGTGCTGGCGATCATGTCGCTATCCATCGTGCCCGACATCACCACCAGCTCGCTGTCCATCGGCGCGGGCGGGGGCAGCACCACCGGATCGACCGAGTTCTTCATGACGCAGTTGGGCGGCGGCGACACGATCTCGAAATCGGTCCCCATCTACCTGGAAGGCGTGCTGGCCGCCAGCCGCTATGACCCCACGTTCATCGCCTCGCAAGGCACCGAGACCCGCAAGATCCCGGCCAAATGGAACAGCGTGTCGGCAACGGGCGGCATCGGCTGGGATTTCAAGCTGGCCGACGAACTGAAGCTGCGCCCCATCTTCAATTTCGCGCTGGGCAACGTCACCAGCGACCTGCGCGCCGCCAGCTGGTTCGTGGGCCAGAAAACCGGGCAGGACGTCAACTTTCTGGACCGGGGCTCGCTCAATGCCTACGGCCTGGGCGGCTCGCTGATGCTGGACTACGAGCATTACCGGCCGGGCTACGAAATCGACGTCGAATTGCGGTATTCCGACATCCGGCTCAGGAGCTTCGCCAGCTCCGCCGCAGTGCAGGGCAACGCCATCGCGCAATCGGCCAATCTGTGGACGCGCTACCGGGCGCCCACAGGCATGACATTGCTGCAGCGGCCGTTGCGCTACGTGCTGGAGCTGACGCATTCGGAGTTCCTGGGCGACCAGCGTGGCGTCCTGGGATTCGATCGCCTGACCTCCGTGGGCGCGGGACTGGAACTGGATTCCAGCGCCTACAACGTCATCATCACCCGCACCCGTCTGGTGGGCCGCTATGTCTTCGGCACCGGCGTATCCGGCTTCTCGGTCGGGCTGGCCGTCAGCTTCTGAGGCGCCCATCGCCGCCTGGCGATGGCCCGGTCTTTCTTCCCACACCTAGGGTTAATCCCGGTATCTGGCGATATTCGGAGGCGTATAATTTACTCATTAATTGGAACCAGGTCTCATTTTTTGGAACTTCATGGCCTCACTCGAAAACGCCGCCATCATCCTTCGCCTGATCAACTCGCTGCATCGCAAGGTCACGGTGACCGACCTGGTCGAGCATCTGGACATGCCGAAAAGCTCGGCGTCGCGGCTGTTGGCGCAGATGAAGGATCTGGGGCTGCTGGAACGTGAGGACAGCACCCGCGCCTACGGGCCGGGCGTCATCATCCTGGAACTGTCCCGACTGGTGCGCGAGACCACCACGCTGTCCGCGCAGATGCAGGACGCGCTCAAGCGCCTGACCGCTCAAAGCGGCCACACCGGCTATATCTCGGTGCTGGAGGGCAGGGACATCATGGTGCTGCACGTGCAGCAGGGCACCCAGCCCTTGCGCGTCACGACCTATCCCGGTCACCGTTCGCCCAGCTGGGCCACGTCCACGGGGCGGGTGCTGCTGGCGCGCGACAGCGACGCCGACGTGGCCAAGCGCCTGGGCAAGCAGCTGCCTTTCATCTCGGACAACGCGCCCCGGACGGTGCAGGACGTCCAGGCCCTGTTGCAGGGCGTGCGCGAGTCCGGCTACGCCGTCGCGATCAATGAAGCGGTGCCGGGCGTGGCCTCCATCAGCTGCGCCGTGAGCGACCCCGTGTCGATGGAACGCTTCGCCATGTGTCTTTCCTTTCCGGCTGCGCAAGCCGATGCCGCTAGCGTGCAAGCGCTGGCGGCCGATCTGCTCGCGCAAGCCTCCAACCTTGGACGGATGGTTTGCGATCCGGCCTGGGGTTCTCCCGTCCCTGTCACTCAAGTGTGAGCACGATGATCAAGTCCACCCCCCAACACGCCGTTGAGCCAAACCGCGCATCGGTCAACGAGGGCCCCCCGTCGCATCCGCGGGCGCTAACGCTGCCCAACCTGGTCTTGCTGGCCGCCCTGAGCGTGTTCGGCGCCGTCATCGGCATCCAGCTGATCGTCACACTGGGCGTCACGCCCAATACGTCCATCATCGGTGCCCTGGTGGCGATGATCCTGTCGCGCGTGCCCATTCAGCTGCTGCGCGCGTACCGCTCGGTCCACACGCAGAACCTGGCGCAGACGGCCATTTCGTCCGCCACCTTCGGCGCGGCCAACAGCCTGCTGCTGCCGCTGGCCATTCCTTACCTGCTGGGCCGCCCCGACATGGTCCTGCCCATGTTCCTGGGCGTGGGCCTGGCGATGCTGCTGGACGCCTACATGCTGTATCGCCTGTTCGGCAGCACGGTGTTCCCGGCCACGGGCGCCTGGCCGCCGGGCGTGGCGGCGGCCGAGGCCATCAAGGCCGGCGACCAGGGCGGCACGCAGGCCAAGCTGCTGGGCCTGGGCATCGTGGTGGGCTCGATCGGCTCGTGGTTCAAGATTCCCATGTCCGCATTCGGCGTGGCCTTCATCGGCAACATCTGGGCGCTGGGCATGTTCGGCATCGGCCTGCTGCTGCGCGGCTACTCCGAGCCGCTGTTCGGCACGGACATCAGCAAGCAATACATTCCCCACGGCATGATGATCGGCGCCGGCCTGGTCGCGTTGGTCCAGGTGGCGATGGTCATGCGCAGCAAGGCCGGGTCCAAGGCCAGCGGCCCCGTGGGCCCCAGTGTCGGCAGTAGCCTGCGACTGGGCGGAGCTGGGTACATCCTGCTGTCCGCCGGCATCTCGCTCTTGGCCGGGCTGTACGCCGACATGTCGGTGCCGATGCTGCTGGGCTTCATTCTGTACGCCGCATTTGCCGCGCTGGTGCATGAGCTCATCGTCGGCATCGCAGCCATGCATTCCGGCTGGTTCCCGGCCTTTGCGGTGGCCCTGATCACCTTGCTGCTGGGCCTGCTGATCGGCTTTCCGCCCCATGCGCTGGCCATCCTGTGCGGTTTCTCGGTGGCGACCGGCCCGGCCTTTGCCGACATGGGCTATGACCTGAAAGCCGGGTTCATGCTGCGCGGCAACGGCGCCGACATGGCGCTGGAACTGGAAGGGCGCAAGCAGCAGCTGATTGCCGCCATGCTGGCCTTCCTGATCGCCATTCCGGTGGTGTATTTCAGCTATGGCGCGCTGTTCGCCAGCGGCCAGTTGCCGCCGGTGGCAAAGGTCTACGTCGCCACCATCAACGCCGGCGCTACCCCCGGCATCGCGCAGATGCTGCTGGTCTGGGCCATTCCCGGCGCCATCATCCAGTTGATCGGCGGCCCCAAGCGCCAGCTGGGCGTGCTGCTGGCCACGGGCCTGTTGATCGCCAATCCGCTGGCCGGCTGGGCCGTGGCGGCGGGCATCGTCCTGCGCCTCCTGATCGAGAAGGTCGGCGGCGAAAAGCACCGCAACCATATGGAAGTGTTCGCCGGCGGCATCATCGCTGGCGACGCCATCTTCAGCTTCTTCAGCGCCACGATCACCGCGCATTTTGGCAAGAAGTGATTCGTCCTTCTTGTTGTCTCACCCAGAAAGGAACCCATCTTGAGTCTCACCCAGACATTGCAGGCCTTTGAAGCGCTGGACAGCGCGCATGCTTCGGGCCAAACCGTCGTCAAGCTGCTGGAAAACTATCCGGACGCCAGCGTCACCGTCACCAAGATCACCGGCGCCAATGGCTCGACCGACTTCGTGCGCATCGTCATTGCCGGCGCCCAAGGCAAGCGGGCAGGGGGCTCGGCCCCGACGCTGGGCATCGTCGGCCGCCTGGGCGGCATCGGCGCGCGGCCGAGCCGGGTCGGCCTCGTCTCGGACGGCGACGGCGCCGTCGCTGCCGTGGCCGCGGCCCTGAAACTGGCGCACATGCAGGCCCAGGGCGATGTGCTGCCGGGCGACGTCATCATCGGCACGCACATCTGTCCCGATGCGCCCACGCGTCCGCACAAACCCGTCGACTTCATGGATTCCCCGGTGGACATGGTGGCCATGAACGAGCAGGAACTGAGCGCCGAGATGGACGCCGTGCTGTCCATCGACACCACCAAGGGCAACCGCATCATCAACCACAAGGGTTTCGCGATTTCGCCCACGGTCAAGCAGGGCTACATCCTGCGCGTGTCGGAAGACCTGCTGCGCATCATGGAATCGACCACCGGCCGCGCCGCCGCGACCTTTCCCATTTCCATCCAGGACATCACGCCGTACGACAATGGCGTATACCACCTGAACAGCATCCTGCAGCCGTCCGTCGCCACGGCGGCCCCAGTGGTGGGCGTGGCCATCACCACGGAAAGCGTGGTGCCGGGCTGCGGCACGGGCGCCAGCCACGAGGTCGATATCGCTGCCGCGGCCAAGTTCGCCGTGGAAGTGGCCAAGGAATTCACCCAGGGCCAATGCCAATTCTTTGACCGCGACGAATATGCGCTGCTGCAGAAACGCTACGGCTCGCTGGCCCACCTGCAGGGCGGCGCGCGCGCCTGAACCCAAGGAAACGCCATGCCCACCACGGCCAAGCTGGGAACCATCACCATCGGCCAGGCGCCCAGGCCTGACATCACGCCGATTCTCGAGCGCCATCTGCCGCCTGGAATCCCGTGCGTGCATGCCGGCCTGCTGGACGGCCTGACGCGGGAAGACATCGCACAACGCTATCCCGAGCAGCCAGGCCAGCCCACGCTGATCACACGGTTGCGGGATGGCTCATCGGTCGTGGTGGACAAAGCCCGGATGCTGGCGCTGCTCAAGCAGAAAGTTGAGGCGCTGCAAGCCCAGGGCTGCAACTTTGTCCTGGTTCTGTGCACTGGCGCGTTTGAGGATCTGCATGCCGAAAAGGCCTGGCTCATCGAACCGGACCTGATCGTGTCGCCAGCCGTGGCGGCCTTGGCGGGCGGGCGCCAGGTCGGCGTGATCGTGCCGCTGGCGTCGCAGATGGCGTCCGAGGCGCACAAGTGGCGCGCGCTGGCGCATCCGCCGCTGTGCGCGGCGGCGTCGCCTTATACGGACGACACCGCACCGGTGGCGCAAGCAGCGATTGACCTTGGGCAACAAGGCGCCGACGTGCTGGTGCTGGACTGCATGGGCTTCGTTGAACGCCATCGGGCGGCGGCCGCCGAGGCGTCGGGGCTGCCGGTGATTCTGTCGAATTCGATCATTGCGCGGTTGACGGCGGAGTTGCTGTCGGTTGACAGGGCTGCGCGATCCTAGGGCCTGTTCACACTAGAAGGCGCCTCGCATGAGTACCCAAATGAGTGACTATCAAGGCGCGAAGCGCAGTCGTGGCCGGCCCCCGGCGAGCATTCGCAACGCTGAGAGGCGCTCATTTGGGTACTCACCCTTCGGGCAGGCCGGTAATCGGGCGCCAGGCGTCGTTGCGCTCACCTTGCGTGGCACAGCCACGCGGCGGCGACCGCGCCTAGCCTGGCGCCCGATTACCGGCCTGTGCGAGGCGCCTTCTAGTGTGAACAGGCCCTAGCCTGGGCCCGTCCGCCGCAAGGTATCCAGGAAATGCAGCGCTGCCGCCGACAAGGAGCGCTGCTGCTTGAGCAATATGCCGATTTCCCGCGAAGCGGTCGGCGAATGCAGGGCCAAGCTACGCAGGCGCGTGGCATCCATCAGACGCAGGGCTAGCTGCGGCACCGCCGCGATGCCTACACCGGCCGCTACCATCGCGCCCACCACGGAAATATTGTCGGACACATAGTTCATCTCCGGCATCCGCCCCGAGGCGGCGAGAATCCGGTCGGTAACTTGACGAATGCTGCTGGCCGGACCGCTCGCGATATAGGGGCGGTCGGCGAAAACACGCCAGTCCACGCGCTTTTTCTGCGCCAGCGGATCGTCGACGGAACAGATCAGCACGAATTCTTCCTGGAGCAGCGGCGAGAAGGTCACGCTGGCCGGCTGGTCGGGAACTTCGATGGAGATGCCGATGTCGGCGTTGCCTTCCGACACGGCCTGCGTGATCTGGCGCGCGGAGACGGCGCGGATATTCAGCCGCACCTGGGGATGCGACGCTTGGAAGGCCCGCGCCGCCGCTGGCAACAAGGCGGAAGCGACCGAGGGCAGCGCCCAGACGTTGATGCTGCCGCGACGGCCGGCAATGAACTCCGACAGATCGCTGAGGGAATCGCGGAATTCCGACAGCATGCGCATCGCAATGGGAACCAGTTCCGCGCCTGCTGCGGTAAGCGCGACGCCGTGCTTGTTGCGGTCGAAGAGCCTGGCATCGAGCTTTTGTTCCGCGGCCTGCACCCGGCGGCTCAGGGCCGGCTGCGAGATATGCGCGCGTTGCGCGGCCATGCGGAAGTTGAGCGTCTCCGCCACCAACAGCACGGCTTCCAATTCGGATATGGTCAGGGTCATCGCTTTCCGTGATGCGTATGGATTATCACCGAGATATAAATATATCAATTTCCAGATCAGGCAAGTCACACGATACTGGGCCGAACCGTAAATACGGACGGAGACAGACATGAATGAACCGCGCAAGCGGCTACGCATCGGCGTGGGCGCCGGCATGGCCGATGACCGCATCGGCCCCGCCATGCCATTGCTGGAAAGCTGCGATATCGACTACCTGGTATGCGAGTGCCTGGCCGAGCGGACGATCGCGCGCGAAACGCTGTCGCGCAGGGATGACGGGGCTCACGGTTATAACCCGATGCTGCAGGAGCGCATGCGTGCCTTTCTGCCCGCTTGCCGGGAGCAGGGCGTGCGGCTGGTGTCCAACATGGGCGCGGCCAATCCGGCCGGCGCAGCCCAGGCCGCGCTGGATATTGGCCACGCCATGGGGTGGGGCGACCTGACATGCGCCGCCGTCGTCGGCGATGATGTCGCCGACCGAGTGCGCCTGCATCCAGAACTTCGATTGATGGACCGCGACCTGCCGCTGGAATCGATCCTGCCACAGCTTGCCTCCGCGAATGCGTATCTGGGCGCCGATGTCGTCCGCGATGCGCTGGCCACCGGCGCGCACGTCGTGATGACTGGCCGAGTCGCCGATCCCTCGCTGTTTCTGGGTGTGGCACTGCATCACCACGGTTGGCGTTACGACGACCTGCCCAGATTGGCGGCCGGCACCATCATGGGCCACCTGTTGGAATGCTCTGCCCAGATCACCGGTGGCTACTTCGCCGACCCCGGCAAGAAAGACGTTCCCCGATTGGCCGAGCTGCCGTATCCCTATGCGGATCTTTATAGCGACGGTGAGCTTTACATCGGCAAGCCCGCCGGCTCGGGCGGGCGCCTGGACCGCATGACCTGCACCGAGCAGGCCCTGTACGAAATCCACGACCCGGCGGCTTATATCACGCCCGATTGCGTACTGAATCTGGATGGCCTGCATTTCGAAGAGCAGAACGCTGATCGAGTGGCCGTGCGCGGTATTCACGCCGCGCCGCGCAGCGACAGCTATAAGGTCGTGGTCGGTTACTTCGACGGCTGGATAGGCACGGGAGAAGTGGCCTACGCAGGCGTGAACGCCATCGCCCGGGCCCGGCTGGCAGCCGACACCGTGAAGGAACGATTCCGTCTGGATGGCGGGGTGGCCAGCGAAATCCAGGTCGACCTGATCGGCATCAGCAGCCTGCATGGCGCCCATGCGCAGGCGCTGGCCAGTCATCCCTACGAGGTCCGGCTGCGGATCGCCGGGCGCTGCCCCGACAAAAAGAGCGCCCACCTGCTCGGCGACCACGTGCGACAGCTGAATATGCAGGGCCCTTATGGCGCTGGCGGTCCGGTCAACCTGGGCGCCAAGGAAGTCATCGCGGTGGATTCCCTGCTGATCCCGCGCGATTGGGTGACTCCGGAAGTGATTACCTTGGGAGCCCGATCATGAGCATTCTGGTCTATGACCTGGCGCACGCGCGTGCCGGCGACAAGGGCAATACCTCGAGCATCGCCGTCATTGCCTATGACGACGACGGTTGGCAGGTGCTGCGCCAGGCGCTCACCGCTGAACGCGTCGAACAAGCCTTTGCGCACCTGGGCGCGGTAAAGGTGCGTCGCTATGAGGTGGAGAGCCTGAAGGCGTTGAATTTCGTTATCCCGAACGTGCTGTCCGGCGGCGTTACGCGCTCGCTGCGCCTGGATCCGCACGGCAAGTCGCTCAGCTCGCTGATGCTGGGAATCGAGCTTGCGGCCAATCAACCGCAATCCTGAAAGGACCCGCCATGTATCCTCCCGCTGAACCGATGGGCACCGAGGTATTCGCCCGGTTGCCCGAATCCCTGCACCTGACCGAACAGAGTTCGAGTTGGCTGGCTGCGCGCCACGTGAAGATGCACTCTTTCCTGGAGGGGCCTTCGTTCGATCGCGCCGGCAATCTGTGGTGCGTCGATCTGGCGCATGGACGCATCCTGCGCGTGGACCAGGCAGGCAATTTCGAGGTCATTGTCAGCTACGACGGCGAGCCCAACGGCCTGAAAATCCATCGAGACGGGCGCATCTTCGTTGCCGATCACCTGCACGGGCTGATGCTTCTGGATCCCGAAGCCCGCACCATCCGGCCGTACCTGCAGCACGTGCAAAGGGAAGGGCTGAAGGGCCTGAACGATCTGTTCTTCGCCTCGAACGGCGACCTGTACTTCACCGATCAGGGCGAAAGCGCCCTGGAGAACGCCACCGGCCGCGTGTTCCGCCTGCGCGCCGACGGCAAGACCGTGGATCTCTTGATGGATGGCCTGGCCGGGCCCAACGGCTTGGTTATGAACAGAGCCGAGAATGTGCTTTATGTGGCCATCACGCACGACAACGCGATCTATGCGCTGCGGCTGGAACCCGGCGGCCAGATGAAGAAGGCCAGTCGCTTCATCCAGCTGTCCGGCAGCACCGCCGGGCCAGACGGCATGGCCATCGACAGCGCTGGCAACCTGGCGGTCGTCCATGCCCAGGCAGGCACCGTATGGTTGTTCAGTCCCTTGGGCGAACCTCTTTACCGCATCCGGTCCTGCGCGGGCCTGCGCACCACCAATGTCGCATTCGGCGGCGAGGACATGCGCAGCTTGTATATCACCGAAGCGGAGCAGGGCGTCATTCTGCGGGCCCGCCTGCCGCATCCCGGCAAGCCGATGTACTCGCACAGGGATTGACCTGCCCGCCACGCACACCATTCAAGCAAAAAAATCACCGTACACCGGAGACAACATCATGATTCCCTTCCGATTGATTGCCGGGCTGGCGCTCAGCCTGGCCGCTTTTACGGGCGTACAGGCCGCCGATTCCTATCCCGCGCGTCCCATCCGCCTGATCGCCACCTTTGGCCCGGGTAGCTCCATCGACATCATTGCTCGCCTGGTTGCCAAGCATCTGGGCGAACAACTCGGCCAGCCGGTGATCGTCGAGAACAAACCCGGTGCCGGCGGCGACCTGGGCACCGACCTGGTCGCCAAGTCCGCCAAGGATGGCTACACCATTGGCTTTGCCTCCGCCGGGCCGATCACGGTCAATCCCAATGCCCGCAGCAGGATGCCCTATGACTCGCTCAAGGACCTGACGCCCGTCGCGCTGGTGGCCACGGGTCCGAACGTCATCCTGGTCAACGCCTCGGTTCCGGTGACAACCCTGCAGGAACTGATCGCCTACATCAAGGCCAATCCGAACAAGGTCAATTACGCATCGGCAGGCGTCGGCACCAGCGGCCATATCGCAGGTGAGCTGTTCCAGCATCTGTCCAAGACCGAAATCCTGCACGTGCCCTACAAGGGCAATAGCGATGCCATCACCGACACCCTGGGCGGGCGCACCCAGATGGTCATCAGCGGCGTTCCGCCTATCCTGTCATTCGTGAAATCCGGCAAGCTACGTGCCCTGGCCGTGGCGGACACCAAACGCTCGCCACTGCTGCCGGACGTGCCCACCGTTGGCGAAGCCGGCCTGGCGGGCGCCGAAAGTGTCGCCTGGTACGGAATCGTGGCGCCCGCCGGTACGCCGCAGGCCATCCTGGATCGCCTCCACGACGAGATCATCAAGGCGGTGAACACCCCTGAAATGCAAGAGCAGTTCGCCGGCCTGGGCATTGTTCCGTCCACGGACAGCCGCGCGGTCTTCGGCAAGCGCATGGCGGATGAGTATGTGCGCTTCAAGGCGCTGTTCAAGCAGATCAACCTTGTCATGGACTGAGGCAATCATGTCGCGAACCGTTATCGTCACTGGCGCCAGCGGGTTGGTTGGCGCCGCTGCCATCGACTCGTTCCTGAACGCCGGCTGGGAAGTCATCGCCGTCTCCCGGCGGCGTCCGGAAATCATCAGTCAACGGCCGTTCACCCATCTGCAGCTGGACCTGCAGGATGCCGAGGCCTGCCGCCGCGCCTTCGCGTCCATGCCGCAAGTCACGCATGTCTTCTATGCGGCCGTCTATGAAAAGCCCGGCCTCATTGCGGGCTGGCAGGATCCGGAGCAGATGACCACCAACCTGGGCATGATCAGGAACGTGATCGAGCCGCTGGCCCGCACCGGCGGGCTGCGCCATGTCACGGTGCTGCAAGGCACGAAGGCCTATGGCGTGCACCTGCACCCCATACGCATTCCCGCGCGCGAGCGCCAGCCCCGGGACGACCATCCGAACTCGTACTGGTTGCAGGAAGACTACATCCGCGAACAAGCGGCGCGGAGCGGCTTCGGCTGGACGATCTTCCGTCCCACCATCGTGGTCGGCCCCAACGTAGGCGTGGCCATGAATACCGTGCCGGTCATCGGTGTCTATGCGGCGGTGTGCCGCGCCGAGGGCAAGCCATTCGGCTATCCCGGGCACATCTCCTATCCGCGCGAGGCCGTGGATGTGCGTCTCATCGGCGATGCAGGCGTCTGGACCGCGGAAAATCCGCAATCCTGGAACGAACACTTCAACCTGACCAACGGCGAAGTCTTCAGTTGGCGCGACCTGTGGCCGTCGCTGGCGCAGTTCCTGGGCGTTGAACCGGGTCCGGACCACCCGGTGCGTCTGGCCGAATATCTACCCAGCCGCGCGAGGCTGTGGGACGAGATCGTCAAGCGACATGGCTTGCGGCCCCTGACCATGGCCCAAATCCTGGGCGAATCCCATTATTCCGCCGACGCCCGGTTCGGCTATGGCCTGAAAACGTCTCCGCCGCCGGCCTTCGTCAGCACGGTGAAGATCAAGCAGGCGGGCTTCACGCAGACCTACGACACCGAAGCAAGCGTCATGCACTGGTTGGAGGTGCTGATGGCGCGCAAGATCATTCCGCCCCGGATGGACTAGGGGCTGTTCACACTGGAAGGTGCCTCGCACAGGTCGGTAGCGGTGATGACGGTAGGCCGTTGCCGACCCGGCGTTGGGGCCTGGTCACACGGCCACAGGCAAGGAGTGAGAATCTGGGGCCAAGTTTCTGTCAGCCGACAGCTGCGGGGTGGATTTCCGGGCAAAATCCGGTGCCAGGCATGGAAGCCAGTGCGTAAAAGGGCCAGGGGCCGGGAGGCGGAAATGGATCCCTGTTCTCTCTCGACAAAATACGCATAATGTATATTATGTGAAGTAAGAAATAGGCGGAAAGCAGGCACTCGATCCCATTCTTTCCAGCCCTCTCTCTTTCCCGCCATCTTTTCCCCGCAAAACGATCTTGCTCGGCCGTAGCACCGGCCGTTACCCGGCGCATTCCCTCGCCGGTGCCGCCCGTGCAGACGCAGGTTCCGCAGATCGGCACTTCACCGCGCACGCCTCGCGAACTTAATCGTCCGGACAGTTACTCACTGCGGGATGGCGCCCGGCGCCGAGCCACGCATCCGCATCCGCCGCGTCAGCCAGGCGCTGGGCGTTCCTGGCCGATCAACGGGTAGACTCGTCACGTTGCCTCACGCCGAGCCTTCCCGCCTGCCCCGTGTTCCCAAGCGAAAAACAACCATGACAAACCTGCTTCCGATCAAGGATCCAGCGGTCTACCGGGAACTGGTCAACACGCTGTACCGGCAATCGCCGCCGATCTTCCTGGGCAACATCGCGGTTGCCGGTCTGTCGGTGTTCCTGCTGTGGGACGAGGTGGCGCGGGGGAATCTGCTGGGATGGGCGGCGGCGGTCTACCTGCTCACCGTGCTACGTGTTGCGCTTGTCTGGAAAGACAGGCGCCGCGGCCCGCATCGCCTCGAAGATACCTCGCGGCGCTGCCGGCAGTATGTCTTCTGGGTGGCGGTGTCGGGCTGCCTGTGGGGGGCGATGGGACCGCTGTTTTTCGCACCCGAAAACACCATTGTCACGGTCTACCTCGGCATCGTGCTGGCCGGAATGACCGGCGGCTCGGTGGCCTCGCTGTCCGCGTTCTGGCCGGCGTACTACCTCTACGCCCTGCTCACGGTGCTGCCCTTCGCGTTGCGCGCGTTCGCGCATGGCACGCCGCTGTTTTCCGTGCTGGGCGTGCTGTCGCTGTTCCTGCTGGGCGTGAACCTGGCCTACTGCCGAGTGATGCAACGCACGCTGTCCGATGCCATCCGGCTGCGCTTCGAGAATGCGGCGCTGGTCCGTCAACTGACCCAGGAGAAGGATCGCGCCGAGCAGGCGAACCACAGCAAATCCCAGTTCCTGGCGGCGGCCAGCCACGATCTGCGCCAACCCGCGCATGCGCTTGGCCTGTACATCGAGTCGATGCGCATGGCGGCGCAAGCCCCGAAAATCGAGCGTGCCGCCATCGAGACGTTGGCCGAGCGGCTGCAATCGGCGCTGACGAGCATGTCGCAACTGCTCGACGTACTGCTGGACGTTTCACGCCTGGACGCCGGCGTGATCCAGGTGGAAAGGCGCCGTTTCCGGCTGCAGGACACCTTCGACACCTTGGCCAACCAGTACACCCAGGCCGCCGCCGCCAAGGGGCTCGAGCTGAAAATACGGCGCACCGACGTCCGGCCCGATACGGATCCGATTCTGCTGCAGAACATGCTCTCGAATCTGCTTTCCAATGCGGTGCGCTACACAGCACACGGCAAGATCCTGCTGGCATGCCGCCGTCGGCATGATGCGCTGGATATCTGCGTACTGGACACCGGCATCGGCATCGCCGAGGACCAGTTCGACCGCATCTTCCAGGAGTTCTACCAGGTCGAAAACATCGTGCGCGATCGGGAGCACGGCCTGGGACTGGGGCTGGCCATCGTCAAGAGAACCGCCGCTCTGATCGGCGCCGAGCTAAGGTTGCGTTCGGTCCATGGCAAGGGATCCTGCTTCACGGTGAGCCTGCCGCATCGGGACGAGCCCGCTCGTGCCCCCCTCCCCTCGGCGCAGATGACATTGCGGCCGCAAGCCGCGGGGCAACACACGGTGCTCGTGGTCGATGACGACAAGCAAGTGCTCGACGGCATGGCGGTGCTGCTGGCCAGCTGGGGGTATGCCGCCATCGCGGCGCGCTCGTTGGAACACGCGTTGCGTGCGTTGGACGACGCCACCCCGCAACTGATCGTGACGGACTTCCGGCTGGCCGCGGAAGCGACCGGCATTGACGTCGTGCACGCCGTGCGCCAAGCCGTGGGATGGGACGTACCCGCCCTTATCATCACCGGCGACACCTCGCCGCAAGGCATCAGCGCGGCCAACGCCAGTGGCCTGAAGGTGCTGCACAAGCCGCTGGACATCGCCACGCTGAAGGAGGCGATGGCCATCGAAGTGCTTCATCTGCCTTCGAGGATATCCCCCCGATAGGCAATATGGATCTTGTTGCCATCGGGATCGCGCAGATAGGCGCCGTAGTAGCCCTGGCCGTAGTGCGGCCGAGGCCCCGGCGCGCCCTCGTCCGTGCCGCCCGCGACCAGGCCCGCGGCGTGGGCGATGCGGACGGCCTCCTCGTTCGGGGCCAGAAACGCCACCATGCTGCCGTTGCCGGCGCTGGGCGGCTGCCGATTGAACGGCGAATAGGCATAAAAGCGCGGCAACGTCGCGCCGGGAAGGATCCAGCACCGCGCGGCGGGTCCGCCGTCGGGCGTGACGGGCCGCTGGCGCAGGCCCAGCGGCTCAAGAATCGCATCGTAGAAGTCCGACGCGCGGCTCAGGTCGCTGACGCCGACCGTGACGTGGCTGAACATGAATTGGCACCCTCCATCCAGCGTTGAATGCCCGGCACGCCGTCCGTCGGCATGCATGCGGGAGAATTGGCCCACATTGTGCCGCACCATTTACCGCGCTTACCAGCGGATCTGCACCCCCACATTGCCCTGCACCATCTCGCGGCGGTCGCCGCCCAGGTTGACGCCGTAACCCGTGGACGCATAGACGCTGACGCGATCGCTGGCCTTGACCGAGACCCCCAGCCCCAGCAGAGCCTGAGTGCCGCCCATCGCCGACGTCATGCTGGTGGTGTCATTGAAGCGGACGCTGTCGTTGCCGCCCAGGGTATGCAGCAGATCGGCGCGCAGGTAAGGCTTCCAGGTCGTGCCGCCCGCCTGGAACTCGCCCTGCAGCCGCGCCCCGACCCGCCCGATCACCGCATTCTTGGGCGCGAACGACACGTCCGACGCCGAATCCCGCACCGCGTCGATACGCGTGTTCTGGTAGATGATCTGGGCCTGCGGTTCCAGCGTCAGATTGGACTTGAGCGGGATCGGCAGCCCGGCCTCGACCGACGCCGTGAAGGCCTTGCCGTCGGTGGACGACGAGTCGCCCGCCATGGAGCGGGGTTTGGCCTTCAGGTGGCTGCCCATGATGACGGTATCGGTGTACCAGCCGCTGGGGCCGATGTGGGTCCAGTAGCCGCCCACGCTGTAGGAGTCGATCGACAGCTTGCCGGCCGCAAAGTTGTCCTGGCCCATCGCGAAGCCCTTGACGTTGCCGTCGGCGCGGGCATAGCCCAGGAACACGCCGTACCGGTCCTGGTGGCCGCTGTCCGTGCTACGGGCATAGAGATCCTGTCCCGCCTGCATGCCGAAGATATTGCCGCTGAATGATTGCCGCACCGTGCCGTCGCGCCGCTCCGAGAAATGATCGCCCCAGGTGCGGGCCCAGCCCGACGGCAGGCTCCCAGTGCCGGTCAGCAGGTCCTGGTTGCCCTGGCGTTCATGGAAGGTGCCGATCTGCTGCACCGCCAGCTCACGCGCCAGCGACGGGATTTCGGTGTAGATCGGCACGCCCGGACGGTAGGTCGGTACCCCCGGGGGATCGATGCCTCCGCGGGTGCGAGGATCCGGATTCGGATTGATCAGCTCGGACCGCAGGTACCAGTTCTGCGTGGTGCCGGGCGTGACGCCGCCGCGGAACAGCTGGTAGGCGTACGCCCCGGCGTAGAGGCCGCCGCTGGCAAATGCGCCCGGCGCGGTGGTCGCGCCGTTCAGCGCCTGCACTACCTGGATGCCGTCGCCGGTGGTCTTCGCGCCCAAGCCGCCCTGGTTGGTAATACGCAGCGTGGTATTGCCGCTCGCGGTGCCACCGCTGATGACCAGCTTGTCCGACGGGGAATTGTCGGCGCCCAGGACGGTATTGAGCGCGACCACGCCGGATACCCCCTGGTAGTTGCCGGTGACGGTCAGGCGATTGCCCGGCGCCGCGCCGGCCAGGTTGACCGTGCCGCTGTTGATCAGGTTGCCGGTGATGCCAAAGCCCCCTGCTCCGCCGCCAAGGCCCGGAAACGCGTCGGCCACGGCCAGCGTGCCCGCGTTGGTGACATTGCCCTTGACACTGCCGTAGCCGCCGAAGGTCGCCCCGCCCTGCACCGTCACCGGACCGCCGCTGTTGATCGCCGCGCCCGCATGGTTCGCGTCGCCCACGGCCAGCGCGCCGGCCGCCACCGTGGTGCCGCCGGTATAGCCGTTGACGGCGTTGAACACCGTGGTGCCGCCGCCCTGCTGGATCACCTGCCCGCTGCCGTTGATCACGTCGGTCTGGACGTAGCGGTCGGAACGGTTGAAGGCCAGGATGCCGTCGTTGCTGACAATGCCCATGATGTTGCCGCTGGTGCCGCCGTTGCCGACCTGCAGCGTGCCTGCCTTGATGACCGTGACGCCGTCCTTGACGAGGGTGCCGTTGCCATAGCTGTTGTTACCCGTCAGGATGGCTGTTCCACCGCCCAGCTTGGTCAGCGAACCGGCGCCGCCGATGTCGCTGGTCACGATCAGCGTGGTGCCCGTCACGGGCTCCACGCCGCCGCCCGAGGCGCCCAGCGTGATGGGCCGCGACTGCGTGAGGGTCTGCGTGGTGCGCAGCGTGCCGCCATTCATGCCCAGGGCCGTGCTGGCCCTGCCCAGCGCCGCGTCGTTGGAGATCTGCAGCGTGCCGCCGTTGATCTCGGTGCCGCCGGTGTAGGTATTGGCGGTGTTCAGGACCAGCGTGCCCAGATCGGTCTTGACCAGGCGCGAGGCGCCGGTAAGCGCCGTATTGAAGGTCGTGACATAGCCTGCGCCCAGGCTGCTGCCGTCGCCCACGCGGATCGTCGTGCCGCCGCCGGCGTCGGGCGCCAGCTCGATGGCGCCGCCCGTCAGCTGGTAGCCGTTGCTGGCGAACTGCATGCCGCCGCTGCGCACCTGGCCCAGGCTGTTGTCCACCGTGACGGCGCCGGGCGCCGCCATGAAGATGCTGAAAGTCGCATCCGCGTAAGGCGCATTGGGCACGCCCAGGGTATTGGTCCAGTTGTTGTTGCCGGCCGAGTTCTGCCAGACGCCGTTGCCGCCGTCGACCGTGCCATTGTTCTTGCCCGGCACCGTTGCGCCGTCCCAGAAATTGAGGGTCAGCCCGGCGGTATTGACCAGGTTGACCTGTTTGTCCACCGCGGTCTGGACGGAGAACGACGGCGACGGAATGGTGCCGATGGCCAGGCCGTTGTCGGTCAAGGCGCCGTCGTAGCTGATGATCCGGTAGACGCCGGGGTCGAAACTGCCACCCGCCGGCGTGGTGACGTTGAGCGTGCCATCCAGCACCAGGTCGCCCTTGACGATGGTCAGGTCGTTCAGAGGGCCGCCGACCGCGCCGGCCTGGCCGAAACTGTAGGTCAGCGTTGCCGGGTTGTTCAGCGTCAGGTTGCCGTTGACCGTCAGCGTGCCCGGCGCGCCGGTGGTATCCCCGGGCGAGAGCGTGCCGCCCACGATGACATTGCCGCCGATGATGCCGGTGCCGCCCAGGGTGCCCCCCGCGAACACGGAAGTATCGCCGTTGGCGGCGCTCTGATCGCCATTGACGAACAGCGACCCCGTATCCACGATCGTCATGCCGGTGTAGCTGTTTTTGCCGGTCAGCACGGTAACGCCGCTGCCCTGTTGCACGAAGGCGCCCGTGCCCGACATCACGCCGTTCAGTTGCAACTGGTCGCTGCGACTGACCCACAATAGGCTGTTGTTGACAACATCACCCTGCAGCGAACCGCTGGTGCCGCCGTTGCCCAGTTGCAGGATGCCCGACGAGATCGTCGTGCCCCCGGTATAGGTATTGTTGGCGGTCAGGATCGTGGTGCCGGAGCCGATCTGATTGACCTTGCCGCCGCCGCTGATCAGCCCGCCGAAGGCATAGATGTCGCTGCGATTGAACGCCAGCGCGCCGTTGTTGGAAACGTCGCCGGCGATGCTGCCCGTGGCTCCGCCGGCGCCCAGTTGCAAGGTGCCCGCCGTGATCGTGGTGCCGCCGGTGTAGGTGTTGTTGGCCGTCAGCACCGTGGTGCCGCTGCCCAGCTGATTGGCCTTGCCGCCGCCGCTGATCACGCCGCCGAACGTGTAGGTATCGCTGCGGTTGAAGGCCAGCGTGCCGGCATTGACCACGTCGCCGACGATGCTGCCCGTGGCGCCGCCCGCGCCCAGCTGCAAGGTGCCCGCCGTGATCGTGGTGCCGCCGGTGTAGGTGTTGTTGGCCGTCAGCACCGTCGTGCCGCTGCCGTTCTGGCTGACGGTGCCGCCGCCGCTGATCAGACCGCCGAAGGTAGAGGTGTCGCTGCGGTTGAAGACCAGCGCGCCGTTGTTGGTCACGTTGCCGGTGATACTGCCCGTCGTGCCGCCCGCGCCCAGCTGCAAGGTGCCCGCCGAGATCGTGGTGCCACCGGCGTAGGTGTTTGTACCCGTCAGCACCGTGGTGCCACTGCCCATCTGCACGACGTTGCCCGTTCCGCTGACCATGCCGGCGTAGGTATAGCTGTTGCTGCGGTTGAAGGCCAGCGTGCCGCTGTTGGCCACATTGCCCAGGAGGCTGCCGGTGGCGGAGCCGCCCGCGCCCGTACCCAGCTGCAGCGTGCCGGCGGTGATGGTGGTGCCGCCGGTATAGACATTGTCTCCGGCCAATTCCAGGGTGCCCGTGCCCAGTTTGTTCAACGCGCCGCTGCCGTTGATGGCGCTGTTCATTGTCAGCACGTTGGCGCCGGTGACGTCGACGCTGCCGCCGCCCGCGCCCAGTGTGGTGGCGCGCGCCGTGGCGAAGGTGCCGTCCGCGCGCAGCGTGCCGCTATCCAGCGACAGCGCGCCTGCGGCATCGCCCAGGTTCGCGTCCTGCATGACTTGCAGCACGCCGCCGTTGATCGCCGTGCCGCCCTGGTAAGTGTTGGCGCCCAGGAGCAGCAACGTACCCAGGTCCGTCTTGACCAGCTTGGCCGCGCCGTCGAGCACGGCCACGATGATAGCCGTGTAGTTGGCCCCATCGGCCGATCCCGCGCCCACGCGGATGACTGCCTCGTTTGGACCGCCACCGGCCGCGGGCGTGCCCGTCAGCGTCAGTTTGTCGGTGGCGGTGGCTCCCAGCAGCAGATAGCCGTCGGTGGCAAACTGCATGCCCTGCACACGGATCGCGCCATTGGCGGAGCTGTCCACTGTCACCGAGCCGCTTTGCCCGGTGAATACCGCAAACGCGCCCTGGCTCCAGGGCGCATTGAGCGTCCCGTTGGCGTCGGTCCAGTTGTCGTTGACCCCGCCTGGCGCCACCCAGGTGCCCGTGCCGCCATTGACCTGGCCGTTGTTTTTGGGGCCGGCATCGCCGTCCCAGTAGTTCAGCGTCAGGCCGTTGGTGTTGACCAGGTTGACCTGCTTGTCCACCGAGGTCTGCACGAAATAGTTGGCCGGGTCGGCGCCCGCGGGCAACGTGCCGAGCGTCAGGCTGCCAGGGTTGGACAACGTGCCGCCGTAGTTGATGACGCGATAGATTCCCGGATCGAAGCTGCCGCCCGGCGACAGCGACACATTCAGCTTGCCGCCCAGGCTGAGGTTGCCGCCGACGTTGGTCAGGTCGTTGAAGGGACCGCCCGCCACGTTGGCTTGGCCGAATCCATAGTTCAGCGAGGTGCCGCTGCCCAGCGTCAAGCTGCCCTGGATGGTCAGCGTGCCGGGCGTCGCGCTGTTGTCGCCGGGGGACAGGACGCTGTTGCCGGTCAAGGTGACGTCGCCGCCGATCACGCCCTTGCCGCCCAGCGTCGCGCTGTTGTTGACGGTGGTGGCGCCGGTCGCGGCGGTCTGGTCGCCATTGACGAACAGGCCGCCGGCGTTCACGGTGGTCGCGCCGGCATAGGCATTGTTGGCGCTGAGCACCGTGGTGCCCGCGCCTTGCTGGTTGACCGTGCCGGTGCCGCTGATGACACCACCGAAGGCGTAGCCGTTGCCACGGTTGAACACCAGACCGCCGTTGTTGACGACATTGCCCAGGATGGCGCCGGTCGTGCCGCCATTGCCCAGCTGCAAGGTGCCCGCCGAGATCGTGGTGCCGCCGGTGTAGGTATTGTTCGCGGTCAGAGTCGTCGTGCCTGCTCCCATCTGCATGACGCCTCCCGTGCCGCTGATCGTGCCGCCGAAGGCATACGCATTGCTGCGGTTGAAGGCCAGCGTGCCGCTGTTGGCCACATTACCCAAGATGCTGCCAGTGGCGGAGCCGCCCGCGCCCGTGCCCAGTTGCAGCGTGCCGGCCGTAATGGTGGTGCCGCCGGCATAGACATTGTCCGCGGCCAACGCCAAGGTGCCGGTGCCCAGCTTGCTCAATGCGCCGCTGCCATTGATGGCGCTGTTCATCGTCAGCACGTTGGCGCCGGTGACATCGAAGCTGCCGCCGCCCGCGCCCAGCGTGGTGGCGCGTGCCGTGGCAAAAGTGCCGGTGGCGCGCAGTGTGCCGCCATTGAGCGACAACGCGCCCGCGGCATTGCCCAGGTTCGCGTCCTGCGCAACCTGCAGCACGCCGCCGTTGATGGCGGTGCCGCCGGTGTAGGTATTGATGCCCGACAGCACCAACGTGCCCAGGTCGGTCTTGACCAGCTTGGCCGCGCCCGCCACTGTCGCGGAGAGGGTCGCCGTGTAGCCAGCCCCCTCCGCAACGCCATTGCCCACGCGGATCACAGCCTCGTTCGGGCCGCCGCCCGCCGCCGCCGCGCCCACCAGCGTCAACACATCCGTCGCGGTGTTGCCCACCAGGGTGTAGCCATCGGCGGCGAACTGCATGCCCTGCGCCAGAATGGCGCCATTGGTGGTGCTGTCCACCCGGACGGTATCGCCCTGCCCCATGAACACGGCGAAGGAACTCTGGCTCCATGGCGCATTGAGCGAGCCGGTCATGCCCGTCCAATTGTCATTGGTGCCCGGGCCATTGGCCATCCAGATGCCCGGCCCGCCGTCGACGGTATTGTTGTTCTTGTTCAGCGCGCTGGCGCCGTCCCAATAATTCAACGTCAGGCCGTTGGTATTGACCAGGTTGACCTGCTTGTCCACCGAGGTCTGGATGAAATAGTTGCCCGGCGTCGGCACCGTGCCCAGCGCCAGCGTGCCGCTCAGCGCGCCGCCGTAGTTGATGACCCGGTAGACGCCGGGGTCGAACGAGCCGCCCGCCGAGGTCTGTACATTCAGCGTGCCGCCCAGCGCCAGGTTGCCGCCGACGTTGGTCAGGTCGTTCAAGGGGCCGCCCACGACGCCGGCCTGACCGAACGAATAGGCCAACGCCGAGCCGCTCTGCAAGGTCAGGTCGCCGCCGATGCTCAGCGTGCCCGGCACGGCACCCACGCCGCCGGGCGCCAGCGTGCCGCCGGACTGCACGGTAACGCTGCCGCCCAGCGTGCCCGTGCCGCCCAACGTTGCGCCATTGCCCACCGTAGCCGCGCCGGTGCCGGTCTGCGTGCCGTTGACGTACAGCGCGCCGGCGGTCACCGACGTCGGACCGGCGTAGCCGTTGTTGCCCGTCAGGATGGTAGTGCCCGAACCCATCTGGCGGATACCGCCGGTGCCCGAGATCAGGTTGCCGAAGGTGAACATGTCGCTGCGATTGAAGGCCAGCGTGCCGTTGTTGGTAATGCCAGTGGCGCCGGGCAGATTACCGGACGCGCCGCCATTGCCCAGCTGCAGCGTGCCTGCGGCGATGGTGGTGGCGCCTGCCCAGTTGTTGGCGTTGCTGGTCAGTACGACGGTGCCCGCGCCGTCCTTGGTCAGGGCGCCCGGGCCGGTAATGGCTTGCGTGACCGTGCCCGTCACACCGGGATTGGCGCTGAGCGTGCCGTTATTGGCGGTAACGGTGACATTGCGGCTGCCCGAGAGGCTGAAGCTGTTGGTGAACGCCAGTGCGCCGCCATCCAGCGTCACCCCGCCGCTGCTGGCGCCCAGCGCACTGTCGGCGCCTACCGCGACGGCGCCGCCCTGTATCCGCGTACCGCCCTGGTAGGTGTTGACGCCCGTCAGCGTCAGGATGCCAACCTGGATCTTGCTGACAGCGCCCGTGCCGCTGATCGTCCCCGCATAGGTGCCGTTGTCCGGCTGGTTGAACAGCACCTGGCCGTTGTTGGTGACGCTGGGCGGCAGGCTTTGCGCGCGCGCCTCCAGCGTGCCCGCCGCGTCGACGACCACCGAGCCATTGAAGCTGGTGTTGTCGCCCGTCAGGGCCAGCGTGCCGCCCTGCACTGCCACCGCCAGCGGCGTGCCGCCGCCGTTGCCGCCGACCGTGCCGGACAACGTCCACTTGCCGTCGCCCGTCTTGGTGAGCGACTGAAAATTGCGGATGGCGCCGGGCAAGGTGTCGCTGGAGCCCGCGTCGCCGGCCAGCAACAGGCTGTTGGTGCCGCCGCCGCCATTGAAGCCGCCTGTGATGATGGAGCCCGGATACAGCGTCAGCGAATCGTTGCCGCTGGCAAAGGTCAGGCTGCCGTTCACCACGGCGCCGCTGCGGTTGATGAAATTGACATTGCCGCTGCCGCTGTTGCCGATCACATTGCTGCTGGTGCCGTTGCCCGCCTGGATCGTGCCGTAGTTATCCACGATGTTGGCCGCGCCCACCGTGCGGTCCTCGAACCAGATCGCGGCGGCATTGCCCCCGGAGATCAGGCCGCGGTTGATGATGGTGTTGCCCGAGCCCATGACGTTGATGGCCTCGGCGTTTGTCTGCGTGCCCAGCGACTGGATCTTGGCGCCCTGGGCAATGTTCAGGGTGCCGTTGGAGCCGAACTCGACGGTGTTGTTGCCAGCGGTCCACAAGCCCGCGCCGGACGTAGCCACATTGGAGATGACCGCGCCGGCGCCCAGCGTAATCGCGGCGTTGTTGCCCAGGCTGACGGCACTGGCGTTGCCAACCTCTAGCCTGGCATTGGGTTGCAGCGTGACCGATGCGCCGCTGGTGGTGGAAGGACCTTGCCCGATCGGCGCCGTGGCCGGGTTGGGCGCATTGGTGTTGCAGGTGGTGGACGAACCGCTGGCGACGCACGCGGCCTGGACCCCCGGGCCCGGCCAACCACCGAACAACGCGGCGCCGACCAGGACGGTCAGTTGACGGGGGACGAGCATGAACGGCTTCGCTTCCTGCATCGCGTTCTCCACGCCGATCGGCGGATATTAATTTCTGGAATTAATAGTCAGTGCCTGACCTTGCGCGGCGATTATTTATGATTTTTTCGCGGTTTTCGGCTTTAGCCTTTTCCTTCCGATATTCAAAGCAATGGACGCTTCGATACTCGAATTAATGTTCCGATAATCCAATTAATGACGTGATCGAAAATCAGGCAGCAACGAAGGCCGCGCGCGTTGGGCATTCGCACGCTCATTGAATGTCCCCGTCTTACCGGCGTTGAAACAACGTCTGGCAGCTGTGAACCGATCGCGAATAATGTCGGGATGCACCCATCGGGCGGATGCCGGGGCGCAGTCTTTGCCGGTGATCGCGGCGCGTGTTATCCAGGAGGCCCGCAGGCCAATGGCGCGGCCGATGGTGGATAAAGGCGCCCTTCAATTGGGCAGCAGTTTCACCGTTTGCGGGTTGTAGTTGCCGTAGGCCCCGCCGCAGACGGAATACGCCTTCGCCGGTGCCGGCACGCCCGTGGCGCGAATCGCCAGCTCGCCCCGCGTGCGGATTTCCCGGTAGCGTTCGGCCGCGATCGTGCCGTCCGGCAGGAAGTACAGGCGCACGCGCAGCAAGGCCTTGTCCGGATCCGTCTTGCTGGCCGGGCTGAAGGCCGGCACGACCGCCTGCGCCTCGTGCCAGCGCGGCGCCTCTTCCAGCGTCTGCCACCGCACGTTGACCGGCCGGTCCAGGTCCAGCACCGCGGGGGTGCCGCCGCGCGGCGGATCGCAAGGGCCGCCGGCCAGGCTACGGGCCAAGCCGCTCAGGTCTTGCGTTTGGCCGTTGAGCTCCAGCCGGACGATGGTTTGGGGGGTGTAGTTTTCCACGCTGAAGATCGCCAAGCCCGGAATGCGGGCCGAGCCCATTGTGTCTTCGGCCATGCCGGAAAAGCGCGCCAGGCCCGGCGCCACCTCGACGTGGTCGGGGTAATGGAAATACTGATGCACGACCAACGCGGCCTCGCCATAGGCGTACGCCGATACCAGCGTGGCAATGTCGGGATATGGCAGGTGCAGCAGCGGCAGCGACGTGCCAGCGGGCGTGCCGTCGACATTGAAATAGGTGTAGCGGGTAGCGCTTTCCTTGAGCCGGCTGCCCGCGTAGGGAAATGCGTCGCGGGTCGCGGCGCCTGGGCGGGGGTAGCGCGTGAAGCTGGAAAACCCGCTGGAACCCCCGTGGCGAGTGGCCGACGCGGGTTCCAGGGATTGCGAGCCGCCGCTCGACGACGAGGACGCTTCGCGAAAGTCCAGCCCGATCGGGCGGCCGCTCAAGTTGACGTGCGTTTCGGCGATCGCTGGGTTTTCCTTGCGAAAACTGTCTGAGCGGCTTTGGCGGATGGCGTCATCGACCGGCACGATCAACACCGCCGCCAGCGTCGGCAAGAACATCAAGGCATGGATGTGGCCCGGCACCTTGCCCCGGTCTCGCACCAGGTAGGCGATCCAGATCAGCAGCAGCACGATGGCCAAAGGCCCGCCGAACATCACCGCATAGCTCAAGAGCGCCACCGCGCCCCAGCCCAGGTTGTCGGCGGTGACGAACACCAAGCCCAAAAAGGCCAGGAATCCCGCCAGCGCGAAGGAAACGACGATGCCGAAAAGATAGCCTTTGGTCTTCAATCGAAAGCCCCCCTTGTCAGACCCCGATGGTACCGAGAAAAGGCCGCGGCGCTATCGCTTGCCGGCCGGCGCCGGATGGTTGCGGTCGTTGCCGCCGGCATCGGCTGCCGGGGCTTCGCCGGCCGATGCATCCGCCCGCTTGCCGCTACCCTGGCGCAGCGCGGCACGATCCTCGCTCTCCTGTTGGTAGCGGCCCACCGCCTGCATCAGTAGCTCGATCTGCCGGTCCTTGGTCTGCAACTGCGTCTGTTGCTCGTGGATCCGCGCGGCCAGGTCGTCGCCGCGTTGCTGCAGGCTGGCCTGGGCGGCCGCATGCCCTTCCCTGACGGCTTGCAGCTCGGCGGCCTGATGCTGAATTCGCGCCTGCGCGTCGGCGGCGTCGCGCGCCAGTTGATCGCGTTCGGATTGCAGCGCGCCCAGGCGTTCGGCCTGGGTGGCGGCGTCCCGCAAGGCGGTCTTGCGCTGTTGTTCCAGGCTTTCCTGCGCTTTCTTGACCAGTTGGCGCTGCGCGTCCAGGTCGCCCAGCCAGCGGCGTTCGTGCGTGGCATGGCGTTCCTGCGTAGCGGCCAGCGCCGCCTGATGCTCGGCCACGGCCTGGCGCAGCGCCTGCTGGGTGTCGCGTTCGTTGAGTTGCGATTGCTCGAGCTTGCCGCGCAAGGTGTCGATGATGCGGATGCTTTCGCGCAGTTGGACTTCCAGGGCGCGGGCCCGGTCCTCGGCGCCGGCGGCCTGGGCGCGGGCGGCGCGGATGCCGTCTTCGAGGTCCGCTTCGCGCGCGTCGACACGGGCTTTCTCGTGGGCAAAGGCTTCCTGTTCGGTCCGCAGCGCGTCCTGAGCCTGCGCCAGTGCCTCGCGTTCGACCGCAACGCCGGCAGCCCATTCGGCGCGTGCCGCCTCCAGGGCGTTGTCCCACAACTGGCTGGCCAATCGGGCCACCGGCTCGGGCAGGCCGCTGCCCTGCCCTGGCGCGTCCAGGCGTTTGCTCAGGCCCCGGAACCACGCTTTCAGGTGCGGACCGACGGTATTGGGCGAGCCGCGCCCCAGGTGCAGGCGAATGCGCTCGATCGTGGGCTGTTCGCCCGCCTTGAGCAGCGCATCGGCTGCTGCCCAGACGTCGGATTCCTGGATTCCGGTGGCCATGGTGTTCCTTGCATCCTTTTGAGCGCCCTGCTTATCGCGCCCGGCTCGTATTCATTGAAATAAAGGCGGATAATTAAATCTTATCCGCGCTTATTCCCCGTATGTGTATTATATATTACAGCATACATATGATTAAATACAACAATGAGCAGAACCTGCCCGATTCCATGCCGGCAAACACGTCCAGAGCGTTGCCGCGCACACCACGGCGCGCGGCACCTCGGGCGACCCCTGCCGCCGCTCCCGCCATCGATCAAGCCTCCGACGCCCTCGCCGATCCGGTGGCCCACGCGTTGTACGGCCTGGGCGACAGCGCGGCCTCCGTGCAGTCGCTGCTGCGGGAAGGCAGTTCGGACAACACGCTGGCCTCGTACCGCAGCGCCATCCGTTATTGGGGCGCCTGGCACGACCTGCGCTATGGCCATGCCTTGCAATTGCCAGTCCCGGTCAAGGTGATCTTGCAGTTCATCGCCGACCATGTTGAACACGCCACCGGCGCGGGCATGGCCCACGACCTGCCCGCCAGCATCGACGAGGCGCTGGTTGCCGCCCGCGTCAAGCGCGCCCTGGGGCCGTTCAAGCTGGCCACGGTGCAACACCGCCTGGCGGTGCTGTCCGAAGCCCACGAAACCCAGGGTCTGCCCAACCCCTGCCACAGCCGCGCCGTACAGTTGCTGATGTCGCGCACCCGCAGCGCCTACGCCCGGCGCGGGGTCCGCCCTGCCCGCAAGGACGCCCTGACCCGCGAACCGCTGGAACAGATCCTGGCTACCTGCGACGACACGCTGATCGGCAAGCGCGACCGTGCCTTGTTGCTGTTCGCCTGGGCCAGCGGCGGGCGGCGCCGCTCGGAGGTCGTGCGGGCCACCATGGAGAACACGCGCCGCACGCCCGAAGGCTTCCTATACGTCTTGGCGCATTCCAAGACCAACCAGGAAGGCGCTGACCGCGCCGATATGTACAAGCCCATCGTCGGCCGCGCCGCGGCGGCGCTCGATGCCTGGTTGCAGGCGGCCGCCATTACCGAAGGCGCGCTCTTTCGGCGCGTGCGCCGGGGCGGCGTGGTGGGCGGCGCCCTGGGCGCGGAGGCCGTGCGCCGCATGGTCAAGGACCGCGCGGCGCAGGCCGGGCTGGACGGCGACTACGCCGCGCACAGCCTGCGGTCGGGCTTCGTGACCGAGGCCGGCCGGCAAGGCCTGGCTTTAGGGGAAATCATGGCGATGACCGGCCACGCCAGTGTTGTCAGCGTGGTCGGCTACCACCGCGCCGGCGCGGCGCTATCGGCGCGCGGGGCGCGTCTGCTGGATGACGATCCCGCCGACGCCTAGGGCGTGGCGTTCAGCCGGAACGTGAACGCACCCCCAAACGCGGCAACCGCGTCAACCTGAAATACCGGCTCAATGCAACCTGAGCGCCAACGCCGCCAAGGTCGCCGCCAGCACCGGTAAGGTCAGCACGACCCCCACCTTGCAGTAATACCCCCACGGGATCGTCACGCCCTTGCGTTGCAGCACATGCAGCCACAACAAGGTGGCCAGGCTGCCGATCGGCGTGATCTTCGGGCCCAGGTCGCTGCCGATGACGTTGGCGTAGACCATGGCCTCTTTGACCACCCCGCTGGCCTGGCTGGCGTCGATCGACAGCGCGCCGACCAGCACCGTGGGCATGTTGTTCATGATCGATGACAGGAACGCGGCGAGCAGTCCGGCGCCGAACGTGGCCGTCCACAGACCCTGCCGGGCCAAGGCCGTCAGCAGATCGGCCAGGTACTGCGTCAGCCCGGCGTTGCGCAGGCCGTATACGACCAGGTACATGCCCAGCGAAAACACCACGATCTGCCACGGCGCCTCGCGCAGCACCTTGCGGGTGCTGATGACCTTGCCGCGGCCGGCCACGGCCAGCAGGATGGCCGCGCCCGCGGCGGCCACCGCGCTGACCGGCACGCCCAACGGCTCCAGCCCGAAAAAGCCCACCAGCAGCAGCGCCAGCACGATCCACCCGGCGCGGAACGTGGCCGCATCGCGGATGGCGGCGGACGGCGCCTTCAATTGCGTGACGTCGTAGCGCGCGGGCAGGTCACGGCCGAAATACAGGAACAGCACGGCGAGCGTAGCCGCGACCGCCACCAGATTCACCGGCGCCATGGCCGCCGCGTAGCGATTGAAGCCGATGCCGAAAAAGTCGGCCGACACGATGTTGACCAGGTTCGACACGATCAACGGCAGGCTGGCCGTGTCGGCAATGAAACCGGCGGCCATCACGAACGCCAGGGTCGCCGCGGCGCTGAAGCCCAGCGCCGCCAGCATGGCCATCACGATGGGCGTCAGGATCAGCGCGGCGCCGTCATTGGCGAATAACGCCGCAACCGCCGCGCCCAGCAGCACGATCAGCGCGAACAAGGCGCGTCCCCTGCCCCGGCCCCAGCGCGCCACGTGCAGCGCGGCCCATTCGAAAAAGCCGGCCTCGTCCAGCAGCAGGCTGATCAGGATCACGGCGATGAAGGTTGCCGTGGCGTTCCAGACGATCTGCCACACCACCGGGATATCGGCCAGGTGCACCACCCCGGCGGCCAACGCCAGCACGGCGCCCAGGCTGGCCGACCAGCCGATGCCCAGCCCGCGCGGCTGCCAGATGACCAGGACCAGGGTGAAAACGAAGATGGCGATAGCGGCAATCATGGCCGCTACCGCTTGGATACGGGCGCGCAGGACTGCCCGCCGCAGCAATTCTCGGTCAGATACCCCAGCAAGTCGGACATGGTGTCGTACTGAGCCGCGTAGATGACAAAGCGCCCGTCCTGGCGCGAGGTGAGCAAGCCCGCGTGTACCAGCTCTTTCAGGTGGAACGACAGCGAAGACGGCGCAATGCCGGTCTTTTCCGCCAGGCTGCCGGCGGAAAGCCCCGCCGGGCCCGCCTGGACCAGTAGGCGATAGACGGTCAGGCGCGATTCGTGGGCGATCGCGGCCAAGGCTTGCACGGCAGTTTTCATATCCATTATTCGACTTTATTTGAAATATCGAATAATGTAAATGAGCTTCAACGATTCCCTTAGCCACGAGTTGCCATGACGACATATTCCCTTCCCGATGACCCAGACCTGCCCAGCCTGGACGAAACCCAGCTGGACATCCCCAGCCACGACAAGCTGTCCCTGGTCACCGGCGCCGCGCACCCGCCGCGCATCCTGCTGCTGTATGGCTCGCTGCGCGAGCGTTCCTACAGCCGCCTGCTGACCGAGGAAGCCGCCCGTATCCTGACCCGCCTCGGCGCCGAGACTCGCATCTTCGATCCCCATGGCCTGCCGTTGCCCGACGGCGCGCCGGCCGATCACCCCAAAGTGGTGGAACTGCGCGCGCTGTCGCTCTGGTCCGAGGGACAGGTGTGGTGCAGCCCGGAACGGCACGGCACCATCACCGGCGTATTCAAGAGCCAGATCGATTGGCTGCCCCTGGAAACCGGCAGCGTGCGCCCGACCCAGGGCCGCACCCTGGCGGTGATGCAGGTGGCGGGCGGTTCGCAGTCGTTCAATGCGGTCAATGCCTTGCGCGTGCTGGGCCGCTGGATGCGGATGGTGACGATTCCGAACCAGTCGTCGGTGGCCAAGGCGTTCCAGGAATTCGACGACGCCGGCCGCATGAAGCCGTCGCCCTATTACGACCGGGTCGTCGATGTGATGGAAGAACTGGTCAAGTTCACGCTGCTGGTGCGGGACCGCAGCGACTACCTGACCGATCGCTACAGCGAACGCAAAGGCGTCGCCCAGGAAGTGGCGCGGCTGGCGCGCGAGGCGATGGCGCCCTGAAACCGGCGCATCCGTGGCGGCGTTCGCGGCCTGTCTTCATGGGCTTGCATTTCAGATATCCTTGGCTGCCCACGCCCCTGCCGCCGCGCCATGTTCATCCGCCAACTCAATTACCTGATCGCCCTGGACAAGCACCGGCATTTCGGCCGGGCCGCCGAAGCCTGCCACGTGTCGCAGCCGGCGCTGTCCAACGGCATCCGCGAGCTGGAACGCGAACTGGGCATCACCATCGTGCGGCGCAACCGCAGCTTCCAGGGCATCACGCCGGAAGGCGAGCGCGTGATCCAGTGGGTGCGGCAGATGCTGACGTCGCTGGAAGGCCTGCGCCAGGAGGCCGGGCTGATCCGCAGCGTGCCCAAGGGCCGCCTGGCCATTGGCGTGATCCCCACCGCCGGCCACGCCGCCACCCTGCTCAGCGCGCAGTACCGCGAGATCCTGCCTCAGCTGTCGATGGAAGTGGCCACGCTGAGCACCCCCGAAATCCTCAAACGCCTGAAATCCCAGGATATCCAGCTAGGCATGGTGTATGACCGGTCGGTGTCCGGCGACGGCTACGACGTGCTGCCGCTGTTTGCCGAACGCTATGTACTGGTGGCTGACGCGCAGGCGTCGCTGCCGCGCGAACTGGGCTGGGCCGAGGTGGCCGAGCTGCCCCTGTGCCTGCTCAGCCGCGAGATGCAGAACCGGCAGACGCTGGAAGAACGCTTTCAATCCGTCGGCGCCGTGCCCGAGGTCGTGCTGGAAACCAACGACATGCGCGTGCTGCTGGCCGAATGCGAAAGCGGCCGCGCCTTCAGCATCATGCCGCTGAGCGCGCTGCCGACCCGGCACGAAGGCGCCAGCCTGCGGGTCCACCCGATCACGCCGGAATACGCGCAAGACGTATGTCTGGTGCGGCTGCGGCGCAAGCCGCAACCCGCTCTGTCCGAGGCCGCCTGGCAGATCGCGTCCAACCTGGACATGGAAACGGCCCTGAACCAGCCCCTGAACCTGGGCCCGTGATAATCCACGGTTATCACGAAATTCAAGCAAACGATTGGCGCGGCACGGCGGGCCCAGGCAGGCTGTCAACCTTGGCCGCAGAGGGCCTTGGGCTGTTGCAAGACCGCCGATGCGGGTGTCGGGCCTGCTGCCCACAGGAGATGAGAGATGAGCAAACAACGCGACGTACCGGGCATTCGTCCCTATAACGGCCCCGCCGGCGGCTGGGGCGCCTTGAAAGCCACTGCCCAGGCGGTGCGCCAGCAGATGGAGCTGATCGAAGCGCCCGTCCTGCTGATGCGGACCAACCAGCCGACCGGGTTCGACTGCCCGGGGTGTGCCTGGCCGGACAAGGAACACCGTTCGACCTTCCAATTCTGCGAAAACGGCGCCAAGGCCGTCACCTGGGAAGCCACCAGCAAGCGGGTGACGCCCGAGTTCTTCGCGCAGCGCACCGTCTCGTCGCTGCTGCAGCTGTCGGACTATGAACTTGAGAACTTCGGCCGGCTGACCCATCCGATGGCCTACGACGCCGGCAGCGACACGTTCCGCCCGGTGTCCTGGGAAGACGCGTTTGCCCGCATCGGCCAGGTGATGCGCGAGCTGGACTCGCCCGACCAGGCCGAGTTCTATACCTCGGGCCGCGCCTCGAACGAAGCGGCCTACCTGTTCCAGCTGTACGCCCGCGAATTCGGCACCAATAACTTCCCCGATTGCTCCAACATGTGCCACGAGGCCACCAGCGTCGGCCTGCCGCGGTCCATCGGCATCGGCAAGGGCACGGTGTCGCTGGAAGACTTCGACCATACCGATTTCATTATCTCGATCGGGCACAACCCGGGCACCAACCATCCCCGCATGATGGGCACCCTGCACGAAGCCGCGCGCCGCGGCGTGCCGATCATCGTCTTCAACCCCTTGCGCGAACGGGCGCTGGAGCGCTTCGCCGATCCGCAGAACCTGGTCGAAATGGCCACCTACGGGTCGACCGACATCGCCTCGACCTACTACCAGGTCAAGGCCGGCGGCGACGCGGCCGCGCTCAAGGGCATCATGAAAGCGCTGCTGGCGCTGGACGCCACGCGCGGGGACGCGCTGGACCACGACTTCATCGCTCAGCACACGCAGGGCCTGGACGCCCTGGCCGCCGACCTGAACGCGACCGCCTGGGCGGACATCGAAAAAGAAAGCGGCCTGCCCCGGGCCAGCCTGGAACAGGTGGCCGAGGCCTACGCCAAATCCAAGGCGGCCATCGTCACCTACGGCATGGGCATCACGCAGCACAACAAGGGCACCGCCAACGTCAGGCTGATCGCCGACCTGCTGCTCATGCGCGGCAACATCGGCAAGCGCGGCGCCGGCATCTGCCCGCTGCGCGGCCATTCCAACGTGCAGGGCAACCGCACGGTCGGCATCACCGAAAAGCCCAGCGAGAGTTTCCTGCGCAACCTGGAAGACGTATTCGGCTTTTCACCGCCGCGCGAGCACGGCCACGACGCGGTGCAGGCGATGCAGGCCATGGTCGCCGGCAACGTGCAGGCGCTGATCTGCCTGGGCGGCAACTTCGCCATGGCGATGCCCGACCCCGAGCGTTGTTTCGAGGCGATGAAACAGCTGCGCCTGAGCGTGCACCTGGGTACCAAGCTAAACCGGTCGCACCTGTTGGTCGGACGCGAGACGTTCCTGCTGCCGGTGCTGGGCCGCACCGAGCAGGACGTGCAGGCGACAGGCGCGCAGTCGATCACGGTCGAGGATTCGATGTCGATGGTGCACGCCTCGGCCGGCGGGCTCAAGCCGGCCTCGCGGCACCTGCGTTCCGAGCCGGCCATCGTGGCCGGCATGGCCCGCGCCACGCTGCTGGGCAGCAAGATCGACTGGTTGGGCCTGGTCGAAGACTACGACCGCATCCGCGCCCTGATCGAACGCACCATCCCGGGTTTCGACGACTACAACGCGCGCATCCGCGTGCCGGGCGGCTTCCGCATGCCGTTGCCGCCCACCGAGCGCCGCTGGCCCACCGCCACGGGCAAGGCCATGTTCTCGGTCTTTCCGGGGGTGCGCGAAAGCTACGCGGCCTGGGACGACGATGTCTTCACGCTGGTCACAATACGCAGCCACGACCAGTACAACACCACCATCTACGGTCTGGACGACCGCTACCGCGGCGTCTTCGGCCGACGCGACGTGCTGTTCATGCACCCCGACGACCTGGCGGCGCTGGGCCTGGAACATGGCGACCTGGTCGACATCGAAACCGAGTCCACCGGCCGCAAGCTGGTCCTGAAGCACATCACCGCCATCGAATACAGCATCGCGCGCGGCACGGTGGCGGCTTATTACCCCGAAGCCAACGTGCTGGTGCCGCTGGACTATATCGACAAGGATAGCGGCACGCCGTCGTACAAGTCGGTGCCGGTACGCATCCGGCGGGCGGGGCTGGACGCCTGACGCCGACAGCCGGACGCTACACTCACGGCCATGAACCGGACTTGCAATCGACCGCAATGGACGCCCTGACCCGCCTCGGCGGCGGCGTCACGGCAAGCCATCGCGTCAAGACGGGCCGCCAATGAAAGGCCCCCTCTTCATCCTGGCCTGCTGCATGGCCTACGCCCTGGCCGTCTATCTTTGGCACGTACCGCTGTGGGTAGGGTTGGCCTACCTGATGCTCAGCCTGATCACCTTCGGCATCTATGCTCGCGACAAGGCGCTGGCCCGCGCCGGGCGATGGCGGATTCCCGAAAGAACCCTGCATGGCCTGGCGCTGATCGGCGGCTGGCCCGGCGCGCTGCTGGCGCAACGATGGCTGCGCCACAAGTCCGTGAAACGGCCGTTCCGGATGGGCTACTGGATCACGGTCGTGTTGAATATCGCCCTGTTCGTGGCTTTCTGGTCGCCGGCGGGGCGCGCCCTATGGACGCCGGTCGCGGCGCCCTGGCTGGGCTGACCGGGCATGCTAGTGCTTGCCAGACTTGACCGACAGCACTAGCACGCCCGCGCCGATCAGTGTCAGACCCGCCGTCGTGTTCAACCGGGCCGCCACCGCCGGACGCGACACCAACCAACCCGACAGCCGCGCCGCGAAGGCCCCGATCACGGTGAAGACCAGGAACGTCAGCACCGCGAAGATCGCCCCATAGACCAGCATCTGCGCCTGCACTGAACCCCGGCCGGCATCGGCGAACTGCGGCAGGAATGCCAGCACGAACAGGCCCGGCTTGGGATTGAGCACATTCGAAAAGAAGCCCACGCCCAGCACCTTGCGCAGCGGCAGGTGATGCGACTTGCGAAGGGTGATCAGGTCTTTGGCGCGTAGCGCCTTGACGCCCAGGTAGATCAGGTAAGCCGCGCCGATCAGCTTGATGCCCCAGAACAGCGCTTCCGAGGTCTGCATCACCAGCGACAGCCCGAAGGTCGCCGCCACCGTATGCACCATGATGCCGCCCGCCGCGCCCAGCGATGAGGTGGCAGCGGCCAGCCTGCCCTGGCTTAGGCCCCGGCTGAGCGCCAGGATGTTGTCGGGGCCAGGCGAAATGACCACGATGGCGCAGGCGAGCAGATAGGGCAACAGGACTTCCAGGGGGAACATGGTGGTCTCCAGTAGGGGGTGGGATCAGCGGCCGGGCCAATCCCCGTAAGACGATACGCCGGGCCACCCCCTCGCGGCAACCCGCCATGATCGTCTGCAACGCCTGCGGCGCCTCGCAAGCGGCTGGCGGCCGCTTCTACGGACACGGCTGACTACGGCGAAACCGGGCAGGATATAGTTCGATGCTGTTGCCTGTCGGAGTGCCCGATGTACATAGATGTGCGCCGTGGTCTGGTGTTTTTCGACCAGACCGACCGTTTCCTGCCCGAACCGCGCCTGACGCGGTATGACCCTGCAAGCGGCGTGTTGTCGCCGGTGCCCGGCGCGCAGGCCGACGACGTGGTCAATGACGTATCGCGCGATGGCCTCGGCCTGGCGCTGGCCTCGGCGAACTGGGTGATCGTGCGCAACGCCAACCGGACCCGCCTGACCTTCCTGGCCGATGGCGCCGTGGCGCAGCAGACCGACAAGCTCCTGTCCTTCTGGACCCGCTTCGATCCTTCCGGCCGCTACGCGCTGGCCAGCGCGTTCAACGGCAAGCGGCGTCCCGTCGTGATCGATCTGCAGTCAGGCGAATGCAGCGACCCGATCGCGCGCGACCTGGACGCCCGTTTCGGCGACATGGACCCGGTCGACGGCGGCTTGTGGGCCCCGGACGAACGCACGCGCGACGCAGTGCTGGCCGTCGATTGCCGCAGTGGCGACATCCGCAAGGTCAAGCTCCCGCTGGGCGACCTGGTCTCACGCGTACGCTTCTCGCATGACGGCGCGGTGTTGTATGTCACGGGCGCCAATAACCGCCTGCTGTGCTGCGACCGCGACGGCGCGGTTCTCTGGTCGCGCGACATCGGCGAATACGGCGAGGTCCGGGCCGGCAATATCCACTTCAACGAAGGCGGCACCCATCTGTGCCTGCCGTTGTCCGAGACGCCGCGCAGCAATTGGGGCGAGGACCTGATCGTCGACGCCCGTACGGGCGCGGTCGAGAACGCCGTGCTGCGGCATCGCGGACCGCCTGCGCGGCTAGCGTCGGATTGGTTCGGCGACCGGCTATTGACCCATGGCGGAGAAATCGTGGACTTTCATACCGGCGCGCTTGTCGGGCCGCTGGAATTCAAAGCCGCCGATAGGGAGGGATTTCCGTGCCGCATGTGATTCGTCCTGCCCGGTTGCTGCCGCTCTGCGCTGCCCTGCTCAGTGCCTGCGTAGCCCCTCCCCCTGCCCCGCCCGCCGCCAGGCTGCCGATGATCATCGCGCATCGCGGCGGCACGGGCGATGCGCCCGAGAATACGCTTGAGGCGATCCGGCAGGCGGTCGCGCATCGCGCCGATGCCTTGTGGCTGACGGTGCAGCTCAGTCGCGACGGCGTGCCCGTGCTGTATCGCCCGGCGGATCTGTCGGCGCTGACCGATGCACGCGGCCCCGTCGCGAGCCGCACAGCGGCCGAGCTGGCGCGGGTCAATGCGGGCTGGACGTTCCGGCAGCCAGGCGCCGGCGGCGACGTATTTCCCTATCGCGAGCATCCCGCCGGCATCCCGACGCTGCGCGAGGCCCTGCGCGCGATTCCGCCGACGCTGCCGGTCATCCTGGATATGAAAGCCCTGCCCGCCGCGCCGCAGACCGAGGCAGTGGCCCGCGTGCTGACCGAGGAACAGGCCTGGCCGCGCGTGGTGATCTATTCCACCGAAGCCGGTTACCAGCACAGTTTTGCGGCCTACCCGCAGGCGCGCCTGTTCGAGTCGCGCGACGCGACCCGCCAGCGTTTGCTGCAGATGGACCTGGGCGGCGGCTGCGTCGACCCGCCCGCCGCCTCGGCGTGGACGGCGTTCGAGCTGCATCGCAAGGTGACGGTGACCGAAAAGTTCACGCTGGGCGAAGGCCGCTCGGAAGTGAACGCGACCCTGTGGTCGCCTGCGTCGGTGGGGTGTTTTCGGCAACGGTCGGCGCAGGTGCGGATCGTGGCGATCGCGGTGAACGACGCGGCCGATTATCTGGCGGCGGCCTGCCTGGGCGTGGATGGGGTGCTGGCGGATTCGCCGCGCAAGATGGCGGCGATCCGCGAGGCGCTGCCGCGGCCGCTGCAATGCCCCGCGCAGGAGGCACCGGCGGGGACTCAGCGCTAGGGCCTATTCACACTAGAAGGCGCCTCGCACAGGCCGGTAATCGGGCGCCAGGCTAGGCGCGGTCGCCGCCGCGTGGCTGTGCCACGCAAGGTGAGCGCAACGACGCCTGGCGCCCGATTACCGGCCTGCCCGAAGGGTGAGTACCCAAATGAGCGCCTCTCAGCGTTGCGAATGCTCGCCGGGGGCCGGCCACGACTGCGCTTCGCGCCTTGATAGTCACTCATTTGGGTACTCATGCGAGGCGCCTTCTAGTGTGAATAGGCCCTAGTGGCCCTGCTGCCCTCTGCAAGCGACAACGGCCCGGCTTGCGGGCCGTTGCGCTATCCGGCCACCCCATTTGCCGGCATCTCCCTGCAAACCTAGGGTTTTCACTCATAAATTCGCTGAATTTCGCGAATAAGAATTCAGAATTTTTCTTATGGTGGGTGCGCGCGTATAACGACTGACGCAGCAACCTCAACCCACTTTCAGAGAGATAAACATGAGGGGAAATTCCAAGACGGGCCACCAGCCGGTGCGCGCGTCCACCGCCGCTTTCGTCGGCACGATGATCGAGTGGTACGACTTCTATATCTACGCCACGGCCGCCGCGCTGGTGTTCGGCAAGCTGTTCTTCCCGTCGGCGACGGGTTTTTACGGCACGCTGGCGGCGTTCGGCACGTTCGCCGTGGGCTTTTTCGCGCGGCCGCTGGGTGGCGCGATCTTCGGCCACATCGGCGACCGCATCGGGCGCAAGAAATCGCTGGTCATCACGCTGCTGATGATGGGTTCGGTGACGGTGCTGATCGGCCTGCTGCCGACCTACGCGTCCATCGGCGTGTGGGCCCCTATCCTGCTGGTGCTGCTGCGCATTGTGCAGGGCGTGGCGGTGGGCGGCGAATGGGGCGGCGCGGTGCTGATGGCGGGCGAGCATTCGCCCGACAAGCGCAAGCGCACGTTCTTCGCCTCGTTCGCGCAGCTGGGCAGCCCGGCCGGCCTGATCCTGTCGATGCTGATGTTCAAGCTGGTGACGGGGCTGGATGACGCGGCGTTCCTGTCCTGGGGCTGGCGCGTGCCGTTCCTGTTCTCGGCCGTGCTGCTGGTGGTGGGCTTCGTGATCCGCCTGAGCGTGAACGAATCGCCCGACTTCCTGGAAGAAAAACGCGCCCAGGCTCAGCGTTCCAAACCCGAACGCACCCCGCTGGCGCAGGTGCTGACCGGCGCGCCCAAACTGCTGGCCATGGCGGTAGGCGCCAACGTCCTGGGCATCGCCGGGTTCTATTTCACCAGCACGTTCATGATCGCCTACACCACGCAGTACGTGGGCCTGAACCGCGCGGTGATCCTGGATTGCCTGCTGGTCGTGTCCATCATGCAGTTCTTCATCACGCCGCTGGCCGCGTACATCGCCAGCCGCGTCGGCAACCTGCGGTTCCTGGTGGCCACCTCGCTCGTGTCGATATTCACGCCGTACGCGATGTTCAACCTGGTGGACCTGGGCTCGTTGGGTTCGATCACCCTGGGCATCGGCGTGGCGGTGCTGTTCATGGGGGCCTACTATGCGGTGATCGCGGGCTTTGTCAGCGACAGCTTTCCGACCGCGATCCGCTACACGGGGATTTCGATGGCGTACCAGCTGTCGGGCGCGATCTTCGGCGGCCTGACGCCGATGCTGGGCACGGTGCTGGCCGAGAATTTCAAAGGTCAGTGGTGGCCGCTGGCGCTGCTGTTCTCGGTGATTTCGCTACTGTCGCTGGTATCCGTGCTATTGCTGGGCGCATACGGCCAGCGCCGCGTTCAATTCCAACTGAAGGGGCATCAAGCATGAAGGCGTTTTTTCACGACGATCAGAAGCTGCACCATCCGCAGACTTACTTCTCGCGCGGCAAGATGCGCACGCCGCAGGAAGTGCCGTCGCGTCTGGACGCGCTGGCGCAGGCCGCCCGCCACCTGGGGTTCGACGTGCAGGCGCCGGCGGACCACGGCATCGAGCCCCTGGCCGCCGTGCATACGACGCCTTACCTGCAGTTCCTGCAAAACGCCCATGCCGACTGGAAAAAACTGCCCGAGGACTGGGGCGACGAGGTCGTGTCAAACGTGTTCGTGCGCGAGCCCAACGCCCTGCGCGGCGTGCTGGCGCAGGCGGCCCGCTACCTGGCCGACGGCAGCTGCCCGGTGGGGCCGAACACCTGGCGCTCGGCCTACTGGGCGGCGCAATGCGCCATTGCCGGCGCCGACCGGGTCGCGGCCGGCGACCGCCATGCCTACGCCATCTGCCGCCCGCCCGGCCACCATGCGCGGCGCGATGCGGCGGGCGGCTTCTGCTACCTGAACAACGCGGCCATCGCCGCGCAGCGCCTGCGCGGCACGTACGGCCGCGTGGCGATCCTGGATACCGACATGCACCATGGCCAGGGCATCCAGGACATCTTCTACGAACGCAGCGACGTGCTGTACGTATCGATCCACGGCGACCCCGAAAATTTCTATCCGGTGGTGGCGGGCTTCGAGGACGAGCGCGGCGCCGGCGAAGGCTACGGCTACAACGTCAACCTGCCGATGCCGCACGGCTCGCCGGAAGCGGTGTTCTTCGACCGCCTGGCGCAAGCGCGCGCCGCCATCGAAAAATTCCAGCCCGACGTGCTGGTGCTGTCGCTGGGCTTCGACATTTTCGAAAAGGACCCGCAAGCGATGGTGGCGGTGTCGGAAGACGGCTTCGAGCGGCTGGGCCGCGAGGTCGGCGGCCTGGCCTTGCCCACCCTGATCGTGCAGGAAGGCGGCTACTATATCGAGGGTCTGGAGTCCAACGCCGCGCGGTTCTTCGCTGGATTGGCCGGCGCCTGAATCCCCGGGGCCGGCGCGGCGGGCCCGGCCCTTTCGTTCCGCTTGCCGTCATTCCGCCATGCCGCCCGCTGCCGACCCTTTCGCCGATCCTTCCGCCGACCCTTCCGTCCGCCCCGCCGTCCGCTCCGCCACCCTGCCGCTGGCGCCCGAGCGCATGGATTGGAACCTGCTGTGCACGTTCATGTTCGTGGTGCAGGCGCGCGGCGTGGGCCGGGCGGCGCAGGCGCTGCACCTGAGCCAGCCGGCGGTCAGCCAGGCGCTCAAGCGGCTGGAAGACGCGGTGGGCGGCGTGCTGCTGCACCGGCGCAACGGCGAATTCCGCCTGACCGGACTGGGCGAGGAAATCTACGCCATTGCCCGCGACATGTATGGCACCATGGCGCGCATCGAAAACGCTGCCACCCAGGACAAGGCCGAGGTCGCCGGCACGCTGCGGCTGCTGGTCATGAGCCGCATCCAGAGCACGCCGTACGACGATTTCCTGGCCGACTTCCACCAGCGCTATCCAAAGGTGGAATTCCACATGGAGATGCAGCCTAGCGCGGACATCCTGGACGCCTTGGCCAAACGCGTGCCGGCGCTGGGCATCTGCCTGTGCCGCAAGCCGGTCGAAGCCCTGGAACGCTTGCTGTTCATGCGCCACCAGTACGCCGTGGTGTGCGGGCGCCGCCACCCGCTGTTTTCGCGGCCGCGGGTGGGCATCGAAGACCTGCTGGACCAGAATTTCGTGTGCTTCGCCAGCGACCAGATCGGCGACACGCTGTCGCCGCTGACGATCTTTCGCGACCAGCAGGGCTTTACCGGTCGCATCGTCGGCACCTCGCCGCATCTGGAGGAAGTGCGCCGCATGGTGGTGGCCGGCATCGGCCTGAGCTTCCTGCCCGAACACCTGATCGCGCAGGACGTGGTCAATGGCGAACTGCGGCGCCTGCCGCCCCAGGACAGCGTCGCCGAGATCGACGTGTTCCTGACCTGGCACAAGCAGCGCAAGCTGAGCGCGGTGGAAACGGCGTTCCTGGCGGCGTTCGACCGCTTCCTGGCGCGCACGCCGCTGGCGGCCCGGGCGCGTTGACGCCGCCGCCGGGAATGCCGCAGCGCATCATCATTGCCGCGCCGAAAAGCCGCGTCCCGCGGACGCGTTCTGGCGATAATGGCGGCTTCCTTCCGCACGCTCCCAGAGGACGCACATGTCTCGTTGGACCTTCTACACCGCACCGGGTACCTGCGCATTGGCTACCCACATCGCCCTGCAGGAAGCGGGCGCCGATTTCGACGTCGTCAAGCTGGACTTTGCCGCCGGCCAGCAGCAAAGCCCCGACTACCTGCGGGTGAATCCCAAGGGCCGCGTGCCGGCGCTCAAGACCGAGCACGGCGTGCTGACCGAGACCCCCGCGCTGCTGACCTTCGTGGCGCAGCGTTTTCCCGAGGCCAGGCTGGCGCCGCTGAACGACCCGTATGCGTTCGCCCAGATGCAGGAACTGAACAGCTACCTGGCGTCCACCGCCCACGTGGCCCACGCCCACAAGCGCCGCGGCGCCCGCTGGGCGGACGACGCCGCCGCGCACGACGCCATGCGCGCCAAGGTGCCGCAGACCATGACGGCCTGCGCCGCCTACCTGGAATCGCAGATCGCCGGCCCCTGGGTCGCGGGCGATCAGTTCACCGTGGCAGACGGCTACCTCTACACGATCGGCAGCTGGCTGGAAGGCGACGGCGTGGACCTGAAGGCCTTTCCCAAGCTGACCGCCTACCTGGCGCGCGTGGCTGCCCGGCCGGCCGTGCAGCGGGCGCTGGCGCAGGCCAGCCAGTAGCCGCCCTTCACGTCCCTGCCGAATCGGCCGGCAGGCTGCGGGGCAAGGTCGTGCCGTAATCCTCGTCGGCATAGATGCAGGCAGGCAGCGGCGACACGGCCCGGCCGCCCTGCTCCCACAGCGCCTGCACCCAATCCGCGGCGGTGTCGGCAATGGCATCCTGCACACAGAAGTCCGGTTCCCGCGCGAACAAGGGCACCCGGGGCGTGACGCCGTTCTCGCCATGGACCACGTCAAACACGTGGCGGTAGCCGTCGATGGCCTTGTTCAGCACGTACAGGTCGGGGCCGTCCAGCCCGATGACCACGGAAAACGTGCCCTCGCCGTCCTGGTCCGGGAAGATGCCGAACTGGATCTCGCGCGCTTTCGCCGGCAAACGCGGGAACAGGCCGGCCAGCGTGCGCAACGCGGTACCGGTATGCGCGTCCAGCACGCGCCGCAGGGTGTCTTGATAGTCTTGCCGGGTCATTGCACGGGCCCTGTCAGACGAAAACGCCTAGCGTACCGGAGGATTCGGTTTCTGTTATTTCTGTCTTGACAGAAATAACAGAAACCTCCTACAGTGGCGCCATGAAACTGACACCGATCGCCGAACGCTTCATCCTGCACTGGGGGGAAATGGGTTCGCGCTGGGGCGTGAACCGCACCGTGGCGCAGATCCATGCCCTGCTCTACCTGATGGGCCGCCCGTTGCCCGCCGAGGAAATCGCGGACACGCTCGGCGTGGCGCGCTCGAACGTCAGCAACAGCCTGAAAGAGCTGCAGGCCTGGCGCCTGGCCAAGGTGGTGCACGTCATGGACGACCGCCGCGACCACTTCGAGACGTCCACCGACATCTGGGAACTGTTCAAGCTGATCGTCGAAGGCCGCCGCCAGCGCGAGATCGACCCCACGCTGAGCGTGCTGCGCGACAGCCTGGCCAGCCCCGAAATGGCCAACGAAAGCCGCGTCACCGAGCAGCGCGTGCGCGAAACGCTGGAATTCATGGAAATCCTCACGACCTGGTCCGACGAAATGCTGCGCATGAAACCCGACACCCTGATGAAGACGCTGGGCATGGGCGCCAAGATCAGCAAGACCATGCGGCGGACCAAGCACTGACCACGCGGGCGGACCCACCCGCCCTTTTTTTAAATAGTTATTTCTGTCTATACAGAAATAACAGAAACGAAAGAATCCATCGTGCATCTTCCTGCGAGGGCATCGGTATGAACATCCTGGTCTGCGGCGCCCATGGTTTCGTCGGCCGCGCCCTGTGCGAGGCGCTGGCGCGCGATGGCCACCGGATCCTGAAGGGCGTGCGGCGGCCATCGCAGCCCGACGAGATCGCCATCGACTACCAGGCCGACACCGACCCGGCCGCCTGGACCGACCGCCTGCGCGGCATCCATGTGGTGGTCAACGCGGTGGGCATCCTGGTCGAGCGCGGCGACGCCACCTTCGACCGGATCCACCGGCGCGCGCCGATCGCGTTGTTCGACGCCGCCCGCCGCGCCGGCGTGCGGCGCATCGTGCAGCTGTCGGCGCTGGGCGCCGAGACCGGCGTCACCCCTTACTTCGAGAGCAAGCGCGCCGCCGACCGGCACCTGCAATCGCTGCCGGTCACGCACCACATCCTGCGGCCCGCGCTGGTGTATGGCGCACAGGGCGCGTCGGCCCGGTTCTTCCGGGCGCTGGCATCGCTACCCGTGCAGCCAGTGCCGGCGGGCGGGCATCAGCGGCTGCGCCCGATCCATGTCGATGAGCTGGCCGAGATCGTCGCGCGGCTGTTGCGTGGCCCGCAAGACGGCCCGGCCGTGCTGGACCTGGTGGGCGGCGCCGAGGTCGAGTACCGCCAGATGCTGGCGGCGTACCGGGCATCGCTGGGCTTCGCCCCGGCCTGGCAGTTCGGCGTGCCGGCCTGGCTGATCCGCGCAGTGGCGACGCTGTTGCATCACGTGCCCGGCTCGCTGCTCACCCGCGACACGTGGCGGATGCTGCAGGCAGGCAACACGGCCGACGCCGCGTCAACGGCCCGGGCCTTGGGACGCCCGCCCGCCGGCATCGAGACATTCATCGACGCAACGGCCGCGCCCGCGCTGCGCCAGCAAGCCTTGGCCGCGTGGCGCCCGGCCATGATGCGCGCCGCGTTGGCGCTGATCTGGTTATGGACGGCCGTGTGCAGCGCCCTGCTCTATCCCGTGGACGGCAGCCTGGCGCTGCTGGCGCCCGTCGGCCTGACCGGCGTGGCCGCGCTCGTGGCGCTGTATGGCGCCGCGGCGCTGGACTGCATCCTGGGCATTGCCACGCTCTGGCGCCCCGGGCGGCGCCTGTGGAAGTTTCAGGCCGCACTGGTGCTGGCCTATTCCGGGGTGATCGCCGTGACCTCGCCCGCATTCCTGCTGCATCCCTTTGGCCCGGTCCTGAAGAACGTGGCCGTGCTTGCCCTTTTACTCATGCTGCTCAGCGAGGAAACCCAGCCATGAATTGGTATCTCACGATCAAGGCCCTGCACATCATGTCGTCGGTGCTGCTGGTGGGCACGGGCTTCGGCACGGCCTTCTATTTATTCTTCGCCAATCGCACCGGATCGATTCCCGCGATCGCGGCCGTGTCCAGATTGGTGGTGCGGGCGGACTTGTGGTTCACCACGCCGGCCGTGATTTTCCAGCCGCTGTCCGGCCTGTGGCTGGCGCACATGGCGGGCTGGTCATGGACCGCGCCCTGGCTCGGCCTGTCGATCGGGCTGTACCTGCTGGCGGGCGCGTGCTGGCTGCCGGTGGTGTGGCTGCAATATGAAATGGCCAGGATGGCGGGCGCGGCGCACGCAGGCGGCGCCGCCGCGCTGCCCGCGCGCTACTGGCGCTTTGCGCGGTGGTGGGAAATGCTGGGCTACCCGGCCTTCCTGGCGATGGTGGCGGTGTATTTCCTGATGGTGCTCAAGCCAGCGTTGTGGGCGGCCTGAACACCGTCTGCGAAGCGCTCAACGCAACCCCAGCATGCCACGGATCCGTGCCCGGATCGCGCCGGCATAGGCCCAGCACCACACGGCCAGCGCCAGCATGCCCACCGTGAAGTAGGCCCGCGCGGCCATCGGCACGGGGTTCAGTTCGGACACGGTCTTGAACGGCTCGAAGCCGATGAAGTCGCTGGCGGCCAGCGCGCTGAACACCAGCGCCAGCACCGGGCCGGTGAAGTGCGGGCGATCGCCGCGAGTCTGGGGATCGGCGCGAAAGCGCCAATGGACCAAGCGCAACAACTGGATGACGACGGCGGCCAGCGGAATGACCAGGGCAAGCTGCAACACGAGCAGCGCAACGATGACTTGAGTAGAGAGCATGGCCGCGATTTTACGGGCATCGGGACAACCCCTATTACCGGGCTCGCGCTCAGCCACTATCGTATCCGAGAATTATCAAATAAGAGAATTCTCGCTTCCGACAATATGACCGCAGACCCCATCTACGACTACGCCGTCATCGGCGCAGGCATCGCCGGCGCCTCCGTGGCCTACCGCCTGAGCGCGGCGGCCTCCGTGGCGGTGCTGGAACGCGAGGCCCAGCCCGGCTACCACTCCACCGGCCGCTCGGCGGCGATGTTCATGGAGACCTACGGCACGCCGCAGATCCAGGCGCTGACGCGCGCCAGCCGCGATTTCTACGAACACCCGCCGCAGGGGTTCACCGACTATCCGCTGCTCAGCCCGCGCGGCGTGCTGTATATCGCCACGCCAGACCAGCAGGAACTGCTGCGCCAGGTGTACGACGATTTCCGCAGCCAGTCGCCCAACGTGACACTGATCGATGCCGAGCAGGCGGTGGCGCGGGTGCCCTGCCTGCGCGCTGACCAGTTGTGCGGCGCCATCGAGGAACCGGACGCCCGCGACATCGACGTACACGCCCTGCACCAGGGTTTTCTGCGCGGCATGGCGCGCCAGGGCGCGGTGCTGCGCAACAACGCCGAACTGGCGGCGGCTGCCTTCGAGGCCGGCGTCTGGACACTGACGCTGACCGGCGGCGCCGCGCTGCGGGCACGGGTGCTGGTGAACGCGGCCGGCGCCTGGGCCGATCACGCGGCGGCGCTGTGCGGCGCCCAGCCCGTGGGCCTGCAACCGTGCCGGCGCACCGCCTTTACCTTCGCCGGGCCGGACGACGTGGATTTTTCCCACTGGCCGGCAGTGGTGGGCGTGGACGAAAGCTATTACTTCAAGCCCGATGCGGGCCAGTTGCTGGGTTCGCCCGCCAACGCCGACCCGGTGCCCGCGCACGACGTGGTGCCCGAGGAATTGGACGTGGCCACCGGCATCCACCGCATCGAATCGGCCACGTCCCTGACCATCCGGCGGCCCAGGCACACCTGGGCCGGCCTGCGCTCGTTCGTGCGCGACGGCGATTTCGTGGTGGGCTGGGACGCCGCGGCGCCGGCCTTTTTCTGGCTCGCGGCCCAGGGCGGCTACGGCATCCAGACTGCGGCCGCCACGTCCGAACTGGCGGCTGCGTTGCTGACCCGCCAGTCCTTGCCGGCCCATTTGCAGGCGCACGGGGTGGACGCCCACGCGGTGCGCCCCGAGCGCTTGCGCTGAACGCAGTGCCCGTCGTATCCCCCATCCCCTTTTCGAACGGAGCCGTTGCATGAAGATCTTTTCCGCGTCCCTGGCGACCGAGACGAACACCTTTTCTCCCATCCCGACGGGCCTGACGGCCTACCGGGCCCGCGGCTATTACCCCGCCGGACAGCACCCCGACCGCATGCAGCTGTTTTCCGGGCCGCTGTGGGCCGCCCGCCAGCGCGCCCAGGGCAAGAACTGGACGCTGGTCGAAGGCCTGACGGCAGGCGCGACGCCGGCCGGCATCACCACCCGCGAGGCCTACGAGACGCTGCGCGACGAGCTGCTGGGCGACCTGCGCCGCGCGGGCAAGGTGGACATTGCCCTGTTCGGCCTGCACGGCGCCATGGTGGCCGACGGCTACGATGATTGCGAAGGCGACCTGCTGCGCCGGGCCCGCGAGATCGTCGGTCCCGACACCGTGATCGGCGCCGAGCTGGACCCGCACTGCCACCTGACTAACGCCATGGTCGACAGCGCCGACTTCCTGGTGTGCTTCAAGGAATACCCCCATACCGATATCCTGGAGCGCGCCTACGATCTGGTGGACCTGTGCGTGGCCCGGGCCGAAGGCCGCATCCGCCCCGCCCACGCGGTCTATGACTGCAACATGATCTCGATCATGCACACCAGCCGCGAGCCGATGCGCAGCTTCGTCGACCGCCTGCTGGCCATGGAAGGCAAAGAAGGCGTGCTGTCGGTGTCCATCGCCCACGGCTTTCCGTGGGGGGATACGCCGGATATGGGCTCCAAGGTGCTGGTCTACACCGACGGCGACCCGGGCCAGGCCGACAGGCTGGCGCGCGCGCTGGGCGAAGAGATCATCGGTTTCCGCGACCAGCTGACGCCGCCCTATCCGGGCGCCGACGAAGCGCTGGACCAGGCGCTGGCGCTGGACGACTTTCCGGTGGTGCTGGCCGACTCGGCCGACAACGCCGGCGGCGGCGCGCCCAGCGACGCGACCTTCATCCTGGAACGAGTGCTGGCCCGTGGCCTGCGCGACGTGGCGACCGGCCCGTTCTGGGACCCGGTGGCCGTGCTGCTCTGTTTCGAGGCGGGCCTGGGCGCGCGCATCCAGTTGCGCGTGGGCGGCAAGGTGGCGCCGGTATCGGGCCAGCCGCTGGACCTGGACTGCGAGATCCTGGCGCTCAAGCGCGATGCCGTCATGACCGGGCTGGCGGGCACGCCCGCCTTGCTGGGCGACGTGGCCGTGGTGCGCTGCCAGGGCGTGACTATCGTGATGACGACCAACCGCACCCAGGCCATGGGCACCGACCTGTTCACGCAGTTCGGCGTGGACCTGGGCGCGATGAAGCTGATCATCGTGAAGTCGTCGCAACACTTCTATGCCTCGTATTCGCAGGTGGGCCGCCACGTCATCTATGTCGAGACGCCGGGCGCGATCACCAACGACCTGAACGCGCTGCCGTTCACCAAGCGCAAGCTGCCGAAATGGCCCTTCACGGGCTGACACCGGGGCTGACATCGAACTCGCCGCCCACGCAGGCGGCGGCAAAGACCAAGGGGATGACCATGATGAAACGTTTCAGCCTGCTGGGCGCGGCCGCGCTGCTGGCCCTGGGCGCCGCCGCGGCGCCGCAGGCCCAGGCCCAGGCCGCCAAACCCAAGACGCTGCGGATGGTGCCGCACGCCGACCTGAAGACGCTGGACCCGCTGTTCAACACCGCCTACATCACGCGCAACCACGGCTACATGGTGTTCGACACCCTGTTCGCGCAGGACAGCCATGGCCAGCCCAAGCCGCAGATGGTCGAGAGCTGGACCACGTCGCCCGACGGCAAAAGCTGGACCTTCACCCTGCGCCCGGGCCTGAAGTTCAACGACGGCACGCCGGTCACGGCCGAGGACTGCGTAGCGTCGCTGCAGCGCTGGGCCAAGAAGGACACCCTGGGCCAGGCGCTGATGGCGGCCGGCGCCGAACTGGCCGCCACCGGCGCGGACACCTTTTCGCTGACGCTCAAGCAGCCCTTCGGCCTGGTGCTGGACGCACTGGCCAAGCCGTCGGGCATGCCGCCGTTCATCATGCCCAAGCGCCTGGCGCTGACGGACCCGAACACCCAGGTGACGGAGATGGTCGGCTCGGGCCCGTTCCTGTTCAAGCGCGACGAATGGGTGCCGGGCAACAAGGTGGTGTACGTGAAAAACCCGGCCTACGTGCCGCGCGCCGAACCGGCCGACGGACTGGCGGGCGGCAAGGTGGTCAAGGTCGACCGGGTCGAATGGGTCTACATCCCCGACGGCAACACCGCCACCGCGGCGCTGATGAACAACGAAGTCGACATGATCGAGCAGACCACGCCCGACTTCCTGCCGGTGCTGGAAAGCAACCCCGACATCACGCTGAGCACGTCGGTCGCCTCGCAAGGCATGGTCATCGTCAATGCGCTGCACCCGCCCTTCGACAAGCCGCAGGCGCGCCAGGCGCTGTACTACCTGGTGAACCAGAAGGAAATGGTGTCGGCCATCGGCTACCCCGAGAAATACCGCGTGGACTACTGCCCCACGCTGTACATCTGCGGCTCGCCCCTGGCCACCGATGCCGGCGCCGCGCCGTACGCCAGGACGGACCTGGCCCGCGCCAGGCAACTGCTGCAAGAGGCCGGCTACCAGGGGGAAAAGGTAGTGCTGCTGTACCCCACCGACCACATCAGCGCCCCGGCGGTGATGGTGATGGCGCAGAACATGAAAAAGGCCGGCATCAATGTCGACCTGCAATCCATGGACTGGGCCTCGCTGGCCGCGCGGCGCCTGAAGAAGGACCCGCCCGCGCAAGGCGGCTGGAACGTGTTCCTGACCTGGGGCGGCTATTACGACGCCAGCACGCCGGTGACGAACCCCTGGCTGTCGGCCGCCTGCGGCAACAGCCTGCCTGGCTGGCCCTGCGACAAAGAGCTGGACACCCTGCGCACCCAATGGATCCAGGAAACCGATCCGGCCAGGCGCAAAGAGATTGCCGCGCAGTTGCAGGCGCGCGCCTACCAGACGGTGCCGTACGTGATGTGGGGCGAATTCAAGCCGGTCTCGGCCGTGCGCGGCCTGACGCACACCGAGCTGATGAAGACCGGCATCCCCGTGATGTGGAACGTCGAAAAGCCGTAGCGGCCAGGGAACCGGCCGGCGGGGCGCCCGGTGCGCCCCGGCCGGCCGCAAGGGGGATAGCACCGTGAAATACATTCTGCGCCGCATCGCGGCCGTCATACCCGTCATGGCCGTGGTCGCGGTCGTGGTGTTCATGTTGATCCACCTGTCGTCCGGCGATCCGGCGGCGGTGATCGCGGGCGACAACGCCACCGCCGACGACGTCGAAAAGATCCGCCAGAACCTGGGCCTGGACAAGCCGCTGCCGCAGCAGTTCGCCATCTGGCTGGGACACCTGGCCACGGGCGACCTGGGCACGTCCATCGCGACCCAGATGCCGGTGGCGCAACTGATCGGCCAGCGCATGGGGCCGACGCTGTCCATCGCCGCCTTCACCATGCTGTTCGCGGTGCTGGCGGCGGTGCCGCTGGGCGTGCTGGCCGCCTGGAACGCCGGGCGGCTGCTGGACCGGCTGGTGATGGTGGGCGCGGTCTGCGCATTCTCGGTGCCGGTATTCCTGATCGGCTACTGCCTGGTGTATGGCTTTTCGATCAAGCTGGGCTGGCTGCCGGTGCAGGGCTACAAGCCGCTGGCGGATGGGCTGGTGCCCTATCTGCGGCACCTGGTGCTGCCCTGCCTGTCGCTGGGCCTGGTCTATATCGCGCTGCTGACGCGCATGACGCGCGCCACCATGCTCGAAGCGCTGTCCGAAGACTACATCCGCACCGCCCGCGCCAAGGGCCTGTCCGCCGGCCCCATCGTCTGGCATGCGCTCAAGAACGCGGCCAACCCCATCGTCACCACCATCGGCGTGGGCGTGGCGCTCCTGATCGGCGGCGTGGTGGTCACGGAAACCGTGTTCGCCATCCCGGGCCTGGGGCGGCTGACCATCGACGCGGTGCTGCGCCACGACTACCCGGTGATCCAGGGCGTGCTGCTGGTGGCCTCGGGCATCTATGTGCTGATCAACCTGCTGGTCGACCTGAGCTACCGCTTGTTCGACCCGCGTATCCGCTACTGAAAAGGGGCTATCCATGACCACCGCTACCCTGCCCCTGGCCACGGCCCGTCCGCGCTGGCGCCGCGCCGCCCGGTCGTTGCGGCGCCATCCCATGCTGTACCTCGGCTGCGCCATCCTGCTGGCCCTGGCCCTGATGGCGCTGGCCGCGCCCTGGCTGGCCACCGTCGACCCGCAGGACATCAACCCCATGGCGCGCATGAAGCCGCCGTCGGCCGAACACCTGTTCGGCACCGACGCGCTGGGCCGCGACGTGTATTCGCGCACCGTGTGGGGCGCGCGGGTGTCGCTGCTGGTCGGCGTCATCGTGGCCCTGGCGGCCACCGCGGGCGGCGTGCTCCTGGGCATGCTGGCCGGGTATTTCCGCCGCCTGGACGCGCTGATCATGCGCATCATGGACGGCCTGATGGCCATTCCCGGCGTGCTGCTGGCGATTGCGCTGATGGCCACCCTGAAAGGCGGCCTGGGCACCGTGATCGTGGCCATCGTCGTGCCCGAGATTCCGCGGGTGGTGCGGCTGGTGCGCGCGCTGGTGCTGACGATTCGCGAGCAACCCTATATCGAGGCTGCAGTGGCCGCGGGCACGCGGGTGCCGGCGATCCTGCTGCGCCACATCCTGCCCAACCTGTTCGCGCCGCTGATGGTGCAGGCCACCTTCATCGCCGCCTCGGCCATCCTGACCGAAGCGGTGCTGAGCTTTCTGGGCGTGGGCATTCCGCCGCACATCCCCAGCTGGGGCAACATCATGGCCGAAGGCCGCAATTTCGTGGCGGTGGCGTTTCACATCATCCTGTATCCGGGCCTGTTCCTGGGCGTGGCCGTGCTGGCCGTCAACCTGGTGGGCGACGGGCTGCGCGACATGCTCGATCCGCGCCTGGCCAAGAAAATCTAGGAGCGCGCATGCCATCCGATCCCGTATTGCAAGTGCACGACCTGACCACCTGTTTCGACGGCGATGACACCACGGTGGTCGCCGTGGACGGCCTGTCGTTCGACCTGATGCCGGGCGAGACCCTGGGCCTGGTGGGCGAATCCGGCTGCGGCAAGAGCGTCACGTCGCTGTCCATCATGCGGCTGCTGCGCGCCCCGGGGCGCGTGGCGCGCGGCCGCGTCGACTTCGAAGGCCGCGACCTGCTCGCGCTGCCCGAGAAAGCCATGCGGTCGATCCGCGGCAACCAGGTGTCGATGATCTTCCAGGAGCCGATGACGTCGCTGAACCCCGTGTTCACGGTGGGCCGGCAGATCAGCGAATCGCTCATGCTGCATCAGGGGCTGTCCAAGCGGGAAGCCCTGAAACAGGCCGAGGCATTACTGGAACTGGTACAGATATCCGACCCCGCCCGCCGCGTGCGCGAGTATCCCTATCAGCTGTCCGGCGGCATGCGCCAGCGCGCCATGATCGCAATGGCGCTGGCCTGCCAGCCCAAGGTACTGATCGCCGACGAGCCCACCACCGCGCTGGACGTCACCATCCAGGCGCAGATCCTGCATCTGCTGCGCGACATCCAGGCGCGGCTGGGCACGGCCATCGTGCTGATCACCCACGACCTGGGCGTGGTGGCGCAGATGTGCCAGCGCGTCATCGTGATGTACGCCGGACGCAAGGTCGAGGAAGGCAGCGTCGACGACGTGCTGGACCACGCGGCCCATCCCTACACCCAGGCGCTGATCCGGTCGCTGCCCGATTTTGTCGACGGCCAGGACCACACCGCGCGGCTGGCCGAATTGCCCGGCATCGTGCCGGTGATGACGCCCGATTCGCGCGGGTGCGCCTTTTCGGCGCGCTGCCCGCAGGCCCTGCCGCGCTGCACCGACGACGCGCCGCCCGAGGTCGCGGCCGGCACCCGCCACCGCGTCTGGTGCTGGGCCCGCCTGGACGAACCGGCGGCGATGCAGCCTGGAGATGCGCGATGAACCTGCATGATGCTCCCTTTCCGTCGGCCACCGCCCTGCCCGCGTCGGCGCCGCCGATGCTGCAGGTGGAAGGCCTGAAGAAGCACTTCCCCGTGGCGGGCGGCCGTGTGCTGCGCGCGGTGGACGGCGTGTCGCTGTCGGTCGCGCGCGGCCAGACGCTCAGCCTGGTGGGCGAATCCGGTTGCGGCAAGTCCACCACCGGCAAGTGCCTGATCCGCCTGACCGACCCCACCGAAGGCCGCATCCTGCTGGAAGGCGCGGACCTGGCCGCCATGGATAGCCGCGCGCTTCGCGCCATGCGCCAGCGCATGCAGTTCATCTTCCAGGACCCGTTTTCGTCGATGAACCCGCGCATGCGGGTGCGCGACATCATCGGCGAACCGCTGCGCAATTTCGGCCACGGTCGCGAGGCGATCCGCGAACGCGTGGCGCAGTTGCTGGCGCGCGTCAGCCTGCGGCCCGATGCGGCCGAACGCTATCCGCACGAGTTCTCGGGCGGCCAGCGCCAGCGCATCGTGATCGCGCGGGCCCTGGCGCTGGACCCGGGCCTGATCGTCTGCGACGAGCCCGTGTCGGCGCTGGACGTGTCGGTGCAGGCGCAGGTGATCAACCTGCTGATGGACCTGCAGCGCGACCTGGGGCTTACCTATGTGTTCATCTCGCACGATCTGAGCGTGGTGCGCCACATCAGCCACCGCGTCGCGGTGATGTACCTGGGCAAGATCGTCGAAACCGGCAGCCGCGATGCGGTGTTCAACCGGCCCGCCCACCCCTACACCCGCGCGCTGCTGGCCGCCGTGCCCTCGGCCCGCCGGGGCGAACGCGCCCCCGTGGCCGTGCTCAAGGGCGAGATTCCCAGCCCACTGTCGCCGCCGTCCGGCTGCGCGTTCCGCACCCGCTGCCCGATGGCCCAGGCGCGCTGCGCGGCGGAAACGCCCGCATCGCGCGTGGTGGGACCGGACCAGGAGGTCGCCTGCCATTTTGCTGGCCCGCCCCCGTGACCGGCGCCCCGGCCTTGCCCCTTTACGCCTTGCGCCGCATCCCCCCTGCTTTCGCTGGAGAACCGCATGACCCGACTCGACACCCAGCCCTTTGATCTGATCCTTGCCGGCGGCACCGTCATCGACGGCAGCAACAGCCCCGGCCGGCGCGCCGACGTTGGCCTGATCGGCGACCGCATCGCCGCCATCGGCGACCTGGCCGGCGCCGCCGCGCGCCAGCGCATCGATGTGGCGGGCATGGTGGTGGCGCCCGGCTTCATCGATTCGCACACCCACGACGACAACTACCTGCTCAAGCACCGCCACATGACACCCAAGATCTCGCAGGGCGTCACCACGGTCATCACCGGCAATTGCGGCATCAGCCTGGCGCCGCTGGCGCACGCCACTCCGCCCCCGCCGCTGGACCTGCTGGACGAAGGCGGCTCGTACCGCTTCGAGCGCTTCGCCGACTACCTGGCGGCCCTGCGCGCCACGCCCCCGGCGGTCAACGCCGCCTGCATGGTCGGCCATTCGACCCTGCGCGCCGCGGTCATGCCAGACCTGCATCGCGCCGCCAGCCCCGCGGAAATCGACGCCATGCGGGCGCTGGCCGAAGAAGCCATGGCCAGCGGCGCCATCGGCATTTCCACCGGCACGTTCTACCCGCCCGCCGCGCACGCCACCACCGAAGAGATCATCGAGGTCTGCCGCCCGCTCAGCACCCACGGCGGCCTGTACGCCACGCATATGCGCGACGAAGGCGAGCACATCGTGCCGGCACTGGAAGAGACCTTCCGCATCGGCCGCGAACTGGCCGTGCCCGTCGTGATCTCGCACCACAAGGTGATGGGCCAGCCCAACTTCGGCCGCTCGCGCGAGACGCTGCCGCTGATCGAGGCCGCCATGGCCCGGCAGGACGTGTCGCTGGACGCCTACCCCTATGTCGCCGGGTCCACCATGCTCAAGCAGGACCGCGTGCTGCTGGCCGGGCGCACCGTCATCACCTGGTGCAAGCCCTTTCCCGAACTGAGCGGGCGCGACCTGGACGAGGTGGCCGCCGAGCGCGGCAAGTCCAAATACGACGTGGTGCCCGAGCTGCAACCGGCCGGCGCCATCTACTTCATGATGGACGAGCCCGACGTGCAGCGCATCCTGGCGTTCGGCCCCACCATGATCGGGTCCGACGGCCTGCCGCATGACGAGCGCCCCCACCCCCGCCTGTGGAGCACCTTCCCGCGCGTGCTGGGCCATTACGCCCGCGACCTCGGCCTGTTCCCGCTGGAAACCGCCGTCTGGAAGATGACCGGGCTGACCGCCGCCCGCTTTGGCCTGGCCGACCGCGGCCAGTTGCAGCCGGGCTACTTCGCCGACCTGGTGGTGTTCAACCCCGCCACGATCGCCGACACGGCCACGTTCGAGCGGCCCACCGAGCGCGCGGCGGGCATCCATTCGGTCTACGTCAACGGCGTGGCAGCCTGGCAGGACCAGGCCTTCACCGGCCAGCACGCGGGCCGGGTGCTGGCCCGCGGCGCCGCCTGAGCCGAGCCAGCCTTTACAATCCGGCCTACGCTGCGGGGCTTGCGGGCCCCGCGGTGTTTCCTCCAACCCTAGACGCCAGACCGCTCCATGGCCCCACCCCGCAATACGCCGCCGCCCGAAATCGTGGGCAAGGAAGAAATGGGCGCCCGCCTGCGCGCCGAGCGCAAGGCCCGGAAAATGACGCTGCAGGCGCTCTCCCAGGCCAGCGGCATCGCGGTGTCGACCCTGTCCAAGGCCGAGCTGGGGCAGATCGCCCTGAGCTACGAAAAATTCGCCGCGCTGGCCCGCGCGCTGGGCATCGACATGACGCGCATGTTCATGCTGCGCGACGCCGCGCAGGCGGCCCAGGCGCCGACCTTCGTGAAGAACACGCTGCGCGACGCACGCGACTACGTCACCGACAACTACCACTACCGCCTGCTGATGGGCGAATACCCGGGCAAGAAGATGATGCCCATGGTCGCGCTGATCGACGCGCGCGAAGTGGTGGAATTCGAGGACTACATCCGCCACCCTGGCCAGGAATTCGCACTGGTGCTCTCGGGCAAGGTGCGTATCCAGTTCGAGAACGGCGACAGCGTGGTGCTGGACAAGCTGGAATCGGCCTACTTCGACAGCGGCATCGGCCACGTGTACCTGTCGCTCAGCAAGCAGCCGGCCGAGGTGCTGGCGGTGTGCAGCGACCTGGAAGACGTGCCCTCGCGCATCAAGCCGGCGCGGCACGCCAAATAGCCGCCCGGGCAGCGCGGGCGGCGCGGGACGCACGGCCCCGGCGCAATGCGCGGCCTCAACGCCCGGCCTGGCCGCCTCGGCCTGCGGCCGCGCCCGGGACGACTTCAAAGACAAATACGTTCTCTGGCTGGGGATAGCGCAACGTGTAGCGGGCCTCGCGGGTCTTGCCGTCGGACAGCAAGTAGTCCACCTGCAAGCCGCTCGGCTCGGCCTCGCCACCCGTTCCCAGGTACATGTTCGCCGGATAGCTGAACCGCTGCCCCTGCGCGTCGCGCACCGCCGCGCAGGCCGAGAACAGCCGCGGCAAGGCATACAGGCGCGCGCCTTGCGCCACCAGTACCTGCGGGTAGCGCCCGCCCCGGCCGCTGGTGTTGAAGTGCAGTTCGACGCAGGCCCATCCCGCGCGGCGCCAGACAGTCACCTGGGCCAGGTTCTCCGGGTCCACGGCGGCAATGCCGCGCGGTTGGGCGTCCGCTTTGCCCTGGGTGGCGGCGGCAGGCGTCACGGCACTGCCGGCGGCCAGGTCGGTGCCTTGGCCCAGCCGCCAGCGCCGCTCGCCGATCGACAGCGACGTGCCGTCAAAACCGATGCCCGGCGTCCCTTTGGGCGGGTCCATCTCCAGTTCTCCCGGCGCGATCCAGCCGGTCGCCTCGAAGCGCCGTACCGCCACGGACATGGCGTTGACCCACAGGCAGCGGCGCGGCGTGTCCGTGCACGCCTGTGCCAAGGCCGTGCCGTCACCGGCAAACAGGTTGCCGCCCAGCGATTCGTAGAACGGCCGGTAACCGGTGAACCGGTGCGGCGCGGAGCCAGCCGGCTTGGCCATCCCGGGCGTGAGCCCAGGCGCCGCAACTGTCGCCGGTTCCGACGCGATCGTGGCGGCCGCTGCCGGCGCGGCCTGGGCCCAGGCCGACGCCGGCAGTGCCGCCGACAGCAAGGCGCCCAGGGCGGCAAGCCGCAATACGTGGGACGGACCGCGCGAACGGCGCCAGGAACTCGGTAAAGGCTGCGATGCATTCATGGCCGCCAGCCTAGCGCCCCGCGACACGATTGGCCACCCCTACGGGAAATCCCGTAGAAACTTTCTTTCTTCCGCAGCGGTCCCTCTGTATTCAGCAAATTGTCAGGCATTGCGCCTGGCTCGCCGCGTGTCCGCGCGGCGCCCTACCGGGAGACTTCCATGCCGCCTGACAGCCGCCCCCTGCGCCCCAGCTCCAGCACAGCCGGCGCGCGGGGCGGCGCCGCGGCAACCCAGGCGCTGGGGCCACCCGGCCTGTCGGTGATGGACGCTACCGTGGTGCTGGTCGGCGTGGTGATCGGCATCGGCATCTTCGGTTTTCCGCCCCTGGTCGCGCAGCACGCCGCGTCCGAGGCGATGTACCTGGCGTTCTGGTGCGCGGGCGGCCTGGTGATGCTGGTGGGCGCGCTGTGCTACGCGGAGCTGGGGGCGGCCTATCCCGGCGCGGGCGGCGAATACCTGTATCTGTCGCGGGCCTGGGGGCCGCGGGTGGGATTGCTCTTTGCCTGGGCGCGCTGCACCGTGATCCAGACCGGTGCGATCGCCGTGGTGGCCTTCATCTATGGCGACTACGCGCAGCAGCTGTTGCCGCTGGGCGCCCATGGCGCGACGGCGCATGCGGCGACATCCGTCGTTTTCCTGACCGCCTTGAACATGGCCGGCACGCGCCATTCCAAGCGCTTGCAGTGGCTGTTCACGATGCTGACGCTGGCGGCGCTGGCGGCCGTGCTGACCGCCGCCCTGTTCACCCAGTCCCCCGCCGCCCCCGCGCCCGCGCCGCTGACGGGCAACGCCGCCGGGTTGATGGGCATGGGCATGGTGTTCGTGCTGCTCACCTACGGCGGCTGGAACGAAGCGGCCTACCTCAGCGGCGAGCTGCGCAACCCTGGCCGCAACATGGCGCGCGTGCTGCTGATCGGCACGGCGGTGGTGACCGGCGCCTACCTGCTCACCAACCTGGCCTTGCTGGAACTGTTCGGCCTGCAGGGCCTGCGCGACACGCCTGCCCTGGGCGCGGCCGTCATGCAGCTGGCGGCCGGCCCCTACGCCGCCGCCCTGCTCAGCCTGGTCATTTGCGCCACGGCCCTGAGCACCATCAACGGCACCATCATCACCGGCGCCCGGGTGTACTACGCGCTGGGCCGCGACGTGCCGCGCCTGCGGGCGCTGGGCGGCTGGAGCGCACGCAACGAAACCCCGGTCAGCGCGCTGCTGGCGCAAGGCGCCATCACGCTGGCCCTGCTGGCGGTGGGCGCCTTCAGCCAGAACAGCGTGCAGGCCATGGTGGCCTATACCGCGCCGGTGTTCTGGCTGTTCATGCTGCTGGTGGCGGCCTCGGTCTGGCGGCTGCGCCAGCTGGACCCCGACCGCCCGCGGCCTTTCCGCGTGCCGCTGTATCCGCTGACCCCGGCGCTGCTGGCGCTGGCCTGCGCCGGGCTGGTGTATTCCAGCGCGGCCTATGCCGGCGCCGGCGCGCTGATCGGCCTGGCCGTGCTGGCCGCCGGCGTGCCGATGTTGCGCCTGCTCAAGCCTGCGGGAATGCGGGCGCCTGAATGAGGCAGCCATGCATCTGCTCATCCGTCTGCTCATCCGTCTGCGCTTGCATCTGCTGACGGGACGTCCGGGTTGAACGCCGGTCACCGCTTCGCTTTCCCTCAATACAAGGAGTCTTCACCATGCAACGTGCCCAAGCTGTTCTTTCGCCCGTCCGCCGCCGGGCTGTCATGGCGTCGGCGCTCGTCCTGGCCTTATCCCTGGCCGTGCTGAACGAGGCCCGCGCCGCCGGCCCCGCCGCCGCCGTGCCGGTCAAGCCGGCGGCGGCGGTCGCTGCCACCCCCGAGGCCAAGCCGGACGGCTACGTGCCCGACGTCGGCCAGGACGGCAAGGACGTCATCTGGGTACCCACGCCCCAGACCCTGGTGGACAAGATGCTGGACATGGCCGCCGTCACGCCGCAGGACCGCCTGATGGACCTGGGCTCGGGCGACGGCCGCCTGGTCATCACCGCCGCCCAGCGCGGCCTGACCGCCAAGGGCATCGAATACAACCCCGACCTGGTGGCCCTGTCGCGCGGCAACGCCGCCAAGGCCGGGGTGTCCAGCCGCGCCAGCTTCGAGGTAGCGGACCTGTTCCAGACCGATCTGTCGCAGGCCAACGTCATCACCATGTTCCTGTTGTCGACCATCAACGAGAAGCTGCGGCCCAAGCTGCTGCAGCTGGAGCCCGGCACCCGCATCGTGTCCAACACCTTCCGCATGGGCGACTGGGAACCGGACGCCTCCGAAACCATCACCGAGGCCTGCCAGACCTACTGCAACGCGCTGCTGTGGATCGTGCCGGCCAAGGTCGACGGCAAATGGGACGTGGCCGGCAAGACGCTGCGGCTGGAACAGCAGTACCAAATGCTGTCGGGCAAGCTCGGCGCCAGCAATATCTCGGACGCCCGCATGGACGGCCGCAAGATCTCGTTCACGGCCGATGGCGTGCGCTACACGGGCGAAGTGAACGGCACGACCATCCGCGGCAGCGCTGCCGGCAAGGGCGAGTGGTCGGCCAAGCGGATCTGATGCCGCCGTCCCGTCGCGACCGGCGGGCGCCGCCCCGGGGCGGGTTGCCGCCCGGGCGCGGCGTCCGCGATCAGCCCGCCGCGCCCTTGACCACCCGGTGCACGAACTGCAGCTTGCCCACCACCGCGCCAGGCAGCACGAAGGGGTAGAAATCGCGCTGGCCCATGCTGCGCGACAGCTCGTTGAGCACCCCGGTCAGCGCCACCCAGGCGTTGACCAGGTCCAGGAAGCCCTGGCCTTCGGGGTCGTCCTGGTCGTACAGCGACACCCGGGTAAACGGCTCGTAGGCCTGCTCCACCGCCATGCGCGTCACGCCAAAGCTGATGGCCGTGTCCAGCGTGTCCATCATGTGCAGGTAATGGGCCCAGGTTTCGGCCCAGTCCTCCCAGGGGTGGCAGGACGCGTACGTGCTGATGAAGCGCAGCGCCCAATCGGCGGGCGGGCCTTGTTCGTAGTTGCGTTGCAGCGCCTGGGCGTAGTCCGCCCGTTCGTCGCCGAACAACTGGCGAAAGGGTTCCAGCCACGGGCCGCCGGCCACCAGCTGATCCCAGTAGAAATGGCCGATCTCATGGCGGAAATGCCCCAGCAGCGTGCGGTAAGGTTCACGCATGGCTTCGCGCACCTGCACCCGGTAGGCGTCGTCGGCTTCCAGGATGTTGATGGTGATCAGCCCCTGGTTGTGGCCCGTCAAGAGCGGCTTGCCGTCCGCGCCCGGGGCCAGCAGGTCAAACGCCAGCCCGCCGTCGCCGGGCGCCTGCGAACGCCGGATCGGCAGCCCCAGGGTCATCAGCTGCGCGATCAGCTGGCGCTTGGCGGCCTCGACCTTGAACCACAGCGGGCCGTTCTCGGGCACCGACAGATCGGGAATGGTGCGGTTCAGGCTGCAGGCCAGGCACAGCGAGTCGCGGGACGTGGCCGGCAGCAACCAGTTGCACAGCGCCGGCGTGGCGAAGTTGCCGCAGCGCTTGAAGGCCCTGCCCCGCACCCGCCCGGCTTCGGCCCAGATGCCCTCGGTCTTGCCAGGGTCCAGCGCCAGCACGTGGCCGCGCTTGGGGTCAAAGCCCAGCGCGCGGTGGCAATTCAGGCATTCGGTGTTGCCAAAGAATATCTGCTGCCCGCAGACGCACTGGAACGCCTTGGCCCGGGCGTGGCGCTGCCGTTGGCGTTGGCGTTGGCGGTTGGGCGCGGTCAGCTGGCGGCCCAGGGCCTCGAAGAAATAGCTCATGCATCGGGCTCCGGAAACAAGGGCGGCGCCGGCTCCGACGGGAATTCCGCCAGCGGCGCCACGGTGACCTGCACGCTCAGTTCATGCCCGCCGCCGCGGATCACCCCGCGCAGCGGCGTCACGTCGCCATAGTCGCGGCCCTGCGCCAGGATCACGTGCGACACACCGGGCACCACGTCGTTGGTCGGGTCCAGGTCCAGCCAGCCGCCGTTGACCGCCAGGCCCAGGCAATGGACCGACACCCAGGCGTGCGACGCGTCGGCGCCGATCAATCGCGGCCGGCCTGGCGGCGGCTGCGACATCAGGTAACCGCTGACATAGCGCGCCGGCAGGCCAATGGCCCGCAGGCAGCCGATCATCACGTGCGCGAAATCCTGGCACACGCCCGCCCGCTGGCGAAAGGCGTCCAGGATCGGGGTGGACACCTGGGTATGGGCCGGGTCGTAGGTGAAGTCGCGGTGGATACGCCGCATCAGGTCGATCGCGGCCAGCGCGACCGGCCGGCCCGGCGTGAACGATGCCAGGGCGTAGTCGCGCAGTTCGCCGTGCAGCGGCACGTAGGGCGACGGAAACACGAACTCGCCTTCGGGCGCGTAGTCGGCGCCCGCGTCGTAGCGCAGGCGCTCGGCGGCGGCTTCCCAGGGCGCGCTGGCCGCCGGATCCAGCCCGTCAAAACGCGGCCGCACCGTGACCTGGCTGGCCGCGCGCACCGTCAGCGCCTCGTGCGGCGCATACAAGGCGAAGGTGGCGCGGCGGTTGCCAAAGACGTCCAGCGATTCGGCATAGTCGGCCGGCGCGGGGCTGATGTCCAGCGTGTAGCCGTCCACCTGCTGACTATCGTCCTGCAATGGCCGCAGGTAGCACAGGTGATGGGCCAGTTCGACCGGCGCTTCATAGCGATAGGCGGTCACGTGCTCCACACCCAGCGTCTGGCACGCAGCGGCCGCTGGACTGGCGTCAAGCGGCGGCGGCTGGGGCAAAACGGGCGAAACAGGCAAGGTCATGGCGGCGGTCCCGGGTCATTGGATATCAGCATCGGCGCTACGCCGTCAGCGTCTGGTCGCGGCCGGCCGCGTGGCTGAAATAGCGCCGGCTGATTTCATTGGACAGCGCGGTGGCGGCGGCATCCAGGCGCGTGGACAGGTCCAGCAAGGCCTGGTAGCGGCCCTGGCCATCGCGCTCGCACAGGGCCGCAAGCGCCGTGCCCGGCGCGCCGTCGTCATCCAGCACGGGCAGCAGGTCGGCCAGCGCGGCCGCCGGACCATCGGCCGCACCCGGCAGGCGCGCCAGTTCCTTGCGCAGCACGCCCAGCACGCAGATGATGGAGCGGGGATTGGCCGGCTCCAGCACCAGCAGGTTCAGCAAGGCCGGAATTTCCTGGCGGCCGGGATAATTGGCGCGGTAGGTAATCGTGCTGTCGAACAGGTCCAGCAGCAACCCAAAGGCGCTATCGCCCAGCACCGCATTGCGCTGGAACAGCGCGCCCAGCAGATGGGACATGGCGCATAGCCGTTCCAGTTGCCGGCCCAGCGTCAACAGGCGCCAGCCATCGTCGCGGGTCATGCGGTCGGTCTGCGACCCCGTGATGGCCGACAACTGCGTGCCCAGGCGTTTGAGCGCGGGCAACAGGTCCGGGGCGGACACCGGCGCGTCGTCCTCGGCGCCCTGGGAACCGGCGGCCAGGCCGTCCAGGCAGGCAGCGGCCGTCACCACCAGCCGCCAGTGATCGGGCGACAGCCGGTCGCGGATCTGGCCGGCGGCGTAGGCCAGCGCGTCCAGGTTGCGCGCCAGCCCGTTGCCGCCCTCGGCCAGCTCGGCCACCAGGGTGTGTTCGAACATGCGTACCGACAAGGTGGCCGCCGGCGGCATCAGGCCGCTGCGGCGGCACAGCGCCGACACCGCCTCGAACAGATCGCGGGCATTGTCGTCGTCGCTGTTCAGCCAGGCCAGCGTCACCTGCGCCAGGCGCACGTCGTTTTCGGCGCGCTCGGTATAGCGGCCCATCCAGAACAGGTTTTCGGCCGCCCGGCTGGATACCGGCCGGTGGCTGCGCGCCAGGTCCTCGGGCCGCAGCTTGGCCGGCAGCATCGAAAACGTATCGACCGCGCCCCGGGTGGTGACCCAGGTGTCCATGCTGCTGCCGCCGCGCTGCATCGACACGATCTGCTGCTCGCGGCTGGCGATGCGGGTCAGCCCGCCCGGCAGCACGTGCCAGCCCCCCGCCCCGTCGGCAATGGCAAAGACCCGCAGCATGGCCGCGCGCGGCACGATGTGGCCCACGCTCCAGGTGGGGGCCTGCGACAGCGGCAGGTATTGCTGGATGGTGTAGGCGTCCGGCTGCTCGGCAATGCGGGCCCGCAGCGCGTCGCGCTCGGCCGGCGACACCGCGCCGCCGATCACCGGCTCGAAACCGCCGCGCAGGTGCCCCGGATACGTGGCCTTGACCACCGCCCCGGGCAGGTCCGCCAGCACCTGTTCGCGCGCCGCGGCCTCGCCGCACCACCACGACGGCAGCGACGGCAGCAACAGCTCCTGGCCCAGCAGATAGCGGCTGATCGCCGGCAGGAAACCATTGATGGCGGGTGACTCCAGGAAGCTCGCACCCAGTGAATTGGCCACCAGCACGTTGCCGGCCCGCATCACCTGCAGCAGCCCGGGCACGCCCAGCGTGGAATCCGAACGCAGCTCCAGCGGATCGCAGAAATCGTCGTCCAGCCGCCGCAGCACCGCATGCACCCGTTCCAGCCCGTGCAGCGTCTTCAGGAACAAGTGGTTCTCGCGCACCACCAGGTCGCTGCCTTCCACCAGGGTCACACCCAGATAGCGCGCCAGGTAGGTCTGCTCAAAATAGGTTTCGTTATACGGCCCGGGCGTCAGCAGCACGATGCGCGCCGCGCCTGGCGCCGCCGCCGGACTCAGGCGGTACAGCATGTCCATCAGGTGGCGGTAGCTGCTGGCCAGGTGCTGCACCCGCAATTCCTTGAAGGCCTCGGGAAACAGGCCGGATACGGTCAGGCGGTTTTCCAGCAGGTAGCCCAGGCCCGACGGCGCCTGGGTGCGCTGCGACACCACCCGCCAGCCGCCGTCGCTGGCGCGGGCCAGGTCGAACGCGGCGATGTGCAGGTAGGTGCCGCCCGGCGGCAAATAGCCGCGCAGCGGCCGCAGGTAGCCCGGATGCCCCTGCACCAGGGCCGGAGGCAGCAGTTTTTCGCGCAGCAGATCCTGGGTGCCGTACACATCGGCCAGCAGCCGGTTCAACAGGCCGGCCCGCTGGCTCAGCCCCTGCTCGATGGTCGCCCAGTCGGCTTCATCGATGATGAACGGCAGCAGGTCCAGCGACCACGGCCGGGTCGGACCGTCGGCGTCGGCGTAGATGTTGTACGTAATGCCGTTTTCGCGGATCTGGCGGGCCACTCCGTCGGCGCGGCGGTCCAGGTCGGCAAAGCCGTCGGTGCCCAGCAGCTCGAAGAACCGCGGCCAGGGATCGCGCAGCCGGGTGGCGCCCGGGGCGTCCGCCGGCGCCCGCAGTTCGTCGTAATGCCCCGGCCGGGCGGCCAGGGCGGCGTGGACCGCCAGCGAGACGGCGTCTTGCGACGGGTCCGTCTGGAAAAGAAATTGCGGCATGCGCGAAGGAATCGGGTGACCAGAGACGTCAATCGTGCCTTAAATCCAACGAGAACGGAAATTCCCGGCTGGGCTTGGCCGGGGCCGGGTCCAGCCGGCCTGGCGTATGGCCGAGCCGCTCAAAGCGGGCCAGGCGCCGGCTTTCGGCCTCGTAGGCGTTGATGGGGAACGATTCCGGGTTCAAGCCGCCCGGATGCGCCACGTGGTAGCGGCAGCCACCCAGCGACCGCTGGTTCCAGGTATCGACGATGTCGAAGGTCAGCGGCACATGCACGCGGATGGTCGGATGCAGCGCCGACGGCGGCGACCAGGCCTTGTAGCGCACCCCGGCCACGTATTCGCCGACCCGGCCGGTAGGCTGCAACGGCAGCGTGCGGCCATTGACGGTGACCACGTGGCGGCTGCCGTTCAGCCCGCTGACCCGGACTTCCAGGCGCTCCAGCGACGAATCCACGTAGCGCACCGCGCCGGCCGACGCGCTTTCCTCGCCCATCACATGCCAGGGCTCCAGCGCGCCGCGCAGTTCCAGGTGGATGCCGCGCGCGGCCACGTCGCCGAACAGCGGGAAGCGAAACTCGAAGTGCGGCGCGAACCAGGCCGGGTCGAAGGCGTAGCCGGCCTGGTTCAGATCCGTCAGCACGTCCTCGAAATCCATGCGCACGAAAGCGGGCAGCAGAAAGCGGTCGTGCAGCTCGGTGCCCCAGCGCGTCAGGCTCGCGGTATAGGGCGTTTTCCAGAAATGCGCCACCAGCCCGCGCAGCAGCAGTTGCTGGGCCAGGCTCATGCGGGCATGCGGCGGCATTTCAAAGGCGCGCAGTTCCAGCAGGCCCAGCCGCCCCGTGGGGCCGTCCGGGGAATACAGCTTGTCGATGCAGAACTCGGACCGGTGGGTATTGCCGGTGACATCCACCAGAATATTGCGCAGCGCCCGGTCCACCATCCAGGGCGGCACCTGGGCGCCCTGCTGCTGGACGCGCTTGTGGATTTCCTGGAAAGCCAGCTCCAGCTCGTAGACCTGGTCGTTGCGGGCCTCGTCGATGCGCGGCGCCTGGCTGGTCGGGCCGATGAACAGCCCCGAAAACAGATAGGACAAGGACGGATGGTTCACCCAGTACGCCAGCAGGCTGGCCAGTACGTCCGGACGCCGCAGGAACGGGCTGTCGGCCGGCGTCTTGCCGCCCAGCACGAAGTGGTTGCCCCCGCCCGTGCCGGTGTGGCGGCCGTCGGCCATGAATTTTTCGGTCGACAGGCGCGTCTCGAAGGCGGCCTGGTACAGGAACTCGGTATGGTCGACCAGTTCGGCCCAGTTGGCGGCCGGGTGGATATTCACTTCGATCACGCCCGGGTCGGGGGTGACCTGCAGCACCTTCAGGCGCGGATCGCGCGGCGGCGGGTAGCCTTCCATCACGATCTTCACCGACAGGTCGCGGGCCGTGGCCTCGACCTGGGTGACCAGGTCCAGGTAGTCCTCCAGGCGCTGCAACGGCGGCATGAAGATGTACAGCACGCCGTTGCGGGCCTCGACACACAGCGCGGTGCGGGTGATCCAGGCGGCGGACTCGAACTTGTCGGGGCTGCGGCCGGCCGGGTCGCCCGACCCCGTCGGGCCCGTGGCGCCGCCCGCGTGGCCGGCGCCGGTCAGGCCGTTGCCCCGGGCAGCGCCCTGGCCGTCATTGCCGGCCGCCGGGCGCAGCGCCGCGCCCGGAGACGGCTGCATCCGCCATGGCGCGGCCACCGGCAAGGCGCGCCGCGCCTCGAACGGATCGCGCTCCAGCAGCACCGGCGCGTCGCCCTCGGCCACCCAGGGCAGCGAATCCAGCGGCAGCCGGTAGCCCATGGGTGAATCGCCAGGGAACAGGTACATGCGTTCATCGCGCAGGAACCACGGGCCCGACACCCAGGCCGGTCCGTCCAGCTCCGGCCCATCGCCGCGCCGCACCGGCAGCGCATAGCCCGTCACGCTGTCCAGTCTGGCCTCGAACACGCGGTGCAGGCGCGCGCGCTCCATGTCGTCGTCCAGCCGCGAATCGAACGGGTCCACGTTGACCGGCAGCCGGCGCTCGCGCCACAGGTAATAGAACACGTCCTCGTAGCCCGGCACGATGTACTCGTCGCCCAGCCCCAGCCGCGCGCACAGCTGGCCCATGAAGCGCCGCGCGTCGGTGGCGTCGTACTTGCTGCGCTGCCGTTCATCGGCGAACAGCGCCGGGTCCTGCCAGCAGGCCTGGCCGTCTTCGCGCCAGTAGATCGACAGCGCCCAGCGCGGCAATTGCTCGCCCGGGTACCACTTGCCCTGGCCGAAATGCAGAAAGCCATTGGCGCCGTAGCGTTCGCGCAGCCGGTTCAGCAAGGCCACCGCATAGCCGCGCTTGCTCGGGCCCAGCGCGGCCGTGTTCCATTCGGCGCCGTCGCGGTCCTCGGTGGACACGAAGGTCGGTTCGCCGCCCATGGTCAGGCGCACGTCCATCTGGTCCAGATGGTCGTCGATGTGCAGGCCCAGGTCGCGGATGGCCTGCCACTGGCTGTCGGTGTAGGGCTTGGTCACGCGCGGCGATTCGAAAATGCGCGTGACTTCCATGGTGTGGGTGAATTCGACCTCGGCCTCGTCCACGGCGCCCGTCACCGGGGCGGCGCTGCCGGGCTCGGGCGTCGCCGCCAATGGAATATGCCCCTCGCCGGCCAACAGGCCCGAGGTCGGGTCCAGCCCGATCCAGCCCGCGCCGGGCAGATAGACCTCGCACCACGCGTGCAGGTCCGTGAAATCGGCCTGTGCCCCGCTCGGGCCGTCCAGCGCCGCCACGTCCGGCTTGAGCTGGATCAGGTAACCGGACACGAAACGGGCCGCCAACCCCAGATGCCGCAGCGCCTGCACCAGCAGCCAGGCCGAATCGCGGCACGAGCCGGCGTTGCGGGTCAGCGTTACCTCGGGCGTCTGTACGCCCGGCTCCATGCGGATCAGGTACTTGATTTCCTGGTGGAGCTGGCGGTTCAGGCCCACCAGGAAATCCACGGTGCGCTGCGGCCGCTTGTCGACCCGCCCCAGGAAATCGGTAAAGCGCGGCGTCGCCTCCTGCCGCACCCGGTAGGGCGCCAGCTCGCGCGCCAGCCCGTCGTCATAGTCGAACGGAAATTCCTCGGCGCTGGGCTCCAGAAAAAAGTCGAACGGGTTGTAGACCGCCATTTCGGCGACCAGATCCACCGTGATCTTGAACTCGCGGGTCTTGTCCGGGAAGTTCAGCCGCGCCAGGTAGTTGGCGAACGGGTCCTGCTGCCAGTTGATGAAATGGTTTTCCGGCTCGATCGTCAGCGAGTACGACAGGATCGGCGTGCGGCTGTGCGGCGCCGGCCGCAGCCGCAGCACCTGGGCGGACAGCCCCACCAGCCGGTCGTATCGGTACTGCGTCACATGCTTGAGCGCTACGTGGATCGTCACTGCCTTCTCCGGGGACGGGGCAAACGGGGCCTTGATGGCGGGGCCAAGGAATGTGAACGGCGCAATGCGGCAGGCCGGCGGATGGCGACGAACCGGCTGCGCGCCGGCCGCTAGCGCCCATTGTGCCGTCAGCTGGCCTGCATCTGCACGGAAATCTGGGTCGACATGCCGGCGCCCTGCCCGTGCAGCCAACGCACCGGCGACGCCGAATCATGGTCGCGCGCCACCGCCAGCCGGCAATGGCTGTCCGAAGCGAAACGGCAATGGGTCACGTCCACGCTGATCCAGCCCAGCTCGGGCAGCCAGATGTCGGCCCAGGCATGCGCCACCGCTTGGTCTTCACGGGTGTACAGATAGCCGCTGACGTAGCGCGCCGGCGTGCCGCAGACGCGGGCGCAAGCCAGGAACAGGTGGGCCTGGTCGCGGCTGCCGCCCCGCCCCAGCGCCAGCACCTGGGCCGCGCCGGGGGCGTCGTCCGCCGCGTCGGCCGCAAAAACCACCCTATCGCAGATGGCCTCGGCCAGCGACAAGGCGTCTTGCGGGGTGGCCAACCCCCGCGGCAGCACCCGGCCCGAGAAGCCGCGCACGGCCTCATCGCCGTGGGTCAGCGCGGTCGGCACGCAATACACGTGCACCGGCAAGCGGTGGTCTTCCGGGCCGACGTGGCCTTGCGACAGCGGCTCGATCTCGACCTGGCCGGTGACCTGTATTTCCACCTCGCTGTGGCGCCGGTTCAGGATCAGCGTGTGGGCGACATTGCCGTAGGCATCGACCTGGGCCTGGATGTCGCCCGGCGCCTGGATCTGCCACCGCAAGGCGCGCTGGTGCTCGTCCAACCGGGGCGTCAGCCGCAAGGTCTGGATGCTGTAGCTGACCGGCGCGGCATAGCGGTAACGCGTAACGTGCTTGACGAGATGCTTCACGAACGTCTCCTTTCCAAGATCACGCGGGCTCTGTGCATCAGCGGCCGGTGTGGTTGCGCTCAGGGAGCGGCGCCTATCTTGCTGGCCGTCTGTGACGATACTGCTAGCAACTCGCGTGCCAGGGCGGGCCGGGCACGCGGATTGCGGGAGTGAGGGGTGGATTTATGGGGGGAACGCCGCCGCCAGACCGGTGCGGCGAGTGAAAATACTGCCATGGCCCGTGCCATTGCGCACCACGCCGGTGCGAGCACGGCGCGCCATGTCGGGCCGGCACCTGGCTCGCGGCCGGCCTACCCCCCACGTTGGGCCAGCGCGTGGCCCGTAACCGGCCTGCACCCCACGTCGGGCCAGCGACTGGCCCGCGACTGGCCTACACCGCACGTTGGGCCAGCGACTGGCCCGCGGCCGGCCTACACCGCGACCGGCTGCTCCAGCCGCAGGCCGCGGCGCTCGGTATCCAGCGTGACCAGCGCGCCCAGCGGCAGCGTCAGGTTGGGGTCGCCATGGCCGCTGGGCCAGGCCGCCAGCACCGGAATGCCGCGCGCCTGGAAGTGCTCCTGCAACAGCGGAAACAGCTGGCTCTGGCCCATGGCGTCGCCGCCCGGCAGGCCCAGGCGGGTGAAATTGCCCGCCAGTACGCCCTTGATGCGGTCGAATTTGCCCGCGGCGCGCAATTGCGACAGCAGCCGGTCGATGCGCGGCAGCGCCTCGTTGACGTCCTCGATGAATAGAATCGCATCGCGCGTGGCGATCTCGTGGCGCGAGCCGATGGTGGCCGCGATCAGCGCCAGGTTGCCGCCCACCAGCCGGCCCGTTGCCGTGCCGGGGGCCAGCGCCACCGGGTACGTGTCCGGGGGCGCCTCGATCCACGCGCCCTGCCCGATCTGCCCGCCTATCATGGCCAGCACATGGCTGGCGGTGGGCTCGGCCTTGCCGGCCAGGATGTCCTGCGCCAGCATCGGCCCGTGAAACGTGACGAATCCGGCCTGCTTCTGGATCGCCAGGTGCAGCGCCGTGATGTCGCTGTAGCCGATGAACGGCTTGGGATGCGCGCGCAGCAGCGCGACATCCAGCTTGCCGGCAATGCGCCACGAGCCAAAACCGCCTTGCAGGCACCACACCGCGCCGATGGCCGGGTCCGCGAACGCCGCGTGCAGATCATTCAGGCGCGCCGCGTCATCGCCCGCCAGGTAATCAAACGGCGCCTCGCTGCGCGTCAGCGCGGCCGGCATGATCCGGGCCTCGTAGCCGCGTGCTTGCAACCAGTCCGCCGCCGCGAACGCCGCGCCATCGGCCGCCGAGGCCGGCGCCACGATAGCCACCTGCCCGCCGGGCCGCAATGCCGGCACCGGCGCGTCGCGGCGGGGTGCGGCGTTGGATGATGGCGTGCCGCCCGGCGCCAGCTGTCCGTCTTCGGCCGGCTGCGGCGCGCGCGCCGCGCACCCCGCCAACGTCAAGCCCGACAACCCCAAGGCCCCCGCCGCGCGCAACACGCTGCGGCGTATCGGATTGACTTCAGGCAGCGGGTAGCCGGCAGAACGGGGCATGCGACGTCCTTTTTATAGATTGATTATTGTTATTTATCAGATAGTTATAGAATAATCGAAGAATCAACTTCAATTTATTCCAGAATTTACTTCAACCTATTCCAGAATTCACCTGAGGTTATTCGAGAATTCACTTTAAGTTGAATCTTGCCCCATCAAGGCGGCCGGCCGGGCCGTCAAACCTGCCCGGCGGCCCGCTTGTGCGCTAGAAGCGCTCGTACTCCAGCCGGTAACGCCACTGCCCCGCCGCCAACCCCGCCATCGGCAAGCGGCCGATGCGCAGGCGGCGCAAGCCCAGCAATTGCAGGCCCGCCGTATCGCACGCGTATTCAATGAACCCCAGCGCGGGCGTCTTCAGTGCAAAGCGCAGGTGGGTTTCGTTCTGCCAGCTCACCTTCATCGGCGTGGCCGCCCGGCCTTCGTAGGCCAGGCCGCGCTGCAAGCGCGCCAGGCCCGCGGCATCCAGCGTGCCGCGCACCTGGGCGATGTATTCCTGTTCCACGTGCCGGCCCTCTTCGACCAGCTTGCGCGCCACGGCGTATTCCTGCGTGTACACCACCAGCCCGCTGGCCGCGCGCTCCAGCGGCGTCACCAGTTTCAGGCCGTTGAATATCCGCTTCAGGTAGCGGTGCCCCGAACGGTCGCCCGGCATCTGGTTGGCGGGCACGATCAGGTTCAGCGCCGATTCCCGCGGGTCCGATGCGGACAGGCCGGCGGGCTTGTGCACCAAAACGGTCACCGGGCGCATGTCTTCCAGCTTGGCGCCGGGCAGCAGGCTCACCGTCTGGCCCGCGCCCACCCGAAAGCCGGGCTCTTCAATGACCTTGCCATCCACGGCCACCCAGCCGCCTTCGATATAGCGTTCGGCATCGCCGCGCGAGCAGGATTGTTCGGTGGCCAGCCGCTTGGCCAGGCGGACGCTGTCGCTCATGGACGGCCTCCCTGGTGCGTGACGGTAAAGGGGGCGGGGAAAAAAAGAAGGGAAATCGGCGGGTAAATCGTCATCTTGGACACTGCGGAAAAGGCGTAGACGGGGCGCTGTTGCGCAAGATTGCCCTTGCGCCGGCCCCAAGGCCAGAATGTTACGCGCTTTCCCCGGGACGCGGCGCCGGCGGGCACCGCCCGCTTGCCGCGTGCTTCACGTCCGCGCCGGCAGCGATGGCGCCGGGTGCGGGGTCCGAGGGGGCCGTGCCGGTTGCGGATGCGCGATCCGCGGCGGCAGCGCCGGCTCCCCTCATCGCCCCCGCGTGCCGGGGTGCAACCGCCCTGCGCGTCACAGTTCGGTCGGGTGCTTCAGCGTGGCCGGCGCGCCGTCCTCGGGCGGCGGCACTTCGTCCACCCAGGCCTTGAGCAGCGTCGAGGTCACCGCCAGGATCACCGGGCCGATGAACAGGCCCACGATGCCAAACGCGAACATGCCGCCCAGCACGCCGGCCAGGATCAGCAGCATCGACAGATCCACCCCGCGCTTGATCAGCATCGGCCGCAGCAGGTTGTCCAGCATGGTGACCAGCACCGCCCACACCAGCAGCAGGATCGCCGCCAGCTTCATCTCGTTCTGGAACAGCCAGATCACCCCGCCCAACAGCGGCAGGAATGGCCCCAGCTGCGCCAGGCACAGCATCAGCATCAGCGCCGTGATGATGCCGGCCGCCGGCACGCCCGCAATCCACAGGCCCAGCCCGCCCAGCGCCGACTGCACCACCGCCGTCACCACGATGCCCAGCGCCACCGCCCGGATCGACAAGCCGGCCAGCCGAATCGCCGCCACGCCGCGGTGGCCCGCCAGGCGGTTGGCGAAACGCTGCATGAACTGCGCCGCCTTGTCGCCCTGAAAGTAAAGAATGCCCGCGATGACGATGGTGATCAGCATGTGCATCACAAACACGCCCACGATCGCCGCATTGCTCAGCAGCCATTTGGCGGCCATGGTCACGTAAGGCTCCAGCCGCGCCAGCAGCCCGCCCGCGCCGGCATCGGCCAGCGCCTGCCATTCCTGGGCAATGCGCGGCCCGCCCAGCGGCACGCTCTGCACCCAGCCCGGCGGCGCCATCAGCGTGTAGTCGGGCAGGCGCTTGATCGCGGTCATGATGGCGCCGCCATGCAGCGCCAGCGTCGAAATCGCCTGATACAACGGCAGCACGATCACCACCAGCAGCACCAGCAGCATCGCCAGCGTGGCCAGCCAGCGCCTGCCGCCGCAGCGCCGCTGCACCGCCAGCATCACCGGCCAGGTCGCCACCACGATGGTGGTCGCCCAGATCAGCCCGAACAGAAAGGGTTTCAGCACATACAGGCTGCCGATCATCAGGGCGGAAAGAATGACGATGACCAGCAGGTTACGGGGCAGATCAGAGGACGGACGCGGGATCGGATTCAAGCGGCGCTCCAGGCGAAGGCGCCCAAGGTGCCTTGGGCGTGTATGAATTTATCCGAAATCCCCCTGGACGGGGGCGCCCGCGCGGGCGCAGAATGAAGCGTCCCTCGCGCCGTGGCGCCGCCTGGCCGCGATGGGCCGCGATGGGCCGCAGCGGCAGACATGGCAAGGGCATGGGCCTTCGCCGCCCGGATTGCCTGGTTTGGGCACGCCAATTGCTGTTGGTTTTCGTCTATTAGTTGTCCCCCTCCCAACAAGACATGCTGTGGATCGCTTGTCGCGGGACGCGCCTGCCCTGACGCAGGGCGCGCCGCGATGCCCTCCAGGCCGGAATCCGGCCCGCGGGTACGACAGGCTGTGTGGATTGCTTGCCATCGTTTCTGCCTGTCCGCCAGGCGGCCCTAAAGGCCGCCGGTCGTGGCCAGGCGTCTTCGCGCCCGCATCCGGCGCGCTTGTGGCAACGCCGGCGTGGATGCAGGCGGCGCCGGCATCATCGGCCCGCTTTGCCGGCAAGCTTCTCTGTGGAGGTATGCAATGAAAACCCTGACCACCGCCGGCATCGTGCTGGCTTTCCTGCTTGCCGGTTGCACCATGAACGGCCCCAGCCGCAGCACGTCCGGCAACAGCACATCGAGCATGCAACGCGATGCGGCCAACTACCACGCCGACAACTTCGGCGAGCCGGACAACACGCCGTTCCAGGGGGTTTATCCCTCGCGTTGACACGGGCGAGACCAAGGAGAAACGCGGCAGGCGGCGTCGCGCCAGACGCGATGCCGTCCGCACGCGGGCTAAAGGATGAATAGCCAGCAGGCTGGCCACGAGCCTGCGCGATTGGACCCGCTGGCGCTTCAATACAATGGCGCCTGCCGGCGCGGTCGCCGTGCGCGTCCCGAGGTCCAAGCCTGCTGTGTTCCCCCTGCGAATCAATCTGCGCGGCCTGGTGCTCGCGCTTACGGTGTTCAGCGCCCTCGCCGCCACCGCCAACGCCCTGTATGCCAGCTACCGCCTGCAACGCGAACAGCTCATTGCCAATACCCTGGAAGCGAACCGGGTCTACGCCGCCAAGCTGGCCGAAAGCGCCGGCAACTTCCTGAAGGCCGCCCAGCGCCAGCTGCGCTACAGCGCGCGCCAGATCGCAGCCCATATGCACGAGCCCGACCTGTTGACCGCCGAGGTGGTGCGCGTGCAGGAGCAAAGCGACAACTTCAACTCGGTGGGCGTGGTGGGCGCCGATGGCCTGATCCTGGCCACGACGCAGAGCTTTCGCAATTTCCTGGGCACCCGCGTCGACAGCCCCGGCAGCCGCGCGGCCTTGCAGGCGCGCCAGCCGCTGATCAGCAAGCCCTATGTATCGATGGCGGGCAACCTGCTGATCAACCTGTCGCATCCCCTCTTTTCAGCGGACGGCCACTATCTGGGCTATCTGGCCGGCACGCTGCACCTGCGCAAGGAAAGCGCGCTGGAAGACCTGCTGGGCAAGCACCACTACACGGACGGCTCTTATCTGTATGTGGTGGATCCCGACGGCCGGCTGATCTATCACACCGATCCGGGCCGGGTGGGCGAACTGGTGCACGGCAATCCCGTCATCGATGCCGTGGTCGGCGGCCGGGCGGGCGCGCAGCGGGTGGTCAATTCCAAGGGGGTGGACATGCTGGCCGGCTATGCGCCGGTGGCCGGCAGCGGCTGGGGCGTGGTGGCGCAGCGGCCGGCCGAAGCCACGCTGGAGCCCATCCATGACCTGCTCTGGGCGCTGGTGGGGTATGCCGCGCCGCTGGCGCTGGTGTTCCTGATGGCGCTGTGGTGGTGTGCGCGGCAGATCTCGTTGCCGCTGTCGCAACTGGCCACCAATGTCGAGCACCATGACGTGGCGGTGGCGATGCAACGGGTGAAGTCCGTGAAGGCCTGGTATTTCGAGGCCGAGCGCCTGAAGCGCGCGGTGATCTGGAGCTTTTCCAGCCTGCAGGACAAGATCGGCAAGCTGAACCTGGCCAGCATCACCGACCCGCTGACCGGCCTGCGCAACCGGCGCGGCACGCAGGATGCGGTGGACCATCTGCAGGCATCGGGCACCCCGTTCGCGGTGGTGGCGCTGGACATCGACCACTTCAAGCAGGTCAATGACACCTACGGCCACACCACCGGCGACCAGGTCATCCAGGCCGTGGCGCAATGGATGCGGGACTGTTCGCGGCCCGGCGACATCCTGTGCCGCAATGGCGGCGAGGAATTCCTGGTCCTGCTGCCGGGCGTGGCGCCGACCGAGGCGACCATCGTGGCCGAACGGCTGCGCAGCCGCATCGCCGGCAATGCGGTGGGCCAGGTCGGCGGCATTACCGTGTCGGCCGGAGTGGCGCAGTGGCCGGCGGCGGGGCCGGACGTGGCCCAGGCGTTCCATGCGGCGGACGCCGCCCTGTATGCCGCCAAGCAGCAAGGCCGCAACCGGGTGGTGTTGCACGGCACGCCTTGAGCGCAATGGCGGCGTCGGCCGACCGGCGCGGACGCGGGACGCGCCAGCCCGGCCGCGCGGCGTGGCCGGGCGTGCGGCCTACGCCGGCGCCAGGCCCCTGACATGGCTGGCGATGGCCGCGGCGATCAGGCCGCCCACCACCGACACATGTTCCAGCGCGAAGAACAGGGCCAGCCTGGCCTGCGGCGGCGGCAGGCGCCAGAAGGCATGCACGATGACGATGGTCAGCACCAGGAAGCCGCCCAGGGCGGCCGCGGCCAGCCACAGCGCCCGGTCCGCGAGGATCAGGGCCGAGCCGCCGACCATCAATGCCGCCACCAGGATGTTGAACAGCGTGGCCGGCCGCAACCCGGCGTCGCGCATCTCTGCCACGCCGCCCCGAAAGTCGAACAGCTTGGCGGCGCCTGAAGCGAGGAACACCACCGCCAGGAACAACCGGGCGACGAACCAGAGCCAATCGCTCTGCAAGAGGGAATCGATGAACAGCGGGGTCTGCATGGATGCGGGTCCTGGGTTGCCAATTACGGAGCCACGGACTATAAAACCTCAACTTAACTTCAGGTCAACACCCATGGCAGCCGACAAGGCCCTGGACGGCGCGCGCTTGCTGACGGTGGGCGAAGTTGCCCGGCGCAGCGGCGTGGCGGTGTCCACCCTGCACTTCTACGAATCCAAGGGCTTGATCCAGAGCGCGCGCAGCGGCGGCAACCAGCGGCGCTATCCCGGCATCGTGCTGCGCTATATCGCCATCATCAAAGTGGCGCAGCGCACCGGCATCCCGCTGGAGGAAATCCGCGAGACCATGGCGCGGTTTCCGCAGGACGGCAGCAAGCTGACGCCGGCGCAGTGGAAGCAATTGTCGTCGCAGTGGCGCGAGAACCTGGACGAACGGATCCGCAAGCTGACCCGGCTGCGCGACGAACTGGACAGTTGCATCGGCTGCGGCTGCCTGTCGCTGCAGGACTGTCCGCTGCGCAATCCCGATGACGTGCTGGGCCGCGACGGCCCGGGCCCGCGGATACTGGAACGGCCCTAGGGCCCGTTCCCAATAGAAGGCGCCTCGCACGAGCAGCCAAATGCGTGACTATGAAGGCGCGAAGCGCAGTCGTGGCCGGCCCCCGGCGAGCATTCGCCATGCAGAGAGGCGCGCATTGGGGTACTCACCCTGCGGGCAGGCCTTCCCCCAACGCCGAGCCACGGCCCCTGCCGCCCGGCCGTCCGGTAATGATCCGCATTGATTGCACAGGGTTGCGCAACGGGATGTATTCGATTGACATAGTGTTGCACCAACGCCGGAGATAATCGCTTTTGTGCGACGAAGTCGGCGATTTACCCTGGGCAATTACAGTATCCTGCGCGCAGAGAAACACCGCATCAGGCCGGCCCACCCGTATATGTTGCGCAGTAGATTTTCGATCCAGTCCCTCGAACGCTATTTCTTGATCCTGGCGGCGGGGGTCGTGTTGCCGATGTCGGTGTTGACGGCGATTCTGCTTTTCCAAAGCCGCGACGCCTATGTCGCCACCGACGATGCGCAGCGCGCCTTCCGGGTGGTTCGGGCCACCGTGAACGCCATGGAAAAGGTATCGGCCGAACGCGGACCCATGAACGCGGCGCTGGGCGCTGATTATCCGGTGGCCCAGCCCCTGCTTGATGCGCTGCAAGCGGCGCGCGACCGCAGCGATACCAGCATTGCCCAATTGCTGGCCTTGTACCGCGCTCCGCTCAGCCCGGACAGCGCCAAGGAATTCACCAATATCCAGCGCATCCGCTACGCCTTGATCCAGGCGCGGGCCGAAGCCGACCGGCTGATCGCCCTGCCCCGCGAGGCCGTGTCGGGCTACGCCGTGCTGACGGCGGTCAACGGCATGGTGGCGCTGGTGCCTGAATTGCAGGCCGCGATGGCCGAGAGCGTCGGCGTGGTCATGCAGAACGAAGCCGACGCCCCCAGCCTGCTGACCCTGGCGTTGCTGGCCAGCGATCTACGCGAACAAGCCGGCTTGCTGGGATCGATTTTCACACCCGCGCTGGCCAAGCGGCGCCAGCTGACGGACGCCGACGAATATCGCATCGAACGCGTGCTGGGGCGCATCGACCAGCTGCGCGCGCTGCTGGAAGCCCGCATTGCCACCCGCCCGAAATTGCGCGCCTCGCTGATGTACATGGATCTGCAACGCCTCTATTTCGGCGAAGGCATGCATTACCTTGAAGCGGTGCGCGACAGGGCTGCGCTGCAGCCGGGCGGCGCGGACATATCCACCGCCGAGCTGGCCCGGAACTACGTGCCGCTGATGGCGTCCATCACCCAGTTCCGCGACCTGATGCTGGACAGCATCGAAGAGGGCATGCGCCAGCGCCGCGACGACGCGATCCGGCTGCTGGTCATCACCTTGGTGGCGGCCACCATGCTTGCGGCCGCGCTGATGTTGTCGCTGGGGCAGTTCCGCCGCCGCGTGATCCGGCCATTCGTGCAGGCCACCCGCATCATCGGCGCCATCGCCGACGGCAAGGCGATGTCCACGATTCCGGTGGGCCAGTACCGTGGGGAAGTCGACGGCATGTTCAAGGCGCTGCGCGTGCTTGAAGACAACGCTAGCGCGCGCAAGCAACTGGAACGGGAGCGCGACCGGCTGATCGTGGACCTGGCCGTCATGGCCGAAACCGACTTCCTGACCGGCCTGTTGAACCGCCGCGCCTTTGAACACCGCTTCGAGCAGGCGCTGACGCAATGGAGCGGCTCGGAAGAAGTGCTGGCGTTCATCCTGTTCGACATCGACGACTTCAAGGGCATCAACGATACCTATGGCCACGCCAGCGGCGATCAGGCCCTGAAGACTGTGGCGGACCTGTGCCGCCAGACCTGGCGCCAGTCCGACGTGGTGGCCCGGGTGGGCGGCGAGGAATTCGCGGTGCTTTGCCGCACGCGTACCGCGGAGCAGGCGGTGGCGGCAGCCGAGCGCATGCGGGTGTGCATCGCACGGGCACGCGTGCCCGCCGAGAACGGCGCCGTCTTTGCGCTGACCGCCAGTTTCGGCGTGGCCTATGCGTCCTGGCGCAATACCGGCGCGGCCGACACGCTCTTTCGCCAGGCGGACGAGCTGCTGTACCAAGCCAAGATGAGCGGCAAGGACCGCGTGGTGTCCAGCGACGTCGGCTAATACCGCGAATCGGCGCCACGCCTGGCGCGTGCCGCAGCCCCAAACGACAACCGCCGCCAGCTTGCGCTGGCGGCGGCGTGGGTTACCTGGATTGGCGGGGTTCAGGCGGGAGCGTGCGCGGCCTTGTCCTGGGACGGTTTGACCTGCGCCGGACGCGGCGTGGCTTCGGGATCGGGACGAGTTTCAGGCGCCTTCCAGTTCAGCGGGGGAACTTCGACGCGCGACTTCTTGCTGATCAGTTGGGACATGTGCGTACTCCTGTTTGTAGTGTTGGCCTGCCCCGCGCAAGCGCACAACACGAATATCCAGCGCGCCCGGGATGCGTGGAGATGATGCAGGGGGTGGCATCAGGAACGGGCGCCAGGGCAAGACCCTGGGAGGTATCGTCGGAGGGGGGTTATTGATCTGGCTGGCGAACCGAGTAGCGAGAGCCTGGGCGCGAGGCGTTGAGCCCGGAGACCCGATTGGATGGCACTGCGTTGGGTGATTTACCAGCGTTCGACGACGATAAAAGAATTTTACACAAAAATAAAAGAAAAAGCCAGCAACTTGACGAATGAGAATGATCGTTCTACTATCTGGGCATCTTTTACAGAACGATCGTTCTCCATCGCGCCATGGCCCATCCCCCCTCTTCCGCCGTCACAGGCACCCGCCAACGCTTGCTGCAAGCGACAGAACAATTGATCTATGCCGGCGGCATCCATGCCACGGGCATGGACCTGATCGTCAAGACCTCTGGTGTGGCACGCAAGAGCGTGTACCAGCATTTTCCGAACAAGGAAGCGCTGGTGGCCGCGGCGCTGCAGGCGCGGGACGAGCGCTGGATGCAGTGGTTCATCGGCGCCACGTCGGCTGCGGTGTCGCCCAGGGCGCGGTTGCTGTCGCTGTTCGATGCGTTGCGCGACTGGTTTGCGTCGGACGGATTTCGTGGCTGCGCATTCCTGAACGCGGCCGGTGAAGTCGGTGACGACAGCAGTCCCATCGTGGCGGTGTCGCGCGAACACAAGGCGCGGCTGCTGGCCTATGTGCGTGAATTGACCCGGGCGGCGGCCTTGCCGGAGCCCGACGAGGCCGCCCTGCAGCTCCTGGTGCTGATCGACGGCGCGATCGCGGTCGCCTTGGTGTCGCGCGACCCGGCCATCGCCGACAGTGCGCAACGCGCCGCCGCGCGGTTGTTGCTCTTTCCCCCCCACCCATGAGGTATCCGCGATGACATCGACCTCCGCTATCCGCCCTCCGCTTCCGCCTTTTACCCACGCCAGCGCCGTCCAGAAAGTGCGGCTGGCCGAAGACGGCTGGAACAGCCGCGACCCCGACAAGGTCGCGCTGGCCTACAGCCTGGACACGCACTGGCGCAACCGCGCCGAGTTCGTCAAGAACCGCGACGAGGCGCGCGCCTTCCTGGCGCGCAAATGGGCCAAGGAACTGGATTACCGGCTGATTAAGGAACTGTGGGCGTTTACCGGCAACCGCATCGCGGTGCGCTATGCCTACGAATGGCATGACGATTCAGGCAACTGGTTCCGCTCTTACGGCAACGAAAACTGGGAATTCGGCGAAGACGGGCTGATGATTCACCGCTATGCCTGCATCAACGACCTGCCCATCAAGGAAGCGGACCGCAAGTTCCGCTGGCCGTTGGGGCGCCGGCCCGATGACCACCCCGGGCTGTCGGAACTGGGGTTGTGACCGATGGGGTGTCGCGGCCTTCCATGACGTCTCGGGCAGGCCGCGGCCAGCGCCGCTAAGGCGTGGACACCCACTTGATGCCTTCGCCGTCGTCGCCGGCCTGCGCCGGCAGCGGCAACCTGACCTGGCGGCCGCCGTGCTCGACGATCAAAGCGCTGGCGTCGATGCCCGCCAGGCGGGCCGAGCGCGTCAGGCGGTCGCCGATGGCATAGGCTTGGGGCGGCCCGCCATCGATGGACAGGACCGCGACGCCGCGGCCGTCACCCGCCAGCACGCCGGCCACACGCACGTCCAGTTTCGCCGGACCGGGCGACAGCCACGCCGCCACGCTGGCGGCGCCATTGTCGCCGCGCGCGGGCGCCGTCACCGGCGCCGCCAGGGGCTGGGACAACGGCTCGGCGAGGCGCCAGCCCCACCAGGCCAGCCCCGACACCAGCGCCACGGCGCCGGCCAGACGCACCACGCCCGGCCACGTTGGCCGGGTCGCGCGGTCAAAGCGAAGGTTCGTGATCATCCGGCATGTTCCTGGTGTGTCGTGGGCTGGCGTAATGGCTCTGGGTCTCTGCCATCCTGCTCCCGGGTTGCTTCAAATCAGCGTCAATGACCTTGCAGACACCCGCCCTTCAATGCAGCAGGAATACCTTGCGATAGCGCATGGGCGTCTGCCCGAGCACGCCACGCGAGATCACCAGCTCCAATGCCGTGGCGGGCTGTTCGCCCTGGCCGGGCAACGCGACCCAGCCGCGGCCGGGGGCCCAGGCGCGCAGGCTGAAGTCCAGCAGATCGTCCAGCACCGGCGTGGCCGCATCCGGCGGCGGCGGCGCCAAGGGGTAGACGTCGCTGGGCGGACCGGCGGCGCGCAGCAAGCGGTAGCCGTGGCGTTCCCAGATCACGCGTTGGCGGGCGTCGGGCCGGCCGGGCGCGCCGCGCAGGATGTCGACGCGCGGCGTGGGCGTTTTCATGCCGGCCACGGCGATGGCGTCGGGCAGCAGCTGCGGCAGGACGACGGGCGGATCGGTGTCTTCGACGGCGGCCGCCTGACCGGCCGCCATGGCAGGAGACTGCGCCGGGCCGCCCTCGCCCTTCGCGGGCGATGCCTGCGACGCCGCGCCCTTGCCTGGCACGGCCGGCGATGACGCCGCCAGCGATTGCAGCGTGGCCGGATCGACCACGCTACGCGCGGCGATATCGCGCTCGAATTGATCGAACGCACGCTGCATGGCCATGGCGTCGTCGGTGTGCTGGTCGAGCTTGCGGCTGGTCAACGCGACGCTGTCGATCGCGCGCCATGAGATCAGGCTGATGATGGCCATGATCATGATGGCGATGATGACCTCGATCAGCGTGAAGCCGGACTCATGGCTCGGGACGCGGTCGGTCGGCCGATGAGCGCCGGCGCCACGGCAGGGTGCGATGTCCGGACAGGCGGCCAGGCGGTTCGCTGTCATCGCCGGCCTAGGGTTGCGTGTCGATCACGCCGGACAGCGTGGCCAGGCGCGACGCGGGCCGGGCGTCCAGATAGACCTCCACCGTGACCTCGCGAGCGCCCTGGCGGGCATCGGCGTAGCGGCTTTCGCAGACCAGGTTCAGCGCGCCTTGCGGGCAGGCGCCGCGGTCGCGGCTGGCGGTGAGCGCGGGCGGCGCCAATTGCAGTTCGATCAGCCGGTTCTGCGCCGACAGCAGCGCCAGTGCGCGTTCGCGCAGGATGCCGTTGTTAGTGGTCAGCATGCCGGTCGTGCGCATGACGGCGGCCAGGGCGACGCTGACGATGGCAAGCGCGATCAGGATCTCCAGCAGCGTGAACCCCCGCTGGCGCCCCGGCATGGCCGCCGGCGCGGCCCGATACGGCCGCTGGCCGCCAGCCGCCAGGACCTGTTCCGGCCAGCGGCGCCGCGGCGGCCGGCGCGGCATCGGGCGGGTCTGCGCCGACACCCTATTGCACCCGGAAACGGCCGCTGGCGTCGCGGCGGACTTCGACCTGGCCGGCAGCGCTGGACAGCGTCAGGCGCCAGGGCTGGCCAAACCATTCGGCCGTCAGGACGACCGGACCGGCGGGCGCGATGCGCACCGGTCCGGCTTGCCAGCGCTGCGGCCGCAATGCGCTGTCACGGCGGAAGTCCTCGACGCGCAGCGGATCCAGCACGGGCACCCCGCCCTCGTCCGTCCAGGCGCCGCGCACGAAACGGTAGCCGTCGGCGTCGGCCTGCCAGGCGATGGCGCGGCCGTCGCCGCGCACCTCGCTTTGCGCCACGGCGAAGCGCTCCGCCAGGCGTTGGGCATCGTCGCGCAGCTGGCGTGCCGGGTCAGACCGGATGGACAGGCCCAGCGCCGCGGTGGCGATGCCCACAATGACCAGCACCACCATCAGTTCGATCAGGGTGAAACCGCGTTGATTCATGCCTGCAACCGCGCCGCCTGGCTTTCGACGTGGCGGCACGCGTCGCGCAGGTGCCGCCTGACGATGCGGCCGGACACGCCGTAGCGCGCCGCGGCCTCGCTCTGCAGCATGCCTTCGATGCGCACGTCGATGAAGATTTCGCGTTGCTGGCGGGGCAACGTATCGATCAGGCGCAGCAGGTCACGCATGGACGAGCGCGCCTGCGCGATGCGTTGGGGGCCGGGGGCCGTGTCTTCGACGTCTTCCAGGTCGATATCGTGACAGGCGCCGCGCAGCGGACGTTCGGCGCGCAGCCGGTCGATGGCGATGTTGCAGGCCATGCGGAACACGTAGGCGCCCGGATTGGCCACGGCAACGCCCGGGTCGGCATCGCCGTCGGCCAGGCGCAGCCAGGCGTCGTGCAGGCTGTCGGCGGCCAGGTCGGCACAACCCAGGTGGGCGCGCAGCGTGTTCAGCAGCCGCGGGTAATGCGTTGCAACGAAGTCGCCCAGGCTGGGGCCGCGCCACCGGGAGACCGGCGCGGCCCCGCCCGCCACGAACTCGTCGCGGCGCCGCTGCGCGGGCGGCGCCGGCTCAAGGCATAAGGGCATGGCGGCTCTCCGTGGCAGCCCGGCCGCCGGGCGCAAGCGGGCGCCGTCCGGTGCCGGCCGGACGCTGGGCGGCCCGCTTGCGCATTGCCCAGTTGGCGGGGGTCATCAGGCCGTCGTCCAGCGCCTGGCGCAGCAGCGCGACAATGCCGTCGTGCGCCGCGATGGCGTCCAGTTCCTGGTCAAAGGTCGGCGCGCATTCGCAGCCGTTGCCTTCGGACAGTCCCGCAAACCAGCGAAACAGCAGGTTGTAGGCGATCTGCTCATGAAAATACGGCTTGCTGCCGGCCGGATACAGCACATGCAGGACATAGGTGCGGCACAGGATTGCCGGGTCCACCGTCAGGCCGCATTCCTGGCTGGCCTGGCGCAATAAGCCGGCGTGGATGCGCAGCGTGTCGTCCAGGTGTTCGCGCAGCGCCACCAGGGGATGGCGCGGCGGCACGTAGCGGGTCAGCTGGATCTGGCCGATCCAGGTCTCGTGCGACACGACCCAGACCCAAGGGGAACCGTAGCGGGATACCGATACGGGTTGCTGCCGGGCGCAATCGAGCACCTTGGAAAGTTTGCGGTCCAGCTCGAGCATGCCTACGTTGACGGTTGCCGACACCATGCGCTCCTTAGGGCCTGGTGGGCCCCGGTCCGGTTCGGCCGCGCTGCGTATGGCGCGGCCTGTACCCCTAAGACGACTCGACCGGACCGAACCCGCCAGGTTTTTTAAAGGGACATCACCGGTGCTTGGCGGCCGCCCGGCGCGCCGGCCGCTTCCCCGCCCGGTCCTGGGCAATCAGTCCGGCCCCGCCGCCCGGGCGCGCCAGGCTTGCAACAAGGGACGGTTCAACGCGATGCCGGTAGCCTGTTCGATGGGCGCCACCGGCGCGCCGTCCAGGCTCCGCGCCAGGATGCCGACCATCTCGGCGCTGGCCAGCACCCGTTCCAGGGCATGGCCGAATTCCTGCGGGCTCCAGATTTCCTGGTCCAGCGACAGGCCGACGAACCAGCGGAACAGCAGGTTGCAGGAAATCTGCTCGTGCAGGCCGGCCTCGGTTTCCACGCCATAGACCAGCTGGATGACCAGCGCCCGCAAGAGCGGCGGCGCTTCGATGCGCAAGCGCGCGCGAATGGCGGCCGCATGCAGGCGCGGCTGGCTGGCGGCCAGCGCGCGATCGACGTGGTCGCGCAGCGCCGCCAGCGGGTGGCCGGCCGGGTTGAATTCGACCCGGCGGGTATTGCGGGACCAGACCTCGTGCGAGACGATCCAGACCCAAGGCGAGCCGTAGCGATGCACGGACACGGGATGCTCCCATGCCGAGTCCACCACGGCGGACAGATTTTCTTTCAGTTCCCGGATGCCGATATTCGGTTTACGCGACACGCATGCTCCCCATCGCGCGGGCGCGCCATGCGCCCTGATGGCGGATATGCGCGGCCTGCCTGTATAGGAGTAGGACGAGATGGGCGGGTCAAACCCGCCACGCCGGTTCCTTCAGCTCAGCAACACCACGTTGCCCGGCAGGCGCGTCGCGGTCAGGCCGAAGGCTTTTTCGATCTGCACCAGCACCTTGTCCATGTCGCGGATTTCAAAGCGGCCGCTCAGGGCGCTGGCGTGGCCCGGGTTGTCCAGCAACACGACACGGCCGCGGCGATAGCGGTTGATTTCGGTCACGACGTCGGCCAGCGGCGCCTGGCGGAACACCAGCGAACCCTGGCGCCAGGCGGAGGTTTCGGCCGGATCGATCTGCTGCACGGCCCCCAGGCCCTGCTTGTCGTAGAACAGGCGCTGGTTCGGCCCCAGGACGGTAGCGCCGCCGTCCAGCGCCACACGCACGCTGCCCGCGATGCAGGTCACGCAGACGGTGCCGCCCAGGTTGCGCAATTCGAAGCGCGCGCCGCGCGCCTGGGCGCTGCCCTGCCCGGCCATGACCGTGACGGCGGTGGGCGAGGCCTGGCCGTCGAACGCGGCTTCGCCCGCGATCAGTTCCACGCGGACCGTGCCTGGCTGCTCGGCCCGCAGGGCGATGCTGGTCTGGGTATTCATGTCCACCTGCACGCGCTCGCCCAGGCCGAATTGGCGGCGATCTCCCGTGTCGGTGCGGTAGTCGGCCATCCATTCGTCCCAGGCCGGCCACAGGCGGAACGGCGGCGCCACGACGGCGGCCACCGCGGCGGCGCCCGCGCCGCTCAGCGCCGCGCCCAGGAACGCGCGGCGACCCCAGCCGGCGGCGCGCGCCAGGCCGGCGGCGGGTTGCTCGCGCTGCCGCCGCAAGACGGCTTGGCCGGCCGGCGCCAGCTGGACCCAGAAGCGCTGCTCGGCGGCGAACGCCTGGGCATGGCGCTCGTTGGCCGCGCACCATGCCTTGAGCGCGTCGGCCTGGCGCAGCGTGGCCTGCCCGGATGCGATCAGGCGGATCCAGGCGCGGGCCTGACGTTCGATGTCCGCCTGTCTGCGATCGGCGGCCTGGCTTGCGGTGTTCATTGCATACTCTCTCGATGCCGCCGCGCCGCCACTTGCGGGCGATAGGGCGCGCCGTTTTTCCCCTTGACATCCATAGGACGACTCTCGCAGCCGGAACCCGCCTTATGGTGACAATAATTTACGTGTTCGCCGGGCACAGTACTCGTGGGCGCTGCGCAGTTCGCGTTCGACGGTGCGTAGCGACACGCCCATTTTTTTGGCGATGTCGTTCTGGGGCAGGCCTTCCAGCCGCACGGCGAGCAGGATGTCGCGCTGCCGCGCGGGCAGCTCGCCCATGGCGCGGGTCAGCGCGTCGAGCTCGGCACGCCCTTCGGCGATGCGGTCGGGGCCCGGCGCCGGATCGGCGATGTTCAGCAGCACCTCGGCCTCGGCGACCGTCAGGCGGCGATTCTCGAGGCGCTGCTGGTCCACGGCCACATTGACCGCCATACGCATCAGATAAGGCCCGGGGCTGTCGACGGGGCCGAGGTCTTCCTTGGCCTCCAGGCGCAGCCAGGTGTCCTGCAGCGCGTCGCTGGCCAGGTCCGGGCACCCCAGGCGCCGCGTCAGGCGCGCCTTCAGGTCGTCGTAGCGTTGCAGCATGAAATCGCGCAGGACCGACAGGCTGGAGGGCATCATGAATCTGTGTCAGGGCGGAAAGATCGAGGCAGGCGGTTCAATGCGTCGGGCAGCCTTGGTCATGCTCGGGCGACTGCGGCACGATCAACATCACGAACGGCTGCGCCAGGTCCAGCGGCGGCGCCTTGTCGAGCACGGCGTCGTCCAATGTGCGCACGATCGCCTCGTCCTTGCCTGCGTCGCCCGTGGAATCGAGCACCTGGGCGCCCTCGATGCGGCCCGCGGGCGAGACCTCGAAGCTGATCGCGGCGCGGTAACCGCCCGCGCGGGTGACGGCATTGCGGCACAACGCGTCGCGCACGCCGGCCTGGACCACGCCGTAATAGCTGCGGTAGAAGGCGCCGCGCGCGGCATTGGATTTACGCGAAGCCGGCGCGCCGCCGCCCGCGCGGGGCGCCGGCTGCAGGATGAATGCGTTGGCGGCGGTGTATTCCGCGGCCAGCCCCGAACCTTCGATCAGCATGCGCAAAGCAGCCTCCGGCGTATAGATTCCCTTGACGGCGGCCGACCGCCGCCCCACCGCCAATGCGGCGCGATACACCACCGAACTGCCGGTGACGTTGCTGTAGTGTTCAAGCGCCGATTGCAGCGGCTGCGCGGGAATGTCGAAGTCGAACAGGCGCTGGATCGGCTCCTGGGCGCCGGCTGGGTGCCAGCACAGCGCCGCGCACAGCCACAGCAGGGTCCAGCAGACTGTCCAACCGCGCCGGCCGCCGCCCGCCAGCCTCTTGCCCGCCCTGATCGGCTCCTGATGCATGCCCCGCCCTTGTCCCGCCGCGGCGGCTGACGGGGCGCGCCGCAACACGTCGTGCTAATCGGTGAATGGGCAATGTAGGGCGCGCTTGTGACTGCGGCGTGACAGCGAATCGTCAGCATTGGAGCAAGCCGCAAACCCGCCGCAACGAATGGCGGGGCCGGACCCGCCCCGGCCCTAGCCCCCGGGCAACCCGCGCTGCTCCGGCTCGGTCAGGCGCGCCTTTTGCGCCGGGTCCAGCTCGCCGTTGCCGACCATCTGGAAGATGCTGCGCGGGTCGTAGCCCTGGGGCTGCGGCGCCGTGCCGGGACGTGCGGCGCCGGCGGGCGCGCCACCGTCCGCCGCCGCGCCGGACACGGGCTCGCTGCCATAGCCCAGGATCTGCACGTTGATGATGGACGGCAGGTTGCGGCGCGCCGCCGCCTGCTGCTGGCGCGCGGTGTCCTGGGCGCCCTGCGTGGCGCCGGCCGCGGCGGCGCTGGCGCTGGTCAGGGCGGCCACGTTCACCGCCGCCAGGACCGGCACGCCGGTGGCCTTGCCCTGCCCCACCACGTTGGCCGCGTTGACCACCTGCAAGGCCGCCAGGTTGACATTGCCCGAGAAGCGGATGCCGGCCTCGCCCGCGTCGATGGTGCCCAGCGGGGCCACCAGGTCCACGTCGCCGCGCGGCACTTCGGGGATCGGGTTGAGCGTGGCGATGCCGGCCCCGGTGCTGGGCACAGTGGGCGACAGCGTCACGTTGCCGGCGTCGTCGTACAGGCGCCGCTGCGGCGTGTACACCACGGTGCTCTTGGAACCCCGGCCGCTGTTGATGTCGCCTTCGGCCGACCAGCCCAGGATATTGCCGCCGAAGGTGGTCATGACACGGCTCTGGCCGAGCAGGATGCTGCCCTTGGCGTACATCTGGATGTCGCCCGCGCCCTGGGTGACGATGCCGGCGGTGGACGGCGGCGCGGCGCCTTCGACGCCGAAGACCATCTGCCCGCCCGGCGCCATCATGTGGATGGCGCCGCCGAACAGCGTCTGGATGCCCGAGCCCCCGAACAGGGTGATGTCGCCCTGATAACGGATGGGCTGACCCTGCGCGTCCGTATCGGGATACAGGGCGGCGATGGCCTGGCGGCCGCGGGCGTAGCTGCCGGCGCGCGGGCCGGCGGTGTCGTTGTATTCGCGTCCGCCCGCGGTCAGTTCGGCGTAGTAGACCTGGCGCAGAAACACGCGCTGCTGTTCGGCCGGCAACGCATCGAAATAGGCGCGCGCCTCGCCGGCCGGGCCGGTGTAGCCGTGCAGCGTGCGCAGCCAGTCGGCCAGCTCGCCTTCGTAGGTCTTGACGCGCTTGCCGGGCTGGCTGGCCAGCGGCTGGCCCGGGTCGGCGCGGTTGGCCGGGTCCAGGTAGCGCTTGGCGAAGGCCAGGTAGTCGCCCTGCCCGCCGGCGCTGGCGACGATGCCAGCCCCGCCCTTGCCGGTGGCCGGCCCGCCGTCGATCAGGCCCAGGCTGGTCAGGCGGCCCTTGTCATCCTGGGTCAGGTTGCGGCCGGCGGTGACTTCCAGCCAGCCGGGGCCGGCGATATCGACGTTGGCGTAGAGGATGTCGCGGCCGGCGACGATGCGCGAAACGTCGGTGGGTTGCTGATTCAGGATCAGGGCTTTGAGGTTGACGATGTCGCCGCCGGCCTGGATGCTGGCGGGACGCGCGGCGTGGTATTGGTTGCCGGAACCGAACGTCAAGACCGTCCCCGTCTGCAAACCGACAATGTCACCGCCCGCATAAAAGCGCGCGATGCCGGCCTTGGCCACGGGCGGGCGGCCACCCGCCGAATCCACGCCGAAGGCAAACAGGCTGCCTTCCGCGCCGGTGGCGTTGGTGGCGTTGATCAGCCCGTTATCCCAGGCCGCCACGTAGGCCGGACGTTCCGGCGTGGGTACGCGCGCCGGGTCCGCACCGGACACGCTGCTGCGGTAACCGCCACCATACAGCCCGGCCCCCGCGAGCAGCTCGACGCTGCCCGAGGCGCCCGGCGCAAAGACCCATTCCGTCGATGCATTGCGAGCACTGGCGTGGTAGTAAATGCTGCCAGACGCCGCTACCGCGCTGAAGCGCGCAGGATAGGCGAACACGCCCGCATAGGCGCTGGCGCTGTATTGAAAGCTGTTCTTGCCCGCTTCGCCGTCATTGTGCGTGGCCGCCAGCGGCGTGACGGCGCCACCAGCCGCGAACAGGTCCAGCGCCGTGCGTTCGGTCCACAGCGAAAACCAGCTGTTGGCGCCGCCGGGTTGTTCGACGCCGTCGTGGATGAACGGCATGGCCGCAAGCTGAAACATCCTGCCCGCGTCGCCCACGCCGCCCAGCACCACATCGCCCCGCCCATCCAGGCGGGCAACGGCGTCGCCTGTCACGATCGCCATGCCGCCCGATGGCGCGGCCAGCGTAGGACGCCGCGGATCCATACCGCGAAGGTCTGACGCATCCGCAAGGCCATAGAGCGGATCCACCCGACCGATACTGCGCGCGCTGACGGTGATCGATCCGCGCAGATTGGTCAGGACCCCGTTGACATCGGAATACGGGCTGATGATGTTGCCGCTGCTGTCGCCAAAGCTGGTTCTCAACGGATTGATCGCTCCGCCGACGCGCAGGCTCAAGTCTCCGCCGCCGGTCGAGATACGGCGGCCATCGGGCGTGACGCGCCCCGTACTGCCCACGGCCAGCACCAGCCCCTGCACGGAGGAATAGCTGTTCAACAGCGTCGCGGGCTGATCCAGCACACCCGCGTCTCCCCCCACGTTGACAGCCAGATTGCCGCCGCCCAGCGTACCCAGGCCGGTAAAGCCTTCTACCGAGATGCCGGCTGTGTAGTACGTGGAAAAAAACGCCGACGGCAGATAGGTGCCGAAGTTGATCCACCACGCTGTCTGCTGGCCGATGCCGGCACCGCCCTGGCGCCACAGCCAATAGCCAGGATAGCTGCCTGGAGCCGCTGCGGCGCCCCGCGGATCCAGTCCGTCGAATCGCGTGGGCATCCCGCGCACTGCACCACGCATGTCGCCCTGCACATTGACCAGCAGATCGCCGCCGCGTTCGGGATACCAGGCCGCATACTGCCCGCCCGTCACCAGCGGTTCATAGCTGGCCGCGGCCGCGCCCAGTACCGAGCCGAAGCCGTCCGTCTGGCTCATCAGCTCGTCAAAGGCCCGCGGCAGGTTGTAGGCCTCGCGCCCCAGGGCATCGACGATGGGGTTGCCCTGCGCGTCGCGCGCCGTGTCGGCGGGCGTGCCCGCGGTGTAGATGCCGTAATGGGAACCCTGCTGGAAATTGCCGCCCGCCAGGATGTCCAGATCGCCCCGCCCCGTGCGGATCACACTGAAGATGGGCGACTCGCCCAAGAGCCCGAAGCTCAGGTCCTGCAAATAGTGAGGATCGGACAGCTTCACATGACCGCGGTCGCCCAACTGCGAGGCCGGCCGCAGCGCGCGGGTGTCCGCCGAATCCAGGTCGGCGCCGCCCGCCAGCCGCAGGCTCCACGATGACGCTCCGGCGCCCAGCATGGGCGCGACGGCCCAGATACGGCCTTGCACGCCATCGGCGTCCAGATCGCGCAGGTCCACGGTGTTGCCCTGGAAGCGCAGATCGGTGCCGGAAGGCAGGTACGCGCCGGGTGCCAACGCCAGGTCCCCCGACAGTGCCAGGGGCGCATTGAAGATGGACAGCGGTGTGCCCTTGGGAACGGTAAAGGCCTGGACCGCAATGAGCTGGTTCAGTGCCATGCCAGCCCCCAGCGTCGACCCGGCCGGCAGCGTCAAGGCCGCCGGCAACACGCTGCCCTTGGCATAGCGCGTGCCGTCCACCGCCACCACGTCGGCCCCCAACACCGTCCCCGCTGGCAAGGTCAGCGGCTGGGCCAGCGTCACCGGCGCCGGCAGGCGCACGTTTGCTTTGAGGGTGTTGGCGTCGATCGGCAAATCGTAATTCAGGGACTCATTTTCGGTGGTGGGAAACACCGTGCCCCCGGCGCCACCACGCAGCGTCACGGCCCGCGGCAAAATCAGGCTGCGGCCGGCCAGGTCCACGCCGTTGGCGTCGTCCATGCCGGCGCGGCCGATCAGGCGCCAGGCGCGCGTGTCGTCATCGGTCGCCAGCGGCGGCGCGAAACCGTCGGTGATGCTGCCGTAGATATTCAAATCGCCCTTGGCCCGCACCAGCAACACGCCGGCCTCGCCGAAGCCGCGTTTGGCCGGATCGTTGCGATCCGCGCCAGGACCGTAACGGTAGTTGGACAGGTCCAGGTCCCCCTCCACCCGCAAGTCGCCGTCGGCGCTGCGGCTGACGATCTCCACGCCCGGACGCAGGGAATATCCGCCTAGCCGCGCGCGCAGCGCCGCATTGGCCAGCGCGGCGTTCATGTAGGCGACGCTGTCGGCATCGATCAGGTCCAGATAGGCCTGGGTGATGACCTGGGGCGTACGGCCGGTGATATCCGGGGCTGCCGCCGACGGCGCGTCGTCGTAGCGCCGGAAGGCGTTGACCGACACCCGTTCGGCGCCCTGCACGCGCGGCGCGCCCAGGATGTCCAACGCCACATCGTTCGCGCCCAGCCGCGGCGCATTCAGGTCCAGCGTGCCGCGGGCGCGGCCGTCGTTCAAGCCAGGGCCGGTGCCCGTGGCCACGGCAGTGCCGGCGCGCAGGTCAATCGCCGCGCCGGCGCCCAGCAGCAGGCGGCCCTGCGTGGCGGTCAGTTCCACCACCGCGCGGTTGGGGCTGTCGATAATGTCGCCGCGGCTGTCCACGCGCAGCAGCGTGCCGTGCGCATCAAGCGTGCCGTTGACGATCAGGTCTCGCATCGCCGACAGGCGAATGCTTCCCACCTGCGCGCCGCTGGCGTCGATCAGGCCGTTCACCGTCAGGCTGCCGCCGTCGACCGCGATGTTGACGCGCCGGGCCTTGACCTCGTTGCCGATGACCAGATCGCCGCGCTTGATCTGGAAGGCCCGCGAGCCGGTCACACCGCCTTCATTGAGCCGCTGGTTCAGCGCCACGAAACCGGCGATGGCCTGGCCGCGCAGCGCGATGCCGCCGGCCTCGAACGGCACGATCGTGCCGCCCGCGTCATACTCGCCGCTGGCCTGCCCGCGAATGATGCCGCGCAGGTCAATCAGCCCCGCGCCGGCATCCAGCGCGGTAGCGGTGAGCCTGCCCGCCTGGTTGTGGCGCGCCGACAGGTCGATGACCGAGCCGGCCGCCTGCAGGATGTTGCCCTGGCGGCTTTCCAGGTCCACATCGCCGCCCCAGCCGTAGCGGGTCTGGTCCATCAAGGTCACGGCGCGGCCAGCCAGATCCAGCCGGGCGCCGTCGGCCAGCGTCAGGCCCTGTTCGGCTTGCACCGTCAGTTTGCCGCTGGGCAGGACGATGGCACTGGCCAGCTCGACCTGCTTGCCTTGCAGCGTCAACGTGGCGCCCCACGGCGCCGACGTGTCGGCCGGGGCTGCCCCGGCGCCACCCAGCCGCAGCAGGCCGCCCGAGGCCAGACGCATCACCGAGCCTTCCGAGCCCGTCAGCATGGGGGTATGCATGACCAGGGCGCCGCCCTGGTACTGGAACTTGCCGTCGACGAAATCGCCGCGCGACTGGTAGACCTCCAGACTGCCCTCGCCGCCCGCGACGATGCGCTCGGCGGCGGCAAGCGACACGGTGGCAAAGCCCAGGGCCTGGCGCCGCATTTGCTGGTGCGGAATCTGCAGGGTGCCGTTGGCGTCGCCCAGCACGATGCGGCGCGCGCTCAGGTTCAAGCTGCCCAGGCCCGTGCCGGCCCCGCCGGTGGCGATGGCGCCGGGTTCGGCATTGGCGACGCCGTTCCACACCAGCGTGTCGGTGGACAACGTGGCCACGTCGGAGGCCGTGCCGTAGCCGTAGATGGCGGGCGTGTTCAGCACCAGTTGGGCCAGGCTGGACTTGCCGGTGGCGGCATCCAGCGTGCTCAGGTTGACGGTGCCGAAGAAGTTGATCGAATCGCGCAGCGAGAGGATCACGCGTTCCAGCGCGGGCGCGCCGACGCGGGTGTCGCCGTCCAGCAAGCGCCGCAACAGGTCCTGGGACAGGCGCAGGCCGCTGGGCAGGACGCCGCGCGCCTGCGCGTCGGCCAGCGCGGCGTCGCTACCGGCGTTCAGGCTGCTGGCCGCAACCACCAGGTTGCGCGTGCCGTAGCGCAAGGCGTCGTGCAGTACCAGGTTGTTGCTGCCGAAGACGACCGAGCCGTCCGAGTAAAGCTGGGCGGGGCCGCCGCAGGCGGTGGAAGCGCAGGCACCCAGTTCGATCTTGCCGGATTGCGCGTCGATGCCGTTGGTGAAGTCCAGCCAGCCGTTGGACACAGCCAGGATGATGTTGCCGCTGCCGCCGCCGTACTGGTAGCCCTGGCGCGCGTCATAGGGCGCGGCGCCCGTGCCCAGCGCATTGATGGACGCGCCCTGTTCGACCGAGACCGACTTCAGCTGCGGGGCAATCAACATGACCTCCGGCGCACGCAACCGCGCGCCGGACCGCAGGATCACATCGCCACCGCCCCTGGACGTGACGACCAGCCGGGGGTCGGAGCCGGATACGGGTTGATAGGTCCAGCCGCCCAGCGATATCCGGCTGGCGCCCACTGCGTTCAGGTCTTTGTCCCGGATCGCGACGCTTGCCGGATTGGCAATGCCCGGGGCATTGACGATTTCCAGGGCGGCGCCGTCGGTACGCACCACCAGTTGGCCGCCGTAGCCGCCTTCGCCCCGCGTGAAGCGTGCCTGGCCATCGAAGCGCAACGCAGGCGAGTCACTGGCTGCGGGAACATTGCGGTAGTAGAACTCCAGCGCTGCCGCGTCTGCCGGCAGCATCGGGCGCGGCTGGCCGCTGCGTGTGGCCTGGGCCAACACGAACGCCCGATAATCCATTTCGTTGTACTGGGCGTGCCGCCGCAGCACATCTCCCGGCGTGACCAACGCCTGCCGCGGCATGCCATCCGCAGTGCCGGTATTGGATACGCCGCGCGTGGCCGCCACCGACCACGAACCGCCTCGCAGCGAACTGGCCGCTCCGCCCAGCGCGCCCTGCCCCAGTTCGACGCGGAAGGCGCCGGGCAACAAGGCGTAATAGGACGGCAGCAAGGTGTAGGTGCCCGCGGGCAAGCCGGGAATCCCCGCCCCGAGCGTGACCGTCTGTCCCGGCCGCGGACGCGATCCCGCGTAGCCTGCCGCGTCGTCGCGCGGCGCCACGGGGGCATAGCCGTCCGTCAAGCCGGGAACAATGGCGTATACCGGACGCTCGCCCAACGTCGGCAGATCGAATCCGCCCGTCACGGGATCAAAGCGCGGCAAGGGATGGAACAACGGATCTGTCGACCCCCCACGCCCGCTCACGAAGCCCGCGCCTGCCAGCGTCCCGCCGCCGGATAGATCGATGACCGCGCCCGGCGCTACCGTGATCGCACCGCCCAGCAGCGAGACCCCGCGCACCAGGTCGGAGAACCCCATGCCGCCGACGCCGGTGTTCTCGACCGCCACGCCCTGGTACAGGTAGCTCAGGCCGTCGATCGTGCCGCCGTAGGGAATGGTCAGGCCCGCGGCGCTGACCGATGTCAGGCTGCCGGGTAAAAGCCGCAGCTGCCGGTTGATGCCGTTGATTCCGATACCCAAGACGATGCGGCCCAGGGGCGCAAATACGGCGCCGCCCTGTTCGACGTTGGGCGCGTTCAGCGTCAAGGCGCCGAACACGGACAACGGCGCCACGGCCGCCGACGGGCCCGCCACGCCCTGAACCCGCAGGACCCGGCTGGCGTCGTAGGGCAAGCCCACGCCCTGCCACCCCGCCACGGCCAGGCCCTTACTGCCGGTCGCCGGGTAGACGCGCTGGGCGGCCAGCACCAAGTCACCCGCCGTCAGGACGGCGCTGGTAGCCAGGTGACCGCTCAAAGGGATATCGCCAGCCCCCGGATCGGCCGGCAGAAAGCGCAGGTCACCGCGGCTGCGCAGCGCCAGCGTGTCGTAGCCGCGGCGCTCAATCGCGAGCTGGCCGCCGTTGTTCAGCCGGGCAACGCCAGACATACCGGTGTTGACGCGGTTGCGGATATCGATGTGATCGGCCTCGACCTGCAGTAGCGCCGCCGCCGGCAACGCCGACGGCTTCCAGGCATTGAGCGTGGCGTCCACTCCTTGCGCGATGGCGGGCGTCAGGCCGGTGCGCCCGCTCAACAGCACATACGGCGCCAGGAGGCGGACCGTGGCGCCCGCCTGCGTATTACCCAGCGCGCCCTGATACAGGCTGATGGACTGCCGCGCCTGCAGCGTCACGTCGCCATCGAAGGTCAGCAGGTCGCGGGCATACAGCGACACATCGCCAAAGCCGCCGGCGGCGATCTGATCCACGCCGATACGTCCCACGCCGTGGGTCAGCGCAGCGTTTGCCGGCGTGGCGCCGGCCGGCAACAGGCTCGGGCCCGCCGCTTGGGTGACGAGCAGTTCGCGCGGACGAATCAAGGCATCGGGCGTGCCCGTGGCATACAGCGGCGTGTCGAGCTTGAGCGACAAGGCGCCGCCGGCCGCGTCCGGGGCGCCGGCAGCGGCCCGCATCGTCCCGTCCAGGTACAGGCCTGCCATGGCCGCCAAGGCGATTTCACCGCCCTTGCCGCCGATCCGCCGTGCGCCCGCGCCCGCGCCGTCGTCCTGCGCAACATCGACGGTCATGACGGAACCCGATGCGTCCAGCACCGCGCCGGGCCGGATCACCACGAATTCACCGTCGATGGCGATGCGGCCGCCATCCCATTGCTTGCCATAGCGCCGGCCGCGAGCATCCACCGCCGCCGCGGCGATGCCGGCCACGTCCAGCCGTGCCCCGGACTCGACCCACACCGAGTTGAGCAGGCCGCCCAGTTGCGCGGTGGTGCCGGTGTCATCCGCGCCGCGCGCCACCACGATTTGCCCGCCGGGCGCGCGCAGCGTGCCCTGAATCCGCATCAAACCACGCGCTTGCAACCGGATGGCCTGGCCCGGGTCCACCTGCACCACGGCGCCTTCGCCGATCCGCAGCGTCCCGGCCGGCGTCGATGCCGACGGCACAAAGGACGACAGCGACAGGCTCGCGCCCAGGCGCTGGGCCATTCTGCCGGTTGCCGCGTTCTCCTGGAACAGCGGCGGCGTCCACAGCGCCAGCGTCTCGTCCAGCGTCAGCGCCCGCGGATCCGGCGTCTGGGATTTCAGGCGATACACCGGCATCGCGACGTCCAGCCGCATGCCGTCGGCAACCGTCAGGTCCTGGACGCCGTTGACCTCGTAGCGCGCAAAGCCGCGTTGGAACAGCTCGCCCCGCAGCAGCAGGCCATCCGTACCGGCGCTGGCGCCGGCCGCGTCGCTGATCAGCACGCGGTTCGCGCCCAGGCGCAGGGTGCCTCCGCCGGCCACGCCATAGCCGTGCACCATGCCGTCCAGCGTCACGCCGACCGGCCCGGGCCCGGGCACGCTGTTTTCCGGACGCGCGATTTCCAGCGTCACGTCCCCACCCTTGCCGCCGACCAGCTTGCCCTTGATGTCCAGCACCGCACCCGACCGCGCGTCCAGCAGGCTGCCCGCGGCCACCGCCACCGCGCCGGTACTGCGCAGTGCGATCTGGCCGCCGTTGCGCCAAGCCAGGGCATCCGTATCTTGCGGCGTGCGCCGCAGATTGGCCCAGCGGCCGCTGACGTCAATCGTCGCGTCCGAGGCCACCTCGACGCGCGCCGACGCATTGGCTGCGGGCGGCAGCCACGCGTCGCGCGCCACGCCCGGCAACACGTTGCCGGCGGCAACCCGGCCCGCTCGCGCCGTCAGGCCGCCCTGAATGCTCACGTTCGGCGCATACAGTTCGATCAGCCCCCCCGCTGCCACCTGCAGGCCTCGTTTGACCGTCACGTCGCTGGACGCGACCGCGGTGATCTGCCCCAACCCCAGTTCGCTCAGCGCGGCCGCGTCCAGCCAGACCGTATCCCGGCGCTCCGGTGGCAAGGCATCATTCCAGCCCAGCGTCGCCGCCAGCGGCGCCATGCCGTCCGTGAACAGAATTTGCTTGGCCGCCGCCGCCAGGTCGTAGCCCGAGCTGAGGAGGTTGCCGCTGGTGACCTGGCCCGGCACGTAGCGGCCCACGATCAACTGGCCGGCCTGTGCCCGGGCCAGCTGCGATTGCTGATAGCCCGTTTGCTGCCGCAGCCCCGCTTGCACCGCCTGGCGCGCCTGGGTTTGGCGTTCACCCTGGAAAGCCTCGCCGACGATCTGGCCCTCGACCACCGCCGAACGGGTGCCGATCACCAGCCGGCCGGCATCCCGCCCGGCCGTGTAGCCGTCTTCGTAGCGCTCGCGCGGCGCCAGCAACGCATTGTAGAAATAGCGGGTGGCGTTCTGGCCCCAGCGCGCGTGCGTATCCTCGAAGCCGCGATACAGCCCTTTGTACAGCAGGTCTCCGGGCGCCTTGGATATCTCGTACAGGCGGCCATCTTCGCCCCGCACCCAGCTTTGCTTGATGGTGCCGGCGGCCACGTCCAGCGTGCCGCCCGAGATATTGATCAATGATCCCTGGCGGGCGACCAGCTCGCCGCCTTCCACCGTGACCGTGCCGCCCACCGCGGCCCACTCGCCGATGCCGTGGCCGGTGGTGCCCAGGTAGCCGCCCACTTCAAGCAAGCCCCCGCCGGTGTACCAGCGATCGCGTTCGTACCCGTTCACACCCTTGGCCACCTGCACCAGCGCACGGCGGTCGACCCAGATATCGCTGTTGTTCAAGGTCTTGCCGTCACGGCTGAGCGGCGCGTCGCGCAGTTCGTTGCCCTGGATATTGATCTTCAGATTGTTCGATTCCATCGACACTTTCACGCCCACCGCGCCGGCCACGTCCAGCACCGCGCCGTCGCCCAGCAGCGTGCGCCTGGTGGCGGCAATGGCGATCTGGCCGCCCGTTGCCAGCGCCAAGGCGCCGCCCTGCACGTCCACGGTAGCGCCGCTGGTGATCTCGATGCGCGATTGATCGCGACGGTCGGGCAAGGCACTCAGGTGGTCGAAGGCCTGGCCTGCCTGCCGATAGGGATCGGCCGGGCCGGCCGCCAGGCCCGCCAGCGCGTCGCGCTGCGCGTCCAGCGCGGTCGTGCCGTCGTCCTGTACCAGGACCAGCGTGGTGGAGTCCTGGCCCAACAGTACGCTGCCGGTACCGTCGGTCGTGGAGTTCAGCAGGTGCACGGTGCCCCTTGCGGTCACTGACGTGGTGGAGACGGCCACGCCCTGCTGGCGCACGTCGTGCCCGGTCAAGGTGATATCGCCTAGCGGCGCCAGGATCAGGCCGGTATTGGCGGCCACCCCCGCCTGGCTGCCGGCGTTGCGGCGCGCGGATACCTCGTTGCCGCGGGTGGTGGAGATGATATTGGCGTCCGACCCCAGCCCGCGCCGGATGATGAAGGTGTCGCCGGCCGCCAGCAGCGCCTGGCCGTTGGGTGCCGAAATCTGGCCGGCGTTATGGACCTCGCGGCCCAGCAGCAGCACATAGCCGCCGCCTTGGGTTACGCCATTGGGCGCGGCCGTCTGGATGCGGGCGCCGGCCTCGACGCGCACGTCGCCGGTGGCATTACCGGCGCGCGCGGCGTCGCCCAGGCCAGTCAAGTCATTGCCGAAGCTGGGCGTATAACGTTCGTTGGCGCCGTCGCCGGTCTTGCCGCTGTATAGCCCCTTTCTGAACTGGTCGTCGCTCATGCCCACCGCGGCAGCCACCAGGTTGCGCGTGTTGACCTGGCTGCTGCCCGAGAAAACGACGCCATTGCGGTTGATCAGCATCACCGTGCCAGGGGCCTGGATCTGCCCCTGGATCTGGCTGGGGCGCGCTTGGGGATCATTCACGCGGTTCAGCACCGACCACGCCGTGCCCTGCTGCTGGAAGGCGACCGTGGTGTTGCGGCCGACGTTGAAGGTCTCCCAGTTCAGGATCGCCTTGTCCGCTGTCTGCTCGACCGTGACGACGGTGCGCCCGCCCGCCACGGCCTGGGACCCCGCCGACAAGGGGCGGGCATTCAACCATCCCGCTGTCAACGGATTGGCGTCAACCTTCAGGCCGCCCTCGGCCAGGCCGTCCGGCACGGACGACCCCTGGTTTATCGCGGCCTGGCGCGCGGCGGCCTGCGCCGCCTGCTGGGCGGCAATGGCTGCTGCGCCCCGGTTCAGATTAGCCAGCGAGCGCTGCAACTGCTCGTTGGCGCGCTGCTGGTCGCGCAGCGTCGACGGGATACCGGCCAGCCCCCCGCCCGGCAAACGCCCGGTCGCCGCGGTCTGCGCCTGCGTGGCGCGCTTGTCGGAGAACCAGCCGGGCCCGAACGCCGGGCCGGCCGCCAGCGCCGGCGTTGCCGACAAAGCCAGCACCAGGGCATGCATGGCTGGCGACAACCGGAATGCCGGAATGCTTCGCGCGCTGCGATTGCCGTTACGGGTTGCCCTGCCTGCGTGCTGATTCATGCCGACTCTCTGATTCTGGGGATGTGCGCAATCGCGCGGCTTGCGGCCGCGGCTTCCGTCATGATGTGTCCGGAAGATGACAGCGGCGGGAAAAAAGGTGTGGAGTGGCGTAACACTGCCGGCCGCGCCGTCAGCCCCGCCCGGCGAGATCGCCGCAAATGACGGGATTGCCGATGTTCAACCGGCTGCTGTCACCCACGGGGGTGACAAAGGTAGCCAGCAGGCGGGCCCGCACCGGGGCGGGCAGCGGCACCATCTGGTGGTTGGACACCCGCAAGGTGTCCTCGTAAAAACGCTTGAAGAACAGCCTGATGGCGGCCGCGACGGCCGGATCCGCGTAGCACTGGCTAAGGACGACGTTGGTGGTCCCCACTATCGGGTAGCCATGCCGCGGCTGCGAGACGATGCGGACCCAATTGGCGGGATTGCCCGGGTTGTCGGCCGATGACCAGCCGGAGTCCGAGGGGTGGCGCAGCGCAGGGCCGCCAGGCAGCCCGGCGCCATCGTGCGATTGCATCGCCGCGGCGACGTTGGCCGGGGTAGGCAGATACGCTACGCCGTCCTGGGCGTTGACCAGCCAGGCGGGTTTCAAGCCCGCCGTAAAGGCGGCGTCCGGCCCCGTATAGGTGATGGCCGAGACGTTGCCCGCCATCACCAGCGCAACGCCGGCCTCGCCCTGCGCCGCCACGAAATGCGGCGGCAGCAAGCCCGGCTTGAACGCGTCCTTGAACACCGCCCTGCCGCCCAAGGCAACCGGCGAGTCCGCGCCGCACACCCCCGCCAGGTGCCGGGTCAGCAATTCGGTCGCGCCGCTGCCGTCGGCGCGGTACACCACCTTGAACGCATCCAGCCCCGGCGCGACCGCCACGCCCAACTGGCTCCAGCGGTCGATCCCGCCCGAAAACACCCGGCAAAGCTGCCCCGGGGTCAGCGTCACCGGTTCGGCGGGCCCTTTGTACGACACTGCCACCGACACATAGGCCGCCGGCATCTGAATCAGCGGTCCGTGACCTGCCGGGTCGCCGTAGCGGCCGGGCCCCAGGGTCAGGTAATCGTCTATTTGCCTCTGCGTCAGCGCCGAATCGCTGCCCACCCAATGGACCGGGCCAGTGCGCTCGAACGCCGCGGAATCGTTGGTCAGGAACGCGCGCAGTCCGGCCGAGCTGCCGGTTGCCACATACGACTGCAGCCCCGTGGCCGGAGAACTCGCGATTGCTTCCTGGTACAGCGGCATGGGCAGCCAAGCCCCGCCCGACAGCACATTCTGCGCCAGCGCGGCGCCACCGCACGACGCGGCGGCGCAGGCCAGCAGGCCTGCCATCCCGCCAAGACGTTTACGCATTTCGCCCTCCCTTGTGACGGCATTGCCGGCGCGGCCTGCCGCGGCCACCAGAAAAAAGGGCGGAGCGCCCGACCACCCGGATGCTCCGCCCTGCTCTGCTTTTTTGCTGCTTACTGAACTGCTTGCTGAACCGCCGGATCGATCAGCCGCGGCCGGCGTAGCTACCGCAGACGGTGGCGTTACCGATGTTCAGGTTGGCGTTGGTGCCGTTGACGAAGGCAGCCAACACACGAGCGCGGTTGGCCGGCGTCAGCGGAACCAGCTTGTGCTGGTCAACCTTGCCGGGGTTGGCGCCACCGACCACCGAGTTGGCGGCCGAGTAGTGCGAGGTCAGGAAGCTCTTGACCGCGGTGGCGACTGCAGCGTCGGTGTAGCACTGGCTGATCACGAAGTTGGTGTAACCCACGATCGGGTAGCCAGAGGCCGGGTTGACCGTCGAACGCACCCAGTTGAACGGGTTGGCCTGGTTGTTGGTATCCAACCAGCTAGCGCCGGCCGGGCTGCGTTCGACCGGACCGGTGGCCAGCGGCAAGGCGGCAGCGCTGCCCAGGGCAGTGCTGACGTTGGCCGAGGTCGGCGCGTAGGTGGCGTTGTTGTTGGTGTTGGTCAGCGAGGCTTGCTTGAGCGCGACGGTGAAGGCGGGATCCGGGCTCAGGTAGGTGATGGCCGAGGCTTGGGCGTTAATGGCCGCGGCCACGCCGGCGCTGCCGGTGGCGGCCGTGAAGTTGGCGGGAGGCGTGTTGCCGGGGAATTCCTGGGCAAACGTGCTCTTGCCAGCGAAGGCGACGTTCGAGTCGGCGCCGCAGACGGCTTGCAGGTGGCGGGTCAGCAATTCGCTGGTGCCGCTGCTTTCCGAGCGGTAGATCACGGTGAACGCGTCGGGGGCCGTGCCGGACGACACGCCGACTTCGCTCCACTTGGTGAACTTGCCCGACAGCACGCCGCACAGTTGCGCCTTGCTCAGGGTGATGTCGGCCGTGGGGCCCTTGTACGAGATCGTGACGGGCGTGCCCACCGACGGAATCTGCAGCAACGGGCCGTGGCCGGCCGGATTGCCGATCTTGCCCAGGCCGGTGGTCAGGTAGTCGTTGATCTGCGCTTGGGTCAGGATCGAGTCGCTGCCGGCCCAGTGAACCACGCCGGTGCTGTCAAAGCCCGAAGCGTTGTTGGTCAGGAAAGCGGTCTTGCCCGCGCCGCTGCCCTTGCCGACGTACGGCTTGAACGTGGGCGCGAAGGCGGAGATTTCGTCCTGATACAGCGGCAGGGGCAGCGTGGCGCCGCCGGACACCACGACTTGTTGGGCCAGGGCAGCGCCCGACAGGGACAGCATGCCGACCGCCGACAGCGCGGCGACCAGGGAATTGCGATTGAACATGTCTTGCTCCTTGCACTCGTTTAGGAGAGAACTGCTTATGGAGAAAAGAACGGATGAACCCGAGAACGCATCCGGCGGCACTCTGCTAGAACCTGCCTGACGCGTTGAAAGCATCTTGAATAAACGAGGTGACAGCGCAGGGAAAAAAGGTGTGGAGTCAGGTAAGAATGTGCGGAGATGTGCGGAGTTCGCGGCCTGCGCGGTGGCTCGGCGCGCACCGCGCTCACCCCACCATCTGGTTGATTTCCATGATCGGCAGCATCACCGCCAGCACGATGGTCAGCACCACGCCGCCCATGATCAGGATCATCAACGGCTCGAGCATCGCGGTCATCGCCATGGCGCGCCGTTCGATGTCGGCCGACAGCGTCTGCGCGGCCCGGTCCAGCATGCGCGACAAGGTGCCGGTCTTTTCACCGCTGGCCACCAGGTGGCACAGCAGCGGCGGAAAGACCTTCTGCTGGCGCAGCGCCGCGCCCAGGCCCGAGCCGCCTTCGATGCGCGCGGTGGCGTCCCCCACCGCGCGCCGCAGGCAGTCGTTGGCCAGGGTCTGGCGCGCCGCCTCGAGCGCGCGCAGCAGCGGCACGCCGGCATCCGACAGGATGGCCAGCGTGGCGGCGAAACGCGCGGTATTCACGCCCAGCGCGAAGCGGCCGATCATCGGCAGGCGCAGGATGCGCGCGTGCCACGCCAGGCGCGCGGATTCTGCCCGCTGCGACAGCCGCCAGACACCGAACAACAGCGCCGCGGCCAGCGCGTTCAGGCCGCCCCAGGTGCGCACGTACTCACTGGCCGCCAGCATGGCGCGGGTGATCCACGGCAGTTCCTGGCGGGCCTGCGAAAACGCGCTGACCACCTGCGGCACCACATAGGCCAGCAAGAACACCACGATGCAGATCGACACCACGCCAACGATGGCCGGGTAGATGAACGCGGTCAGCACCTTGGCGCGCAAGGCGTTGCGCGCTTCGATGTAATCGGCCAGGCGTTCCATGATGCGGGCCAGGTCGCCGGAGTCTTCCCCCGCCTTGATCAGCGCGCGGTAGATCGGCGGAAAGTCGCGCGGCCGCGATGACAGCGCGTCGGAAAAGCGCTGGCCGCCGCGCACGTCGGCGCGCACGCCGGAGAACGTGTCGGCGATATGCTTTTTTTCGGCCTGCTCCACCGTGGCAGACAACGCGCCTTCCAGCGGCAGGCCAGCGGCCAGCAGGCTGGCCAGCTGTCGCGTGGCCCAGGCCAGGTCGCTGTCGGACAGCTTGGCCGCGAACAGCTCCATCGAGCCCGCGCCGCGGGCGGCCGTCACTTTCAGCGCCAGCGCGGTCAGGCCCTGGGCGCGCAACTGGGCGCGGGCCGCGCGCGGCGTGTCGGCGCTCAGTACGCCGCGCTGGATCTTGCCTGCCGCGTCGGCGGCCTCGAATCGAAAGTCCGGCATGGCTTGCCCTACCCGTCCCGCGTGACGCGGATGATTTCTTCGCGCGAGGTCTGGCCCGCCTGCACCCAGCGATCACCGTCTTCGCGCATCAGCTTCATGCCCGCCCGCTGCGCGGCCACGCGCAGCTGCTGCTCGCCGGCGCCTTCGTGGATCAGGCCACGCTGCGCGTCATCGACGATGTAGAGTTCGTGGATGCCGGTGCGGCCGCGATAACCGGTGTGGTTGCAGGCCGGGCAGCCCACGGCCTCGAACAGCCCGGGTTCCTGGGCCGCTGGGCGCCGGCAATCCTGGCACAGCCGCCGCACCAATCGCTGCGCCAGCACGCCCAGCAGCGACGACGCCAACAGAAAGCGTTCGACGCCCATGTCGGTCAGGCGCGTCAGGGCCGAGACGGCGTCGTTGGTATGCAGCGTGGCCAGCACCAGGTGCCCCGTCAGCGACGCCTGCACCGCGATCTGGGCGGTCTCCAGGTCGCGAATCTCGCCGATCATGATCACGTCCGGGTCTTGCCGCAGGATGGCCCGCAGCGCCACCGCGAAACTCATGTCGATCTTGGCGTTGACCTGGATCTGGCTGATGCCCGGCAGGTCGTATTCCACCGGGTCCTCCACCGTCAGCACGTTGGCGGTGGCCGCGTCGATCTGCCCCAGGGCGGCGTACAGCGTGGTGGTCTTGCCGCTGCCGGTGGGGCCGGTCACCAGCACGATGCCGTGCGGCTGGTGCACCAGCCGATCCAGCTCGCGCAGCACGCCGGGCGCCATGCCCAGCTTCTCCAGGCGCAGCCGCCCGGCTTCCTTGTCCAGCAGGCGCAGCACGGCGCGTTCGCCGTGGCCGGTCGGCACGGTGGACACGCGGATGTCGATAGGCCTGCCGCCCACCCGCAGCGCGATGCGGCCATCCTGCGGCAGGCGTTTCTCGGCGATGTCCAGATGCGCCATGATCTTGATGCGCGAGATCAGCGCGGCGTGCAGCGCCCTGCGCGGGCTGACCACGTCGCGCAGGCCGCCGTCGACGCGGTAGCGCACCACCGAGTGGGTTTCATAGGGTTCGATGTGGATGTCGCTGGCGCCGTCGCGCGCGGCCTGGGTGAACAGCGCATTGATCATGCGGATCACCGGCGCGTCGTCCTGCGCGTCCAGCAGGTCGGTGATCTCGGGCATCTCATGCAGCAGCCGGTCCAGGTCGACCTCGCTTTCCGCCGCGCCCACCACCGACGCCGCATCGCCCGAATCGGCATAGGCAGCGGCCAGCAGGCCCTCCAGCTCGGCATCCAGGACACGGCGCAGCGGCAGCGGGCCATGGCGGCGCCGCACCTCGGTCACGGCCCAGGCCGGCGTCTGGTCGGTGATGACCAGCTCGCCGGCGTCGCCGCCCAGCCAATGCAGCAGCGCCCGGTGCTGGCGGGCCCAGGCGTACGGCAGCTTGGGCAGCGGCGCGTGGTGGTCGCGCGCGTTCATGGGCGGCACCGCGTCATGGCATTACCTTTCTGGACGAAGAATGGGACGAAGCCGCACGCTGCCCGCCAGGCCTTCGCCCGGCGCCTGACCGGGGCTGGCGTCTTCGGCCTCGTCCTGGCGCAGCAACGCGACGCGCGCCAGCGTCAAGGGCAACGGCGCCGTCCCGGCCAGCAACCAGGCCGCCAGCGGCGCCGCTGGCGCACGGTGAAAGGTGATCAGCCAGGCGCCGTCAGCGCTTTCGTCCGGGACGACCTGGTAGTGGCCCGCCAGACCGGCCGCATCCAGCCAGCGCGCCAGCGCGTCCACCGACACCGCCGCCGGCCGCGCGGCGGGCGCGGGGCCGGCCTGACGCAGCAGCGCGTGCAGATCGCGGGCCGCGGCATCCAGGCGGCGCAGTTCCTCGCCGCTGCGCTCAATGCGCGTCAACGCCGGCTCGATCACGGCCAGCCAGCTGCCCGCGCCGGCCACCACCAGCGCGCACAGCGCCAGCAGCCGCCGTTCGCCGGCCGCCAGCCGCGACCAGGCCGCCGCGCCTTGTTGATGCCAGCCGCGCCAACGCGCCCGCCAGCGGCCGCGCCAGGCGAGAGACCCGCCGAGTGAACCAGGTGGCGGCGCCAGCGTCATGACCGTTGCGCCGGTTTGCCGCTGGCGGGCGGCGGCGCGCGCCGCAAGCGCCAGCCGGTGGGCGTGGCCTGTACCTGCACCCCACCCTGGCGCGCCGCCTGCACCCAGGCCGGCGCGGCGGCCTGGGCCTCGTCCACGCCCGCCGCCGGTTTGGGCCGCGCGGCGGGCGGCAGGTCCAGTTCCAGCCCGCCGGCCTCGTAACGCCAGGCCTGCACCTCGCCCGCCGCGAACGCCATGTGCTCACTGGCCGCGCGCAGCAGAAAGCCCAATTCGGCCCAGTCGTCGCTGCCACCCTGGCGCAGCGCCAATTGCCGCTTGGCCTGGCCGAGCGGGTCCACCACCGCGCCGACGGCCGGAAACGCATCGCGCACGGCCTGCGCCAACTGCTGCCGCGCGTCTTGCACGGCTTGGTCCAGGCGCCAGGCGTACAGGCCCAGCCCGCCCATCCACACCAGCGCCGCGGCGGCGGCCAGCGCGATCGCGGTGCGCCAGCCGGCGGTGGACGCCGCGCCGCCCGTTTGCAGGGCCGGCAGGGACCATGGCATCGCCGCCATGACGCCGCAGGCCGCTTCCGGCAGCACGATGTCGCAAGCGTCCGGCGACGCCGGCAGCGCAATGGGCGGCTGCCACCAGGCAGGCAACCTGTCGATCCATTGACGCGGACCCAGGGCGCAGGCCTGAGCGTCCGCGCCCATCACGCGGGCCGCCGACGGCTCGGCCGGGTTGCCGTCCTCCAACGCATACAGCGCGCCCACGCCATCGGCCTGGCGCGCGATCAGATAACCGTCCAGTTGCCACAGCGTCCAGCCCCCTGCCGTCTCGGGCAGCCACAGGGACGCAGGCGCGAACGCCACGGGCGCCAGGCCGCAAGCCGCGATCCGCGCCTGCAGCGCGTCCGCCGCATCGCCATCCAGCCAGGCCACGGGCACCCGCCCGTCGGCGCCACGCGCGCCATGGCCGACGCGCAAGCTGTCACCGTCGCCCAGCGCCAGCGGCTCGATCGCGTCTTGCACCGCGATGCGCAGGCGGGCGCGGGCCAGCGGCGGCACCGCCACCGCGGTCAGGGTGAGATCTTCGGGATGCAGGAACGCGGTCACTTTGGCGCCCGGCCAGCGCCGGCCCAGCTCGGCCAGACTCAGCGGCGCATAGCGGCGCCACGCGGTCTTGTCACCCACCGCAACGGCCAGCGGCGTATCGACGGCAAGCGCGCGCAATGGCGGCAACAGCACGCGGATCGAGGCCATTCAGGCGCCTTCCCGCGACCAGACGATCTGCGCGCCGCCAGCGCCGCTGCGCGCCAGCAATGCCTTCAGCGGCACGACCAGGCCGCCCAGTCGCGCGGCGCCAGTCAGGCTGAACCACGCGCTGGCGACCGATACCCGCGGCGTCTCGATGCGCGCGGCCGGCGAGCGCGATGCCGCGCCACCGTCGGCCGTGGCGTTGGCCCCGTTCAAGCGGTTGGCGAAGTCGCCATCGTTGACGAACCAGAGCCCGGCGTCGCGCTGCGCCACCATGGCCTTGGCCTGTTCCAGCGACAGGCCTGGCACCCGCGCCGCGATCACCTCGGCGCGGGCGGTATTGACGTTGACCAGCGTCACGCGCGGCAGCACGGTCACGTAGGGCCGCAGGCGCGCCAGCACCGCGGCGTCCACTCCCGGCAGGCCGGCCAGTTCATCCAGGTTGCGCGGCAACGGCGGCTGGCGGCCCTGCGAACCGGCGCCCGGCTGCGACGCCAGGATGCGCTGCGCGATGGCCAGGCCCGCGTCCGGCGCCACGCCGAGCAGCACGCACAGGCGCAGCAGCTCGTCGACGCCGTCCTGGTACAGGCGGCCCTCGAATACCAGGTTGCGCAGGTTGAATTTGCCTTGCTCGTCTTCCAGCCGCCCGACAAAAGCGGCTTCACGGCCCGGACGCTGCAGCCGGGTATCCACGATGGGCGCCGCCCAGTCGCCGTCGGCGCGGGTCGCGGCATTGCGCTGGCCATCTTCGCGCAGCCGCTTGCGCGCCAGGCCCAGCCCCGCTTCGAGCATGGCCTGCGCCTGGGCGCGGGTCTGCGCCGCCTGCACCGCGCGCAGGAAGGTGTCCTGGCGCTGCAGCAGCGACGCGACGATCATGGTCACCGCCGCCACGACCAGCAGCGCGCTGATCACCGCCATGCCGCGTTGGCGCTCACAGCTGCCAGGAACCGATGTCGGCATTGCCTGCTTCCCCATCCGGTTTGCCATCCGCGCCCAGCGAAAACACATCGATCTCGCCGCGCGTGCCGGGGTTCAGGTACTGGTACGGATGCCCCCAGGGGTCGTTCGGCAGCCGGTCCAGGTAGGCGCGCCAGGCGTTGGAGGCGCCCGGACCCGACGCGGGCCGTTCCACCAGGGCGCGCAGGCCCTGCTCGGTGGTGGGATAGCTGCCGGTGTCCAGCCGGTACAGTTTCAACGCCTGCACCAGCGCGCTGATGTCCTGGCGGGCCGCGACGGCGCGGGCCTGGTCGGGACGGTCCAGCAGCCGCGGCACGATCAGCGCGGCCAGGATGCCCATGATTACGATGACCACCATGATCTCGATCAGCGTAAAGCCACGCTGCCGGCGCCCGGGCGGGTACTGCCTATCCGTCGTTAACCGGCCTGCTTTCATCGCGCTTGGACTCCGAGGCAATCACACAGGGGCCCGAAGACGGCGGCGCCGGCGGCAACAGCCGCCCACGCGCCTTTCGGGTCCGCACAGTGTGGCCAGCGCGGATTGCACGCATTTGACCTATTGTGTGGAGCTTTGAAAGCTGGCTTGGCGCCCTGGCCTACGGGCGGTTGGCCTGCAGCAGCTTGGCCAGCAGGCCGCTCAACTGCGCCTGTTCCTTCGCATCCAGCGCCGCCAGCACCTCGGCCTGGTTGCGCACGTGCGCCTGGACCGCCTCGTCGATCAGTTTGAGCCCCTGGCGCGTCAGCATCACCAGCGTGGCGCGGCCGTCGCTGGGGTTGGCGGCGCGCTTGACCAGGCCCGCGGCCTCCAGCCGGTCGATGCGGTTGGTCATGCTGCCCGACGAGATCATGGCGTCTTCATACAACGCCGTTGGCGTCAACGCATAGGGCTTGCCGCTGCGCCGCAGCGTGGCCAGCACATCGAATTCGCCGGGCTGCAGGCCAAAGCGCGCGAACAGCGGATTGATCCGGTCGCGCGAGATCACCAGCGCGCATTCGGCCAAGCGCCCCAGCACGCGCATCGTCGACACGTCCAGGTCTGGCCGCTCCCGGTTCCATTGCGCCACGGCGCGGTCTGCTCTATCCATATCCATGTTGACTTCCCTGGTTATCTTGACGTCAAGATAAATCCCACTTATCTTGACGTCGAGATATTTTATCGGAACGGGCCGGGCATGGCGCCCCGCCGTCCGTGCTGGAGCCATCGTGTCTTTTTTCCGTATCAATAATGCCTGGCGCATCGGCGCCATCGTCCTCGTGGGCTTGAACCTGCGCCCCGTGCTGGCTTCGGTGCCGCCGTTGCTGGACCTGGTGCAGGCGGCCACCCGCCTGTCCGATTCCGCCGCCGGGCTGCTGACCGCCCTGCCCGTGTTCATCATGGGCCTGGGCGCCCTGGCGGCCGCGCCGCTGCGCCGGCTGGTCAACGAACAGCAAGGCGTGGCCCTGGGCCTGGTGCTGATCGCCGCGGCCACCGCCGGCCGCCATTGGGCCAGCCTGCCCCACGTCATGCTGGCCACCGGCCTGGTCGCGGGCCTGGGCATCGCGGTCACGCAGGCCCTGCTGCCGATCTACATCAAGACGCGCTTTGCGGCGGCCGCCAGCGGCGTCATGGGCCTGTATTCCACGGCCATCATGGGCGGCGCGGCGATTGCCAGCGTGGCCGCGCCGCTGGCCGCGCAAGGCGGCGCCTGGCCCGACGCGCTGGCGCTGTGGGCCGCGCCTGCCGCACTGGCGCTGGTGTGCTGGCTCGCGGTGGCACGGCGCGCGGCATCGGCCGCGCAAACCTCGGCCGGCGCGCCCCGGGCGCGGGCGCCGCGCAGCCGGGTCTGCCTGCTGGCCACGTTCTTCGGCCTGGGCACCGGCGCCTACACCCTGGTGCTGGCGTGGCTGTCGCCCTACTACACGGCGCGGGGCTGGACGCCGCTGGCGGCCGGTCAATTGCTGGGTGCCGTTACCGTGGCCGAGATCGTCGCGGGCCTGGCCGTGTCAGCCGGTATCGGCCGCTTGCCCGACCGCCGCCCCGCGCTGTACGCCGCGGTCGGCGCCTTGCTGGCCGGGCTGGCCGGCCTGGTCGCCGCGCCCGACACGCTGGCCTGGCCCGCCGCGGTGCTGGCCGGCCTGGGCATCGGCGCCCTGTTCCCGCTGTCGCTGATCGTCACCATGGACCATGCCGCGACGCCGGCCGAGGCCGGCCGCCTGGCCTCGCTGGTGCAAGGCGCGGGCTATCTCATCGCCGCGCTGTTCCCGTTTGCCGCGGGTCTGGTGCGCCAGCATCTGTCCGACCTGGCGCCGGCGTGGATCGCGATGATGCTCATCTGCCTGGCGCTATTCGCGATGGCCGCGCGCTTGCGTCCCGCCGCAAGGCGCTGAGGGAATGCGGGACTTGCGCGCGCATTGGCATTCAGAAAGCCGTCGATACGCCTAGGGATTTCCCGCAATTGTTTCGCCCTTGCCGCCTTGCGCGGCAATTTTTTTGCCTCCCTGAAAGGTGATCGGAAGTTTGAGTTTTTAGACTCCCGCATTCATTGGACTGTCAGCTATTTTTCAGACCTCAGTCAGGTCTAAGAAAAGCAACAACAAAGGGAGGAATGATCCAATGCAGTCAAAACGCAGCGCCATCAAGCGCGAGCTCTGGGCCGCAGGCACGATGATCGTGCTGGGCCTGGGCGCCATCGCGCAGGCATCCACATACACACTGGGCAGCCTGGCGCGCATGGGCCCGGGCCTGTTCCCCGCCATCCTCGGCGTGATCCTGGTCCTGCTGGGCCTGATCATCGCGCGCATGGCCTACTCGCCGCTGACCGTCGAGGAAGACGCCGAAGAGGTCCCGCCGCCGCAATGGCGCGGCTGGGGCTGCATCATCGGCGGCCTGCTGGCGTTCATCCTGTTCGGCAAGTTCGGCGGCCTGGTTCCCGCGACCTTCGCGCTGGTCTTCATTTCGGCCCTGGGCGACCGCGACCACACCTGGCGCAGCGCCGCGGTGCTCGCCGTGGGCGTGACCCTTCTCGGCGTTGCCGTTTTCTCGTGGGGCCTGCAGTTGCAGTTCCCGCTGTTCCGCTGGGGCTGATCGATGGAAATCTTCAATAACCTGATGCACGGGTTCTCCGTCGCGTTCGCGCTGGACAATCTGCTGTGGGCCGTGTTCGGCGTCTTCATGGGCAACCTGATCGGCGTGCTGCCGGGCATGGGCGTGCTGGCCGCCATTTCGATCCTGCTGCCGCTGACCTACACCATGACGCCCACCGCGGCGCTGGTGATGCTGTCCGGCATCTACTACGGTTCGCAATACGGCGGCGGCATCACCTCGATCATGCTGAACCTGCCGGGCACCGCGTCACACGCGGTGGCGTGCCTGGACGGCAATCCGCTAGCCCGCAACGGCAAGGCCGGCTCGGCGCTGTTCATGCTGATGTTCTCGTCGTTCTGCGGCGCATCGGTCGGCATCCTGGCGATGATCCTGTTCTCGCCGCTGCTGGTGGACGTGGCCTTCAAGTTCGGGCCGGCCGAGTACTTCTCGATGATGATGCTGGGCCTGCTGGCCGGCGCGACGCTGGCCAAGGGGTCGGCCATCAAGGGTGTGGCGATGGTGGTGGTCGGCTTGCTGCTGGGCGTGGTGGGCACCGACGTCAACACCGGCACCATGCGCTTTCACTTCGGCATCCTGGAACTGAGCGATGGCCTGCAGATCGTGGCGCTGGCGATGGGCTTGTTCGGCGTGGCCGACTTCCTGAAGAACATCAACCAGATCGGCGGCGATACCAAGGTCACCAGCGGCAAGATCAGCATGAAGTCCATGCGCCCCGAAGCCGGCGACATCAAGCAGTCGCGCGGCGCCCTGGTGCGCGGCACCGCCATCGGCGCGGCCTTCGGCATCCTGCCGGGCACCGGCCCGACCATTGCCTCGTTCATCTCGTACGCGGTGGAAAAGAAAGTGGCGCGCGAGCCGCGCCGCTTTGGCCGCGGCGCCATCGAAGGCATCGCCGGCCCCGAGGCCGCCACCAGCGCATCGACGCAGACCAGCTTCATCCCCACCATGAGCCTGGGCATTCCCGGCGATCCGGTGATGGCGCTGATGCTGGGCGCGTTGATCATCCACGGTATCCAGCCGGGTCCGCAGATGATGATCGAGCACGCCGACATGTTCTGGGGGCTGATCGCCAGCTTCTGGGTCGGCAACGTGCTGCTCCTGCTGCTGAACCTGCCGCTGATCGGCATGTGGGTGCGCCTGTTGACGGTGCCGTTCCGCTACCTGTTCCCGGCGGCGCTGTTCTTTGTCTGCGTCGGGGTCTACAGCACCAACAACAACCTGTTCGACGTGGGCATGGTGACGTTGTTCGGCGCCGCGGGCTACGCGCTGATCCGCTTGCGCTTCGAACCCGCGCCGCTGCTCTTGGGCTTCGTGCTGGGGCCGATGGTGGAAGAAAACTTCCGCCGCGCCCTGCTGCTGTCGCGCGGCGAGCTGTCCATCTTCGTGACGCGTCCGATCAGCCTGGGCTTCGTGCTGGCGTGCGTGCTGCTGATCGCGCTGCTGCTGGTGTCGGCGGTGCGTCAACGCAACAAGGCGCGGGTGGCCTTGGAAACCTCCAGCTCCACGGCCTGATTCTCATCCGGCCAGCGTAAGCCACTGCAGCCGCCCTCGGGCGGCTGTTTTTCCTTGCCAGCGCGGATCAAGCCTCGGGGCCGGTGCCGGCCGGCGGCGCCTGATGGCCGTCGATGTGACCCAGCGGCCGGCCCGGATCGAGCCGGTCGCGCACGCGCTGCTTCAGGACCTTGGCTTCCGGAAAGCCGCCGTCGCGCTTGCGGTCCCAGATCAGGTCGCCGTCATAGGTGATCTGGAAGACGCCGCCGGTGCCGGGTTGCAGCGCCACTTCGCCCAGGTCGGTGGAAAAAGTGGACAACAGCTCCTGCGCCATCCACCCGGCGCGCAGCAGCCACTGGCACTGCGTGCAATAGAGGATGACGATGCGGGGCCGCGGGGCGGCGGTGGCAGCGGGAATGTCGGCGGTACGAATATCGGCGGTACTCATGGCGCGGGACTCAAGTAGCGGTAGTCGTGGATAATGTCAGGTTTTCCCGGGCGCGCAACGCGTCCAGAGTCTGCCATGAAGTCTGCATTATCGCCCCGAGGCCAACGTTGGCTGATCGGCCTGTTGATGGGCCTGGTCACCCTGACGCCGATGGGCATCGATATCTACCTGCCGTCCCTGCCCGCCATGGCCGTCGGCTTCGGCCAACCGGTAAGCGCGCTGCAAGCCAGTATCACTTTGTTCATCTTTGCCGTGGGCGTCGGCCAGATGCTGATCGGTCCGCTGGCCGACCGCTACGGCCGGCGCCCGGTGGCCCTGGCCGGCGCGATCGCTTATCTGCTCGGGTCCGCGCTGGGCGCGGCCGCGACCTCGCTGGACCTGTTCTACACCGCTCGCGTGATCCAGGGCCTGGGCGCCTGTTCGGCGTCGCTGGTGGCGTTTGCCGCCGTGCGCGACTGCTTCAGCCCGAGCGTCGGCGCGCGCGTCTACAGCTATCTGAACGGCGCCTTGTGCACGGTGCCAGCGCTGGCGCCGATGCTGGGCGGCGCGCTGGCCGTGCAGGCAAGCTGGCGCAGCACCTTCGCGTTCATGGCCTTGTTCGCGCTGGCGCTGGCTACGCTCTTGGCCGGCCGCTTCGAAGAAACGCGGGCCGCGCCGCCGCCCGCGGGCGCCGCGCTCTACAGCCTGCGGCGCTATGCACCGATCATCGCCAGCGGCCGCTTCCTGTATTTCGCCGTGTACGGCATGGCCGGCATGGCCATGATCCTGGTGTTCGTGTCGGCGGCGCCGGTGGTGCTGGTGCAGCAGCTGGGCTATTCCGAATTAGGCTTTTCGGCCTGGTTCGGCGGCAACGCGGCCATCAATATCGCGGCCTTCTTCCTGGCCCCGGTGTTCATCGCGCGCTTCGGCCGCTACGCCATGCTGCGCGTCGGCATGGCGGCGCTGGTGCTGGCCGGCCTGATGCACCTGGCCGCCTGGCGCTGGGCGCCGGCCGCCGCCTGGATCTTCATGCTGCCGGTGGCGGTGCTGACAGTAGGCTTTTCGCTGGCGCTGGGGTCCGCGCTGAGCCTGGCGCTGGAACCCTACGGCGACCGCGCCGGCACCGCGGCGGCGGTCTACGGCCTGTTCCAGATGAGCGGCTCGGCCGTCATCGCCACCGTGCTGCTGGACGCCGGCGTGGCGCCGCAAGCGGCGATGGGACTGATCGGCGTGCTCATCGTCGGCCCGCTGCTGTGCCTGTCCGGCGCGATGGCGCGGCGGATGGCGGCAAGCGTGTCCACCCAGGCATGAGGCCGGCGGGCCTGCCCCGCCCCCTTCAACCCGCCGCGCGCGGCGTGTTCGACAGGTGCATCAGCAACGCCCCGCCGGCGATCAGGCCCGCGCCCAGCAGGCGGCCCGGATTCAGCGTGCTGCCGACAAACCCCACCAGCGCATAGCGGTCCAGCAATAGCGCCGCCAGCATCTGGCCCGCGATCACCGCGGCCAGGAAAGCGCCCGCGCCCAGGCGCGGCGCCAGCATCAGCGCGGCCGTGATGTAGAACACGCCGGCCAGGCCGCCGGTCCAGCCCCACCACGGCAACTGGCCGATGGCCGAGAAACTGGGCGCCGGCACCCGCATCAGCGCCATCACCGCCATGGCGGCGATGGCGCTGATGGCCAGCGATGCCATCGTGGCCCACAAGGGGTGGCCCAGGTGCCTGCCGAGCGCGGCGTTGGCCCCCGCCTGAAACGGCACGAGCGCGCCGGCCAGGACGGCGGCGGGAATGGCGATAAGGGAAGTCGAGTTCATGGCTAACGTCCAATCAAAGCGGGATTGGCGTTATTCTCTTATTCATCAAACGGGTAATCCAATTCGATATTTATCTGTTGAATATGCATCCAACGAATAATCAAGTTCAACCGCCCGGGCACAACCTGCGGGCGGTGGACCTGAACCTGCTGGTGGTGCTGGATGCGCTGCTGCACGAACGCCATCTGACCCGCGCCGCCGCCCGGCTGCCAATGAGCCAACCGGCGGTCAGCCATGCGCTGGCGCGCCTGCGCGTACTGCTGGGCGACCCCCTGTTCCACCGCACCCGCGGCGGCCTGCGGCCCACGCCGCACGCGCTGGCGCTGCAGGCGCCGCTGCACGACGTGCTGGCGCAGGTGCGCCGCCTGCTGGCTGGCGCCGTGTTCGACCCGGCAGCCAGCCGCCGCGCGTTCCGCCTGGCCATGTCCGACTATGGCGCCAGCGTGGTGCTGCCGCCGCTGCTGCGCCATCTGCGGCGCGAGGCGCCGGGCATCGACCTGGAAATCAGCTACGCCAGCCGCGGCGGCATGATTGCCGGGGTGGCCGATGGCCAGTTGGACCTGGCCCTGGCGGTGTTCGGCGAAACGCCGGCCGAGATCCGCCGCGCGGTGTTGTTCCACGAACCCTTTGTCTGCGTCACGGACGCCGCGAATCCGCTCGCGCCGCCAACGCTGGAGACCTATCTGGCGCGCCCTCACGTCCTGGTGGCGGCCAGCCAGGATCAACGTTCGGGCGAAGTGGACGCGGCCCTGGCCCGGATCGGCCAGACCCGCCGCGTGGCGTTGCGGCTGCCGCATTGGACGGCCGCCCCGGCCGTGCTGGCCGGCACCGACCTGGTATTGACGGTGGCGCGGCGCACGGTCGAGCCGGCCCCGCCCGGACTGGCGGTGGGACCCGTACCCTTTCCGATGGACCCGCTGGGCTTTGAAATGCTGTGGCACGAACGCGCCGACGGCGATGCCGGGCTGCGCTGGCTGCGCGAACTGCTGGCCGCGTTGCTGGCCTAGGGCCTGTCGCCCGCCAAGGCCCTGGCGGCAAGCCGTGGCCGCGGCCCTATTCGCGGGCCCGCGGCGCCATGAACTCCGGCCCGACCGGATCCAGGATGTTCTTTTCCAGCAGCTCGTTGATCTCGGCCATTTCGATGTCGCTCAGGTGCCAGCCGAAGGCATCATCCACGCCTTCCAGCTGGTCCGGGCGGCGCGCGCCCCACAGGGCGATCGTCGGGCCGCTATCGAGCACCCAGCGTATCGCCAGCGCCAGCACCGACTTGTCGTGGCGGATACGCGCGAAAGCCGCCAGTTCCTTGGTGGCGCGCACGTACTGGTCAAAGCGCGGGCGACGGAACTTCGGATCGCCCGAACGCAGATCGTCGGACCCGAAAGTAGTGTCCACCGTCATGCGGCCCGACAACAGGCCGCGGCACAACGCGCCGTAGGCCAGCACGGCCAGCTTGTGGCGGCGGGCATAAGGCAGCACATCGTCTTCGATGGCGCGTTCGAACAGGTTGTAGGGCGGCTGCACCGACGCCAGCGGCAGCACGGCGCGGAACTCGTCCATCTGCGCCGGCGAATAGTTGCTGACGCCCACGGCCAGGATCTTGCCTTCGCGCTGCAGGTCCTGCAGCGTACGTGCCGTGTCCTCGATCGGCACCAGCGGATCGGGCCAATGGATCTGGTACAGGTCGATGTGATCGGTGCGCAGGCGGCGCAGCGAATCCTCCACTTCGCGGCGGATGCGGGCGGGGCTGGAATTGCGCCGTACGCCTTCGCCCGCCCATTCCAGTCCCGCCTTGGTGGCGATCACAGCCTGGTCGCGGATGCCCTGCAACGCCTGGCCAACCATTTCTTCGGCATGGCCGAAGCCGTACACCGGCGCGGTGTCGATCAGGTTGATGCCGCGCTCGACCGCGCCGCGCAACGTCGCCACCGACGCGACGTCGTCGGCGCCGCCCCACATCCAGCCGCCGATCGCCCAGGTCCCCAAGCCGATCCGGGACACAGGCGCGGGGATTCCTTCGATACGCATGGTCTCGATCAACATGCTTGGTTCTCCTGCACAAAAAGTTTGATGAGTGTAGTTCAGGTATTATTGAATTGGACTCAATGATCTATTCATTCCTGCATAGCCCCCCATGCCTTCCTATAGCCGCCACGACCTGGCCGACCTCAGCGCCTTCGCGGCCATCTGCCGGCGCGGCAGTTTTCGCCTGGCGGCCAGCGAGCTGGGCGTATCCACCTCGGCGCTCAGCCACGCCCTGCGCAATCTGGAAGACCGGCTAGGGGTCAAGCTGCTGAACCGCACCACCCGCTCGGTGGCCCCCACCGAGGCCGGGGCCAAGCTGGCAGCGCAGCTGGACCAGAGTTTCGGCGCCATCGGCGAAGCCCTGTCCGAACTGGGCCACTACCGAGCCGGCGCCTTGGGCGGCCTGCGCATCAACGTGCCGCGCGACGCGTCGCGGCTGCTGCTTAGCCCGGTGCTGGCCCGCTATCTCGCCGAGTGCCCGGGCGTGAAGATCGAAGTCGTGGTCGACAACAATCTGGTGGACATCGTCAAGGCGGGTTTCGACGCGGGCATCCGCTTTGGCGACACGGTGCCGCAGGACATGGTCTGCACGCCGCTGACGCCGCCGCTGAAATGGGTGGTGGTGGGCGCGCCCAGCTACCTGGGCCGCCAGGGCACGCCCAAGACGCCGGACGACCTGCTGCGCCACGCCTGCATCCGCCTGCGCCTGGGCGACCAGACCATGTACCGCTGGGAACTGGGCCAGGGTAGCCGTGCCTGCGAAATCGACGCGCCCGGCGCGCTGATCGTCAACGACACCGACATGGCAGTGGACGCCGCACTGGACAGCCTGGGCCTGGCCTATTGCCTGGAACGCTATGCCGAGCCGCACCTGCGCGCCGGCCGCCTGCGCCGCGTGCTCGAAGACTGGTCGCCCGCCGGCGCGCCGCTGGTCATGTACTACCCCAGCCGGCGGCAACTGGCGCCGGCGCTCAGCCGCCTGATCCAGGCCATCCGCACCGCGAATGGATTGCCCGGCGCGATCGACGGCTAGCCCGCCGCGCAAGGTCCCAGCCCCGCCAACGCTGCGGATAGCTAGCCTACTATTCCAGGAAACCCTTTATTCCTGGAGACATCATGGCCCCCGATTCCCCGCTGCAATCCGAATCCCCCGCCCCGCTGCTGCTGCGCACGACGCACGACGGCATCGCCACGCTGCGGCTGAACCGGCCGGCGCAGTTCAATGCCTTGTCCGAAGACTTGCTGGGCGCGCTGGCGGCGGAAATCGAAGCGCTGGAACAGGATGCGTCGCTGCGCTGCGTCGTGCTGGAATCGGCCGGTCGCGCGTTCTGCGCCGGCCACGATCTGCGCGAGATGCGCAGCCAACCGTCGTTCGACTATTACCTGGCGCTGTTCCGCCGATGCAGCGGCGTGATGCAAAGCCTGCAGGCCCTGCCCGTGCCCGTCATCGCCAAGGTGCGCGGCATCGCCACGGCGGCGGGCTGCCAGCTGGTCGCCAGCTGCGACCTGGCGGTGGCGGCCGACAGCGCCACCTTCGCCGTCTCCGGTATCAACGCCGGCCTGTTCTGCTCGACGCCGGCCGTGGCGCTCAGCCGCAACGTGTCGGCCAAGCGGGCCTTCGAAATGCTGGTCACCGCCCGCTTCATCGACGCCGCCCAGGCGCGGGATTGGGGCCTGGTCAACGACATCGCGCCCGAGGCCGAACTGGATGCGCGGGTGCAGGCCCTGGCCGAGGTCATCGCCGCCAAGAGCCCTGCGGCGATCCGCTACGGCAAGCGCATGTTCTATGCGCAGCGCCAGATGCCGCAAGCCGAGGCCTACGACTATGCCGCCGAGGTCATGGCGCGCAACATGATGGAAGAAGACGCCGCGGAAGGCATCGACGCTTTCCTGCAAAAACGCACGCCGCGCTGGCGCGGCTGAACGTAACGCGCTAGGGCCTGTTCACACTAGAAGGCGCCTTCCAGTGTGAACAGGCCCTAGGCCAGCCAGCCCAGCGCCCACCCGCCCGCCGCGGCCGCCAGCACCACCCAGACGGGCGACCAGCGCGCGTAGACCAGCAAGCCGAACAGCGCCAGCGCCAGGCCGAAATCGGCCTTGCTCAGAATGGCGCCCGTCCACACCGGGTCGTACAGCGCGGACAGCAGGATGCCCACCACCGCCGCGTTCACGCCTGCCACCATATTGCGCACGCCCGGCCGCCGCCGCAGACTTTCCCAGAACGGCAGCGCGGCCGCCACCAATAGCGCGCCCGGCAGGAAAATGGCCACCAGCAGCGCCAGCCCGCCGGCCCAACCCGACAAGGGTCCGGCCCCGGCCGCGCCCAGGAACGCGGCGAACGTGAAAAGCGGTCCCGGCATGGCCTGCGCCACCCCGTAACCCGCCAGGAAGTCGGCGCTGGACACCATGCCGCCGCCCACCGCCGCCGTTTCCAGCAACGGCAACACCACATGGCCGCCGCCGAACACCAGCGCGCCCGCGCGGTAGAAACCGGCAAGCTGCGCCGCCAGCGGCGTGCCCGCTCCGGCAGCCCACAGCGGCAAGGCCGCCAGCAACGCCACGAACAGCGCCAGGCACAGATAGCCGGCGCGCCGCGACACGCCCTGGGCGCGATTGGCCAGCAGCGGCCGCGGCGGCACCTGCAGCAGCACGGCGCCCGCGGCGGCGCCCAGCAAAATCGCGCCGATCTGGCCCACCGTGGTGGGCAACGCCACCGTGATCAGCGCCGCGGCCACCGCCAGGCCAGCCCGCGGCCGGTCCGGACAGAGCGAACGGCCCATGCCCCACACCGCTTGCGCGATGACGGCTACCGCCGCCACTTTCAAGCCGTGCACCGCTGCCAGACCCGACAGCCCGCCGATCCGGGCCACCCCCATGCCCAGCAGCCCCATCGCCAGGGCGGACGGCAACGTGAATGCCAGCCACGCGGCCAGCATGCCCGACCACCCTGCCCGCCGCAGGCCCAGCGCCATGCCGACCTGGCTGCTGGCCGGGCCGGGCAGGAACTGGCATAGCGCCACCAGATCGGAAAAGGCGTAGTCGTCCAGCCAGCGGCGGCGGTCGACGAATTCTTCGCGGAAATAGGCCAGATGCGCCACCGGGCCGCCAAAGGCGGTCAGCCCCAGGCGCAGGAACGCCAGGAAGACTTCCAGACAGGAACCGTGCTCGGCCGGCGCGGCCTCGTGCGCCGCCGCTTTGCTGGCGACGCGTTCATCGGGAAAAGGCGGCTGCGGCGACATGGGTCGTGGCACTCTGACACGGGCGGGAACCCCGGATTGCGGCCCCCTGTTACCTGCTTATAGCCGGGCCGCGCCGCCGTTTCAATCCCAGCGCGCCGCCGCCGGGTGCACAGCGCTTCATGAATCTTCACAATTTCCACACAAACGCCGGGGGATTACTCCTGCCGCCGCCTGTAGCATTCCGCAGCCCATGGCGATGGCTCGACGCGCCCGGGCGGATGATGCGCGGCCACTGCGCCCCAGGAGTTTCTCTATGCTTAAGTTTACGATCCGCATCTTCGTGGTCGCCGCTATCGCCTACATCGCCGCCTCGCAGCTGGTGAACCGCAGCCTGGGCTATCTGCTGGACTCGGTCAGCGCGGATCTTTCCTACCAGGCCGTACGCGGGCAGATGTATGCCCTGCACAAGGACCTGGACCCGATCGAACCCGAATCGCGGGCGGCCTTCATCCGCGACACCCTGCGGCCGCACTACGGCCTGGAACTGAAGCTGGTCACCCCCGAACGCATCGAGGCCACCGAAAAGGAAAAGCAGGACCTCGCCACGCGCGGCTTCATCATGCGCGACGAATACAACACCTACCTGGCGCCCTTGCCCGGCGAACCGCGGCAGTGGCTGGAAATGCGCCTGCCGGGCGAGCCCACACTGGAAAAATGGATCACCTGGACGGCCTGGCTGGCGCTGAGCCTCGTGCTGGCGGCCGTGCTGCTGCTGCTGTGGGCACTGCCGGTGTGGCGCGACCTGGACTCCCTGCGCAATGCCACCCTGCGCATGGGCCAGGGCGACCTGGCCGTGCGTGCGCGCTTGTCCCATTTTTCCGGTATCCGCCATGTGGGCGAGAGCTTCAACCAGATGGCCGAACGCATCGCCGCGCTGGTCGAAAACCAGCGCAGCCTGACCAATGCCGTATCGCACGAACTGCGCACGCCGCTGGCCCGCCTGTCGTTCGAGGTCGACATGTTGGGGCAGGACAAATTCCAGTCCAAGCGCGACCAGATCCTGCACGACATGCGCACCGATATCTCCGAGCTCGAGGCGATGGTGGACGAACTGCTGGTGTACGCGCGCCTGGAACGCCCTACCGACGACATCGTCAAGCAGGAAACCGTGGATGTGCGCGACTGGCTGGGCGAAGCCCTGGCCCAGGTGGCGCATCAGGCCGATTCGCGCGGCGTGCGCTGCACGGTCCGCGACGATGGCCTGCCGGCTCACGTGCAACTGCACCCGCGCTACATGAGCCGCGCCTTGCTCAATCTCGTGCAGAACGCCGTGCGTTACGCCAATGCGCGCATCGAGATCTCGCTGACCGGCTGCCCCGCGGGCGGCTATGAACTGATCGTGGACGACGACGGCCCCGGTGTGCCGCCCGCCGACCGCGAACGCATCTTCGACCCCTTCGTCCGCCTGGATGAAAGCCGCGACCGCGGCACCGGCGGCGCGGGCCTGGGCCTGGCCATCGTCAAGCGCGTAGCGGCCAGCCACAAGGGCACGATCGAGGTCCAGCAAGGTCCACTGGGCGGCGCGCGCTTCATCTTGCGTTGGATGTCGCCGCGCGATACCGCCGCCTGATCGCCCGCCCGCTAGCGCTTTCGGCGTGCCGGCCGGTACTGCGCGAGCAACGCCATCAGTATCCGATGCCGTTCAACGCCAAGCGCTGCCCACCTGTATGTAGAACGCGTTCTGGTCCTTGCTGTGCGCCACGTCGACGCCCACCGACAGACCCAGCTTGCGTGCGATCAGATAACGGAATCCGGTACCCACGCTGACGATATTGCTGGCTTGCTGGAAGCTGTTCCAGCGGCCATAGGCTTTGCCCACCCCGGTGAATCCCAACAGGGACCAGCGCGGCGTCACGTTCCAACGCAGCTCGACCTCGGTGGTCAGCGCGTTCTTGTCCTGATAGCGGCCCCGCGCCACGCCGCGCAAGTCCACATAAGGCTGCGCGTAGAACGGCACCGTGCCGCTGGTGACCTGGGCATCGGCGCGCAGTCCCAGCGTCCAGCGCGGCGACAGCGGCTGCCAGACATAGCCACGGGCGCCATAGGTGTCGAACGACTGCGAGCTGCCAAATCCGGGCCTCGCAAACTGGGCCTCAAGCTCGGCATAGGCGCCGCGAGTCGGATAGAACATGTTGTCGCGGCCGTCGTAGTCCACCACCAGGCCCAGCTTGCCGATGCGGCGCGTCACGTCGCTGGGCTTGAGTTCGGACGCCAGTTGCCCCGAGAAGGTCGTGCGCGAATTGAAATAGGTATAGCGCGGGCCCGCATACCATTTCGATTCGCCCAGTTTGACCAATAGCTGCTGCACTAGAATGGTTCCCTTCAGTTCATAGCTGCGGCCACGATTGAGCATGCCGTAGTAATCGAGGTTCATCCGCCCCTGCGCCAGCGCGCCCAGGTAGCGGTAGCGGTCGCCGTCCCAGGTATGAAAATGGAACAGCCCGCCGGCGCGCGAGCCGTTTTCGGTCATCAGGCCACCGATGCCGGTGACGTTCGGCGGCGCGACCGTCCCGCCCTCCTCGCGCGCCTTCTGGCCCGCTTCCGACATCGACTCCGAGAAATACAGCAGCATCAAGCCGCCCCCGTAGCCCACCGCCGGCTCGGTGATCAGTGCCGGCACCGGCATCAACCCCTTGCTGTTGAGCAGATAATTGCTGATGTCGAACGCCCCGTCTTCCGGGTCCGTGAACTTCTGCGCGATGGCCGCGCCGCAGACCAGCCACAACCCCAACAGCAGCACGACCCTGCGCATACACGACTCCCCCATCGATCCAGCGGGCGGGCTTGGCGGCATGGAAGTCCATGGCGCAGCCCTCTCTTCAGAACACCAGCGTCGCCGAGGCCATGAACGTGCTGCTGCTGTCCAGGCGGTTGGTGCTGCTGATGGTCGGCACCCAGCGCAGGCCCAACGACAACGACCGCTTGTCGGGCAGTTTGCGGTCATAGGTCAGGATCGGACCCAGGGCCCAGTCGCGCCCCTTGAAGCCGTTCAGGCGATCTGCGGTAGGACCGCTGTCACTGCCCAACTGCTGTTGCGTGCCCAGCACCACCCCCAGAGCCAGGCCGTTGGAGAACATCTTGCGCCCCATCACATCCATGCCGAAGATCGGCGCGTTGCGGTAGTCGGTATCCTGGTTGCGGGTGTAGAACTGCACGCTGGCCACGGTATCGAGTTGAAAGCCCGACTCGGGAAAGATCTTGGTGTAGGCCACCTGCGGAATGAACGTCCAGTTATTCAGGCTGGGATTGGCCAGCGCGTTGGCGTCGTACTTGCCGGTGGGCGCCCACACGTTCAGGCTCAATGCCATGTGCGAGGTTTCGGAAAAGTGGTAGCCGGCGATGATGGGCGAAAAATACAGATCGAACAGGTTCGACGCCGTGTCGCTTTCCCCCGCGCTGCGGCCCAATGGCCCGGTTACCTTGGCATTCACCTTGGTCCATACATAAGGCAAAGTCACGCTGGACGCGAAATTCCACCGCCCCGGCCCGGTATCCCAGGTCTTGAGCAACGTGGCCAGCGTAAAGGCCACTTTGCCTTCGACGCCCGCCGTCGCGCGCTTGCCCAAGGGCACTTCGCGGCTGCCGCCCACCTTGCCGTCCAGGTAGATCTCGGCGAAGTTCACCGCCCAGATCGGCTCGGGCGAGACGATGCCGGCGTTGGGCTGCACATTCGTGCCGCTGACCTGGCGGCCCAGCGCGCCTTCGGTGGCGTGGGACGCCAGCGGCGTAGCCAACGCGGCTACGGCAAGCCAGGGCAACGTGCGCAAGCCCAGGCCGTTGTTGCACTTGACCATCATCTCTCCCCTTGTCCGTGATGCACCGGCGGCACACACCTAGGCAGCCGCCCTTCGTGGTTCTCGCTACTTGCCTGGCCGGACGCGCCGTCAAGGCGCCGGCTTCAGCGGCCAAACGTGATGTTGATTCCGGCAAAGACCGTGAATTGCGGCAAGCCTTCGCCCTTGTGCGCCACGGTCCATTGCGGCTCGACGAAGACGTTCAGGATGTTCTTGCCAGCCCGCCAGGCCTTGCCCGCCCCCAGGCCCACCGGGATGTAGTAATCGTTCTTCTGCAGATCAAATGTCCAGGTGGCCGTCGAGCGCAAATACCACCCTTGGGGCAGGTTGCGGATGACGAACGGCTGCAAGGTGGCGGTATGCACCGTATCGCGCCCGCTTTGGCCGGCGAACGAATGCTGCCACTGCACCAGGCCGCCCAGCAGGCCCTCTTTGCTGGGATGCACCGCCACCGCCGCGAGTCCGCCAGACCACTTGCCTGCCCCCAGTTCCGGGCTGGTCGCTGTCGGCATGGTCAGCATCGGCCCCACCCCGACATCCAGCGTGCCCTGGCTCAGCAGGAAAATATCGAACACGTTCAGATCGCCCAACCCGGTCTTGTAGCTGCCGTCCAGCGTGGGACGGGTACTGACCGGCGCGGTCATGCGGAATATCTGCGGCACGCCGATCCAGTCGCCCGGCGCGATCGGAATCGTTGGTCTGATCAGGAAATCATTGGTATGGGCGTTGGTGCCGAATAATCTCGGCGTGTAGTAATTCTGGAAATTCAACGATGGCGCGAGATTAAGCGGATTATTGCTTTGATTGGCGTCATCGGCCGATTGCGCCTGCACGGGCAGGCAAGGCCCGAGCGTGGCGCACGCGCCAGCCAATGCCAGAACCCTGCCCCGCCCCGAAAGCCGCCCTGCAAACTCGGTCATGCCCATGCCTTGTTCCCCGATAATGGATCACATCTTGCAAAGACAAACGTCGTGCTGGTGCTGAGTTATTTCTTTTCCGAATAATAATAATTATTGAAAGGCTGAAATCTTGCGCAATATTGGCACAGAGTCTTGAATTCACCAATAATGCGATCTTATTTTTTGTGCACACATTGCAACAGGCGTGGATGCGATCCGTCGCGCAAAAAAAAGCGGGAACACCGCCAAGGGTATTTCCGCTCTTGTCCGCCTTACCGGCGATCAACCTTGCATGGCGCTGTCCTGAACCGCCTTGCGCGCATGAACCTGGTCTATGCGCAGGCCCTCGCGCCGCGTGATTTCAAAGCGCCATCCGCCCCAGGCGATGACCTCGCCCGCATCGGGGATACGCCCTTCCACCCGCAACAGGAAGCCGGCCAGCGTCGCGTCGCCGTGGTCATCGGCCAGCTCAGCCGTTTCCAGCAGGCGCGCCGCTTCGGCCAGGGCCAGACGGCCATCCAGCAACCACGAGCCATCGGACAATTGCAGCGCGTCCGGGGCTTCCTCGCTGTGTTCCGGCAGGTCGCCGGCCACGGCCGTCAGCACATCCATCGGCGTCACCAGGCCTTCGCAGACGCCATGCTCGTCCACCACGATCAGCATGTGGTCGCGCGAGGCGCGCAGTTCTTCCAGCACCCGCAGCACCGGCGTGGTCTCCATCACATAGCGGGGCTCGCGCGCCAGTTCCACCAGGTCGATCGGGCCGGGGTTCTGCAGCAGCGGCAGCAGGTCCTTGAAGTGCAGCACGCCCAACACGTTGGCCGGGTCGCCCGCGCACAGCGGCAGGCGCGAGTGGCCGGACGCAAACTTGCGCACGATGACGTCGGGCGTATCGGCCACGTCCAGCCAGACCATGTCGCCGCGCGCCACCATGATGGCACGCACGTCGTGCGACCCCATGGACAGCACCCGTTCGATCATGGAGCTTTCTTCCGGCGCGAACGCCGGCTCGTCGCCCGCGCTGTCGACCAGCGCCACCACATCGTCGGCCTGCTGCGAGGCCTGGCCGCCGGGGCCCGCGCGCAGCAGGCGCAGCACCGCCTGCGCGGTGCGCTGGCGGCGGCCCAGGGCATGCGCCCCGCGGGCGCGGTTGCGGCGGGCCAGCTGATTGCACAGCTCGATCAGGATCGAAAAACCGATGGCCGCATACAGATAGCCCTTGGGCACGTGAAAGCCCAGGCCTTCGGCCACCAGGCTGAAGCCGATCATCAGCAACAGGCCCAGGCACAGGATCACCACGGTGGGGTGACGCGCCACGAAGCCCATCAGCGGACGGCTGGCCAGCATCATCACGGCCATGGCCAGGACCACGGCGATCATCATGATGCTCAGGTCGTCCACCATGCCGACGGCGGTAATCACCGAGTCCAGCGAGAACACCGCGTCCAGCACCACGATCTGCAGGATGACCTGCCAAAACACCGCGTGCTGCACCCTCTGGCCGCCGTCATGGCCGGCGCTGCCTTCCACCCGCTCGTGCAGTTCCATGGTGCCCTTGAACAGCAGGAACAGGCCGCCCAGGATCAGGATCAGGTCGCGCCCCGAGATCTCGGCGCCCAGCACCGTGAACAGCGGCGCGGTCAGCGTCACCACCCAGGCAATACTGGCCAGCAGGCCCAGACGCATCACCATCGCCAGCGTCAGGCCGATCATGCGGGCGCGGTTGCGCTGCGCCGGCGGCAGCTTGTCGGCCAGAATGGCAATAAACACCAGGTTGTCGATACCCAGCACGATTTCAAGAATGACCAGCGTCGCCAGGCCAAGCCAGGCGGTGGGGTCGGACATCCAGTCGAAGATCATCAACGTTCCACGAAAATCAGAAAGGGGCGCACGCACGCGCCCGGCAGGCCGGGGCTGTCGCGAGGGACAAGCTTAAGCAGGAAAGGGTCGGGGCGAACGCCCGTCTTGCGCGTGCAGGCGGCGCGCGGCCGCCGATGCGTGGCGTGGGGGCCGGCCTGCCATGGCCGGATGCCGGAAACCGGCTGGGAGGGGGTGCCGGGCGCCGCGCGGATTGCGGCGCCCTACTAGGGGGCTCGTCGGTCATAGATGGCGAAACCGTCCTTGCTTGCCGGGCAAGCGCAGGCCGCGTGTTCCGCCGTGCTCTCGTTCTATCAGGAAGCTGAATATTAGCTGAAATGCATGGCCAAGAAAAATCCGGGCAGACCCGCACGCGGCGCTTGTCGGCGCAGCGTAATCAGTGACAAACTCAGCGCACGTACACATAAGCTGTCGCGGGATCCCTTTCACTCGGGAGCCGAACGCTCCGGAGGTCGCCGCCTCGCGGGCCTGTGCGCCGCAGGTATCGCCCCGGCCGCCGGCTCCGCTGCTGGAGCGATGAATGGACGATCAACCTGTTTCCGGACGGCGCGGACTGCTCAAGGCCTTGGCCGTGGGTGTACCCGGCGCCGCCTGGGCGCCCAAGACCCTGGCCGCGCCCGACCAACCCGCCCCGCCGGCCGCATCGGCCGCCTCGGCGCCCGCTCCTTCCCCCAACCGCAGCCTGAAATTTCTGAATGCCCAGGAAGCCCTGGCGATGGACGCCATCGCCGCGCGGCTGATCCCGGCTGACGAACTTGGCCCGGGCGCCAAGGAAGCGGGCGTGACCCAGTTCCTGGACGGCCAATTGGCCGGCGCCTGGGGCGCGGGCGAGCAGTTCTATCGCCAGGGGCCATTCGAAAAAGGCACGCCGGAACAGGGCTATCAGCTGTCGTTCACGCCCGCCGAGATGTTCCGCCGCGGCCTGGCCGCGCTGGACGCCGCCACGCGCAAGCAGGACGGCAAGCCCTTTGCCGAACTGGATGCGGCGCGCCAGGACGCCTGGCTGCACGACATGCAGGCCGGCAAGCCGGATTTTTCGCCACTGCCGTCCGACGTGTTCTTTCAGGCCATGCTCGACGCCACCATCGAAGGCTTCTTTTCCGATCCGCTCTACGGCGGCAACGCCGACATGGTGGGCTGGAAACTGGTGGGATTTCCTGGCGCCTTCGCCTCGTTTTCCAACGATATCGAACGCCATGGCGTGATCTGGGCCGGCAAGCCGGTCTCCATCGCCAATGCCAAGGGCCACACGATGAAACCGGGAGACTCGCATGGCTAAGACACTCCCCGCAGTGGACGTGGCGATCATCGGCGGCGGCTGGACCGGGTCCATCATCGGCAAGGAACTGGCCGCCGCGGGCCAGCGCGTGGTGGTGCTGGAACGCGGCGAGGCGCGCTGGCCATCGCCGGATTTCCAGGGCCCCTATGTGCACGATGAATTGAAATACACGCGGCGCCATGAACTGCACCAGAACGCCGCCACCGAGACCTTCACCTTCCGCAACAACACCGACCAGAAGGCGCTGCCGATGCGCCGCTGGCAGTTCGCCTACCCCGGCACCCACCTGGGCGGCGCCGGCAACCATTGGTCCGGCGCGTACTACCGCTTCGATCCCACCGACTTTCGCATCCGCAGCCACTACACCGAACGCTATGGCGCCGCCATCTTCGACAAGGAACTGACCTGTCAGGACTGGCCCATCAGCTACGACGAGCTGGAACCCTACTTCGACCGCTACGACTACCTGATCGGCGCGTCCGGTCAGGCCGGCAACCTGAAAGGCCAGAAGCAGGAAGGCGGAAATCCGTTCGAGCCCTGGCGCTCGCGCCCCTATCCCAATCCGCCCATGAAGGTGCCCTACGCGCCCGCGCTATTTGGCGAGGCCGCCAAGAAGCTGGGCTACCACCCCTACGTGCAGCCGTCCGCGCTCTGTACCCGGCCTTACGTCAATACCGAAGGCCTGCACATGAGCGCCTGCGTGTATTGCGGCTTCTGTTCCAACTTCGGCTGCGAGCATTTCGCCAAGGCCTCGCCGCAGGTCTGTATCCTGCCGGTGGCATTGAAGCTGCCGACCTTTGAAATCCGCACCGGCGCCCACGTGCTGCGGGTGGAACTGACGCCGGACAAGAAGCGCGCTCGCGGCGTGACCTACGTGGACGCGGCCGGCGAGGAAATCTTCCAGCCCGCCGAAATCGTGGTGCTGTGCGCCTTCGGTATCAACAACGTGCGGCTGTTGCTGCTGTCCGGCATCGGCCAGCCCTACGATCCGGCCACCGGCACCGGCGTGGTCGGACGCAACTACACGCACCAGACCACCTCGGGCGTGAACCTGTTCTTCGACGAGTCGGTCAACATCAATCCGTTCATGGGGGCCGGCGCGGTGGCCGTCACCATGGACGACTTCAGCGCCGACAACTTCGATCATGGTCCGCACGGCTTCGTGGGCGGCGGCTACCTGCAGATCCAGGTGGTCAGCGGCGCGCCCATCGGCTACCACCCCACGCCCAAGGGCACGCCGGGCTGGGGCGCCGAATGGAAAAAGGCCGTCAAACGCTACTACAACCATTCGGCCAACATCACCATCACCGGCTCGGCCCAGCCCTGGCGCGGCGGCTACCTGAGCCTGGACCCGACCTACAAGGACGCCTGGGGCCTGCCGCTGCTGCGGGTGACCTACGACTTCCCGGACAACGACATCCGCATGTCGGCGTTCCTGACCGAACGCGGCGACGAAATCGGCCGCGCCATGAAGGGCGTGACGCGCACCGAACCCGGCCCGCGCAAGCGCCCGTTCTCGGCAACGGTGTACCAGTCCACCCACCTGACCGGCGGCGCGGCCATGGGCGCCGATCCCAGCACCAGCGTGGTCAATCGGTTCGGGCAGGCCTGGGACGTGCCCAACGTGTTCGTCACGGGGGCCGCGTTGTTCCCGCAGAACTCGGGCTACAACCCCACGGGCACGGTAGGCGCCACCGCCTACTGGATCGTCGAGAAAATCAAGGCGGACTATCTGCGTTCGCCGGGGCGGCTGGTGTAACCATGATCGAACATCGCAAAGGCATCCTCATCGCGGTCTCGCTGATGGTCGGCTTGCCCGCCATCACCCTGATCGCCACGCTGCACCAGATGTACGGCACCGGCGGCGACGGGCCGATCCGCGCATCGGCGGTGCAGGCGCCG
>NZ_LZZT01000040.1 GCF_014170305.1 Achromobacter sp. UMC71
GCCCGCCCCCGTCAGGCCCAGGATCAGGCCCACACCGCCACCCAGCCCCAGACTGATGAGCGTTACCGAATAGATCATGCCGCCCCGCTCAGTTGCCCAGCGGACGGGCCAGCCATTCGCGGCCCTTGAGCATGCCGTTCCAGTAGATCCAGGGCAGCATCGTGGCCTTGAGGAACCAGGCGCTTTTGCGCGGCACGGTCGGATCCAGCGGGAAGGTGGGCAGCAGCTTGCCGCCGTAGCCGAATTCGGCCAACACGATGCGGCCGCGTTCCACCGTGAGCGGGCACGAACCATAACCGTCGTAGGTGACCGGCAGCGCGTGTCCTTCGCGTACCGCCAGAAGATTTTCGGCCACCGTCACGATCTGCTTGCGCGCCGCGGCGGCGGTCTTGGCGTTGGTGGTGCTGATGCCGTCGCCCAGGCCGAAGATATTGGCGTAGCGCACATGGCGCAGCGTGCCGGGGTCGACCTCGCACCAGCCGGCCGCATCGGCCAGCGCGCTCTGGCGCAGGAAGTCGTGCGGCACCTGAGGCGGCACCGCGTGCAGCATGTCGAACGATTTCTCGACCCGGGTGACGGCGCCCTCGGCATCCTTGACGTCGAACCAGGCCTTGCGGGCCGGCCCGTCCACCGCCACCAGCGCCGAATTGAACGCCAGCGAAATACCGTAGCTGTCGACGTAGCGCATGAGCGGCGGCACGAAGGCAGGCACGCCGAACAGCACCGCGCCGGCCAGGTCGAATTCGACCTGGATGCGGTCCAGCACGCCGCTGCGGCGCCAGTGGTCGCACGCCAGGTACATGGCCTTTTGCGGCGCGCCGGCGCATTTGATGGGCATGGCCGGCTGCGTGAATAGCGCCTTGCCGCCCTTCAGGCCGCGCACCAGTTCCCAGGTATAGGGCGCCAGGTCAAAGCGATAGTTGGAGGTGACGGCGTTCTTGCCGAGGGTGTCGGCCAGGCCGTCGACCTTGTCCCAGGCCAGCCGCAGGCCCGGGCAGACGATCAATTGCTGGTAGCTGACGGCGCTGCCGTCGGTCAGCCGGACCTGGTTGGCTTCAGGCTCGAAGCCCGCGGCCGCGGCCTGCAGCCAGGTGGCGCGAGCCGGCATCACGGACCGGGTCGGACGCACCGTCTTGGCGATATCGAACGCGCCGCCGCCCACCAGCGTCCAGGCCGGCTGGTAGTAATGCTTGTCGCTCGGCTCGATCACCGCGATGCGCAGGTCCGGACGGCGGCGCAGCAGGCTGGCGGTAACGCCGATGCCCGCCGATCCGCCGCCCACCACCACCACATCGAAATCGCGCTGCGCCTGTGCGGCTGTCTGCATGCTTGTCTCCTGTTGGGCCAGCCTTCAAGACCGGCTTTTGAAATACTGAATGGCCGAGGACAACGCCATGCCAACGGCCATCGCGGCAACGAAGATCAGCGCGCCTCCCGCGGCGGCCGTCCAGGGCGTGAAGGCCGTCCAGTCGATCGTCATTTCAGTGACGCCATGGCGCGGCCGCAGTACAGGCTGGAGAGGGTTTTCATGACCTGGCTGACTTCGAAGCTGGCCATCTGGTAGTAGACATACTTGCCATCGCGGCGCGTGGCCACCAGGCCTTCGTCGCGCAGCACGCCCAGTTGCTGCGACAGCGTCGGCTGACGGATGCCGGTCAGGGATTCGAGTTCGCCGACGTTGCGCTCGCCTTGCACCAGCTGGCAAAGCAGCAGCAGCCGGTCTTCGTTGGCCAGCGCCTTGAGCAGCGCGCACGCCTGGGAGGCGGATTCACGCAGTACGGCGACTTCGCATTCGGTCAGGGGGGCATTCATTTGATGAGGATCAATCGGCCGGAGAGAGTTTGATCATTATATTGACGCATAAACTATCCAACAATATTATTGAAAAATATATATTGTTGTGAGCACACGGCCGCCGTCCGGCCAAGGCGCCCCCCATGAATCCGCAGATCCAAGCTTTTTTCGACCCCGTCACCGCCACCGTCACCTACGTCGTGCACGAGGCCGCGCCGGGCGGCGCCTGCGCCATCATTGATTCGGTGCTGGACTACGACCCCAAGTCCGGCCGCAGCAGCACCGCCAGCGCGGACCGGGTCGTGGCCTACGTGCGCGAGCACGGCCTGAAAGTCGAATGGCTGTTGGAAACCCACGCCCATGCCGACCACCTGTCGGCCGCGCCCTACCTGCAACGCGAGCTGGGCGGCGTCATCGCCATCGGCCAGAGCATCCGCACCGTGCAGGGTGTGTTCAAGCAGATCTTTAACCTCGAACCGCAGTTCCAGCTGGACGGCTCGCAGTTCGGCCATCTGTTCACCGACGGCGAAACGTTCCGCATCGGCGCCATGACGGCCACCGCCCTGCACGTGCCCGGCCACACGCCGGCCGACATGGCCTACCGCATCGGCGACGCGGTGTTCGTCGGCGACACCCTGTTCATGCCCGATGTCGGCACCGCGCGCTGCGACTTTCCCGGCGGCGACGCCCACCAGCTGTACCGGTCCATCCAGCGCCTGCTCGGCTTGCCGGCCGGCACGCGCCTGTACATGTGCCACGACTATCCGCCCGCCGGGCGCGAAGCCGCCTGGCAGACCACCGTGGCCGAACAGCGCCGCGCCAACATCCACGTGCACGAAGGCGTCGCCGAAGACGACTTCGTGGCCATGCGCACGCGGCGCGACGCCACCCTGTCCATGCCCACCCTGATCCTGCCCGCCATCCAGGTCAACATCCGCGCCGGCCACCTGCCGCCCCCGGAAGACAACGGCGTGCGCTATCTGAAGATCCCGCTCGACGCGCTGTAACCCGGCCGCGGCACGGCGCCCCGGCCGCGCACTTGCGCGCCGCCGGGATATCCCGCAAGATCGCCCGATCGCAAGATTGCCGACCTGACGGATCCCCCTATGTTCGCCGAAGCCGAAGCCGACCCCAGCCTGTCGAAAGAAGCCTTCAAGCCGCTGGAAGCGCGGTTGCGCGTGGCGCTGCTGAACGCGCAGTACCAGCGCCTGCAGAAAGCCGAGAAGTCCCTGCTGGTGGTGGTGGCCGGCATCGACGGCGCCGGCAAGGGCGCCACGGTCAACCTGCTCAACGAATGGATGGACCCGCGCCACATCAAGACGCTGGCCTATGGCCCGCCGGAAGGCGACGAGCTTGAGCGCCCGCCCATGTGGCGATACTGGAAAGACCTGCCGGCCAAAGGCAGCACCGGCATCGTGTTCGGCTCCTGGTATGCGCCGCTGATCCGCGAAGCCGCGCGCAAGAAACCCAACCAGGACGCCATCGAAGCGCAGTCGGTCGCCATCCGGCGCTTTGAAGCCATGCTGGCCGCCGAAGGCGTGCAGATCATCAAGCTGTGGTTCCACCTGTCTTCCGAAGCCCAGCAGGCCCGCGCGCAGCGCCTGTTGGCCAGCCCCGAAACCTCGTGGCAGGTCAGCCCGGTGGACCTGAAAGTCCACAAGAAATACGACCGCATCCGCAACAGCGGCCAGGTCGTCATCAACCACACCGACAGCGGCCACGCCCCTTGGGTCGTCATCCCCAGCGCCGACGAAAACATGCGCGCCGCGCGCACCGCCGAAGCGGTGCTGGCCGCCATGCGCCAGCAGGCGGTGCCGCGCATTCCGGCGTCGTTCGTGGCCCATACCCGCCCGGCCCGCATCCTGGACCGCCTGGGCCAGCTGGACTACGACGCCAAGGTCGACCGCGACGACTACGAATCCGAACTCGGCCTGCTGCAGGGCCGGCTGGCGCGCGCCGCCCGCTCGAAGAAATTCCAGGAACGCTCGCTGGTGCTGGTGTTCGAAGGCCAGGACGCCGCCGGCAAGGGCGGCGCCATCCGCCGCATCACGCATGCGCTGGATGCGCGCCAGTTCGACATCACGCCGGTAGCCGCGCCCAACAGCTACGAGCTCGCGCGCCCCTACCTGTGGCGCTTCTGGCGGCACGTGCCGCGCCGCGGCCGCATCGCCATCTTCGACCGCTCCTGGTACGGCCGGGTGCTGGTCGAACGGGTCGAGAAACTCACCCCGCCGTCGCACTGGCGCCGCGCCTACGCCGAGATCAACGACTTCGAGGCGCAGTTGGCCGGCAGCGGCGCGCTGGTGCTGAAGTTCTGGCTGGCGGTCACCGCCGACGTGCAGCTCGAACGCTTCAAGGACCGCGAGAAATCGCCCTTCAAGAACTTCAAGATCACCCCCGACGACTGGCGCAACCGCGACAAATGGAAGGACTACGCCGCGGCCACCAATGAAATGCTGGCCCGCACCGACGTCCAGCACGCCCCCTGGCATCTGGTGTCGGCCAACGACAAGCGGTACGCTCGCCTTCAAGTGCTGCGGCACATCGTCGAAGCCCTCGAAAGCCAACTCTGACCCGCAAGAGGACCCGCCCCATGAGTTCCGCCGACATCCGCCCCGTGGTCGCCGCCGATTTCGACGTCTGGCTGCCCCTTTGGAAGGGCTACCAGGACTTCTACCGCGTCGACATCGCCGACGCCGTCACGCGCAACACCTGGGCCCGCTTCCTGGACCCCGCCGAACCCATGCACGCGGCCCTGGCCTACGACAGTGGCAAGGCGGTGGGCATGGTGCATTGGATCTTCCACCGCTCCACCTGGACTGCCGGCGACTACTGCTACCTGCAAGACCTGTACGTGGACCCGGACACCCGCGGCACCGGTGCCGGCCGCAAGCTGATCGAACACGTCTATGCGCAAGCCGCCGCCGCCAACTGCGCCCGCGTGTACTGGCTGACCCACGAAACCAACGCCACCGCGATGCAGCTGTACGACCGCATCGCCGACCGATCCGGCTTCATCCAATACCGCAAGGTGCTGCCGTGAGCGCGCGCGACCCCAACTGTCCGCTGTGCCAGGAAGACGGCGGCACGCTGCTGTGGCGGGGGCCGCACCTGCGCCTGATCGAAGTCGACGACCCGGACTACCCCGGCTTCACCCGCGTGATCTGGAACGCCCATCTGGCCGAAATGACCAGCCTGTCCACCCATGGCCGCGACCTGCTGATGCGGGCCGTGTACGTCGTGGAAGAAGCGCAGCAGTCGATCCTGTCACCCGACAAGATCAACCTGGCCTCGCTGGGCAACATGGTGCCGCATCTGCACTGGCACGTGATTCCGCGCTGGCGCGGCGACCGCCATTTTCCCGACCCGATCTGGGCGCCCGCGCGCATCGCCAAGGGCGCGGAATCCGCCGAATGGGCCGAGCACCAGGCACGGGTGCAGGCGCTGCTGCCGCGCTATCGCGACCGGCTGGTCGAAGCCATGAACGCCTTGCTGTGGCACTGACCCCCTAACCGCACACCCGCCGGCCCCGCTCGGCCAGCCAATCCAGGTACAAGCTTTCGACCTGGGTGGCGGCCACGGCCGGCGTGAACCTGCCCGTTCCCAGCACGTGGGACCTGCCCGCCGCCCCCATCGCGCGGCGGCGTTCCGGGTCGGCCAGCAGGTCATCCAGCGCCACGGCTAGCGCCGCCGCATCACGCGGTGGCACCAGGATGCCGGAGACGCCCGGCAACAGGGTTTCCGGCACCCCGCCCACGTTGCCGCCGATGACGGGCAAGCCCAATGCGGCCGCTTCGATGAACACCGTGCCCAACGCCTCTCTGCGGGTGGGCAGCGCGAAGATATCAAACGCCGTCATGACATTGCCAATGTCTTCCCGACGGCCCAGGAAATGGATGCGAGCAGCCAGGCCCAGGCCCGCAGCCTGGGCGCGCAGCTGTGACAACATGGGTTCACCGTCACCCGCCAGCACCAGTTGCGCCCGCGGGTACTTGGCGCTGACGCGCTCGAAGGCATCGAGCAGATCGGTAAGCCCCTTGTCCTCGCGCATGACAGCCACGCAACCGATAACGAGCGCATTCGAGGACAGGCCAAGCTCGCGCCTGACGCAGATGCCCTCGTCCGCCGAAGGCGGCTCGACGGGGGAATAGACCATGCCGATCTTCTGTGGCGCCACGCCGCGTTCCAGCAACTGGCGGCGAACGAAATCGCTGACGGCGATGACCCGGTGCGCCAGCCAGGTGTAGGCATAAAGGGAATTGATGGGTTTGGCCAGATGGCGCGTGCGGACAATGAGCGACGTGCCCGCCATGCGGGCAGCGATGGCCGCCAGCACGGTATCGCGCCGGCTATGGGTATTGACGACGTCGAAAGGCGTGCACCGCAGGAGCCGGCGGATTCCTCCCACGGCGCGCCGGAAATCGCGCAGGCCGTCCATGGGCAGCGCATGGACGGTGAACCCCGCCGAACGCAGGCGGACGCCCAGCTCCGCCTGCGGCTGGCACACGGCCTCGAGATGATGGCCGCGCTGGCGCATCGCCACCATTTCCTTGTAGATGCTGTATTCCTGTCCGCCGTAGGAAGTGGCCGCTTCGGTATGCAGGATGCGCAGGCAAGACCCGCGGCCTTGCGGCCGCGCGGCATCGGCCAGGTCCCATCCCGGAATGCCCAGGTCGTCGTGGTTCCAGCGGCTGCCCAGCATGACCAGGTAAGCCTCCAGATATTCGCGGTCGTCCGGCGCAATGGGCGCCACGCCTGGCAGCGCATGCTCGCGGGGGCATTCCGCCGCGGCCAGCCTGCGCCCCAGCCAGACGCGGATCATGCCAAGCGGCGACAGGGCGAATCGGGCTCCGCCGGCGGTCCAGGCCCGCACCTGCTCGCTGGGCTGCAGGGTATCTACCTGGTAGCGCGGCCCCGGCCGCTTTATGGCTTGCAGCTTCACGTCCACCAGCCTGGCGGCCCCGTTCGCCCTTGGCAAATACTTCAATACATGCAATGTTGCCAAGGCTTGTCTCCCAAGCGGATTGATCAAACGCGGCGGTGACCCGCCGCCAGGACAAGCGCCACGTCGCGGTCCATACATGAACGAAAGCCTATAGAAATCAGCACGGCGCTCCCATCGGAACGGTCCGATATTCATTAAGATGCGATGTACCGACGCCTGGACGCCGCCAATCTGGCGGCAGGACGTGGGCCGACCTCACCTCGCCCACGACGAGTGCCGCCCGCCGTCAATGGTGCAAGTTTCTGACAATTGCCCAATATATCGACGAAAATAACGATAATTGGCGGCAATCTAGAGTCTTTAAGTTAAAATTCAGCTTCTTGAATTGAATCGCTTTAAAGGCAATAAAGGATGCTCCAGTGACCCCGCAGGCCCCGCAATCGTCAACCCGGTCCGTTTCTTTCCTGCAGGCGTTCCTTCGCTCCGAGGCATTGGGTGGCTACGTATTGATGCTGGCGGCCGCGGCCGCCCTGATCATCGCCAACAGCCCGCTGGCGCCTCATTACTTCGATGTGCTGGGCACCAAGTTCGGCTTCCACGTCGGCACGGTGATGCTCAAGGAATCCGTGCTGCACTGGATCAACGACGGCCTGATGGCCGTGTTCTTCCTGCTGGTCGGCCTGGAGATCAAGCGCGAAGTGCTGGACGGCCAACTGCGCGGCGTGTCGCGCATCGTGCTACCCGGCATCGCAGCCCTGGGCGGCATGGTGATGCCGGCCCTGATCTATGTGCTGATCAACCTGGGCACCCCGGACACGTTGCGCGGCTGGGCCATCCCCGCCGCCACCGACATCGCCTTCGCCCTGGGCATCCTGGCATTGCTGGGCAGCCGGGTGCCCACGTCGCTGAAGATCTTCCTGACCGCGCTGGCCATCCTGGATGACCTGGGCGCCATTGTCATCATCGCGCTGTTCTACACATCCGAGCTGAATCTGTTCGCCCTGGCCATGGCCGGCGCGCTGCTGGCTTGCCTGGTCTGCCTGAACCGCGCTGGCGTGCTGCGCCTGACGCCGTATCTGCTGATCGGCGTAGTGCTGTGGTATTTCGTGCTGAAGTCCGGCGTGCACGCCACGCTGGCCGGGGTAGCCCTGGCGCTGACCATCCCCCTGCGTCCGCAAACCCAGGGGCATGGCGGCGCATATTCGCCGCTGCATGCGCTGGAACATGCGCTGCACAAGCCGGTGGCCCTGCTGATCGTGCCGGTGTTCGGCTTTGCCAACGCCGGGGTGTCGTTTGCCGGCATGGGCCTGTCCAGCCTGGCGCAGCCGGTGCCGCTGGGCGTAGCGCTGGGCCTGTTCCTGGGCAAGCAGCTGGGCGTGTTCGGCTTTGCCTGGCTGGCCATCAAGACCGGCATGGCCAGCCTGCCGCGCCATGCCAGCTTCACGCAGCTGTACGGCGTGGCCCTGCTGTGCGGCATCGGCTTCACGATGAGCCTGTTCATCGGCGCGCTGGCCTTTACCGATCCGGCCGCCGTCGACGCCACCAAGATCGGCGTGCTGACCGGTTCGCTGCTCTCGGCCGTCGTGGGGTTCCTGCTGCTGCGTACCCGCAGCGGGGCGCCCGCGCCCGACGCGAAGGGCTAGCCGGCCGCGGCGGCGCCTGCGGGCGCCGCCGCGGTAGTAGACTGGCCGCTTCCCTTGCAGGAGCCGCCATGAAACCGTCCGCCATTGCCGTGCAACGCGTCTATGAAGGCACCGGCCCCGACACCCACTACCGGGTCCTGGTGGATCGCATGTGGCCGCGCGGCCTGCGCCGCGCCGACCTGGGCCTGGACGAATGGGCCAAGGACATCGCGCCCACCGCCGAACTCTGCAAGTGGTTCAGCCACGTCGATGAGCGCTGGGAAGCATTCCGTGAAAAATACCTGGCGGAACTGGCCGCGCCCGAGCAGCAGGCCCGCATGGCGGCCTTGTTGCAAGCCGCGGGCGAGCGGCCGTTGACCTTGCTCTACGGGGCCCGCAATACCGCCCACAACCAAGCGGTGGTGCTGCGGGATGCGCTGCAGGACTACGTCAAGCGTCAAGGGCCTGCCCGCGCCAGAGCCGCGGCAAAGCAAGTCGCCAAACGCGCCGCGTGAATGCGGCGCGCAGCGCGCGGGCCGGGCGCCAGCACGAACCGGGGCCGGACGCCGCCTACTTGCCAGCGGACGCCGGGTTCGACAGCGGAAACGTCTTGTCCGTCAGGCAGGCCTGCAGCCACGGGTAGTCGTCGCTGTCATCGATGTCCACGGCCAGCTTGGCCAACGGCGACGTCGGATAGTCGACCTTGTGCACCTCGGGGCCGGTGTTCCAGCGCGCATCGTCCGCGATGCTGCCCGGGCAATTGGCGTCGTTGCCGTTGAACGAGCACGAGGCCACCGGCACGGGCTTGTTGTCGACCAGCTTGGCCACATAGCGCTGCACGTACACCGAACCCGTGGCCCAGTAGTCTTCCACGCTGCAGACCCGGTCATTGTTCTGGTAGTGGCGGATCGCGAAGCAACCGTAGACCTCGTAAGGCGGCAGCACGTCGCAGGATTCGTCGTAGCCCGAGTACGGGCCGCCGGTAAATTGCTTGCGGAATTCACGTTGGCGCAGCGCCGCGCCGATCATGGCGGGCGTATTGCTGTTTTTCGGGTGCGCCTTCAGGTCCGCCGTGCGGGCCTCGATCAGCTTGGCCGCGATGCTGCCCGGCGTGGCGTCATCGTCCTGCAGCGCATCCGGATTGCCGGCCACCCTTTCCAGCGCACGGTCACGCGCGTTCACCCATTGCCGCTGGCCGTCCTTGATCGCCGCGCGGATTTCGTCATCGGGCGCCTGCTTCAACAGCGCGGCATAGGCCCGATTCAGTTCGGCATCCGCCGCCACCGCCCTGCGATCCGAGCAGATCAGCTTCTCGGCCTGCGTGCCGGCCTTCTGGCAGTTGATGGCCAACGCCTGCGCCGAGAGCACACCCAGACCCACCACGCACAACAGTTGCGCCGCGCGGACTTTCAAATTCATTGCAATGCTCCTTGGCGCCAGCCGCCACATCAGCGGCTGATGACTTCACTGTCTTCCATGACAATGCGATAGCGGTTGCGCAGGTCAAGGATGTAGGTGAAATTCGACGTCCCGGTCGCGGTCTTGCCGCGCTCTGGGCTGGAAACCTTGTAGTCGTACAGGCCCACCACCATGCACATCTGGTCCTTGCACTTGGCCTTGAGCGAGTTCTGGTCCACCACGAAGCGGCGGACCGGCCAGCGCGCGAAATAGGCCTGCTTGTCGGCCAGGATCTCGGACTTCGGGCGCTGCTTCTTGAAGTAATCCACCGTGTCGGCGTAGAACTCCCGCGTGAAATTCATGGCTTCTTCGTTGGTGCCGCTGCCCGCCTGGATCATCAGCGCGGCGGCATTGATCGCCTTTTGCTCGTCGGAAATCGCGGCGGGCGCGGTTTCCTTGGGCATGTAGGGGTTGGGGACCTGCGCGGGTACCGGCGAGGATTCGGCCGGCTTGCGCGGCGGCAGGCGCTGCTCGTCGGCGGGTGCCTGGGCCTGCGACGGCGCGGCGGCCGGCTGCGGCTGCGGCTGCGGCTGCGGCGCGGGCGCCGGTGCGCTGCGCGGGGCACCCTGCTGCGGCGCGTTGCTGGCGGTTTGCACGTTGCCCGTGCGGTTGATGCCGTACTTGATGATTTCCTGGGGCGTGAAGAAATACATCTCTTTGGACGGCGTGCTGAACATGATGCCCAGCACGTCGGCCGACACGCCGTACTTCGGCAGGGTCGCGACGATGTCCGACACGCCGAACTGCGCCTGCTCGCCCGTCATCTCGGGCGCGGAGATCTGGTGCACGCCCAGGCGGCCCTCGGCCAGGCGCTGACGCCCGGCAAAGAACACGAACGAGCACGCCGATGCACAGTAGCTGTCCTTGGGAATGTAGGTGTTCAGCCCGCGCTCGTAGACCTCTTCGGCCACCACCAGCCCGATGTGGACCAGGCCGCCGCCGTTGTTCTGCAAGATGAGGGTGGAAATGGTCGGATGCTCACGCAGCGCCTTCTTCAGGTTCAGCATGTCGTTGGCGCCCACCGCGCCTACGTAGATCAGCAGGTTCGGCTGGCTGGGCAGGAAGAAAAACGGGCCGTAGCGCTCGGGCTCCTCTTGCTGCGGCGCGGCCGCGGGCGTCTGCGCCGTGGCGGCCGACAGGCCAGCCAGGGACATCGCCATGCTCATACCCAAAGCCGTTAGTGTTCTTTTCAGCATCATCAGTCCTTTTCCACGGAACGCCCATTGCAGCGGGATTTTATCCATCCCGCCCGGCAATGCCACCCCCCCGCCCCCTGCCCGCTACCGCTTCTGGCAGGCGTGCGTACCGCTCGCGATCGCCTGCGCCAGGCGTGCAATGGTCTGCGGTTTGGCCAGGCGGGCCTCGTCATCGGGGTTCACGATAACCCCTGCCTCGACCAGTACCGCCGGCATCTTCGCCGTCTTCAACACCGCCAGCCCGTCATAGCGGTGCACGCCCAGGCGGCGGTCCAACAGCGGCCGGTTCTCGCCCGAGATCGGCTCGGCGTGGTACAGCGACGGCTTCTCGCCCGCCGCCACCAGCGCTTCGCCGATAGCGCGGGCGCAGCGCAGGCTGTCTTCGTATTTGGGATTGAGCTGCGAGACAAAGATGGCAAAGCCGGCGAAGTCGCGCTGGCGGCCCGCGTCGATGTACTTCTGCTGCATCGAATCGTGGTGGATCGAAATGAAGAAATCCGCGTCCGGCGCCGTCAGCGCCCGCCGCCCCAGCGCGATTTCCGCGCCGTCGGCCGACACTCGCGTCACGCGGTCGCCCAAGGTCTTCAGGTCGGTGGCCACCGCCGCGCTCAGGTCCAGGTTGTACAGGTATTCGACGCGGCCGCTGGCGCCCGTGGCGCCCGGCTGCTTGGGCGTGTGGCCCGTGTCCACCACGATATAGGCCGCCTGCGCCGACAGCGCCGACAGGCCCAGGCACGCCCCGAAGGCCACGCGCCGTACCCACCGCCCTGCCCGGGCCCCTGCCACCACCTTGATGCCCGCCAGACTGCTCATGACTGATGACACGCTTGTCTTCGCTTTGTAAGAAATGAAGGCCACTGGCCGATCGCCGGACCCGAATCCGGCGGATTCTCGCGCAGCCAGCGCCAACCGGCAATGGCCGAATTCAACGCACGGGCGCGCTTGGTAACAGAAGCCCCTGCAGCCGCCCCGCCGGCGCGCACGCGCCGCATCCGCCCCCAGGGCGTCCCACCGGAAGCAAATGACATAAAAAGTTACCCTGCCCGCGCGTTCAGGCCGCTCTCATCCTGAGGCGCTACCATCAAGCCATGCCCCACGCATCCGCGGGCGCTACCCGGCTCGCGGCATCCTTACCCGGAGGTTCCCAGCATGAGCAATCTGAACGGAAAAGTCGCGGTCGTCACCGGCGCCGCCAGCGGTATCGGCAAGGAAATCGCGCTGACCCTGTCACGAGCAGGCGCGGCCATCGCCATCGCGGACTTGAACCAGGCTGGCGCCGACGCCGTGGCCCGTGAAATCGAACAGGCCGGCGGCAAAGCCATGGGCGTGGCCATGGACGTCACCAACGAAGACGCCGTGAACCAGGGCATCGATCGCGTGGCGGCCGCCTATGGCAGCATCGACATCCTGATCTCGAATGCCGGCATCCAGATCGTGAATCCCATCGAGAATTTCGCCTTCTCGGACTGGAAGAAGATGCAGGCCATCCACGTGGACGGCGCCTTCCTCACCACCAAGGCCGCGCTCAAGCACATGTACAAGGACAACCGCGGCGGCGTCGTCATCTACATGGGCTCGGTGCATTCGCACGAGGCATCGCCGCTGAAGTCCGCCTACGTCGCCGCCAAGCACGCCCTGCTGGGCCTGGCGCGCGTGCTGGCCAAGGAAGGCGCGGCCCACAACGTACGCTCGCACGTCATCTGCCCCGGCTTCGTGCGCACGCCCCTGGTCGAAAAGCAGATTCCCGAGCAAGCCAAGGAACTGGGCATCAGCGAAGAAGACGTGGTCAAGAAAGTGATGCTGGGCGACACGGTGGACGGCGTGTTCACCACCGTCGAGGACGTGGCGCAGACCGCGCTGTTCCTGTCGACCTTCCCCAGTGCCGCGTTCACCGGCCAATCGTTCGTGGTCAGCCACGGCTGGTACATGCAATAAACCGCCCTGCCCGGACGAGTCGCAACCAGAAAGGCTGCCCCTTGCGGCGGCCTGCCTGCGCCCGATCCCTGGTCTTGGTACCCTTGAGCCCGCAACCGCGGCGCGCACCCTTGCGCCCCGTCTGTTTTCGCTTTGAGGAATGCCATGACTTTCAGCTCTGACGCCTGGGCGCGCAACGCCGCGCTGTACGACAAAACGCGCACCATGCCGTTCAACCAGGAACTGGCCAGCGGCCAGCTCAGCGAACAGGCGTTCCGTCATTACATGATCCAGGACGCGCATTACCTGCTCGCCTTCGGCCGCGCCCTGGCCGTGGCCGCTGCCAAGGCCGATCACGCCGACGGCGTCGTGCAATTCGCCGACGCCGCCAAGAACGCCGTGGTGGTCGAACGCAGCCTGCACGAAGGCTTCATGAAGCAATTCGGCATCGACGCCCAGACCTTTGCGTCCACCCCGCTGTCGCCCGCCAGCCACCACTACACCAGCTTTCTCATCGCCACCGCCTGGAGCGCGCCTTACCCCGTGGCCCTGGCGGCGCTCTTGCCGTGCTTCTGGATCTACGCGGAAATCGGCCGCGACATCCACGCCCGCGCAACGCGCCCCAACCCCTATAGCGCGTGGATCGATACCTACGCCGGAGAGGAATTCCACGCCCTGGTCCGCGACGTGATCGCATCGGTCGACCGGGCCGCGGACAAGGCGTCGGCGCAAACGCGCGAGGACATGCACCGCGCCTATACGCATGCGGCGCAGCTGGAGTGGATGTTCTGGGATTCGGCGTACCGGTTGGGGGAATGGCCGGTTTGAGACGACGCCTGTCAGATAGGCAAACCTTGATGCTTACCGACGGGCCGTACTACTGCTGATAGCCGCCAAAGCCTTGGGGCTCGCCCAACGCCACCGCATCCGTTGCCCCGATGGCCGCCGCGCAACGCTAAGTGCACCCTCGCGTTGCCCGGGCAACCCGCGCATGCCGTTTCTTGCCGTCACGCATCCCGGCGTTCATCGCTTTCAGTCCGCCTTTGGTCCAGGTCAGCCTGCCGCCGAATACGCGATGCGCGGCGCTCGATTTGCGTTCATGCCTTCGAGTGCGGTGCGAGCTGCGCAATATATTCTGCGTAATCTGGAAACGCCTGGGCCAACGCCGCCGCATCCGCAAGTTCGAATTCAGAAAACTCGAAACCCGGTGCAACCGTGCAGCCCACAAGCGCGAGGTGCTCAGGCGCCGCACAGCGTGCGCCAAACCAGCATCCCGCTGGCACGATTGCCTGGAATACGCTGCCCGGATGGGTAAGCGGGTTACCAAGCCGGTGGATCGTCAGCCCCCCACCCTCGCTGAGCACCCACACCTCGAGAGGATCGCCAGCGTAGAAATGCCAGATTTCGTCCGAGCCGATCCTATGCCACGATGAATACGCACCATCACAGAGCAAATAATAGATCGCCGTTGATGCGGAGCGCACCGCCCCATCTGCCTGCCTCAAAATAGAATCGGAAGCACGATAGGTTTCACGAAAGTAGCCACCTTCGGGGTGGGGCTGCAGGTCAAACTGCGCAATCAGATCGGCGGCAGAAATTGGCATGGCACGTAATCAATAAAATAATGAATTAACCAAGCAACATACCGATCCGCCCTGCATGCCTCAGATCAAACGTTGCAAAAAATGCGCCAACCACGGGATTTCTGATGACGGGCGCTTGATTCTACTCAGATCCCCCCCTGCGTGCATGGGTCGTGCGTTCCCAAATCGATGGGATCGACCGCTACGTCCTACCCCGCTACGGCCAGGCATTCGAGCCCGCGCTGTGGCACCTGCCGCCGATGCCTGCCTGACAATTATGCGGACCATTGGCGCGACGGGAAGCCTTGGTCAAAGATCTCTTGCGAGGGCTCAATCGCCAGAAGGAGACGCTATCGAGCTTTGCTCACCCGCATTGCACTATCGGGCCGCAATCAGGGGCCGAAAGCGTAGTCTGACGCCTTATTTGTGTGCTGCCAGCGTCATACCGGCTGAGAATATTGGGATTGATGGCGGAGCACCCGCCAAGGCGCCGCCCGGCAACAACGCAGGCGCCATGGAACGCAGCATGGCAATCATCTACCGATCGCTCAAAAGAAACGATTCGCCACGGACCACGCGGCGATCACTTGCCATAGGCATCGCGAGGCTCGGCCAGACGGAACAACCCCGTCTTGCCGCATTGATATGGATAGGCCTCGGTGCAGCGCTTGCGCATCGTGCGCGCCAGCTTCTGCGCCATATCCGCCGCGATCCGCAGGCCGTCTGCGGCCGGTCCCCGATTGGCATAGTCACGCAAGGAGATCGGATAGGCGTCTTCGGCGTAGCCCCGGTATTCACCCGATACGGCGTCATACAGCCGCACCTGGATGCTCACCGACGGGCCGTACTGCTGATAACCGCCAAAGCCATGGGGTTCGCCCAACGCCACCCCATACTTTGCCCCGCTAGCCGCCGCGTCTTCCTTCAAGGTCAACGGCCACTCGGAACCCGGAATTTCCTTGCGCAGCTTGAACGTCGCCTTGATGCCGGCAGCGTCCATCGCGGCGGGTAGTTCGTTGTTCAGGGCTCTACACACGGCCTCCGCCGCATACAACGCAGGAAGCGCCGTGCTCGCGCCGATCCAGCCCGTGTCATCGAGCTTCTTTTGAAAATCGCAGTCCGAGATGTAGATCAGCACCGGGCTGATCACTTCGTCGGGCTCGGGGTTCGTGGCCAGCGGCTTGGCCGGTGACCCCATGATGAAAGCGCAGCCGGACGTGAGTAGCAACGCGCAGGCCGTGGACGCGAATTTGAATGAGCGCATGGGGGTTGTATCCAATCGGACCGTGGCTGCCATGTGGGTCTACAAACTTGAAACCGCCCGCACGCACCGGGTACGTGCACGGCTGATCCGGTCGGTCAGTTCTATTAATGTTGGGGATTCGAGTACTAACGGCCGGACACGAGCGCTATTAAGTAACCCGCGAGAAGACCCGCAGCCGTTGGTGGGAATGTACGGGACAAGTGACCGCCGTTCCATCGGATGAGTCTGACTTTTGTGTTCCAACGCAAGATGCGACGCCGCGGGCTTAGGATGCGCGCGCTTTGGCAATCTATGCAGCGATCACAATGCAAGGGACTGTTAGCCTTCGAGTCGGTCTCGGTCTGCACAGCGTTCGATTTATATCGCGACTACCCAACAATCCGGATAGAGCCGACTTGTTATTGAAGCGCCACGTGGCGCGTCTGGCCACTTCTTTCATTAGTCGAGCTACCCCACTCACGTCGTCGCCCGACGTAAGCAAAAGATGCGCGTACTCGTCATCAGACAATAGACGTGCAACTGCACGCCTAGTTCGATTTTCTTCTCATTGATATCCACCAGGCACGCGTCGTAGTCATCCGCCTACACGAATACAACTTTACGGCTATGACCTCGCTGCACAACGTGATGCGGGCAGTGGAGAACGACTACTCTGGGCAGCCTAGGAGCCATGGCACAGTTATCCATGAACGTAACTGTGGCGAGCCTAGCACTCGCTTGAAGGGATGAAGAGTAAAGGTGGATAAATAGGCCCTATCTTCCAACGTCAGATTGGACTAACCTTCGGCCAAAAACGTAGTCTGACACCTTACTTTTGACGCCATGGGAGGATTGTGATGAATTCGTGGGGAAACCTCAGAATCTGACACCTTATTTCCACCAATCTCGCCACATATTTTCGGCACGATCGACTTTTTTCATCATTTCAATCCTTTGTAATAGGGTGTCAGACAACACCTTATTTCTACTCAAAGTCTAACATCTTGTTTTAATTTCGCATGATTTCCCTAGAAAGATCTCCGTGCATTACAAAGTCTATAAACAATTGAGAGACAAGAGAAAAATCAGACGTTATGGCTGATATTGGATAAGGCTCCCCAAGCACAGACACCAGACCCCTTTCCGTAGAAGTTGTAAGCGTCCGAACTAGGCACTCTCCATCCTCAGAATTTTCCTCAAGCATTAGAAGATATTTGAAACCATCCACATAGAGGCGGAGCCTGCAAGGCCCAACCTCAGAAGGTGGCTCTAGTCGCGCGACCAAAGCTCCAGACCGATCGTTGGAAAATTCTTCCAGACGCGATTTCAGCGCCTCTACGCTTGGGTTGATCAGAGCTGCGAATTGCACTCGCCCTTTCTTAGCATCAATTAAATACCCTCCAATCGTTACAATCATCGCAACTCCTTTATAGATGTCATTCCTGGACGCCAAAAATATGTCATTGGAACATCATCTTTTGTGGCATGGATAGTCACATATTTTAGACCAGCCTTGTCAGCCGCTGCTGCAATATCGCCTAGACAATATCCACATACATCCTTTCCTTTGACAACAATTGTCATTTCGGCGCCCTGCGTCTTCCCGGCCCTATAAGCCTGCTCGATAACGCCAATCTCCGCATGAGCATTAGCCATATTGCCATTTGGAAAATCCTTACCTTTTTTGTATCTTTTCCAAAACTCTCTCTGCAATAAGAGTTGGGTCGCCAGACAACATCTCGTACCCAGGCCTAGATGTCTGATTGGCACAAATAAGGTGTAAATAAGGTGTCAGACTACGTTTTCCGAGGTACTCATCGGACTGAAAACGTAGTCTGACGGTATCTTATTTTTCAAGCACCGTGGCGCCGATGCACGGATGATTACGCAGCAGCCAGCTCAAGGCCTAAAGATCTGGGCGAGCACGAAATGATCCGAGCGCGTCCCGTGCAAGCGCCGCTCGTGCTGTATCGCAAGCCGCCCCAGCAACGCCAAGCCTTGACACAATTCAAGTGGAGAAAGCGCAGCAGCCACAGCGAGGTCTGCGCCCGGCGAGAAAGCGAGCCTTGGTTGCGGTGCGCATCGCCGTCGCTGGCTGATACCAACGCGCATGAGATTGTTGAGATTTACCGCAAGCGCATGAGCATCAAATGCACCTTCCGCAGCTTGAAGTCCCATCAGTTCGGCTTCTCGTTCGAGGACAGCCAAAGCGCGGGCGCTGCACGTTTACAGATCCTGCTGTTGATCCACGCGCTAGCGACATCTCTGCCGTGGCTGGTGGGTCAGTTGGCCGAGCGCGAGAAACTGAGGCCGGCCTATGAATCCAATAATCGTAAAGACCGGCCGACCATTTCGTTGCTTAAGCTAGGGGCCATGATCTATGCCGAGCGCGCGCTGACTTTGACTGAGGAGTCGGTGCTTGGCCTTTTGCAAAGAACGCTAAAACCCTTAGAACCCATGGGAGGATTGTGATGAATTCGTGGGGAAACCTCAGTGTCTGACTACGTCTTCAAAGCGACCTCTTCAGGCCAAAAACGTAGTCTGACACCTTTTTCCATCAGGGGTCTTCACTCAGAATGATGTCCCGCTCTCGCTCAAAGATGGGATAAATAGTCGGATCGTGGTCGTAAAACGCTTCATAAAAGCCGGATGCCTGCCAAGCAGCCGGCGAAACCCCGCTGAAATCTCATTCTTCCACTCGCGCCAATTAGATGGAATCATGTCGCTAACAACTTCAAAACACTCGGCCTGATGGCTCCCCATCTGCGGCCATTCCCCTTCGGGGTGGCGGTTGATTATTCCGTAGTTGCGCCGCCCACTTTGATCAACAAATATCGACATAACATGATAGGTATGTCCAAGCGATAACCAAGATGAGAATTCAACCTCTCTTCCATCTGCGTCCAGCAACCGAATGCATCTTACTTTCATGGCTTTGACACCCCAGACAGAAATAAGGTGTCAGAAATAAGGTGTCAGACTACGTTTTCAAAGCGACATCTTCAGGCCAAAAACGTAGTCTGATACCTTATTTTCTTCAGGCCGAAAACGTAATCTGACACCTTGTTTTCCAGGCTACCCTTCGACCGAAAACGTAGTCTAGTACCTTGTTTTCAAAATTGGCCACACTTAGACCCAGGGTACGCCATAATAATTTGAAATGTTTTCAAACCGTTATATTCCGGGAGAATAAAATCATATTGTTCACGCCCTCTACAGTAGAGAATAGTATTAGCCTCCTTCACTCTCAGAGCCCCTGCATCCTCGAAGAATTTTTTATTCACCTCTTTTGTCGTGAACTTCCAACTTGAAGAGGAAAACTCCACGATTATCAAACCAGATCCGGGCTTCAAATTCTTATATTCATAGACAGGTTCACCATTTACTTCCTTTATTTTTTCATTCAATCCAAGCATTTTTTCATAAACCACTCCCACATCATTGGGCGACCTAATAATTACGAAAATCATTAGGAGAATCCAGACGGGAATAACCAATAAAGCCCATTTTCTAGCCGGAGCGCGCACAAGAATCTCCAGATTTACCACTATCGAAAGAATGGAATTTTATACCCTGTATCTGCTCCCCAACCAGTTCCAGCGCTTATGCCGGGAGTTCCGACTCCTACTTCTAGGGATGTCTCGCCACCCATTGCATGATTCACGCCTACGCATAGCCAACCACAATAGGAACCCTGCACGCCCCCCCCTGCAGGAATGCATCTATCCTGGCGGCACGCTGCTTGGCATCGCGAACATCATTCGCCAACAGTGATCCGAAATTTAGACTCGTGTTGGCGCCGACTGGAACAGTTCCCCCCATTCCGGAATAAACCCCCCCGTCATATAGGTTAATAGTCACCACCCCACTCGCCCCGAAGGCCGAGATTTGAAAAGTCACGTAGTCAGGACGATCATTAAATAAGGTGTCAGACTACGTTTTTCGAGGCCGCCCACGGGCCTTGGGCACGATTTGACGCCCTAGAGATAGCTCGAGCGCCGCACTATATTCAGCGTCCGCAGTAGGATGCCCTTCTCTACTCGCCCGACGCATCAGTGCCAACTCATCGGCAGACTCCACGCTCTGCACGTAATCACGGTAAGCCTTGCGTCGTTCTGACTCGCTATGGGCCAACCCCAAATAGACTGAATGCATGTCTAACTCGCGACTGCCGCATGATCCCATCCTTGCCCTATAACTGGACCACTGATAATCTTCGCAACGCGCGACCATGCCCGCCCTGACAGGGTTGAGTTCTATATATCGCATACATGCCAACAAATAGGTTTCTGTCTGCACCAGGCTCGATTTATATCGAGACTCCCACAGCGAGCCTGAGCGAGCCGACCTGCCATTGAAGCGCCGAGTCGCACGCCGGGCTACTTCTTTCATTAGCCGTGCTACCCCACTCGCGTCGTCGCCCGGCGTAAGCAGAAGATGCACGTGATTCGTCATCAGACAGTAGGCGTGCACTTGCACGCCTAGCTCCATTTTCTTCTCGTAGATATCAGACAGGTACGCGTCGTAGTCATCGTCCGACGCGAATACAGCCTGACGACTGTGACCTCGTTGCACCACATGATGTGGGCAGTGGGGAACTATCAATCTAGGAAGCCTAGGGGCCATGGCACGCGGTTGTCCAAGAACATAACCGTGGCAGCCTAGCACTTGTCTCAAAAGGTGAAGAATGAAGGTGGACCAATACGTCCTACCGCGCTGCGCTGGTCAACTCAGGCTACGCCTCGGCCAAAAACGTAGTCTGACACCTTATTTCTGATGCCGAGCGCGTGCTGACTTTGACTGAGGAGTCGGTGCTTGGCCTTTTGCAAAGAACGCAAAAGCCCTTTGAACCCAACGGAGGATTGTGATGAATTCGTGGGGAAACCTCAGAGTCTGACACCTTATTTCGCTTTATTTTTAATTTGGTATCTCTCGCACGTACGAATTAAACACCCCTCCCCCCTCATCAATATGCAGCCGTTTACATACTGGACATATATAAACAACAATTGAACCATCGTTTATCAGAGTATAAAACTCTTCCTCTGACAGCCATTTTCTTGCCAAAACATCTCCAACCTCGTATATTTTTTTCTCTGAAACCAGATTCCATTCGCACCCACCATCATCCTGGGACAAATTAATAACATAGCCACACACACATCCGAATTTTGGCATCATCAACCTCCATATTAGTTTCTATCAGATCTCACTATACTTCCATCGCTTTTCTGGAAGATTATCGTATCTATCCGCTGAGCGTTTGGTTTACCCCGAACTCTGGCTACAACAGTACGCATATCCTCGCTCGAAATATCCACTTGAACCATGACGCCATTAGCCTGGCTTGCCTTCTTTTCAATGCCTGTTGGTAGCTTTGCCAAATTTAAACCTACCGGCGAATAGACGTCGTTCATGCCTAGTCCTTCCACCTTTAGATCGGCCGTCCTAGTATCTTTTATGCCCAACGAAGATTTGGTGACTTGAAAGGTGACATCAAAACCAAGTTGAAAAATAAGGCGTCAGACTACGTTTTCAAAGCGACCTCTTCAGGCCGAAAACGTAGTCTGACACCTTATCTTCGTCTGGCCCGTCAGCGCCTTTTGGCCCGCCTCGTCCCGAATGACGAGGGTGCCGCCGCTGATAGCGCTTTTCGTGGTGGAACTGGCTTCGCCATTGGCCCCCATCGCAATGGGTACATTGGCGCTCACGCCGTCAAAGCTGGGCAACATGGAGCCCGGCGTGGCCTTGCTACCGCCAGCGACGTTGCCCTGGCTGTCGGTACCGATGGCGCTGTTGCCACTGCCGGTACCCTTGCCGTTGCCCCCGGCCCCGCCAACGTTCAAGCCACCACCCAGCTGGACAGACTGCCCGTCATAACTGGCCCGGTTCTCGATGTCCCGGCTGGTCAGGGTTCCGGGGACCAGCACGTTCTTGCCATCGGCCACAGCCTTGTCGCTGCTGGCGATGACGCCGCCAATCAACCCCGTGTTCTTGCCTACGTTCAACTGGAAGCCGCCATCGCCGGCCCACATACCCGTCTGCTCGGTCACGCTGGCGTATTGGCTGTTGATCTTGGTCTGGCCATAGTTTCCGCTGACGCTGCTTGCCCCGTAGCAAAGCGGTGGAATGCACAGGCTGACCCGCACGCCGCCGCTGCGGTCGCGCGCCGCATAGTTGCTGATGTCTTGCAGGCTTTCGATGATGAGGTTGCCGCCGACGGTGGCAACGATTTGCGCCGTGGGGAAACCTCAGTATCAGACTACATTTTCAAGGCGGGAAACGTCGTCTGAAATCTTATTTTATTTATTTAGTATTAAATAATTTTCTTGAAGATATTTGAAAAATCCTCATGGCCTGACATTTTATTTATCTAATTTATAAACTAAAGCACCTCCATCAAATCCATCCCAAAATATCGATATCCGGTCACAAACTGGACATTTCAACATTATTTTCATTTTCTTGTAAATTTCTTCTGCATCGACACACCCAGAAAAATGATCATAGGCCTCATCAGAAATAACCAGCCATTGATCGCGGCTTGGAATTTCCCCCAATCGAAAGCAATAGCCACATTCACACATTCTTTTCGGCATAACTATTTTCCAATAATTACTATGTCAGAAATATTCGTTGCCCCTGCACCCCTAACACGCTGCAAAATATTATTTAACTGCTCTGGCGTCGCAGACGAGCGGGTCAAATCCAGAACGATACCTATAGCTTGCGAATTCTTATTAGCAACAGCAGAGACAATACGATTCGGATTTCCGGTAGTTGGAGTGTACACATCATAAGGTACGCCATTCACGAGCAAATCCGAAGTGCCCCCACCTGCCCTCGTACCGGTTGGCGCGCGAAGCAAGACGTCGTTGCCGAGATCCGCCATATGTTGTGCCGCAGCACGCTCACTCGCTGAAAACTGCCCTGGGCCAATTGTGAGTCTTCCTCCATTTTTTGCAGTCTCATTTAATATCAGCCCAGGCCCTTGAGGGGCAGGCATCGGAGTCTCACTCCCCCCAGTATGCGTACCGTCATCCGGTTTCGACGGCGGCGTCCCGCCGGGCGGAATCAGATCGCCAGGAACAGTCGGAATGCTTAGATCGACGCCTCCCCCTGGCGTACCCGGCGTCGAAGGCACAGAGCCCCCATGCTCCTTGCCATCATCGACCGGCAACGGCGGCGGAGATGTCTCGCGCCCGAGAACACCATCAAGTTCGCTGAACAGAGAGTCGCCAAGCGCCGCCCCAATTCCGGTTAAGGCCGCGCTCAATACATAGACAGCCCCATCCTTCATCTTTACGCCGAGGACGGCAACTTCACCTGACACTTGCGCAACCACGCGCTGACAAGTTGGGGTCGTGGCACATTTAATTGAAGCTGCCTCCACGCCCAATATGACGACCGGGGCCCAGTTGTTCTCCGTTTCGAATATCGCTGCGTTGCTCGCCGCGGCGGGGTCCAGCCCTGCACTCGCCGCAATACCAGCCATAAGGCTCGACACGAGATTGCGGCGCGCCTCAACTTCACTAGGGGTTGCTCCGTTGGACGGCCCCATCAGTGCATTGACAATGCTGCCGGCCCCTGCTCCAAGCGCCCCTGCTCCACAACTGGCGCCTTGACCAGCAGCACCGGCGCATCCAACGATCGCGTGCAGCGCAGCACGGGCCGGCTCAGTACCAGGCCCATCTCCTAGCGACGCGATAATCTTCTTAACGCCCGCAGCCCCCAATCCCTGCAGATAGTTGACTGCAGCCGCCTGAACAAACTCGGCTCCCGAGCCTGTGACATTGCCGCCGGCCGCCGCAACCAGCGCCGTCATGATCTGCCGATAAGCGCCATTCGGTGCCCATAGTCGCGCATCTTCAAGCTGCGACATCAGTTCGAATGCTCGAGCGTTATCGGTAGCCCCACCCTTCTTAAGCTCGTTGGTCAGTTCTTGTTCAAGCGCCTGTCGCTCCGCCGCCCGATTCGCCAGAAACGTCCCCGTCTCCTGCGCCAAGGTCTTGGTCACCTCAAACCCCGCCCGGACCTCCTTCTCATCAAAGATCCGATCCAGCGCGTTCAACGTGTCCTTGGTATCCCGGTTCAACGCGGCAATCGCTTCCGCCGCGGTCTGGCCCGTCAGCGCCTTTTGGCCCGCCTCGTCCCGAATGACGATGGTGCCGCCGCTGATGGCGCTTTTCGTGGTGGAACTGGCTTCGCCATTGGCCCCCATCGCAATGGGTACATTGGCGCTCACGCCGTCAAAGCTGGGCAACGTGGAGCCCGGCGTGGCCTTGCTGCCGCCAGCGACGTTGCCCTGGCTGTCGGTACCGATGGCGCTGTTGCCACTGCCGGTACCCTTGCCGTTGCCCCCGGCCCCGCCAACGTTCAAGCCGCCACCGAGCTGAACAGACTGCCCGTCATAAGTGGCGCGGTTCTCGATGTCCCGGCTGGTGAGCGTTCCGGTGACCAGCACGTTCTTGCCATCGGCCACAGCCTTGTCGCTGCTGGCGATGACGCCGCCAATCAACCCCGTGTTCTTGCCTACGTTCAACTGGAAGCCGCCATCGCCGGCCCACATACCCGTCTGCTCGGTCACGCTGGCGTATTGGCTGTTGATCTTGGTCTGGCCATAGTTTCCGCTGACGCTGCTTGCCCCGTAGCAAAGCGGTGGAATGCACAGGCTGACCTGCACGCCGCCGCTGCGGTCGCGCGCCGCATAGTTGCTGATGTCTTGCAGGCTTTCGATGATGAGATTGCCGCCGACGGTGGCAACGATTTGCGCCGCGCTGGCCTGCGCGCCGCGCAGCACGGTATCGCCACCCGAACTGAGGGTGAGCTTGTCCCCCGCCACCACATGGGTGTTGTTCCAGGTGCTGTCCTGGCCGTTGCTCTTGCTGGTGCTGCCGCCAGCGCCGACGTTGATGGCAAAGCCATTCTGACTGCCGCCCACCGCAAAGCCCACGCCAATGCTGGCGTTGCTGCTCTTGCCGTCGCTCTTCTGGCTGGAGGTGTTTTGCTGCGCGGTGAGCAGGATGTCGCCCTCTGCATTCAGCAGCACATTGCGACCCGCAGTCAGGTTCGAGCCCGACACCGTGATGTTGGACTGAGCGCCCTTCCCCGTGGCGATGATGGCCAGGTCCCGGCCTGCCGAGATGGCCGAACCGCTGGCGGTGCTGCTATGTCCGCTGCGGGTCTGGCTGGAGCTGCTGGCGCCCACGTCGACGTTGACGCTGATGCCTCCCATCTGCGCGGGATTCTTCGCCACCGAGTCGTAGAGGTTCTTGGCAGCCAGGCCAGCGGCGACCGCCGCGACCGCCTGGATTCTGCCGTTGTTGGTGTCCTGTGCCGCATTGCGCATGCGGTCGATGGTCTCCACCGCCTTGATGACCGGGCTGTTGACGCTGGTCGTGACCGCGATCTGGCTGCTCTGCTGGAAGTCCCGGAAGGCCGAGGTGTCGAAGCTGCCGTCGATGGTGACCGCCTGACCGCCCAACAGCACATCGCGGCCGGCACGGATGTCGCTGCCGCGAATCAGCAGGTCTTCCTTGGCGATGATCGACACGTCGCCCTGGCGGCTGACGATGGTGCTGCCAGCGCCGCTGGTCGTCTTGCTGTTCTCCGTCAAACCGCCGCTGGTCTTGCGTATGCCGACCGCGTCGCCGCCGACTTCGCCGCTCAGGTCTCCGATGCTTTTGCTGCTGTGACTGCTGGTGTGATCGCGGGTAGCCGTGCCGGTGTCGATGGAAATCGATCCCTGGCTGGCGGACAGCCCCACGTTCTTGACAGCGTCGATGGCCGATCCCGTGATGCGGATATCGCCATCGCGGCTATTCATGTAGACCGTGTTGCCGGTGATCAGCGATGCCGTCTGCCAGGTGCCCGAGGCCAGGTCGCGCGAATTTGCGATCTGGCTGCCGTAGGGGAACGTCTTGACGCCGCTCGCGTTCGGACCGCCGTCGATGGCACGGCCCATATCGCCCAGGCTCATGCTGCCAAACGAGAAGCTGGTGCTCTTGCTGTCGTTCTTGCTGGATTGGCTGTACTGGTTCTGCGCCCCGACAACGGCGATGTCGCGCTTGGCATCCAGCACCACGCCGCCCTGGGCGCGCAGGTTGGAGCCGACTAGGGCAATGTCGCCATCCATCGCGCGGCCGCAGAAAATAAGGTGTCAGACTACGTTTTCAAAGCGACCTCTTCAGGCCGAAAAACGTAGTCTGACACCTTATCTTTTGACACCTTATCTTTATTTATTCATTCTCTCGGAAAGCTTATCAATTCAGAAAAATCCGCCTTCCACACATCCAATTCATATAAATTTCCATAATTGTCGATATTTAAAACGACTGAAACCGCAATACCATCCTCATCGAGAAAATATTTTCGCGCCACTTCGCGACCTATGGAACGGTCGCTATCCAATGAGCAGAAGAGCAGACTCCCCATACCCCCATCACTCATCTCCTCCACATTCGCCTGATTGAGCTGTGGCAGCAGAAATTTATACTCGGCGCAACATTCAATCATTTTCTTAATGAATTCCAATTCAATTAAAGTCAGCTTTCTCATTTCGGAGCCTTCGGTGGCGTTATTCTTCCTACATTTATCGTACCATCCGGAAGTTTAAACGCGCTGTAATCCAGCTTTACCCCATCGACAACAACCGATCCAGTATATTGCCCTTCTCGAATGCCAGCGCCAACCTTAGATAGATCTGCTTGAATAGCTCGGCTAACGGCATCTCGTTGAAAACCTGCAGCTTCAACATGACGAAATGTGTGGCTGACCTGATTCTCAACCCTGCCAAATTGAATGACTAGGTCATCAATCGCACCGCCAGCGCCGGGTAGTCTCCCAAGTATGCGTACATTCGCCCCCCCACCGACCAATGAAGAAGGAGAGATTGCCCCACTTTGTACAACTGCAGCGGTCTCTACGGATATAACTCCAACCGTTACCGCATCGGCAGGATTTACCAATGCCCATGCCAGCAATGTCGGCGGCAATCCACTTAAAGCGACAACTGCCGCCACCCCGCTCGCACTCAAGGTCACATTTGACATCAAGTTGAGCGCTTGAGCGTTCTTGGTAGCAGCGTCCACGACCTTGGCCTTGTCCGGGAGCTTCAACCCATTTTTAGCGTAGAACTCAACAATAGCCGGCGTAGATAGCGCGTACATATCCGGATCGTTTCTCTGAAACGGCGCCGCATAGAACATATATCCCGCGTCGGGAAGTAAGCCATGGGCCTGCCGCAAAAATGCGGCGGCACTCTCATCCCATTCACCCTCAACTCCCGTTTGGACCATCCGGTATCCTTGAACAGCAAGTTGACGGATAGCTTCCTCCTCCGATATTCCCTTCCTCCGCGCATACTCCTTTGCGTTCTTTTCAATCCACTCCTGTTCATCCGGATGTAATTGCCGATTGAACATATCCGCATAAGTCGCACCGCCAGCGCCACTCAACCCACCCGCAAGACCACCAGCGGCCGCGGCTACGGTATTAGTAATTACACTAGCGACCTTCTCTCTCAGTTCAGGCGGCAATCCCGCGACGGCTGCATTTATTTGGTCCCGCATCGCGCGAGAAGCGACATCTCCGGCGATTGTTCCGGCAATCGCACCCGCGACATCCCCACCACCGAGTGCTGCACTAATGCCAGCGATCGCAGCATGCAGCGCAATACGGCCAGGCTTACCCTCACCCCAGAGCTGTTGGTCCTGCTCTTTAAGTTTGTCCGCGACATCCCCCGCAATCTGCATCCCCAACTGGCCAAACGCCTGCTGGAACTCGATCTGCTCGCGGACTTTGTCCTTATCGAAGATCTTGCCGATGCTGCCGTTAGCGCCAGCCGTATCGCGGCTCAGCCCCGCTGTGCTGTCCCGCCCCGTGTCCTTGTCCGATCGCACTTCAATCGTGCCCGCCGACACTGCCGCGCGCGTCGTACCGGATTCACTGCCACTGGTGCTGGCAAAGCTCAGCCCCGACGGCCCGCCCCCTAACGCATCACCCTTGTTGGGTTTATCGAGCGCGCCAGACATACCCAGGCTCAGACCCACCATGGTCGACTTATAGTCAGCCTTGTTATGCAGGTTGCTGAAGCCCAGCGTCTCCGTGGATAGCCAGTTCTTGGTCGCCTCGGCGTCGCTGGCGATGACAGCGCCCGTCAGCTGCGTATGCTTGCCGACATAGATGTCATAGCCGCCCTTGCCTGCGTACAACCCCGTCTGCTCCACCACACTGTCGTAATTCGACTTGGTCTTGCCCAGGCTAGCGCCGATATAGGCGTTACCCGTCATCGAGCCGAAGCTGAAGCTGGCGCCCGCATTGGCTTGCTTCTGCTTGGCGTCGTAACGATCCGAATCTTGCTGGCTGGCCAATATCAGATTGCGGCCGATGTCGGCGCGGATGCTGTCCGCGCGCGCCTGGGCGCCCTCAAGAATGGTGTCGCGGCCAGAGATCAGGGTCAGGTTGTCACGCGCGCTGACCTGGGTTTCGCGGTAGGTCGTGCCGTTGCCCTTGGCGTTGCCGCTGCCGACGTAGCCGCTGGCAAAGATATTGATGCCCCCGCCGCTGCCGCTGTCGGAAACACCGATCCCCACGCCGAGCTTCCAGCCGCTGTTCTTGTTGGTGGAAACTTCCGTGGACGTCAGCGCCTGGCTTTGCAGCATCAGGTCGTTGGTGGCCGCCAGCAGCACGTTCTTGCCGGCCAGGTCGCTGCCGATGATGGACAGGTTGCCTGTGCCGGCCACACCCTTTTCGCCAAGCGCCACAATGGAGATATTGCCACCCGCCATGACGGACGAGCCAAATGCGGATTCTTGAGTGCGCTTGGTTTCGCTGACGGATTTGTTGGCACCGATGCTGATCTGGATCTGAGCGCTAGCGGCCTCCTTCTGAGCCTCTTTGGCGCCGTCCGCTTGAGCGGCATCCATCGTCCGCTTGGCTTGCACCGCCTGATAAGCTGCCTGTCCAACCTTGACCGCGGCCAGGCGACCGCTCTTGGCTTCGCCCGCCTGCTCCAGCGTGCCCTGAATTTGCTGCGCAGCCCCCAGCATGCCGCCCGCCACGCCAATGGTCAGGCCGGATTGCTTGAACTCGTGATACTCATGCTGACGCGCCTCACCCACACCAGCGATGATGGCGACGTTACGACCAGCGATGGAGATATTGCCGTCCTGGGCCAACAAGTTGCTGCCCATGACGCCCACATCGCGGCCCGCATCGATAATGAGGTCACCGCCAGCACTACCGATGGTGCTGGCGGAATAGCCGCCGCTGGCGCCGCGGTTCCAGTCCGTGCGTTCTTGCTTGTTGTAGCCCAGGCTGAAGCCACCGCCACCGCCCAGACCCGACTTCTTGACCTTCTCGTACTGGTAGTCCTTATAGGTTTCATCCTTGGCCAGGACTTGGAGATCGCGGCCGACGCCGATCTGCACGTCGCGGTCACCCACTACGTTCGAGCCAACGACCGTCATGTCGCGGCCGGCGAGCATCACGACCGAATCACCGCCGAACGTCGCACTGACCCCTTGCGTCCATTCCGTCTCGCGGATGCGATGCGTGGTCTTGCTCGACAGGAACCCTTTGGTCTTGTAGTAGATCTCGTTGTAGGTGTATCCGCTGGAATCGCCCGCGACTATGTTGATGTCGCGCCCGGCCCCCACGGCCAGTTGCTTGTCTGACGCCACTTGTGCAGCGATGGCGTTGACATCCTGTGTCGCGATCAGCGTGAGGTTGCCGCCCGCGGCAATCTGCGTGCCGATATCCGTGGTCGTACGCATCTCCGCCCGGTTCTTCTTGCCGAAGTCGTGCGATTCCCCGTACCGCGTACCAGCGGCCGTCAGATTGATATCGTTTCCGGCACGAATGGTCGCGTCGTCTTTCGCGGCGATAGCAGCGGCCTGCGCATTGAAGTCGCGCCCCGCCTGGGCGTTCAAGGTGCCTGCGTCCACGCGCGCCACGCCATCGACAATCGTGTTGCTGATCCCGCCACGCACGTTCGATTGCGTACTGGACGTCAGATTGATATCCCGGCCCGCAGCCAACGTGACCGACTCACCCTTCAGCAACCCAGCCAGGTTATCGATGTCGTTGCGCGCATTCAGATTGACGGTCTTGCCCTGCATGGCGCCGACGCTGTTGCGTACGTTCTGCGCATCAACGACCAGCGCATTGCGCGCACCGATGGTGCCGCTGTTGTTCACGTCGCCCGTCGTGCTGATCTGCGTGTCACGGCCCGCGATCAACGTTCCGTCGCCGCGCAGGTCGCCGGGTTTGACGGCCAGGTAGACCTGCGGGGTCAGCACTTTTTGTTGGGTGCCGTCAGGCAGTGTGACCGTCTGTTCGACTAGCCAGACGATGTCGCCCGTCAGGTGGCGCATCTGGTCTTCCGTCAACGCAGTGCCGATGGTCAGGCCGAACTTGCCGGCGAAGTCTGCGCCTGCGGTGAGCAGCGCCTTGTACTGGGTTTCGTTGTCGGTGTAGTCGCCCACGAAGCGCTGGCCGCTGGCGAGCATGACCTGTTCGGCCACCAGCTTCTGTTCATAGAATCCATCGCCCAGGCGCTTGAGAATCGTGCCGGGGTCCTGGTTGAGTTTCTGCAGCAGGAAGTCGCTGGACACCACCGTGCGCGAACCGATGAATTGGCTGTCGGTGGCGATCAGGTAGGGCGCATTGGGGGCCTGCATGACGCGGTATAGCGCGCTGGTCGGAATCACCGGCGGCAGAACCACGACGGCAATGGATTGATTGCCGGGCAGCGTGATGCGGGTCAGGCTGGCCGGCGGCAAGGCTTGTGTGACGGTGCTGGCTCCAGGGGTCTGGCCGGAAGTGGCTACCGTTGTGTTGCCTTGCGCGGCGCCCAAGCCGGTTTCGATACGTTCGGCCAAGACGGTGGCGTTGTAGTCGGACCGGTTGTATTTGCGCGAGTCGTTCTTCTCGTAGGTGTAGGCCATGGTGCCTACGCGGTCGACGGTGCGCAGGCCTTCGGCGCCGACGTTGCTGAGCGTGCCGCCTTCGGTCTTCAAAGTCCCGCCGGCCAGGATGCGGCTCTTGTCGTTGACGATGTTGCCGGCCACCCTTGCGTTGCCTCCCACGACGATCTTGCCCGGATCGCTTTGCGTGATGCGGGTTTCGCGCGTGATCTGGGTGACTTCGTAGAAGGTGAAGTCCTTGATCATGCGGTTGTTGCGGAAGTCCGCGTTGAAATCCTTGATCTTTTCGTTCAACGCGTCGTAGAGCTGAAGATCGCGCTCGTACGTGGCCTGTTGCTGGGCCAGGTCCGTAGGGCAGCGCAAGCCGCACTCGTCCGGTGATGGCGGTTTCTTGATGCCGACAGGCCGTTCGACCTCGAAGACCGACCAGATCTTGGCGTCGGGCTTGTAGAGGAACTGGGGGGGATTGGTGTAGCAGTTGCCCGCATCGCCACCGCTGCAACCGTAGTATTCCGCGATGTAGGCCAGGCCAATGGGCGCACTGACGCCCGCACGGCCTTGCTGGTCGTCCTGGATGTTGCTGTAGTCGAACGGCGGGCCATATTGGCTTTCCGGATAACGGGTCGACGGCAGCAGCAAGCGCCGCTCGTCGTACTGGCCCATCCAGCTGGGGCCACGGCCGCAGATGGATTTGACGGTGTTGCAGAACCACATGCCTTCCCCGTCAACAATCTCGGTGGTGCCGTCAAGGCGGTAGAACCACTTGGGTTCCCGGCTGACCTCGATAGTTTCGCTGGCAAAGTGCAGGTTGCGGTTCTGGATGCTGGCCGCCGCGATGTCCGCATTGCGTTCGGCTTCGATCGTGGCAGATTCGTTGACCAGCGATTGCGCCTGCCCCGTCGCCTTGCCGGACGCGTCCAATGCACCCCCGATACGCAGGTCGGCCCCGGCGTAGATCAAGGCGTGTTCGCGGTTGGTCAGCGTACCGACCCCCAGGTCCAGGTCCCCGCGCGACGCGATGACGGCATTGGCGTCGTTGACCAACACCGGCGTCTGGATACCGATGCGGTCGCCATAGATGCGGCCCGTGTTGACGAGCGTGCCCGCGCCGATGCGGACATAGCCGCCATCAATCAAGCCCGCATTGGCGAGCATGGCGCGGATGTTCAGTTCCGTATTGCGCCCCGCGATCAGTTCGCCGGTGGCGCGGTTGGTCAGGGTGTCGGCGGTGATTTTCAGGTCCTGGCCGGCGTGGATCTTGCCGTCGTTGTCCAGGTTGCCGGTGACCAGCTCCAGCGCGTTGCCTGCCGTCAGCGCGCCACTGCTATTGGCCAGGCTGCTGAAGGCGAGCTTGGCGTTGACATCGGAAGAGACGTTGCCGGCCGCGTTGTTCAGTGCGCCGGTGGTGACGCCCAGCTCCTGGCCCGCGCCGATGCGGCCGGCCTGGTTGTCCACGGACCCGGCGTTCAGCGTGACCTGCTGGCCCATCAGGCCCAGGGCGCCCGCGGTGGTGCCGCCCGCGCTGGCGATGCCGTTGGCGAGCGTGTTGCGGTTGTTCAGGCTGCCGGCCGTCAAGGCCAGCAGGTTGTCGGCCTGCAGCAGGCCGGCGCTATTGTCCAGCACGCCTTGCGTCTTGAGCGTCAAGCCGCTGGCCGCGATGATGCCGCGGCTGTTGGACAGGGTCTGCGCGTTCAGCGTGGCCTGGCCCTGCGCGGCGAGGGTGCCGCCGGTGTTGTCGATAGTGCCGGTAGCGTTCAGATCCAGCGCGCCGCCGCCGACGACCTTGCCGCCCGTGTTGGACAGGCTGGCGGTCTGGATGTCGGCCGCGCCGCCGTACAGGCCGCCGCCCTGGTTCTGCAACGCGCCGGTGGTCGTCACGGACAGTTTGCCGTCGGCTTGCGCCACGCCATTGCGGTTATCCAGGCTGGCCGCCTGGATGTCGGCCGTGCCGCCGAGCAGCTTGCCGCCCTGGTTGTCCAGGGCGCCGGCGGTTTCCACGCGCAGCGCGCCGTTGGCTTGTACCGAACCGCCCTGGTTGTTGATGCCGGTGACGCCGCGCAGCGCGACGCTGTCGCCCGAGACGACGCCGCCCGCCGTATTGACGACCGACTGGCCGCTGATATCCACCACGCCCGCGCCAGCCAGGGTGCCGCCGGTATTGTCGAGCGCGCCATGGGTGCGGGCCGTCAATGCGCCGCCGCTGGTGAGCTTGCCGCCCATGTTGTCCAGACTGGCCGCGCGCAGCATGACCGAGCCGCCGTACACCGCGCCCGCGCGGTTGGTGACGGCGCCAGAAGCATCCAGCGTCAAGGCGCCGCCTGCGACGAGCTTGCCGCCCGATAGGCCCACCGCGTCGGCCGTAACGGTGGCGTTGCCGCCGGCCATCAAGGTGCCGGCGTTCTGCAGGCTGCCGACCTGCACGCTCAGCGCGCCCAGGGGGCTGATCGAGCCATCGGCCTGCAACCCGGCCGTGAAGGCGCCGCGGTTGTCCAGCTGGCGAGCCACGATGCTGGCGTTGCCGGCCGAGGACATGGCGTTGTGGTTGGCGACCTTGCCGCCGGCCGTGAGCGCCAGCGCGCCGCCCGCGGCGACGGTGCCGCGGTTGACGATGTCGCCGCTGCTTTGCACCGACAGGCCGGTAGCGGCCTGCATGCGGCCCGACGGCAGGATCTTGACGTCGCCGTTGGCGGCGACATACAGGGTGCCGGTCAGGGCCGCCAGGTTGCCGCCGATGTTCACGCCGACGCCGGCTTCGGTGCCGATGAGCCGGATGCTGTTGGCGTACATGCCGCCCAGCGCGGCCACGTCAATGGACACGCCCGTCGTGCCAGAGCCGGTGCCCGCCAAGGCCGACACGTCGATACCGTCGTAGCCGACGCGCGCGCTGCCGGCCACCACATTCAGCCGATCCGCCCAGACCTGGGCGTTCAGTTCCAGCGTGCGCGCCAAGAGGTCCAGCTGACTCAGGTTGGCGCCGTACAGCCCCGCGCCTTCGATGGCCAGGCGGCCGCTGGCGATGTCAAAGCCCAGCGTGCCGTCCGGCCCGATGACCGGCTTGCCGGTGGTGAGCGTGGCGCGGTTGGCGTTCAGAAAGCCGCAGCCGTTGCAGGTGATGCCGGCCGGGTTGGCGACGATGACGTTCGCACGGTTGCCGGCCACTTCCAGCATGCCGCGCAGCTGCGACGGGTTGGGTGCGGTGACCTGGTTCAGGATGGTGGTGGCGCGCTGGTTGCCCAGCATCGGGTTGCCGGCCACTTGTCCTGCCAGTTGGGTCTGGCTGGCCGCGCCGCTGTTGTTCAGGACCACGCCGGACGGGCCGACGTTGAACTGGGTGTACCGGTTGTTGGACACGCCGCCCGCGGACGGTGGCGCGATGTTCACGACCGGCACGCCGCCTGCCACGCCCACCACGGGCTTTTGCCCAGCCACGTTCTGATCCACCGAAATCGGCAAGGTCTGCGCCAGGACGGGCGTCCAGATCTGCGTGTAGAGGACCAACCAGAGAACTGCGGAGCGAAGCGTGGACATAGCGTGGCGAATCTCGGTAAAGGGGATGCGACCCGTGGCGGCGCAACCCGTGAAGCAACTCGTGAAACGACTCTTCGTACGGCGGGCGGCGCGCAGGGCGCCGCCCGGACTTAAAACTCGAACATCAGCGTGGCGGCGAAGACCGTGCTTTGTGTCTTCAGGTTGTCGGGCTTTTTCAGGGGCCAGCCGGCGGACAGGTCGTAGCTGGCATTGATGTAAGGCATGGCGATGCGCCCGCGCAGGCCGGCGACGGCGCCGACCAGGGTGCGGCCGGTCAGGTACTGCGCGGACGGGCCGCCGACGCGGCCGGCGTCCAGGCCGGTGTAGAGTTGCTGGCCCAGCAGACCCGTCAACCCCTCCAAGTTCAACGACAGGTCGTTGCGCAGGGTCCAGCCGTCCTCGGCAGCCAGGGTCATTTGGCCGTCGAAACCGCGCACCGCGTAGCGGTTGCCGATGGTGAGGTAGTCAGCGGGCACGACAGGGGTCTTGGCGTGCTGGATCTGCCAGTTGGCCTGGTAGGCCATCTGCTGGCCCGCTACCTTGAACGGCAGGTACAGGCCGGCGTTGGCGTTCAGGATGGTGCTGCGCCCGTTCCAGTCGGGGTCGCCATAGACATAGCCGGACTGGTTCGAAAACTGCGGCAGGGTGCCGCGCACGCCGCCGCCGATGTCCAGCACCATCTGGTCGACGTAGTGACGATGGCCGTAGCTGAATTCATAGCCGACCACGTCGCGCCGCTGCACTTCGATGTCGACGTCGTTGAGCGTGCTGTTGGCGCGCTTGCGCAGGAACTTGAGCACGGCGGTGCCCTTGTAGCTGGCGCCGCGATACGGCACGACGGACACGCCGGCCTCAATCTGCTTGCTGGTGCCGCCGTAGACGATGGGCGCCTCGAAGCCGGCCACGGTCTGGCGGTAGCGCGATTTGCTGGCGCCGGCGAACAGGGTCCAGTAGCCGAAGGGGATGCTGTAGTTGATGGACGCGGCGCGCGAGCCGGCGTCGCTGTTGCGCAGGTCGGCGTTGCTGTTCCAGGACACGGACAGCTGGTCGTACAGGAACAGCGGCGAATCCAGCGTGAGCCCGGCGTTGACCTGGTTCTTGCCGGTGGCTTCCAGGCCGGCGTTGTCGCCGCCTACGTAGGCGTGCCAGCGCTTGCCGGTGCCGGGCTTGATGAGGATGTCGGACTCGCCCAGCTCGGGGCCGGGGGCCACGTCGATGCTGGCGTCGGCCTGGCCGGCCAGGCGGCGGATGTTTTCCAGGGCCTGGTCCAGGTCGCGCTGGTTGACGTTGCCGCCGGGGCCGGTGGGCAGGGCCATGCGCCACCAGCCGGGCGCACCGTCGCTTTTCACGCCGGCGATGCGGCCGGGCACGTAGCGCAGGGTCAGGGTGCCGCTAGCCAGCGATTGCTCGGGCACCAGCACGCGCGCGGTGATCAGGCCGCGGTCGATCAGCCGGGCCATCAGGTGCTCTTGCAGCAGGCGCAGGCCCTGGCCGCCGACGCAGTGGTCCCGCGCGGTTTCGCTGTCGCGGCGCAGCCAGCCGGGCGGCTCGGGGCCATCCCAGACGACCTGGCCGAGGGTGAAGCAGGGCGATTCGGCCGGGAAGGTCAGCGGCCCCTCGCCCGCCACGGGTGCGGCGGGTGTGGACAGCACGTCCGGCCGCTCGGCGGCGCGGGCGCGCTGGGCGTCCAGTTCCTGTTCCTGGCGGCGTTGGATGTCGCTGGCGCGCGCGGCCGCCTGCGCTGGCGCGGTTTGCGCGGCCACGGGGAATGCACCGATGAAATAGGCCACCAATGCAACAGACAGCGACAGCCCGGGAAGGCGCCCCTGCCGGAGGCGGCTTCGCAGTGTGAACTTATGCACTTGTTTCTTATTGAAATGACTAGTTTCTCCCTATAACGGAAGAGACTCGGACTAATTAAGCGCAAATCTCAATTTATGCCGTTTGTTGACGAATGATCCGGCATACATTGGCGACAACGCCCCCCATAGCGATACATGTTTCGTAACAGATAACCGTTCCCCGATAACTTAACGAGAAATTGGGGCTGCATCTATGGGAAGAGTCTGAGATTTCCCTGGCCGTCCAAGCCGGTCTGCCTGTATCGGCCTGCCGCGCTATGCCAAAATCGCGCCCATGCCGACCGACAACCGCCTGCTCCCCTCCGCCCTCGCCGCCCAGACGGCACAATTGCCCGCCGCCTGGCAGGCCGCGCTACGCGCCCCCCGCGTGGCCGACGCCCTGCGCGCCGTGACCGCCCACGTGGAAAAGCGGCTGGCCGAAGGCGCGGTGGTGTATCCGGCCACGCCGTTTCGGGCGCTGCACGGGCTGGCGCCGTCGGATGTACGGGTGGTGATCCTGGGGCAGGACCCCTATCACGGGCCCGGCCAGGCGCAGGGGCTGGCGTTTTCGGTGCCGGACGACTGCAAGCGCCCGCCCAGCTTGCGCAACATCTTCAATGAGATCGCCCAGGAATACCCCGGTACGGCGCTGCCCGCCGGCAACGACCTGAGCCCCTGGGCCGACCAGGGCGTGCTGCTGCTCAATACCGCATTGACAGTGGAAGACGGCCAGCCGGCATCCCATGCCAAGCGCGGCTGGGAAACCGTGACCGATGCGCTGATCGCGCGGGTGGCGCAGGACCCCTCGCCCAAGGCATTCCTGCTATGGGGCGCCCATGCCCAGGCCAAGCAGGCGTTGCTTCCCAGCAACAGCGGCCATCTGGTGCTGATGTCCAATCACCCCTCGCCGCTTTCCGCCCGGCGCCCCCCGGTTCCCTTCCTGGGTTGCGGGCACTTTCTGGCGACCAACCGCTGGCTGGTCGACCAAGGGAAAAACCCTATTGATTGGGCGCTGGACAAAAAAATAATTCCCATGCAGGGCGAATTCGGGTTATGATCGCCGCACTGCACAAAACGAGTTCGGCATTTACCGCCTTGATTTAGCGGAAGTTTTAGCAGTCTGCCGGGCAACCAAGCCCAGCCCCATGCCGAACATCATCGATTCCTGACCTCCTTTCCTTTCGCCCTGCGTTCCAAGCAGTATCAAGAGAACGCGCCACGCGCACGGTTGATTCGGTCGGCACGATGCTCCATCAACCGTCGCCTGGATCCGGCCGCCTAATCCCCTGGCCCGACCAAGCACTGCGTCGCATTTTTCGCGGCAAGGGAAAGTAATGTCTTTCGAAACCCTGGGTCTCGCACCCGCCCTGTTGTCGGCCGTTCAAGAAGCTGGCTTCAATACCCCCACCCCCGTTCAAGCTTCGGCCATTCCGCAAGCGCTGGCCGGTCACGACCTGATGGTGTCCTCGCAGACGGGCAGCGGCAAGACCGCCGCCTTCATGCTGCCGGCCCTGCACCGCATTGCCCAGATGCCCGCCAACAAGGGCGTCGGCGTGCAAGTGCTGGTGCTGACCCCGACCCGCGAACTGGCCCTGCAAGTCACCGAAGCCACCGCCACCTACGGCCGCAAGCTGGCTGACCTGCGCACCGCCACCGTCGTGGGCGGCATGCCTTACGGCGCCCAACTGAAGGCCCTGTCGCGTCGCGTTGACGTGCTGGTCGCCACCCCGGGCCGCCTGATCGACCACCTGCAGTCGGGCCGCGTCAAGCTCAACACCGTGCACACGCTGGTGCTGGACGAAGCCGACCGCATGCTGGACATGGGCTTCATCGAAGATATCGAGACCATCGTCAGCCGCCTGCCCGCGGAACGCCAGACGCTGCTGTTCTCGGCCACCCTGGACGGCACCATCGCCAAGCTGGCGGCGCGCATGATGCGCGACCCGCAGCGCATCGAGATGGCCGGCTCCAAGGAAAAGCACACCAACATCACGCAAAGCCTGCTGTACGCGGACGATGCCAGCCACAAGATGCAGCTGCTGGATCACGTGCTGCGCGATGCCTCGCTGGACCAAGCCATCGTTTTCACGTCGACCAAGCGCGGCGCTGACGACCTGGCCGACCGCCTGGCCGACCAAGGCTTTGCCGCCGCCGCCCTGCACGGCGACATGAACCAGCGCCAACGCACCCGCACGCTGTCGCAACTGCAACGCGGCCAGCTGCGTATCCTGGTTGCCACCGACGTGGCCGCCCGCGGCATCGACGTGCAAGGCATCAGCCACGCCGTCAACTTCGACCTGCCGATGCAAGCCGAAGACTACGTGCACCGTATCGGCCGTACCGGCCGCGCCGGCCGCAATGGCCTGGCGTTCACGCTGGCCACGCACTCCGAGCGCCACAAGGTTCGCCGCATCGAGCACTACATCGGTCAATCGATCACCCCTGAAGTGATCGCCGGCCTGGAACCGAAGCGCACCCCGCGTCCGTCGACCGGCGCTGCGCCGCGCGGCGGCAAGCCTTTCGGCAAGCGCCCCGGCGGCTTCGGCGGCGGCTACCAAGGCAACCGTGACGGCGGCTCGCGTGAAGGCCGTTCTTTCGGCGGCCCGCGTGGCGAGTTCAAGCCGCGTGAAGGCGGTTACCAAGGCGCCCGCGACGGCGCCCCGCGCGAAGGCGGCTACCAAGGCAACCGCCCGTTCGGCGACCGCCCGGCCCGCTCGTTCGGCGATCGCCCCAGCTTCGGTGACCGTCCCCAACGCGAAGGCGGCTACCAGGGCAATCGCCCCTTCGGTGACCGTCCCCCGCGTGAAGGCGGCTTCCGCGGCGGCGACCGCGATGCCCGCCCCAGCTTCAGCGACCGCCCTGCTTTTGGCGACCGCCCCCAGCGCGATCCGCGTCCGTTCAACGAACGCGCTCCCCGTGAAGGCGGTTTCCGCGGCGCCGACCGTGACGCCCGCCCCAGCTTCAGCGATCGTCCCAGCTTTGGCGACCGTCCGCAGCGCGAAGGCGGCTTCCGTGGCGGCGACCGTCCGGAAGGCGGTTTCCGCGGCAAGCCCACGTTCGACAAGCGCCCCGGCGGCCCCGCCAAGCGCTTCGCCAAGCCGGCCGGCGACCGCCGCGGCTAAGCCCCGAACGGCGCATTGACCGGGCCGGCCTCCGGCCCGTCAATTCCCCCAAGCAAACCCCGCGCCTGTCGCGGGGTTTGTTTTTTGGGAAAATGCTTGCTTACCGACGATCCGTTTCCCGACATGCAACGCCCCGCCCCAGCCAATCTGCCCCCGCTCTCTTCAGCCGCCCAGGCGCACAGCGATGCCGCCAGCGCCCATCTGCGCGCCGCGATCGCCGCCGCGTCGGGCTGGCTGCCGTTTGATCACTGGATGGCGGAAGCGCTGTACGCCCCCGGGCTGGGCTATTACGCGGCAGGCAACGTCAAGCTGGCCGAACCGGATGCCGATGGCCGCACGCCCGCCGGCGACTTCGTCACCGCGCCGCAATTGACGCCGCTGTTTGCCCGCACGCTGGCGCGCCAGGCCGCCCAGGTGCTGCGCCAGACCGGCACGCACACGGTGCTGGAGTTCGGCGCCGGCACCGGCGCGCTGGCCGAAGGCGTGCTGCGCGAGCTGGACGCGCTGGGGTTGGCGGATACGCAATACCTGATTCTGGAAGTCTCGGCCGACCTGCGGGCGCGCCAGGCCGAACGGTTGGCGCCGTTCGGCGCGCGCGTGCAATGGCTCGATGCGCTGCCGCAACGCTTTCGCGGCTGCGTGCTGGCCAACGAGGTGCTGGACGCCATGCCCGTGTCGCTGTTTACCTGGAGCGCCGACGGCAAGGTGCTGGAGCGCGGCGTGGCCGTGGATGCGGAGCAGGGCTTCGCCTGGGAAGACCGCCCCGCCTCGCCTCGCCTGGCCGCCGCGGTGGCAGCGCGCATGCCAGCGCTGCCCGGCTACGTGTCCGAAATCAATCTACAGGGCGAAGCCTGGATCGATGCGATGGGCGCCTGGCTGGAGCACGGCGCGGCGCTGCTGGTGGACTACGGTTTTCCGCGCAGCGAGTACTACCACCCGCAACGCGCCGGCGGCACGCTGATGTGCCACCTGCGCCACCACGCGCACGGCGACCCGTTCACCGCCCCCGGGCTGCAGGACATCACGGCGCACGTGGACTTCACCGCCATGGCCGATGCGGCGCTGGCGGCTGGGCTGCAGGTGCTGGGCTACACATCGCAGGCGCGCTTCCTGATGAACGCGGGCCTGATGGAACTGCTGGCGCAGCTGGACCCCAGCGATGCGCAAGCCTATGCGCAGGCGGTGGCGCCGGTGCAAAAGCTGTTGTCCGAAGCCGAGATGGGCGAGTTGTTCAAGGTGCTGGCCGTGGGCCGGGGCATGACGGAACCGCTGCTTGGCTTTGCCCGTGGCGACAGGCTGGGCAAGCTGTAGCGCCTGGCTGCGGCAACGGCAAGACGCCGCCAGTCACCCCGCGCGCAGGCACTGCAAGCGCGCATCGCGCACGCTTTGTTTAATGCGCGCCGGATCACCGGCGCAGGCGCGCGCAATGGCGCCGGCATCCACGCCGCGCACCGCATTCACCCGCAGCCGCCAGGCATCGCGGTCCACGGGCCGCAGCACCGACACGGTATCCAGCAGATCGAAAAAGCGCTCGGGCTTGCGCAGCGCATCCGCGCGTTCGATCAAGGCCAGTTGCGCATCGGCGGCATCGCCCTCGGGCACGTCTATGGCATCCAGGCCCGCCAGCATCTCGGGCAGCAAGCGCGCGTAGTCGTTGCATTCGGCAGGCACGCGCATGCGCCGGCCCAGCGCCTCGCGGTCGGGCGACAGCCGGCACAGCAAGGCGTAGCGGCCCGGCAGCGACAGGCCCAGCCCGGCGGCACGATCGATGTCTGCGCCCGTGGTGTCCGATGCAAGCAGTTCGGGCATCACGCGCGCCAGCGCGCCGGACTGGTGCAGCACGTCGAGCATGCGCGACGGTGCGGCGGCCATCAAGCCGCGTGACAGTTCCTTCCAGACGCGTTCGGCCACCAGGGCATCGGCCTCGCCGGCCTGGACCATGCGGCGGCACAGGTCCAGGGTTTCAGGGGCCACGCGAAAATCGGTAAAGCGCGCGGCGAAGCGGGCCAGGCGCAGGATGCGCACGGGGTCTTCTTCAAAGGCTTCGCCCACGTGTCGGAACACGCGCGCCTGCACGTCGGCCGCGCCGCCCAGGGGGTCGACCAGCCCGCCCTCCGGCAACTGCGCGATGGCGTTGACCGTCAGGTCGCGGCGGCGCAGGTCTTCTTCGAGCGTGACGTCGGCCCCGGTGTAGAAGGTAAAGCCCTTGTAGCCGCGGCCCGACTTGCGTTCGGTGCGCGCCAGCGCGTATTCCTCTTTGGTGACCGGGTGCAGGAACACCGGGAAGTCGCCGCCCACCGGGATGAAACCGCGCCGCGCCATGTCTTCGGGCGTGGCGCCGACCACCACCCAGTCATGGTCGCCCGGCGTCAGGCCGAGCAGCGCGTCGCGCACCGCCCCGCCCACGATATAGACCTGCAACCCTTGCGTTGCCCTGTCCTGCGTCATGGCAAGTTGGTGGTTTCCGCACCCAGCGGCACGATGTTGCCCAGGCGCTCTTTCAGGGACTGCGGCTGGCCGGTGAACATGGCGGCGTAGTAGACGGAGTTGGACATCACGTTCTTGACGTAGGTGCGGGTTTCGTTGAACGGGATGGTCTCGGCGAAGATCGCGCCTTCGACGGGATGCGTGAAGGTCGAACGCCAGTTGTGCGGACGGCGCGGCCCGGCGTTGTAGCCGGCGCTGGCCAGCATCTGCGAGCCATTCAGGTCGCGCAGCACCATGTTCAGGTAGTTGGTGCCCAGCTCGGTGTTGGTGTCGAAATCGTTGACGCTGTCGGGCGTGAAGTTGCTCATGCCGATCTTGCCGGCAACCCATTTGGCCGTGGCGGGCATCAGCTGCATCAGGCCCGAGGCGCCCACGTGCGACCGCGCATCCATGATGAAGCGGGATTCCTGGCGGATCAGGCCGTAGACCCAGGCCGGGTCCAGCGCGATGGCGTTGGCCTTGGCGGTAACGCGGCCTTCGAACGGCGCGATGAAGCGCTGGCTGAAGTCGAATTCCTTTTCGGTACGGTCAGACGTGTTGACCACGCGGTCGTAGATGTTTTCAGCGCGGGCCAATTCGGCGGCGGCGATCAGTTGGCGGTCGGTCATGCCGCGCAGCGCGAAGTTCCATTCGGGCACGGCTTCCTGGCGCCAGCCCAGGCGGAACAGTTGCACGGCGCGCCGCAGGCCGGGGTTGGCGCGGGCTTCGGCGATTTCGCGGTCGCTGATGGGCGCGGGACGCGGCGGCACGGTGATGCGCCGGCCGAGTTCCTCGGCGGATAGCTGGCCGTAGAAATCGAAGCGGTCGGCAATGCTGGCATAGGCGGCGTTGGCCTGCTCGCGGCGGCCGGTTGCGGCCAGGCCGCGCGCCTTCCAGTAGACCCAGGACGGATCCGCCTGCTGCGCGGCGGGCATCTGGTCGATGGACTCGATGACCCACTTCCAGTCGATCTTGGGTTGGCGCAGCGCGGCGCGCACCTTCCAGCCGGCGTTGTAGTCCGTCATACGGATGTGGCCGGCCTCGTGGTACCAGTCGTCGGCGCGGCTATCCAGGTTGAGCGCGGCGACCAGGGCGTACTGGCCGCGGATCCAGGCCAGGTTCGACTTGGCCATGGACTTGGCCCATTCGCGCCGCAGATAGGAATCGGCGACGTTGATGTCGGAACGCGCCAGGCGCGCCAGCGCGATGGTGACCAGTTCTTTTTCGTTGCGGCCCACGGGCAGGCGGTCTTGCCGCGTCAGCCAGCGCATCGGGTCCTTGATGAGGACGTCGTAGGTTTTCTGGTCGCGCGGCTCGAACATGTACTGCACGAACTTGCGGGCATCGGTGGTCTTGTTGGCCTCGATGGCGTCGCGCAGTTGGGGTTCGAGCTCATCCCAGCCCAGGATGCGATCGGCGACCAGCTGGTCATACAGGGCCCAGCAGGCGCCGCCCGGCGCGAACGCGGCGATGGCCTGCGCGGCCGTGGCGCGCTGGCCGGTCATGTGCTTGGCGTCCAGGATGGCGCATTCGACCTGGGCGTTGGTGTTCTTGACGGGCGCGAGCTTGCGCACGGTTTCGAAGTCGCCGCTGCGCGCCGCGGCCAGCAGCCAGTCGGCGCGCAGCCGGTCGGCCAGGTAGGCATCGGGATTGGCGCTGATGAACTTCTGCAGATCGGCGTTGGGCCGCCCGCCCGCGGGGGGGGTCCAGAGCTGATAGCGCAACAGCCAGTATTCGGGGTACATGCCCAGCGGATCGGGCTTGGCTTGCGGCACCAGGGCGCCGAGCACCGACCACTGCTTGCGGTTCATGGCTTCGCGCGCGGCCACCACGGCGGCCAGCGCCGGCGTGTCAGCGGTGGGCGGCAGGCCGGCCAGCACGGCCGGTGGCACGGCAATGGCCGGCTGCGGCGCTTGCACTGCGGGCTGGGGCTGTGGATTGACGGCGGCGCTGCGCTGCTGGGCGTCGACCGGCGCACAGGCGGCGGTGAACAGGGCCAACAGCGGCAACCAGCGGCGCAGGCCATGGCGGGCATCGCTGGACTGCGGGGATTTCCCGGCGGTTTTCTGATACCGTCCGGAGTGCGAGGCCGTGGCCATGTCGTTGCGCAAGTGCTTCATGCGCCGGCCTTGCTCGCGGCTTGAGGGTCTGCGCAATGGTGCGCGCTGCTGTTGGCGCGGTGGTTGGCGCGGTGGTTCCCACGGTTATTCGCGTTGTTGTTGATCCGCATTGTCGCCTTCATTTTTTCACCCCTGTTACAGCTACCGCATGACTACGCAAAATACTCCAGAGGATACCGCAGTCCAGCTACGCACGCGATTGCGGAAATTGCGTGCCGAACTGCCTGAAGACCAACGCAGCCGCGGCGGTTTGCTGATGCGCGCGCGCCTGTTCACCTGGCTCAATGTGGCCCGCGACGAAGCCGTGCGCGCCGGCCGCCCGGCGCCCGCCACCGTGGCCGCCTTCTGGCCCATGCAGGACGAGCCCGACCTGCGTCCGCTGCTCGAGCAATGGATCGACAACGGCGTCACCGTCGCGCTGCCGGTGGTGCGTGAACGCAACGCTCCCCTGGTCTTCCTGCCCTGGACCCCCGACGCCGAACTGCGCGCCGGCCCCTATGGCATCCAGGAACCCGTCCACGGCGCCGAAGTGCTGCCCGACGTGCTGCTGGTGCCCACGCTGGGCTACACCGAATCCGGCGACCGCCTGGGCTATGGCGGCGGCTATTACGACCGCACCCTGGCGGCGTTGCGCGATCGCGGCCATGCCTTCACCACCATCGGCGTGGCCTGGAGCTGCGGCGAGCTGGATCCCGGCTACCTGCCGGCCGCCCACGATTTCCGGCTGGACGCGGTGATCACGCCGGACGGCTGGGTGCCGCATGCCCCGCAACAAGCGCCCGGCCAGGGCGGCGCCACGCTGCATACCTACACGCTGCGCTGACGCACCGGTTTCGCCCCAAGGCTTGCACCAATGTGGTGCAAGCCTTATGATCAGTCCCTTATATTCACGGCTGCCGCCTGGCGCGGCGCTCCGGCGGGACGACGCCCGCAGTTTTCCCGCGCGGCCCCGTTATCGAGCCGTCCATCCTGGATCGCAGCTGCGGCACCAAGCCGTGCCGCGGCCGCCATTGCCCCGGCCTGAAGGCGTTTTCTCTTCCGGCCGCGCCCATCGCCCCATTCCCGCCCCGGCCGGCACCTAGCGTTCACCCGGGGCTAGCCATATGACGCCTGGCGGAGGATATTCTTCCCAAGGGCGGCCCCGTTTGTCCGCGCAAAGCTGGCATGCGGGTTGCTTATTCATCCAGGCCGGCCACGCATGGCCGGATAGCGGCCGCGCCCAAGCCGGCCGTCAGCATCTGCAACGGAGGAGCCATGAAGGACAGACCATCCCGTCCAGCCGCCTATGACGAGATGCGCGACAGCGCAGGCGGTATACGCTCCCATTACCAGGCCTTCGAGCGCTGGCACGACGAGCAATCCGCGGAAGCCATGGCGGCGCGCCGCCTGGAAGCGGACCTGAGTTTCCGGCGGGTCGGCATCACCTTTTCGGTGGCCGGCGACGCGGCCGGCACCGAACGCCTGATCCCCTTCGACATGATTCCGCGGGTCATTCCCGCCGATGAATGGCGCCGCCTGGAAGCCGGCCTGAAACAGCGCGTGCGGGCGCTGAACATGTTCATCCACGACATCTACCATGGCCACGACATCGTCCGCGCCGGTGTCGTGCCGGCCGAGCAGGTGTTCCTGAACGCCCAGTACCGCCCCGAAATGCAGGACGTGGACGTCGCCGAGGACATCTACTGCCATATCGCCGGGGTGGACATCGTGCGCGCCGGCGCCGGCGAATTCTATGTGCTGGAAGACAACCTGCGCGTGCCGTCCGGCGTGTCGTACATGCTGGAAAACCGCAAGATGTCGATGCGGCTGATGCCCGACGCGTTCAGCCGCATCAAGGTCGAGCCGGTGGCGCACTACCCCGACCTGCTGCTGGACAACCTGCGCGAAGTGGCGCCGCACGGCGGCGACGACCCCACCGTGGTGGTGCTGACGCCGGGCATGTACAACTCGGCCTACTTCGAGCACGCATTCCTGGCGCAGCAGATGGGCGTGGAACTGGTGGAAGGCCAGGACCTGTTCGTGGAACAGAACACGGTCTACATGCGCACCACGCAAGGGCCGCGCAAGGTCGACGTGATCTACCGCCGCCTGGACGACGACTTCCTGGACCCGCTGTCGTTCCGCGCCGATTCGGCGCTGGGCGTGCCGGGCCTGTTGTCGGTGTATCGCGCCGGCCGCGTGACGCTGGCCAATGCCATCGGCACCGGCATCGCCGATGACAAGTCCACCTACCTGTACGTGCCCGACATGATCCGCTTCTACCTGAGCGAAGAGCCGATCCTGTCGAACGTGCCGACGTGGCGCTGCGGCCGTCCGGACGAGCTGTCCCATGTGATGGCGAACATGCACGAGCTGGTGGTCAAGGAAGTCCATGGCGCCGGCGGCTACGGCATGCTGGTGGGCCCGTCGTCCACGCGCGCCGAGGTCGAATCGTTCAAGGATCGCGTGCGGGCCAACCCGGCCAACTACATCGCACAACCGACGCTGGCCCTGTCCACCGTGCCGACCTACGTCGAATCCGGCGTGGCGCCGCGCCACGTCGACCTGCGCCCCTACGTGCTGTGCGGCAAGGACATCCGCACCGTGCCCGGCGGCCTGTGCCGCGTGGCGCTGACCGAAGGCTCGCTGGTGGTCAACAGCAGCCAGGGCGGCGGCACCAAGGACACCTGGGTTCTGGAGGAATAACGATGCTGAGCCGAACCGCCGACAACCTGTTCTGGATGTGCCGCTATACCGAGCGCGCCGAGAACACCGCGCGCATGCTGGACGTGAACCTGCAGATGTCGCTGCTGCCGCAAGACGCGCAGACCCGCGAAGGCTCGTGGAACGCCGTGCTGCGCATCTCGGAGCTGCAAGGCCTGTACCACGCCAAGCACGCCGTCATCTCGCCGCAGGACGTGCTGCAGTACATGGTGCGCGACCCCGAAAACCCGTCGTCCATCTACACCTGCATGCGCGCGGCCCGCGAGAACGCGCGCGCCGTGCGCGGCAGCCTGACCACCGAGGTCTGGGAAACCTACAACACCACCTGGCTGGAATTGCTCAAGCACCTGCACACCGGCCTGTTGGAACGCAATCCCGGCGAATTCTTCGAATGGGTGAAATTCCGTTCGCACCTGGCCCGCGGCGTCACCATCGGCACCATGCTCGAAGACGAGGCGCTGTATTTCCTGCGCATCGGCATGCATCTGGAGCGCGCCGACAACACCGCGCGCATGCTGGACGTTAAGTTCCACGAGCGCGACGGCAATGGCGCGCCACCCAGCGGCTCGCAACAGCAACAGCAGCAGCAAGACGGCCGCGCCGACGGCAACGGCTCGGGCGGCCTGCAAAGCGAGTTCTACCGCTGGTCGGCCCTGCTCAGCTCGGTGTCCGGCCTGGAGATCTACCGCAAGGTGTACCGCGACGTCATCACGCCCGACCGCGTGGCCGAATTGCTGATCCTGCACCCGGACATGCCACGTTCGTTGCTGGCGTCGATGCGGGAAGTGTCGGAAGACCTGGCGCGCGTGTCGAACCAGCGCTCGACCGAAACGCAACGGCGCGCCGGCATGCTGTGCGCCGAACTGCAGTTCGGCCGGGTCGAAGACATTCTGCATAGCGGCCTGCACCAGTACCTGGAGCACTTCCTGGACCGTATCAACGACCTGGGCAACCGGATCAGCCAGGACTTCCTGGTGCCGCTGTCGGCATGACAAGGAGACAGGCATGAAACAGATCATCACGCACGTCACGCATTACCGCTATACCGCGCCCGTCACCTACAGCATCCAGACCCTGCGGCTGACGCCGCGCGACGACGAGCACCAGCGCGTGCTGCGCTGGCACATCGAAGCGCCCGGCGCGCTGGAACAACAGGTGGACGCCTACGGCAACATCACCCACACACTGACCCTGAACCGTCCGCACACCGAGATCGAATTGCGCGTGGTGGGCCAGGTGCTGGTAGGCGCGTTGACGCTGGGCGCGTTGGGCGGCGAGGACAGCCGTCTGCCGGTGCACGCCTATTGCGTGCAGACGCCGCTGACGCAGGCCGACGAGACCATCCACGCCTTCACCCGCGACGTGCTGCCCGGCGGCCTGAATGCGCCCGCCGACGTGCTGGCGCTGGCCAGCGCCATCTGCGACCGGGTGGCCTATGAGCCGGGCACCACCGACGTCACCACCGCGGCCAGCCAGGTGCTGGCCATGGGCCACGGCGTCTGCCAGGACCACGCGCACCTGTTCCTGGCATGCGTGCGGGGGTTGGGCGTGCCGGCCCGCTATGTCAGCGGCTACCTGTACACCACCACCCAGCATGCGGCCAGCCACGCCTGGGCGGATGTCTGGCTGCCCGAGACCGGTTGGACCAGCGTGGACATCACCAACCGCCAATTCGCGTCCGATTGCCATTGCCGGCTGGCCGTGGGACGGGACTACGACTCGGCCTCGCCGGTGCGCGGCGTGCGCACCGGCGGCGGCGAGGAATCCATGGAGGTCAGCGTGGAAGTGCAGACGACATTGCAGCAATAACCCGGCTCGGCCGCGCCGCAATACAATGCGGCGTGGTGTTCTCTTTTTTGCAATCATGACCTACTGCGTCGCAGCCCGCCTAGATTCCGGCCTGGTCTTCCTGTCCGACTCCCGCACCAACGCGGGCGTCGACCAGATCAGCGTGTTTCGCAAAATGACCGTCTTCGAGCGCCCGGGCGACCGCGTGATGGTCCTGATGACCTCCGGCAACCTGGCCGTCAGCCAGGCCGTGCTGAATGCGCTGGCCCGCCAGCACGACGAAGGCGGCGAAACCGTCTGGAACGCGCCCGACATGTTCGAGGCCACCCGCCGGGTCGGCGCTGCCGTGCGCGACGTCTATCACCGCGAGGCCGCGGCCCTGCACGACCAAGGCGTGGAATTCAACGTCAGCCTGATTTTCGGCGGCCAGATCGGCGCCGAGCGCTGCCGGCTGTTCCAGGTGTATTCGGCCGGCAACTTCATCGAGGCCGGCGCCGAATGTCCGTATTTCCAGATCGGCGAAGCCAAGTACGGCAAACCCATCCTCGATCGCGTGCTGCGCCCCGATACGTCCCTGGACGAGGCCGCCAAGTGCGCCCTGATCTCGATGGATTCGACACTGCGCTCGAACATCTCGGTGGGGCTGCCGCTGGACCTGCTGGTGTACGACACCCACGCGTTGCGCGTTACGCATTTCGCCAGCATCGACGAGCACAACGAATACTTCCGCATGATCCGCGGCACCTGGGGCGAACGCCTGCGCCAGGTCTTCGCCGAAATCCCCGACCCGCTCTGGGCCCACCCCGAAGACCCGGCATCGCTGGTGCCCGCCAGCCGCATCCACCAACCGCTGCGCGCCGACCCCGTGGACGTGCCCCTGGCCGTCTACGCGGCCCCGCAGGTGCTGGCGGAAGATCCGGGTAAGGATCAGGCGAACTGACGTTTACCGCCTTCGCGCCTTTGGCATTGGGGACGCATTGAAATTGGGAGAAGCGGTGTCTGACCGTATAAACCCTCCTTTCCGCTTCCCTAAGCCCGGCTTGTAAAACCACAAATTCTCATCTTCCGGCTGGCGCGCCACACTGATGCCAGCCCGTCATGCCTTGCCTTGCGGGTTCACGATAAAACCACAAGGAACGAGACATGACCCCTATTTCCTCGCGCGCCCTGCTGCGTGCGGCCGGGCCGCTGCTGGCCTTGGCTTGCCTGACCGGCGGTTCCGCCGTCGCCCAAAGCAACTATCCCAACCACGCCATTTCGCTGGTCGTGCCGTTCTCGGCCGGCGGCCCCACCGACGTGGTGGCCCGCAGCCTGGGCGCGGCGATGTCCAAGACGCTGGGCCAGAGCATCATCATCGAGAACCGCACCGGGGCCGGCGGCACGCTGGCGGCGATGCACGTGGCGCGCGCCGCGCCCGACGGGTATACCTTCCTGATCCACCACAACGGCATGGCCACCGCGCCGGCGCTGTACCGCAAGCCGCCGTTCAATCCGCTGACCGATTTCTCCTATGTCGGCCAGGTCGCCGACGTACCCATGACGCTGTTGGGCCGCAAGGACCTGCCGCCCAGCACCATGGCCGAATTCATCCAATACGCGCATGCCAACGGCAACAAGATCAACCTGGCCAACGCGGGCCTGGGCGCGGTGTCGCAACTGTGCGGCATGCTGCTGCAGGAATCGCTGGGCGTGCAGTTCACGACCGTGCCCTATGCCGGCACGGCGCCGGCCCTGACGGCGCTGCTGGGCGGCCAGGTCGATATGCTGTGCGACCAGACCACGCAGACCATTCCCCATATCAAGGGCCAGCGCGTGAAGCTGTACGGCGTCACCACACTGGACCGCATCAAGGCGCTGCCCGATGCGCCGACGCTGCAGGAAGGCGGACTGAAGGGCTTCGAGGTCAAGGTGTGGCACGGCGTGTATGCGCCCAAGGGCACGCCGCCCGAAGTCATCGCCAAGTTCAACGAGGCCCTGCGCGCAGCGCTGAAAGACCCGGCCTTCACGCAGAAGATGGCCGAGCTGGGCGCCGAGATCGTGCCCGAAGCCAAGCAGACACCAGAAGGCCTGCACACCTGGCTGCAATCCGAAGTGGACAAATGGGGGCCCATTATCCGCAAGGCGGGAGTGTACGCGGATTGATCGACCGGCCCGAAGCGATGACGGCTTCGGGCAAGCACGCGGGCCGCTTGGCTCGCGGCAAAAAAAGGCCGGCGTATGCCGGCCTTGCCTTGCTCGGGCAGCGCCCGCGGCGATGGCTTACAGGGCCAGTTCCTTCCACACCGCCAACGGCGCTTCCGCATGGTTCAGCGTGTAGAAATGCAGGCCCGGCGCGCCATTGTCCAGCAGGTTCTGGCACAGCTCGGTAACCACGTCCACGCCGAAGGCGCGGATCGAGGCCTTGTCGTCGCCAAACTCGGCCAGGCGCAGACGGATCCAGCGCGGCACTTCCGCGCCGCACATTTCCGAGAAGCGCAGCAGCTGGGTATGGTTCGTGATGGGCATGATGCCCGGCACGATCGGCACCCGCACACCCTTGGCCTGGGCCCGGTCGACGAAGTCGAAGTAGGCGTCGGCATTGAAGAAATACTGGGTGATGGCCGCATCGGCGCCGGCGTTCACCTTGGCCACGAAATGATCCAGGTCGGTCGACGGATGCGTCGCCTGCGGATGCATTTCGGGGTAGGCCGCGACTTCGATGTGGAACCAGTCGCCCGTTTCCTCGCGGATGAACGACACCAGTTCGTTGGCGTAGCGCAGCTCGCCCGCGTCGCCGCCCATGCCCGAGGGTAGGTCGCCGCGCAAGGCGACCACGCGCCGCACGCCTTCGTTCTTGTAGGTCTGGAGGATATCCCGCAGGTCCTGCCGGCTCGCGCCGACGCACGACAAGTGCGGCGCCGCATCGCAGCCCAGGTTGCGCAGCGTGCGCACGGCGTCCGCCGTGCCGGCGCGGGTGGAACCGCCCGCGCCGAAGGTCACGCTGACGTACTTGGGTTGGATCGCCAGCATCTGCTTGGCCGCGCGCACCAGCCGTTCCTGGCCGGCCAGATCGCGCGGGGGAAAGAATTCCAGACTGAAAGCGGGAGTGGTCGAATCAGACATTAGGGGATCAGTTTGGTGAGCAGGCCGGAGATGATGCTGTAGAGGATCGCACCGCCCACGGCCCACCAGAACCCGTTGACCTGGAAGCCCTTGAGCACGGAGCCGACAAACCAGAACAACAAGGCGTTGATGACGATAAGGAAGAGACCGAGCGTGACGATCGTGATGGGCAACGTCAGCAGCACCAGGACCGGCTTGACCAGCATGTTGACCAGGCCCAGCACCAAGGCGGCGATGAGCGCCGATCCGAAGCTGGCCACGGTAATGCCGGGCAGCAGGTAGGCAACGGCCAGCAGGGCCACCGCGTTCAGGATCCAGACGAGTATCAATGCCATGTTCGAACTCCTGTATTGACGCTCCGCGGCCCCGTCATCGCCAGGCGACACGGGGGAATCCCGCGGATCGGAAAGCCCGCGCCGACATGGCGCGGGTACTTCCCTATTTTGCTACAAGCATCAGTAGCGGTAGTGATTCGGCTTGTAAGGACCTTCAACCGGCACGCTGATGTAGTCGGCCTGGTCCTTGCGCAGCGTGGTCAGCTTCACGCCCAGCTTGGCCAGGTGCAGACGCGCGACCTTTTCGTCCAGGTGCTTGGGCAGCACGTAGACTTCGCCGGACTTGTAGGCTTCGTTGCGCGTGAACAGCTCGATCTGGGCGATGGTCTGGTTGGCGAACGAGGACGACATCACGAACGACGGGTGGCCCGTGGCGCAGCCCAGGTTCACCAGGCGGCCCTGGGCCAGCAGGATGATGCGCTTGCCATCCGGGAAGATGACGTGGTCGACTTGCGGCTTGATCTCTTCCCACTTGCAGTCGGCCAGGCCGGCAACGTCGATTTCGTTGTCGAAGTGGCCGATGTTGCACACGATCGCCTGGTCTTTCATGGCGTTCATGTGGTCACGGGTGATGACGTGGTAGTTGCCGGTGGCGGTGACGAAGATGTCGCCGTGGGCGGCGGCTTCTTCCATGGTCACGACCTTGAAGCCTTCCATGGCGGCCTGCAGGGCGCAGATCGGGTCGATTTCAGTGACCCAGACCTGGGCGCGCAGCGCGACCAGCGCCTGGGCGCAACCCTTGCCCACGTCGCCGTAGCCGGCGACCACGGCGATCTTGCCCGCGACCATCACGTCGGTGGCGCGCTTGATGCCGTCGACCAGCGATTCGCGGCAGCCGTACAGGTTGTCGAACTTGGACTTGGTGACCGAGTCGTTGACGTTGATGGCGGCGAAGGCCAACTCGCCCTTTTGCGACATCTGGTACAGGCGATGCACGCCGGTGGTGGTTTCTTCGGTCACGCCCTTGATCAGGGCCAGGCGGGTCGAGTACCACTTCGGATCACGCTTGAGCGTTTCCTTGATGGCGGCGAACAGCACGCGCTCTTCGTCGCTGCCCGGGTTGGCCAGCACCGAGATGTCTTTCTCGGCCTTGGTGCCCAGGTGCAGCATCAACGTGGCGTCGCCGCCATCGTCGAGGATCATGTTGGCGTTCTGGCCATTGGGCCATTCGAAGATCTTGTGGGTGTATTGCCAGTATTCTTCCAGCGTTTCGCCCTTGACGGCGAAGACCGGCGTGCCCGACGCGGCGATGGCGGCGGCGGCGTGGTCTTGCGTGGAAAAGATGTTGCACGAGGCCCAGCGCACTTCGGCGCCCAGGGCCACCAGCGTTTCGATCAGCACGCCGGTCTGGATGGTCATGTGCAGGCTGCCGGCGATGCGGGCGCCCTTGAGCGGCTGCTTGGCGGCGAACTCTTCGCGGATGGCCATCAGGCCGGGCATTTCGGTTTCGGCGATGGCCAGCTCGCGACGGCCCCAGCCTGCCAGCGACATATCGGCGACCAGGTAATCGGAGAAGGACTTATCGGTTACAGCGTTCATGGTGTGTAGGCTCCACGTGAATAACGAACGGCGCACGATACGGCCGGACAACGCGAAACCACCACGACAATCGAGTGCTCGCCTTTTCCGCCGTACGCGACAAAGGTGAGCGCCGTTGCTGTAGCGCCGCGCGATGCGCAGCGCTTGAACAGGAATTCCTGAGCCTGGCGACCGAATGATCAATGGTCGTCGCAACGCTCCTCAGGATTGGCAAGCATTGTACCGGTTTGGCTCGCCAGGGGGAACGTCCCGCACGGCTCTCGCCGCGGACGGCGCGTCCCGCCCGGCGCCGTTCACCCCGCCCGGGCCAGGCGCCTGTCGATCTCGGCGCCGGAGGTCAGGGGCACCAGCGACGCCAGCAGGTCGGAGGCCACCGAATCCCAGCTTCGCGTCAGGGCATGTTCGCGCACGGCGTGGCGGTCCAGCGGCAGCGCGGCGCGGCAGGCATGGGCCAGGTCGTCATCCAGGATACCGGTGACGCCTTGCGCCACCACCGCCAGCGGCGCTTCGCTGCGGAAGGCCGCCACCGGCGTGCCGCAAGCCATGGCTTCCAGCATGACCAGCCCGAAGGTGTCGGTCAGGCTGGGAAAGACGAATACGTCGGCCGCGCCGTAGAACGCCGGCAGGGCATCGTCGTTCTGCATGCCCATGAACACGGCCTGGGGGAAGCGCTTTTTCAGGCGCGCCTCGTCGGGTCCCGCCCCCACCACCACCTTGCTGCCCGGCAGGTCCAGCGCCAGGAAGGCATCCAGGTTCTTTTCGCGCGCGACACGGCCGACGGACAGGAAAACGGGACGAGGCAGATCCTGGAACGCCAGGCCGGGGGTGGGCTGGAACTTGCGCGGGTCCACGCCGCGCGACCAGACCCGCAGATTGGCCAGCCCGCGGCGCACCAGGATGTCGCGCACCGTGGGCGTAGGTACCAGCACGCATTGCGACGGCCGGTGAAACCAGCGCAGGTAGCGCCACGGCAACGCCGCCGGAATGCCCATGCGCGCCTGCAGGTAGTCGGGAAACATGGTGTGGAACGAGGTCGTGAAGCGCCAGCCGCGCGACAGCGCCATGCTGCGCGCCGCCAGCCCCAGCGGACCTTCGGTGGCGATGTGCAGCGCATCGGGCACGATGTCGCCCAGGATGCGGCGCAATTGCTTGCCGGGCCGCAGGCACAGCCGCAGGTCGGGCTCGGACGGGGCCGGCACGGTCCGGCTGCCCTGGGGGTTCACCACGATCAGTTCGTGGCCCCATTCATTCAGGATCTGCTGCATGGTCGTCCAGGTGCGGACGACGCCATTGACTTGCGGATGCCAGGCATCCGTGACCAGAACGATGCGCATGATGAGGCCGGAAGTGGGCGACACCGCGATTTAGCCCGCGGCATGTGACACGCCCAAGACGGCGGGTCCCAGGGCCCATCAGCACAGCCTAGTTGTTGCGGCGGGGATACCCCTGGGCCTTGATGCGGATCCAGACCTCGCGCTTTTCCTCTTCCGTCATGAAGACCCAATTGGCCACTTCCATGGCCGTGCGCCCGCAGCCCCGGCAGATGTCGTCAAACAGCGTGGAACATACGGCAACGCACGGGGAATCCGTGGCCCGGAACGCGCGTTGGGCGTCCTCGGGGTCGGGCAATTCGGTCAGATCGGCAAAGGAACGATTCATGGGCCGAAGGTTAACACCAGGGTTACGTCCCTTTTTTGATAGCCCTATTGTCCGGCGTGGCTTGATTGACAGCGCGGCAAAGCGCCGTGGCGGGCCGGAATGCCAGGCGCCCGCCCTTCGCAAGCTGGGCCTGCACCACGCCCAGCCGTCGGCGTCGAGGCCTGCCTAGTGCGGCCAGCCGAAAAATCCGGCAACCTCGCGCAACAGCGCGTCGGGGGTCTCTTCGGCCAGGTAATGGGCGCCCGGCAAGGCGCCGCCCGAGACCTCGTCCGCCACCGCGCGCCACAGCCCCAGCACGTCGAAATTGCGGCCCACCGCGCCGCGTTCGCCCCACAACACCCGCAGCGGCATGCGCAGGCGTTCGCCCGCCTCGCGCCCCTGGCGGTCGTGCTCCAGGTCCAGCGTGGCGGACGCGCGGTAGTCTTCGCAGATGCCGGTGGCCCAGCCCGGCAGCCGGGCCGTGCGCTCGTACTCGGCCATGGCCTCGGCCGAAAAGTGCGCCAACCCGCCAGGGCGTCCGCCCATGACCGACCGCAGATAGAAGACCGGGTCGCGTTCGATCATGGTCTCGGGCATGGGCGCCGGCTGGATCAGCCAGAACCAGTGGTAGTAGGCCTGCGCGAACGCCCGGGTGGTGTTCTCGTACATGTCGAGCGTGGGCGCGATATCCAGCAGCATCATGCGCCCGACCGCCGCGGCATGGTCCAGCCCCAGGCGGTGGGCGACGCGGGCGCCGCGGTCGTGCGCCAGCACGTCAAAGCGCTCATGCCCGAGCGTGCGCATCAGCGCCGCCATGTCGGCGGCCATCTCGCGCTTGGAGTGGGCGGCGTGATCCGTCGAGGCGGGCGGCTTGTCGCTGTCGCCATAGCCGCGCAGGTCGGCCGCCACGCAGGTGTGATGGCGGGTCAGCTCGGGCCAGACCTTGTGCCAGATGGCGTGGGTCTGCGGATGGCCATGAAGCAGCAGCAGCGGCGGCCCGGCGCCGTCCAAGCGGGCGGCGATCCGGATGCCGTTGACCTCGTGGCGTTGCACGGGAAGATCGAAGAATGCGGTCATTGCGGTCTGCGCCTCTCAGTTGTCCAGCCGGTCGCGCACACGGCGCGCCACGTCTTTCATCCACGGATGCCGAGCCCAGTGGCCGGCCTCGAAGTGTTCCACATCCGCCAGTTGCTGCAACGACGCGCCGACCATGTCCTGCCCTTGCGAGAACATGCGGCGGTGGCGCGCCGGCAGGTCGAACGTGGCCGTCCAGCCGTCGGCCGCGCGCACCGTGCCGGCCAGCGCGTCGATCTCGACGTGGTTGCTGGCCATATTGGACACCGGCGCGGACACCCGCGCCAGCAGCGCGTCGACCTCGGCGGGCGGCAGGCTCACCAGCAGCAAGCCGTTGTTCAGGGCGTTGAAGTAGAAGATTTCGCCGAAGCTGGCGGCGACCACGGCGCGAATGCCGAACTGCATCAGGCCCCACACCGCGTGTTCGCGGCTGGAACCGCAGCCGAAGTTCGGTCCGGCCACCAGGATCGAGGCGCCCGCATAGGCAGGCTGGTTCAGCACGAAATCCGGCCGTGGCGCGCCGTCGGCGTCAAAGCGCAGGTCGTACAGCAGGCCGCGATCCAGGCCCGCCTTGTCGATGATGCGCAGGAACTGCTTGGGCATGATCTGGTCGGTGTCCAGATTGGAATACGGCAAGGGCGCGGCAACGCCCTGGATGGTCTGGTTCATCGTGTTTGCTCCAGGTCGCGCACGTCGACGATGCGGCCGGCCAGCGCGGCGGCAGCGGCCATGGCCGGGCTCATCAAGTGGGTGCGCCCCGCCCTGCCCTGGCGGCCTTCAAAGTTGCGGTTGGTGGTGGAGGCGCAGCGTTCGCCAGGACGCAGCACGTCGTCGTTCATGGCCAGGCACATCGAACAGCCCGGCTGGCGCCATTCAAAGCCGGCGGCGATCAACGCGGCGGCCACGCCCTCGGCTTCAGCCTGGGCGCGCACGGCCCCCGAGCCCGGCACCACCATGGCCCGCACGCCAGCCGCGACCTGGCGGCCGCGCACCACGTCGGCCACCACGCGCAGGTCTTCGATGCGGCCGTTGGTGCAGGACCCGATGAACACCCGGTCGATCGGCACGCCGGCGATCGGCGCGCCGGGTTGCAGGCCGATGTACTCCACGGCCTTTTCCAGCGCCAGGCGCGCCAGCGCGTCGGGCTCGGTCCGCGGGTCTGGCACGGTGCCGGTGACCGGCATCGCCTGGTCGGGGCTGGTGCCCCAGGTGACGAACGGCGCGATCTGGGTGGCGTCGAACCCGTGCTCGACGTCGAAGACAGCGTCCGCGTCGCTATGCAGCGTGGCCCAGTAGGCCCGCGCCTGCGCCCGTTCCGCGCCATGCAGCTGGGGCGCATGCGCGGCCACGTAGGCATCGGTGGTGGCGTCCGGTGCGATCAACGCGGCGCGGGCGCCGGCTTCCACGGTCATGTTGCACAGGGTCATGCGCGCTTCGGCCGACAGGCCGGCGATGGCGCTGCCGCAGAATTCCACCGCATGGCCGCGCGCGCCCTGGGCGCCAATGCGATGCACCACATAAATCACCAGGTCCTTGGCGGACACGCCGGCGGGCAACTGGCCGTCGACACGGATGCGCATGTTGCGCGCCACCCGGTACACCAGCGTCTGGGTCGCCAGGATATGCTCGACTTCCGACGTGCCGATGCCAAAGCCCAGCGCGCCCAGCGCGCCGTAGGTCGTGGTGTGGCTGTCGCCGCACAGCACCACCATGCCGGGCAGGATCATGCCGTGTTCGGGCGCGATGACGTGCTCGATGCCTTGCAAGGGGTCGGTGGTGTCGAACAGCGCGATGTCCTGCTCGTCGCAATTGCGCTTCAGGTTGCGCGCCTGGCGCGCCGAGGCGTCATCCGGAATGACGCGCAGCGCGGCGGGCACCGGATGCGTCGGGATGATGTGGTCCACCACCGCCATCTGCTGCCCCGGCCGCAGCACTTGGCGGCCTCGCGCGGCCAGGCCGCTGAAGGCCTGCGGACTGGTGTATTCATTCATGATGTGCAGATCCACGTACAGCAGGATGTGCTCGTCGTCGATGCGGGCCACTTCGTGGCTGGCCACCAGTTTGTCGTATAGCGTCATGCCGGGCATGTCGATGCTTCCTTGCGAAAAAGCGCGCCCGCGCGGGGCGCGATGAAACCTTTGCCGGACGTCAGTTGTTGGCCTCGATGCCGGCGTCCTTGACGATGCCGGCCCAGCGCGTGATTTCGCCGGCGACCATGGCGTCGGTCTGGGCCGGGGTGGAAATCAGCGGTTCGAAGCCTTCGCGGCCCATGCGTTCGGCCAGCGCGGGCGATTGCAACGCCTGGGCCAGCTTGGCGTTGAGCGTGTCCACCGCGGCCTGCGGCGTGCCGGCGGGCGCGCTGATCACGAACCAGGTGTTGAAGGCGTAGCCGGGCAGGCCGGACTCGGCGATGGTGGGCACGTCCGGCAACAGCGGCGAACGCGTGGTGCCAGTGACGCCCAACGCCTTGAGCTTTTTGCCATCAACCTGCGGCTTGGCCGCCGACAGCACCGGAAAACTCATCTGCACCTGGCCGCTGATGGTGTCCACCATGGCCGGGCCGCCGCCCTTGTAGGGCACGTGCAGGATCTGCGTGCCCGAGACCGACTTGAACAATTCCGCGGCCATGTGGAAGGTGCTGCCGGTGCCGGCCGAACCGAAGCTCAGTTCGTTGGCGGGACGTGCGCGGATGTACTCCAGCAGCGCCTTCACGTTGTCCACCGGCAGCGACGGCGTCACGGTCAGCACGTGCTGTGAAGTGCCGACGGTACCCACCGAGCGCAGGTCGCGCGCGGTGTCGAACGGCATGGTCTTGAACAGCGCCGGGTTGATCGCCAGCGACATCGTGTTGATGGCCAGCGTGTAGCCATTGGGCTCGGCGCGCGCCACGGCGGCCATGCCGATGTTGCCGGACGCGCCGGCGCGGTTTTCCACGATCACGCTCTGGCCCAGGGCCTTGCCCCAGGCGTCGGAGATCAGCCGGGCGGCAATGTCCACGCTGCCGCCCGGCGCGAACGGCACCACCAGGGTGATGGGGCGCTGGGGAAACGCGTCGGCGGCAACGGCCGGCGCCAGCCAACAGGCGGACATGGCGGCCATGGCCGCCGCGGCCAGCGTGCGCAATGCGTAAGGGGTCTTCATGGGGTGGGTCTCCTCTTGGATGGCCGCGTCGGGCGGCTCTGCGTATCGGTGAACCCAGTGTATAGGCCGGTTCTATTCTTATAATTAATGGATAAACTAAATCTTTATTAAATTTTATTTATAAATAAATCCATGGATGCGCTGTCGGACCTTGCGTTCTTTTCGCTGCTGGTCAAACACGGCAACCTGTCGGCGGCCGCGCGTGAACTGGGCCTGACGCCGCCCGCCGTCAGCACGCGCCTGGCCAAGCTGGAGCAGCGGCTGGGTGTCCGCCTGCTGAACCGCAGCACGCGGCGCGTCAGCGTCACGCAGGAAGGCGAGCTGTACCTGGCCGAGGGCGGCCGCATCCTGGCCGACCTGCAGGCGCTGGAACGTTCCGTGTCCAGCAGCCGCGCGCAGCCCCAGGGCCTGCTGCGCCTGAACGCCACGTTCGGCTTTGGCCGCGCTCACGTCGCGCCCGCCGTGTCGGACTTTGCGCGCCAGTACCCCGACGTCGAGGTGCAGTTGCGCCTGACCGACCGGCCCCTGAACCTGATCGAAGAAGGGTTCGACGTGGCGGTGCGCTTCGGCGACCTGCCCGACGCCCGCCTGACCGCGCGCAAGATCGCCTCCAACCGGCGGCTGTTGTGCGCGTCGCCGCGCTACCTGGACACCTATGGCGAACCGCGCACGCCGGGCGATCTGCAACGCCACCGCTGCATCGTGGTGCGCGAAAACGACGTCGCCTACGGCACCTGGCGGCTCGAGGCCGGCCAACGCGCGGAGACGGTGAAAGTGCGCGGCCCGGTCAGCTCCAACGACGGCCAGAGCGCGCTGGAATGGGCGCTGGACGGCCACGGCATCGTGATGCGGTCCGAATGGGAAACCGCCGCCCACCTGCGCGCCGGACGGCTACGCCTGGTGTTGCCGGAATGGGCCACGCCGGCGGCGGACATTCATGTGCTGTATCCAGAACGCCTGAACCTGCCGGCCAAGACGTTGGCATTCGTCGATTTCCTGGCGCAGCGCTTTGCCCGGCATTTGCGCGCGCCGGGCTCGCAGACGGCGGTCTGGTGACGCGACAAGTCCGGCAGCCGCGCGCCGGGCGGAGGGCAAGGCCGCCTGCCGCGCACGGGCCCTAGATCTCGTCGATGGCCGTGCTGGCCGGCGTGTCGCCACCGCCGATGGCGTAGCGGTCGCGGGTGGTGACGTAAAAGCTGGCGCCGAAACGGCCCACCGGAAAATAGTCTTGCAGGCGCACGCGCCAGGTCTCGGTGTCGATCAGGCCGTCGCGCGCGTGCAACCAGCGCACTTGCCCAATGAAGATCTGGCGGCTGGCGGTTTCCAGGGTTTCATATAGCGTGCATTCGAACGCCACCGGCGCCTGCGCAATGCGCGGCGGCGCCACCCGCTGGCTGGGCGCGGCGTCCAGGCCGGCATGCGCCAGCTCGCTGACGTCGGACGGCAGGCGGTCGCCGCAGCGATGCATTTTCTCGGCCATGGCTTCGTCGGTCAGGTGCACCACGAATTCGCCGGTGCGCACGATGTTGCGCGCCGTGTCCTTCAGGTTGCCATCTTCCAGGCGGTTGATGCTGACCATGACGATGGGCGGATCCTCGCCCAGCATGTTGAACATGCTGAAGGGCGCGGCGTTGACCACGCCGGTTTCCGACAAGGTGGTGATCAGCGCGATCGGCCGCGGCACGATCAGGCTCGCCATGAGCTTGTAGCGCTGGTATTCGGTGATTGATTCGAAGTCGATATCCATGTCAGGCCAGTCCCAGCATCTGGGCAAGGGTTTGCGCGGGTTGGGGACGTTCCAGGCTGATGCGCCGTTCGAGGTCCGCCAGGTGGTTGTCGTTGATCTTCACGGCCTCGGCCACTTGCCCGCGTTCCATCAGGTCCACGATCAGCACGTGTTCGCCATGTTCGCAGGCGGCGTTGCCGGGCGGCTCGTACAGCGCCACGATGAGCGAGCAGCGCGACACCAGCTCGGCCAGGTAGCCGTGCAGGATGCCATTGCCCGATAGCTCGCCCAGCCGCACATGAAAGGCGCTGGCCTGCCGCGCCCAGGCCGGTTGCCCGGCGCGGTGCAGCAAGGCGTGCTCGTCGCGCAGCTGCTTGCGCAGCGAGGCGTAGTCGGCCTTGGTGGCGCGGGCCGCGGCCAGCGGCAGCAAGGCGGCCTCCAGCGCCCGCCGCGCCTGGAAGATCTGGCGCGTGTCTTCGGGCGTGGGTTCGGCCACCACGGCGCCGCGATTGTGATGCAGGTCCACCACGTGTTCGTGCGCCAGGCGCTGCAGGGCCTTGCGCGCCACGGAACGCGAGACCCCGAAGATGTCGCACAGGGCCGCCTCGGGCAGCTTGGTGCCGGGCGTCAGGCGCTGGCTCATCACGCTTTCGTAGACGGCCTCGCAGATACGGCGTTCCTGGTCGGCATCGGGCGCGGTGTCGTCGGCCGGGGCCGCGGCAACGACGGCCGGACGGCGCTTGACGGCCGGCGTGGCACGGGGTTTGGCGGGGCTGCGGGTAGGCATGGCGGGACTCGGCAGGAAGGTCGCGGGAGGGTCGAGGATCAGCGGGCGCAAGCCAGGCCATCGACATGGCGGCAGATGTCGCCGGGCGTGGCGAACCAGATTTCTCCCCGGTCGCGCGCGGCGGCCAACGGCGCCAGCGCCCGGCGCAGATGCCGCAGCCGGTAAGGCTGGCCCACGATGTAGGGATGCAGCGCAATGCCCATGACCAGCGGCTGGCGCTGCGCCTGGGTCCGCATTTCCTCGAACTGGTCAAGAATCATATCGGCAAAGTCGCGGGCGTCCATCTTGCGGCCCATGATCATGGGAATGTCGTTCAGTTCCTGCGGATACGGAATGGCCCACAGGTCGCCCGCCCGGGTGCGCATGCGCATGGGCTGGTCGTCGTGGCACCAGTTCAGCGTGTAGCGGTAGCCGGCTTCGGCCAGCAGGTCCGGCGTGGCGCGGCTTTCGGATATCCAGGGCGACAACCAGCCGGCGGGCGCGCTGCCGGCGTGCTGACCGATGCGGTCGCGGCAGTGTTCCAGTAGCGCGCGTTCGTCGGGTTCGGACAGGCCGCCCTGGCGGTGAGCGTTGCTGTAGCCGTGCCCGATGAGTTCGTCGCCGCGCGCCAGGCAGGCGTCGACCAGTTCGGGACAGTGTTCATACAGCGCCGTATTGATCAGCGCGCCGGCGGGCAGGTTCAGTTCGTCGAACAGTTCAAGACAGCGCCACGCGCCCACCCGGTTGCCGTACTCGCGCCAGGCGTAATTGAGCACGTCGGGGTGCGGCGAAGCGGGCCCCAGCTCTGCGCCCAAGCCCTCGCCAAAGGCGAAATGCTCGATGTTGAAGCCCAGGTACACGGCCAGCCGCGCCCCGTTCGGCCAGGCGTAGTCCGGCCGCCCGGTGATGGGCTGATACGGAAAACGGCCATGGCAGGCCAGCGGCGCCGGGGTCCAGGACGCCGGGGCGTCGCGCCCCGCATTGGTGCTTTGGAGCAAGGATGGATTCATTTTGGTGCAAATCCTGATGCGTGATTGTGAACAAAAAACTGGCTGTTTTGGAAACAAAATTTGGATGCCACGCTGACAAACGATCTAGAAAACCGTTCTTTTCCCCTGGAGCAGCGCCTGGACGCGTGCGGATGAAATCCGGCATTCCGGGTGGCATGGATCTTGCATAACGAACCGGAGCAGCCCTTGAACCCATGCAAGATCCGTTCCACTTTTCCAGGAGTGCCCGATGACCCCGACCCGCCGTTCCTTCCTGCTTCGCGCCACTGGCGCCGCCCTTTTCGCAGCCGGCCTGGCCCTGCAACCGGCGCTGGCCGCCGACCCGATCAAGATCGGCCTGATCACCGCCCTGTCGGGTGAATCGGCGCGGGCAGGCGAAGCGCTGACGCGCGGCATGACCATTGCGATCGACGAGATCAACGCTGGCGGCGGCCTCTTGGGCGGCCGCCAGATCGTGCTGGTGCGGCGCGATGACGAAGGCAACCCGGCCAAGGGCATGGCCGCGGCGCGCGAACTGATCTACAAGGAAAAGGTTGCCGTGCTGTTCGGCGGCCTGGACACGCCGGTGTCGATGGCGATCGTGCCCATCGTGAACCAGGAAAAAGTGCCGTTCATGGGCCCCTGGGCCGCGGGCACCGCGATCACGCAGAACAAGGGCAACCCGAACTTCGTGTTCCGCGTGTCGGCCATGGACGAGATCGTCGACAGCGCCATGGTGCAGTACGCGCAAAAGACGTTCCAAAGCGCCAAGCCGGGCATGATCCTGGTGAACAACCCATGGGGCGAATCCAACGAAAAGGGCCTGGACGCCGCGCTGGCGGCCGCCAAGATCGCGCCGGCCGGGGTCGAGAAATTCCAGCCCAACGACCTGGATGTGACGCCGCAACTGAGCCGCCTGAAGGCGGCCGGCGCGGACACGCTGTTCCTGGTGGGCAACGTGGGCCCGTCGGCGCAGGTGGTCAAGTCGCTGGACCGCATGGGCTGGAAAGTGCCGGTGGTGTCGCACTGGGGTCCGGCGGGCGGACGCTTCACCGAGCTGGCCGGCCCCAACGCCAAGAACGTGCACTTCGTGCAGACCTACAGCTTCTTCGGCAAGCAAGGCCCGGTGGGTGAAAAGGTGATGCAGGCGCTCAAGGCCAAGTATTCCGACATCAAGGGGCCGCAGGACATCACCCCGGCGGTGGGCGTGGCCAACGCCTACGACGGCATGCGGCTGGCGGCGCTGGCTATCAGCCAGGCCGGTTCCACCGACGGCGACGCGGTGCGCCAGGGCTTCTACAAGATCGGCAAGTACGAAGGCCTGATCAAGACCTACGAGCAGCCCTTCACGCCCGCCTCGCACGATGCGCTGCGCGAGAACGACTACGTGTGGACCCACTTCGTGGACAACCGCATCCTTCCCGTCGCGGGTGCGCAGTAAGCGGCCGGCTCGCCAACGCAATCGCCAGCAGGAGACACGCATGTTGTGGATGTCCGCCATTGTCAGCGGCCTGGGCCTGGGAAGCATGTACGGGCTGATGGCCCTGGGCTTTTACCTGACCTACGCCGTCTCGGGCACGGTCAATTTCGCCCAGGGCAGCTCCATGATGCTGGGCGCGGTGCTGACCTATACCTTTGCGCAGACGCTGGGCTGGCCGCTCGCGGCCGCGCTGCCGCCGGCCTTGGCGCTGTGCGCGCTGTACGGCCTGGTGGTGGAACGGCTGGCGGTGCGGCCGTTCGCCAGCCGCGGCTCCAATGCGTGGCTCATGTCGACGGTGGCGTTGGGCATCGTGCTGGACAACGTGGTGATGTTCACCTTCGGCAAGGAACCGCGCAGCCTGCCTTCGCCCCTGGCGCAGGCGCCGCTTGAAATCGGCGGCCTGGGCCTGGGCGTGTATCCACTGCAATTGCTGATTCCGCTGATCGGCCTGGCGCTGGCGGCCGCCCTGCACGCACTGTCGCGCCGCACCCGCTGGGGCGTGGCGCTGCTGGCCGTGGTGCAGAACCCGAACGCCGCGCGCCTGATGGGCATTCCCGTGCGCCACGCCATCATGGCGGCCTTTGCCGTGTCCACGCTGTTCGCGGGCATCGCCGGTGCGCTGGTCGCGCCGCTGTTCAACGTACAGGCCGACATGGGCACGCTGTTCGGCCTGAAGGCCTTCGTGGTGGCTATCCTGGGCGGCATCACCAGCGCCTGGGGCGTCATGATCGCGGGCCTGCTGTTCGGCGTGGTCGAAGCGCTGATCACGGTGACACTGGGTTCCGGTTATACGCAGATCATCAGCTTCGCGCTGGTGATCGTCATGTTGGCGGCGCGCCCCAACGGGCTGTTCGGCCGTGCCGCCACAAGGAAAGTCTGATGGGCAAACACGTCGCATCCTTCCCGGCGGCGCTGGCCGTCTACGCCCTGCTGGCCGCCGCCAGCCTGGCGTTGGCCGCCAGCGTCAACGGTTACTACGTCTTCGTGCTGGGCAACGTGGCGCTGCTGGCGCTGGCGGGCATCGGCCTGAATGTGCTGCTGGGGCTGACCGGACAGATGTCCTTCGGCCACGCGGCGTTCTATGCGATCGGCGCGTATACAGTCGCGATCCTGACTGGACAGGCGGGCTGGAGCTTCTGGCTGGCGTGGCCGGCCGCCGCGCTGGTCGCCGGCGCCTTCGGCCTGCTGCTGGCCGTGCCAGCGCTGCGGGTGAGCGGGCCTTACCTGGCGATGATCACCATCGCGTTCGGCTTCATCGTGGAACACGTGCTGATCGAAGGCGGTGATCTCACGGGCGGCCAGAACGGCCTGATGGGCATCGCCCAGCCCGCGCTTGGCAGCCTGGGCGGTGACCGCGGCGTGGCGATGCTGGCCATCGTGGCGGTGTTCGCCGCGCTGGCCGGTTACGCCCTGCTGGCCCGTGGCACCTGGGGCGCGGCGATGCGGGCAGTCAAGGACAGCGAAACCGCCAGCGAGTCGATCGGCATCAATCCGCTGGTGGTCAAGGCCGTCGCCTTCATGGTGTCGGCGGCGGTGGTAGGCCTGGCGGGCGGGCTGTACGCGCCGCAGGCCGGCATGATCACGCCGCACAATTTCAACTTCATGCAGTCCATTCTTTTCGTGCTGGCGGTGACCATCGGCGGCGCGGGTTCGCTGGCCGGGCCGCTGCTGGGCGCGGTGGTGGTCGGCCTGCTGCCCGAAATGCTGTCGGGCCTGGAGGAATACCGCCTGCTGTTCTTTGGCGCCTTCCTGCTGGTGGTGCTGTGGGCCGCGCCCGACGGCGCGGCCGGTTTGCTGGGACGCTGGCGGCGTGGCCGGCAAGCGCTGCGGCTGACGCCGACGCAGGGTGGTATTCCGGCCACGGGCAGGCCGCGCCGCGCTTTGCGCGCCGACACGCTGACCATGACCTTCGGCGGCGTACGCGCGGTGCAGGAAGTGTCGTTCACCGTCGCGCCCGCGGCGGTGACGGCGCTGATCGGCCCGAACGGCGCGGGCAAGTCCACGGTCATCAACATGCTCAGCGGCTATTACCAGCCGACCCGCGGCGCGGTCGCGCTGGGGCAGGAATCCCTCGCGGCGCTGCCCGCCTACCGGGTGGCGCGCAGCGGCATCGCGCGCACCTACCAGACCTCGCAATTGTTCGACACGCTCAGCGTCGAAGACAACGTGGCGCTGGGCCTCTTGGGCGGCCGGTTGGGCGGGCTGCTGGCGTCGCGCCGCTACTTGGCGCGCGATGCGCGCGAACGGGCCCGCGCGCTGCTGGCCTTCTGCGGCTACACCGGCGCGCTGGACACGCCCGCCGCCGACCTGCCGCATGTGGACCGGCGGCTGGTCGAGATTGCCCGTGCGCTGGCCACCGACGCCGACATCCTGCTGATGGACGAACCGGCGGCGGGGCTGTCGCGGGAAGACAAGACCCGCCTGGCTGGGCTGCTGCGGCGCATCGCCGACGCCGGCGCGGGGGTGCTGCTGGTCGAGCACGACATGGCACTGGTGATGGGCGTGTCCGACCACATCGTCGCCATCGACGCGGGCCGCGAGCTGGCGCAAGGCACGGCCGCCGCCATCCAGCAATCGGATGCGGTGCGGCAGGCCTACCTGGGCGACGAGGCCGCGCGCCGCGCCCCCGCCGCGCGCGAACGTCCGGCTGGCGCGGGCATCGCGCCCGAGGTGCTGGGCGTGGGCAGCCTGACCACGGGCTACGGCGCCAACCCGGTGCTGCACGGCATCGACCTGCAAGTGCGCCAGGGCGAAATGGTGGCGCTGCTGGGCGCCAATGGCGCCGGCAAATCGACGTTGATGCGCACGCTGGCGGGCCTGCACCGGCCGGCGCAAGGCGGCATGCATCTGCAAGGGCAGGAACTGCAGGGCCTGACCGCCGACCGCATCGTGGCGCGCGGGCTGGTGCTGGTGCCCGAAGGCCGCCAGGTCTTCCCCGACCTGACCGTGCTGGACAACATCCGGCTGGGCGCCTTCCTGCGCCCGGGCGACCGCGAGGCGCGGGTAGAAGAGATGCTGGCGCGCTTTCCGCGGCTGCGCGAACGGCTGCATCAGCGCGCCGGCCTGCTGTCCGGCGGCGAGCAGCAGATGCTGGCGATCGCGCGCGGGCTGATGTCTAAACCGGTGATCCTGCTGCTGGACGAACCGTCGCTGGGCCTGGCGCCCAAGATCATCGACGAGCTGTTTGAAGCGTTGGACCGCCTGCGGGCGGAATCCATGACGATCCTGCTGGTGGACCAGATGGCCGCGTTGGCGCTCTCCCTGGCCGACCGCGCCTATGTACTGGAATCAGGCCGCGTCGCGGCGCAAGGCACCGCGCGGGAGATCGCGGCGGATGGCGCGTTGGCGCGCGCCTATCTGGGCGCCTAGGCGCTGACGGCGCGGGGCGGCCCGGACATCCAGCCGGCCCCGCGGCGGCGTGGCTGACGGATCAGGCCTCGCCGCCCAGCCGCGCGCCTTCGCGCACAATGCCGCAACGCTTATAGGCGCGCATCACCACGCCGACCTCGCTGGCCAGTACACCGTCCAGCTCGCCCAGCCTGCGCGTCACCACGTCCCACAAATGCAGGCTGTCGCGGCACAGCACGTGCCAGAACAGCTGCGATGCGCCGCTGGTGCCGAACAGGCAGCGCGTATTCGGATCCAGCGCCAGGTGCGCAGCCAGGGCGTCGACCGCTTGCGGGCGCACTTGTACCGAAATCACGGCCTCGACGGGAAACCCCACCAAGGCAGGCTCGACTTCCACCCGGAAGCTGAGGGCGCGCCGGTCCACCAGATGCTGCAGCAAGCGGTGGGCGGTAGGCTCGCTGACGTCGGCATGCGCGGCCAATTCGGCCAGGCTGGCACGGCCGTCGCGCATCAGGTGGGCCACGATGCGCTGCTCAGGCTCGGTCAGCGCGGCCGGCGGCTGCGACGCCGGTCGCGGCTCCAACGCGTCCTGCGCGCCGGCCGCGCCGGCCTGGATGCGCCACTGGCCCGCGCGGCGGAACGGGCGCAGCACCAGCCGGGCTTCCACCTGCTCGACACCGTCGATCGACGGCAACACCCGCGTCACCACGTCCGGCATGTCGGCCGCATCCGCCAGCGTCAATTCAGCCATCAGGTCGGCCCGGCCCGCCAGCGTCACCACCAGCTGCGCCATATCCAGCCCCGCCAGCGCCTCGGCCACCTCGGGCACGCGGCCCGAGCGGCAGCGCACCCAGGCGTGCAGCACCACACCGCGGCCGGTGGCCAGCGGGTCGGCTTCGGCGATGACGCGCAAGGCGTCGGCGTCCATCAGCCGCTTGATGCGCCGCGCCACGGTGCGCTCGGCGATGCCGGTGGCCGCGCCCAGCTCGCGCCAGGACGCGCGCGGGTCCGCCTGCAAGGCGATCAGGCAGGCCAGATCGGTGTCATCGAGCGCTGGCATTAGGGGCTTACCCTTACTTGACGTGACCATATTCATTAATCTAACGTTCGCGCATTGATAAAAACACAAAATTAAACGGTCTATTTGACCAAAAATAAATACCTGAGGACCTTATGAGCACCCCATCCGCAACCCTGCGCGCCACGCAGGGGGCAAGCGCCGCGCCCGTATCGCGGGCCCGCACGATTCTGGCCGGAAGTGTAGGCAATGCCGTCGAATGGTTCGATTGGACCATCTATGCGTCGTTCGCCATCTTCTTTTCCAGCCAGTTCTTCCCTGAAGGCAACGAAACCGCCGCCCTGCTCTACACCTTCGGCATCTTCGCCGTCGGCTTTTTCATGCGTCCGGTGGGCGGCTGGGTGCTGGGCATCTTTTCGGACCGCTACGGCCGCAAGGCCGCGCTGGGCCTGACGATCCTGATGATGGCGGGCGGTTCCCTGATCATCGCCATCACCCCCACCTATGCCGCCATCGGCCTGGCCGCGCCCCTGCTGCTGACCGCCGCGCGCCTGCTGCAAGGCCTGTCGCTGGGCGGAGAGTATGCCTCGGCCACGACCTTTTTGGCGGAAATGGCGCCGCCCGAAAAGCGCGGCTTCTATTCCAGCTTCGTCTTCTTCAGCGCCGCGGTGGGTATCCTGGCCGCGTCCGCCGTGGGCTGGATCCTGACCTCGACCCTGACCAAGGCCGACATGGCCGCGTGGGGCTGGCGCATTCCGTTCGCCCTGGGCGCGCTGGGCGGCCTGGCCGGCATGTGGATCCGCCGCTCGATTCCCGAAACCGAAGCGTTCTCGCACGCCAAGAAAGCCGGCGTCGAAAAGCAGCCGCTGCGCACCCTGCTGCGCGACCACCCGCGCGAAGTGCTGCGCATTGTCGGTTTTTCCATCCTGACGACCTTCGCGTTCTACATCTTCGTCGCCTACGTGCCCACCTACGCCATCCGGCAGGTCAAGGCCGACCCGCAGGTCGCCTTCGCCGCCAACACCGTCGCGCTGATCGTCTTCATGCTGGTGCAGCCGCTGTTCGGCATGCTGTCCGACCGCATTGGCCGCAAGCCGCAGCTGATCTTCTTCGCGGCCGGCTACCTGGTGTTCTTCTATCCGCTGATGAGCACGCTCGGCCCGTCGTTCGGTTCGATCCTGGCCGTCGAATTGTTCGGCCTGGTGCTGTACGCCATGTATACGTCGATCGCGCCGGCCATCATGTCCGAGCAGTTCCCCACCAGCGTGCGGGCCGTCGGCATCGGCGCGCCGTACAACCTGGTCGTGGCGCTGCTGGGCGGCACCACGCCCTATCTGCTGACCTGGCTGCAAAGCAAGGGCATGGAGCGCTGGTTCTTCTATTACGTGCTGGCGGGCGCCGTCATCACGCTGATCACCTTCATCCGCATGCCTGAAACCCGGGGCCAGTCGCTGAAATAACGCAGACTGCAGCCAAGCCCACGCTTTCCGGTCCCGCCAGGGCCGGAAAGTTTTTTCTTTTCCGTGAGAGCCATGCCAGACCACGACACTGCCCTGCATTTCCGAGAGGCCCGCGAACTTGCCCGCGCTATCCGCGACGGCGAACTGAGCTCGCGCCAGGTCACCACGCACTTCCTGGATCGCATCGAACGCGCGCCGCAACTGGCTGCCTACAGCGAGGTCACGGCCGAACGCGCCCTGGCCCAGGCCGACGCTGCCGACCGCCTGCAGGCCGCCGGCATCTCGATGGGTCCGCTGCACGGCGTGCCAGTGGCGGTCAAAGATAGCGTGCACTGGGCGGGCACGACCGCCAGCGGCGGTTCGCAAACCCGCCGCGGCGTGATCAGCGATGAGACCGCCGCGGCCGCGCACGCGTTGGCGGCACAAGGCATGCCCATCCTGGGCAAGACCCGCATGACTGAATACGCGTTCGGCCTGTCCGGCCAGAACCCCACGCAGGGCACGGCGCGCAACCCCTGGGATGCGCGCCAGGCGCGCGCCCCCGGCGGCTCGTCCAGCGGCGCCGGCGTCGCCGTGGGAGCCGGCCTGGCGCCCCTGGCGCTGGGCGGCGATACGGGCGGATCCGTGCGCGCGCCCGCGGCGCTGAACGGCGTGGTGGGCTACAAGCCGTCTTCCGGCATCATCAGCCGGGCCGGTTGCCTGCCGCTTTCGGACACCCTGGACGTGCTGGGCCCCATTGCCCGCAGCGTGGCGGACGCCCGCCTGCTGACGCAATTGCTGGCCGGCCCCGACATCGACGACGCCGCGACGCTGGCGCTGCCGCCCCGATGCATCGCCGACCTGCGCCGTCCGGCCACGCGCCGGCCCGCCGCCATCGCCGTCCTGGCGCCGCAAGCCTGGCCGGCCCCGCTGACCGACGAAGGCCTGCGGATCTGGCATGACGCTCAGGAACATCTGGACCAGGCCGGCTGCACGCCCGAAGCCTGGCATCCGCCCGCCTCACTGTCGTTCGCCCGCATGGCGGACGACAACTCGCTGGTGCTGGCCTACGAGGCCTATCGCTATTACGGCGCGCTGGCCGAAGACCCCGCGCAGCCGCTCTGGGACGTGGTGCGCGCGCGCATCGCGGCTGGCGGCCGGATCACACAGGCGGACTACCAAGCCGCGCTCGAGCGGCGGCAAGCCGACATGGCCGCCTTCGCGACTGCGATGCAGGGCCTGGATGCGCTGCTGATGCCCGCCTGCGACCAGGCCGCGCAACCTCTGGACGCGGCCGACGTGCGCCACGCCGGCCTGGGCAAACTGTTGCGCCCGGCCAATTTCCTGGGCGCGGCGGCCATTGCGCTACCCGCCGGCCTGGATGCCGACGGCATGTCCATGGCCGTGCAGTTGCTGGCGCCTGCCGGCGGCGACGCGGCGATGCTCGATTGCGCCGCGGCGCTGGAACGATTGCTGGCTCCCGTCCTGCACACGCCAGACTTGTCGGCCTGGGGCCTGTGATCCACTCCGCACGCGCAAAAAAAAGCCCCTGCATACCGATTTGCAGGGGCTTTCTTGCTGACAACGCGCGGTTTACAGCGCCTTCTTCAGTTCCTGGACCTTGTCCGCGGCTTCCCACGAGAATTCCGGTTCGGAACGGCCGAAGTGGCCATAGGCGGCGGTCTTGGTGTAGATCGGGCGCAGCAGGTCCAGCATGTTCACGATGCCCTTCGGACGCAGGTCGAAGTGCTCGCGCACCAGCTTGGCGAGCTGGTCGTCGGGGATGACGCCGGTGCCTTCGGTGTAGACGGTGATGTTGATGGGTTCCGCCACGCCGATGGCGTAGCTGACCTGCACCTGGCACTGGCGCGCCAGGCCGGCGGCCACGATGTTCTTGGCCACGTAGCGGGCGGCGTAAGCGGCCGAGCGGTCGACCTTGGACGGATCCTTGCCCGAGAACGCGCCGCCGCCGTGCGGGCATGCGCCGCCGTAGGTGTCGACGATGATCTTGCGGCCGGTCAGGCCGCAATCGCCTTGCGGGCCACCGATGACGAAGCGGCCGGTCGGGTTGACCAGGAACTTGGTCTGCGGGGTGATCAGGCCTTCGGGGAAGCTGGGCTTGATGATGTCTTCGATGACAGCTTCGCGGATGGTGTCCTGCGTGACGTCGGGCGCGTGCTGGGTCGACAGCACCACGGTGTCGACTTCCGCCGGGCGGCCGTTGATATAGCGGAACGTCACTTGCGACTTGGCGTCAGGGCGCAGCCACGGCAGGCGGCCGTCCTTGCGCAGTTCGCTCTGGCGCTGCACCAGGCGGTGCGCGTACCAGATCGGCGCCGGCATCAGGTCGGGGGTTTCGTCGCAGGCGTAGCCGAACATCAGGCCTTGGTCGCCCGCGCCCTGGTTCAGGTAGTCTTCCGAGCTGCGGTCCACGCCCTGGGCGATATCCGGCGACTGCTTGTCGTAGGCGACCAGCACCGCGCAACCCTTGTAGTCGATACCGTATTCGGTATTGTCATAGCCGATGCGGCGGATCGTGTCGCGTGCGACCTGAATGTAGTCGACGTTGGCGGTGGTGGTGATTTCACCAGCCAGCACGACCAGACCCGTGTTGCACAGGGTTTCGGCCGCGACGCGCGCGTTGGGGTCCTGCGTGAAAATGGCGTCCAGGATCGCGTCGGAAATCTGGTCGGCTACCTTGTCGGGGTGCCCTTCAGAGACGGATTCGGAGGTAAAGAGAAAGTCGTTGTTGGCCACAGATGCGTCCTTTAGCGCCCGGTACCGCCGGGACATAGGTTCATGAGGCGCGTTGCACCCCGGACTGCATGACATACGCTGATCTGGGCGCGACGCTTTAGCGGATTTGGCAAGAGCCGCGCAATGCGCTTGACCCCTGCCGTCGCCCCGCAAGTTGTCGGTTAACTCGGCGACCTGCCGATTTTAAGCGAAAATGCGATTCTTATGCTTGTGCCGCGGGAGGGGTCTTTCCCGCGAGCACCGGCATCACCATGCCCGATCTCACTCATTTGCCGCATGCTGCTCGTCCTGTTCCGCCTGTTTGCCGCCCTGCCCCTGCCCGTCGCGCACGCGCTGGGGCGCCTGCTTGGCCGCGCCGCCTATGCGTTTCCAGGCAAATACCGGCGCCGGCTGCAGGCCAATGCCGCCCAAGCCGGCTACCCGGGCGCGGCCTTTGCCCGCCAGGCGGCGGGCGAGGCCGGCGCGATGATCCTGGAAATGCCGCGGGTCTGGTTCCGCAATGAGCCCAGCCTAGCCCAGGTCGTGTCCGACGACAACGCCATCGTGGATGCCGCCCGCGCCGAAAACCGCGGCATCCTGTTCCTGACCCCGCACCTGGGCTGCTTCGAGATCACCGCCCGCTACCTGGCCCGCCAGATGCCCATGACGGTGATGTTCCGCCCCCCGCGCAAGGACATCCTGGCGCCGCTGCTGGAAACCGCCCGCAACAGCTCGGCCGTCAACGCCGTGCCCGCCACCATGCAAGGCGTGCGCGAATTCGTGCGCGCCCTGCGGCGCGGCGAATCGGTGGGCATGCTGCCCGACCAGGCGCCCGGCGTCGGCGACGGCGTCTGGGCGCCCTTTTTCGGGCGCATGGCCTACACCATGACCTTGCCCGGCAAGCTGGCCACCCAGACCGGCGTGCCGATCATCCTGACCGCCGGCGAACGCTTGCCCGGTGGCCGCGGCTGGCGCATCCATTATGTGCGGGTGCCCGAACCCCTGCCCGCCGACCCGCAGGCCCAGGCCGCGCTGCTGAACGCCGCCATGGAGACCCTGATCCGCCGCTGCCCGCAGCAATATCTCTGGAGCTACAACCGGTACAAGACCCCCCGCGGCGCGCCGCCGGCGCCCGCCGACGGCACCGCCACCGAACCCGGCTGACGCCACCGCAGCGCCTCTTCCGCCGCCCAGGTCTTATGCCTCACCCTTGCCCATGAACGATTCAAAAACGGATAAAAAAACGCGCACGCTGGTGTCGCTGCTGAAATGGTTCGGCCGCATGCGGCCCGGCACCCGCCAACGCATCGGCGCCGCGCTCGGCTGGCTGGCCATGCACCTGGCCAAATCGCGCACGCGCATCGTGCGCCGCAATCTCGAACTGTGCTTTCCCGATCAACCCGAAACCGTGCGCGAGCGCTGGGTACGCGAACATTTCCGGGCCCTGGCGCAATCCATCGTCGACCGCGGCGTGCTCTGGTATGGCACGCCCGAGGCCATCAAGGACATGGTCACGCAAAGCGGCGCCGAACGCATCAATGAACTGACCGCCCAGGGCCGCACCGTCATCCTGCTGGCGCCGCACTTCATCGGCCTGGACGCCGCCGCCACCCGCCTGACCATGGAAGTACCCAGCGCGGCCACCATGTACACCCCGCAAAGCGACCCGCATATCGACGCGGTCGTGGCCGCCGGACGCGCGCGTTTCAACGAGGTCTTCCTGGTCAGCCGCAAGGATGGCGTGCGCGAACTGATCCGCCATCTGCGCGCACCGCGCCCGGTGTATTACCTGCCCGACATGGACTTCGGCCGCCAGGGCGCCGTGTTCGTGCCGTTCTTCGGCATCCAGGCGGCCACCCTGCTGGCGACCGCCCAGCTGGCCAAGAAATGGGACGCGGCAGTACTGCCCATCCTGGATTTCTGGAATCCGGAAACCGGTCGTTACCACGCCGAAGTGCTGCCCCCGCTGGAAAACTTCCCGGGAGACGACACGCTGGAAGACGCCACCGCGCGCCTGAACCGCGAGCTCGAAGCCTGGGTGCGCCGCTGCCCCAGCCAGTACTACTGGGTCCACCGCCGCTTCAAGACCCGGCCGCCGGGCGAAGCCAAGATCTACTAGTCGGCGGGCGCCCCTGCGGCGGGACGCCGCAAGTGGCCAGGCCGCCCGCACGCAACATTGCCCGCCGGCGCCACGGCGCTGGCGGTTTCCCGCGCCAGAATGGGCGATAATCCCCCCATGAACTGGAACTTCACCAAAATGCATGGCGCGGGCAACGACTTCGTCGTGCTCGACGGCGTTCGCCAGGCCATCGAAATGACGCCCGAACGCGCCCGCGCGCTCGGCGACCGGCACTTCGGCATCGGCGCCGACCAGATCCTGCTGGTCGAACCCGCCACCCGGCCCGACGCCGATTTCCGCTACCGCATTTTCAATTCCGACGGCAGCGAAGTCGAGCATTGCGGCAACGGCGCGCGCTGCTTCGTGCGCTTCGTGCACGAACAAGGCCTGTCCGACCGCAATCCGCTGCGCGCCGAGATCGCCACCGGCATTCTGGTCCTGGACGAAGGCGACGACGAACAGGTCACCGTCGACATGGGCAGCACCCGCTTCGACCCGGCCGCATTGCCTTTTGACACCGCCGGACTGACATCGCGCACCGAAGGCCAGGACACCCTCTGGGAGCTGCCGCTGGATGCGCCTGCCGGCCTGCCGCAAAACGTAGCCCTGTCCGCCGTGGCCATTTCCAACCCGCATGCGGTGCAGGTGGTCGACAATGTCGATACCGCGCCCGTCGCCGTCATCGGCCCGCTGATCGAAAATCACCCGCGCTTCGCGCGCCGGGTCAACGCCGGCTTCATGCAGGTGGTCGACCGCCACAACATCCGGCTGCGCGTGCACGAACGCGGCGCCGGCGAAACCCTGGCTTGCGGCACCGGCGCCTGCGCCGCGGTCGCGGCCGGCATCCGCCGCGGCCTGCTCGATTCCCCGGTGCGCGTGCAAACGCGCGGCGGCGTGCTGACCGTCGCCTGGACCGACGGCCAGTTGCGCATGACCGGCCCGGCCGAATCCGTCTTCACGGGGCTGGTCGACATCGACAAGCTCGTCTTTTCCATGGCGCTGAACCGATAACCCCATGACCGATACCGCTTTCACCGCCCAGGACATCGCCGCTTTCCTGCAGGAACATCCCGGCTTCTTCGACCAGCACGCCGACGTCTTCGCCACGCTGCAGGTGCCGCATCCGCACGGCTCGCGCGCCATCTCGCTGGGCGAACGCCAGATCCTCACGCTGCGCGAACGCAACCGCGAACTCGAATGGCGCCTGAACGAACTGGTGCGCAACGCCACCGCCAACGAAACCATCGGCGGCCACGTCGCCAAGTGGTGCTGCCGCCTGCTGTCCGAAAACGACCCGCAGCTGGTGCCTGGCGAAATCGCGCTGGGCCTGGCCGAGCAGTTCGACATCAACCATGTGGCGCTGCGCCTGTGGAACCTGCCTGACCTGCCCGAAACCGGCTATGGCGAGCCCGTCACGCAAGACGTGCGCACCTTCACCGACAGCCTGAAAACACCGTATTGCGGCACCGACACCGCCTTTGAGGCCGCCGGCTGGCTGGATGCCAAGCCCAAGTCGCTGGCCCTGGTGCCGCTGCGCCTGGAAGCCGACGGCGCCAGCGTAGGCTTGCTGGTGCTGGGATCGGACGACGCCGAACGCTTCACCCCCGACATGGGCACCGCGTTCCTGGAATCCATCGGCCAGCTGGCCTCGGCCGCGCTGCACCGGCTGAACCCGGCCGCGCCCAAGGCCTGATCCCCATGACAGCGGGGGCTCCGGAGCACGCCATGCCAGACCCGCAAGCCCCGGACGCCCCGCTGCCAGACCCGATGGCCGCCTGGCTGCGCCATCTGGAAGCCAACCGCCGCTATTCCCCCCACACGCTGGACGGCTACCGGCGCGAACTGCACTTCCTGCGCGAACTGGCTGACCGCGCCAAGCTGCCGCTGGACAAGCTGAGCAACGGCCACATCCGCCAATTCGTCGCGCGGCTACATGCCCAGGGCCGCGGCCCGCGCAGCCTGGCCCGCACGCTGGCGGCCTGGCGCGGCTTCTATCAGTGGTGGGCCCCTGCCATCGGCCTGGCCGGCAATCCCGTCGCCGGCGTGCGCGCCCCGAAGGCGCCGCGCGGCCTGCCCAAGGCCCTGTCCGTGGAACAGACCCAGGCGCTGCTCGACCGCCCGCAGGCCCAGGTCGCCACCGAACCGGCCCCGCTGCGCGACCAGGCCATGTTCGAATTGCTGTATTCCAGCGGGCTGCGTTTGTCTGAACTGGTGGGGCTGGACCTGCGCTACGAGCGCTCGGCCGACTATGAATCACGCGGCTGGCTCAACCTGGACGAAGCCGAAGTCATCGTGCTGGGCAAGGGCGGCAAGCGCCGCTCGGTGCCGGTCGGCCAAGCCGCCCTGGCCGCCCTGCGCCGCTGGATCGACGTGCGTGCGCAACTGGCGCCGCCGGCCGCGCAGCCCCAGGACGCGGCCGCGCTGTTCCTGGGCGCACGGGGCCGGCGCATTTCGCCGCGCGTGGTGCAGCTGCAATTGGCTCATGTCGCGCAGACCGCCGGCCTGCCCACCCACGTGCATCCGCACGTGCTGCGCCACAGCTTCGCCAGCCACGTCCTGCAATCGGCCCAGGACCTGCGCGCCGTGCAGGAAATGCTGGGCCACGCCAACATCTCCACCACCCAGATCTACACCCGGCTGGACTTCCAGCACCTGGCCCGCGCCTACGACCAGGCGCATCCGCGCGCCGGGCGCAAATCCTGACGCCGGCGGGTCAGCCGCCGCCAGCCAGCATGCCGCCCAGCAGCAGCACTCCCAACATCAGCACGGCCAATGCGGCCAGGGCTTCCACGCCATAGCGCAGGCGCGCCGCGCCCACGCTGGATAGGCGGCCGCCCAAGGCCGTGGCCGCGCTGCCGGCGGCAACCGCCAGGCAAGCCAGCGCCGCGACCGTCAGACCCGTGCCCAGGCCCATCGCCAATGCCGACGCCACGCCCGCCATGAAAAACCCCTGCGACAACGCGAACACCAGCACGATCAACGCGCCGCTGCAGGGGCGCAAGCCCACTGCCAGGATCGCCGACCACGCGCGCCGCCAGTTCAGCGGCCCCACCATCTGCTCCGGCGGCGGCACATGGGCATGGCCGCAACCGCAGTCGTCGTGATGCTGGTGATGGATGTGGGCATGTTCCGGCGCATGGCCCTGCAAACCCTTCTGCGCGGCCACCGGTCGCACGGGTGCCGTCTGTACCGTGATGGCCCGTAACGCCGCGCCCCCCTTCAAGACCGGGCCCGGCACCACGATCACGGCCGGCATTGACACGACGGTGGCCTGCCCCGCCTGCCGTTCCACGGCCACCCGCTTGCGCAGCAATGGCCGGACCGCCTTGACCCACACCAGCCACGCGCCCAGCAGCGTCACCAGCGCGTATGACGCCAGCTCCAGCCAGCGCGTGGCCTGGTTCATGGTGGCCGCCGTCGCGTTAAACACCAGCGCCAGCGCCGTCACCATCGCAATCGCCACCAGGGCCTGCGCCAACGAAGACACCAGGGCCAGCACGGCGCCGTTGCGCGCGGTCTGCCGGTTGGCCAATACATACGAGGAAATCACCGCCTTGCCATGGCCCGGTCCCAACGCGTGGAAGACGCCGTAGGCGAAGGACAGGCCGATCAGCGTCCAGGCCGCGCCGCCATCGGCCTGCCAGGCCCGCACCGCGCCCGTCAGCTGACGGTAGAAGTGGCTTTGCCACACCGACACCTGGCCGAAAAAGCTCGCCAGCCAGCTTGGGCCGCCCAGGCCTGCGCCGCTTTCCGGCACGCCGAACGGGTGCGCGCCCTGCGCGTCGGCCGCGCCCATCCAGCTCATGGCGGCCAGTGCCAGCAGCCATGCCAGCGCGGCGGCGGCCGGACGCCGGATCACGAACATTGGACCTCGATGCGGTGCGTCAGCCCCTTGGTAATGGCAAAGAGTTCTTCCGGCAGCGCATCCGGATCGGCCGGTATCGCGGCCAGTTGCTGCATGGTGTTCCAATCCAGTTCCTTGGGCTTGCGGTACGCCGGCTTGCAGGCCGCCGCGCCCGGCCCGCCCAGCGTCACGGCGCCCTTCTCGTCGAAGGCGTAGGCCACGAAATACGTCGGATCGTAGATGTCGACCTGGGCGCCCGCGGCGTCCAGCGCGGCGGGCTCGGCCAGCGGCAACGTGAAGGCCAGCGCCAATCGGCCGGTCTTGGCGTTCCAGGTCACGCGCGCATCGCGCGGCGCGGCGAACGCCGCGGTCTTGCCCGCCACGGTGACGCGGGTGAAATAGTGCGAGACCGGCTCGCCCAGCGCCTTCATCCAGTCTTGCGCCATGCCCTTCAAGGTGTCGTCGGCAAGCGTGCCGCCCTTGCCTTTCTTGAGCCCTTGCGTGGCGTAGGCGCCGAACATCTCGTCGAACAGCCAGACCTGCCGCACCGCGGTGATGCGATGCTGCTCGTCCAGATCGACCACCGCGCGGGCGTCGATCCACATATGCGGGTGCGCGCCGGCGGCAGTGGCCGCCAGCGCGCCCGTCGCGGCGATCAGGGCTGCAAGGCCGCGGCGAGCTGACGTACGTTCCATTCAAACATTTCCAGGTAGGTGGCGCCGGGTTGTCCAGGCTTGGACAGCGCGTCGGAATAAAGCGTACCACCCACTTTGGCGCCCGTTTCGCGCGCGATCTGCTGCACCAGACGCGGGCTGGTGATGTTCTCGACGAACACCGCCGGCACCTTGTCGCGCTTGACCTGCTCGATGATGCGCGCCACGTCGCCGGCCGCGGGCTCCGCCGCAGTCGACACGCCGACGGCCGAAATGAATTCCACGCCATAGGCGTCGCCGAAGTAGCCGAATGCGTCATGCGACGTGACCACCTTGCGACGCTCCGCCGGAATCGCCGCGAAGGTCTTGCGCACCGCCGCGTCGGCTGCCTGCAAGCGGGCGATGTAGGCATCGGCGCGCTGGCGGTAGGCGTCGGCGTGCGCCGGGTCTGCGGCGGCCAGGCCGTCGGCCACGTTGCGCGCGTAGATCACGCCGTTGGCCAGGTTCTGCCAGGCATGCGGGTCGGCGTCGCCATGATGGTGGCCGTCTTCGCCGCCATGGGCATGGGCCGAGCCATGATCCTGGTCCTTGTCGCCGTGGTCGTGGCCATGGCCGGCGAACTTGCGCGGCGTGATGCCCTTGGACGCCACCACGGTCTGGCCGGCAAAGCCCGACGCCTTGACCAGCCTGGGCAGCCAGGCCTCGAAATCCAGCCCGTTCACGAACAGCACCTTGGCGACCGACAGCTTCTTGGCATCGGCGGGGGTGGGTTCGTATTCATGGGCATCGCCGTCGGGACCGACCAGCGTGGTCAGCTGCACGTCATCGCCGCCGACTTCGCGCACGATGTCGCCCAGAATGGAAAAGCTGGCCACGGCCTGCAACGGCTGGGCGGCGTGCGCCGCCCCGAACGTCGCGGACAACCACAGGCCGGCGGCGGCCAGCAAGGCGCGGCGGCGCGACAGCGCCGGCAATAGGGTAGGCATAGCGTATCTCCTTGAGGGGTCAGGCCCGGCGCGATCTGCGCGGCGCCCGCAGCAGCCCGCCTTGCGGGCCGCAAACGATGGAAAACAGGTAACAGACGCCGGCGGCCAGGATGATGGCGGGCGAGGCCGGCACATTGAAGTGGTACGACACCAGCAGGCCGGCGACCGAGGCGGCCACGCCCACGCCAGCGGCCAGCGGAATCTGGCCGGCCGCCGAACGCAGCCAGAAGCGGGCGGCGGCGGCCGGCAGCATCATGATGCCGACCACCATCAAGGTACCCAGCACCTGGAAGCCCGCCACCAGGTTCACCACCACCAGCACCAGGAACCCCATGTGGACCCAGCCGCCGCGCCCGCCGCTGGCGCGCAGGAAGCCCGGGTCCAGGCATTCGGCCACCAGCATCCGGTACAGCCCCGCCAACGCCACCAGCGTGACGCTGGCCGTGCCCGTGACCAGCAGCAGCGCCGCGTCGTCCAGGCCCAGCACCGTGCCGAACAGCACGTGCAGCAGGTCCATGTTGGAACCGCGCAGCGACACCAGCAGCACCCCCAGGCCCAGCGATATCAGGTAGAAGGCGGCGAAACTGGCGTCCTCGCGCAGCGGCGTCAGGCGCGCCACCAGGCCGGCCAGCAGCGCCACGGCCAGGCCGGTGGCGATGCCACCCAGCATCATCGCGCCCAGCGACAGGCCCGACAGCAAAAAGCCCGCCGCCACGCCCGGCAAAATGGCGTGCGACATGGCGTCGCCCATCAGGCTCATGCGCCGCAACACCAGGAACACGCCCAGCGGCGCCGCGCCCAGCGACAAGGCGCTGGCGCCGGCCAGCGCGCGGCGCATGAATCCGTAGTCCAGGAAGGGCGCCACGGCCCACTGCAGCGCGGTCATGCGAACGCCCCCGCGTGCCATTGGCGCGCCGTTTTCAGGTGCGTATCGCACAGCGTGGTTTCCGTATCGCCCCAGGCCACCACCGAGCCGGACAGCAGCAGGCATTGCGGAAAATGGTCGCGCACCATGTCCAGGTCGTGCAGCACGGCGATCACCGTGCGGCCCTGACCGTGCAAGCCGCAAAGCAACGCCATCAGGTCGTCGGCCGTGTGGCTGTCCACCGCGGCGAATGGCTCGTCCAGCAGCAGCACGGGCGCGTCCTGCAACAGCATCCGCGCGAACAGCGTGCGCTGCATCTGCCCGCCGGACAGCGTGTCCACGCCGCGCGCGGCCATGCCCGCCAGGCCCACCGTGTCCAACGCGTGCAGGCAGCGATCGATTTCCTCGGCCCCGTACCGGCGCCACGCGCCGACGCGACGCCACGCGCCCATTGCCACCAGATCCAGCACGGTCACCGGAAAGGACCGGTCGAGTTCGGCAGCCTGGGGCAGCCAGGCCAGTTCGGAACGGCCGGCCCCGCCCACGGTGACGCTGCCCGACAGCGGCCGCAGCACCCCCATGATGCCTTTGATCAATGTCGACTTGCCGGCGCCGTTGGGGCCGACCACGGCGGTCATCGCGCCCGGCTCGAAGCGGCCCGACACGCCGCGCAGGGCCGCATGCCCGTGCCAGCCGAAGGACGCGTCCCGCAGCTCGATGGCGACTGGCGCGGCGCTCATCGCGGCCACCAGCCCATGGCCCAGCCGGTGAGCGCCCACAGCACGGCCGACGCGGCCAGCGCGTAGGCCATGCGGCGCCAGGCGGACGCCAGGAAGCTGGAACGGGGGTAAGCGCCCGGCCCCGGCGCGGCGCCGGGCCGCGTGGGCAAAAGCGTGAAATGAGACATGGGAACGGCAGGCTGCGGAACAGAATTATTATGTTATATCATAACTAAAAAGCTTGAATCGGCCGCTTTCGCCCGCATCAAGGTGTTTTCTGCTACCTTCCAGGCATCTCGCGCGCGTCGCGCGCGTTCCTAATTCAGATGAAGCCCGCCATGCCCGCTCCGCCCCGTTCTCCCCGCAGCGACACCGTAGGCGCCCAGCTCAGCGTCGCCGAGACGCTGTGCGAACAGCGCGGCCGCCGCTTGACCCCCATCCGCCGCAAGGTGCTGGAACTGCTGTTGCGTCACGGCCGCAGCCTGAAAGCCTACGAACTGCTCGACGCCATGCGCGAAGTCCACCCGGGCGCCGCGCCCCCCACGGTCTACCGCGCCCTGGACTTCCTGATGGACGAAGGCCTGATCCATCGCCTGGATGCCGTCAACGCCTGGAGCGCCTGCCATGACGCTGGCGGCGCGCCCCACGACCTGCTGGTGGTCTGTACTGGCTGCGGCGCCGTGTCCGAGGTCTCCGACCCCGCCATGAGCCGCCAACTGGCCGAACGCGTCGCCCAGACGGGCTACGTCCTGGCCACCCACGAAACCGAGATCCGGGCGCTGTGCCCGCAATGCCAGCAGAAGCAACCCGCCGACGCCGGGCACCACCACCATCATCATTAAGACCCCAGGGCGGCCCCTCTGCAGCGGGGCCGTCCGCCCCCTGGCCGCGGCCGCCTGATCCGGACCCTTGAAATCCGGAAAATTGCCCCAAAATAGTGATATCGCCCGATACTTGACGGCGTACAGCCGCGATCTGGGCGGCTATGGCCCCCGGGTTGGCCCGGGGTTTGCCCCCTGCCCCCGACTGTGCTGTAATCCTGCGTCCGGCCCCTCCAGGCGGCCCTCGCAGCCTGTGGCGGTGACCCTTTACCGCCTTACTTCACGCAAGCAGCTTCGCCCATGAACACCCCGCGCAGTTTGGACAAAATGGTTCCCGTCACCATCCTCACCGGCTTTCTCGGTGCGGGCAAGACCACCCTGCTCAAACGCATCCTGACCGAATTCCACGGCCGCCGCGTCGCGGTCATCGAAAACGAATTCGGACCGGAAAGCATCGACAACGACCTGCTGGTGCAGGACAGCGATGAAGAAATCATCGAACTGTCCAACGGCTGCGTCTGCTGCACGGTGCGCGGCGATCTGATGCGCACGCTGTCCGAGCTGCGCGCCAAGCGCGAAGCCGGCACCCTGAATTTCGAACGCGTCATCCTGGAAACCACCGGCATGGCCAACCCCGGCCCGGTGTGCCAGACGTTCTTCATGGACGACGACATCGCCGAGTACTACCGCCTGGACGCGGTGGTCACGGTGGTCGACGCCAAGCACGGCATGGCGACGCTGGACGAGCAACCCGAAGCCCAGAAGCAGGTCGGCTTCGCGGACCGCATCCTGATTTCCAAGAAAGACCTGGTCAACGACGTCGACTACGAAGCGCTGCGCAACCGCCTGGTGCACATGAACCCGCGCGCGCCCATCACCGCGGTCAACTTCGGCGACGCCGACCTGAAGTCCATCATCGACATCAGCGGCTTCAACCTGAATTCCATTCTGGACATCGACCCGGACTTCCTGGCCGATGAACACCCCGACGCCGCCCACAGCCATGCCCACGGGCACGATCATGGGCACGGCGACCACGGCCATGATCACGGTCACGACCACGACCATGAGCACGAAGGCGATTGCGGGGCGCATTGCAATCACGCGCATCATCACCACCACCACAAGCATGACGACGAAATCGGCGCGTTCGTGTTCCGGTCCAACAAGCCGTTCGATCCCGCGCGCCTTGAGGAATTCCTGGGCGGTGTGGTGCAGGTCTATGGTCCCGACCTGCTGCGCTACAAAGGCATCCTGTACATGAAGGGCATCAACCGCCGCATGTTGTTCCAGGGTGTGCACATGATGATGGGCGCCGAACCCGGCAAACCGTGGACCGCGGCCGAAAAACCGTCCACCAAGATGGTCTTCATCGGACGCAAGCTGCCCCAGGAAATTTTCACCCGGGGCTTGGAGCAGTGCCTGGCGGGGTAATCCCCTTTTTGGATACGTGACGTGGTGCGACGAAGGCAGTACTGTGAGGTACGGATAGCGTAGGCAGCAAGCACACGGACCGGGAAGGCAACCCCGCGCCAGGATCGATTCATAGTGGAGTGTTTTCATGGCTACCAAGGCAGCAACCAAAAAATCAAGCAAGTCGACGAGCGATACGGCGATTGATCTGCCCAGCGAGAAGGAATTGCTGGCCATGCCCGAGTCCGACTATATGAACGAACGTCAACTGGCGTTCTTCAAGGAACGGCTCAAACAACTCGAACAGGACATCCTGGCCAACGCCGGCGAAACCACCGAGCACCTGCGCGAAACGCAGTTCGTGCCCGATCCCGCCGACCGCGCCACCATCGAGGAAGAACACGCCCTTGAGCTGCGCACCCGCGACCGCGAGCGCAAGCTGCTGAAAAAGGTGCAGCAGTCCATCGCCCGCATCGACAGCGGCGAATACGGCTGGTGTGAGGAAACGGGCGAACCCATCGGCGTTCCGCGCCTGCTGGCCCGCCCCACCGCCACCCTGTCGCTGGAAGCGCAGGAGCGGCGCGAGATGCGCCAGAAGCTGTACGGCGACTGATCCGTCCCGTTTTCGGCATCACCCTGAAAGGCTATGCTGCTTTGGCAGCATGGCCTTTTTTATTGCCGTGGCGACAAGCCTTGATTTCCCTTGGATCGCCCCCAGCTAGTCGTTTCAAAGGAAGGAACGCATGGAACAATTTCACGCCACCACCATCGTGTGTGTGCGCCGCGGCAACCGCGTCGCACTCGGCGGCGATGGCCAGGTCACCCTGGGCAATATCGTCGTCAAGGGCACGGCACGCAAGATCCGCCGCCTGTACCACGACAAGATCCTGGCCGGTTTCGCCGGCGCCACCGCCGACGCATTCACGCTGCAGGAACGTTTCGAAGCCAAGCTCGAAAAGCACCAGGGCAACCTGATGCGCGCGGCCGTGGAACTCACCCGCGACTGGCGCACCGATCGCGTCCTGCGCCGGCTCGAAGCCATGCTGATCGTGGCCGACACCGAACACACCCTGGTGCTGACCGGCAACGGCGACGTGCTCGAACCCGAACACGGCCTGGCCGCCATCGGCTCGGGCGGCGCCTATGCGCAGTCCGCCGCGCTGGCGCTGCTGCGCAACACGGAACTGCCGCCCGAGACCATCGTCAAACAATCTCTCGAGATTGCCGGCGACCTCTGCATCTACACCAACCAGAACCACGTCATCGAAACGCTGGGCGACTGACGCCTGCCGCGCGGTGCAAGTTTTTGCGCCGCGGCTCGCGTCCCCCAGCCGGCCCTAGCTTTCCAAGGATTCGCCTTCATGTCCGCATCCAACATGACGCCCGGAGAAATCGTCTCCGAACTCGACAAATACATCGTTGGCCAGAACCGCGCCAAGCGCGCCGTAGCGGTCGCCCTGCGCAACCGCTGGCGCCGCCAGCAGGTGGCCGAGCCGCTGCGCCACGAGATCCACCCCAAGAACATTCTCATGATCGGCCCGACCGGCGTGGGCAAGACCGAGATCGCCCGCCGCCTGGCCAAGCTGGCCAACGCACCGTTCATCAAGATCGAAGCCACCAAGTTCACCGAAGTGGGCTACGTGGGCCGCGACGTCGACACCATCATCCGCGACCTGACCGAATACTCGATCAAGCAGACGCGTGAACTGGAAATGCGCCGCGTGCGCACCCAGGCCGAAGACGCCGCCGAAGACCGCATCCTGGACGCCCTGGTGCCGCCCCCGCGCGGCGCGTCCGGCGAACCCGAACGCGGCGAAGACAACAGCGCCCGCCAGACCTTCCGCAAGCGCCTGCGCGAGGGCAAGATCGACGACCTCGAAATCGAGATCGAAGTCGCCCAGGCCGCACCGCAGATGGACGTCATGACGCCCCCCGGCATGGAAGAAATGGCCGAGCAGCTGCGCGGCATGTTCGCCGGCATGGCCCGCGACAAGAAGAAGTCCAAGAAAATGAAGGTGCGCGAAGCCTTCAAGCTGATCGTCGACGAAGAAGCCGCCAAGCGCGTCAACGAAGAAGACCTGCGCACCGCCGCCATCAACAATGTCGAGCAGAACGGCATCGTCTTCCTGGACGAGATCGACAAGATCGCGGCCCGCCAGGAAAGCGGCGGCGCCGACGTCTCGCGCCAGGGCGTGCAACGCGACCTGCTGCCGCTGGTCGAAGGCACGACCGTCAACACGCGCTACGGCATGGTCCGCACCGACCACATCCTGTTCATCGCCTCGGGTGCCTTCCACCTGGCGCGCCCATCGGACCTGATCCCTGAACTGCAGGGCCGGTTCCCGATCCGCGTCGAACTCGAATCGCTGACCGCCGAAGACTTCGTGCGCATCCTGTCGGACACCGACGCGTCGCTGACCAAGCAGTACACCGCGCTGATGGCCACCGAAGACGTGCAGCTGGAATTCACCGACGAAGGCGTGCGCCGCCTCGCCGAGCTGGCCTACGACGTCAATGAAACCACCGAGAACATCGGCGCGCGCCGCCTGTACACGGTGATGGAAAAACTGCTGGACGAGCTGTCGTTCGACGCCACCTCCAGCAGCGACAAGACGGTCAAGATCGACGCCGCCTATGTCAACGCCCAACTGGCCGAAGCCGCCAGCAGCCAGGACCTGGCCCGCTACGTGCTGTAAGCGGCGGCCCGGCAACGGGCAGCGCCCAACGAAAAGGCCCGCCGCAAGCGATTGCGACGGGCCTTTTTACGCAGGGCGCGCGGATCGTCAGTTGGCGATAGCCGTCACCACGTATTTGCCGTCCTTGCGTTCGGCGGTGAAGCGGACCTTGTCGCCCGCCTTGATCTTGGCCAGCAGCGCGGGATCGGCGTCGTACACCAGCGTCATCGCTGGCAGATCCAGCGCCTTGATGGCGTCGTGCTTGATGGTGACCTTGCCCGCGGCCGGGTCCACGCGCCGTACTTCGCCGCTGGCCTCGGCCTGCTGCGCGAACGCCAGCGGCGTTGCCAGCGACACGACCGCCATCGCGGTGGCGACGGCCGTGGGCATTGCGTATTTGCGGTTGAAAGCCATGCGTTATCCTCCGATTGCAACGAAAGCGCGGGAGCAGCCAGACGGCATTCCTGCGTTTTCCACAATGCTAGGATACCGTCCTTACGCAATAGTTCACCCGCAATAACGCAACAATCTTGACGGTTGTTTTCAAAGGACCTCTCATGGCCAACCGCCTTTCCGTCATTGCCACCCGCACCGGGGACGACGGCACCACCGGGCTGGGGGACGGGTCGCGCGTACCCAAGGACGCCGCCCGCATCGCCGCGCTGGGCGACGTGGACGAGCTCAACAGCGTCATCGGCCTGCTCCTGACCGAACCGGTCTCGTCCGAGGTGGCCGAAGATCTGCTGACCATCCAACACGATTTGTTCGATATGGGCGCGGAATTGTGCATCCCCGGCCATGTCGCGCTGGCCGATGCCCAGGTGGCGCATCTGGATGCGCGGCTGGCGCATTACAACGCGGCGCTTGCCCCCTTGCGCGAATTCATCCTGCCAGGAGGCTCGCGCGCGTCCGCGTACGCCCACCTGGCACGCACCACCTGCCGCCGGGCCGAACGCGCCGTGGTGGCGCTGGCGCGCGCCGACGCCGTGAACACGCCGGTGCGGCAATACCTGAACCGGCTATCGGACCTGATGTTCGTGCTGGCGCGCTACCTGAACCACCAGGCGGGCCGGCCGGACGTGTTCTGGACCAGCCGCGTGTCGCGCCCTGCCGCGGAATGAAAAATGCCCCGCAAGGGGCATTTTTCATCGTGACGGAAACTGCGCGCGCCGTGGATCAGTTGGGCACGCCCGCCGCATGCGCCTGCTCGTCGGCGTGGTACGACGAACGCACCATGGCGCCCACCGCCGCGTGCGAAAAGCCCATCGCGTAGGCTTCACGCTCGAACATCGCGAACGTATCGGGATGCACGTAGCGCAGCACCGGCAGGTGGTGCTCCGACGGCTGCAGATACTGGCCGATAGTCAGCATGTCGACGTTGTGCTCGCGCATGTCGCGCATCACCTGCAGGATTTCCTCGTCCGTCTCGCCCAGGCCCAGCATCAGGCCGGACTTGGTCGGAACATTGGGATGCAGCTTCTTGAACTCGGCCAGCAGCTTGAGCGAATGCAGGTAGTCCGAACCCGGGCGCGCCTGCTTGTACAGGCGCGGCACCGTTTCCAGGTTGTGGTTCATCACATCCGGGGGACCCGCGTTCAGGATGGTCAGCGCGCGGTCCAGGCGGCCGCGGAAGTCGGGCACCAGCACCTCGATGCGGGTGGACGGCGACAGTTCGCGGATGTGCGTGATGCAGTCGACGAAATGGCCGGCGCCGCCGTCACGCAGGTCGTCGCGGTCGACCGAGGTGATCACGACATACGACAGCTTCATCGCAGCGATGGTGCGTGCGAGGTTTTCGGGCTCTTTGGTGTCCAGCGGATCGGGACGGCCATGGCCCACATCACAGAACGGGCAGCGGCGGGTGCACTTGTCGCCCATGATCATGAACGTGGCGGTGCCCTTGCCGAAGCATTCGCCGATGTTCGGGCAAGAGGCTTCCTCGCATACCGTGTGCAGGTTGTGCTCGCGCAGGATGCGCTTGATATCGTAGAAGCGCGATCCGGGCTGGGCGGCCTTGACGCGGATCCATTCCGGCTTCTTCAGGCGTTCAGCGGGAATGATCTTGATCGGGATGCGCGCCGTCTTGGCCTGGGATTTCTGCTTCTGCGTCGGATCGTAGACCGCTTCGGCGGGCGCAGCGGCAGGTTCGTTCGAGGGAACAGACGACTCGGCAAGCGTAGACATGAGACACCTTCACGACCGGCGCGCGCGGCGTCCCGGTCTGAGACAAAAAAGGCATTTTACCCTCCGCCGCCAGGATCCGCCCTGAATGGCCATACGGACGGCGGGCGCAGCGGTCTGGGTTATCGTCACGCCTGACGAATTTCCCCCCTGCCCGCCATGTCTTGCCTGCCTGTCCCC
>NZ_LZZT01000041.1 GCF_014170305.1 Achromobacter sp. UMC71
CCTCGCGCCGCGGGCCCGCGCCACGTGGCGGATTGGGCCGACGACCCGGTGGTGTGGCGCGCAGGCGAAGACGGCACACCGCAATACCAGGTCAGCGCCGGCAATGGCCAGTACGTGCCGTTCTTTCCCGACCTGGCGCCGGGCCGCTACCGCCTGGCCGTCGTGCTGACCGACCCGGGCCTGCAAGCGCCGGTCTACTCGAACGAAATCGAAGTCGACTACCCGTTCCCGAAACGCCCCTCCTGATTCCCTGCCGATGCCCCAAGCCTTGAAGGCCTCTTTGCCCAGGCGGTTGCTGCGCGCCGCTGCCGCCGTGGCCGCACTGATTATGGTCTGCGCAGGCGTCCTGACTGCCGCGGGCCTGTATGCCGCGGCCCCCGCCGCCGACGTGGCGGTGGTGCTGGGCAACACCGTCGCTCCCGACGGCAAGCCCTCGCCGCGCTTGGCCGCCCGGCTGGACCGCGCCTACGACTGCTACGCGGCCTCGCAATGCCGCATCCTGTTCGTCAGCGGCGGCGTGGACCCGGCCGGCCACGACGAGGCCGCCGTCATGCGCGACTACCTGCTGGCGCGCGGCGTGCCCGCCGACCGCGTCGTGGCGGACAGCCAGGGCAACGACAGCTGGGCCACCGCCCGCCATGCCAGCGCCTACCTGCGCGAACATGGCTATGCCAGCGCCACGGCCATCACGCAGTATTTCCATGTACCGCGCACGATGCTGGCGCTCAAGCGTCACGGCGTGCGCGATGTCGGCGGCGCGTCGCCCCGCTTCTTCGAAGCCCGCGACCTGTATTCGATTTTCCGCGAGCTGCCGGCCATCGCCTGGTACGCCATCCGCCCGCTATAGTTCCGTATCTTCCCTACCCCGCAGACGACCCCGTGCATATCTTCCACAACACTGTCCACGGCAAACACGATGGCCGCCAGGAAATGTTCCGCGGCAAATTGGTGCCCTGTCACGAAACCCCGGCGCGGCTGGAATATGTGCTGGATGCGCTGCGCCAGCGCGGCATCGGCGCGCTGCAAGCGCCGTCCGCGGCCGACATGGACCTGATCCGGCGCGTGCACAGCTCGCGCTACGTGGACTTCCTGCAACGCGCCTGGGCCGACTGGATCGCGCTGGATCCGGCCAATGCCGACCTGGATATCCTGCCGTCGGTATGGCCGGTGCGGGGTTTTCGCCACGACATCTCGCCCACCAATTTCGCCGCGCAGGTCGGCCTGTTTTCCTTCGACAGCGGCAGCCCGCTGACCGCCGGCACCTGGGAGGCCGCCACGGCCGGCGCCGCCTGCGCCATCGACGCGGCGCGTGCGGTGTCCGCCGCCGGCGGCCCGCAAGCCGCCATGGCGCTGACGCGGCCACCCGGCCACCATGCCGGCGCGGATTTCTTTGGCGGCTATTGTTTCCTGAACAACGCGGCGCTGGCCGCCCAGGCGCTGCGCGAGGCCGGCGCCGAGCGCGTGGCCGTGCTGGATATCGACTACCACCATGGCAACGGCACGCAGAGCATTTTCTACGAGCGCGGCGACGTGCTGACGGTGTCGGTGCATGGCGACCCCACCACCGAATACCCCTTCTTCCTGGGCTATGCCGACGAATCCGGCCAGGGCGCGGGCGCCGGCTGCAACCTGAACCTGCCGCTGCCCGCCGGCACCGATTTTGCCGCCTGGACGCAAGCGCTGGACCAAGGCATCGCCGCCGTCCGCCGCTTCAAGGCGGACGCGGTCGTCATCGCGCTGGGCGTGGACACCTACGCAGGCGACCCGATCTCCAAGTTCACGCTGCAAAGCGCCGACTACTTCCAGGTCGGCGCGCGCTTGGCACAGCTGGGCCTGCCCACCGTGTTCACGATGGAAGGCGGCTACGCGGTCGCCGAGGTCGGCATCAACGTGGCCAACGTGCTGGAAGGCTACGCCGGCTGAGCCGCCGCGCGCATCCGTTGCCACAGGGCGTCGACGGCGGGGCGCGCGTCGCTGCGGTCCTTGAACGCCAGGATCGCTACTTCGATGTCCCAGGCGCGGTTGGCCAGCGGCTGCAAGTCGGCCGCCGGCAACCGTTGCAACGCACTGTCGGCCAGCCAGGCCACGCCCAGGCCCTGCACCGCCATGTCGCCAAGCACATCGGACATCTCGGCCTCGAACAGCCGCACGCCATGCAGCGGCTCCGGCCCGCTTTCGATCGCGGCGTCGATCAGCCGCGCGAAATAGACGCTGGGCGAATACATCAGCAAGGGTACCGGCCGGGCGGTGGTGCCGGGCAGATCCAGGCCGTCACGCGCGATCAGCGCGCGCGATGCATAGGGCCGTATCAATTCATGGCCCAAGGTCAGGCTTTCGTAGCGGGCGGCATCCAGCGGCAAAGGCTGGGACAGCTGGTGAAAACAGATCAGCAGGTCGGCCGTGCCCGAGGTGAAGGCCGATACGGTGTCGTGCACATTGCCGGTCTGCAGGCTGCAACTGAGCTGCAGCCCCGCGCTCCAGCCGCGCCACCACGCCGGCAGGTGCGTCGTCGCCAGGGCATATGAGGTCGCCAGGCGCAGCTGATTGCGCGCCGGCACGGCGGCGATGCCCGCCCGCGCCTCGACCAGCTGGTTGACCAGTTCGATCGCCGCGACGCGAAAGCGCTCGCCGGCCTCGGTCAGTTGGGTCGGGAAGGCCGAGCGGTCGATCAGGCGCGCGCCGGCCCAGTTTTCCAGGCTCTGGATGCGGCGGCTGAACGCAGCCTGCGACAGATTGCGGGCCTCGGCCGCGCGCGTGAAATTGCGCAGCTCCGACAAGGTGATGAAGTCCTGCAGCCACCGGGTATCCATACCGCTCCTTGCGCGATTCGCATGGCCCATGCGCGCCATGCATGACGGCACATGCGTACTTCGCATTGGACGCCCGCGCCGCGCCGCCAGACACTGCGCCTGTCGGTTCCGCATTGGAACCCGCCTACCGCCGGAGTGTAAACATGGATCAAACCCTGCGTGCCGCCGCCCGCGAATACCTCATCCGCTACGGCGGCGACACCTTTCCCAATCTGTTCAAGTCGGCCAAGGGCACGATCGTGCGCGATGACACGGGCCGCGAAATCCTGGACTTCACCTCGGGCCAGATGTGCGCCACCATCGGCCACAATCACCCCGCCATCGTCGAGGCGGTGCACCGCGCGGGCGAAACCGCCTTCCACTTCTTCAGCGGCATGATTCCGGAAGCGGTCGCGCAACTGGCCGCGACCGTGGCGCGCGACTGGATGCCGGCCGGCATGACCAAGTCGATCTTCGTGAACACGGGATCGGAAAGCAACGAGATCGCGCTGCGCATGGCCAAGATGCACAAGAGCGGCTTCGAGATCCTGGCCATCGGCGGCTCGTGGCACGGCGTCACCAGCGGCGCCGGCTCGGTGTCGTACGCCAGCGACCGCAAGGGCTATGGCGTGCCCCCGGCCGGCGTGTTCGTCATGCCCGAGCCCAATGCTTACCGTCCCTACATCGCCGGGCTGGACGCCGAGCAGTCGGCGCTGGCCTGCCTGGAGATCGGCCTGAAAATGTTCGACATGGCCTCGGCCGGCCGCCCCGCGGCCATCATCGTCGAACCGGTAATCAGCGCCGGCGGCGTGCTGGTGCCGCCCAAGTCGTATATGCAGGCGCTGCGCCGCGCTGCCGACGCGCGCGGCATGCTGCTGATCTTCGACGAAGCGCAGACCGCCTTCGGCCGAATCGGCTGCCGCACCGGCGCGGAGCATTTCGGCGTCACGCCCGACATCATCAGCGTGTCCAAGACGCTGGGCGGCGGCCTGCCGCTGGCGGCCACCATCACCACCCCCGCCATCGAACAGGACGTGCACGAAAAGGGCTTCACGTTCTACACCAGCCACGTGTCCGATCCGCTGCCCGCCACGGTCGGCCTGGCCGTGCTGGAAACCCTGCAGCGAGAACGCCTGATCGAGCGCGCGCGCCAGCAGGGCGACTATCTGCGCCGCGGCCTGCAGGAACTGCAGCAACGCCACGAAGCCATCGGCGACGTACGCGGCCTGGGCCTGCTGCTGGGCGTGGAACTGGTGCGCGATCGCGGCACCCGCGAGCCCTACCACGAGCTGGGCGCGCTGACCACGCAGCGCTGCTTTGAACTGGGCCTGTCGATGAACATCCGCCGCCGGCCCGAACGCGGCTCGGTCTGGCGCATCGCGCCGCCCCTGACCGTGAGCAATGACGAGATCGACCGCGCCATCGCCATCCTGGACCAGGCGCTGACCGAAAGCCTGGACGCGATCGCCAAACCCCGCGCGCTGACTGCCTGAGCGGTATCCCCCTTGGCGCCGGGCCGGGCCCGGCCGGAGAATGCAATGCTGATATTCCAAACGGCGTTCCGACCCATCGCCGGCGCCCTGGCGCTGGCCGCCATCACCGGCCTGGCCCACGCCGGCCCCACCCTGGATACCGTCAAGAAGCGCGGCTACGTGCAATGCGGCGTCTCCACCGGTATCCAGGGATTTTCGGCGCCCGACAGCAAGGGAAACTGGCAGGGCCTGGACGTGGACCTGTGCCGCGCTATTGCCGCTGCCGTCTTCAACGACGCCAGCAAATTCCGGTTGACGCCGCTGACCACCCAGGCCCGCTTCACGGCGCTGCAATCGGGCGAGGTGGACGTGCTGACCCGCAACGTCACCCCGACCATGGCCCGCGACACCACCCTGGGCCTGCTCAGCGTCGCCGTGAACTACTACGACAGCCAGGGCGTGATGGTCTCGTCCAAGCTGGGCGTCAAGAAGTTGAAGGAGCTGGACGGCGCCACCATCTGCGTGCAACCCGGCACCGTCACCGAGCTGGACCTGGCCGACTGGTTCCGCGCCAACGGCCTGCGCTTCAAGCCCGTGGTGATCGACAAGTACGACGAGATCGTGCGCGCCTTTTCGTCGGGACGCTGCGACGCCTTCACGTCCGACAAATCACAGCTGGCCGCCTCGCGCACCACGCTGGAGCATCCGGACAGCTACGTGATCCTGGACGAGAACATCGCCAAGAGCCCGCTGGGCCCCATGGTCCGCCAAGGCGACGAGAGCTGGCTCAACGTGGTCCGCTGGACCTTCTACGCCATGCTGGAAGCCGAGGAATTCGGCCTGACCTCGGCCAATGTCGACAGCCAGCTGAACAGCGGCAACCCCAACGTGCAGCGCATCCTGGGCGTCACGCCCGGCATGGGCCGCAACCTGGGCGTGGACGACAAATGGGCGTATTCGGTGATCAAGCAGGTAGGCAACTATGGCGAAAGCTATGAGCGCAGCCTGGGCATGGCCAGCGCCATGAAATTGCCGCGCGCGCTCAATGCGCAGTGGCGCGACGGCGGGCTGATGTACGGCTGGCCCGTGCGCTGACGATTACGGGCGGGCGCCGCGCTATCACGTGCCCTTCGGCGCGCGCCGCCACCACAACGCCTCGAACAGCCACAACAACGGCCAGGCCAGCAACAGCACCGCCAGCATCGTCGGCATCCAGGCAACAGCGGTGCGGCCGCCTTGCAGCAAAGCCGGACTGTAGAGCAGGAAGGCCGAAACGAATCCCCGTGACCAGATATCGCGAAACCCTGGCCCGCGGCCCAGCGCCGCCGCCAGCATGCACACGATCACGAACAGCACGTCGCCCGCGCCGACATACCAGGCAGGCAACACTCGCGCATCCAGGGGACGATAGAAGGCGATCGCGGCCAGCACCGCGCCCAGCACCAGGGCGCGCGCCAGCCGCAAAAAGGAAAGCGGCGCCTGGCCGCGCGATGCCGTCATGCCCGGATCAGTCACGCGTTTCCAGCGCCCTGTTGATGCGCAGCGCCAGCAGCGTGCAGGCCGTGCCGGACAGCAGGTAGATGCTGACCGCCACCAGCCCGAACCGCGCCGACAGCCCCAGCGCCACCAGCGGCGCGAACGCCGCGCCGATCAGCCAGGCCATGTCGGTGGTGAGGGCTGCACCGGTGTAGCGGAAGCGCTTGCTGAAGTTGGCCGTGACGGTCCCGGACGCCTGCCCGTACGACAGGCCCAGCAACGCGAAGCCGATCAGGATGAAGGCGTCCTGCGCCTTGGGGCTGCCGCCCAGGAGCCACGGCGTGAACAGCGCGAACACGCCGATCAGGCCCGCAAGCACGCCCAGTGTGGTGCGCCGGCCGATGCGGTCGGCGATCCAGCCCGAAGCGATGGTGCCCAGGATGCCCACGAACGCGCCGACGATCTGCACAATCAGCACATCGGAAATCTGCTGCGTGGCGCTGACCGCGATCCAGGACAGCGGAAACACGGTCACCAGGTGGAACAGCGCGTAGCTGGCCAGCGCCGCGAATGCCCCCAGGAACAGGTTGTAGCCCTGCTCGCGCACCATTTGCGTGGTGCTGATGGGCTCGAGCTCGCCTTCTTCGAGCAGCTGGGTGTATTCCTCGGTGAGCACCAGGCGCAGCCGCGCGAATAGCGCCACCACGTTGATGGCGAAGGCCACGAAGAACGGATAACGCCAGCCCCAATCGAGGAAGTCGGCTTCGGTCAGTGTGACGTGCAGGAACAGGAACAGCGCGCTGGCGATCATGAAGCCGATAGGCGCGCCCAGCTGGCCCAGCATCGCGTACCAGCCGCGGCGGTTGGGCGGCGCGTTCAGCGCCAGCAGCGACGGCAGGCCGTCCCAGGAACCGCCGAAGGCCAGGCCCTGCAGGCAACGGAACACCGCCAGCAGCACGATGGCGTGCGCGCCGATGACGTTGTAGCCCGGCAGGAAGGCCATGCCGACCGTGGCGGTGCCGAGCAGGAACAAGGCGATGGTGAGCTTGGTGCCGCGGCCCCAGCGCCGCTGGATGGCCATGGACAAGGCAGTGCCGATGGGCCGCGCGATGAAGGCAAAGGAAAAGATGACGAACGCCCACAGCGTGCCTTCCAGCTGGGCCTCGAACGGGAAGAACACCCGCGGGAAAACCAGCACGCAAGCAATGCCGAAGACGAAGAAATCGAAGTACTCGGAGGCGCGGCCGATGACGACCCCCACGGCGATTTCGCCGGGCGCCACCTTGGCGTGGCTGGCCGCGCCGCCCGTCGCACCCGGCGTCGGCAAGGGGGGAACGTGACCGGGATACTGCGTGGTGGTCGCCATGTGATTGCTCGCTGAAAGGAAGTTTGAAAGACGCCTTGTCTACGCTTTTGCAATACACCCGGTATGCCCGTCGGCAAAGGCTTTGCGGGCCGCAGCGCAACAGTGCCCGGCCCCGCCCCGCACGCATCCGGCGCGCATACTTTTGCTCTTTTTACCCTAGATTTTTCGCGGCTTCCAGCGTAGTGTTGCGTTTACCTCCCACGGTTACGTTTCGAGGTATGGCCATGTTGTCTTTCCCTAGGCTTAGCGGATTGCTCCTGATTGCCGCCCTGCCCTTGCTCGCCGGATGCAATGCAGTATTGCTGTCGCCATCGGGCGACGTCGCGGTGCAGCAGCGCAACCTGATCATCGTTTCCACCGGCTTGATGCTGCTGATCATCGTGCCGGTGATCTTCCTGACCTTCCTGTTCGCATGGCGCTACCGCGCCAGCAACCGCGAGGCGCACTACGACCCCGACTGGAACCACTCCACCATGCTGGAGCTGCTGATCTGGGCCGCGCCGCTCCTGATCATCATCGCGCTGGGCGCCCTGACCTGGGTCAGCACCCACCAGCTCGACCCCTACCGGCCGCTGGCGCGCCTGTCCGAAGGGCGCGAAGTGCCGCCCGGCACCAAGCCCCTGGTGGTCGAAGTGGTGGCGCTGGACTGGAAGTGGCTGTTCCTCTACCCCGAACAAGGCATCGCCACGGTCAATGAGATGGCCGCGCCCGTCGACCGCCCAATCCAGTTCAAGATCACCTCGTCCACGGTCATGAATTCGTTCTTCGTGCCCGCGCTGGCCGGCCAGATCTACGCCATGCCCGGCATGCAGACCACGCTGCACGCGGTGATCAACCACCCCGGCGACTACGAAGGCCTGTCGGCCAACTACAGCGGCGCGGGCTTTTCGGGCATGCGCTTTCGCTTCCATGGCGTGGACGCGCAGGGCTTTGATAAGTGGATCGCCGACGCGCGTGCCTCGGGCGCCGCGCTTGACCGCGCCACCTACCTGAAGCTGGAACAGCCCAGCGAACGCAACCCGGTGCAGCGCTACGCCAGCGTGGCGCCCGGCTTGTTCGAGGCCATCGTCAACCGCTGCGTCGAGCCGAACCGCATGTGCATGAAGGACGCCATGGCGATCGATGCTGGCGGCGGCCTGGGCATTCCCGGCGCGCGCAACATCGCCAGCCTGGACCCGGCCACGCGCGAACGCCTGGGCCTGACCGACACGCCGCCGCGCAAGTATGTCGGCGCCATGTGCACGTCGGCCGCCGAATTGACGATGTAAGGCCGGCCCGGCGCACCGGTCCGGCCGCATGAAATCAAGGTCTTCACCCTGGAACCGAGATGACTGATCAACCAGACCTCACCAAGCTGATCTTCGGTCGCCTGACCTGGGACGCCATTCCTTTCCACGAACCCATCCTGCTCATCACCTTCCTGATGGTGGCGGTGGGCGGCGTGGTGGTGCTGGGCGCCATTACCTACTACAAGAAGTGGGGCTACCTGTGGCACGAGTGGTTCACCAGCATCGACCACAAGAAGATCGGCATCATGTACATGATCCTGGGCATCGTGATGCTGCTGCGCGGCTTTGCCGACGCCATCATGATGCGGCTGCAGCAGGCGGTGGCGTTCGGCGATTCGGCCGGCTACCTGCCGCCACACCACTATGACCAGATCTTCACGGCGCACGGCGTCATCATGATCTTCTTCGTGGCCATGCCGCTGGTCACCGGGCTGATGAACTACGTGGTGCCGCTGCAGATCGGCGCGCGCGACGTGGCTTTCCCGTTCCTGAACAACTTCAGCTTCTGGATGACCACCGGCGGCGTGGTGCTGGTGATGATGTCGCTGTTCGTCGGCGAGTTCGCGCGTACCGGCTGGCTGGCATATCCCCCCTTGTCAGGCATCGCGCAGAGTCCGGACGTGGGGGTGGACTATTACATATGGGCGTTGCAGATAGCGGGGGTAGGCACCTTGCTGTCAGGGGTGAACCTGCTGGTGACCATCGTCAAGATGCGCGCGCCCGGCATGTCGCTGATGCGCATGCCGATCTTCACCTGGACCGCCCTGTGCACCAACGTGCTGATCGTGGCGGCGTTCCCGGTGCTGACCGCCGTGCTGGCGCTGCTGTCCATGGACCGCTACGTGGGCACCAATTTCTTCACGGCCGACTTCGGCGGCAACGCCATGATGTACGTGAACCTGATCTGGATCTGGGGCCACCCCGAGGTCTACATCCTGATCCTGCCGGCCTTCGGCATTTTCTCGGAAGTCGTGGCGACCTTCTGCGGCAAGCGCCTGTTCGGCTACGCGTCGATGGTGTACGCCACGGTCGTGATCACGGTGCTGTCGTACCTGGTGTGGCTGCACCACTTCTTCACCATGGGGTCCGGAGCCAGCGTGAACTCGTTCTTCGGGATCACGACCATGATCATCTCGATTCCGACCGGGGCCAAGATCTTCAACTGGCTGTTCACCATGTACCGCGGCCGCATCCGCTTCGAAGTCCCCATGCTCTGGACCATGGGCTTCATGGTGACCTTCGTCATCGGCGGCATGACCGGCGTGCTGCTGGCGGTGCCGCCGGCCGACTTCGTGCTGCACAACAGCCTGTTCCTGATCGCCCACTTCCACAACGTCATCATCGGCGGCGTACTGTTCGGGCTGATGGCCGGCATCACCTACTGGTTCCCCAAGGCCTTCGGCTACAAGCTCGACCCATTCTGGGGCAAGTGCTCGTTCTGGTTCTGGCTGGTGGGCTTTTACTTCGCCTTCATGCCGCTGTACGTGCTGGGCCTGATGGGCGTAACCCGCCGCGTGAACCACTTTGAAGACCTGTCGCTGCAGATCTGGTTCCAGGTGGCCGCGTTCGGCGCTTTCCTGATCGCCATCGGCATCGCCTGCTTCCTGATCCAGCTGGTGGTCAGCTACCGCCGCCGCGAATCGCTGCGCGACGACACGGGCGATCCGTGGGGCGGCCGCACACTGGAATGGTCCACGTCCTCGCCGCCGCCCGCCTACAACTTCGCCTTCACGCCGCGCGTGCATGACCAGGATGCCTGGTGGCAGATGAAGCAGCACGGGTTCCAGCGGCCGCAGACGGGGTTCATCCCCATCCACATGCCCAAAAACACCTGGGCGGGCATCGTGCTGGCGGCCATCAGCGTGGTGATGGGCTTTGCGCTGATCTGGCACATGTGGCCGCTGGCGGTGCTGTCGTTCGCGGCGCTGATCATCGTGTCCATCGTCCATACCTTCAACTACAAGCGCGAGTACTACGTGCCGGCCGACGAGGTTGTGCGCACGGAAGACGCCCGCACCCAATTGTTGGCAAAACATGTCTGATACCCTGGCCCCCACCCTGCCCGGCGGCGCCACGCCGCCCCCGGAGCCCGTGTTCTACGTGCCCGGCGAACACCACCCGAAGAACGGCACCCTGCTGGGCTTCTGGGTCTACCTGATGAGCGACTGCCTCATCTTCGCCTGCCTGTTCGCCACCTATGGCGTGCTGGGGCGCAACTATGCGGCCGGGCCGTCGGGCGCCGACCTGTTCGACCTGCCGCTGGTGGCGGTGAACACGTCGCTGCTGTTGCTGTCGTCCATCACCTACGGCTTCGCCATGCTTGAAATGCGCCGTGACCGGGTGGGCGCCACGCAAGGCTGGCTGGCGGTCACCGGCATCCTGGGGCTGGGCTTCCTGTCACTGGAAATGTACGAATTCGCGCACCTGATCCACCTGGGCGCCGGGCCCCAGCGCAGCGCCTTCCTGTCGGCGTTCTTCACGCTGGTGGGCACGCACGGCCTGCACGTCACGTTCGGCATCGTCTGGCTGGTGACCATGATGGCGCAGGTCAGGAAGCACGGCCTGATCCCCGAAAACCGCCGCCGGCTGATGTGCCTGTCGATGTTCTGGCACTTCCTGGACCTGATCTGGGTCGGCGTGTTCACCTTTGTCTACCTGATGGGAGTGCTGCCATGACCGCCCATGCCGACCACGCTGGCCACGGCGGCCACGACCACCATGACGACGACGGCGCCGCCCACGGCACCCTGAAAAGCTACGTCACCGGCTTCGTGCTGGCGGCCATCCTGACCGCGATTCCGTTCTGGCTGGTGATGGGCCGCGTGTTCGACAGTTCGCGCACGACCGCGCTCATCATCCTGGCGTTCGCGGCGGTCCAGATCGTGGTGCACATCATCTATTTCCTGCACATGGACGCCAAGTCCGAAAGCGGCTGGAACATGTTGGCGTTAATATTCACGCTGGTGCTGGTCGTAATCACGCTCAGCGGATCCATCTGGATCATGTATCACTTGAACTCCAACATGATGCCCATGTCCATCCACGACATGCGGAATATGCCCTGACGTAATGGCGGCAATAAAAGACTCTTCTCTATCCGGCGACACCCCCCGCAGTCCCCGCAGCGCAACCACCCTGACGATACTCGGGGTGATTGCGGTTGCGCTGTTCGCGGGCCTGTGCGCCCTGGGCACCTGGCAGGTGCATCGCCTGGCCTGGAAACAAGGCTTGATCGCGCAGGTGGACCAGCGGGCCCACGCCCCCGCCACACCGGCGCCCGCGCGCGCCGACTGGGCCGGACTGAATTCGGACAACGCCGAATACCGCCGCGTGTCGGCCACCGGCGCCTACCAATATGACAAGCAGACGCTGGTGCAGGCCGCCACCGAACTGGGTAGCGGCTACTGGGTCATGACCCCGCTGCAGCTGGCCGATGGCGGCGGCACGGTGCTGGTCAACCGCGGCTTCGTGCTGCCGGAATGGCGCAAGCGCCAGACCGCCGGCCAGGCCCAGATCCAGGCGCAGGCCGAGGCCGCGCCGGTCCGGGTCAGCGGCCTGTTGCGCATGGGCGAACCCGGCAGCGGGTTCCTGCGCAACAACGATCCGGCCACCAACCTCTGGTATTCCCGCGACCTGCCGGCCATCGCGGCCGCGCGCGGCCTGACGGACGTGGCGCCGTACTTCATCGACGCGGACGCCGCCCCCGGCGCCGGCCGCGATCCGGCCAAGGCCCCAGTGGGGGGCCTGACCGTGCTGACCTTCCCCAACAACCACTTGGTCTATGCCATTACCTGGTACGCCCTGGCCGCCATGATCATCGTCGGCGCGGCCATTGTCGTGCGGGAAGAACGGCGGCTGCGCGGCCGTCGCGGATGAGCGGATGGCGGCGGCCCGCCGCTGTCTGTTCATCGCCAAGACCCGCCTGATAATTGCCGTAAATAGCCAGAAATTCGACCGAATTGCCGGAAAATAGACCAGACTGGTCTACACTAGGGGCTGGGAACACCGCTGGGCGCAACGCCTAACGTGCTGTTCCCTTTGTTTTTTCCACCCCCACTCTAGGAGTTTTCCGGATGAAAAAGACGCTGCTCGCAGCTGCAATGTTGACCTCATTTGCAGGCATCGCTCAGGCAGAAACGTCAGTCACTCTCTATGGTGTCATCGACACCGGCCTCGGCTACAACAAGATCAAGGGCGATGGCTACGACGGCAGCAAGCTCGGCATGATCAACGGCATCCAGGCCGGCTCCCGCTGGGGCCTGCGCGGATCCGAAGACCTGGGCGATGGCCTGCGCGCCGTGTTCAAGCTGGAAAGCGGCTTTGACTCGGGCAATGGTTCGCGCAGCCAGAATGGCCGCCTGTTCGGCCGCCAAGCCACCATCGGCCTGGCCAGCGACGCCTGGGGCACCGTGGAATTCGGCCGCCAGGCCACCGTCGGCTCGAACTACCTGGCCGACATCGACCCCTTCTACACCAGCTACACCCAATCGAACCTGGGCCTGGGTTTCAGCGCGGCCAACACCATGCGCTGGGACAACATGATCATGTACCGCAGCCCTTCGATGAGCGGCTTCGAATTCGCCGCCGGCTACTCGTTCAATGCGGATGACACCAACGCCAACGAAACCGGTTTCCGCACCGCCGACAACTCGCGCGGCATCACCCTCGGCGCGCGCTACGTGCAAGGCCCCCTGAACTTCACGCTGACCTACGACCAGCTCAACGGCTCGAACCGCGCCACCATCGATCACGATGCCACCCCGCGCCAATACGCCGTCGGCGTGTCGTACGACCTGGAAGTCGTGAAGCTGGCCGCCGCCTATGGCCGCACCACCGACGGCTGGTTCGTCGGCCAGGACCTGCCCGGTGGCACGCCGTTCAGCGATGAATTCGGCACCAACCGCTACGTCGACGGCTTCAAGGCCAATGCCTACATGCTGGGCGCCACCTTCCCGGTGGGCGGCGCGAGCAGCGTGTTCACCTCGTGGCAGCACGTGTCGCCGTCCAACGACCGCCTGACCGGCGGCGACGCCAACATGAACGTCTGGAGCGTGGGCTACACCTACGATCTGTCCAAGCGCACCAACCTGTACGCCTACGGTTCGTACGGCAAGGACTACGCGTTCATTTCCGGCCTGAAGAGCACCGCGGCCGGCGTCGGCATCCGTCACGTGTTCTAAGGCAGGCCGGCGCGCCTGCGCAGCCTTCTTCCCGGAGGCTCGCCGTAGGCGCGCCGGTACATTGCAATAAAGGCGCTGTCGCTGGCGTAGCCCACCGAATGCGCCACCTCGGTCACGGAGGCCCCCTCGGCCAGCCGGGCCCGCGCGATCAGCAGCCGGCATTGGGTGCGCCAACGGGTGAACGGCAAGCCCGTCTCGGCCAGAAAGGCCCGCGCCAGCGTGCGGCCGCTCGCCCCCACGCGCCGCCCCCATTCCTCGATAGACAACGTGCAAGCCGGATCGGCCAGCAACGCATCGGCGATGGGTGCCAGCCGCCTGTCGCGCGGCATCGGCAAGTGCAGAGGCGCCGTCGGCGCCGCCGCCAACTCATCCAGCAAGGTGCCGACCAGGCGATGCCGGACCGCGTCCAGCGGCTGGTCGGACGGCCACTGCGTGACGCGCACGATCATCTCGCGCAGCAAGGGGTTGACGTCCAGAATGCACGGGGTCCGCGGCAGATCCGGAAAGACATCCACATCGAAATACAGGCTGCGATAGGCGAACGCGCCTTGCATGACGGTGCGGTGCAAGCAGCCCGCCGGCAGCCAGGCCGCCTGCAGCGGCGCCAGTTGCCCCACGCGGTCCGCCAGGTACAAGGTCACCCCGCCTTGCGCCTGATACAGCAATTGCGCGCGCTGATGCGCGTGCCAATCCGAGGCGTGGGCCCGGGTATCGATGGCCTGTCCCACCACGGGGCATGCGACGCGGTCCGGATCTTCGACGAAAGCGGGGGAATAGACGGGCATGTCCGATTGGCGATGTTTTATGGCTGGATGCCGTGATTTTGCTCAACCGGGCGCCGATACGCTAGCGTCCTTTTGCCGCACCGTCATCGCCATGTCCCACACCGCCCCCCCTTTGCACGGCCACGCTGCGCTGCCGCCGCGTTGGCTCGTCATCGCCCTGCTGGCCCTGCCGCAGATCGCCGAAACCATCATGGCCCCCGCACTGCCGGACCTGGCGCGTCACTGGCGCCTGGATGCGGCCGCCACGCAACCGGTCATGGGCATTTTCTTCGTCGGCTTTGCCGGTGGCGTGTTGCTATGGGGACTGCTGGCCGACGCCTGGGGCCGCCGCCCCGCGCTGCTGGCCGCGCTGGCCACGGGACTGGCCGGCACGCTCTGCGCCAGCCTCGCGCCCGACTATGCGTGGCTGCTGGCGGGGCGCTTCATCCAGGCGCTCGGCCTGGCCGCCTGCTCGGTCGTCGTGCAGACCATGCTGCGGGACTGCCTGGGCGGCGGACCGCTGACGCGCTATTTCGTGACCTTGGGCGCGGTGCTGGCCTGGTCGCCCGCCGCCGGGCCGTTGACGGGGCAATGGGTGGCGGACCGCTACGGCTATGCCGGCGTGCTGGCAGTGATCGCCCTGATGATCGCCGGCCTGTTGTTTTTCACCGCGCGCCACGGCCGGGAAACCCGTCCCGCGCACACGCCCGCCGTGTCCCTGCCCGCCTTGGGACGACGGATGCTGGCCGACGCAGGCTTGCGCCGCACCGTGCTGTGCGTGGCGGGCCTGAACCTGCTGGTGTTTTCCTTCTATGCCGCCGGCCCCTTCATGACGGGCCCCTTGCCCGGACTGGGTTTTGGCTGGATCGGGCTGGGCGTGGCCTTGGCCGGCAGCCTGGGCGCCGCGCTAAACCGCTATTTGCCCGCCACACTGGACGCCGATGGCCGCCTGCGCCACGGCCTGCGCTGCACCGCCGCGGGCGTGGTCGCGCAAGCCGCCGCCGTGTTCTGGCACCCGGCGCCCGGATGGCTGTGGGCCGCCCTGGCGCTGCCGGTGTTCGTGGGCTACGGCTTGGCAATTCCCAATCTGCTGGGGCCCGCGCTGCGCAATTACGGCCATTGCCTGGGACGGGCCGGTGCATTGTTCGGCCTGGCGTATTACAGTCTGCTGGGCCTGGGGCTGGCCGCTACGGCGTGGCTGCCGTTCGATTCGCCGCGACCGCTCTCGGCCGCCTGGATGGCCGTGGCGCTGCTGTTGCTGCGGGGGCACGCAAGGCGCGCGGCGATGGCGCCACGAATATGACAAGTGCAATGATCACGCAACACGGTTCCGTCATCATTGGATACTCCTCTGATCAATCCCCCTGCCGCCCATGTCCCGCACGCCTTCCCTCGCCGCTCCTCTGCCCTTTGCCGCCCGCTGGCGCCCCGCGCTGCGCGTGCTGGCGCTCGCCTCGCTGCCGTTGCTGCTGGCAGCCTGCAACGGTAGCGATGACGACACCCCCCCGGTCGCGCAGAATCCCGCGCCGCCCGTCGACACCCGCAACCCGGCCTACCTGGCCACCAAGCCGGGCGACGTGATCAAGGTGCGCATCGAGGAACTGCGCCCCACCCAGGCCGCCATCGGCTACGACCAGATCTACTACAAGCTCGGCCGCTGGCAGGGCGACTTCAACCGGCCCACCTGGGCCGCCAATGCCGTCAACCAACTGGACTACGTGAACCGCACGGTCGGCAAGAAGTTCAGCGACTACTGCGAGGACATGGGCGGCACCACGGCCCAGGCGTTCACCACGGTCGCCCAGGCCCAGGCAGCCCGCCTGGACAAGCCCGACACCTTCAACTGCACCGCCGCCCCCGGCAGCGACCCGACCAATCTGAAGACGGTAGTAATCGGCTGGGACGGCAACCTGTACCTGACGGACGGACACCACACGTTCTCGTCGCTGCGCGAGATCTCCGATGGCGGGCCCAAACTGCCGGTGTGGGTCAAGGTGGACGCCAACTACAGCGCCATCGGCACGGCCTCGGCGTTCTGGCAACGCATGGTCGACGAACGCAAGGCCTGGTTGCGCGATGGCCAGAACCAGCCGATCACGGTGGACCAACTGCCCTCGCGCCTGGGCATCGCCAACGCGCAGGAAGCCGGCGGCATGCAGGAAGACCGCTACCGCTCGCTGGTGTACTTCACCCGCGACATCGCCTACAGCAACGGCAATCTGCCGGAATTCGCCGAATTCCTGTGGGGTGACTGGCTGCGCCGCCAGGTCGCGGGCGGCCAACTGGCCGGCCTGGACACGTACGCGATGGTGGCGCCATCCACCCCCGCGCAGATCTTGACGGTCAGCACGCTGAGCGCCGCGTTGGCGTCCACCGGTGCCAACGACGGCTACGCCGCCGCCGTGCGCAATGCCGCGCTGAAGATGACCGCGCTGGCCGACACCGACATCGTGTTCCAGGACCGCACCGCCGCCAGCCTGGGCCGTATCGTGCTGGTGCCGGGCGCAGCCAGCGGCACACCGACCAAGACGGCCCGCGATACGCTGGAAGAACTGCCCCGCAACGACGTCAAGACCAATGGCGACCCGCGCACCGCCGGCAAGCTCTGGTATTCCGTGAACTACCGTGCCTGCGGCAAGCCTGCCGCCGGCACCTGCTGGGGCTGGTAAGCGCAGCGCCGGTGGCCGCGCCACGCGGCACCGACTCACGCCGCGCCGTCCAACCGCGCGGCGTGGTCACGTTCAGTGGCCGCCTTGCGTGACAAACGACCTTCAGACCTCGCCCTGCATCGCCGGGCGGCTCTTGACCTTGCCCAGCCAGGCCTGCACCTTCGGATGCGCGGCCACCGGCGCCCCCAGCAAGACGCTGTAGCCGACGACCGACCCCACCACCAGGTCGGCCAGCGAGTAGCTATCGCCCAGCATCCAGGGCTGGCGCGTCAGATGCGCGTCCAGCAGCCCCAGCAGCGCGTCCAAATCGGCGGTGGCGCGCGTTGCCTGGCGGGCGTCTCGTACGGATTCATCGCCGTGGGTCGCGAGGAACAGGCGCGACAGCACCGCGCCATACGTCACGTAGGCCCACGCGCACCACGACATGGCGGCCAGCCGTTCGGGCGTACCCGCGGCCGGCCACAGCCCTTGCTTGACGCCCCAGTTTTCGCCCAGCCACAGGTGGATGGCCAGCGCCTCGAACAGCGGCGCGCCATCGATCGTCAGCGTCGGCACCTTGCCATTCGGATTGAGGGCCAGGAATTCGGGGCGGCGCTGCTCGCCAGCCCGGATGTCCACCTTGACGCGCTCGTGCGGAACCTGCAGTTCGGCCAGGGCGCAGGCGATGGGGGAGGCGCTGGACTGGGGGTACCAATAAAAAACGATAGACATGGAAAGGCTCCGGATTTCAGGGGGAAGTGCCGCGGCCCCATGGCCGCTGACGACGGACGAACTGTAGAATCCATTGCGGACAGTTTCCGCCCTCGATACGGGCTATCGTCAATCTCATGCTTAGTTCCAGCAACCGCCTCCTGCGCCTGCTTTCCTTGCTGCAGACCCGCCGCCACTGGGCCGGCGCCGAACTGGCGCAGACGCTGGCCGTGCACCCGCGCACGCTGCGGCGCGACATCGACCGATTGCGCGAACTAGGCTATCCCATCCAGGCCAGCAGCGGCGTCGCGGGCGGCTACGCCTTTCGCGCGGGCAACGCCCTGCCGCCCCTGCTGCTGGACGACGACGAGGCGCTGACGGTGGCCATCACCCTGCGCACTGCGGCAACGGGCTCGGTCGGCGGCGTGGAAGAAGCGGCGCTGCGCGCGCTGGTCAAGCTGGAACAGGTGATGCCCGCGCGTCTGCGCCACAAGCTGGACGCGCTGCGCTCGGCCATCGTGCCGCTGCCCCGCGGCGGTCCGGTGATCGACGCGGGCCTGTTGGCCGCGTTGGCCGCTGCCTGCCGCGACCAGCTACGCGTCAATTTCGATTACGCCGACAGCCGAGGCCAGGCCAGCACGCGCCAGGTGGAGCCGCAAGGGCTGGCGCACACGGGACACCGCTGGTATCTGGTGGCGTGGGATCCGGCGCGCGATGACTGGCGCACGTTCCGGCTGGACCGCATCACCGGGGCCGTGGCGCTGGGCGCGCACTTCGCGCCGCGTCCGCCGCCTGAAGGCGGCGATCTGCGCGCCTATGTGGCGCGCGCGGTGGGCCAGGCGCCCAATGCCGAAGAGGCCCGTATCGTGCTGCACGCGCCGCATGCGGTGATGGCCGCGCGCATTCCGGTGTCGGCCGGCCAGGTCGAGGCGCTGGACGACGGCCGCTGCCTGCTGCGCTGCACCGGGCAGTCGCTGGAAGCGTTGACGTATTGGCTGATGGCGCTGGAAGTGGAATTCGATGTGCTGGCGCCGGCCTCCCTGGCGCAGCGTTTTCGCAGCGCGGGCGAACGGGTCGCCCGCATGCTGCAACGGCTCGAGGCCGGCGAGTCGGCCCCTAGCTGACGTGCTTGGCCTGCTCGGCCTTGGCCAGCTGCTGCATCACCAGCGACACTTTCTCGGCGACCTTCAGCTTGTCGGCCGCCGACATCGCGTCGTATTCCTTCTTGGAAATGCCCAGCGAAGCCAGCGCGGCGTAGAACATCTTGTCCTGCAGCGACATGGACGCGTAGTCCATGAACTCCTGCTCGGCCTCGGACGATGCCGCCTGCGCCGCGCCTTTGACGCCGCCGCCCAGGGCCGATGCGCCACGCGCCCGGGCATCGACGAAGGCGGCGCGGAAAGCACCGTTCTGCGCGGCAGGGGCGGCGCCCGTCTTGCGGGCGTCTGCGGTGTCGGCGGCGGTCGAGGAATTCACGGCGAGCATGGTCGGCCTTTGCGGATAATGTGTCGATCGTCCGTACGTTAACGCCGGCCGGCCCGGCCCGAATCGCCGGACTGCCGCCCGATCCCGGGCTTTATCCGGCGATTGCCCCCGGTGCGCATTCGCCGCCGTTCGAGTATCTTGTGACTCCCTCGCATCCACCGGAGCGCTCTTCCATGAGTCTCGACCCGACCCCCGACACCCCCGCCGCCGTTCCCGCCAATCCGCACGCCGACGTGTTCCTGCAGTTCCTGGTGAATCTGGTCAACAACGGCGGCCAGCTCCAGAGCATTGGCGTCACGCTGCAGATGGGCGGCATGCTGGTGTCCGGCTCGATCGTCTCCGGCGCGGAATACTTCGACCGCTTCGCCGAGAGCTTCGCGGACTCGTTGTCGGACATGGACGCGACGGCCCGCCTGTCGGTGCGCCATTCGCTGGCCGAACTGGGCGACGTGTTCCGGTTGCCGCAACCCGCCGAACCCCTGCCCAACTACATCCATCTGGCCGACGCGCTGTTCTTCACCGCCGACGGCACGCCCATCGCCGGGCAGCCCACGCTGTGGCGCGGCCGCAGCAGCGCGGTCGACGGCTTCATCCTGGGCCAGTTGCAGGCCGAACAGATCGGTTGAACCGATGGGCCAGGCGCCGGGCCGCCCCCCATCCGGTCGCGGCCGGTCATGCGCCCGTCCAGCGCTTGGTACAGGCGCTGAAGCTGCGCCATGTGTGGCCATCCGCCTCTAGCCAGGTGTCCAGGCACTGTGCGCTGAGCGGCGCGGACAGGGCCTGACCACGAAACAGAAGTTCGCGATGCAAACGCATCCAGGCGAAATCCTGGATGTCGTCGATGCCGTCGGCCACCACGCGCAAGTTGGCGGCCGCCGCGCATTCGATCAAGGCGAAAAAGCGGCTCTGCAAGGTCCGGGCGCTGGCCAGGCCGCGCGGAATCTGCAGGGTCACCCCCACCGCACGCAATACGCCGTGGGCGGCGGGCTCGCCGCCCCGGAAGGCGGGTAGCCGCCGCACCCGCAGCGTCACCTGAAAATCCGGATAGCGCTGCAAGACGTGCGCGCGCGCCAGCAAGCGCTCGGACATGGGCACGCAGTACGTCAGCCGCGCGCCGGCTTGGGGCGGGCCAAGATCCAGATCCCGGCATAGCCGTTCGGCCAAGTCAGCATCTTCGGGCGCATGCAGGGAATGGGTAAACGACAGGTCCAAGGGTGTCCCGAACGTGCCTGCGAATTTCTCGGCAAAGACCATTGCCGCCCGCAAGCGCGCGCGTTGCCGCGACAGGTGCAAGGCCTCGCCCGGCCAAGGCATGAGGCTGTCGGCCACCGCGTATTCATGGACCTGCCCCTGGGCCGTGAAGACCGGCTGAAAGCGCAGGAACAAGGCCTCTTCGCGCGGCGGCCAGTGGCGCGCATCGTCACGCATGGCAACGCCTGGCCGCGGCGGCCGGCCGGGGACGACGCAGGGGGATCAACATTCTTCAGCCTCGCTTGGCGCCTTGCGCGCCGGCAGTCCGGCCGCGGCGCGGCGGCCAGAGACAATGCCCCGGGCCCGTCGGCAGGCTCCAGGTGCGAAGACGATGTTGCCAAAGCGGCCAAGATGATTGAACAAGAAAATTCTCAATCAAGGCCGGGAGACTGCGCCGGAGCGAGCCGATTGCAGCGCGGCTTGATCTGGCGCAGGCAAGCTGCGGCGGCAGGTGCCCACCGTCCTGCGATAATGATGTCCCCATTTTTGAGATTCTTCTTGCTCTCCCGGGCCGGCGTCGCGCCTACGATCGTGGCGGATGGCACAATCCGCGCAACATTCTGGCTCAAGCGTCAATCCTGGTGCAGAATAATCCGTATGCCTCCCCGGCCAACCTGACTGCACCCCGCATGCAAAGACTACGCATCGTCCTCGCCGATGACCATCCGCTGGTGCTGATGGGCATGAACGACCTGCTGAGCAAGGACCTGAGTTTCGATGTGGTGGCCATGCTGTCCAGCCCGACCGCGCTGGTCGAACACTTGGCCCGCGACCTGCCGCAAGTCGTCATCACCGATTATTCAATGCCCGGCGACGAGGCCTATGGCGACGGCATCCGCCTGGTCAAGTATTTGATCCGCCACTATCCCGGCACGCGCATCGTGGTGCTGACCATGGTGTCCAACCCCATGATCATCTCGGCGCTGTACGACGCAGGCGTGGACGCCGTGGTGCAGAAGCACGACGACCTGGGCGAAATCGTGACCGCGCTGCATACGCTGCAGGCCGGCCGCAAATACTATCCGCCCGGATTCCAGCGCGACGGCACCGTGGCGGCGCGCAGCAAGTTCCTGGGCGAGCGCATCAACAGCTTGTCACCCAAGGAATTCGAGGTGCTGCGGCATTTCGTCCGCGGCGAATCGATGATGCAGGTCGCCGACAGCCTGAAGCGCAGCGTCAAGACCGTCAGCGGCCAGAAGATTTCGGCCATGCGCAAGCTGAACGTGCAGACCGACCAGGACCTGGTGACCTTCTGCGCCGAAAGCGGCATGTTCCAATAGCCGCCGCAACACCACAGAGAAGATGGGCATGACGCAGCAATCCATGGGCACCGTGACGGGCTTGACGCTGGACCGCAAGGTGATGCAGGCATTGATCGAGCAGGCGCAGGAGCGCCCGCTGGTCTTCGAGGACTGCGATTTCGAGCAGGCGGATTTTTCCCGGCTGGACCTGCGCGGCGCGCGTTTTACCGCCTGCGCCATCGCCGAGGCCTCGTTCCAGGGCGCCACCCTGGCCGACACCGAATGGCTGCGCTGCCGCGGCGGACACGCCGTGTTCGCCTCGGCCGACGCCAGCGACGCGGTGTTCGCCAATTGCGACCTGAACAATTCCAACTGGCGCCGGGCGCGCTTGGCCAGCGCCCGCTTTCGCGGTTGCAAGCTGACGGGGTCCGACTTCGACGGCATCGCGGCGCTGGGCTGGACGCTTGAGGAATGCCTGTTGATCGGCGCGCTGGTGCGAGGCATCTCGTTTCGCAAGACCGAACTGCAGCAACTGGATTTCTCCGACGCCGACCTGACGGGCTGCGATTTCCGCGACACGGTGTTCCATGGCGGCAGCCTGCGCAACGCCACGCTGAAGAACGCGCGTTTCGAGGGCGCGGACTTGCGCGAGGCCGATCTGGGCGGCATCGACCTGTCCGCGGCCGCCCGGCTGGCGGGCGCGGCCATTTCCAAAGCGCAGGCGGCCACCTTGCTGGCCGAGCTTCGCATCACCGTAATCTGAAGCGGCCGCCGGCCATGCGGCGATAGCCAAGCCGCGGTCTCCCCCGTACACTTGCCCGAGCAGTCGTCGATCGCCGTGTATGCCCAGGGAGATTCCCCATGCTCGAGACAGACAGCATCCAAGCCCGCAAGTCCAACGGACAGAAAGCCCGGGAGCACACCAAGCGGTCTTCCCACGCGGCCGTCGGCAACGTGGACCGCGATCCGGTCAAGCTATTGCGCAGCAACAGCGCCGGACGCGTCAAGGCGCTGATCCCGCTGCGCTACGGCCGCATGGGGGCATCGCCCTTCACCTTCTTTCGCGGCGCGGCCATCCTGCAGGCCCACGACCTGGCCGGCACGCCCCACACCGGCATTTCCATCCCCCTCTGCGGCGACGCGCACCTGCTCAATTTCGGCGGCTTCGCCACCCCTGAGCGGCAACTGCTGTTCGACCTGAACGACTTCGACGAAACCGCCACCGGCCCCTGGGAATGGGACGTCAAGCGGCTGACGGCGAGCCTGGCGGTGGCGGCCCAGCACATGGGCTACGGCCGCGGCGACACCGCCGGCATCGTCATGGCCGCAGCAGCGGAATACCAGCGCCGCATGATCGAATATGCGCAGAACAGCACGCTGGACGTCTGGTACGAAGGCCTGACCTTCGAACGCATGCTGCAGGACGCGGAAACCACCGAGGGCCGCCGGCTGATCAACCGCGCCATGGAAAAGGCCGCCGGCCGCAACAACGAAAGCATGCTGCGCAAGATGGCCTACCAGGACGACGGGCGCTGGCGCATCCGCGACGCGCCGCCGGCGATGTTCCATCCCAACGGACCCGCGTCGCTGCTGGGCCCCGACGAGCACTGGCCCGACACCGCCGCGTGGAAAAAAAAGATGGCCAAGTGCTATGCCGGCTACCTGGACAGCCTGACCCCCGACCGGCGCGCGCTGCTGAACCATTTCACCGTGCAGGACGTGGTGTTCAAGGTGGTCGGCGTGGGCAGCGTCGGCACGGTATGCCTGGTGATGCTGATGGTGGATAGCTGGGGCAACCCGCTGTTCCTGCAGGCCAAGGAGGCGCGCCAGTCCGTCATCGCCCGCTATGCGCGCGACAAGGCGCCGGCGCACGAAGGGCTGCGCGTGGTGGCGGGCCAACGGCTGCTGCAGGCGGCCAGCGACATCTTCCTGGGCTGGGCCAGCGGCCCGCGCGGCCGCCACTATTACTTCCGCCAGTTGCGCGACATGAAGGTGTCGGCCGATATCGAAAGCTTCAACCAGAAGATCCTGACCGGCTACGCCCGCATGTGCGCGCGCGCGCTGGCCCGGGCGCACGCCAAGGCCAGCGGCCATTCGGTGGAGCTGGCGGCCTACATGGGCCGCTCGGCCCAGTTCACCGAGGCGCTGGTCGCCTACGCCCAGGCCTACGCGCGGCAGAACGAAAAAGACTATCGCCTGTTCCTGGACGCCTGTCGCGCCGGCAAACTGCCGATGCGCACCGACGAGGACATGGCGGCGGACTTCCGCCTCTGACGGCGCCCGCCGGCTACGCCCCGGCCACGCCCATGGCCGGATCGCTGACCGTGTGCGCGCCGGTTTCCACGCGGCCCGCGAAGCGGCGATAGAATGCCGGGTCGCTGGAACACGTGACGGCGAAGTCATACCACTGCCCGCTGGCGGCCAGTGACCAGCTCATCGATGCCTTGGCCCCGCCCGCCACCGTGAACGGCCAGGGGCCGTCCTGCCGGTAGGCCACAGGCTGGAGGGTGAAGACGCAGGCCTTGCCGCCCGTATTGAGCAGCTCGGTATAGACATCGCCATTGGCGATGTCGTAGCAAACCCGGATTTCGGGCAGCGAGCCGCTGTCGGCGATGCGGTTGGTGTCGCCCTTGAAGTGGCGGTGAAAGCCGTTGGGGCCCAGCACCCACAGGTCGTACATGCCCAGGTTGTCGGCCAGCGCATTCCAGGTGTCCGACAGCGTCTTGTTCGCCTCCACAACGTAGCGACGCGGCAGGCGGTCCAGGTGGTAGCGGTCATACACGTGGAACACGGCCGCCTGCGCACCGGTGTTGGCGAACATCAGTTCCACCGTGCCGGCCGCCAGACAGCGCGCGCTGGTGTGCAGTTCATAGGGCAGCGCGCGTGACGGCCGCGTGCCGCTGGCCTGGATCGGCAGCTGCATGTCGGTGGGCAGCGGCATCTGCGGCAAGGCTTCCTGCGCGGTGCGCAGCTGATCGGCGGCGCTGCGGGTGGCGCGCCCGGACAGGGTCGGCAGCGACTCGGTGTTGGGCGTCTTGAAGTTGAACGCGCTGGTCAGGTCGCCGCAGACGGCGCGGCGGTACGGGCTGATGTTGGGCTCGGCCACACCGAAGCGCGCCTCCAGGAAGCGCAGCACCGAGGTGTGGTCGAACACCTGCGAATTGACCCAGCCGCCGCGGCTCCAGGGCGAGATCACGTACATCGGCACGCGCGGGCCCGGGCCATAGACCCGGCCGTCCGGCGCGGGCTGGCTGGTGCTGCCGGCGGGCGCGGCGTGGGTGAAGTATTCGAACGCCATGTCGGCATCCGGCAGCGTGCTCTTGCCGGCGTAGGCGCCGCCGCCAGCCGGCGACGGCGCGGACGGCGACGGCACGTGGTCGAAGTAGCCGTCGTTCTCGTCGAAGTTGATCAGCAGCACCGTCTTGCTCCAGACCTCGGGCACGGCGGTCAGCGCGTCCAGCACCTCTTGCAGGAACCAGGCACCCTGCACCGGGCTGGACGGATCGGGGTGTTCACAGTAGATCGACGGCGCGTTCATCCAGCAGACCTGCGGCAGCTTGCCGTCGCGGATGTCGCGCTTGAAGGCGTCCAGGTACTGCTCGGGCGCGGTGCCCGGCAAGGTGTTGGCGATGCCCTTGTAGAGCGGATTGGCGGCATTGTCGGAGGCCGGGTCATAAGCCTTGTACGGCAGCGCCTGGCCGGTGTTGGCGTACGGCGCGCCCGGCGAGCCGCCGCTGGACACCGGAAAGCCCGAGGCGATGTTGGCCTGGCGGAACTGGCGGAACGCGCCCAGCATGTTGTCGCCCCATTCGTCGGGCATGTTCTGGTAAGAGATCCAGCTGACGCCCGCGGCTTCCAGGCGCTCGGCGTACGTCTTCCAGGTGTAGCCCTTGTTCACGCCCGCCGGCAGGCCGTCGATCCAGTCCCATTCGTTGTTGACGAAGGCGGCGTTGGTGGGCATGGCGCCGTTGGTGCCGGTCAGGTGGAACGAGCGATTGGCGTCGGTGCCGGTGTGCATCGCGCAGTGGTAGGCGTCGCACAGTGTGAAGGCGTTGGCCAGCGCGAACTGGAACGGGATCTCGCGCTCCTTGAAGTAGCCCATCGAGATGTCGGTCTTGTAGGTGGGCCAGCGTGCCATGCGGCCGTGGTCCCAGGCGTTCTGACTGTCGTTCCAGCTGTGCGGCGTGCCGTTGGCGCGTTGTGCGTTATTGGTGCTGCCGTCCAGGTGGAACGGGGTCAGCACGGCGCCGTTGTTGCGCTGCTGCTGCCAGACCTTGCGGCCATTGGCCAGCGGAATGGTCATGCGGTCGCCAAACCCGCGCACGCCCTTGAGCGTGCCGAAGTAGTGGTCGAACGAGCGATTCTCCTGCATCAGGATGATCACGTGCTCGACGTCCTTGATGGTGCCGGTGGCGTTGTTGGCGGGGATGGCGAGGGCGCGGCGGATGCTGGGCGGAAAGGCGGTCAGGGCGGCGGCGGCAAAGCCCGCGCCTGTGGCGGTCTGCAGAAAATTGCGGCGAGAGGTCATCGGGTCTACTCGGAATCGTTGAGGTCGGCGCAACCGCCGCTTACGGTGCGCAGCGCAGCTGGGGCGCGGGCTTGGGCTGTTCGGTCGCCGGCGGCTGCGCGGCGTCATCGGAATCGTCACCGCCGCAGGCGGTGAGCGCCGCGGCCGCGATCAGGACCGCGGCAAGGCTTCTTGCAAGACTCTTGGAGGGCATGGGGAGGTTCTTCAGAAAGGGAAAGACCGACCTTGCCGGGACGTGCCGGCAAGACCCCAGCGAGTCTAGGAACGCGACGTGACAGCGCCATGAAAGGTGGCGCGTGCAAGCCGGCCGCGGCGGGTCCGCGCGGCCTCAGTGTGTGTCCAGATGCGTCAGCGCGCGCGTCGGCTGAAGCGCTGTTCGACCACCACGCCACCCCATTGCGAGCCCTCGGCTTCGTCGGTCAGGACGAAGCCTTCGGACTCGTACAGGTGCCGCGCAGCATCCAGTCCCTTGAAGGTCCACAGATACGTTTCGTCAACATCGAGCGTGTCGGCAAAGCGCAGCGCGCGCGTCAAGAGCGCGCGGCCCACGCCCATGCCGCGCAGCGATTCGTCGACGATGAACCAGCGCAGGTGCGCGGTGCGCGCGGCCAGGTCGCTGTCGATGGCAATGGAGGCCAGCGTGCGACTGCCGTCCGTGTAGCGCCACAGGTTCTTGCCCGGCGCGGGCAAGGCTTCGGCGAACGCGGCCAGCCCCGTGGCCACCAGGCGCTCGAACACCACGCCAAAGCCGGCGGCCTGCGCGTAGTAGCGCGCATGCAGGCTGGCGACGTCGCCGATGCAGCCTGGCGCATAGCCTTCGAAGATCTGCGCGTCGATGGCGTCGGTGACCTGGGCCGCGCTGGTGTTGGGGTTTTCGCGGGCCAGCGCGTCGGCGTACAACGACAGGTAGCGGACCAGCACTTCCTGATCGTGCGGCGCCAGTTGGCGCAACGCCTTGGACACCTGGTCGGTGGCGAACTGGTCGATGCGCTTGCGCAGCTCAACCCCGGCTGGCGTCAACGACAGGCGCGAGGCGCGCGCGTCGCCGCTGTCGGTTTCGCGGGCGACCAGGCCGGCGGCCTCCAGCTTGGCGACCTGGCGGCTGGTGTTGGACTTGTCCAGCCGCAGGATCAGCGCCAAGTCGCGCGCCTGGATGCCGGGCTGCAAGCCGATTTCGATGATGGCGTGGACCGCCGACGGCGCCAGCTCGCTGCCAGCCAGGGAAGCGCGCATGAAACCCAGTTCGCGCACCAGCTTGCGGGAGAATTCCCGCAGGTCGCGGATGGTCTGGTCACGGGACCGAACGGGAAAGTCGATAACATCCATGGTGGCGCGTCCTGAAGTTGCGGGTCGCAACCAATATACTTGCGCTACGCAACCAAAACAAGCCCCGGCCCATGAAAATTCAATTGCTTTCCGATCTGCACCTGGAGAACAACCCCACGTTCGTTGCATCCCCCATTCCGGGCGCCGACCTGCTGGTGCTGGCGGGCGACATCGGCTCGTACCAGCAGCGCTCCAAGCTGACCACGGACGACTTCGGCCTGGGCACCTATTCCCCGCGCAACGGCTGGCCGACACCGGTCATCTACGTGCCGGGCAACCACGAATACGACAACCTGGATTTCGACCAGACCCACGAGCGCCTGCAGGCGCTGTGCCATGCGCTGGAGATCCAGTGGCTGGAACGCGAGACGCGGGTCATCGACGGCGTGCGGCTGGTGGGCACCACGCTGTGGACGGATTTCGACGCCCTGGCCGCGCCCGGGGACACGCTGACGCAGGCGCTGAACAAACGCGGCAAGGCCTTTCGCGCGGCCGACTTCTACCTGGAAAAGGCGCAGATGCGGCGCGGCGGCGCGCCCTTCATGGCGGAACAGATGCGCGAGCAGGGCCTAGCCTGTCAGGCGTGGCTGGAGGACGCGCTACGCGCGCCCTTTGACGGCCCCACCCTGGCCATCACCCACTTCGCGCCCACGCTGGCCAGCGCCGATCCGCGCTACGGCGTCACGCCCGGCACCGCGGGCTTCTGCAACGCGCTCGATGCGTTGCTGCCGCTGGCCGACGTCTGGATGCACGGGCACCTGCACTGCGCGCTGGATTACGTGAAAGACGGCTGCCGCGTGATCGCCAATCCGCTGGGCTACGCCAAGAAGGGCGAACAGGAAGGCTTCCTACCCGACGCGCTGTGGCAAGTGCCGGCGCGATAACGCCGCGAATCGCGGGCCTGGCGGCCGGCACGGCCACGCGCCCTCAAGCCGCCCCCTCCAATTCGGCCAGCACCTGCCGCGCGACGTCGTCCAGCGGGCGCCGCTGGTCCATGGCGGCGCGCTGCAGGCGGTCGTGCGCGGCCTGCTCGCTCAGCCCGTAGCGGCTGACCAGCAGCCATTTCGCGCGCTCCACGCGCTTGCGTTCTTCCAGCGCGCCGCGCGCCAGCGCCAGGGCATCGTCAGATTGCCGCAGGCGCAGCGCCTGCTCGCGCATCAGGTCCAGAATCGAACGCTCCATTTCCTCGCCCACGCCATCCTGCGGCGGCGCATCCAGGATGCGGCCCTGCAGCTTGAACAGCATGGCCGGCGCATCGTCGCGGGCCTGGTCGGCGAAGCGGTTCAGCAGCAGGCGGTGGTTGTCCAGTTCGGCGCGCGTCTCGACGATGCGGCGGTGGCATTGCAGCGTCAGCGCTTCGGCCAGCAGGCTCTCGACGGCGCGCATGGCGTCGATGCGCTCGGTACAGACGCCGAACCACACCTCGGCCAGGCCGGCGTCGACGCGCTCGTCCGGCGACGTGCGCAGCGCCATGTCGCGCAAGCGCTGCACCTGGCCGGCGCCCGGTGCCAGCTGCTCCCAGGCCGCCAGCGCGTCGGGCGCGGCGCATTGGGCGAACCCGTCGAAGCAGCGCTTCTGCTGATCCGCCAGTTCCAGCAAGCGGGCCTTTTGCGGCTCGGTGAAATAGCCGGCGGTGTACCCCATGACGCCATGGGCCCGCTCCTGCCCGCACAGTTCCTTGCCTTGCATGAAGTTCAGCAGCGCCACCAGCAACTGCGTCACGCCCGCGTCCAGCGACGAATCGGCCGCCTCGAACACCAGCGCGAACAGGCTGGCGATCAGGCGGGTGAAAGCTGCGCCCGCTTCGTCGGCCAGCACCCGGCGGTCGCGGATGCGGCCGCGCAGGCGCGGCAGCTCGTCCAGCCGGTACAGCGCGATGGCCACGCAGTTCAGCAGCCGCGCCTTGCCGGCGCTGCGCGTGACGTCGGGCTCCAGCCGGTCCAGGAAACGGCGCACCTCTTCTTCCACCGCCGAGGCGTCCGAACTGAGCCCGGCCAACGTCTGCCGCAGCGCATCCTGGCCGCCGCACAGATACAGGTTGGAGCAGCCGCGCTCTTTCTGCAGCACATGCGCCAGTTTGCTGACGCGCGTGGCCAGCTCGCAGGTGCTGGCCAGCGTTTCCAGCCCGTGCAGCTCGCTGCGGCGCGCGGCCAGCAGGAAGCGCAGCGTGGGCGGCATGGCGTACTGGCTCATGGCGGCCTCAGGCGGCGGGCGGCGCGACTTCCACCGCGTCGCCGTTGAAGCGCGCCGGCCAGGCGCGCAGGGATTGATCGGGATATTCCACGCAGGCGCCGTCGCGCAAGCGGAAGTGCTGCTTGTACAGCGGCGAGGCCACCACCAGCTCGCCGCCCAAGTGGCCAACGATGCCGCGGCCGATCACGTTGGCCCCGGATTTCGGATCGCGGTTGTCGATGGCGTACAGCGTCTGGCCCTCCACCTGGGGCAGATAGAACAGCGCCACCTGGCAGCCGTCGACCAGCGCCACCACGCCGGAATTGGCGACCAGGTCGCGGCGCGCGCAGGCCGGGCGCCAGGGCGCGGCGGTTGTCTCGGGCGGGGCGGGCGGCGCGAACGCGCGCACAGCGGTTTGCAGGGACATCAGACAATCTCCTCGGTGATCGGAATGACGCGGGCGGCACCATGGCCCGTCGCCGGCGCGGGCCGCGGCTGCCCTCGCTCCTGCACGAAGCGGATATCGGGATCGCCCCCCGCGCTATTGACGAAGGTGCGGAAGCGCTTGAGCTTTTCCGGATCGGACAGCGCGTTGGCCCACTCGCATTCGTAGCGGTCCACCACGGCCTGCATCTGCGCTTCCAGCTCCGCGCCCAGGCCCAGGCTGTCGTCAATGACCACGGCCTTCAGGTAAGCCAGCCCGCCTTCCAGCGATTCGCGCCAGACCGAGGTGCGTTGCAGCTTGTCGGCCGTGCGGATGTAGAACATCAGCAGCCGGTCGATGTAGCGGATCAGGGTGGCGTCGTCCAGGTCCTGCGCGAACAGTTCCGCATGGCGCGGCCGCATGCCGCCGTTGCCGCACACGTACAGGTTCCAGCCGTTTTCCGTGGCGATGACGCCGATGTCCTTGCTCTGCGCCTCGGCGCATTCGCGGGTGCAGCCGGACACCGCGAACTTGAGCTTGTGCGGCGCGCGCAGGCCCTTGTAGCGGTCTTCGATGCGCAGCGCCATAGCCACGCTGTCCTGCACGCCGTAGCGGCACCAGGTGCTGCCCACGCACGATTTCACGGTGCGGGTGGACTTGCCGTAGGCGTGGCCGGTCTCGAAACCGGCAGCGATCAGCTCGGCCCAGATGTCGGGCAGCTCGTGCAGCTGGGCGCCGAACAGGTCGATGCGCTGGCCGCCCGTGATCTTGGTGTAGAGCTGGTACTTCTTGGCCACGGCGCCGATCGCGATCAGGCCGTCGGGCGTGACCTCGCCGCCGGGAATGCGCGGCACCACCGAATAGGTGCCGTTCTTCTGCATATTGGCCATGAAGGTGTCGTTGGTGTCCTGCAGCGGCACCAGGTGCGGGTCCTGGATGGGCCGGTTCCAGCACGATGCCAGGATCGACGCGACGGTCGGCTTGCAGATATCGCAGCCGACATGGCCGCGGCCATGGCGGGCCAGCAGTTCCTCGAACGATTCGATGCCCTGCACCCGCACGATGGCGTAGAGCTCCTGCCGCGTGTAGGCGAAGTGTTCGCACAGGCTCTTGTCCACCGCCACGCCGCGCCGCGCCAGCTCGTGTTCCACCACCTGCTTGAGCAGCGCCGCGCAGCCGCCGCAGCCGGTGGCCGCCTTGGTGCAGGCCTTCACACCGCCCACATCCGCGCAACCGGCGTCCAGCGCGTCGCAGATGGCGCCCTTGCTGACGTTGTGACACGAACAGACGGTGGCTGCCGCGGGCAGCGCGTCCACGCCCAGCGCCGGCGCGCCCTGCCCCGCCGGCAGGATCAGGCTGGCCGGGTCCGCCGGCGGCGCGATGCCGTTCTGCGCGTATTGCAGCAGCGTGTCGTAATAGCTGTTGTCGCCCACCAGCACCGCGCCCAGCACGCGCTTGCCGTCTTCCGACACCACCAGCCGGCGGTACGAGGCGCCCGCCTCGTCGATATAGCGGTAGCTGCGCGCGCCGGGCGTGACGCCGTGCGCATCGCCGATCGACCCCACGTCCACGCCCAGCAGCTTGAGCTTGGTGGACATGTCGGCGCCGCCGAACGGCGCGGCGTCCTGCCCGCACAGGTCCGCGGCGGCGGTGCGCGCCATCTGATAGCCGGGCGCCACCAAACCGAAGATGGCGCCGTTGAAGGCGGCGCATTCGCCGATGGCGTAGATGTGCGGATCGCTGCTGCGGCAATGACCGTCCACCGCGATGCCGCCGCGCTCGGCCACGGCCAGGCCCGCCTGGCGCGCCAGCGCGTCCTGCGGCCGGATACCGGCGGAAAACACGATCAGGTCCGTTTCCAGCGGCGCGCCTTCGGCAAAGCGCATGCGGTAGCGGTACTGCGTACCTTCCTTGATTTCCTGCGTGGCGCGCGACAGATGCACACCCACGCCCAGCGCCTCGATGCGGGCCTTGAGCGCTGCGCCGCCAGTCTCGTCCAGCTGTACGGGCATCAGGCGCGGCGCAAATTCCACCACATGCGCCTCCAGCCCCAGCGACTTCAAGGCATTGGCCGCTTCCAGCCCCAACAGGCCACCGCCCACCACCACGCCGCGGCGCGCGCCGTCGGCGGCCTGGCGGATCTGGTCCAGGTCGTCCAGCGTGCGGTAGACCAGCCGGGACGCCCCTTCGGCGCCCGCGATCGGCGGCACGAAAGGATAGGACCCCGTGGCCAGCACCAGCTTGTCGTAGCCATGGCTGCCGTCCGCCGTCACCACCTGGCGCTGCTGGCGGTCGATGCGCAGCACCGGCACGCCCAGGCGCAGGGTCAAGCCCGGCTGCTCGTAGAAGGCGGCCTCGCCCATCGCCATCGATTCCGCGTCGCGTCCGCCCATGTATTCGGACAGGTGCACGCGGTCGTAGGCGCGGCGGGTTTCTTCGCCAAGCACCAGGATGCGGTAGCGCGCCAGCGCGCCGCGCTCGACCAGCTGCTCGACGCAGTGATGGCCGACCATGCCGTTGCCGATGACGATCAGGGTCTGCATGGGTAGGGTAGAAGTCGCTGTGCTCATGGAGTTTCCGGCTGCCGTTCGGTTTTGAAAAAGACAAACGGCGCCCGGGACTGGTGGGTCCGGGCGCCGTTGCCTGTGCTGCATGCGTTGTCTGGCCGGACTCGGGCCCGGTACAGGTGTCAAAGCAATAAGCGTGCCATCGGCATCGCGCCCGCGGCCGCTGCGCCGCCCCCTCGCCCGCGCACCCAAACGGGTCCTGCGCGCACCATCGCAGTGCAGCCGCGCACCGGCCTGCGCAGGCCAGCCCCGCCCAGCAGGTCACTGTGCGGGCAGCCCGCCGCTGGCATGGAACTTGCGTCGGACAGGTCATCGACCCGGCCGTGCCGGGCACCAGGGCAATGGCGCCCTGCCCGTCCGGCCCCGCGGCCGCACCGGCAGGGCGCTTTTTTTTGGAAGCGAGCATGAGCGGCAGCCTGCGCACTGTGGATACCGTCTGCCCCTACTGCGGCGTCGGCTGCGGCATGACCCTGCATGTGGACGGCGAACAGGTGGTGAAGATCACCGGCAATCGCGAACACCCCAGCAACTTCGGCCGACTGTGCACCAAGGGCTCGTCGGCCCATGTGGCGCTGCGCCAGTCTGGGCGGCTGGAACACGCCTACGTGCGGACGCGGCGCGACCAGGACCCCGCGCCCCGTCCCATGCAGGAGACCTTGCGTGACGCTGCCACGCGGCTGCGCGCCATCGTCGACGCGCACGGGCCCGATGCGGTGTCGCTGTACGTGTCGGGCCAGATGTCGCTCGAAGCGCAATACCTGGCCAACAAGCTGGCCAAGGGCTTTATCGGCACCAACAACATCGAATCGAATTCGCGCCTGTGCATGGCCAGCGCCGGCAGCGGCTACAAGCTGTCGCTGGGCGCGGACGGTCCGCCCGGCTCGTACCAGGACATCGACCGCGCCAAGCTGTTCCTGGTCATCGGCGCCAATATGGCCGACTGCCATCCGATCCTCTATCTGCGCATGATGGACCGGGTCAAGGCCGGCGCGCGCCTGATCGTGGTGGACCCGCGCCGCACCACCACGGCCGAGAAGGCCGGCCTGCATCTGGCCATCCGGCCCGGCACCGACCTGGCGCTGCTCAATGGCCTGCTGTACCTGTTGCACCAGGCGGGCAAGACCGACCCGGCCTTCATCGCCGCGCACACCGAAGGCTGGGATGGCATGCCGGCCTTCCTGGCGGACTACGCGCCCGAACGGGTCGAAGCCCTCACCGGCATCCCCGCGGCGCAGCTGCGCCAGGCCGCCGACTGGATCGGCGCGGCGCCCGACTGGATGAGCTGCTGGACCATGGGCCTGAACCAGAGCACGCACGGCACCTGGAACACCAACGCGCTGTGCAATCTGCATCTGGCCACCGGCGCGATCTGCCGGCCGGGCAGCGGCCCGTTTTCGCTGACGGGCCAGCCCAACGCCATGGGCGGCCGTGAAATGGGCTACATGGGGCCTGGCCTGCCGGGCCAGCGGACGGTGCTGTCGGCCGACGACCGCGCCTTTGCCGAAGCGCGCTGGGGCGTGCCCGCCGGCACGCTGCACACGCGGCTGGGCGGCGGCGCCATCGACCTGTTCCAGCGCATGGCGGCCGGCCAGGTCAAGGCCTGCTGGATCCTCTGCACCAATCCCGTGGCCAGCGTGGCCAACCGCCAGAACGTGGTAGCCGGGCTGCGCGCGGCGGAGCTGGTGATTGCGCAGGACGCCTACCTGGATACCGAGACCAACCGCTATGCCGACATCCTGCTGCCCGGCGCGCTGTGGGCCGAGGCCGACGGCGTGATGATCAATTCCGAACGCACGCTGACCCTGATGCCGCAGGCCGTGCCGCCGCCGGGCGATGCCCTGCCCGACTGGCGCATCATTGCCGACGTGGCCTGTGCCATGGGCTATGGCCACGCGTTCAGCTATGAAAGCGCGGCCCAGGTGTTCGACGAAATCGCCGGCTTCGCCAACCCCGCCACCGGGTACGACCTGCGCGGCGCCAGCCACGCGCGGCTGCGCGAAACGCCGCTGCAATGGCCCACTGCGCGAGCCGATGGTCCGGCCCGCAATCCCATCCGCTACCTGAACGACGGCGTCAGCCAGACACTGCGCCAGGATGATGCTGGCGGCGCGCCGCCGCGTCTGGCGTTCGCCACCGCCAACGGCCGCGCGCGCTTCTTCGCCCGGCCGCACACCGATCCCGCCGAATTGCCGGACGCCGACTACCCGATGGTGCTCAACACCGGACGCCTGCAGCACCAATGGCACACCTTGACCAAGACAGGCAAGGTGCCGATGCTGAACAAGCTCAATCCCGGCCCCTTCGTCGAGATCCATCCCGACGACGCGCGTGCGCTGGGCATCGAGGCGGACGACCGCGTCGAGATCCGCTCGCGCCGCGGGCGCGCGGTGCTGCCGGCCACGATCACCGACCGGGTGCAGCCGGGCCAGTGTTTCGCGCCGATGCACTGGAACGATGTGTACGGCGACGCGCTGTGCGTCAACGCGGTCACCAGCGACGCGATCGATCCGATCTCGCAGCAGCCCGAGCTGAAGTTCTGTGCGGTGGCGCTATACCGCGTGGCAAGCGCGCCGCGCCAGCCGGCGATACTGCGGGAGGCGGCGCCGATGCAGGCCGTCGAGACGGCCCAGCTCGCGGCGACGGACGCCGGCGGCGGCGTCAGGATCATCGGCCCGCGGCCCCGCGTGACGCTGTTGTGGGCGTCGCAGACCGGCAACGCCGAATCGCTGGTGGAGGACCATGCCACGGCGCTGGCCCAGGCCGGCTTCGATCTGCGCACCGCCTGCATGGCGGACGTGTCGCTGGACGCCTTGACTGGCGGCCAGTACCTGCTGCTCATCAGCAGCACCTTCGGCGACGGCGATGCGCCCGACAACGGCCAGGACCTGTGGCGGGCGCTGGCGGCGGCCGACGCCCCTGCGCTGGCGGCGTTGCGCTATGCGGTGCTGGCGTTGGGCGACAGCAACTACGACGCCTTCTGCGGCCACGGCCGCAAGCTGGACGCGCGGCTGGCGGCGCTGGGCGCGCAACCGCTGCTGACGCGGGTGGATTGCGATACCGACTTCCAGGCGCCCGCCCAGGCGTGGCTGCAAGACGTCATCGCCGCCATCCGCGCGGCCGACGCCACGCGGCATACGCATCCGGCCCATGGGGTGCAGCCGGATGACGTCACCGCCACGCTGTCGGCCGAGCCGGCGGGCGCCACGCCTGCCCAGCCCGGCGCGCGGCTTCACGCAAGCGCGTCTTCCGAGGCTCCGGCTCCGTCCAAGACTCGCCCGGTCATGGCCCGCCTGGTGCGCAACCATCGCCTGAACGCGGCGGGCGGCGCCAAGGACACGCGCGCGTTCGCGCTGGACATCACCGATGCAGGCCTGGTCTACGAGGCCGGCGATGCGCTGGGCGTCTGGCCCGAGAACTGTCCCGAGCTGGTGCTGGAACTGCTGGCGCAGACACGCCTGCCGCCCGATGCCCCCGTGTCCGTGCCCGGCGCGGGCGACATGCCGCTGGCCCAGGCCTGGGCCCTGCATTACGAGATCGCGCGGCCCGCCCCCGCCGCGCTGGCGCTGATCGCCGAGCGCACGCGCGACCCGGGCCTGCGGCACCTGCTGGCCGACGCGCGCCGCGCGGACCTGCAGCAATGGTTGTGGGGCAAGCAACTGGCCGACGTGCTGCACGCATATCCGGCGGCGCTGTCGGCCGAGGAATGGCTGGGCGTGCTCAAGCGCCTGCAACCCAGGTTGTATTCGATCTCGTCCAGCCCCAAGGCGCATCCCGGTCAGGTGCATCTGACCGTTTCCGCCGTGCGCTATGACAACGGCCGGCGCACCCGCAAAGGAGTATCGTCCACCTTCCTGGCGGACCGCGCCGGCGATGCCGACGTGCCGGTGTTCGTGCAGGCGTCGCGCCACTTCCGTCCGCCCCAGGCCGGCGACACGCCCATGATCATGGTGGGCCCCGGCACCGGCATCGCGCCGTTTCGCGCATTCCTGCAGGAACGGCAGGCGCGCGGCGACCGCGGCCGCAACTGGCTGTTCTTCGGCGAGCAGCATGCCGCCAGCGATTTCTACTACCAGGACGAGCTGGAGACGTTGCGCCATCAAGGCCTGTTGACACGCCTGGACCTGGCTTTTTCGCGCGACCAGGCGGCCAAGGTCTACGTGCAGGACCGCATGCGCGAACATGGCGCGCTGCTATGGGCCTGGCTGGAAGCCGGCGCGCATTTCTATGTGTGTGGCGATGCCGGCCGCATGGCCAAGGACGTGGACGCCGCGCTCAAGCACGTGGTGGCCCAACAGGGCGGCATGGATGCCGACGCGGCCGCCGCCTATGTCTCCCGGATGGCCGCGGACAAGCGCTACGTGCGGGACGTGTACTGATCGGGCGGATCCAGCGGATCCGCGGAATCGTGTGACGCCTCGGCCGTCCGTCCCGCGCCCAGGCCCATCCCCACGCCCATGCCGGCCGCGGCGCCGCCGCCGGCACCGCCCCCGCCGCCCTTGCCGCCGCCACGCGCCTCGCCACGGGCATTGCCGTCGCTCTTGGCGCGTCCGGCCACCGGGCGGGTCGGCCCCTGCCTGGGGATGTCCAGGCCCACCGGCACGGGCTCCAGGTCCAGCACGCCGCGAATGAAGTCGCGCAGGGACACCACCAGTTCGGCGGTCTGGATGCTGCGCCCCGCCGTCAGGTCGGACGCGGCGCGGGCCGCCAGCCGCACCTGTTCTTCAGTGCCCAGCAGAATGATGTCGGACAGCGCGGACTCGACCGCGTCGCGCACGCGCCGCCGGCGTTCGCCGCCAGGCGCGTCGGCGCTTGCGGCGTGTTCCGCATCCGGATCGGCAGCGGGATCGGCATCCGCCTGCGCCGGCGGGCGGCGCAGGTCGCGCAGATGGGTCGGATCCACCGCCAGGTTGCCGGTGAACGACCCGCCCAGCGTCTTGTACGCCGCGATCAGCGTGCGCAGGCGCTCGTTGATCTGGCGGTTTTCGCGTTCACGGCGTTGCTGGATGGTCTGCATGACCAGCAGGCGGATCCCCACCCCGATCAGGGTGATGACCGCCAGCCCCAACAGGGTGGACAACACGGCTTGCCAGGAACTGAAGTCGAGATTGCGCATGCAAGTCCTTGTTCCCGGCTACCGGGATCAGGGCGCCGGGTTCGGGTGGCGCACGTGGATCTGGTCAATCGCCTTCAACACGTCGGTGGACAGCTCCACGCCGACGCTGTCGATATTTTCCTTCAATTGATCCAGATTGGTGGCGCCGATCAGGTTGCTGGCGACGAACGGGCGCTGGTTGATCCAGGCCAGCGCCAGGTGCGTGGGCGAAATGCCGTGCTGGCGCGCCAGTTCGACGTATTCGCGGGTGGCGGCCTCGGCCTGGGGATTGCTGTAGCGCGTGAAGCGCGTGTACAGCGTCAGGCGCGCATTGGCCGGACGGGCGCCGTCCAGATACTTGCCGCACAGCATGCCCATCGCCAGCGGCGAATAGGCCAGCAGGCTCACGCCTTCGTGGTGGGAGAATTCGGACAGGCCGATTTCATAGACGCGGTTGAGCAGGCTGAACGCATTCTGGATGGACGCGATGCGCGGCAGGCCAAGATTGTCGGACGCCTTCAGGAACTGCGACACACCCCACGGCGTTTCGTTGGACACGCCGACGTGGCGCACCTTGCCGGCGCGCACGAAATCCTGCAATACCGACAGAGTCTCTTCGATCGGCACGGTGTGTTCGTCCTTCACCCACGGATACGACAGCTGGCCGAAGGTGGCGGTGCTGCGGTCGGGCCAGTGCAGCTGGTACAGGTCCAGGTAGTCCGTCTGCAGGCGCTTCAGGCTGGCGTCCAGCGCTTCGGTCAGGTTCTTGCGGTCCAGGAAGGTCTTGCCGTCGCGGATGTGGCCGGGGCGCTTGGGGTCGCGCACCGGGCCGGCCACTTTGCTGGCCAGCACGATATCCTGGCGGCGCTTGCTGCGGGCCAGCCAGGTGCCGATATAGGTTTCGGTCAGGCCCTGGGTTTCGGGCTTGGGCGGCACCGGGTACATCTCGGCCACGTCCACCAGGTTCACGCCGCGCTCCAGCGCGTAGTCCAGCTGCTGGTGGGCTTCGGCCTCGGTGTTCTGTTCGCCCCAGGTCATGGTGCCCAGGCCGATCAGGCTGACGTCCAGGTCGGTACGGCCGAGTTTGCGGTATTTCAAGTTCTGCTCCGTGCGGAATCGCTCTAGGGAACGGCTACCTTACCGCAACTCGGTTGGCGTTTTGCTGACGGCGGCCGGCCGTTGGGCCATCCCGTGGACGGCCGCCGGCGCGCCTCAGTCCCAGACGGCGGCCAGGCCGTCGGGGTTGACCTCGCGGCCATTGCGGTCCAACGCGGCGATCTGCGCCATGTCGTCAGCGGTCAGGCGCAGGTCGCGCGCCAGCAGGTTGCTGGCCAGGTTCTCGCGCTTGGTCGACGAGGGGATCACGGCAAAGCCGCGTTGCAGCGCCCAGGCCAGGGCCACCTGCGCCGGCGTGGCGTTGTGGCGCTGCGCGATCCGGCCGATCACCGGGTCCTTGAGCACCTTGCCGTAGGCCAGCGTCATGTACGAGGTGATGTGGATGCCCTGTTCCTGCAGGAAATCCACCAGCTTGGGGCTTTGGAGATACGGACTGAGTTCGATCTGGTTGGTCGCGATGGCGTCCTTGCCCACGGCGGCGATGGCTTCGCGGGTTTCGGCAATGGGAAAGTTGGAAATGCCGATCTGGCGGGTCAGGCCCTGTTCGCGGGCGTCAGCCAGCGCCGCCATGAATTCGGCCACGGACACGCCGTTGCCGGGCGCGGGCCAATGGATCAGGGTCAGGTCGACGTAGTCGGTGCGCAGCTTGGCCAGGCTTTCCTTCAGGCTCGGCACCAGCTTGGCACGGCCATAATTCGGCACCCAGATCTTGGTGGTCAGGAACAGGTCGCCGCGCGCCACGCCGCTGGCCTCGATGGCCTGGCCGACCTCGGCTTCGTTTTCATAGATCTGGGCGGTATCGACGGCGCGGTAGCCCACGTCCAGCGCGTTGCGCACCGAATCGATGACAACCTGGCCCTGCAGGCGGAACGTACCCACGCCAAAGGAAGGGATGCTCATGTAAAACTCCGGGTAAGGTTGGAATGGGTCCAGTGTGCCCGCCCAATACTTGCGGAATAAGCCCTGTATCAGCGAAATACTTTTGCTATAACGTCAAATATGAAGACAACACTCGACGAAATGCAGGTCTTTATCGCGATCGTGGACAGCGGCTCGATCACCGCCGCCGCCGACGTGCTGCAGCAGACCATTTCCGCCACCAGCCGCACCATGAGCCGGCTGGAAGAAAAGCTGCAGACCACCCTGATGCGCCGCACCACCCGCCGGCTGGAGCTGACCGAAGAAGGCCGCGCCTACCTCGAGCAGGCCCGCAAGATCATCGCCGCCGTCGAAGAAACCGAGGAACTGATGACCGCGCGCCGCAACCAGCCTGCCGGCCGTCTGCGCGTCGATGCCGCGTCGCCCTTCATGTTGCACGTCATCGTGCCGCTGGTGCCCGGCTACCGCGAACGCTATCCCCAGGTCGAACTGGAACTGAACAGCAATGAAGGCAACATCGACCTGCTCGAGCGCCGCACCGACCTGGCGCTGCGCATAGGCAGCCTGAAAGATTCGTCGTTGCACGCCGTGCCCATCGGCCGCAGCCGCGTGCGCGTGCTGGCCAGCCCCGCCTACCTGGCGGCGCATGGCACGCCCAAGCGCGTCGCCGATCTGCAGGCCCATGCGCTGTTGGGGTTTTCGCAGCTGGAAGCGCTGAACGAATGGCCCCTGGCCGACAGCGATGGCGAGCCGCTGCACATCCGGCCCGCCATCCGTTCGCACAGCGGCGAAACCCTGCGGCAACTGGCGTTGCACGGCGCCGGCATCGTCTGCCTGTCCGACTTCATGACCCGCGCCGACCGCCAGTCCGGCGCCTTGCAGCAGCTGTTTGCCCGGCAGACGCTGGACGTGCGCCAGCCGGTCAACGCGGTCTACTACCGCAACACCGCGATCTCCTCGCGCATCAAGTCCTTCATCGACTACCTGACCGAAACGCTTGGGCCGCGCGGCTTCGACGAATGACGGTCCAGGGGCCTGCGGCGGTACGGCGACCGGCGGCTGGCCGTCCGGCATAATGGCCGCTTGAACACGCCACACCCCGCAAGACCATGAAGAACAGCTCCAAGGGCGGACTCGTCTATTCCACCGACGGCGGCCGGATGTGCCCGGACTGCCGGCGCCCGCTCGCCGCTTGCCAATGCCAGGCGCAAGCCCGCCCTGCTGCCGCGCCCGGCGGCGTGCGCGTCATGCGCGAGACCAAGGGCCGCGGCGGCAAGGCCGTGACCGTGGTGAAAGGCCTGGCGCTGGACGCCGACGCGCTCGCCGCATTGGGCAAGCAGTTGCGCACCGCCTGCGGCTGCGGCGGCACCGTCAAGGACGGCGTCATCGAAGTGCAGGGCGACCACTGCGACCGCATCCTGGACACGCTCAACAAACTGGGCCACCGCGCCAAACGCGCGGGCGGCTGACATCATGACCCTGAACCCCGAACTCGTCGACAGCTGGCACGCCCATGTCTATTTCAATGCCGACAGCCGCGACGCGGCCTGGGCCCTGCGCGAACAGGTCATCGCGCAATTCGGCGCGGCCGTCGACATGGGCCGTTTCCACGAACGCCCGGTGGGTCCGCACCCGCAATGGAGCTACCAGATCGCCTTCGCGCCGCCCGAGCTGCACCGGGTGCTGACCTGGCTGACACTGAACCACGGCGCGCTGGACGTGTTCCTGCACCCCAATACCGGCCAGTCGCTGCGCGACCACCGCGACTGCGCGGTGTGGATCGGCCACAGCCACGTATTGAATCTGGCTGCGCTAGGCGGCTGATGCTGGCGGCGCGTCGAACCGCGCCATCAGGAAATCAATGAACGCGCGCGTGCGCGCCGACAGGTTGCGCTTGCTGGGGTAGTACACGAACAAGTCCGCCGAGGGCAGCATGAAATCGGGCAGCACCACGCGCAGCCGGCCGCTTTCCAGGTACTTGGCCAGGTCCCATTCCGAGCGGATCAGGATGCCGTGGCCGTCCAGCGCCCAGTTCAGCACGATGTCGCCGTCGTTGCTGGACAGCGCGCCGTGCACCTTCACGGTTTCCGCGCGGCCATTGCGCGTAAAGCGCCAGACGCCGTAGGCGTCTTCGTTCTGCCGATGAATGATGCACTGGTGGCGGTCAAGATCCCGCAGGTCGGCGGGTTCACCATGCTGCGCCAGATAGCGCGGCGCCGCGCACAAAAACCGCCGGTTCGACAGGACGCGCCGCGCCACCAGCCGCTGGTCGGGCAAGGCCCCGAAACGGATCCCCAGATCCACCCCGCTTTCCACCAGATCGACCGGCCGGTCCGTCACGTCCAGCTGCACCTCGACCTGCGGATGACGCGCGGCGAATTCGGACACGATGGGCGCGATGGTGGTGCGGCCGAAACCCAGCGTGGCGTTGATGCGCAGCAGCCCCTTGGGCACCGAACGGCTGGACGACACCACGTCTTCCATTTCACGCACGTCGGCCAGGATGCGCGCGGCGTAATGCAGATAGGTCTCGCCTTCCGGGGTCAGGCTGACGCTGCGGGTGGTGCGATTGACCAGCCGCACGCCCAGCCGCGCCTCCAGTTGGGCCAGGCGCTTGGTCGCCGCCGGCGGCGTCAGGTCGAGCATGCGCGCCACCGCCGACAGGTTGCCGTGGCGAGCCAGCAGCACGAAGAATTCCAGCGAGGTCGCCAGGTCGTTATTCACAGGAAGCCACCTACGAGAGAGCGCCGCCACGACCCAGCCGTCGTGGCCCATCCGCCCGGTTTATTCACTTAAAGTTAATAAATAAGTGATTCATAGCGAATCATAAGGCGACGTCGAGCGAATAATCTAGCGCTTTCCCACCTGCCGCCCGGCCCAGGAGACACCATGAAAATCGTAGAAATCCGCGAAAAGACCGTCCCCATCAGCTCGCCCATCCGCAACGCCTATATCGACTTCAGCAAAATGACGCTGAGCCTGGTGGCGGTGGTGACCGACGTGGTGCGCGACGGCAAGCGGGTGATCGGGTATGGCTTCAACTCCAACGGCCGCTACGGCCAGGGCACGCTGATGCGCGAACGCTTCATTCCGCGCCTGCTGGAAGCCGACCCCGCCTGCCTGCTCAACGACGCCGGCGACAACCTGGACCCGCACCGCATCTGGGATGCGATGTACACCAATGAAAAGCCCGGCGGCCACGGCGAACGCTCGGTGGCCATCGGCACCATCGACATGGCGGTGTGGGACGCGGTCGCCAAGATCGAAGGCAAGCCCCTGTTCCAATTGCTGGCCGAGCGCTACGGCAACGGCCGCCCCGACCGCCGCGTGTTCGTTTACGCGGCCGGCGGCTATTACTACCCGGGTCAGGACCACAACAAGCTCAAGGACGAAATGCGCAGCTACGTCGACCGCGGCTACACGGTGGTGAAAAAGAAGATCGGCGGCGCATCGCTAGACGAAGACCTGCGGCGCATCGACTCGATCCTGGGCGTGCTGGGCGATGGCCGCAAACTGGCGGTCGACGCCAACGGCCGCTTCGACCTGGACACCGCCATCCGCTATGCCAAGGCGCTGTCGCAGTACGACCTTTTCTGGTACGAAGAAGCCGGCGATCCGCTGGACTACGAGCTGCAAGCCACGCTGCGCAATTACTACGACAAGCCGATGGCCACCGGCGAGAACCTGTTTTCCATGCAGGATGCGCGCAACCTGATCCGCCACGGCGGCATGCGCCCGGACCGCGACTGGCTGCAATTCGACTGCGCCCTGAGCTACGGGCTGGTGGAATACCTGCGCACACTGGACATGTTGCATCAGCACGGCTGGTCGGCCAGCCGTTGCATTCCGCACGGCGGCCACCAGATGTCGCTGAACATCGCCGCCGGCCTGGGGCTGGGCGGCAATGAATCCTATCCCGACCTGTTCCAGCCCTATGGCGGCTTTCCCGATGGCGTGCGGGTCGACAACGGCTATGTCACGCTGCCGGACTTGCCGGGCATCGGGTTTGAGGGCAAGTCGGATCTGATCGCCGAAATGCGCAGGCTGGCGCAATGATGCCGGGCGGCGGCTATTCCAGGACCGTGGCTTCTTGCAGATATCGTCCGGGCGTCATCCCATAGGCGCGCTTGAACATGGCGATGAAATTGCCGGGCGTGGCGTAACCCAGTGCATCGGCCACCTGGGCCACGGGCTGGCCGACGCTCAGGCGTTCCAGCGCGTGGATCAGGCGCAATTGCTGACGCCATTGCGCAAAGCCCAGGCCGGTTTCCTCGGCGAACAAGCGCTGCGCGGTGCGCGGCGCTAGGCCGGCCTGCGCCGCCAGTAATTCCAGCGGCCGGTTGTCGGCCGGGTCGTCGGCCAGGGCCCGCGTCAATCTCGCCAGGCGCCGGTCGCGCGGCCACGGCAGGTGCAGGGGTTCCTGCGGGGCGGCTTCGATCTCGTCCAGCAACACTGCCGCGAAACGCGACTGCGCCGCGTCCAGCGATAGCTTTTTCGGCCAGTCGCCCGCGCGCCGCACCATGCCGCGCAGCAGGCTGCCGACCCCCAGCACGCAAGGCGCCACCGGCATGCCCGCGGCGGCATCGGGATGCACCAACGCCACCCAGCCGCTGGCGGCGCCCGCCACGCTGACCTGATGACGCTGCCCGGGCGGAATCCAGCCCGCCCGCTGCGGTGGCAGCAACCACGACCCCGCGTCGGTATGCACGCGCATCGAGCCGCTATCCACGCCGAACAACTGGCCGCGCGCATGCGCATGCCAATCGTAGTCGCGCGAGCCCAGGCGAAACTCGTTGCCCGGCGCGTCCGCGCCATGGAAGACGTACAACGCGGGGCCGTCCAGCAGTTCGCTGTAGTCGGGGCCGGCGGACTGGGAAAGCACAGAGGTTGACGACGCTGACACGCCACGCCTTTCCAAAGATTTAGAAAGTTCTTAGATACACCTGCGCGGGCGGCGAGGTCAACTCGAATCAGGCACGTCTTTTTCGCGCCTGAGCAAGAAGGGTAGCCTGCGTTCGCACCGCGCGCCCCCCATACCTATCTTCCGACACAGAGAGACCACAGCCAAGGAAGGAATATGCCTACGACCCCACACCAAACACGACTCGACGACATGCTCAGGCAAGTTGCAGTATGGGCGCAGGACAATTGGCCCCCTAATGGACTGCTGGAGCAATACCTGTCCGGCGCCGGCAGCATCGGGCAGGCGATTATCGAGCTATCCACCATGGGTATGCGCAAATGCGGCCAAGGCCTGCTCGATGCCAGGCATGAGCAGCCTGCCAAGGCCATTCTGAACCTCGCCTCCGGCTTTGCACGCCGAGCGGTCTCCGGCACCCTCTGCATCGAGTGCCTCAAGGGGACCCAACGCATGTCCACCGCTGACCTGGACGCCTTCACCAACCTGGCGCTGGGTTGTCTCGCGCTGGGGCAGTCCGGCCTCGCCGTGCGGGTGCATCAGTCGGTCATGGCTGGCCTGCGCGGCGGATACGGCGTGCGCGACGGCCACAACCCTCACAATCGAACAACGCTACGGTATTCGGCCTTCGGGCTGGGCTTGATCGGCGACTGGCTCGGCCAACCGCTGGATCTGGAGCAACATGCGCTGCCTGCCGATCCGACATGGCAACCGCTGGTTTCGCTGTGGCGCGAGCCGGACCTGGACAGGCTGCTGCCTGCCCTGTTGATGGCTTGCGACGCCCACATCGCCCGCATCGGGCATACCGAACGCGAAGCGGAATCGAAAGACTTCGAGTTCTGCACACCGCTACTGGCCGTCCACCCCACGGAAATCCTCGCCATCCTGCGCCTGCGCGATCAGCTCGACCTGCCCAATCCCGAGCGAATTTCCCATCCCTTGATGCAGACGCCCTACGCGCGGATCACCTGCCGGGCGGCCGACCTTGTCCACGCCAACAAGCCCGACGCATTGCTGGACCGCTTCCTGGAAGTCGTGCGCCAGCGTGATCCCGACGCCGTGCCGGCAGGCTTGTAACCCCGACGGACCCAGACTGGCGCAATGGCATGATTTGTCGGCGCGTCGCCATTACCGCAAAGGCGCCATCAGGCGCCAAGCTTCAAGGGTGCCGGCGCCGCCGGCTTGCCTTGAGGACATCATGCAGAATCTCCACGTTTCCATCATCGGCGCCGGCCTGGGCGGCCTGTGCCTGGCGCAGGGCCTGGCGCGCGCCGGCATCGACTTCGATGTGTACGAGCGCGATGCGCGCACCGACAGCCGGGTGCAGGGCTACCGCCTGCGCATCGACGCGACCGGCCAGGCGGCGCTGGCGCACTGCCTGCCGCCCGAACTGAACGCCCTGTTCCAGCAAAGCTGCTCGATCCACGACAGCCCCGGCGCCATGCTGGACGCCCGCTTGCAGCCCCTGGCGCAACGGGCTGCCGGCACCTGGCGGCTGGACGACAACGCCAATTCCGCGCCCGACCGCTCGGCGCACCGGCAGACGCTGCGCGAGATCCTGTTGTCGGGGCTGGGATCGCGCGTGCATTTCGACAGCCGGGTGATCAGCCTGGATGCGGCGGGTCTACGCCTGGAGGGTGCGCCTGCGCGGCCCGACACGCTGGTGGTCGCGGCCGATGGCGTACATTCCGCGCTGCGGCGCCAACACCTCCCACAGGCGGCCCCCTTGGATACGGGCACCGTCACGATTTTTGGTATGGCGCCCGCGGGCATCCTCGGCGAAACCGTTGAGGCCACGGATTCACTGCGCGAACGCGGCCGGGGCCTGAGCGACGCGGTCCAGCCTGAGCAGCCCCGGGGTGACCTCCCCCCAGTCTTTCAGGCCGGCGCGGGCGTCGTCTTCGGCCCCGGCTACGCACTGGTACTGGATGCCATGCGGCTGCCGGCGCTGGCGCAACTGGCCGAACGCCTGGCACCCGGCGCGCGATTGAGCGATGTGCCCAGCTACCAGTATTGGGCGCTGATCGGTGAGCGCGCCGCCGTGTTGGGTGAGCTGGCGGCAGAGGCAGGCTGCGCCGACCCGGCGCACGCCACGGCCGACGCAGACATCGGCCTTCGCTGGCAACGCTTCGCCGCACGTCTCCTGGCCACGGTGCATCCCGCGCTGGCCGCAATGGTGGCTGCCAGCGATCCGGCGGGCATCGCCTTGAAGACTGTCTACCGCGCGCCCACCCTGCCTCGCTGGGCGCTGCCTGGCCTGACCTTCCTGGGCGACGCCGTGCACGCGATGAGCCCCGCGGGCGGACTGGGCGCGAACACGGCGCTGGCCGACGCCCAATCGCTGGCCAGCTTGCTGGCGCAGACGAGACAAGGCCTGCCGCTGGGGCAGGCTTTGCAACGCTATGAGGAAGATTTGCGACAACGTGGAGATGCCGCCGTACAACAATCCACGCTGGCCGCCGCGCGCATCATGGGTCGCTGACGCCGTGGGTCGGATGAACGATAATCAGCGGCTTGAAGTTGCCGTTCGACACCCGGCCCACCTCCCATCCCACTGCCAACATGCCCACGCGTTCGACACTTTGCCGTAGCCTATTTGCCACGCTCGTCCTGAGCGTGTCGCCCATGGCGCAGGCACAAGACTGCAAGGCGGACGACTACTCGCCGATCTGTACCGACATGCGGGCACAGGCCGCCTACGAGCAGGCGGATGGCGACCTCAACACGGTCTATCAGCAGGTGCTGAAAAGGCTGTCACAGCCTCGCAATGAATATATTGACTACCCTGCGCTCAAGACAAAGTTCACCGCAGCCCAGCGACAATGGGTGCGCTTTCGCGATAGCGAGTGCGATGCCTGGTATGGAGTCAATCAAGCCGGCACCGGGCGCAATGCAGACCAGATGACGTGCCTGCTCAAGAGAACGCAACAGCGAACCCAGCAGTTACAGGAGTGGCAGGCCTATTTGCCCTAGCGCGTGCAAGGCGCGCGCCAGGGCAACCCTTCAGGCCCTATCCACCCGGCAAGCCGAGTCGACCGGGCCACGCGGCATCAATGGTCGGCGGCCTGCGGTTCCAGCACCGGCGCTTTACGCGCCTTGCGCAGGAACAACACCAGCTGCCACACCACCGCGGCGCCGATCAGCGCCAGCAGCGTGCCGCTGATCGGCCGCGAGAAGAACGTGCCGAACTCGCCGCGGCTGAGCAGCATGGCGCGGCGGAAGTTCTCTTCCAGCATCGGGCCCAGAATGAAGCCCAGCATCAGCGGCGCCGCTTCCATGCCCAAGCGCAGGAACAGGTAGCCGATCAAGCCGAAAATCGCCGTGATGTAGATGTCGTCCAGGTTGTTGTTGATGCTGAACGTGCCGATGCAGCAGAAGAACAGGATCGCCGGGAACAGCACCGTGTACGGAATCTTGAACACCGACAACCAGTAGCGCACCAGCGGCACGTTCAGGATCAAGAGGAAGCAGTTGCCCACCCACATGCTGGCCACCAGGCCCCAGAACAGGTCCGGGTGGGTGGCGATCATGTTGGGGCCGGGCTGGATACCCTTGACGATGAAGGCGGCCAGCATCAGCGCCATGACGGCGTTCTCGGGGATGCCGATGGCCATCAGGGGAATGAAGCTGGTGCGCGCGGCCGCTTCGTCGGCGGCAGCTTGACCCGCCACGCCTTCGATGGCGCCGCTACCGATTTCGTCGCGGTACTTGCTGAAGCGCTTGTCGGCCGCATAGGCAGCGAACTGCGCAATCGTCGGGCCGCCGCCGGGCAGGATGCCCAGCACCGAACCCACCACGCTGCCGCGCAGCGCGCTGGGGATGATGCGCTTGAACTCGGGCCACGTCGGAATCAGCTTGATCTTGCCATTGAACGGCGTCAGCGTATTGCGGTTGTCCAGGTTCTTGACGATTTCGGCGATACCGAAGCAGCCCAGCGCGATGCTGATCAGCCCCACGCCATCCTGCAGGAACGCCAGATCCATCGTGTAACGCGCCACGCCGCTGTTCACGTCCGTGCCGATCACGCCCAGCAGGATGCCGATCATGGCCATGGCCAGGCCGTTGAGCAAGCTGCCGCTGCTGACGAAGCTGACGCAGAAAAAGCCCAGCAGCATCAGCGCGCAGTAGTCGGCCGGGCCGAACAGCAAGCCCACCTCGCCCAGCGCGGGCGCCATGGTCGACAGCACCACGATGGCCACGGTGCCGCCGATGAAGCTGGACACCCCTGCCGTGAACAAGGCCAGTCCGGTCTTGCCTTTCAGGTTCATCTGGTACCCGTCGATACACGCCACGATACTGCTCGCGTGCGGGATCTTCATGGTGATGGCGCTGACGCTGTCGCCGTATTGCGCGCCGTAGTAGATGCCGGCCAGCATGATGAGCGCGCCGCCGGTCGGAATGGAATAGGTCAGGGGTAGCAGCAGGCTGATGGTGGACAGCGGGCCCAGGCCCGGCAGCAGACCCACCAGCGTGCCGACCACGCAGCCGATTGCGCAGTACATCAGGTTCTGCAGCGTCAGCGCGTGCTCGAAGCCGAACGCGAGGTTGTTCAGGATTTCCATGGCATAGGCTCTTCAGAACAGGGGCAGGTTAAGGCCGAGCAGATTCCGAAAGGCGAACGCGACGGCGATCAGGCCCAGGGAAATCTTGATGTTGCGCGCCACCGAGTACGAGGTACCGGCCAGCGTCGAGCAAAACACCAGGAACACGATGCCCACGATCATGTTGATCAGGGCGGACACCACCGCGAAGCCGCACAGGCTGAGCATGATGATCGCGATGTTCTTGAAGCTGTAGCTCAGCGGCACCGGCGGCACGAAGCGCGAACGCAGCACGGTGATCAGACCGATCAAGCCCAGAAGCGAACTGATCATCAGCGGAAATAGCCCCGGTCCGGACCGGCTGAAGGTCCCCAGCTGGTACTTCATGGCCGCCAACCCGAACAGCAGGGCGAAGGCGATCATGAAGAGCCCCGCAACGAAGTTTCTATTGCTTAGATACATAAGACTCGCCCTCCCAGGCGATGCGTTTTTGCTTGTTTTTTTCCGCCCGGTTCTCCAACCGGTCAGCTTTGCTCGCCTGTCTTTCCGCTGAAAATTTCGGTGCTGCGGGCGAGTTCGGCAGATAGTAGAGATCGACACTTCCAATCTGCTTTCGCTTTTTGCGCCGGAACGCGTCAAACACTTATCGCTTTCCCGTAGGCCGCGTGACATGAAGCTGACGGCTTCCTGAAGCCGTGTAAAAATTCAGGTAGCCGTCAGGCACGACCCCATTTCGGCGATGCGCAACAAGGCGATCGCCAGCCTGCCCGGCAACGCGGGCATCAAGATCGGAGAAGGGCAATACGCGGCGGCGGGCGGGGTTGCGAGTGCCGTCGCGTCAGGCTCGAGCATCGCGCTCGAGCGGCGGGCGGCAACAGGCCGTTGCCACCCGCCAAAGCGGCTATGGTTCAGCCGCCCTTTCAGCCGCCATGCACGCCGCCACGGTAGGTTTTTATCTGCCCGCGCAGCTCGCCATCGGGGTGCGCCGCCGTGGAGGCGCTGACATACCAGCGCTCGGCGATCAGGTCTTCGATCTGCGCGGCCGTCAGCTGGCTGCGCCCCTCCCGTTCACGCGCGCCCCTGTCTTCATAGAGCACGAACGGCGGCAGCACGATGAGCGCCGGCGCGTTCTCGCGTTCCGTGGCGGGCCCATGAAAGGCCGCCACGGTTTCGGGGCCGGTCATGCGGGCCAGCGTCACGCGCCATTCCAGCACGCCGGTCGCGGTGTACAAGGTGGCCCGCATCGAGCCGCCCGCCGGGGCCTTGACCGGCGGCACCACATACTTGGCATCGATCCAGGCTTCGAAGAACATGAATTCCGGCCGCGGCTTGGCCCCTTCCTGCTCGGCCCGCTCGGCCCGCGAGGGGGCCGTCCCAAAGCCGCCCGGCCATGCCGAGCGCGCCAGGACGACGCCCGCCGCGCCAGCCGTCAGCCTGGAAAGTGCAGAGAGAGCCTGTCGTCGGCTGCGCATGAACGTCCCTTACGGTAGCGATGGATGAAGACTGTCTGGCGGAGGCAAAAAAAAGCCCCCCGGCAATCCGGTGGGGCTATCGTAGCGCGCCAGCCGCGCCGAGGCCGCGGCCTGTCAGGCGTGAGCCAGGGCCAGCCGTTGCTGGGGCAGCCCATGCGGGGGCAGCCCATGCTGGGGCAGCCCCTGCTGCGGCGCGCCCTGCCCATCGTCGCGCAACTTGAACAGCGCCACGGTGCCGGCCAGGGCACGGGCCTGGTCGCTCAGCATGGCGGACGCGGCGGCCGACTCTTCCACCAGCGCCGCGTTCTGCTGCGTCGCCTGGTCCATGTCCGACACCGCGCGGTCGATCTGGCTGATGCCCACGCTCTGTTCGGCCATGGCGCCGTGGATCTCGGTGACCAGGCGCTGCACGCGGGTAATGCCGTCGACAATCTCGCCCATCGTCGCGCCGGCAGCCTGGACGCGTTCGGTGCCGCTCTTCACGTTCTGCACCGAGGCCTGGATCAGGCCGCGGATCTCCTGCGCCGAAGCCGCGCTGCGTTGCGCCAGCGTGCGCACTTCGCCCGCCACCACCGCAAAGCCGCGGCCCTGCTCGCCCGCCCGCGCCGCTTCGACCGCGGCGTTCAGCGCCAGGATATTGGTCTGGAAGGCGATGCCGTCGATCACGCTGATGATCTCGGTGATGCGCTCGGAAGACTGCGAGATCGCGCTCATCGTCGTGACGGCGTCCGTCACCACCTGGCCGCCGCGCTCTGCCGCCGAGCTGGCCTCGGTGGCCAGGCGCGTCGCCTGCTCCGCGGTTTCCTCGGTCTGCCGGACGCTGGAGGTCAGCTGCGTCAGCGCCGACGACGTCTCCTGCAAGGAGCCGGCCGACGTTTCAGTGCGCTGCGACAGATCGCGGTTGCCCATTTCGATCTCGCTCGTGGCGGCCGTCATGGAATGCACGCCGGTGCGCACGTCCAGCATCACATGGCTGATCTTGTCGACAAACGCGTTGAACGACGCGGAGATCTGCGCCACTTCGTCATGGCCCACCACCGCCAGGCGGTGCGTCATGTCGCCGTTGCCCGAACCGATGGTGTCCATGGCATCGCGCACCGCCGACAGGCGCTTGAAGGCGCGCGAGGTCACCACGCTGGCCAGCAGCACCGCGATCAGGGTCAGCACCACCACCGACACCAGGGTCGCGTTGAGCACCTGCGTCAGTCCGGCGGTAGCCTCGGCCCGGTCCAGCGCGATCACCAGGAACCAGTCGGTGCCGGGAATGGCGCGCGCCTTGAGCAGCTTGGGCGCGCCGCCCAGCGTCACCGCGACCGGCGCCGCGCCATCGCGCGCCATGGCGGCCAGGACCGCGGGCGTGAGTTCGGCGGCGACGTCCGTGGACGGTTTCAGCGCCAGCTTGTCGTCCACGTGCGAAATCACCTGACCGTCGGCGGCCAGCACGAACGCGATGCTGGACGGCGTGGGGCGGATGGCCTTGATGATGGCCTGGATGCCGTCCAGCGGCACGGCGCCGCTCAGGGCGCCGACGGTCTGGCCGTTGCGCACCATAGGCGTGGTGAACGCCACGTAGAGCTTGCCGGTGCCCGAATCGCCATAGGGCTTGGTCACGGTCAGCTTGCCTGCGGCGACCGCGCTCTTGTACCAGGGGCGCGCCGTCGGATCGTAGTCGGCGGCCGTCTGCGTGGTGGAAAGGTACGTCTTGTCCGACCAGCCGATCGTGGTGATCGGAAAGCCGTTGGTGTCGCCCATCAGCTTGGCCAACCCGCGCGGGTCGCCCTTTTCCACCACCGCGGCGGTGGCGGTCACGGCCTGGGCCTTGTCGGCCGACCAGCGTTCGATGGCGCTGGCGTTGCCGGCGGCGATGGCGTCCAGGTCCGCCGAGATGGTCGCCATCATGTTGTCGCGCACGATCTGGTACGTGACGATGCCCGAGAGCACCAGCGCACCGACGACGGTAAAGCACGTGATCAACAGGATCCTGTTCCGCAACGAGGTGATTTTCATGCTTGCCTTCTTACTGCAACTGCCCATGCCGGAGGGCACGGGTATCCAGGTACGCGGCGCCAATGGCCGCGTCAACCTCACTTACGGCAGTGCAGCAAAGGACTTTAGGGCCAAGGCATAATGGCGATGGCGCCTGCCGCGGGCCGGCGCCGATACACCAGCGTTTTCCCGGGAGCTTTCGTTGGACCCCATCCTCGCCGAACTGTCGGCGTCGCTGCAGGCGGCCAAATCGGTCGAGCAGCTGACGCGACCCCTGCTCGACATGCTGGGCGCCGTCACGGGCCTGGAATCCACCTACCTCACCGCGATCGACGCCGACCTGCAGCACGTGCGCTATGCGCGCAATGTGGGCGCGTTGCAGATCCCGGAAGGCCTGTCGGTACCCTGGTCCGACACCCTGTGCAAGCGCGCGCTGGACGAAGGCCGCATGACCACCAGCGACGTCCGCGCCTGCTGGCCGGATTCCGACGCGGCACGCCAGTTGGGCATCCAGACCTACGTCAGCGCCCCCATCCGCACCGACGATGGCCTGCTGCTCGGCACGCTGTGTGGCGCCAGCGCCCACCAGCAATCCGTGGCGCCACAGGCTGAATCCATCCTGCGCCTGTTCTCCAGCGTGATCGCCGGCTTCATCGAACGCGAGCAACTGGTCGCGCAGCTGCGGCAAGCCAATGCGCAACTGATGGCCTATGCGCTGACCGATCCGCTCACCGGCCTGCCCAACCGTCGCGCGCTCTACGAAGAACTGGACCGCCTGCGCAGCCGCGCACTGCGCGAAGGCGGCAGCGTGCTGGTCGGCGTGGTCGACCTGGACGGCTTCAAGGGCATCAACGACACCTACGGCCACCAGCAAGGCGACGCCTTCCTGCAGGAAATCGCGCGGCGGCTGGCCATCGCGGTGCGCGCCTCGGACATGGTCGGCCGGCTGGGCGGCGACGAATTCGTGCTGATCGGCCCCGGCCCCGCGCTGGCGCGCGGCGATGCGGCGCCGGGGCAGGATGCCGAACGCGGCGATGCCCAGGAAGCCGCCCGCTCGCTGGAAGACCGCGCCAGCGCCGCCACGGTCGGGCGCTACCAGCTCGGCGACACCGCCCAGCCCTACGAGGGCGCCAGCGTCGGCGTGGTGGCGCTGGACCCGCGCGGCCTGACCGCCGAGGAAGCCGTGCGGCTGGCCGATGCCCGCATGTATGAGATCAAGCGCGCCCGCAAGGCCGTCCGCACGATTCACTAGCGCCAGGGCTTGCACGACACATAAGTATTTGCTAATGTGTCGCCATGCTCGAAAACGACATCTTCAAGGCCCTGGCCGACCCGACCCGCCGTACGCTCTTCGAAAAACTTGCGGCCGGCGGCATGAACGCCAGCGCGCTACGGGACGGCATGGATATCAGCCAGCCCGCGATCTCGCAGCACCTGGCGGTGCTGCGCCAGGCGCGGCTGGTACGCGAACAGCGGCAAGGCCGCTTCGTCCACTACGAAGTCGATCCGGACGGCCTGGCCCTGCTATGCGGCTGGCTGGCCAGGTACCGCGCTTACTGGCCGGCGCGCGTCGAGGCCCTGAAGAGCCTGCTCAAGGACATGGACCAATGAACGCCAAGCATCTCGACCCGCAGGACACCGCGCTGGTGCTCGACTATGACCTGGACGCGCCGCCCGAGAAAGTCTGGCGCGCCCTCAGCATCCCCGCCCTGCGCGACCAGTGGCTGCCGGACGGCGAGCTGGCCGCTGCCGAACCGCTGGCCTGCACGCCCGGCGTCGAGGTCCGCTACCGCATGCGCGAAACCTTGCCGCCCTGCCTCGAAAGCGTGGTGACGTTCCAGTTGCACCCCACCGCCGACGGCGGCACCCGCCTCACCATCATCCACGCGCCGGACGACGCCAGGCTGACCCGCCCCGCGCCGCAGGCCGCCAACGATTCCTGGCACCGGCTCAAGCTGGCCGCCTGACGCGCGCCCGCGCCCTTACCGTTTTTCCGTTTTCGCGGCGCCATCCCCGCCGCCCGACAGGAGTTCGCCCATGAGCGAAACGATGCAGCTCGTCCCGATGGTCGTCGAACAGTCCGGACGCGGTGAAAGATCCTTCGATATCTACTCGCGCCTGCTGCGTGAACGCATCATTTTCCTGAGCGGCGAGGTCAACGACAGCGTGTCCGCGCTGGTCTGCGCGCAGCTGCTGTTCCTGGAAGCCGAGAACCCCGGCAAGCCCATCCACCTGTACATCAACTCGCCGGGCGGCGTCATCACCAGCGGGCTGGCCATGTACGACACCATGCAGTTCATCAAGTCGCCGGTGCACACGCTGTGCATGGGCACCGCGCGGTCGATGGGTTCATTCCTGCTAATGGCGGGCGAACCCGGCCAGCGCGCCGCGCTGGCCAACGCCAGCCTGCACGTGCACCAGCCGCTGGGCGGCTTCCAGGGGCAGGCGTCCGATGTGCTGATCCATGCCGAGGAAATGCAGCGCACCAAGCAGCGCATCACGCGGCTGTATGCCGAGCACTGCGGCCGCAGCATTGAAGACGTGGCGCGCAGCCTGGACCGCGACCGCTACATGAGCGCCGAGGAAGCGGTGGAATGGGGCCTGATCGACCGCGTGATGGATCCGCGCACGATGGGCAATTGAGCCGGCGGCCGCCGAACCTGACGGCTACGCGTCGGCCAGCCGCCGCTGATGGCGGGCGCGCAACAGCGCGTTGACTGCCGCCCCCACCGCCAACAGCGCCGCGGTGCCCAGGAACACCGCCGGCATGCCGAAGTGTCCGCCGATGAATCCGCCCAGCACCGGGCCCGCCACCTGGCCCACGTACTGCGCCGAAATCGACAGGCCCAGCACATTGCCGCCGACGCCATCGGGCACGTTATGGCGGATCACGCTGGTCACGCAGGGCAGCAACCCGCCCAGCGCCAGCCCCATCAGGAAACGCAGCGCCACCAGTTGCCAGCCCGCGGTCACGAAGGCCTGCGGAATCAGCAGCAGCGCGGCCACGGCCAGCGCGCCGACGATCACGGTCCAGTGGCCCACCCGGTCGGCCAGCCGGCCCAGGCGCGAAGCGGACAGGATGGCGCCCAGCGCCGCGGCCGACATCACCACGCCCGACACGAGTGTGACGCGGCTGGCGTCCTGCACCAGTTGCCCCACGTAGACGGTGATGATGGGTTCGATCGACATGGTGGCAAACATCAGCAGCATCCCGGTCGCCAACATCGCGACCACCGGGCGCTTGTCCGGAATCTGCGCCCAGCCGCCTTTCTTGGGCCCGCCGGCCTTGGCCTTGGGCGGACGCGGCATTTCCTTGATCAGGAACACCGTGGCCAGGAACACCAGGAAGATCACGCCGCCGGCCAGCAGAAACGTGGCGCGGATGCCGATCAGGGGCGGCAACGCCCCGCCGATCAGCGGCCCGACCAGGTTGCCCGCCATGATGCCGGCCGACAGCACCCCCAGCGCCCAGCCCGAACGCGCCTTGGGCGCCTGCATCGCCACCAGGATGGTCGACCCCGACGCGTAGCCGCCGGCGAAACCCACCAGCAGCCGCAGCAGCACCAATTGCCACACCGTCTGCACCATGCCCGTCAGCGACATGCAGACCGCCATGCCGAACGACGCGCGCACCAGCATCAGCTTGCGGCCGTAGCGGTCGCCCAGCCGGCCCCAGAGCGGCGCCACCAGCGCCGCGGCGAAAAAGGTGGCGCCATAGGCGATGCCCGACCACTGCACGATCGCCTCGTGCCCCACCGCGCCCAGCTCTTCCACATACAGCGGCAGGAACGGCAGCAGCAGCGTCATTGCCACGATGGTGCTGAACGAACCGGCGAAACAGACCGCCAGGTTGCGCCGCCAGTGGATGTTGTCGTCCGGCGCCGCCGGCGCGGCGGTGTCCGTGGGGGAAGTCATGGGAGGAATCCTTGTTGCGGTCGGTGACGCGCCAGTCGCGCCCTCCGGATTGTTGCCAGCCGGGCCGCCTGTAACAAGGCCAGCCCCGATACCGGTATTGCCGCTACCCCCCAACCGCGCCGCCGGCCTGCTCCGCCGCTGTCATGTGGAATGCTGGTAGTCTTGCAGCGCCGCACGCCGTCCTGCGCGTGCCTTTCTCTTTTTCGGTGAATCCATCATGACCAGCCCCCTGTACCAAGCTTCCGTACCCGTTCTCAAGCAAATGCTGACCGCCCTGTCCGGCGTGCTGCAAAAGGCCGAGGCCCACGTCGCCGCCAAGAACATCGACCCCAACGCCCTGCTGCAGGCCCGCCTGTTCCCCGACATGTTCCCGCTGGTACGCCAGGTGCAGATCGCCTGTGACTTCGCCAAGGGCATCTCGTCGCGCCTGGCCGGCGCCGAAGTGCCGTCCTGGCCGGACACCGAAACCACCTTCGCCGAACTGCAAACGCTGATCGCCAAGGCCCTGGCCCACGTCGGCGCGTTCCAGCCGGAACAGTTCGCCCAGAGCGAAGGCCGCGAAATCGTGCTGCGTCCGGGCACGCCCAAGGAAAAGAAACTGAACGCCAGCGCCTACCTGCTGCACTATGGCCTGCCCCAGTTCTTCTTCCACGTAACCACCGCCTACGACCTGCTGCGCCACAACGGCGTCGAGATCGGCAAGCGCGACTACATGGGCGCCTACTGATCACGGCAGCCGCGCGCCAGCAGGTTGCTGCTGCTGGCGCTGGCGGCGGCCGGTGCGCGTCGGCCTATTCCGTGATCTGGATCTTGGCCTGATCGATGATCACCTGGTAGCGCTTCATTTCCGCGTCGATGAACGTGGCGAAGGCCGCCGAGTCCTTGACCGACGGCTCAAAGCCCAGGCTGTTCAGCTGCTCGACCACCTTGGGGCTGGCCATTACTTTGGCCGACACCGCTTCCAGTTTCCGCAGGATCGGCTGCGGCAGGTTGGCTGGGCCCCACACGCCGTACCAGGAATAGAACTCGAAATTCTTCTGGCCCTGCTCCTTCATGGTGGGCAGGTCAGCCAGCAACGGGCTGCGCTCGGCGCCGGTCAGCGCCACCGCGCGAAGCTTGCCGGCGCGCACCATCGGCAGCGACGACAGCATCGGGTCGATCAAGCCCTGCACCTGGCCGCCGACCATGTCCGACAAGGCCGGGCCGCCGCCGCGATAGAGCACGATGGGAATCTGCTCCAGGCCGTTGTCGTGCAGGAACGAGGCCGCGGCCAGATGGCCGGCCGACCCGAAGCCGGTGGTGGCGAAGGAATACTTCTGCGGATCCGCCTTCAACACCTTGACCAGCTCCTGCACGTTGTTCGCCGGCACTTTGGGGTTGACGCTGAAGATCAGCGCGCCCTGGGCCAGTTCGCTGATCGGCGTGAAGTCCTTGACCGAATCGAACTTGATCGTCTTCTTGTACAGCAGCGGATTGATGGCGTGGATCGAGGCATTCAGATAGAGCGTGTAGCCATCGGGCGCGGCACGCGCCACGTAGGCCGCGCCGATCATGCCCGAGGCGCCGGCGCGGTTTTCCACCACCACCGACTGGCCCAGCTCTTTGCCCAATTGCTCGGCATACAGGCGCGCCACGCCATCGACGGAACCGCCCGGCGGATGCGGCACGACCAGCGTGATGGGACGCTGTGGATAGGCGTCATCGGCCAGCGCGGCGGCGCCGGACGCGGCGCCCGCCGCCAGCAAGGCGGCGCTGAGCAGCCGCTTGAGCGGCGCGGGACGGGACAGGGAACGGAACATGATGGTCTCTCTAGGCGATGGCGCATTCATTTCGAGCGCGCAGGAGTCGTCCACGCCATCGGACGCGACGCGCGCGCCCGCCATGCCGTGGATCGTCAGGATGGGTCCGGCGGCCTGCGCCGCCGGACAAGGGGAATCAGGCCGCCTTGAGCTGCGCGGAACTGAAGCCGTACTTGGTGTCCAGCCCCAGCTCGCGCACGATGCGCAGGCCCTTGGCCAGCGCGTCGCCTTCCAGGCCGCGCAACGGACGGCGCAGATCGCCCACCGGCAGGCCCACCGCCTTCATCAGCGACTTGATGGCCACCGGGTTGATGGCGGAGTACGAGTAGTGCAGCATCGGCAAGAGGCCCAGATAGCCTTCGCGGAAGCTGACCGACACATCGGGCGTATCCCACGGACGCGAGATGTCGGCCATTTCAGCGGGCGCGATGTTGCCGGTCATGTTGGCGGTGCCGTGGCCGCCCAGGCTCATGGTGGGCACCACCAGCCCCAGATTGGGCGAATCGCAGCACATCACCGACACGTCCGGACGGCCGCGCAGCACCTGCGCCACCTGGCCGACGCGCGTGGTCGATTCCTTGTGCACCACGTAGTTCGGATGCTTGAAGATGCGCAGCAGCTGGTCCCAATGCAGGTCGCTCTTGACCCGCGGCGGGTTGTTGTAGATACCCAGCGGCAGGTCGGTGGCATCGGCCACTTCCAGGAAATAGGCTTCGGTGTCCGCCTCGGACGCGCAGATGTAGGCGGGCGCGGCCAGAATCGCGCCGTCGGCGCCGTTGGCCTGCGCGAACTTCAGGTATTCGATGGTGCTGTCGGTGTTGTTGCCGGTGCAGCCGTAGAACAGCTTCATCTTGCCGCTCTTCATCTTGGCGGTCTCGACGATGACCTGGTGCCGTTCTTCCGGCGACAGCAGCGACACTTCTCCAGTGGAGCCCATGATGAGCACCGCGGCGGTGCCGTTGTCCTCCTGGAACTTCAACAGGCTGCGAAAGGCGCTGAAATCGACACTGCCGTCGCGATTGAACGGCGTCACGATAGCGACGAAGGACCCCTGGATTTTCATTTTGCTCATGAACCACTCCACATGCGGAAGGACTGCTCGATAAAAGCCAGGGTCGCGCGCGGTCGGCGCATCCACCTGACCATTCCCCTTGTTGCTTACGCAGTATAGGAAGAGCGGCCCCGAAAATTTTTCTATTTTCCACACTTTCAGGGGGCCCGAAAGACAAAGAATTTCTAAGGCAATGCGTTTAAGTTATGAGGATTTCCATAACAATACGTTTTTGACCGCGCCACACCCCATGCCCGCAGCGACTTCCCGTTATCCGTCCCTATCTCATTGGGGCGCCTACACCGCCCTCGTTCGCGACGGCCGTGTGGTGGGCTGCGAGCCGTTCGCCCACGACCAGGCCCCGTCCCCGCTTATCCATGCCATGCCCGATATGGTGCATTCGCCGCTGCGCATCGCGCGGCCCAGCGTGCGCGCCAGCTGGCTCAAGCATCGCGGCGCGCCCGAACTGCGCGGCATCGACGGCTATGTGGAGGTCGATTGGGATACGGCCCTGGCGCTGGTGCACGGCGAATTGCAGCGGGTGCGTGCGCAGCATGGCCCCACCGCGATCTTCGGCGGCTCGTATGGCTGGTCGTCCGCCGGGCGCCTGCACCATGCCCGCACGCTGACGCACCGCTTCCTGTATGCCGGCGGGGGCTGTGTCGACCAGTCGGGTAACTACAGCTGGGGCGCGGCGCAGTTCCTGCTGCCGCACATCATCGGCACCTATGCGCCCGTAACCGGCCGCATCACCGACTGGAACAGCGTCGTCAACCACACCCAGCTGCTGATCGCGTTCGGCGGCATCCCCTTGCGCAACACCCAGATTGCCTCGGGTGGCGCCGGCGACCACAGCGCACCCGGCTGGCTGGCGCGGGCGCGCCAGGCCGGCATGCGCAGCGTGGTCGTCAGCCCCACCCGCGCCGACGCGCCGGACGCGCTGGCGGCCGAATGGATTCCCATCCGCCCCAACACCGACGCCGCGATGATGCTGGGCATGGCCCATACGCTGCTGACCGAAGACCGCCACGACAGCGCGTTCGTGGCGCGCTACTGCAACGGCTTCGAACAATACGCGGACTATGTGCTGGGGCGCGGCGATGGCCTGCCAAAATCGGCGGAGTGGGCCGAAGCCATCTGCGGCGTGCCGGCAGCCACCATCCGCGAACTGGCCCGGGCCGCGGCCGGCTGCCGCACGCTGCTGTCGTGTTCGTGGTCGCTGCAACGCGGCCATCGCGGCGAGCAGCCTTACTGGGGCAGCGTGGCGCTGGCCTCGCTGCTGGGCCAGATCGGCCTGCCGGGCGGCGGCTTCGCGTTTGGCCACGGGTCCATGAACGGCGCCGGCAATCCGCGCCCCGACCTGCCCGCCCCCGAAATGCGCGCCGGCCGCAACCCGGCGGCCACGTCGATTCCGGTGGCGCGGCTGACCGACATGCTGCTGCAGCCAGGCCAGACCTACGAATTCAACGGCAAGACCGGCGCCTATCCCGACATCCGCCTGGTCTACTGGGCAGGCGGCAATCCGTTCCATCACCACCAGGACCTGAACCGCCTGGCGCAGGCCTGGACGCGGCCCGAGACCATCATCGTGCACGAGCCGTGGTGGACGCCCACCGCGCGCCGCGCCGACATCGTCCTGCCCGCGACCACCACGTTGGAACGCAACGACATCGGCGGCTCGTCGCGCGACCGCTATATCCTGGCGATGCACCAGGCCGTGGCGCCGGTGGGGCACAGCCGCAACGACTTCGACATCTATCGCGAACTCGCCGCGCGCGGCGGCTTCGAGCAGGCCTACACCGAAGGCCGCGACGAAATGGCCTGGATCCGCCACATCTACGAACAGATGCGGCCGGCCTGGGAAGCCGCGCAACTGACGCTGCCCGCGTTCGATGAATTCTGGGACCGCGGCCACATCGCGCTGCCCCCGCCGACGCGCGATTTCGTGCTGTTCGAGCAGTTCCGCCAGGACCCCGCGGCGCATCCGCTCAAGACCCGCTCGGGCCGCCTGGAACTGCACAGCACGGCCATCGCCGAATTCGGCTACGACGATTGTCCGCCGCATCCGGCCTGGTTGCCGCCGGTCGAATGGCTGGGCGCCGCTCGCGCCGCGCGCTGGCCGCTGCACCTGGTGACTTGCCAGCCCGCGGACCGGCTGCACTCGCAGCTGGACCCCGCGCCCGCCACCCGCCAGAACAAGGTCGCCGGCCGCGAAGCCGTGCTGCTGCATCCGATTGACGCCGCCGAACGCGGCATCGCGCAAGGCGACGTGGTGCGCATCTTCAATGACCGCGGCGCCTGCCTGGGCGGCGCGCAACTCAGCGCCGACCTGCTGCGCGGCGTGGTGGTGATGCCTACCGGCGCGTGGTTCGATCCGCAAGGCGCGGCGCTGGAGCGCCACGGCAATCCCAATGTGCTGACGGTGGATGTCGGCACCTCGCGCCTGGCGCAAGGACCCAGCGCGCTGTCGGCGCTGGTGCAGGTGGAACGCTGGCAAGGCGCCGCCCCCGCGGTGCAGGCGTTCGAGCCGCCGGCGCTGGAAACGCTGCCCAAGCAGGAAACGCTGCCAAGCGGCGGCGCGGTTGCGCAGCACCCGTAGCCGTCACGGCGGCGTCGGACGGCTTGGCGCATCCCAGGCCCGTCTGCCGTGGCTGACGAGGTTCATGCTTGCGCGCCGCCGCGATGGCGCAGATGGATCAGCGGATAGGGCCGGCCCTGGCTGTCGCGCTCGGATCGGCCGGTGCGTTCGAACCCCAACCGTTCATAGAAGCCCACGGCTTGGCCGTTCTGTTCGTTCACGTCCGTGGCCAGGCGGGGATGGCGCCGTAATGCGTCGGCCACCAGCAGACGGCCGACGCCCGCGCCGCGATGGTCCGGGTCCACGAACAGGGCTTGCATGCAGTCGCCGTCCAGCAGCATGAACGCGACGGGGCGATCGGCCTCGTCCACCGCCAGCTCCAGCGTGGCGGCGGGCAGGAAGCCTGCGACTTCGGCATCGATGGCGAGGCGGTCTTCGGCGGTCAGGAAATGATGCGTGGCATCGACGGCCCGGCGCCAGATGTCGACGACACGCGCGCCGTCGGCGGGCGTGGATTTTCTAAGCGTGAACATGATTCAAAGTACGTTGTTCGATGGCCCGGATCACCGCCACCATGTCGGACGGGCCCAGCCCCAGCGCCTCGGTTTCGCCATAAAGCGCATGGCTGGCGTCCAGCAGCGGCGAGGCGAGGCCCGCGCTGCGCGCGGCCTCGGCGACCAGGCGGCTGTTCTTGAGCACGTCGGTGATGGCGGCCTGCACCGAAAAATCCTGCGTGACCAGCTTGCCCAGCTTCACGCGGGACACATCGCTGGCCATCGGCCCGGCGTTCAGCACGTCGGCGAACAGGGCCAGGTCGATGCCCTGACGCTCGGCGAAATGCACGGATTCGGTCAGGCCCGTGACCATGGTAATCAGGAACAGGTTCACGGCCAGCTTCATCGCCAGCGCCGACGGTACCGCGCCGCACACGAAGCTGTCGCGGCACAACGGCTGCACCAGCGTGCGAATCGCAGCCACATCGTCGGGTTCGCCTGCCAACATCACCACCAGTTGGCCCGCTTCGGCCGGCTTGCGCGAACCCGACACGGGCGCTTCGACATAGCGGCCGCCGGCCGCCTGGATGTCCGCGCCCAACTGGCGAGAAAAGTCCGTCGAGGTCGTGCCCATATTGACGATCACATGGCCATTGACGCGCGCGGCAAAGTCCTTCGTGCCGCGGCCCAGCGTGGCGTCGATGGCCGCGTCGTTGGCCAGCATCAACACGACCGTGCGGCATTGCGCGTAGACCGCGTCCACGCTGTCCGCGACGCGCGCCCCGGCAGCGCGCAGCGCATCGAAACTGCCGCCCGAACGGCTCCAGACCACCAGCGGCGTGCCGGCGCGGGCCAGGTTCAGGGCCATGGGCGTGCCCATGACGCCCAAGCCGATGAATCCGATATCCATATGTGTCTCCTGCCTGTCCTTGTGTAGGGAATCTAGTGGGGCGCGGATTCGATCCGCAGGCCGGCCGCCTTCCAGGCCGGAAAACCGTCGCCCAGGCGCTGCGCCTCGAACCCGCGGGCGCGCAGCAATGCCACCGCGCGCATCGACAGCACGCAATAGCGGCCGCCGCAATAGGCCACGATGGCCTGGTCGCGCGGCAACTGCGCCAGATGCGCCTCCAGCGCCTCGGTGGGGAGATTCACCGCCCCCGGAATGTGGCCGGCGGCGTAATCATCGGGCGAGCGCACATCCAGCAGCAATGCGCCGTCGTCCAGCTTGGCGACCAGCGCTTCGATGGATACGGCTTCCAGTTGCTCGGGGCGGTTCACGCTGTCGGCCGCCACGCGTTGCATCTCCTGGCGCTGGTGCACCAGGTAGTCCTGCAGCGCCGACAGCACTTCGGACACGGGCCCCGAACCACCGCGGTACAGCACATGCTTGCCATCGCGGCGCGACTGGATGAAACCCGTGCGCTTGAGCTGCTGCAGATGCTGCGAGGCATTGGTGACCGACAGGCCGGACAGCAGCGCCAGCTGCTCGACCGTGCTTTCACGCTGCAACACGGCCTGCAACAGGGCCAGGCGATGAGGATGCCCCAGCGTTTTGGCGGCATCGGCCAAGTCATCGAGCGAATCCGCGGATTCGGTCGTGGGCACGGACATAGACGGGGACGGCGGCAGGGTCTTCATTGACGGAAAGATATCATCTTTCTATCATTCCATCATTTGTTGGATTGATAGATAAAAAGGGAGACACAAGACCATGTCATCGAGCACCAGCCTGCCTTCGGCGGAACCGGCGCATGCGTCCTGGGGCGACCTCGTGCGCGGCCGCAACGGCCTGCGCTCGGTGGCCCTTGCGGGCGGCGTCGCACTGCACGCCATCAATATCTATGTCGTCACCACCATCCTGCCGACCATCATCCAGGAGATAGGCGGCCTGACCTACTACGCCTGGAACACCACCCTGTTCGTGGCCGCCTCCATCGTGGGCTCGGCCCTGTCGGCCAAGCTGGTCGAGCGGCTGGGGCCGCGCCTGGCCTACCTGGCGGCGCTGGCCGTGTTCTCGATCGGCGCCGCGGGCTGCGCGCTGGCGCCGTCGATGCCCGTGCTGCTGCTGGGGCGCACCGTGCAGGGCCTGGGCGGCGGCGTGCTGTTCGCGCTGAGCTACGCGTTGATCCGCGTCGTGTTCGAGGCGCGGCTCTGGCCGCGCGCCATGGCGCTGGTGTCCGGCATGTGGGGCGTGGCCACGCTGGGCGGCCCGGCCATCGGCGGCATCTTCGCGCAAAGCGGCCATTGGCGGCCGGCGTTCTGGGTGCTGGTGCCGGTGGCGCTGCTGCTGGGCCTGATCGTGGCCAGCCAGTTCCGCGGCAAGGCCGACGCCGGCGCGCCGCCCAGCCAGGTGCCGTGGCTGACCATCACGCTGTTGGTGCTGTCGGTGCTGGCGATCTCGGCGGCGGGCCTGTCGCATCACCTGGCCTGGAACGCCGCGGGCATCGCGGCCGGCGTCGCCATCGCCGCCGTCATCGTGCGCATCGACAAGCGCACCCGCGCCAAGCTGCTGCCTACCGGCGCCTATACGCTGGGCACGCAGCTGGGCGTGCTGTATGCGGTGATGAGCCTGCTGGTCGCCGCCCTGACCACCGAAATCTTCGTGCCCTATTTCCTGCAGGTCGTGCACCAGCTGACGCCGCTGGCCGCGGGCTACATGACCGCCATGATGGCCGGCGGCTGGACGCTGGCCTCCGTCTACAGCGCGGGCCGCAGCCAGGCGCAGGCATATCGCCTGATCCGGATCAGCCCCGTGGTCGTGCTGGCGGCCTTGGCCGTGCTGGCCGTCACCATGCCGTTGACCGGATGGCAGCCCGCCTGGCTGGGCGATGCCATCTATTGCATCGCCCTGACGGCGGTGGGCTTCGGCATCGGTCTGGCGTGGCCGCACCTGCTGACGCGCGTGTTCTCGGCCGCAGCGCCCGGCGAAGAGAACCTGGCGTCGTCGTCGATCACGACCGTGCAGCTGTACGCGACCGCGCTGACCGCGGCGCTGGCCGGCGTGGTTGCCAACGCGGGCGGGCTGACCGAGCCCGGCGGCATCGACGGCGCCAAGACCGCGGCGCTGGCCTTGTTCGGCGTGTTCGCGGTGGCGCCAGCGGCCGCCGCCGTGCTGTCGGGCCGCCTGGCACGTCATTGAGAACGAGGTCGGACGCCGCCGTCAGGCCAGCACGGCCGGATTGACGACGTGTATCGGCTTGCCGGCCGCGTACGACACGATCTGGTCAAACACGTCCGAGAACTGGGTTTCGTATTCGTCTTCGGTGACATAGCCAATGTGCGGCGTGCAGATCGCGTTGGACAGTTGCAACAACGGATGCCGCGGGTCGCGCACCGGTTCTTCCTCGAACACATCCACCGCCGCCGCGCCCGGACGGCCGGCGCGTAGCGCCTCTACCAGCGCGCCGGGTTCGATCAGGCCGGCGCGGCTGGTGTTGACCAGCAAGGCCGACGGCTTCATGCGCGCCAGGTCTTGCGCGGTGACGATGCCGCAGGTGTCCTTGACCAGGCGCATATGCAGCGACAGCACATCGCAGGTCTCGAAAAAGGTCTGCTTGTCGGGCGCCACATCCCAGCCGTCTTCGCGGGCGCGCTGGCGCGAGGCCTCGCGCGCCCACACCAGCACCTTCATGCCGAAGGCCGCGCCGTAGCGCGCCACTTCGGCGCCGATGCGGCCATAGCCATAAATGCCCAGCGTGCGCCCCCGCAGGGTGCGGCCCATGCCGGTCTGCCAGATGCCTTCCTTCAGGGCCTGCACCTGTTCGGGAATCCGGCGCATGCCGGCCAGCACCAGGCCCCAGGTCATTTCGGCGGCGGCGTACGACGGGGTGCCGGCGTGCTGGTTGGACGACACGATGACGCCGTGCCCGGTGCAGGCGTCGATGTCGATATGCGGATAGACGCTGCGCTGGCTGATCAGCCGCAGCTTGGGAAGGCGCGCGATCAGCGGCGCGCGGATCTGGGTGCGTTCGCGGATCAGCACCAGCACCTCGGTGTCGCGCAGGCGCTCGGCCAGCGCATCCACGTCCTGCACGTGGTCGTTCCACACCGTCACGGCGTGGCCTTGCAGTTTGCTGAAACAGGGCAAGCCCCGCAGCGTATCGAAATAGTCGTCCAGAATGGTGATGTTCATGATCTACCAGCCTCCTCGGGAACGCGCATTGTGAGCGCTCGTTCACCGGCCGTAAAATGAGATTAATTAGTCCACTGATGCATTTTTCTCATGAAAATAGACGTGCTCGGCGTGCAGGCCTTCGTGGCGATCGCGGACCACAAGAGCTTTCGCCGCGCCGCCAGCGAACTCAGCATCACCCAGACCGCATTGAGCCGGCGGCTGCAGAACCTGGAATCCTTCCTGGGCGTGCGGCTGGTGGAACGCACCACCCGCTCCGTGGCGCTGACGCCGCCCGGTGACAGCTTCCTGCCCCAAGCGCGGCGCCTGCTGGCCGACCTGGCCGCGGCGTTGACCGACATCCGCGAAACCGGCAAGGCCCGGCGCGGCGACGTCACCCTGGCCTGTGTGCCGACCATCGGCGTGCACTACCTGCCGCAGATCCTGCAGCGCTACAGCGCCGAACACCCGCAGAACCGTGTGAAGGTGCTGGACCACTCGTCCGGCGCGGTGGCGCAGGCGGTGCTGACTCGCGAAGCGGAGTTCGGCATCAACATCGCCGAGTCACATCCGCCCACGCTGCAGAGCATTCCCCTGCTGCAAGACGATTTCGTGCTGATTCTCCGCGACGACCATCCGCTGGCCCGCCGCCGCACCCTGCCTTGGAAAAAACTGGAGGGCCACCGGCTGATCTTTCCCGGCGCCAGCAGCAATAACCGGCCGCTGCTGGATCATGCGCTGGCGGATCACGCGCTGCAACTGTCGGCCTTCTATGAAGTGCAGCGCAGTTCCACCGCCGTCGGCCTGGTCGCGGCCGGCGCCGGCATCGCCGTGGTGCCGCGGCTGGCCTGGCAGGCCGGCTCGTATCCAGCGCTGCGGGTGGTGTCGCTGCACACGCCGGTCGTGGGCCGCACCTTTTCGCTGCTCAGCCGCAAAGGCGCGCATCTGTCGCCCGCCGCGCAAGCCCTGTACGACCTGATCCTGCGGCACGCCGAGCCGTCCGCCTGAGGGGCCCGAGGCGGTCGGCGCAACATTCGAAGCGTTTTACACAATTGGTGACGCCTTGCGCGGCGAATCGAGCAACAATGCGCCCGCGCCCCTCCGCCACAAAGGAATCACCATGAATAAAGCATTTGCGTTGCTCATTGCCGGTCTCTTGCCCATGGCGGCCGCGGCCGCCAAGCCCGATGTCGAGCCGCTCAAGCTCGATCCGACGAACAAGCTGTACTGCAACGCCCAGACCGACTGGTGCGTCGGCATCAAGACCGACGGCTCGTTCCAGGACAACGGCCCCTTCGCCACCAGCCGCACCCTGCGCACGGAATGGCCCTTCTGGGACCTGCCCGATATCCCGAATTTCTCGCACTTCACGGTGTGGCCGCACCTGATCCGCCTGGACGAAGAGCGCGCGCTGGTGGGCGTCATCGGCCCCGCCGAACCGGACTACAAGGAAGAAATCCAGTTCTCCGGCGGCAGCTTCTCGCGCCAGAACCTGTACCTGTTCATGGTCAACCTGGGCGACAAGGTGTCCGGCCTGGTGCACGTGATGCCCTACACCGCCAACGCCCGCATCCGCGCCTGCTTCAATGAAGCCGACCAGACCCGGCGCGGCGGCAACTGCATCGACACCTACCGCTACCAGGCGGCCGTGAAGGTGCTGCCCGGCACGCAGAGCTACCCCGACCTGCAGGTCACCACCCATGCCACGCGCGCGCCGGCCGGCGCCAGCCGCTATGCGGATTCGAGCAAACTGCCCGCGCCGACCGAGGCGCAGAAGGCGCCCCAGACCGACAAGCAGTGCAGCTACACGGTGACCTACACGTGGCAGGCAGACGGCTCGGTGTACCGGCCCGCCACGCCGTTGCCGGATTGCTCGGAATTTCTGGAAGCCCAGCCCAGGAAGACGCCCTGAGGGGATTGAAGACCGCGGCAAGCGTGGCCAGGGCCGGGCTTGCCACGACGGGTCTGCGCGTCAGTCGGCGTAGCCCGGGTTGCGGCGGTCAAGCCGGCGCAACAGGCCCGGCCACGCCAGCGCGGCCTTGTGAGCGCGGTCGGCGGGGGATTCCACTGCGGCACGCGCCAGGATCTCGGGCGGAATGAACGTCAATTCGCCGCCCGCCTGGGCCCGCACCTGCACCATGCAGGCCGCCTCCAGGCGATGCATCGCCTGGAACGCTTCAGCCATGGTCTGGCCCACCGTCAACAGGCCATGGTTGCGCAGGATCAGGTAGTTGTTGCTGCCCAGGTCGCGCACCAGCCGCGGCTGCTCTTCGGGGTTGAGCGCCAGGCCTTCGTAGTCGTGATAGCCGAGCGAACGCAGCGCGATGAACGCGAACTGCGACAGCGGCAGCAAACCGCCCTTCTGCGCCGACACGGCCACGCCATTGATCGAATGCGTGTGCAGCACGCACATGGCGTCCTTGCGGGCCGCGTGGATACAGCTGTGGATGGTGAAGCCAGCCGGATTGATGTCGTATTCCGATTCCATCACCTTTCGTCCGTCCAGGTCGATCTTGACCAGGCTGGACGCGGTGATCTCGTCGAACATCATGCCGTAGGGGTTGATCAGGAAGTGCTCGGTGCCCGGCACCTTGGCCGTGATGTGCGTGAAGATCAGGTCGTCCCAACCGAACAGCGCCACCAGCCGGTACAGCGCGGCGAGATCCTTGCGGACCTGCCATTCCGTGTCGCTGACCCGCTCGCGCACGCTCGCGCCCTTGCCTACCGTATCCATGCTGTCTCCCGTTATGGTGTTCTCCCGCGGCATCCACGCCGCGGGGTGCAAGCACTGTACTACTACGGCGCGGCGCGCACGATGGCCGCCAGGGCCACTGCCAGCGCCTCGGACCGCGCCGGCGTGCCTTGCGCGATGCCGAACACCAGCCCCGGCACCGGCGCAACCAGGCAGAATTCGGAGAATGTCCGGGCGCCGTAGCCGCGCTGCGCCAAGGCTTGCGCCACGCGGCGGTCGTCCACGCCGTGGTCACGGAACCGCACGGCCAGCTTCAGCCCCCCCGCGCCGTCGGAGATATCGAGAAAGTCGCCGCAGTGCCGCGTCAACGCCCGCAGCAGGTTGTCCATGCGTTCGGCATACACGCCGCGCATGCGGCGGATGTGGCCGCGAAAGTGCCCGTCGTTCAGGAAGTCCGCCAGCCCGGCCTGGATGTGAACCGGCACATCGCCCTGGCGCAGGGCCATGTCGGCGTGGCAGGCGGCCGCCAGCTCGGGCGGCAGAATCGCGTAGGCCACGCGCAACCCCGGCGCCAGCGTCTTGGAGAACGTGCCGACATACGCCACCCGCTGGCCGCTATCGATGCCCTGCAACGCGGCGATCGGCTGGGTGTCGTAGCGGAATTCGCTGTCGTAGTCGTCTTCGATGATGAAGGCGCCGTGACGCCGCGCGACGTCCAGCAGCGCCAGCCGCCGCGGCAGGCTCATGGAGACGCCAGTGGGACATTGGTGCGACGGCGTCACGTAGATCAGGCGCGGGGCAGTGCTGGTCTGGCCCGATGGGTCGATGCCGTCCGCATCGCAGGGCACCGGCACGAGCCGAGCGCCGGCCCGCCGCAGCAAATCACGCGCGCGTGGCCAGCCGGGGTCTTCGATCCAGGCCGTATCGGCGTGGGGCGCCAACGTCACGCGGGCCAGGGTATCGATGGCGGCCGCGGCCGATGGAAACACCGCGACCTGATCCACTTGCGCGACCACGCCGCGCGCGACGCTCGCGTGCGCCAGGATCGCGGCCCGCAATTCAGGCAGGCCGGCCACCGGCCCATAGCCCAGGTCGTGGATGCGCAATGATTTGATCCGGCCGGCCACGCAGCGCGCCCAAGCCGCGGCCGGAAAACTTTTCAGGTCGGGCACGCCGGGCTGGAACGGCAAGGCGCGCGGCGCGGACGCCAAGGGCGCGTGCACTGATGCCGCCGTTGGCTCCCCCGGCTTCGCGGAGGCCCGGGTTCGCGCCATGCCCGCCAGCTTACGCGGCCGCGCCGTCGAAATCCGCGTGCCCGAGCCGCGCACCGTCTCGAGGTACCCTTCGGCGCGCAGACGCTCGTAGGCCTGCACCACGGTCGACCGGGCGATGCGCAGCGACAGCGCCAGCGCGCGGGTCGACGGCAGTCGTTCACCGGCAGCCAGCCGTCCGGCCTGCACGCGCTCGCGGATGGCGCGGCACAGTTGCCCTTCGAGATCGCCCTGGGGCCGGTCGAGCACCAGCCAGGTCACGGCTTGAGAAGTCATAGGCAGGAAAGCTGAACAGGTGGACGCGAATCGCGCGAAGGCCAGCGGGAATTTTAGAGGCAACGGAGCGCCTCGAGCCCGGCCACTGGTAGGACGGACATCGGTAAAGCGGACGGTTAGCGCACTGCGATCGGCGCTACAAAGATGGCCCTGACCGGCTTTACAAGTGAATCCCGCGTGCTTGCCTCTTCGCTTCTCATCACCGGCGGCGCCCTGGCCGGTGGATTGGTTTCCGGACTGACCGGCTTCGGCACGGGTCTCACGGCCCTGCCGATCTGGCTGCTGGCCCTGCCCCCTGCCCTGGCCTCGCCCCTGGTCATCATCTGTTCGGTGGTGTCGCAGTTGCAGACGCTGCCGTCGATCTGGCACGCCATCGACCTGCGCCGGTCAGCGCCCTTCATCGCGGGCGGGCTCCTGGGCGTGCCGGCCGGCGTCATCGCGCTGCCCTATGTCTCGCCGCGGTTGTTCGAGGGCGGGCTGGGCGTGATCCTGGTGACGCTGTGCACCGTGCTGCTGCTGAACGGCCACTACCGCCTGCCGCGCGCCAACCGCTATGCCGACGGCCTGATAGGCCTGGGCGGCGGTCTGCTGGGCGGCATCGCGGGGCTGTCCGGTCCGCTGCCCACGCTATGGGCGGGCTTGCAGGGCTGGGACAAGGACGAGCGGCGCGCCGTCTTCCAATCGTTCAACCTGACGATCCTGGCGGTGGCGCTGGTATCGCAGGTCCTGTCGGGCTATGTCACCGCGCAGGTCATGTCCCTGGCCTGGCAGGCCCTGCCCGGCACCCTCGCGGGAGCCTGGGCCGGACGGCGGCTGTACCGCCGCATCAATCTCGTCGTCTTCAACCGGATCGTGCTGCTGACCCTGCTGGCGGCCGGCGCCAACATGATGATCCGGGTGCTTTGAATCGCCTTGCTCTCGCGGCGCAGATGGACACATTCACGCAAAAATCAGACAGTTTTTAACGTGAATAGCGTCTAAGCCGTTTACAATTCAGCAATAATTCAGGTTGCCGGTATCGAGGACCGGCGCCATTGCCACGGATGACGAGACAATGCACAACGCCATCAGGATTTTCGTCGGCTGCGACCCCAACGATTGCGATCTGGAACAGATGATGGTGCTGGAATACAGCGCCCGCAAACACGCGTCCCGCCCGGTCGAGATCACCTGGATGCGTCTGTCGCGCGACCCCGCCAGCCCCTGGTATTGCGATCCGGCGCGCAAGCGCGGCTGGCGCACGGAAAAATGGTCGACGCCGTTCTCGGCGTTCCGCTGGGCGGTGCCCGCCGCCGCCGGCTTCCAGGGCCGCGCCTTGTATATGGACGCCGACATGCTGGTGCTGTGCGATCTGGCCGAGATCTGGGACCTGCCCATGCAAGGCGACGCCATCGTCGCCGGCCGCCGCGACGGCGATGGCTGGCGTTCATGCGTGGCGCTCTGGGATTGCGCGCGCGCGCGCGCTCACCTGCCCTCGTTGGAAGCGCTGCGCGCCAAGCAGCACGCCAATCGCGAAATGAAGCACTACTTCGCCGACCGCCCGCAATTGGTCCAGCACCTGGATGCCCGCTACAACAGCATCGACGGCGACGGCCTGGCGCGCGACGACATCCGCATCCTGCACTATTCCGACATGGGGACGCAGTTCTCACATCGCTATGCGCTGCCACGCCTGCGCGCCGAAGGCCGCCATCACTGGTTCGACGGCGTCGTGGTGACGCACGCCCGTGGCGACCTGACGGAACTGTTCGACCGCTACTACCGCGAAGCGATCGATGCCGGCTACTCGCTGGACGCTTACCGCAACGCGGCGCCCTTCGGCGACGTGGTCAAGGCCTCGCAAAAGGACTACACCGGCAACCGGCCTCGGGCCGAACGCCGGTCGTGGCTGCAACGGCTGTGGGCTGGCGCGCTGCGCGGCTGACGGTGTCCGGCAGTCCAGATAGTCGCCCCCCGAAGCCGGGCCAGAACGGCCGCCCCCTCAGCGGCGCCCCGCCCACGCACCGAGGCAGAGCATGCCTATCAGCACGCCGCCTACGGCGCACACGCCACGCCGGGCGAGGCTGGACTCAGGGCAATGCAACAGAATGGCGCCGCAGCAGGCCACTACGATCAGCCCGATCAAGAAGGCCATCCGCCAATGCTCGTTCAACATGCCAAGCACGGCAAGAAGACGGCTCGTGTCAAGGCTCATAGCGCCTGCCGTCAGTTTCCGGTTGCGATTGCGCCGGGCTCGCGGCCTCTTCCGAGCGAGCCAACACCGTCCCATCGTCCACCTCCACGCTACTGGCCAGTAAGGTTCTTCGCTCCATGCGAGACAGCACCGACAACGCGGCCACGATTTCCCTGGGCTGCGCCGTCCCTGGCAAACAAATGTCGACACCGGCCAGCATGAGCTTGGCGCGATCGCCCGAGGACGCCTTGTCCGTCACCAGGGCGATCACACCCGAAAGCTGGGGGCAATGCGGCACGGAAGAAAAACGAAGCAGCCATTGCGAGCGGCCTTCCACCAGCAAGTAGTGCCTGCCAGCGCCGCCGGCACGGGCATACAGGCTGGCCTGGGTATCGGTATAGAAATGGATGGCCGGCACCGCTTCCTGGAGACGGGCAGCCAGGACGGGGGCCCGGTCGATGTATTGAGCATGCACGTGCAACGTGTGCAGAAAGGCAAGATTGGCCACGGCGCTGTGTCGCAGAAGGGTCGAAGCAGCGCATTCTAGGAATGCGGCCGATGCCAGCCCATCAGACAGTTCCGAATCGGCACGCCCGCACGGGCAGCAGACACGGGGCATGGCCCGCCACCGATTCGGAAATGTCTGATGTTCGGGCCCAATACGGATCGGTCTAATAGCGCCTCGCTGAACGCTGGCGCGCACCACCCGTTTCTGCCGGGCCCATTTCTAGCCTCAGGGGAAACGGCGAGCCCTGGAGACCACCACCCATGCTGTCCTATCGCGTCTTGATCGTCGACGACCAGCTCTTGCAACGCGAATACCTCAAAAGCCTGTTCCTTCAAGCAGGTATTGCACATGTAGACACCGCCGAGAACGGCTGTCATGCCTTGCGGCTGCTGGAGCAGCAGCGCTATGACCTGGTGCTGAGCGACCTGATCATGCCCGAGCTGGATGGCGTGCAGTTGATCCAGCGTCTTTCCACCTACGACACGCCGCCGTTGCTGGCGGTGATCAGTTCCTCGCCAAAACGATTGATCTCAGGCGCGAGCCTGGTCGCCAAGACACTAGGCATGCGGGTCATCGATCAGCTCTCCAAGCCCGCCCAGCCGCAGGCCATCATCGCACTGGTCGCCAAACTCAAGGCAGCGGCAAGGCTCAAGGCGGAATCCCTGGTGTCGGGTCAGGTATTCGACCGTTCCGCACTGCAACACGCATTGACGTCGGGTGAGATAAGGGCCTGGTTCCAACCGAAGATGCGTATCGCCGACGGCGCCATCACGGCAACAGAGGCATTGGTGCGCTGGGTTCGCCCCGACGGCAGCGTGTTGTTGCCAGGCCAATTCCTGCCTGCCCTGATACTGGACGAGCTCGAAGACGACCTGCTATTGTCGGTGCTCGCGCAGACGATCGCGGCGCAGCACGCCTGGCAGCAGCACGACTATCGGGTGGAAGTGTCCGTCAACCTGCCGACACATCTGCTGCAAGACGCCGATCTGCCAGATCGCCTGTACGACCACGTCATGCGCCTGGGCGGCAATCCGCAGGATATTTGCTTTGAACTGACCGAGGGTACGACCACGGACGAGATAAGCGACTATTACGCGGGCGCCTGCCGCCTGCGCATGAAGGGCTTCGGCCTGGCCCAGGACGACTCGGGCCAGGGCTACAGCTCGGTATTCAACCTGGTATCCACGCCCTTCACGGAACTGAAGATCGACCGATCCCTGATCAGCCGCTGCGTCGCCGACGACGGCGCGCAGGCCGCCGTCGAGAGTATCGTGTCGCTTGGCCGCCGCCTGACGCTGAACGTGGTGGCCGAGGGCGTCGAGACCTGGGAACAGCTCGCCCTGCTGAAAAAGATGCAATGCGACACGGCCCAGGGATTCCTGATTTCCCGCGCACTCACGCCGGAACTGCTGCTCGGTTTTCTCAAGCGCAATCCCCCCATATCCCGATGATCCGCGCAACGCCCCGACACACGCGCATCGCATCCATTGGCGACCTCGCCAGGGCCTCGCTGCGCGTCCAGGTGCTTTTCATCGTGACGCTGATACTCGCGATCGTGATGCTGGTGCTGTGCTACTGGGTCGTGAACAGTTTGATCAGCTTGGCTAGCAGCGGCGCCCGTTCGCACTTCCAGCAATTGGCCTACAACCTGCACGGCCAGGAGTCCCTCCTGGCGCGCGCCACCGAGAACCACTCCATTCGGCTCGGTCTGGCGCAGCCGCAAGGCGCCCCGGCGCCGTTTGACCTGATCGATAGCGACGCCGTCACCAATACGTACGAGGGCCAAAGCGACAGCCTTTCCATGCCGTACGTCATCAAAGTCAATCGCGGCGAGGGGCCGAGCGGCTCGGACCACAGCCGCCGCCTGCAAATCCCGGCAGCAGGTCTGTCCAACCTGTACGGCAACGGCCGCGGCGCCTGGCAACAGCCCGGCATGCAGGCGTTCCTGCTTGACCTGAACAGCCCGGTCAGCATCTCGGTGCCTTGCTCCGAAGACTCCGTGACCGACGACGTGCACCGCTGGTGGCGCTGTCCGCTGTCGGCGAACCGCGTGCGCGAGCTGATCTACACGCAAACGGCCAAGAAAAGTCCCGGCGGCGCTCAATGGCTCAGCGTCAACCTGCCGGGCAACGGCGAGGACCGTCTCGGCTATGTGGTGTACAGCCACATCGAATTGCCGGATTCGCTGTGGGTGCCTGGCAGCGCCAAGCGCGACCTGGTCGTGGCCACCTTTCTCGAAATGCGCGACGTGTACATCGGCGATCCCGCCTACGGCCGCGTCTACTTCCAGGAGCTGAGCACGACGCACACCGCTACACCGGCGTCGGCCACGCTCCATGAGCATGGCTTGCTGGAGGATATCGAAACCCGCGTGCGCTTCGGACTGCACGGGGCGCATATCGACACCTGGTGCGAGGACGGCTGGCTCGCCAGCTATCTGGTGCCCTACGACCAGTTCTTCCAGGCCGGCCGCTGGCAACTGATTGCGTTCGCCGCGCTGATCCTGTTATGCGTGGGCGTCAGCGTGACGTTGTACCGGCGCCATCGCAACCTGATCGTGCGCCCGGCCCAGGCCACGCATGAGCGCGTGGTGGAAAGCGAATCCTTCAACCGCACCGTGATTGAAGCCGCCCGCGTCGCCGTCTGCGCGCTGCGGGTGAGCGACCGGCAGATCGTCGCCAAGAACAGCCTGGCCGACGCCTGGCTGGGAGACGTCGAAATCGTCAAGCAGCTCACCTTCGCCCCGGGCCATGACACGGACGCCGGCGAAATCGAGATTGGCGGCAGGCACCTGAGCTTCAGCGCGTCGCGGGTCACCTATCAAGGCGAAGACGTCGTCCTGGCCACGTTCAGCGACATCAGCGACCACAAGCGGGTACAAGCGGCGCTGGCCCAGGCCAAGCGCGCCGCCGACGACGCCAACGCGGGCAAGACCGTGTTCCTGGCCACCATGAGCCATGAGATACGCACGCCGCTCTATGGCACCTTGGGCACCGTGGAGCTGCTGGGCCTGACCCCGCTGACCAATCTGCAGCGCGGCTACCTGCGCACCATCCAAGGCTCATCCGCCGGGCTGCTGAACGTCATCAACGACATCCTGGATGTGTCCAAGATCGAGTCGCGGCAAATGACGCTCAAGGATCACCGCCTGGATCCGGCCGCGCTCACCGAGGAAACCTTGCAGTCCTATGCCGCCACCGCGGATGCCAAGGGCTTGCAGTTTTTCTCGACCATCGCCACCGACGTACCGGTCTACGCCCACGGCGACGCGCTGCGCATCAAGCAGGTGCTGAACAACCTCATCAGCAACGCCATCAAGTTCACCGAGGCCGGCTGGGTTCGCGTCGACCTCACCCTCAAGGCAGAGAGCGACGGCCTGGCCACGCTCGAATGGCGCATCGCCGATACCGGCCTGGGGATCCCCGGCGAGCAGCAACCGCAGCTTTTCCAACCGTTCTACCAGGCACAGGGCCCATCGGGGAACGCACTGCCTGGCACCGGGTTGGGGCTCTATATCTGCCACAGCCTGAGTGAGTTGATGCAAGGCCGCATCACGCTGGACAGCAGCCCTGGCCGGGGCAGCACATTCATTTTCACATTGCCGCTGCGCGTTTCGGCCGAGGCCGTAAGTCGGGCCAGCAGCGCAGCAATTGCATCGTCTCCCCCCGTATGGGTGCGCGCGCCAGTCACGGATCTGACGCAGGATACCTGCGCCTGGTTGACATTGGCCGGCGCCAACGCGCGCCCCTTCCTTGGCGGCCAGCCCGCCAAGGAAGGCATCCTGGTCGAACTTCTGCCGGAACGCCTGCCGCCGATCGACTGGAATGGCGCCCGGGTTTCCTGCATTCCGGATGGTCCGGACACGCCCCAATGGAGCCTGTCGGAAATACACGTGACGAGTCACGTCCGGCAGAGCATTGTCGAGGCGGTTGCGCTGGCGCAGCGCGGCCGGCCAACCGCTGCCGACAGCACCTGCGCCGGCGGGGCAACGGCAGATGCCCCCGCCCCTCATGAATACCGGCCCGACGCCGGCTTGCGCCGGCTGGGCCTACGCGTGCTGGTGGCCGAGGACAATCCCGTCAATCGCACGCTGCTGGTTCGACAGCTGGAAGAGCTGGGTTGTGATGTCACTCTATGCACCAATGGCGTCGAGACGCTGGCGCGCTGGAATGCCGACGAGTTCGACGTATTGATCACGGACATGAACATGCCGCTGATGGATGGCTACGAGCTGGTGCGCACCCTGCGCGCGCGCAGCACCAACGCCCCTATCATCGGCCTGACGGCCGATGCGCTGCAGGCGCAACGGGACGCAGGCTTTGCCGCCGGGCTGAACGCATGGGTGGTCAAGCCCGTGGATCTGCGCACCTTGCATGACGCGCTGAGCACGGCCTGCGCCCGAATCATCAGCGCCAAGTTCGCCGGTCCGCCGCCGCCCAACAAGCCCAACGGCTTCTACGACGACCATCTGCAGGCAGCCTTCAATACCACAATGCGCGAGGACATCGCCTCGATGCGCGCGGCGCTGACAACGCACAATGCGCAGGCGGCCGTCGCGACGCTGCACCGGATGCGGGGATCGCTGGTCGTGGTGAATGCGGAAGAAATCGCCCGATTCTGTGGGGTGCTGGAACAGAAGATTGCCGACGAAGGCCTGACGCCCATGCTTGAAAACGCCATCAAAAGCACGCTGGCGCAGCTGGCGGAACAATTCAAGGAGCTATAACCCGGAAGTTCACGCCGAGATAGTCCACAGGTCCACTCGCCAAGCGCATCACACACGGAGCGAAAACATGACAAGAATCCTGCTGGCCGATGATCACCAAGTCGTGATCCTGGGCGTACGCAATGTGCTGGTGGGCGTCGCCGGCTACCAGATCGTCGGCGAAGCCACCAATGCCGCCGAGCTCATCCGCAAGACGCGCGAGCTGGCGCCCGACGTCATCATCACCGACTACAACATGCCGTCCGACGATGGCTACGGCGACGGACTGGCGCTGGTCCAATACCTGCGCCGCAATTTTCCCCAGGTCCGGATCCTGATCCACACGATGATCACCTCGCCGGTGATCGTCGCCAGTCTGTACGAGGAGGGCGTGAGCGGCGTGCTGTTCAAAAGCCGCGACCTGGCCGAAATCCTGAATGCGCTCAGTGCGCTGGACAAGAACCAGATCTACCGCAGCACGCCGCAGACGCTGCCCAGCGCGTATCCGGAGCAGGCGCAAGACGCCTCGGCACGGATTGCACGGCTGTCGCCGAAGGAACTGGAGGTGCTGCGGCATTTCCTGTCCGGCACCTCAGTGGGGGAAATCGCACGCATCATGAACCGTAGCGTGAAGACGGTCAGTACCCACAAGATCGCCGCGATGCGCAAGCTGGACGTGGAAACCGACCATGAGCTGGTCATGTTTGGCGTCAACCACGACGTCTTCAAATAAAGCACCCGTCGATCTGCTCTGAAACCCGGCAAAGGCCCCGTCATCATGAAGAAAATCCAAGCTCGCCTGGCCATCGCCGTAGCGTTCGTTGGTCTGACGTCGCTGCCGGCCGGACTGTCCCACGCCGCCGGCCTCGTCCGCCTCACGGTCATGGCCTATGGCGTGGACGGCTTCGACGAAAAATATCTGGAGAAGGTCATCCGGCCTTTCGAAGCCGCGCATCCGGACATACAGGTGAGCTACTACCCGGTCCGGGACTCGCGCAACGCCTTGGCGGTGTTGCGCGCGCAGCGCCTGGCGCCGCGCGTCGACGTCGTGATTCTCGATCCGTCCAATGCACGCCTGGCCCAGGCAGAGCGGCTGATCGCACCGATGGATCCCAAGCGCATCCCCAATGCCGCCGACCTGGGACCATTTGGCCGAGAAATGGGCTTCTGGGCGCTGCCGGCCATGTACGATTCCATGACGCTCGTCTATGCCAAGACGGCCTTTGCGCAGCCACCCAAGAGCTGGCGGGAGATGTGGGATCCGAAGTACCGCGGCAAGGTCACCATGGCCACCAGCAACGACGTCAACGGCAGCATGGTGGCGATGACGATGCTGGCCAAGCGGCTGGCCGGCGCGCCCGACGGCATTGGCAATTTCGACGCGGCCATCGACTATCTGGAAAAGCTCGCGCCGAACGCCCTGACCTGGACGCCCCGCCCGAATCAGTACTGGCTGGTGGCGGAAAAAAAGGCGCTGTTGGCAGCAGGCTGGAATTCACGCGGCCAAAGCCAGATGGACCGCCTGGGCGGCTATGGTTTGACCGTGCCCCAGGAAGGAACCATCGCGGTTCCCATCCTGATCGCCCGGGTGGCCGACCGCCCCAATGGCGAGGCGGCGCAAGACTTCATCAATTATTCACTCGGTCCGCAGGCGCAGCAGGCCTTTACCGAAGCGATGTACTACGCGCCGGCGAACCAGAAAGCCAAGATCAGCGAGGCTGCACGGGCTCGGATACCGCTGCTGTCGCCGAACATTGCCTCGCGGCTAATCCCGCTGGAATGGGCAAACCTGACCTTCGACCATATCGCCAAGCTGCGCTCGGGCTGGCTGACCCGGGTCATGAAACCCGTGCCATAGTGGCCGACGCGCTACGCCCCTGTTTTCCGGCCCCCAGTACCGGAATTGTCTGATGGTGCGGTGCGGTACCGGATTGTTACCTTGATTCCCGTGATGAATGCACCGCTTTTTCAAGCCGCGCTGCTGCATCACGAGACATCCGACCCGCTCTCACTTTGGCTTTCAGACAATCATGAAACACCACTCCAGCAAGCTTTTCGCCGCCCTCGTGGCCTGCGCCGCCAGCGCCGGCGCCCTCGCACAGACGGCCCCAGCCGCTGCGCCCAGCTTCAAGATCACCGTCACCGGCACCATCGCGCCGGGCAGTTGCACGCCGTCCTCGGGCGACCTGACGTTCGACATGAAGAGCATCAATCCGAAGTCGTTGAACGCCGACAAGGTCACGACGCTCAGCGGCATCACCCAGAAGGTCAAGATCACCTGCACCGCCGACACCGCGATCGCGCTGAACGTGACGGGTTCGACCAAAGCCTCGGGCAAGGCCTACGGCTCGAACATGGACAACCATCCGGCCGGCACGTCCACCTACGAGGCTTCGCTGTATGACCTGGTGAACCCCTCGGATAGCAACAGCCGCGTCGGTGTTTACGCCATGCAGTTCCGCAATTTCACGTACACGGGTGGCGGCACGGGTTCCGTCGCCACCAAAGCGGTGGTCATCAAGAGCGACGACAAGGTCTCGTGGTCGTACAGCGACAACCTGAATGGCTGGGATACGGCGCAACTGAAGCGGGACGGCAGCAACTACGTTTCGTTCGCCGACACCAAGGCCAACACCGTCCCGGTTCTGGCCAGCACGTTCGAGGGCGACCTGATGATTTCGCCGCTCATCCTGGCCAAGAAGGACCTGAAGCTGACCGGTGACCTCAAATTCGAAGGCGGCGCGACCATCACGCTGAACTACCTCTGATCCGCGTCTGCTCGCGCAGCGCAGGCTTCGATATTTCGAGAGCAATCATGAAACACCCACACTCCAGCAAGATCCTGTTCGCGGCACTGGCATGCGCCGCCGCCGCGACGGCTTCGACCGCCCACGCCCAGGCAACCAAGGCAGCGACCCCTGCCGCGCTGCAAGTCAAGGTCGGCGGCGTCATCACCCCGGGCAGCTGCACGCCGGCGGCTGACGCGTTGTCCTTCGACATGAAGAAGCTCAATCCCGCGTCGCTGAAAGACAACGCCGAAACCCCGCTCGCCCCCATCGTCCAGCGCCTGTCCATCAAGTGCCAAGGCGATGCCGCGGTGGCCCTGTCCGTGGCCGGCACCGCCAAGGCGGCCACCGTCTCGGAAGACGCGCTTGATCACAAGGCTACCGGCATCAATGCCGAAGCGAAAAAGGGCTACATCTACGATCTGGTGGACGCAGCGACGTCGAACACCCGCATCGGCCGCTATGTCTTCCAGTTTCGCAACTTCAGCTACACCACCGCGGCGGCCAACGGTACGGCGGCCAAGGCCGTGGTCGTGAGCAGCACCGACAGGGCTGCGTGGACCAATGCCGCCGATACGGCAGCCAATGCGGCGCAGTTGAAATCGGATGGCACCAGCTACGTGAGTTTCGCCGACCCGGCCACGCCCGCCGTGCCGGTATCCGCCTCACTGTTCGATGGCGACATCATGATCGGCGCCGTCATCCTGCCGAAATCGGCGCTGACGCTCAACACCGACCTGTCGTTCCGCGGCGAAACCACCATCACCCTCAGTTATCTCTGATCGGCATGCCTGTCGGTGCATTGCGTGCACCGACGGGCACACCCCCTACGACAATGAAACTCGGAACTCTGCTTGCCTGGTCCTGCGCCATCGCCCCACTCGCAAGCCTGGCGCAAAACGCGCCCTTGAACGTCGCGGTACAAGGGGAAATCAAACCCGCGGCCTGCACGCTGCAGATCGCCCAGCAGGCCATGTTCGACTACGGCAAGGTGAAAGTGCAGGACCTGAAACAGAACACCTACACGCTGCTGCCGGCGATCGATCGCGAGCTGCGCATCTCCTGCGAGGCGAAAACCACGGTGGCCCTGACCATCAGCGACGCCAATGCGGGCCTGGTGCCGTTCAAGGACGATATCGTCTTCTTTGGCGGCCATGGCAAGAGCTGGTCGCCGGCCCGGCAGTACGGCTTGCGCAACGCCGCCGGGCAGGCCATCGGCTCCTGGGCGGTGCAGCTGGTGCCCGGATTCACCGTAGATCAGAAGTCCACCGACTCGATCTACAGCGGCGATAGCGGCAAGACGTGGGAGCCTTCAGTCGGCAATTTCTTCCACGACGACGGCAGCCTGGAAACCTGGAGCGAACCCGGCCGCAAGCAACCGGCATTCGGCTACGAGTTCGTGGGAACCGTGCGGGCACAGGTGGTGTTGGACCGAACCAGCCAGCTCGGCGTGGCCAATGATGTTCCCTTCAGCGGCGGCGCCGTCCTGACGCTCGTCTATCTCTAACCCCTCATGTCGCCTTGCGCCGGGATCGCCGGCTGATCATGAAGCCTTACCTGAAATTCCTTCACGCCTTGCTGGCTGTCATGTTCAGCGCGGCGAGCCTTGCCGCGCCTGCCGAGCCAAGATCGCCCAGCTGCCGCATTCAATTGGGCGGTGGCGCGACGGTCAACTACGGCAAGATCAAGCGCAACCTGTTGCGTGCGGCTGACGCTGCCGCGCTGCCGCCGCAGCAACGCAGCGTGACGATTACCTGTGACCAGCCGGCGGCGATCGCGCTGCAGCAGTCGAACAGAGAGGGTTTGGCCAGCCCGGCGGCGGGCAGCAAACTTGGCTTGGCGCCGGAAGCCAGCCACGGTATCGGCCTGGCATCCGGCAGGCCCCTGGGAGCCTTCGCGCTGCGCTGGCGCCGGGAGGGCGCCACGCTCGACGGTATTCCGGCGCCGTTGATTGTGTCGTCCGATGGCGGCGCGACGTGGCGGCTGATGGATGCCGACACCGTCGTCGGCGCCACCGACCTGATCGCCTGGTCGCGCGGCGAGCAACGCCGTCCGGCCAGCGGCCGCACGCTGACGGTGAGCGTGCGGATCGAAACGGCCATCGCGCCGACCTCCACGCTGTACCTGGGCCGCGAGGCCCTGCTCGATGGCTCGATAAGCCTGTCAGCCATTTTCCAGTAGGCCGTCCTGCCGATGGCCAGTCAACCCAGGTCGGCACCGGCCGGCTTGAACACGTCTATTCCTGCTGATATGAAACCCTTACTGACTTGCGTTTCCCTGGCCTGCGCCCTGCTGGCCAACACGGCCGGCGCCGCCGGCGTCGTCCCTGAAACCTCGGTGTTGATCGTTGACGAAGCGACCGGCGAAGGCACCATGACCGTGCAAAACACCGACACGGCGCCGGTATTGCTCTATACCACCATCGAGAACATCGCCGAAGACCCGGAAGAGCTGGTCGTCGCGACGCCGCCCATGGCGCGGCTGGAGGCCGGCCAATCGCAACTGGTGCGCTTCATGCTGACCAAGAAGGGTCCGCTCGCCACACAGCGCCTCAAGCGCGTGGCGTTCGAAGGCATCCCCTTCGCGCGCGGCGCCGACAACCAGATCCAGACCACTTTCCGCCAGAACATCCCGATGATCATCCAGCCGCGCGCGCTGGAAAAATTGAAGGACCCCTGGACGCGCCTGACCGCCACGGCCGATGGCGGCAAGCTGCGGCTGTGCAATGACAGCGGCTACGTGGTGCGCCTGGCGCAACAGGCCCGCCTGGACAGCCGCAATACCGTCCTGCCGCTGCCCAAGACCTATCTGCTGCCTGGTGAACGCGTTGAATTGCCGACCCGCGACCAACCCGCCAACGGCAGCACGGTCACGATCTGGCCGGCCACCGTCTACGGCTACGCCGCGGGCAGCTACGCCATTCCTTTGACGAGCGGCTGCAAGCCGACCTCCGTGAAATGAATCCGCTCGCGTACCCGGCAGCGGGCCTGGCCGCGCTTATCGGCATGACGGCCTGCGCTACCGCGTTCGCACAGCAATTCGATCCTCAAGCGCTGAAGCGGCTGGGCATCTCGCCCGAAGCGGCCGCATACTTCAGCAAAACTTCGCGCTTTCTTCCCGGCACCAGCCGGGTGCGCCTGAAGGTCAATGGCGCCGATCTGGGCACGATGGACGTGCGCTTCAACGACGAAGGCACGCTGTGCTTCACACCCGAACTGCTAAGCCGCGCGGGGCTGAAGGTGCCCGATGGCACTTCGGAAGAAGCCTGCCAGGACTACCGCAAGGCCTATCCGGAAACCGACATCACGCAGCTGCCGAATCAGTCGGAGGTTGACATCGTCACGCCGCTGGCAGCGCGCGCGCCCGTCGACCAGGCAATACAGGGCCAGTATGCCTCCGGCGGCACCGCCGCCATGATCAATTACAACGTAAGCGGGGCGCGTAGCGGCAGTGGCGATTCGGGCTACCAATATCTGCGCGCCTACAGCGAGACCGGCCTGAACATCGCCGACTGGATCCTGCGCAGCCGCCAGGACTATTACTCGCAGGGCGGGAAGTCGACCTTCACGCAGGGCGACACGTACGCGCAGCGCGCCATACCCAGCCTGCGCGCCACCTTCCAGGCGGGTCAGATCTCGCCTGCCGGCTCCTTGTTCTCGGTCGGCACCCTGCGTGGCCTGCAGCTGTTTCCCGAATACGCGCTGCGGCAGACGCAAGCCTCGGGCGTCAACTTCAATGGCATCGCCAATAGCCAGAGCCGGATTGAAGTGCGGCAGCTGGGCACGCTGATCCTGATGACGCAGGTGCCGGCTGGCGCCTACACCATCACCGACGTGCCTATCATCAGCGGCAATTCCGACCTGGAAGTGCAGGTGATTTCCACCAATGGCGAACGGCAGCAGTTCACGGTCCCGGCCGCGTCGTTCGGCGCCGTGCGCAACACCACGGCGCAAGGACTGTCCATCGCCGTGGGACGCTACCAGGCCAGCCGCGGCAGCGACAGCCAGACGCCGCTGGTGGCCACCGCCAGCAATGGCTGGAACCTGGGAAGCCGCAGCACCCTCAGTGCCGGCGCATTGCTTTCCGCCCCCTATCGGGCGCTGGCGGTCACCATCGCGGCGTCGCCCACCGACGCCCTCAGCGGCTCCATCGGCGTGCGCGCCTCCAGCGCGGTCGCCGACGGCGCCAAGCGGCAAGGGCAGCAGATCGCGGCAACCCTGTCCGTCTCTCCCATGGAGCGGCTGTCCACCAACTTTTCAGCCACCTGGCAGACGGACGGGTATCGTGACATGGCGCAGGTCTTGCAACGCTCGGACACCCCCCACACGGCCAGCCGCGCGAGCCAGACTTACACCGCCGGGGTGTCCTGGTTCCAGCCGACCCTGGGCGCCATTTCCGCCAGCTATACCGCCAGCCGCCTCGCCGGCCTGGACGCCACGCGCCAGCGCGCCACGCTGTCGTGGAGCCGCAGCTTCGGGCGCACCTCGGTCACCCTGTCCGCGGCGAAGGACCTTAGCGCGGACACGCGCGCTCGCTCCGATAACCAGTACTTCCTGACGCTCAGCTTTCCCCTGGGCAGCGCCAGCGCCGGGGTGTATGCCAGCAAGGCGGGCAACAGCAGCGCCATTGGCGCGAGCTATTCGGATACGGTCAGTCCGCAGTTCAGCTATAGCCTGGCGTCCAGCGTGGCCAATCCGGGCAACGCCGTCAATTCGTCGGCATCGATCGATGCGCTACCGCGCTACACCCACGTGAACCTGTCGGCCAACCGTGACGCCCAAGGCAGCGTGTCGACGAACTGGGGCTTGCAGGGCTCGGTCGTGGCGGCCGGCGGTGCCGTGGCCTTTTCCCCCTACGAGGTGGGCGATACGTTCGGCATCGCCAAGGTCGGCGACCTGGGCGGGGTGCAGCTCCAGACACCCGCGGGCCCCGCCTGGACCGACGCCTGGGGTCATGCCGTCATTCCCGGCCTGCCTGCCTACAGCGAAAGCTCGGTGGAAATCAACACCACCAGCCTGCCGCGCAATGCCAACCTGCCCAACGGGGTGCAGTCGGTCAAACCCGCGCGCGGTTCGGTGCAGGTGGTGGACTTCAACCTGCGTCAGGTGCAGCGCTATCTGCTGTCGGCCGTCTCCGCGGCCGACCAGCAGCCGTTGGCGGAACGCCTGCCGGTGATGGACGCGCGCGGCAACCTGATCACCCTGGTGGGTAAAGGCGGCCAGATTTTCCTGGACGATGCCTACGCGATGCCCTTGCAGGTGTCCTTGACCGATGGCGCGAAATGCTTCCTGGACGTCCAGCCCATCGGCAAGCCCGATCCGGACCTGCCCTATCAGGAGGCGCAGGGCGTGTGCCGCGCGACGTCACCGGCCAGGAACGGCTGACGACGGCGCGGGCCGCACACGCACGGACTCGCCTGGCGTCAGGCGGTAACATGGCGGCATCCCATGACATCCGCCCCGCTTTCCTCGCATCGCCTGGTCTCCTATTTCCGGAGCGGCGACCTGATCCGTAGCCGCGGCATCAGCGCACGCGTGGCCACCGCCACGCTCGATATTCCCGTGCCGCCTGCCCGCCTGGTGGCCGACTGGGCGCGCGAGATCGCCTCGAACGTGGCGCTGGAACCCGGCGATGTTGAACAGATGCCCCTGGCGCGCACCATGGCCCGGTGGCCCGAATACCGCGCATGCCTGCGCGCGATGCAGGACTGGACTGGCGCGCTCGGGCTGGGCGACGTGCTGGCGTCCAGCGACCTGGCGTTGATGGCCTGCCGTGGCGCCCGTTACCATCACGACGGCATGCAGTACGGCAGCGCGGCCTTCTGCAATCTATTTGTCAGCGAAGACAAGGGGCTGGACCTGATCTACCCCGGCACGGGCCAGCGCATTGCGCTGATGCGCGGCACGGCCGTGCTGTTCGACACCTGCCAGCCGCATGGCGTGGTGCCGCGCGGCGCCCGCCGCTTTGACGAAAGCGACTTCCCCGACAGCCGCGACCTGTCGCAGTTGTTCCTTACCTGGGAACTGCCGATCGAAGATCCCCGCGTGGCGGGCGCGCTGGATGTCGCTTTCGATATCGATCCCGCGGCCGCGCAGTGGGATGAGGAACAGGTGCGGCAGAACGGCGCGCGCCTGGGCGTCAAGCCGGATTCCGGGGCCTGGGAACCCCTGGCGTGACAACGGACCGCAAGGCGTCCAGGGTCATTGGCACGATGTAGCCGCGCCATGCGTGCAGCGGCCATGCCGTTCCAGGACTCGGAGACCTGGCCCACAACAGCCTGTTTTTATCGTATTGGCAGGTTCTTTTGTTCGCATCGACCTTCCGGTATATTGATCCGGCCCCAAAAATCTCCTGGCGACGATTCCGATGCTCCGCTTATCCACCCGTTTGTCTTTCCTTCTGGCTGGCGCGCTGGCGACCGTGGCGCTCGCCACTCAGGCGGCTCCGCTGATCGTCTACACCGGCACCTTGCAGGGCGCCGGCGAGGTCGTGATGGAACTGGATGCCCAGGCGGCGGCCAATGGCATCCTGACCGGCCGCTATTTCTATCCGAAATCGGGCGTCGACATTCCCCTGAAGGGGCCGGAACAGGCCCTGGCCGAACCGCCGCCCAACTGGAAACGCGAGCAAGCGCGGGCGGGCCAGAAAGGCGGCGCCGCGCCCACTGCCGCCACCTGGCAAGGCACGCGCGACGCGCAAGGCTACCGTGGCACCTGGACGGATGCCCGCAACGGCAAGCAACGCGCGTTCGACCTGCGGCGCGTCGCCGAATACAACTCCAAATCCATGCCCGCCACCGGCGTGAACAACGGCATGGCCACCCTCCCCGAGATCAACGCCGAGCAGGCTCCGTACGACACCCTGAAGATGAACGGTCACGCCGAGCCCGTCGGCGAAGATATCGGCGCTGGCGCCGTGACCTACCGCATGTGGCGCGACCCGCGCACGCAGTTTCTGTACCCGCGCCTGTCGCGGCATCCGGACGAGCAGGTGCGCAAGCGCGTCAACCATCTGCTGGAACAGCGCCACTGGCGCAAGAGCCTGGGCGCGTTGCAGTGCATGGGCGAGGCCTACACCGCCAATGGCGACATTCCCAACACCGGCACGCTGGGCAACTTCGACGATGAAGTCATCACCGTCACCTGGCTGTCGCGCGCGCTGATGACCGTGACCGAAAGCGGCAGCCTGGATTGCGGCGGCGCCCACCCCAGCAACCATTTCGAACCCTACACCTACGACCTGCTGCGGGGTGAATACCTCGACTGGAACCGCATCTTCGACGCCTATGTGCCGGCAGACAGCGGCCGCCCCAAAGCCAGTCCGACCTTGACCGGCATCACCGCTACCGTGCAGCGCACGCTGGCCGCAGCCGAAGCCGAGGGCAACACCCAGGATCCGTCCAAGGACGGCTGCTCGAGCCTGTGGCCCGACTACCTGACCCTGGGCACGCAGGCACCCGGCGCGCTAAGCCTGTCGGTATCCGGCGTCGGCCATGCATCGGGCGTCTGCCTGGGCACGCTGGCGCTGGTGCCGTTCGTGGACCTGGCGCCGTACCTGAAGCCGGGCGGGCAGGCGTATCTGGCGACGGACTGAACGCGACAGACGTTCATCGCGGCGCCAGGACCCGACGCCCGTCCACGGCGAGGCGCCCGGCGCGCGCCCGGCTACCCGGACGCGCCAAGCCTGCCTGCTACCAGTAGATATCCTGGTTGTAGTACTTATGCAGGTCGCGGGCCCAGGTCTCGTCCGCCATGCGCGGCCAGTTGTCCTTGTCAAAACCAGGCGCGTTCTTCAGGGTTTCCTTGTCCACATGCAGCACGAAGCACTTGCGGTCGGTATCCAGCTTCAATGCCGCCCACGGAATGGCGAAGAGCTTTTCGCCCATGCCCAGGATGCCGCCGCGCGACAGCACGGCGTAGGCCACGCGGCCGCGCGGCACGTCGATCATGATCGCCTTGATGTCGCCGAGCGTCTCGCCTTCGGCGTTGTAGACGTCGTTGCCTTCCAGCGTGTTGGCGGCCATGACTTCCGGGCCGGGTCCCTGCGCCGAGGTCTTCGGGCCGCCGACAATATTCGTTTGCTGTTGTTCCATCGCTTCTCTCCTATGCGGGGATGCCCGCTGTCCATCGTGAAATATCGGAATGCCGGAGGGCGCTAGCGGCGCCGGTACTCCGACATGAGGCACACCCCGGCCAGCGCACCCACCAGCGCCGCCCCGGCAATGCTTTTCCAAGCGTTTTCATGCACATAGTCATCCGTGGCCACGGACACATCCCTGGCCCGCCGCCATGCCTTCTTTTTCAAACCACGGGCCTCGGCCCGCGCGGCATCGAGCTGCTCCTTGAGGCGGTCACGCGCCGCCTCGACCTCCGCGCCGCTGTAGCTGGCCGTGGTACGTAGCAGGTTCTCGGTCCCCGAGATCAGGTCGCGCAGCATCGTGCCGTCGCCGTTTCGTGTAGTCATGGCACCTCCTTGAAGAAATGACCGGTTCAATCAGGCCTGTCCCGGCCTGCCCCGGCGCAATCCACGTCCGGGGCCATCCCCTTCCGCAAGTTCCGTGCCGGACCGTGATGCTGGCGGGCAGGGCCGCCCGCCACCGGCTGATGATTCAGCCTGGCGGGTCAGGTCGTCCAGAAAGCGGGAATGAGGTGCGGCCACGTGGGGCCGGAACCTGCCTGCCGTGCCGTCAGCGGTCGATTCAGGCGCCGGACGCGGCCGCGGCCAACGGCGCCATGGCCGGCCCGATCAGGGCCAGCAAGCGCGAGCGGCTGACGCCGTCGCGGGCTTGCACCGACAGGCCGTGCAGCACGGCGGCGTAATAGTCGCCCAGCGCCTGCACGTCGGTGCCCGGCTTGAGTGCGCCGCTGCGTTGCGCGGCGTCGAGGCGGTCGATGATGGATTGCGTGCGGGCCTTGCGGTGCGAGGTCAGCCAACGCATGACCGACTCATTGTCCGCCGCGTAATTGGCCGCGGCCGTGACCACCATGCAGCCTTGCGGCCGGCCCCGGCGGGTGTAGACCGCGACGGCGTCCTGCAGCAGTTTTTCGACGGCGGTCCGCACGTCGGCGGATTGCAGCGCGGCTTGCGCAAAACCGCCATCGCCCGCCTCGTAACGTTCCACCGCCTCGCGGAACAAGGCTTCCTTGGAACCGAAGGCCGCGTACAGACGCGCTGACGCGAGCCCTGTCACCGCCACCAGATCGGCCATCGACGTGCCCTCGTAACCGTGCTGCCAGAAGGCCAGCATGGCTTGCTGCAATGCGAGGTCACGGTCGAATTCCCTGGGTCTGCCTGCCATATCACGCCTGAAGAGTTGGACTTTTTCGTAGTGTACCGCCGCGCCTACCGGCAGAGCCGCGCACGGGGCCGCTTGCAGTGACTGCCATTTTCCGTCTATTCTTTGTCGTTCGACAAACAATTGAAGCCGACCGAATCCCGGTGGGCCAACGACAGAGATACGTCATGCAAACCCTCAAAGGCCCCAGCATCCACCTGGCGCAATTCAGCGACGCCGCCGCCCCGTTCAACAGCCTGCCCGCCATCGCCGAATGGGCGGCCGGCCTGGGCTTCAAGGCCCTGCAGATCCCCGCCTGGGACCAGCGCCTGTTCAATGTGGAATTGGCCGCGACCAGCCAGGACTACTGCGACGAGATCACCGGCATGCTGGCCAGCCACGGCCTGGTGATCAGCGAACTGACAACGCACATCTTCGGCCAATTGCTGGCCGTGCACCCGGCCTACGACGCAATGTTCGACACTTTCGCGCCCGAGCAAGTCCGCGGCAATTCCCAGGCCCGCACCGAGTGGGCGCGCCGCAACCTGTTGCTGGCGGCGCAGGCCTCGCGCCGCCTGGGCCTGACGGACATGGGCACGTTCTCGGGGTCGTTCGCCTGGCCCTACCTGTTCCCGTTCCCGCAACGGCCCGAAGGGCTGATCGAGACCGCCTTCGATGAACTGGCGCGCCGCTGGCTGCCGGTGCTGGACGCCTGCGACGAGCAAGGCGTGAACCTGTGCTACGAGATCCATCCCAGCGAAGACCTGCACGATGGCGCGACCTTCGAGATGTTCCATGAGCGCGTCGGCGGCCACGCCCGCTGCGCCATCCTGTTCGACCCCAGCCATTTCGTGCTGCAGCAGCTGAATTACCTGGATTACCTGGACATCTACAAGGACCACATCCGCATGTTCCATGTGAAGGATGCGGAGTTCAATCCGACCGGACGCCAAGGTATCTACGGCGGCTATCAGTCGTGGGTGAACCGCGCCGGACGCTTCCGCTCGCTGGGTGATGGCCAGGTGGATTTCAAGGCGATCTTCTCCAAGCTCGCGCACCACGGCTATCAAGGCTGGGCCTCGCTGGAATGGGAGTGCTGCCTGAAGGACCAGGAGACGGGCGCGCGCGAAGGCGCCGCCTTCATCAAGCAGCACATCATCCCCGTGACCGGCAAGATTTTCGACGACTTCGCGGGCGCCGCCATCGACGCGCGCCAGATCAACGCCATGCTCGGCATCGCCTGAGCCATTCTTTTCCATCACCCAATAACGAATCTGGACATCCGCAGTCATGACGCATCCCCACGACGCTTACCTTCCGCCCGGCGCCGACTTCTCGCACCGCTATCTCATCGTGAACGGCGCGCGCCTGCATTGCGCCATCGCCGGCAGCGGCACGCCCGTGCTGCTGGTGCCGGGCTGGCCGCAGACCTGGCTGACCTGGCGCCACGTGATGCACGCGCTGGCCAGCCACGGCTACATGGCGATTGCCGTGGACCCGCCCGGCACCGGCGACTCCGACCATCCTCAGGGCGGCTACGACACCGGCGCGATTGCCGCCACCTTGCATCAGTTGATGGCGCAGCTAGGTCACACCCGCTATCAGGTGGTGGGCCACGACATCGGCATGTGGGTGGCCTACGCGCTGGCCAGCGACTTTCCCGGCGCCGTCTCGCGCCTGGCCTTGACCGAGGCCGTGATTCCCGGCCTGGCGCCCGAGCCCACGATCTTCGCGCCGCCGGGCGACAACGTGTTCCTGTGGCATTTCATGTTCAACCGCTTGCCCGACCTGCCCGAAGCGCTGATCGCCGGCCGCGAACAGGCCTACCTGACGTACATGTTCGACAAATGGTCGCACCGCCGCGACCGCGTGGCCGCGCAGGCCTATATCGACGCCTATGCGGCCCCCGGCGGTCTGCGCGGCGGCTTCGCCTACTACCGCGCGATTCCCGAAACGGTGCGCCAGAACACCGAGCGCGCACGCCAACAGCTGGACATGCCGGTGCTGGCCATCGGCGCCGAACACGCCACACGCGACGCGCCGCTGGTGACCATGCAACGCGCCGCGTCCGACGTGCGCGGCGCGATCATTGCCGATTGCGGCCACTTCGTCACAGAAGAATGTCCGGACGAGTTCCTGGCACATCTGCTGCCGTTCCTGTCGCGCGAGGGTTGAGCCATGCCGCTGGATCCTCGCATCAACGACTACCTGCGCCGCCTGTCATCCGTGACGGCGCCACTGGATCTGCAGGCCCGCCGCGACGCCGCCGAGGTCGCGCTGCGTGAATTGCACGGCCCGCTGGAATCCGTGGCAGCCATCGACACGCACATCGCGCCCGGCCACGATGGTCATGCCATCCGCGTACGCGCCTATACCCCTGATGGCACAGCGACCGGCGCGGTCTTGCCGGCCTTGGTATTTGCCCACGGCGGCGGCTGGTTCCAATGCTCGCTGGAGCTTTACGACAACCCGTGCCGCGCGCTGGCCAACGCGACGCAATGCAAGGTGCTGTCGGTGGATTACCGGCTGGCGCCGGAAAGCAGATTTCCGATTCCGCTCGAGGATTTCTACAGCGCGTTGACCTGGGTGGCCCGGCACGCAGACGGGCTGGGCATCGACCCCGCGCGCATCGCGGTGGGCGGCGACAGCGCGGGCGGCAACCTGGCCGCGGCGGCCGCGATCCTGGCGCGAGACCGGGGCGGTCCGGCCATCGCGCACCAACTGCTGTGCTATCCGGTGGTGGACCACAATTTTTCCACCGAGTCGTATCGCGCCTACGGTCAGAATTTCTTCCTGACAGAAGCCGTGATGCGTTACTGCTGGTTCACCTATCTGGTGAACGAGGCAGACGGCGCGTCTCCCTACGCGTCGCCGCTGCGCGCCGACCTGACCGGCTTGCCTGCGGCGACGCTGCTGATCTGCGAATACGATCCGTTGCGCGACGAAGGCCTGGCCTACGCCCGGCGCTTGCGCGAGGCCGGCGTGGAGGCGCGCGACCATCTGCTGCCGGGCATGGTGCATGCCTGCATCCACATGCTCGGGCTGACGCCGGATGCGCGGCGGCTGTTCGACCTGGCGGGCGAGGCGCTGGCATAGCGGGGCCGATGGCAAGGCCTTCACGCACGGGCCGCTGGCGCAACCACCAGCCCTCGTCGAGCCGGCCCGGTTCAGAACTGCCAGCGCACCTCGATCCGGGCGGTATGGTCGCGGTTGGCGTTGGCGTACTGGCCCGCGTAGGCCAATCCGATCGTGGCGCGGCGGCTGACGGCCAGATCGGCGCCCACTTCCACCAGCGCCGCGTCGCGGGCGATCGGCGCCCCGGTGACCGTGAACGCCTGGCCGGCATCAAAGGCCAGGCGCGAGGTTGGCGTCAGATCGCCGAATGCATGGCGCCACCCCAGGCCGGCCGACACCGAGCCCGCCATCGTGCCCAGCGTCACCGCTTGCTTGCCGCGCAGGCCGAGCGTGGTCGTGGTGGTGTCGTTCTTGCTCGATTCGCCGGACAAGGCGGCGCTGCCGCCGGATTCGCTGAAGCCTCGCACCCGCTGACCAGCCCAGGCGAGGCCCGCGTAGGGTTCCAGCGTCAGGCCGTCAGCCACGCCGAAGGCATAGCCCAGTTCGGAGAAGACCTGCGTGGTGTTACCGCCGTAGTCCGCCGTCAGCGTCTGGTTCAGGCCGCCCGCGCCGATCTGACGACGGGTATGGATGTCGTGCCAGGAATACGCCACGCCTGCCATCAGGTTGAGCTTGCCCGCGCCCACGGCGAAGGCTTTGCCGCCATACACGATTGCGCTGTAGCTGGAGATATCGGCGCGCGAGGCCAGGTCGTCCACCGACAGCCGCGAGTCGGTGTAGCCCACCGCGCCGCCCAGGCGCCAGCCCCCGCCGATAGCGCTGTCCGCCCCCGCGAACACGCCGCCGGTGTGCTGGCGCGCGGAGGCCGTGTCGCCGCTGGCGCCGATGCTTTGCCAATTGCCCACGAGTTGCGCCCAAGCGGGACGCGCTTGCGATGCGGGCAAGGCCAACGCCAAGGGCGCCGCATCACTGACGCCGGCCGCGGCGGTCGCCGCGCCAGGCGCGCTGCCGGCTGCCAGGTTGCCCCGTAATTGCGCCAACGGTGTATTGCGCGCCATTCCGGACAAGTTGTTCAAGCCGGACGCCACCGTGGCGTGCGCTTCGCCCGACAGCCCCGAGAAGAAACCTTGCGGCGCACCGACAGGCAGGGAGATCGCCGCACCATACACGCTGTGTGACGCCGGCATCGATTCGACCGCATTGGCCGCGGCGCGGGCATTGCGGCCAGACACAAGATCGGCGAAGCGCAGGGGTGTGCCGCCGGCGCCTGGATCAACGGGCGTGCCAGGATCCACGGGTGGCACTATCGTGCGTGTCAGCGTCAGCGTCACCTGCTTGTTGTCGGTCGAGTACGACAACGACGGGGTCAGGTAGGCCAGATCGGTGGTGACGCCGGCAAAGCGTGATACGCCAAAGGTTCCGCCCGCCGTCAGCACCACTTGGCTGAAGTGTTCGTTATAGGTCCCGGGTTGCGCCACGACATCGACCGTGGCGCCCGACAGCGCCGCACGGCCGCTGACATCCAGCCGGTCCATGGCGGTCGGCGTGGCGCGCACCGCGTAGATGCCGTTCGTGCCAAACGCCAGATTGCCGCTGAGGGCAACCGTGGCCGTCGTACCGCCCGAGAGCTGCAAACGGTTACTACCCATCGGGGCGAACACCACGTCGCCCAGGGTCGTGGAACCCTGCCCCAGCACCAAGGTATTGCCCGTGCCCGCCAGCAAGATGGCGGTGCCGCGGGTGCCGCGTCCGTCCAGACCCGCGATGATGGTTCCCTGTTGAGTCACCAGCGTGCCATTGCCGGCCACCTGCACGCCGACGCCTCCCAGGCCGTAGACAGCCGCCGCCCCCGACCCGGCATTGCCGCCGCGGATTTGACCGGTATTGAGCAGGCTCTGGTTATCGCCCGCCAGAATCACCCCGGCACCACCATCGCCTCCGCGGTTGACGACGATCACCGACGCATGACTGATATCCTGCGCGATCACCCGGCCGCCGCCGCCTCCGCCCCCGCCCCAGATCTGCCCGCTATTGGTCAGCGCCGCGC
>NZ_LZZT01000042.1 GCF_014170305.1 Achromobacter sp. UMC71
GGGCAGGAGGGGCATCGGAGGGCGGGCTTCTCGGAAAGGCAAGGAAAATCGGGGACGAACATAGCATGAAGCGCGCAAGCAACACGCGTGGGGGCCGCTCTCTCGAGTGCTGCCAAATGTTACTCCTGGCCGCTAGGGGAAAACCCAGACAAGTTTCGCCTCCCGGCTATAATCCAAATTTCCCGCACGCGCCCGCTCGTCCCGGGCGCTTATTACGATGACCAAATACGTATTTGTCACCGGCGGAGTGGTGTCTTCCCTGGGCAAGGGCATCGCCGCTGCGTCGCTTGCCGCCATCCTCGAGTCGCGTGGTCTGCAAGTCACCATGCTCAAGCTCGACCCCTACATCAACGTCGATCCGGGCACCATGAGCCCGTTCCAGCACGGTGAAGTGTTCGTCACGGAAGACGGCGCCGAAACCGATCTGGACCTTGGCCACTACGAGCGTTTCGTTTCCGCCCGTATGCACAAGGTGAACAACTTCACCACCGGCCAGATCTACGAATCGGTGCTGCGCAAAGAGCGCCGTGGCGACTACCTGGGCAAGACTGTCCAAGTCATCCCGCACATCACCAACGAAATCCAGGACTTCATCGCCCGTGGCGCCGATGCCGCCTGGAACGGCAATACCGATGTCGCCATCGTGGAAATCGGCGGCACCGTGGGCGATATCGAATCGCTGCCGTTCCTGGAAGCCGCGCGCCAGATGAGCCTGCGCATGGGCCGCAACAACGCCGCCTTTGTGCACCTGACGCTGGTGCCGTTCATCGCGTCCGCCGGCGAGCTCAAGACCAAGCCGACCCAGCATTCGGTGCAGAAGCTGCGCGAAATCGGCATCTACCCGAACGCGCTGCTGTGCCGCGCCGACCGTCCCATCCCGGACGACGAGCGCGCCAAGATCTCGATGTTCTCCAACGTGCCCCTGGACGCGGTCATTTCCGTCTGGGACGCCGACTCGATCTACAAGATCCCGGCCATGCTGCACAAGCAAGGCGTGGACAACATCGTCTGCGAGGCCCTGGGCCTGACCCCGCCGCCGGCCGACCTGTCCATGTGGGACAACCTGGTCGACGCGCTCGAGCATCCGCAGCACCAGCTCACCATCGGCATGGTCGGCAAGTACGTCGACCTGACCGAGTCGTACAAGTCGCTGACCGAAGCCCTGGTTCACGCCGGCATCCACACGCGCTCGAAGATCAACATCGAGTACATCGACTCGGAAGACATCGAAACCCGCGGCACCGACCAGCTCAAGCACCTGGACGCCATCCTGGTTCCGGGCGGCTTCGGCAAGCGCGGCACCGAAGGCAAGATCGCCGCGATCCGTTACGCCCGTGAAAACGGTGTGCCTTACCTGGGCATCTGCCTGGGCATGCAGCTGGCCGTCATCGAGTTTGCGCGTCACGTGGCAGGCCTGGGTGGCGCCAACAGCACCGAATTCGATCCCTCGGCGCCGCACCCCGTGGTGGCCCTGATCACCGAATGGATGGACCGCGAAGGCAAGGTCGAAAAGCGCGACAATTCGTCCGACCTGGGCGGCACCATGCGCAAGGGCGCGCAGCGCGTGCCGATCAAGGCGGGCACCCGCGCCCAGACGATCTACGGCGACGAAGTCAACGAGCGTCACCGTCACCGCTACGAGGTCAACAACGTCTACGTGCCGCGCCTCGAAGAGGCCGGTATGGTGATCAGCGCGCGCACCCCGACCGAGAACCTGCCGGAAATGATGGAACTGCCCGACCACCCCTGGTTCGTCGGCGTCCAGTTCCACCCGGAGTTCACGTCGACCCCGCGCGACGGCCACCCGCTGTTCTCCAGCTACATCCGCGCCGCCATCGAGCAAAAGGCTCGCCGCGGCCAGGAGGCCTGATGCGCGCCTGCGGCCTCGAGTTCCGCATGCGGATCTTCGGGGCCGCGGGCCGTTGCCCCCACGCCGCCCTATACGGCGGCGCTGCTTTCGGATACAACCAATTAGCATCGGATATGCGTCGCCAGCCGCCTTTGGGCGACACTGGCGGCGTTGTCGTATCCGGCGTCAGATACCAACCAACGCAACTGCCCTGAAGGAACCCCATGAGTGCTTACCTCATCGCCGACGTCACGGTGACCAAGCCCGCACAATACGAGGACTACAAGCGTCTGTCCACGCTCGCCATGCGTGCGTACGACGCCAAGATCCTGGTGCGGGGCGGCGAGTCCAAGCACCTTGAGGGCCGTGAACCTGGCCGTACCGTCATCATGGAGTTTCCGTCCATGGCCGCGGCCCAGGCTTTCTACGACTCCTGGCAGTACCGCCGTGCCCGCAACGCCCGTGAAGGCGCGGCCGTCATGAATATGTTTATCGTTCAGGGAATGTAAAGTCATGAGTGCAATCGTCGATATCATCGGCCGCGAGATTCTGGATTCGCGCGGCAACCCCACCGTGGAATGCGATGTGCTGCTGGAATCCGGCGCCATGGGCCGCGCGGCCGTGCCGTCGGGCGCATCCACCGGCGCCCGCGAAGCCATCGAGCTGCGCGACGGCGACAAGAGCCGCTATCTGGGCAAGGGCGTGCTGCGCGCCGTTGAAAACCTCAATACCGAAATCTCCGAAGCGCTGATGGGCCTGGACGCCCAGGAGCAGACCTTCGTTGACCGTACCCTGATCGAACTGGACGGCACCGAGTCCAAGGAACGCCTGGGCGCCAACGCCATCCTGGCCGCCAGCATGGCCGTGGCCCGCGCCGCCGCCGACGAATCCGGCCTGTCGCTGTACCGCTACTTTGGCGGCAGCGGCCCCATGAGCATGCCCGTGCCGATGATGAACGTCATCAATGGCGGCGCGCACGCCAACAACACGCTCGACCTGCAAGAACTGATGATTCTGCCGGTGGGCGCGGGCAGTTTCCGCGAAGCCCTGCGGTGGGGCGCCGAAGTGTTCCACATGCTCAAGAAGCTGATCCACGGCCAGGGCATGTCCACCGCGGTGGGCGACGAGGGCGGTTTCGCGCCCAACGTGCCCAGCCACGAAGCCGCCATCCAGCTGATCCTGAAGGCCATCACCGAAGCCGGCTACGAGCCGGGCACGCAGATCGCCCTGGGCCTGGATTGCGCCAGCTCGGAGTTCTACCGCGACGGCAAGTACACGCTGGCTGGCGAAGGCGGCATCTCGCTGTCCTCGCAGGAATTCACCAACCTGCTGGCCACCTGGTGCGACAAGTACCCGATCATCTCGATCGAAGACGGCATGGCCGAAAACGACTGGGACGGCTGGAAGCTCCTGACCGACCAGCTCGGCAAGAAGGTGCAACTGGTGGGCGACGACCTGTTCGTCACCAACACCAAGATCCTGCGCGAAGGCATCCAGAAGGGCGTGGCCAACTCGATCCTGATCAAGATCAACCAGATCGGCACCCTGACCGAAACCTTCGCCGCCATCGAAATGGCCAAGCGCGCCGGCTACACCGCCGTCGTGTCGCACCGTTCGGGCGAAACCGAGGATTCGACCATCGCCGACATCGCGGTGGCCACCAACGCCATGCAGATCAAGACCGGCTCGCTGTCGCGTTCGGACCGCATGGCCAAGTACAACCAGCTGCTGCGCATCGAAGAAGAGCTGGCTGAGGTGGCCTCGTACCCCGGCCTGGAAGCCTTCTACAACCTGCGTTAACTGTGGGCCGCGGCGAGCGCCGCCGCGGCTGTTTTCACGCCACGACTGCTGAGGGTTCCTGCGTATGCGCCTGTTGTTCCTGGTGCTGTTCGTGCTGCTAGGCCTGATCCAATATCCGCTTTGGCTGGGTAAGGGCGGGTGGTTCAAGGTCTGGGACTTGCAACGCCAGGTATCGGCGCAGCGCGAGACCAACGAAGGCCTGCGCGCGCGCAACGCGGCGCTCGAAGCCGAAGTGCGCGATCTGGAAAATGGTTCCGGCGCCATCGAGGAACGGGCCCGCGGCGAACTGGGCATGATGCGCGAAGGCGAAGTCTTCGTGCATATCCTGCCGCAAAACACGCAGCCGCCCGCAGGCGGCGCCTCGCTCGCGACCGACGCCGCAGCCAAACCCGCCACCGCCACGCGCGCCAGCGCGCCGGCGGGTGCCGCCAAACCTGCGGCGGCCAAGCCGGCCGCCGCCAAGCCCGCTGCCGCGCAGCCGGCCGCCCGGCAGGGCAACGCCAGGCCGGCCAACGCCAATACCCCCCGCCAGCAGTAGCCGCCACGCCCGCCGCTGAGCGCGGCAGACGGATCCTCGTTTGCCGCGCCCATCAGGGGCAGCGCAGGCTGCGGCATGCGCCTTGCACCATGCCGGCCGGATACGCCTTGCCGGCCGGCCAGTCCACCGGGTGCGACTGCATTTCCATTTCGAGTTCCATGCCAATCGGCGCCAGGCCGCGCGCCTGCGCGGCGGCCGCGTAGCTGCCGTCAGCCTTGGACAGCGCCGCCAGCAGCATGCGCAGCGGTGGCAAGAGAGGTTGATACAGGTAGGTCAGGCGCAGCTTGAGCGTGTTGGCGCGGAAGATGCTGCGCGTATCGGGCAAGGGCCGGCGCGCATGTTGCAGGTCCTGGTAGTTGTGGTCGATGGCGCGCAGCCCGCGAGGCGCGGCTGTGTCCAGCCCGGGGCGGGCGTGGTCGCGGAATGCCTGGGCGTCAGGTTGCAGGATTTCGATGCGCCAGGGCGTCGTGCCCGCCAGGGCGGCGGCGCGGTCCAGGTCCTGTGTCTGGCGACGGCGGGCGCCGGCTGCGCCCTGGGCGTCGGCGTGCAGCGGCAGCAGCCCTTGAAGGAATGCCGCCCGGATGCGGGCAGGATCGCCGTGCGAGGTGGCGCCGGCCCGAGCGGCTTCCATCAGGGCCAGGTGGGCGACCTGGCGCACGCCCTGCCAGCGGGCCGCTTCGATGGTCAGCAGGCCCAGCAGCAGGACGGCCGCCCCGGCGGCGGCGAATTCAATGGCGGCGGCCCCGCGTTGCGGCGGGCGCGCGGCGCGCGGGCGGGCAAGAAAAAAGGCGGTCATGGCCGGGCCAGTGTGGCGCGGGCATGACCGCCTGTCGATTCGTAAAGCCCGAGGGGTGACCCTTGAGCGGGCGCCCTAATGCACCGTCGGCGGCACCTCGCCGCTGGGGGGCGAGTTGGGCGTGAACAGGGCGGCGCAGTCGACGGCGTCGAAGGCGTAGGGCTTGCCGCAGAAGTCGCAGGACACGTCGACCTGGCCGCGTTCGGCCAGGATGTCGTTCACTTCGTCTTCCCCCAGCGAACGCAGCATGCTGGCGACGCGTTCGCGGGTGCAGGGACAGTGCCAGCGCACCGGCTGCGGGTCGAAGGCCACCAGGGTCTCTTCCCAGTACAGGCGGTGGATCAGCGTGTCGATGTCGGTGGCGAGCAGTTCGTCTTGCTTGAGCGTGGTGGCCAGCGCCACGGCGCGGTCCCAGGTCTCGGTGGCGGCCTGTTCGCTCAGGATGGGCGCATCCGAACCGCCATGGTGGGGCAGGCGCTGGATCAGCATGCCCGCGGCGTGTTCGGCGTCGGCGGCCAGCCACAGGCGGGTGTCCAGCTGTTCGGAGGCCTTCATGTAGTGCTGCAGCGCCTCGGCGACGGTGTCGCCTTCCAGGGGCACGATGCCTTGGTAGGTCTGCTGGCCCGGCACCTTGCGCTGGGGATCCAGCACCACGATGAAGCGGCCATTGCCGCCGGGATTCAGCAGGCTTTGCATGTTGCCTTCGGCCGGAATCTCGTGGCCTTCGCGGACCTTGACGGTGGCGCGCAGGCTCAGGTCGGAGCGGCACTCCACCACCAGCAGGGCGATCGGGCCGTCGCCCTGGATCTGCAGCACCAGCGAGCCGTCGAACTTGATATTGGCGGCCAGCAGGGTGGACGCCGCGACCAGTTCGCCCAGCAGGTGGGTGATGGCGGGCGGATAGTCATGGTTGGCCTGGACGGCCTTCCAGGTGTCCGTGAGGCGCACCGCTTGGACGCGGACGCTACGGTCTTCGAGGAGATATTTTTTAAGCTGATCGGTCATGGGGGAATGTTAGCCGATCGGACGGCCCGATTTCCCCTGCCGCCAGCAGGGGTGTTGGGCCGTTCCAGGCCTTGCCGGGGGCGGCTTTACGCCAGCCGTTTCAGCGCCGTCTTGTAGTGTTGGCCTCGCGCCACGTAATGGGCGGTGTTCTTGTGCAGGTTGGCGATTTCCTCGGCCGACAGCTCGCGCACGATCTTGCCGATGCCGATGACCAGGGAATTGTCCGGAATGACCCGGTCTTCGGGGATGATGGCGCCCGCGCCGATCAGGCAGTTGCGTCCGATCACGGCGTTGTTCAGCACGATGGCCTGCATGCCCACCAGCGCGCCTTCGTGGATGGTGCAGCCATGCAGCATGGCCTGGTGGCCCACGGTGACGTTGGGGCCGATGGTCATGGGACAGCCCGTATCCACGTGCAGCACGCTGCCTTCCTGGATGTTGGTGCCCTGGCGGATCACGATGGCGTCGTTGTCGCCCCGGATCGAGACGTGCGACCAGATGCTGACGCCCGCCTCGAGCGTGACATTGCCGATGATGTCGGCGCTATCGGCCACGTAGGCCGCGGGATCGATGCGGGGAATGAGGTCGTCGAGCTGGTAAATGGGCATGCCCTGTCTCCGGATGCGACGGCGAGCCAGGCGGGCCCGCCCGTCTTCAGTGTGGCTTGGCGGCCCGCGCGCGTTCTTCTTCGCGCAGGCGCAGGATGCGACGCTGGATTTTACCGGTGGTGGTCATGGGCAATTCTTCGACGAACTCGATTTCCTTGGGGTACTCGTAAGGCGCCAGGCGCTCGCGCACGTGTTCCTGCAGGTTCTCGACGATATCGTTGCGGTCGCGCTGGGCGAATTCCGGGGTCAGCACCACGTAGGCCTTGACCACCGCGCCGCGCTCGGCGTCCGGCTTGGGCACCACCGCGGCATTGGCCACGGCCGGATGGCCGATCAGGCAGCTTTCGATTTCGCCGGGGCCGATGCGGTAGCCCGACGACTTGAATACGTCGTCGGCGCGGCCCGCGTACCAGAGGTAGCCGTCGGCATCCACCCGGGCCAGGTCGCCCGTCAGGCACCAATCGCCCTTGAATTTGGCCTGGGTGGCGGCCTCGTTGCGCCAGTACCCCAGGAACAGGACGGGGTCGGGGTAACCGTGGATATCGTAGCGGTTGACCGCGATTTCGCCGGTTTCGCCGGCGGCCACGGGTTGGCCCGCATCGTCCAGCACGGCCACGCGGTGGCCCGGGTAGGGCCGGCCCATGCTGCCCGACCTGGCGGGCCAGCGCTTCTGGCTGTTGCCCACCACGTAGTTCATTTCGGTCTGGCCGAACATTTCGTTGGGCGTCACGCCCAGGGCCGAACGGCACCATTCGAAGACGGTGTCGCCGACGCTTTCGCCCGCGCTCATGATGGCGCGCAGGGCCAATTGATAGTGGTTGCGCGGCTCGGGCACCGTTTTCATCATCATCTTCAGCGCGGTCGGGAAGAGGAAGGTGTTGGTGACCTGGTAGCGTTCCATCAGTTCGAAGGCGCGCTCGACCGAGAAACGGCCGCGGGTGCCGACGATGGGATGGCCGAAATACAGCGTGGGCAGCAACGCGTCCATCATGCCGCCGGTCCAGGCCCAGTCGGCCGGCGACCAGAACACGTCGGCCGGCCGGGGGAACCAGTCTTGCGAGGCCACGAAGCCCGGCAGGTTGCCGATCAGGGCGCTGTGAGGCAGCAGGGCGCCCTTGGGCGCGCCGGTGGTGCCGGAGGTATAGAGCAGGATGGCCGGGTCCGACGAGCGGGTGGGCACCGGCTTGAATTCGCTGGGCTGGCGCGCCAGCAGGCTGCGCCAGGGCAGCACGCGTTCGTCGGCAAAACCGATGCCGATGATCTGCTGCAGGGCGGGGCAGTGGTCGCTGACTGCCAGCAGGTTGGCGCTGGAGGCGTGGTCGACGATGGCGACACGGGTTTCCGAATCGCACAGGCGGCTTTGCAGGGCTTCGGGGCCGAACAGGGCCGACAGCGGCAGCACGACCGCGCCCACGCTGTAGATGGCCATGTGGGCGACCACGGTTTCCGGGCGTTGCCCTAAAACCACACCGACCCGGTCGCCGCGGGCCACGCCCATCTTCACCAAGCCGTTGGCCAGCTGATTGGCGGCCTCGGCCAGCCGCGCATAGGTCCAGACCTCGCGGTTGCCGGCTTCATCTTCGTAGTAGATGGCGATGCGCCGCGCATCCGGACTACTGGATGCCCAGCGGTGGCAGCACGCTTCCGCAATGTTGAACTGGGTGGGAACCAGCCAGCGGAATGATTGGTAGAGCGCCTGATATTGGTCGTTCATGGCCCTATGTTGTAAGCATGTTGCAGCGTGCACGGGTCAGTTTTTGCCCGTTGCCCCAACTGCAAGCATGACCTAGAGGGCCGTGAACTGCAATATCCCCGTTGCGTAACGGGGACGTATAAGGGTTATCACGGGTGTTTGCCTTGGCGGCGCAGCGCGGACGGCAAGGCGGGTAGCGACAGCGAGCGAGGCTTGCGCTGGGCCGGATCGGCCTGCCGTTCGGCCTGGATGGCGGCCCAGTCCAGCAGCTGCAACTGGCCGTCGTGGGTTTCGGCCAGGGCCGACAGGCTTTCCACCCAGTCGCCGTCGTTGCAGTACAGGATGCCGTTCACGTCGCGCATTTCGGCCTTGTGGATGTGGCCGCAGACCACGCCATCCAGGCCGCGGCGGCGGGCTTCGCCTGCCAGCGCCTCTTCGAAGTCGGTGATGAACGACACCGCGTTCTTGACCTTGTGCTTCAGGTACTGGGACAGCGACCAGTAATGCAGCCCCAGGCGGTGACGCAGGCGGTTGAAGTGGTGGTTGATCCACAGCGCCAGCTGGTACAGGCCGTCGCCCAGGTGCGCCAGCCAGCGGCTGTGCTGGATCACGCCGTCGAACTGGTCGCCGTGCAGCACCAGCAGGCGCAGGCCCTTGGCCGTGACGTGCACGTCCTCGTCCAGGATTTCGATGTCGCCGAAAGCGTAGCCAGCGAACTCGCGGGCGAATTCGTCGTGGTTGCCGGGGATGAACACCACGCGGGTGCCGTTGCGGGCCTTGCGCAGGATGCGCTGGATCACGTCATTGTGGGCCCGGGGCCAGTGCCAGTGCTTGCGTAACTGCCAGCCGTCAACGATGTCACCCACCAGATACAGGGTGTCCGATTCGTTGTGCTCCAGGAAATCCAGCAGGAACTCCGCCTTGCACCCGGCGGTACCCAGGTGAATATCGGAAATCCAGAGAGCGCGCCAGTGCGTGGGGCGGATTTCGTTCACGGTCGTATCCATGTGGGCTGTCGTCATGCCTGGGAATGAGACCACGGTGCGATGACGGGGACATGAAGAATCCGTGACGCTGTTGTGACGGCGCGGCCGCTTGTCGCGAGCGCGTGTCGGGTACCCGCTGTTCAGGCGCAGGCGCGGCGGCAGCCTTCCCGCTGGCGGGGCTCAACCGCGCAGGTGGCCCAGCATCTCGTGAACGTCGTGGGCCATGATGGCCAGGATGCAGACCAGCCCCAGGTAGGCGCAGGTGTAGGTCACCTTGCTTTCCAGGGAGGTGCCGTAATAGGCCTGGTTCTCGGGCAGCGACGGGTCGTACTTGAAGGCCCGCAGCACGTTGGGAAACGCCAGCACCGCCACCAGGATCAGGATGGGGCTGGGACGCCAGAAGAACATCGCCACCAGGATCGGCACGCCCACCAGCCAGATGCGCGGCGAAAGCACGGCGGTGATGCGCCCGCCGTCGAACGGCGACAGCGGGATCAGATTGAACAGATTGATGAAAAAGCCCGCGTACGACAGCGCCAGCAGCAGGTCGCTGCCGGTGCTGCGCGCGGCGAAATAGCAGGCCAGCGAGGCCACCGTGCCGGCCAAGGGGCCGCCCAGGCCCACATAGGCCTCGGTGTCGGCATCATGCGGCATCTCTTTGAGCTGGATCCAGGCGCCGACGAACGGGATGAACACCGGTGCGCCCACATCCAGCCCGCGTTGGCGCGCGGCGATGTAGTGCCCCATTTCGTGCAGCAGCAGCAATACGACAAAGCCCACGGCGTAGCGCCAGCCGAAGATGAAGGCGTACGCAGCCACCGACAGCAGCATGGTGCCGCCGGTAGCCAGCAGCTTGCCGAACTTCAGGTACTTGAAGCCGGAAAGCAGCAGCAGAATCAGTTTCATCGTCGGTGCCGCACGGTAGCGATCAGGGCTGCTGCTGGTCAGCCTTCTTGCCGCGCATGCGCTTCCACAAGCCGCCGCCCAGGGCGGCCGCGGCCAGGATGCCGACCTTGGCGAACTTGGCCAGGAAGGCGGCGATCACGGCGAACAGGCCCAGTTTCTTGGCGGCCACGCCAGCAACCAGTGCGGCCAGGCCGTACTCGGCTACCTTGTCGGTCGACGCGTTGAAGTCGGCGTAGCGTTTGCCTTCGACGTACTTCAGGTTGTCCAGCAGCGTCAGCACGGCGGTCTTGTCCTTGGGCACCAGGTTCTTCTGGGTGATCAGGTCCAGCGTGATGTAGCCGTCGCGGCCCAGCGCGTAGGTGTTGTAGTTGACGGTAGGGTTGTCATTGCCGGCCTCGCCTTTGTGCTTGACGGCCACCGACCAGACCAGGCGCTGGGTGTTGCTGTCGTACTTGGGCGCTTCGACCCAGCCGTCCATCACCAGCTCGGGAAAGCCGCGCTTCTTGCGTTCTTCGTTGGACTGCTCCGTGCCTTCGCGCAGGCTGTCCAGCAGCTCGTTGACGTTCCAGTTCTTGGCGTCGTCGTCCTTGATGTAGCCGGCCTTATCGAAGTTCACGGTGATGACCCAGTCGTCATCGTCGCTCTTGGGCATGACCACGCCCAGCAGCGACGGGTCTTTGCCGTTGCCGTAAGCGGCCATCAGGCGGTCCGCCTGGGCGCGCGGCACGAAGAACATGGACTCGGGCAAGGACACCACGGCCTGGTCGCCCAGCTTCACATCGGCGGGGCCTGCCTGGGCGGCGGCAAAGGCGGCTTTCATCGCCGCTTCGATTTCCTGTTGCGCGGCGGCATTCTGGGCGGAGGCGCCAAACGGCAGGAACAACAACACGCTGGCGGTGGCCAGCGACAGGCGGGAAAGGAAAGCGCGCATGATTTTTTCGAGGCGTCTATGAAAGGGGCCTCATTGTCTTTGCGACTGACTTTCAACTTTCTGAAAGCAATCAGCAAAATCGCCGCACGATTTTGCTAGTTGTAAGCAGGTATGTTCAGCGGGCTTTCAGCGCCCGCGCATCGTGGGATTCAAGCGTTTTTTGGCGCTGCGGCGCGTTGCGCAGGCGCGTGCCCAGGATGCGGTCGTGCAGGAACTGGCCGTCCGGATCGAACCAGGACCAGATGAAGATCGTGAAGGGGGCGGCCACGATGAACATGTCCACCGACGACCAGCCGGTGGCGCCCGCGGCGGCCCAAACGAGCGCGGCGCCCGCCAGCACCAGGGGCCAGGCCAGCACGTAGCGCAGGATCAGGCGCGGCGTGGACGGGGTGTTGCCGTCGCGATCGACCAGCCGGATGTTCCAGGTCTTCATGGGCAGGGTCTGGCCGCGGCGGCGCCAGCACAGCACGAAATAGGCGCCGATGGCCACGAACAGCCAGGCCTGGCGAGCCAGTCGCAGGTCCAGGGCATTCTTGCTCTGGGTCAGGGTGTCCATCAGATAACCGGCCAGGAAAACCACGCCGAACAGCAGCACGGCTTCGTACATCATGCAGGCGAACCGGCGCAGCCGGTTCGGGGTCTGGTCGAGGAGGGCGTCTGTCATGGGCCGGTATTATCCGACAAAGCGGCCGCCGACCCATAAAAAAAACCCGCCGGTAAGGGCGGGTCTATAAAAGGGGCTATGCAGCCCCCAAGGGGAAAACTTTCAGGCCAGGGGCCTGGGGTCCTGCTTAGGCGGCGGAGTGCGCGTTCTTGGCGCTCGTCTTGCCAGCCAGGGCACGGACGCCGTGGGCCAGCTTACGCAGGCCTGCGGCCAACGCACGCATCGGATGCGGGCGGAATTGTTCTTCAATAGCCTGGAGCATCAGTTGGCGCTCGAGTTCGTCGGTCAGGCGGATAGTGTTGTTCGGGTTGATCACAATAGCCTCCACGGGCTTGCACAGTTGTTTAGCTACTAGGGATAACCCGAATTATAGGGTTAACCCTGAACCTGTGCAAGTGCCTGGTGCATATCGGCAACACCTTGGTGCTGATGATGCCCCAAATCAGCGCCGCCGGGCACCATAAGCAAAGATACGGATGCCATGTTGCGGCGCTTTTACAACGAGCGGGGCGGGGGGAAAAGCGTGCCGCCACCCGGGGGACATGGCATCCGTATCTTTGCTTATGGTGCCCGGCGGCGCTGATTTGGGGCATCATCAGCACCAAGGTGTTGCCGATATGCACCAGGCACTTGCA
>NZ_LZZT01000043.1 GCF_014170305.1 Achromobacter sp. UMC71
GAGGGAATCCGAAGGGAGCCGAAGGCGGACGAGGATGACAACGGGGCAGTCCGGAGCGAAGGCTCCGGACCGCAATCGTAGCCCCGCCCTCACCCGCCTGCCCCGTCACGCGCGGCTCAAGAACCCCCTCCCACCAACAAGCAACCACCCCCTTGTTGACGCACCGCAACCCCGTCTAAGCTCAATGTGAACAAAATATGACCCGTCATCAAATAACCCCCTCCGATTGACTAAGATCTCGGCTTTTGCCGTCGGACACCCCCGCCATGTCGGAACAGGAATTGAAACTGCACGTGCCCACGGCTTCCCGCCAGGCCGTGCTTCGAGAGGTCAAGCAACGTGAAGCGACCCGCATCCGCTTGCACGCCATGTACTTCGACACCCCGGACCGTGAACTGGCCAAGGCCCGCATCGCCATCCGCCTGCGCCAGGAAGGCCGCGACTGGGTCCAGACCCTCAAGATGCCCGGCATCAACGCCATCACCCGCATCGAACTGAACCACCCCAGACCCGGCCCCGTCCTCGACCTGTCCGTCTATGCCGGTACCGAAGTCGAAGCCGCCCTGTCCGCCATCAAGGGCGAACTCGGCCTGCGCTACGAAACCGACGTCCAGCGCATGCTGCGCAAAGTCCGCACCCGCCACGGCACCGTCGAACTCGCCTACGACACCGGCATCCTGCGCGCCGGTGCGCTTGAACTGCCCATCTCCGAACTCGAATTCGAACTCGTCTCCGGCCGCCCCACCGCCATCTTCGCCGTCGCGCGCGGCTGGCAGCAGCGCCATGCCCTGGTAGCCGACCCGCGCAGCAAATCCGAGCGCGGCGATGCCCTGGCGCAACTGGCCCAGCGCCTGGCCGACGTCGACGCCATTCCCGGCGACGACCTCGAAGCCCGCCGCGCCCAGGCCATCGCCCAGTTCTGGGCCCCGCGCGGCGCCGCGTCCGTCAAACTGCGCGACGACATGACCGCGCCCCAGGCTATGGGCCGCATTGCCGCCGAATGCCTGGACCAGATCGCGCGCAACGCCGCCGTGCTGGCCGAAGTCGACACCGAAGGCGTCTACCGCGCCGGCAACTCCGAACACGTCCACCAGTTGCGCGTCGGCATCCGCCGCCTGCGTTCGGCCTGGAAACTGTTCGACGGCTGGATCGCGCCCGTGCCCGACTCCCTGCTGCAAGGCGTGCGCACGCACTTCGCCGCCTTCGGCGCCAACCGTGACCAGGACGTGCTGAACGAAACCGTTGCCCCCGCGCTGATGCGCGCCGGCATGCCCGTCATTCCCATGGAAGCCGCCCCGCCCGAACAGGACGCCCGCGCCATCGCCGGCGGCAAGGCCTTCCAGGCCTGGCTGCTGGAATTGCTGGAATGGAGCCTGGACGTGCCCCCGCCTGTGCCCACGGCCGACGGCATTGCCGTGGCCAACGGCGTGCCCAGCGATGCCGCTCCCGAGCCCGCCATCCGCCTGCAGGGCGGCGTTGCCGGCCCCAGCGTCAAGCCCACCATCATCCCCATGCTGGCGCCGGAACCTGATCCGCAGCAGCTGCACAAGCAGCTGGCGCGGCGCCTGCACCGCTGGCACAGCAAAGTGGCCGACCAGGGTACCCAGTTCGCCGCGCTCGACATTCCCACCCGCCACGAACTGCGCAAGCGCGGCAAGCGCCTGCGCTATAGCCTGGCCTTCGCTGAATCCCTGCTGCCCGCGGCCAAGCTGCGCGGCTACCGCAAGCTGCTGTCGCGCGTGCAGGACATCCTGGGCGAAATCAACGACTTGGCCGTCGCCAAGGACTACTACGAAGCGTGTACGGCCACGCATCCGCAAGCCTGGTTCGCGCTGGGCTGGATCAGCGCACGCCTGGAAGAACTGGCGCTCGATGCGCAACGGGCCTTCGACGACCTGGCAACCAGCAAGCCTTTCTGGAAATAAGGCCTGGTCCTTCAGCGGGGGCCACCGGCCCCTGCGGCCCCCGGTCCTGGCGCGCGGCAATGCGCTAGCCAGTCAAGCCTCAAAACACCGCGCCCCACGTATCCGGCATAGGAAACGTGGGGCGCGGTATTTTCCGCCGCCGAACGCGGCGGCCTTCCGATCGGTCAGTCGGCCAGCAAGGCCCCGGCGAACTCATCCGCCACGAACGGCTGCAGGTCTTCCAGGCTTTCGCCCACGCCGATCCAGTACACCGGAATCGGGCGCACGCCCTGGCTGCCCGCCGCCACCGCCGCCAGCGTGCCGCCCTTGGCGGTGCCGTCCAGCTTGGTCACGACCAGACCCGTCAGATTGATGGCGGCATCGAACGCGCGGATCTGCGCCAGCGCGTTCTGGCCGGTATTGCCGTCCACCACCAGCAGCACCTCGTGCGGCGCCGACGCGTCGGCCTTGCCGATGACGCGGCGGATCTTCTTCAGTTCTTCCATCAGGTGCAGCTGGGTCGGCAAGCGGCCCGCCGTATCCACCATCACCACGCCCATGCCGCGCGCGCGGCCGGCATTGACGGCGTCGAACGCCACCGCGGCCGGATCGCCGCCGTCCTGCGAGATCACGGTGACGTTATTGCGGCTGCCCCATTCGACCAGTTGCTCGCGCGCCGCGGCGCGGAAGGTGTCACCCGCGGCCAGCAGCACGCTGGCGCCCTGGCGCTGGAACGTATGCGCCAGCTTGCCGATCGACGTGGTCTTGCCCGCGCCGTTCACACCCGCGATCATCACCACCAGCGTCTTGGCCTGCTTCAGATCGAAGGCGCGCTCCAGCGGGCGCAGATGATCGGCCAGCAGCTGGCGCAGCGCCGCCTTGACCTGGGCCGGGTCTTCGATACGTTCTTTCTTGACCCGCGCGCGCAGCGCGGTCAGCAGCTTCTCGGTGGCCTCCAGCCCGGCATCGGCCATAATGAGCGCCGATTCGAGTTCCTCGAACAGGTTTTCGTCGACCTTGACGCCAACGAAAATGCCGCCAATGCTTTGGCCGGTACGCGACAGGCCCTGCTTCAGGCGCGACAGCCACGACGCCTTCTTGGGCGCGGGTTCGGGCGCCGGGGCCGGGGCAGGAACGGCGGCCGGGGCCGGCGTGGCAGGCGCCGCAACCAGCGGCGTGATTGCTGGGCTCGGCGTGACTGCGGCAGGCGCGGTTGCGCCTGGCGTAGCGGCAACAGGCGTAGCGGCAACAGGCGCGGGGGCAACAGCAGGAGCCGTGGCCGCCGGCGCGGTAACGACCTGCTCAGCGGCAGCCGGCGCAGCCGGTTGTGGCGCGGCAGGCTGAGGCACCGAGGCAGGTTGCGGTTGCGGCACGCTGGCAGGCGCCGGCGCGGGCACCGACGCGGCCGGAACTGGCAGCGTCAGCTCGGGCGGCGCGGCCGGCGAGAATTCGCGTAGCGGAGCGGGGGATTGAACGGGTGCGGCGGGCGTCTCGACGCCGGCTTGCGGGCCGGGCGCGGCATCCACGCCCTCTGGCGGCGGCGCGGGCTGGGCCGGCGCGGCGGGCGGAGGGGATTTTTTCTTGAAGAAGCGGCTAAACATGGGTAACAAGTATATTCGTATCGTTGGGGGCCAATACCGGCGCACCCCTATCGCCGTGCCCGACGTGGAAACGCTCCGTCCGACGCCCGACCGGGTGCGGGAAACGCTGTTCAACTGGCTCAATCACCTGTGGGGCGGCGAATTCGCCGACAAGCAGGTGCTGGATCTGTTCGCTGGCAGCGGGGCCCTGGGGTTCGAAGCGGCCTCGCGCGGCGTGGCGCATGTGCAGATGGTCGAACGGGACAAGACCGCCGCGTCCGCGCTGCGGACACTGCGCGACAAGCTCAAAGCCGACATGATACGCATCCACGTGGGCGATGCGATGCAGGTCGCCGAAAGAATGGATGCGTCCCGATTTGACCTCATTCTTCTGGATCCGCCGTTCGGACAAGGCTGGCTGCCGCGCCTGTGGCCGATCCTGCCGGGCATCCTGGCCGAAGACGGGCTGGTCTATGTCGAGGCCGAAACCGCCATCGACGCCCCCGACGGATTCGAGTTATTGCGCCAGGACAAGGCCGGGGCGGTCCACTACCATCTGCTGAAATTTGCTGCATTGCGCAAATAGGTCAATAATCCGAGCTTCGGAGGATGGTGTACACCACTAATAACGGTACGGAGCTCGCATGATCATCGCTGTTTACCCCGGCACTTTCGACCCGCTGACCAGAGGCCACGAAGACCTGGTCCGCCGTGCCGCCACGCTTTTCGACAAAGTCGTGGTCGGTATCGCCCATAGCCGCAACAAGAAGCCCTTCTTCAGCATCGACGAGCGCGTGGACATCGCGCGCGAAGTGCTGGGACACTATCCCAACGTGGAAGTGCAAAGCTTCGGCGGCCTGCTCAAGGACTTCGTGCGCGACCAGGGCGGCCGCGTCATCGTGCGCGGCCTGCGCGCCGTGTCCGACTTCGAATACGAATTCCAGATGGCCGGCATGAACCGCCATCTGCTGCCCGACGTCGAAACCCTGTTCATGACGCCGTCGGATCAATACCAGTTCATCTCGGGCACCATCGTGCGCGAAATCGCCCAGTTGGGCGGCGACGTCAGCAAGTTCGTGTTTCCCTCGGTCGAACGCTGGCTGCAGGAAAAAGCCAAGGAACGCCGCGAGCAGTCCTGGCCGGGCTGACCTCGCGGGCTCCCCCCGCCGCCGAATCCCCCGAAGAGCGCCTCGTGCGCTCTTCTTGCGCTTTTGCGGCCGCAAATCCGCGGGAACCCGTCCCCATCGGGCTAATGGCAGGACGGCGCCAGGGGCTTGTCCGGGCGCCGCTCAAGGCCGGCAGTACAATGGCTGCGCCCCCCGCCTGATTCCACTGCCCATCCATCATGGCTCTGACCATCACCGAAGAATGCATCAATTGCGACGTTTGCGAGCCCCAGTGCCCGAACGACGCAATTTCCATGGGCGAGGACTACTACGTCATCGACCCTGACCGCTGCACGGAATGCGTCGGCCACCACGACGAGCCCCAGTGCAAAGTGGTCTGCCCGGTGGAATGCATCGAGCTGCACCCGCAATGGAACGAAGGCCAGGAACAACTCATGGCCAAGTACCGTCGCTTGACCGGTGCCGCATGAGCGACGCCGCGCAACCTGGCTTCAATCCCCCCAACTCCCGCCCCCACGCCCGCCGCGACCTGTCTGCTTCCGCCATCGCGGCTGGCCTGGTCGCCGTGCTGGTCAGCTTCGGCGGCACCGCGGTGCTGATGGTGCAGGCCGGCCACGCAGCCGGCCTGGACGCCGCCCGCATCGGTTCCTGGATCGGTTCGCTCAGCCTGGTGCTGGGCTTCGGCGGCGCGGCCTACAGCCTGCGCACGGGCCTGCCCATCGTCATGGCCTGGTCCACCCCTGGCGCCGCCTTGCTGGTCACCGCGCTGGCCGGCGTGCCCTTTCCCGAGGCCATTGGCGCCTTCGTGCTGGCCGCCGCGCTGACCCTGGCCTGCGGCCTGTTCGGCTGGATCGACCCCATCCTGCGCCGCATCCCCGGCGAAGTCGCCGCCGCCATGCTGGCCGGCGTGCTGCTCAACTTCGGCATGGGGGTCTTCACCAACATCAGCAAGCAACCTGCGCTGGTCCTGACCATGTGCGCCGCCTATCTGATCTGCCGGCGCTGGGCGCCCCGCTACGCCGTGCTGGTGGTGATGGTCGTGGCCGTCGCCATGGCCGCCGGCCTGGGCCTACTGCAAGTCGACCAGCTGGACTGGCACCTGACCGAATTCGTCTGGACCACGCCCGTATTCAGCGCGCAGGCCGCGGTCAGCCTGGGCATCCCGCTGTTCGTGGTGGCCATGGCCTCGCAGAACCTGCCCGGCCTGGCGATCCTGCAAGCCGCGGGCTACCGCCCCCCGGCCTCGCGCCTGGTCGCCGCCACCGGCTTCCTGGGCCTGCTGGCGGCCCCGTTTGGCGCCCATAGCGTCACCCTGGGCGCCATCAGCGCCGCCATCTGCACAGGGCCCGAGGCGCACGCCGATCCGTCCAAGCGCTACATCGCCGCCGCCACCTACGGCATCGGCTATTTCGCGCTGAGCATCGTGGCCGGCGCGGTCGCCGTGTTCTTCCAGGCGCTACCCGCGGCCCTGCTGGCCGCGCTGGCCGGCCTGGCGCTGCTGGGCACCATCATGGGCGGCATGGCCGCAGCCATGGCCAACCCGCAGCGGCGCGAAGCCGCGCTCATCACGCTGCTGGCCACGGCCTCGGGCTTCAGTTTCTGGGGTATCGGGTCGGCCTTCTGGGGCCTGGTGGCAGGCCTGCTGGCCCACACCGCGTTCGAGTACAAGCGCAAGCAGACTGCGCAGTAGGGCATTCCAAGACGGCTTCAAAGACGCGCCGCGCGAGGCCCCGTGGCCCGCGCGGCGCCGCCGACCGCTCAGGCCGGCCAGACGGACACGGGCGTGTCCGGATGCACCTTCAGGATGCGGCACGGCACCTGCACGAAATTCGAGATCCAGGCCGCGGCCAGCTCGCCTTCGTCGACCACGTCGATGATCTGCTCGCCCACCTTCATGCTGTAGCGCACGCTATCGTCGTCTTCGATGACGTCCAGCGGGATGTCCATGCGCAGCATGCCCGGCGCGCGCAGCACCAGGTAGCCCAGCCGCAATTCCACCGTCACCTCGGCCAGGCGCGGGCACAGCTCGCGATTCAGCCACTGGCCCGAATCGTTCGCCACCAGCCACTGGCGGTGATAGGCGGCGGCCTCGGGCTGCGCCGTATGGCCGCACTGGGCGATAGGCTGGAAGACGGCGTCGGCGCTCATTTGCCGAGCAGGCCCTTCAGAGCTTTGTCCACCGCCGCGCCGCCCTTACCCTTGCCGGTCACGGCCTCGCGCAGCTTGTTTTCCAGGCTGCGCTTGAGGATGCCGCCGATGGCGTCTTTCCAGAGCAGCGTGTAGGTGGGCTTGTCGAACGGCCCCTTCACGTGCACGGGAATGGTCACGTCCTTCAGGTCGATCAGTTCCCGGCCTTCGGGGTCGGCGGCCGGGTTGACCACCCGGGCGCGCGCCACCAGGTCCAGTTCGTTCTTGACGAAGTCGATGGTGGCCGGTTCGCCCTGCGTCACGCGCAACAGCGGCGACACGACGTTCAGGCGCTTCACGCTGGCCACGCCCTTGGTGAAGGCCAGGTCGGCGTCCATTTCCGAGAAGGCGGTCTGCTTGCTGGTGTCGGCGGCCACGGTCGTGTCCTGCGACTCCGGCTTGAGCACGGCCTTCAGGTCGCGCAGCGTCTGGGTCAGGTTGATGCCCTTGACCGCACCATCGCGCAGACGCACCTGCAGCGTGCCGCCCAGGTTGCTCTTCATGGCGTAGGTATTGGCGCCGCCGGTCTTCAGGTCCAGCGCCAGGCTGCCCGTGCCGGACAGCACGTTCTTCTGCGCCAGGTCCATCAGCAGCGGTTCGATGGCGATGCCCGCCAGCGACATCTTGGTGGCCAGCTGATTGCCCTGCGCCGCGTCCACCGACAACGCGCCGGCCAGCTTGCCGCCGTACAGCCCGGCGGTGAGACTGGAGATATCGAGCTTGCCGCGTTCCAGCTTGACCGCGGCGGCGACGTCGTCGGCCTTCAGGCCGCGCACCACCAGCTTGCCGACCTTGAGCGTGCCGTTCACGCTGGGGCCGACCAGGGCCGACAGGTTGATCGAGTCGTCCGCGGGCGCGGCAGGCGCCGGCTGGGCGGGCTTGTTTTCGTCTTTCTTGCCGTCGGCGGGCGGCTTGGCGGGCACGGCCGCGACCGGCGGCACCAGCTTGTCCAGATCCAGCGTATCCACCGCCAGCGCGAAATTGACCTGCGGCGCATCGCTGAGCTTGGTGATGTCGGCGCTCAGGTCGAACTTGCCGCCTTCCAGCACCGCGTTGATCTTGCTGTTGGCCTGGTCTTTCAACAGGTCCACATTCAGGCTGCCGATCACGGGGATCTGCAGGTTGCCCTTGGGCAAGCCCGGATCGGTGATGTTCACATCGCCGCGCAGGCCCGACAGGCCGCCCCTGCGCTGCAGCAAGTTCAGCGACAGCGGCGAGGCGAAGTTCAGCTTGACGATGCGTTCGCCGTTCTTGGACGTGCTGTCCAGCTTGGCTTCCTTGATGTCCAGCTCGGTCGCATTGCCGCTGATGCCATTCAGGCCGAAGCTGGCATCCAGCCCGCTGATGCGCACGCGGCCGGTCAAGGCCTCGCCGGTGGCCTGCGCGGGCGAAATGTTCAGCGCCGGCGCATCCACCGCGAATTCAAACGGGCCATCGGCCACGCCGCCCTTGGCGCGCACCGCCAGCTTTTCGATCTGCAACTGGCTCTTGTGCGGGTCGATCGACAGCTTGGGCATCGCCACGCTGGCTTCGACGCCGGTGGCGCGAGCGGCCGGATCGGTGATGTCGCCCTGGAACACCAGTTCCAGGCCGGCCACGTCCAGCGCCGACTTCTGGCCGTTGAACGCCAGGTTGCCGCGCATCGCCAGGCTCTTGGCCTCGGCGCCCGGGAGCTTGCCGTCCATGCGCAGATCCAGCTTTTGGGCCGCATAGCGCTTGGCCGAGGGGTCCAGCGTCAAGAGCGCCTGACCCGTCAGGTTGGCGTCGATACGCGGATTGCCGCCCTCGACGCGGGCCGTCAGGCGCACGTCGAACGGCTGGTTGAACGTGACGCGGCCGGTATTGGCGTTGATCTTGGTGACGGCCACCGCCATGCCCGACATTTCGTCCTGCAGCAGGACTTCGCCGTCTTTCAGATCCAGGCCGGCGATGTCGATCTGCATGTTGTTGCGCGCCGCCGGCGAGGCGCCGGTAGTCAGCGCCTGGGCCGCGGTCTGGGCCGCGCCGGCAAGGGCCTCGGCCGGATTGGCGGGCGTTGCCACCACCGGCGCTGTGCCGCCGACCAGATTGCTGAAATTGAACTGGCCGTCCTTGCCGCGCACCACCCGGGCCTTGAAGCCGCTGATGGCCACATGGTCCACCACGAAGCTGTTGGACAGGAGCGGCCATACGGCCACCGCCAGCCGGGTGCTTTCGATGGAGGCGAAATTCTCGGTGCTATTGGCTTCGGACAGCGACACGCCCTGCACCGACAGGCCGATGCGGGGGAACAGCGACAGCTCGATTTCGCCGTCGATCGTGAGCGTGCGGTGATAGCGTTCCTGGACGAGCTCTTCGAGCTTGTACTTGTACGCGTTGGGGTCGAACGTCAGCAAAAAGATGGCCAGGCCAACGACGGCCACGACAACCAACACCACCAGGCCTATCAGAATGCGCTTGAACCACGTTTTCATTGCCGCCCCGTCGGACCCTCGACTGGTAATCCTTGAATGCCACCCGCCGCGCCGGGCGCGGAGATGACGCTTTGCCCTGGCGAAACCGCCCGGCATCCTGATCTGTCTGCCTTCCATGGCATGCCGCCGCATGCGCCTGGCCTGGGGCCGGGTCGCCTGAAAGTGGGGCTGCCGAAGGAAAGATTTGCTGAAGACGCCGGCATGGCCTGCGTGCAGATACCCGCTATCGTAACAAATCGGGCCCGCCTGCGCGCCGGCCGCGAAACTGACGGCTTTCTGTCTGCGGGATTGTAGGACTAGAATTATTGATCCATCAATCATTGACATATCCAACAATGCCCGCCCCCAACCCCAGCACCCCGTATTCGCCCGGCCAGGTGCTTCCCTTCCGGCAGACCCTGCTTGCCATGCTGGGCATGTGCTTCGTCATGATGATGGTGGCCATCGACCAGACCGTGGTGGGCACCGCGCTACCCACCATCGTGGCCGAACTCAAGGGTTTCGAGCTGTACGCGTGGGTGGCGACCTCGTACCTGCTGACCTCCGTCATCACCGTGCCGATCTTCGGCCGGCTGGGCGACTACTACGGCCGCAAGCCCTTCGTCGTCGCGGCCATCGTGCTGTTCACCCTGGCCTCGGTGCTGTGCGGCGCGGCCGACAGCATGCTCACCCTGGTGCTGGCGCGGGCCTTGCAAGGCATCGGCGGCGGCATGCTGGTGGGTACGGCCTTCGCGTCCATCCCCGACCTGTTCCCCGATCCCCACGTGCGCCTGCGCTGGCAGGTCATGCTCAGTTCCGCTTTCGGCATCGCCAACGCCGTCGGCCCGTCGCTGGGCGGCGCGCTGACCGAGCACTACGGCTGGCGCTCGGTGTTCTACGTCAACCTGCCCATCGGCATCCTCGGCGTGTTCTTCGTGGCGCGCTACCTGCCCCACCTGCGCAACCACACCGCCGGCAAGGTCCGGCTGGACTGGCAAGGCGCCCTGCTGATCGCCGCCGCGCTGGGCGGCCTGCAACTGCTGGTCGAACTGCTGCCCAAGGAGGGCGCCAGCCTCACCATCGCCCTGCTGGGCGCCGGCAGCGTCGCCGCATTCGGCCTGCTCTTCTGGTGGGAACGCCGTTGCCCGCATCCGCTACTGCCCCTGGACATGTTCCGCAACCGCGGCCTGGCCATGCTGTTCACCCTGGCGCTGCTGGTCGGCGTGACCATGTATTCGCTGCTGTTCTACGCCCCCCTGCTGCTGCAAGGCGGCTTCGGCCTGTCGCCGCAGGACGCCGGCCTGCTGATCACGCCGCTGGTGGTTTTCATCACCGTGGGCAGCATCGTCAACGGCCGCATCATCACCCGCATCCGCAACCCCAACCGCATGCTGTACGCCGGCTTCATCCTGATGGCCGCGTCCTGTCTGGGCATCGTCACCACCCACAACTACACCTCGCACGGCCTCATCGCCGCCTACATGATGATGGCCGGCCTGGGCATGGGCTTCATCATGCCCAACCTCACCGTCTTCGCCCAGCAGACCGCCGGCCGCACCCACCTGGGTATCGCCACCGCGCTGTTGCAGTCGCTGCGCATGATCGGCGGCATGCTCGGCACTGCGGTCGTCGGCACCATGGTCAATCACAGCTACTTCAGCGGCGTGGAATCCACGCTGCGGGGCACGTCGGCCCAGTGGCTGCCACAACTGGACGACCCGCAGATGCTGGTCAATCCGGCGGCCCAGACGCAGTTCCTGGCACAATTGGCGCATCAAGGCCAGGATGGAGCGTCGCTGATCGAGATCGCGCGCGTGGCGCTGGTCAGCGCCATCCACGAGGGGCAGCTCATCGCCCTGGCGGTCGCGGTGCTGGCGCTGTGGTGCGTGCGGCGCGTCCCCCTGGTGCAATTGGCGCGCGCTCCCAAACCGGAGCCCGCCGGCGTCGGAGAGTAGCTTTTGCCAAAACAACAGCAAGGCCTGCAAGTCATCCAGCACATGGGCCAGACCTACCGCGTGATGCAAAGCGCCTTCAGCGCCAAGGTCGGCCACGCGCTACCGCGCTGGCGCATTCTCCTGGCGCTGCATGAATGCGGGCAGTGTTCGCAAAAACACCTGGCCGAACGCTGCCGGCTCGACCCGGCATCCCTCACGCGTCAGTTGCAGGCCATGCAGAAACTGGGCTGGATCTCCCGCGCGGTCGATGCCAACGACAACCGGCTGACCAATGCGCGGCTGACCCCGGCCGGGCAGGCGGTGGTTGATGAAGCGCTGCCCAAGCGGGCGGCGTTTTTTGATGAGTCGCTCAAGGGCTTGTCGGCCACGGATATCGATACGCTGAATCGGGTGTTGAGCGTGCTGGAAGAGAATTTCCTGCGCGGGGCGGGGGACAAGAACGCTTGAGCGGGCGCGGCGCTCGGGCGGGTCTTGTACGAGTGCGAGGATAGTCCTCGCAATTTCCGGGGCGATCACACGCCGATGCACTGCACGACATGTGGCGAATAATCCCGCGTCAAAAAAAAGGCCGCATGACCATGCGGCTTTCTTGTTGAAAGGTAGCGCACCGCCGGGCATTCATGGAAGGCCCGACAACGGCGCGGCCGATCAGACGTTGAACAAGAAATTCATCACATCGCCATCCTGCACGATGTATTCCTTGCCTTCCGCGCGCATCTTGCCCGCTTCCTTGGCGCCCTGCTCGCCCTTGTAGGCAATGTAGTCTTCGTACGCGATGGTCTGCGCGCGAATGAAGCCGCGCTCGAAGTCGGTGTGAATCACGCCCGCGGCTTGCGGCGCGGTGGCGCCGATGGCGACGGTCCAGGCGCGCACTTCCTTCACGCCGGCGGTGAAGTAGGTTTGCAGGCCCAGCAGCTTGAAGGCGGCGCGGATCAGGCGGTTCAAGCCCGGTTCTTCCATGCCCATGTCGGACAAGAAGGCTTGGCGGTCGGCGTCGTCCAGATCAACGATTTCCGATTCGATGGCGGCGCAGATGGCCACGACCGGCGCGTTGCGGGCGGCGGCGAATTCGGTCAGGCGGTCCAGCAGCGGGTTGTTGGTGAAACCGTCGTCGGCCACGTTGCCCACGTACATCGCGCGCTTGGCGGTGATAAAGCACAGCTGGGCGATGTCGGCGTGCTCTTCCGTGGTCAGGTCCAACGCGCGGATCGGCTTGGCTTCGTTCAGCTGGGCCACGCATTTTTCCAGCACGGCCACGATGCGCTGCGACTCCTTGTCGCCGGAACGGGCGGTTTTCTGGTGGCGTTGCAGGGCCTTTTCGGCGGTTTGCAGGTCGGCCAGGGCCAGTTCGGTTTCGATGACTTCGATGTCGGCGATGGGGTCGACCTTGCCGGCCACGTGGATCACGTTGGGGTCTTCGAAGCAGCGCACCACGTTGACGATGGCGTCGGTTTCGCGGATGTGCGAGAGGAACTGGTTGCCCAGGCCTTCGCCCTTGCTGGCGCCGGCCACCAGGCCGGCGATGTCCACGAATTCGACCGTGGCCGACAGGATGCGTTCGGGCTTGACGATTTCAGCCAGCTTCTGCAGACGCGGATCCGGCACCTCGACCACGCCGACGTTGGGTTCGATGGTGCAGAACGGATAGTTCTCGGCGGCGATGCCGGCGCGGGTCAGAGCATTGAAGAGTGTCGATTTGCCGACGTTGGGCAGGCCGACGATGCCGCATTGCAGAGCCATGGGAATCCTGTGTAAGTACGGTATTGAGCGTTAACGTTCTAGTTTACCCCGCCGGGGGCTACGACACGGCGAAAGGGCAGGCACCGCCGGCCGGTGGCGGGGACAGCGCGGACAGGCGGCATGGAGCGCCGCCGCGGTCACTGCGCGGCGGCAGGCAGCCAGCGCATTACCGCCCAGATCAACAAAATGGGGCCAGCGTTAAAGGTGGCGTGCAGCGCGATCGCGGCGCCAATGCCGCGGCGCACGCGGATCCAGCCCAGCACCAGGCCCGTAACCCACTGCGGCAGCACCAGCAGCGGCAACAACCAGAACGGCGTGTCCTTGAAGATGAAGTTGGTCAGGTGCACGGCGGCGAAGGTCAGCGCCACCAGGTGGAACACCCAGCCGAAATGCTTCAGGTAGTGGCGTCGCCAGGCGGTGTTCCAGCCTTTGAGCGGTTCAGGCCTGAGGCGCAGCGACCAGCACACCAGCAGCACGAAGGCGGCCAGCAGCAAGCCGGTCCAGATGCGTGGCCCGTACAGCACCACCGGCAGCAGCGCGGGGCAGAACCATAGCGCCTGCTTGGGGCGGCGCAGGCCGTAGCGGAACAGCATTTCCTCGACCAGCGGCGCCCAGATGATTGCGGTCAGCCAAGGGATATTGGCCGGGTCCAGCCGATGGGTGACGCCACCCGCCCCGGCCGCGGCGACGGCCAGCGGCCCCAAGGCGAACAGGTTGATCAGCCACAGCACGCCCGCCCAGGCCAGGATGCGCCCGGGGCTGACGCCAGGCCACCAGTCCGAGACCCAGCCGATCGCCGCCGTGCGCCCGGGCAGGCGCCGCACGGGATGCGGATGACGCACAAAGCGCCAGAAGTCCGCCAGCTCGCTGCGAAAACGCGGCTTGCGGACAGGCTGGGAAGCCGGGCTGCTATCCATCAGGCGTCGTTGCCGGTGTGCAATTGGCGGGTCGCCAGCGGAAAGTCGCCCGCCAGCATGGCCGGCACGACGGCGCGGCAACGATCGATGACGGCCTCGATCTCTTTCTGTTCTTCGCGGCGCGGCGGGTGCAGCACGAAATCAGCGACCTGCTGGGCCAGGCCCAGCGTGCGCGGATGGCCGATGCCGATGCGCAGGCGCCAGAAATTCGGACTGCCCAGCGCGGCCTGGATGTCTTTCAGGCCGTTGTGGCCGGCGTGGCCGCCGCCTTGCTTGAGTTTCACCTGCCCCGGCATCAGGTCCAGTTCGTCATGCAGCACCAGCACCTGCTCGGGCACCAGCTTGTAAAAGCGCGCCAGCGCCCCGACCGCCTGGCCGGAACGGTTCATGTAGGTGTTGGGCTTGAGCAGCAGGACGTTGTCGGCCCCCAGGCGGGATTTGGCCACCATGCCGAAGAAGGATTTCTCCAGCGCAAAAGAAGCGCGCAGATCGTCCGCCAGATGGTCGGCCAGCCAGAAGCCGGCATTGTGCCGGGTGGTTTCGTAGTCGGGACCGGGGTTACCCAATCCCACGATGAGGCGTATGGGAATAGACATGATGGGGGGTGTTTAAACCAAAAAACCCTGCGCATGCAAATGCACACGCAGGGTTTCGGGCACAAGCCGCAGGAAAGCCGGAGCTTTCCGGCAGGGCTTAGGCGGCCGGGGCAGCCGGAGCGGCTTCGTCGGCGTCGTCAGCGGCGGCGCCGCCCTTGACGACAGCGGCAGCCAGCAGCGGGTTGGCGTCAGCGCCGTGGGGCACGTAGGTCACGCCCATCGGCAGCTTGATGTCGGCCAGGTGGATCGAAGCGCCAGCCAGGATGTTGGTCAGGTCGACTTCGATGAACTGGGGCAGCGCTGCCGGCAGGCAGGTCACTTCCAGTTCGGTCGTCACGTGGCTGATGATGGCGCCCGACAGCTTGACGGCCGGCGAGACTTCAGCGTTGATGAAGTGCAGCGGCACCTTGGTGCGCAGGGCTTGGTTGGCGTCCACGCGCTGGAAGTCCACGTGCAGGACTTGCGGCTTGTAGGCGTGCCATTGAACCGAACGCAGCAGAACTTGTTCTTCAGCGGCGCCTTCGAGCTGCATTTGCAGGATCGATGCGTGGAATTCTTCCTTGCGCAGCGCGTGATAGATCTCGTTGTGGTCGAGTTCGATGTTCAGAGGGGCAGCCGTACCACCATAGACAATGGCGGGAACGCGGCCCGCGCGGCGCAGGCGGCGGCTCGCACTCGAACCCTGGACGCTACGCGCAGTGGCGATAAATTTCATGGAAAACTCCAAAAACAAAAAATAGCGAAGAAACTTCGCCGGTTAAAGCACGGCGCACAACAGGTGCGCCGTGTTGCTTGTGTCTTGCCGCGACCAGCAAGACACAAAAAAAACGGGATGGGCGCAAGGCCCGGCCGACGCCTTGGCGTCAGTCGACGAACAGCGAGCTGACCGATTCCGCGTTCGAGATACGCAGGATGGTCTCGCCCAACAGCGCGGCGCACGACAGCTGGCGGATCTTGCCGCTGGCCTGGCCTTGCTCGGAGAGCGGAATGGTGTCGGTGACGACCAGTTCGTCCAGTTCCGACGCTTCGATGCGGTCGATGGCGCCGCCCGACAGCACGGGGTGCGTGCAATAGGCGTAAACGGCGCCGGCGCCGCGGTCTTTCAGGGCCTGGGCCGCCTTGCACAGCGTGCCGGCGGTGTCGACCATGTCGTCCATGATGATGCAAGTGCGGCCGTCGACTTCACCGATGATGTTCATCACTTCCGACACGTTGGCGCGCGGACGACGCTTGTCGATGATGGCCAGGTCGGCTTCGAGCTGCTTGGCCAGCGCGCGGGCACGGACCACGCCGCCGATGTCAGGGGACACCACGACCAGGTTCGAGAAATTGCGGCGCCAGATGTCGCCCAGCAAGATCGGACCGGCGTAGATGTTATCCACGGGGATGTCGAAGAAGCCCTGGATCTGGTCGGCGTGCAGGTCCATGGTCAGGACACGGTCAACGCCAGCCACTTGCAGCATGTTGGCCACGACCTTGGCCGAGATGGCCACGCGCGCCGAACGCGGGCGGCGGTCTTGGCGGGCATAGCCAAAATAGGGAATCGCGGCGGTGATGCGGCCGGCCGAGGCGCGGCGCAGGGCATCGACCATGACCATGATTTCCATCAGGTTGTCATTGGTAGGCGCACAGGTGGGCTGCAGGACGAAGACGTCCTTGCCACGCACGTTCTCGTTGATTTCGACCATCACCTCGCCGTCGGAGAAGCGACCGACGGTCATCTTGCCCAGGGACATATCGAGGTGGTTGACTACGTCCACGGCCAGCCGAGTATTGGCCGTGCCCGTGAAGATCATGAAGCTATCGTTTGCCATGATGGATGATGCGATGGTCGTTTAAGACACTGACGAGATGATGCGAGAACCTGCGGACCGGAAAATAAAAAAGCTGCTGAACCCGGGCCAGTGTCTTACAGGCGTGTTCAACAGCTTTTTTATGTATTCGGTTGGCTGGGGAGGAAGGATTCGAACCTTCGCATGCCGGAATCAAAATCCGGTGCCTTAACCAGCTTGGCGACTCCCCAACTATCTTGCAATCCAATTCCGCAACGGATGCTCAGTCAACCCAGGACAAGCCTGCACTAACCGGAACCGTGGATGCGTTGTGCTGTTTGTGCAATCTGCGTTTTCGCAGTTTGTTTTAACAGCGCCGCGCATTGTAGCGGTAATTTCCGTTTTCGCCAAAACGGCCTCCGAAAGTTCGGAAAACTCGGCGTATAAACACGCGCCAGATCCCGACATGCGAACTGGGATTCCCCTGCGGGCAAGGGTTTCCTGTTCAGCAAGCCACCGCGATGCCCTGAAAACTTCAGGATAAAGACGGAAGACTACCGGCTCCAAGTCGTTCCTGCCGAAGCAAAAAGTTGGCGAAGCAAGAAAGTCCGCTATTGTGATGTAAGAAGAATCTCTTGTCAAATCGGGTGCCGAAAAAATTCCAACGGTCGGCACGCTCGCGTCGGGTTGCGCCACCAGATAGGCGCGTGCGGGCAGGTCCAGCGGCGTCAGCTTTTCGCCCACGCCCTCGGCAAAGGCCGATTGGCCGAACACGAATACCGGCACGTCCGCCCCCAACGGCAAGGCCAGGTCCATCAATTGGCGCCGCGTCAGGCCCGTACCCCAGAGCCGGTTCAAGGCGATCAGCACGGTCGCCGCATCGCTCGATCCGCCGCCCAGCCCGCCGCCCTGCGGAATGCGCTTTTCCAGCGCGATCTGCGCGCCTTGGCGCGTGCCGGTGGCCTGCTGCAGGACGCGGGCGGCGCGCAGGGTCAGGTCGTCGGCTTCGGATACGCCCGGCAGGTCCGCCGCGCGGCTGATGACGCCGTCGGCGCGCGCCTCGAAATGCAGCGTGTCGCACAGGTCGATGAAGCGGAAGGCCGTCTGCAGCAGGTGGTAGCCGTCGGGACGGCGGCCCACCACATGCAGGAAGAGGTTCACCTTGGCGGGCGCGGGAACGTCGTAGAGGGTCACGGCGGATCGGAAAAATGGATGGATGCGCCGATTTTAACGATCCGGCCCAGGCGGTGATCAGGCGATCTGAGGCGCCGAGCGGCCCGCCAGGCGCTCGGCAGCCGCCTCGATGACCTGCCCTTCCGGCAGCTTGAACACCGCCACGGCGCCCGCCAGCTGGCGCGCCTGCTCTTCCAGCGCGCCGGCCGCGGCGGCGGCCTGCTCGACCAGCGCGGCGTTCTGCTGCGTCACGCCGTCCATTTGCGCCACGGCGCGGTTGACCTGGTCGATGCCACTGGCCTGCTCTTCCGAAGCGGCGGAGATCTCACCCATCAGGCTGGTCACGCGCTGCACGGAATCGACGATCTCGCGCATCGTGGCGCCTGCCGTTTCCACCTGCACGGAGCCGACGCCAACCTTCTGCGCCGAGTCTTCGATCAATTGCTTGATTTCCTTGGCGGCGGCGGCGCTGCGCTGGGCCAGCGTGCGCACTTCGCTGGCGACCACGGCAAAGCCCTTGCCCTGCTCGCCGGCGCGGGCGGCCTCCACGGCGGCGTTGAGCGCCAGGATGTTGGTCTGGAAGGCAATGCCGTCGATCACGCCCACGATGTCGGAGATACGCGACGAGCTGCCCGAAATGGCGCGCATCGTCTCCACCACGCTGGACACGGCATCGCCGCCGCGCTGCGCCACCGCAGCCGACGCGGCAACCATGCGGTTGGCTTCGCGCGCCGTATCGGCGTTCTGCTTCACCGTGGACGCCAGCTCTTCCATGCTGGCGGCGGTTTCTTCCAGCGAAGCGGCCTGCTCTTCCGTGCGGCTGGACAGGTCGGTGTTGCCCGACGAAATCTCGCGGGCGCCCACGTTGATCTCGTCCACGCCGCGACGCACGGTCGACACCGTGCGCACCAGACTGTCCTGCATGGCCCGCAGCGCGCTCAGCAGCGCGCCGATTTCATTGCGGCCGCGTTCGGCCACGCGGCGCGTCAGGTCGCCTTCGGCGATGCGGCGGAAGATCTCGCCGGCTTCCAGCAAGGGGCGCACGATCATGCGGCGGATCAACATGTGCGCGCCCACCGCCATTGCCAGGCCCAGGGCCAGGATGCCGCCCAGAAGATAGGTGAACACGGAGTGAAACAGCGAGATGTCGTCCATGACGGCCTGGCCGGTTTCCTCGGCGCGGCGCATGAAGGCGTCACGCTCGGACACCAGCAGTTCCTGCACCTGCTGCGTGCCCTGCTTGAAATAGGCGTCCATGTCGCCCGCCTCGAGCACCTTGCCGACGTTCTGCAGGTTGGCGCTGAGATTGGTGTAAGCCTCGATCAGATCCTTGGACGCCGCCTTCTCATCGGCCGACAGGCCACCCGAGAAACCCTGGAACGCGCGATCGCCGGCGGCAATGCGCTGGCGCGCCAGCCGCAGCGCGGTGGTGTCGCTGGCATTGCCCTGCGCCACCCGGGTGGCGTAGCGGCTCAGGTCGGTGCGCGCCGCCACCAGGGACAGGGCGGCCGAATTCACGGCGTTGACCTGTTGCGAAGAAAGGCGATAGAGCTGGCCAACGTCCTGGTTGGTCTGGCGCAAAGCGACAAGGCCCATGCCGCCCACCAGCAGCTGGAAGGTAAAAAATATCGCGATGATCCCCACCAGCACCGTCGCGATTCGTGTGTTCCTGAACATTGCCATTCTCCAAAAAATCGGCGGCGCGATCCGCGGCCGCCGGTCTTGCAAGCCGCACGGGCTGGTCGCGCGCGCGGGTATCGGGAGAATTATTCAGGCTAAACAAGATATTTCAAGCGGTAACAGAGCGGATTTTGCCGCGCTTATTTGCCCGATTGAAAAATGACGGACGTGTTAAAGCCGACGGCCGCGCCATCCCTGAAATGCAACATCAGGATGGGGGGGCCGCCAGACCAGGGACAGCAAGGAGGGGATCAGGGCTTGTTGACCACCAGCCGCACCATGATGCGGCGGCCGGGTTCCTGGCGTTCCAGGACCAGCATCTGCGGGCCCAGCGCGTCGTAGCGCGACAGCCGGGCACGCCAGCCGCCCTGCTCGAAGGCCACGGGACGGCCCAGTTCGTCGTTGGAGACGTCGGTAGGCTCGGGCTCGCCCGGCAATTTTCCGCGCAGCCAGGCTCGCAGGCCCGACACCGGCATGCTGCTGCCCAGCGCGTCTTCGGCCAGCGCGTCGGGATTGTCGGCTACCAGGCGAGTGCCGTCGGCCTTGGTCAGGCTGGCGGCGCCCGGCTGCCCTTCGACACGGGCTTCGGTCGATCCCAGGGGGTTGGTCAGGTCCAGCACATAGCGCCGGCCGTCGTCCGACCACGAGAAACCGCCCTGCACGGCATTTTGCTTGCCGCTTTCTTCGTTGACCGTGATGGCGAAGCGCCCGATCCGCGAGAAGGCATCGGCGGACGTGCCCTCGATGGGCTTGGGGGTGGTGGTGCAAGCGGCCAATGCAAACGCCAGCAGCGCCAAGACCGCCCAGCGCAGCAGGGCCGCGCCGTCGCGCAAGCGGCGTACTGCTGCCGTCACAGGCTGACTCCGAGGCGTTTGACGACCTCGAGCACGGTCTTGTTCTTGGGGTCCTTCAGCAGCGCGGCGCGCAGCAGGTCGGTGGCCTGATCGCGCTTGCCCTGGGACCAGAGAACCTCGGCCAGGTGGGCGGCGATGTCGGCTTCCGGGCGCACGCTGTAGGCGCGGCGCAGGTAGTCGGCGGCGGCAACCTGGTCGCCCATGCGGAATTTGACCCAGCCCATGCTGTCCAGGATGAACGGATCGTTGGGCGACAGTTCCAGGGCCTGGGTGATCAGGTCCAGGGCTTCGGGCAGGCGCTGGTTGTGGTCGGCCAGCGTATAGCCCAGCGCGTTGTAGGCGTGGGCGTGCTCGGGATCCAGCGCGATGACCTGGCGCAGCATGCGCTCCAGGTCGGCCAGACGGCCCTGGCGCTCGTACAGCATGGCCAGTTCGTATTTGATTTCGACGGTGTCGGGCAGCGCCTGGTCGGCGGCTTCCAGGGCGGACACCGCCTGGCCGATGCGGTCGGCATCGCGCAGGATCTGGGCCTTGGTCAGGACGCCCAGGGTGCGTTCTTCGTCGTCCTGGGGCGAGGCGGCGTCGACCATCTTGATGGCGTCGTCGACCCGGCCGGACTTGGCGCGCAGGACGGCCTGGCGCATGCTGGCCGAGTAGCGCAGCGACGGATCGTCGATGCGGCCGAGCTCGGCGATGGCTTCGTCGTACTGGCCTTGGTCTTCGGCGATGCGCGACAGCAGCACATGGGCATCGGCCGCGGCCGCGCCGGCGTCGGTGGCGCCCGGCACGATGGCGCGCTGGCGCTGGTTCTGGACGTCCAGGTACTGCTGCAGGAATGCCTTGGCCTGCGGCAACTGGCCCGCCTTGTAGGCCAGTTGGGCCTGCATGAAGAGCAGGTCGAAGTCTTCGGGCGAACGGCGCGACATGGCTTGCAGTTCAGCCAGAGCGCCGGCGTAGTCGCCGGCGTCGGCCATCTGGCCGGCCAGCATCAGCCGGACCTTGCGCGCGTTGGGATTGCGGGCGACATAGGCGCGGGCGTCGGCCTGGGCACGCTGCGGATCGACCTTGGCGCCGTATTCCAGCACGCGCTGGGCGGCGGGTTCGGACTTGGGGTCGGCGGCCAGCGCAGCACGAGCTTCCTGGGTGGCGCGCGGGTAGTCGCCAGCGGCCGACGCTACGTCGGCCAAGGCCAGGTGCGCGGCAGGCAGCTTGCGCACGCTGTCGCTGAAGGATTCGTCAAGGATGCGCAGAGCCAGGCGGCGGTCGTTCAGGCGGCTGAGCACGGCCAGGGCCTGACCGATCGCGGCCGGCTTGTCGCGCGAGGCGTCGATGCGGTTGCGCAGCGCCTGCGACAGGCCCTTGGTCTGGCCGTTGGCCGCGGCCAGCGCCAATTCGGTGGAGCTGGCTTCAAGATCGTTGGGCGACAGGCGGGCCCAGACACGGGCCGCATCCAGGGCGCCCGGCAGGTTGCCGCCCGCCAGCTGGAATTCCAGCCCGCGGCGGGCCAGGCGGGGATCGCCGGTGTCCCGGGCCAGGCCGACCATGGTGTTGGCAGCGGTGCCGTACATGCCGCGCTGGGCGGCGATTTCGGACGCCAGGACCCGGTAGAAGATGTCCGCGGTCAGCGAGACGTAGGGCAACTGGCCCGGACGCAGGCGGATGACCTCGGTTTCGGGTTGGCGGTTCTGGGGCGCCATGCGCGGCCCGGTCGCGTCGCGCGTCCGGCTGTCTGCGGCCTGGGCTTGAGGGGCCATGGCGGCGGCCAACGCGAGCGCCAGCGCGGCAAACCCGATATTCATTTGTTTGAAAGACGACTTCACGCGGCCCGTCCGGTTGATGGCACAATCTTCGTACACGCAATTGATGATCTTACACTGGCTCATGCCGGAACTGCCTGAAGTTGAAACCACGCGTCGGGGAATAGACGCCGTCATTACTGGCCGGACCCTTACGCGGCTGGTCGTCCACGAGTCCCGGATGCGCTGGCCCATCCCGTCCGACCTGCCCGCCTTGCTGGGTGGCCGGACCGTGCTGGAATGCGGCCGCCGCGGCAAATACCTGCTGCTGCGCTTTGAACACGGCACCCAGATCGTGCATCTGGGCATGTCCGGGTCGCTGCGGAGCACGGCTCCCGGCGAATTCCTGCGCAAGCACGATCACGTCGAATGGATCTTCGACCAGGCGGTGTTGCGGCTGCACGACCCGCGCCGGTTTGGCGCGGTGCTGTGGCATCCCGACGCCGACGGCCCCATCGAAAGCCACCCGCTGCTGGCCAAGCTGGGCATTGAACCCTTCGACCCGCGCTTTGACGGCGCCTGGCTGCACCGGCACTTCAAACGCCATGGCGCGGCGATCAAACAAGTGCTGCTGGCCGGCATGGCGGTGGTGGGCGTGGGCAATATCTATGCGTCCGAAAGCCTGTTCCGCGCCCGCATCAACCCCAAGACCCCGGCGAATAAATTGTCGGCGGCCCGCTGCGACCGCTTGGCGGACATGGTGCGCGCGACCCTGGCCGACGCCCTGACCTCGGGCGGCAGCACGCTGCGCGACTACGTCGGCGCCAGCGGCGAACCGGGCGCCTATTTCGAGATTCATGCCGCCGTCTACGAACGCGAGGGCCAGCCCTGCAAGGTCTGCGGCACCCCGATACGGCGCATCGTCCAGGGCCAGCGCGCCACCTACTACTGCCCGACGTGCCAGAAAACCTAGCGCCGCCCGCCCGGCCGATGGCCAGGCCTGGCGCGCGAAATGGCGGTTAGGGCCGCGCCCCGCCTGAAAGTTCCCCCTGCTTACCCCCAGTCCGGGCCGCCTCGCGGCCCGGTTTGCCATGGGCGTCCGGCTCGCGGCCCTGGTGAAATCCCTGTAAAAACAGGACCATTAGTCAATAGCGAACGTATTGCATAAGCACTAACGCCAAGCTATAGTCCTTCCACACACCCTATTCCTATAAAAGTGGAAGGAGCCTCCCCATGAGCAAGCAATTCGCCTCGCATGCCGACCTGTCCGACAAGGTCGTCTCGTTCGAGAAGCTGTCCGACAACGCCTATGCCTACACCGCCGAAGGCGACCCCAACACGGGCGTGATCATCGGCGACGAGGCCGTCATGGTGGTCGACACCCAAGCCACCCCCGTCATGGCGCAGGACGTCATCCGCCGCATCCGCGAAGTGACCGACAAGCCCATCAAGTACATCCTGCTGTCGCACTACCACGCCGTGCGCGTGTTCGGCGCCTCGGCCTACGATGCCCAGGAAATCCTGGCCAGCCGCGACACCTTCGACCTGATCGCCGAGCGCGGCGAACAGGACAAGGCCAGCGAAATCGGCCGCTTCCCGCGCCTGTTCCGCAACGCCGAATCGATTCCGCCCGGCCTGGTCTGGCCCACGATGACCTTCAAGGGCGAAATGACCGTCAACCTGGGCAACCTGGAAGTCAAGCTGCTGCAGGTCGGCCGCGGCCACACCAAGGGCGACACCATTGCCTGGCTGCCCGAGCAGAAAATCCTGTTCGCCGGCGACCTGGTCGAATACCAATCCACCCCGTACTGCGGCGACGCCTACTTCCGCGACTGGCCCACTACGCTGGATGCGCTGTCGGGCTTCGACGCCGAAAAGATGGTGCCCGGCCGCGGCCCTGCCCTCAAGAGCGCCACCGAAGTGCGCCAGGGCCTGGCCGGCACGCGCGCCTTCCTGACCGACCTGTACGGCGCCGTGAACCGCGGCGTAGCCGAAGGCAAGGACCTGAAGACGATCTATCGCGAGGTCTACGACTTCATGAAGCCGCGCTACAGCGACTGGGTCATCTTCGATCACTGCATGCCGTTCGACGTTTCGCGCGCCTACGACGAAGCCACCGGACACGTTCATCCGCGCATCTGGACCGACAAGCGCGACCTGGAAATGTGGGCCCAGCTGGAGGGCTGATCCCGCCACGCGGCCCGGCCTCGTTCGCCGAGGCCGCGATTTTCCATCCAGCAGGAACCGGATCCGCCAGTCCTTGGGCGCCAAGCCGCCCGCGATGCGCGGATCCGCGCATAAAAACAAAATGACCCACACAGGAGACAACCGTGGGAGACATCGACTTTCAGGCGATGGAGTTCGCCTATGAAAAACACGCCGACCAGGGCGCCGCGACGCGCGCGCGCCATCCGGTGGTGGTGGTGGGCGCCGGCCCCGTCGGCCTGACCACGGCGCTGGACCTGGCGCGCCAGGGAGTACGGGTCGTGGTGCTGGACGACGACTACCGCCTGTCCACCGGCTCGCGCGCCATCTGCTTTTCCAAGCGCACGCTCGAAATCTGGGACCGTCTGGGCGTCGGCCAGCGCATGGCCGACAAGGGCGTGTCCTGGAACGTGGGCAAGGTGTTCTTCCGCGACCAGGAAGTCTGGCGCTTCGATCTGCTGCCCGAGCCAGGCCACCGCCGCCCCGCCTTCATCAACCTGCAGCAGTACTACGCCGAAGGCTACCTGTACGAGCAGGCCCGCCAGCAGCCCAACATTGAACTGCGCTGGAAGAACAAGGTCGTCGGCGTCGAGCCCTCGAACGACGGCGTGACCGTGTCGATCGACACCCCCGAAGGCGCCTATGCGCTGCAGGCCGACTGGCTGGTCGCCTGCGACGGCGCGCGTTCGCCGGTGCGCAAACTGATCGGCCAGGAAAGCCACGGCCGCATCTTCCGCGACCGCTTCCTGATTGCCGACGTCAAGATGAAGGCCGACTTCCCGGCGGAACGCTGGTTCTGGTTCGACCCGCCGTTTCACCCCAACCAGTCCGTGCTGCTGCACATGCAGCCCGACAACGTCTGGCGCATCGACTTCCAGCTGGGCTGGAACGCCGACCCCGTCGAAGCCGTCAAGCCCGAGAACGTGCTGCCTCGCATCCGCGCCCTGCTCGGCCCCGACGCGCAATTCGAACTGGAGTGGGTCAGCGTCTATACGTTCGCGTGCGAACGCATGGACACCTTCCGCCATGGCCGCGTGCTGTTCGCGGGCGACTCGGCCCACCGCGTGTCGCCGTTCGGCGCGCGCGGCGCCAACAGCGGTGTGCAGGACGCCGAAAACCTCGCCTGGAAACTGAAGCTGGTGCTGGCCGGCCAGGCGCCCGCCACGCTGGTGGACAGCTACGCAGCCGAACGCGAGCACGCCGCCGACGAGAACATCCTGAACTCGTCGCGCGCCACCGATTTCATCACTCCCAAGAGCGATATCAGCCGCAGCTTCCGCAACGCGGTACTGAACCTGGCCCGCCATCATCCGTTTGCGCGCTCGCTGGTGAACAGCGGCCGGCTGTCTCTGCCGGCCACCTATGCCGATTCGCCGCTGAACACGCCGGACACGGACGCCTTCGCCGGCCGCATGCGCCCGGGCGCCGTCGCCCTGGACGCCCCGGTGCGCGGCGCCGGCGGTATCGAGTGGTGGTTGTCGGTGCTGGACAGCGGTTTCACGCTGGCGCTGTTCTGTGGCGACCAGCCGCCGCCGCGCGACACGCAGCAAGCCTTGCAGGCGCTGCGCCTGGCCGCCGTGCCGATCAAGCCCGTGCTGGTGACGGACGCACAATGCGATACCTCCGCCTGCCCGGCCGACCTGGCGCACGTGGTCGACAGCGAAGGCCTGCTGGCCCAGCGCTACGATGCGCGGCCCGGCACCGTCTACCTGATCCGGCCAGACCAGCACATCGCCGCACGCTGGCGCGCGTTCCAGCCCGACGCCGTCGCGTCGGCCATCAACCGCGCCACGGGCCGCGCCTGAATCCGGAGGGGATTTCCATGCTGATCACTGACACCAACCTGCCCGCGCCGGACGACTTCTACGAAGCGCTGATCGACGCGCACCGCGACCTGAGCAACGAGCAAAGCCAGGAAATGAATGCCGCGCTGATCCTGTTGCTCGCCAACCACCTGGGCGACATGGCCGTGCTGCGCGAAGCCCTGGCGCACGCCCGGGCCTCGGTCATTGCGCAGGCGCCCCCACCGCAAACGCGTTGACGATCAGGGCGCGCAGCCATTGGTTGCCGCCATCGCGATCGTAGCGGCGCTGCCAGTACATATTGGTTTGCAAGGCGGGCACCTTCACGGGCGGCGTCATGTAGCGCAAGCCGAACGGCGGCGCGGCGCTGGCGGCCAGCTTCTCGGGCACGGTCGCCAGCAAGTCGGTCGCGCTGACGATGTACGGCACGGCCGAAAAATGCGGCACGCTGAAGTGCTCGGCCAGCACGAGGCCTGCCCGTTCCATCGACTGGTTGACTTGCCCGTAGGGCGCGGCGCGCGACACGATCAGGTGGCGCTCGGCGCGAAAGGCCTTCAGCCCCATGCCCGCGTGGGCCGTGGGATGCGCCTGGCGGAACAGCGTGGCGTATCCCTGCCGGAACAGCATGCGCTGCAAGGTGCCCGCGCCCATTTCGTCGAACGCGCCGATCGCCAGGTCGACGCGGCCCGCCTCCATTTCGCGCGGCAGGTCCGGGCCCAGCACCCGCACCGAATCAATCCGCACCTGCGGCGCCACCTGCACGCAGACTTCCATCAGCCGCGGCATGAAATGAATCTCGCCGACGTCCGTCATCGCCACGCGGAAACGCCGCGTGCTGGTGGCGGCATCGAACGCGTCCTGGTCCTGCAGCGCCTGCGTCAGCATCGCCAGCGCCTCGCTGACCGGCCCCGCCAGGCGCTGGGCCCGCGGCGTCGGCAGCATGCCCTGGGCGGTGCGCACGAACAGTTCGTCGCCAAAGGCCACCCGCAGCCGGCGCAGCGCATTGCTGACCGCAGGCTGGGACAAGTCCAGCCGCCGTGCCACGGCGGACAGGTTGCGGTCTTCCAGCAGGTGCTGGAACAGGATCAAGAGGTTCAGGTCGACGTCGCGCAGCTCGGCCATGCGGCCCCCTACTATTCACAAAATTTATAGTCGCTATTTTTGCATTCCCGTAGCCGTAGCGGGGGTTTTTTCCGACAATGACGTATCGGCCCCTGCCGCCATCTGGCCCGGGCCCCAGAACCAAGACCGCGCGGCCACGTACCGCGCGCCACCCAGGAGGATTCCATGGAACTGCACTACCAGACCGGCTTCGGCAACGACTGCGCCACCGAAGCCCTGCCCGGCGCCCTGCCGCTGGGCCGCAATTCGCCCCAGCAATGCCCCTACGGCCTGTACGCCGAACAACTGTCCGGCACCGCTTTTACTGCACCGCGCAGCGAGAACCGCCGTTCGTGGCTGTACCGCATCCGCCCCGGCGCCCAGCACAAGCCGTTCGAGGCGTTCGGCGGCGCGGCAGGCTGGCAGAGCACATTCGGCGACGGCCCCGTCACGCCCAACCAGCTGCGCTGGAGCCCCCTGCCCATCCCCGCCGCTCCCACCGATTTCCTCGAAGGCGTGAAGACCTGGGGCGGCAATGGCGGCCCCGATGAACAGGGCGGCGTGGGCATCCATCTGTACGCGGCCAACCGCAGCATGAAGGGCCGCTATTTCTACAACGCCGACGGCGAGCTGCTGCTGGTGCCGCAGCAAGGCCGCCTGCGCCTGGCCACCGAGCTGGGCCTGATCGACCTGGAACCGCTGGAAATCGCCGTGATTCCCCGCGGCGTGCGCTTCAGCGTGCAGTTACTGGACGACACGGCCCGCGGCTACATGCTGGAGAATTTCGGCGCCGCGCTGCGTCTGCCGGAACTGGGCCCGATCGGCTCGAACTGCCTGGCCAATGCGCGCGACTTCAAGACGCCGGTGGCCTGGTACGAAGACGTGGAAGGCGATTTCGAGCTGATCGCCAAGTTCACCGGCGGCTTCTGGCACGCCGCAATCGGCCATTCGCCACTGGACGTGGTGGCCTGGCACGGCACGCATGCACCGTACAAGTACGATCTGCGTCACTTCAACACGATCGGTTCGATCAGCTTCGACCATCCGGACCCGTCGATCTTCACGGTGCTGACGGCCCCGTCAGACACGCCGGGCACGGCAAACATGGATTTCGCGATTTTTCCGCCTCGCATCCTGGCGATGGAAAACACGTTCCGTCCGCCCTGGTTCCACCGCAACGTGGCCAGCGAATTCATGGGCCTGATCCAGGGCGTATACGACGCCAAGGCCGAGGGCTTCGCCCCCGGCGGCGCCAGCCTGCACAACTGCATGAGCGGCCACGGCCCCGACGCCGAGACGTTCGAGAAAGCATCGCGCGCCGATACCAGCACGGCGCACTACATCCGCGACACGATGGCGTTCATGTTCGAAACGCGCCGCGTGATCCGCCCGACCGCCCAGGCGTTGGCGTCGGTAGAATTGCAGGGCGACTATTACCGGTGCTGGCAGGACATCAAGAAGCACTTCGATCCCAGCAAGGCGTGACCGGCCACACCGCCTTCACGCCCGCCCACGGCGATGCGCGCAAGCGCATCGCCGTTTGGCTTTGGATTTTTCCGGCGCCTGCCGGCCCCTTACAAACACATTGAACGAGACACCAGAACCATGACCACTTCGATCAACGAAACGCACGACCCGTCCCTGAAGAGCTGGGTAGCCAGCGCCAATACGGGCACGTCGGATTTCCCGGTGCAAAACCTGCCGTATGCGGCATTTCGCCGCAAGGGGTCGCAGGAATCGTTCCGCCCCGGCGTGGCGATCGGCGACCAGATTCTGGATCTGGCCGCGCTGGCGGCCAAGCAGCCGTTCGAGGGCGCGGCCGGACAGGCGCTGGCCGCCTGCCAGGGCGACAGCCTGAACGCGCTGATGGCGCTGGGCCAAGCCCACTGGAGCGCGCTGCGCCTGGCGCTGTCTCGCGCCCTGCGTGAAGGCGCGGCGCTGCGCGCCGAGGTCGAGCCGCTGCTGGTGGCCCAGGCGCAGGCGGAATACACGACGCCGGCCCGCATCGGCGACTACACGGACTTCTATATTTCGGTGCACCACGCGACGTCGGTGGGCAAACAATTCCGTCCCGACAATCCTCTGCTGCCGAACTACAAGTGGGTGCCGATCGGCTACCACGGCCGCGCATCGAGCATCGGCGTGGACCAGAAGTTCCCGCGCCCGGTGGGCCAGACGCGTCCGGCGAACGAGGGCGAAAATCCCCAGTTCGGCCCCTGCGCGCGCCTGGACTACGAGCTGGAACTGGGCATTTTCGTGGGCACGGGCAATCCGCAAGGCGAGCGCATCCCGCTGGCGGACGCGGACGCGCACGTGTTCGGCCTGTGCATTCTGAACGACTGGTCGGCGCGCGATATCCAGGCCTGGGAATACCAGCCGCTCGGCCCGTTCCTGTCGAAGAATTTTGCCTCGACGATTTCGCCGTGGATCGTGACGATGGAAGCGCTGGAACCGTTCCGCACGCAATGGAACCGCGGCCCCGCAGAACCACAACCGATGCCCTACCTGGCCTCGGATGCGAACCGCGCCAAGGGGGCCTACGATGTGCAGATGGAAGTGCTGCTGACGACGGAAAAGTCGCGCGCCGAAAAGCAAGCCCCGGCCAAGCTCTCCCGCAGCAATTTCCGCGACGCCTACTGGAACATCGCCCAACTGATCACGCACCACACCGTGAACGGCTGCAATCTGCAACCGGGCGACATGCTGGGTACGGGTACCTTGTCGGGTCCGCAGGCGTCCGAAGCCGGGTCGCTGCTGGAATTGAGCAATGGGGGGAAGGTGGCGTTTGATCTACCTTGGGGGGAGAAGCGGACGTTCCTGCAAGATGGGGATCAAGTCATTATGCGGGCTGAGTGCGTTAAGGCTGGGTATCCGAGGATTGGGTTTGGCGAGGCTTGCGGGACTGTTTTGCCGGCTCGGGTTTGAGGTTTTTTTAATTCGTGCGGTATGTGCTTCGTAGGCCGCTCCTGGCGGGGGTGACTTGCGGAGTGGGCGCCCCCCCGCAAGCCCCCCCCGCCAGGAGCTACGCGCGTCTTGACCTGTCGCGCTGCTAGACCTGTGGTCAGGGCATGAAACCTACGGGGCCGCCAAGCCGCGGCCGCGCGGGCGGCCACGTTTGGCATTCGTGTTGTTGACTATGTGACGGTGGCGCTTCGCGCTGGTGGCGATTGGTTTTCTGTTGGGTCGCACGTCGAGGGGAGGGGCGGTGATGGGCGGCGCGACAGGCACTGGCTTGCGCATGCTGACCGTCTCGCGCGCCGCCCATCCGCGCCAGCGGCATCGGCGTACGCAAGACGACGCGTAAGCTTCGTAAGGCCGCCCGCGCGGCCGGCACGAAGCGGGCACCGCACCCTCCTCCATACCCACTCTGACCGGGGCCAACATGCCAAGCACACTGACCGCCCCAGGGCCGTCGCCAAGCCTCATCAAGAGCGCGTGGCGGTGTCGGGGTGGGGTGGGCG
>NZ_LZZT01000044.1 GCF_014170305.1 Achromobacter sp. UMC71
GCCCCGCGCGGCCCGCCCAGCCAGCCCGAACGCCCATGTCCTCATCCTTTACGACCCGACCAGAAATACGCGGCACCTTCGGCGTCCGCTCCTGCGCGCGGCCTTCGCCGCGCCTTTCGCGAACCGTCAACCGACGAGGTTTTCATGCATTCCGCTCTTGCGCGCCCGCCCGTGGGCGCTTTGTCCGCGCCCGGCCGCCGCCGGCGCCTGCTGCTATCGACCCTGGCCCTGCTGCCGCTGGCCGCCTGCGGTCCCGACACGCCCCCGCTCAACGGCATGGACCTGTCCAGCATGCCCACGGGCGACTTCCAGCTGCAGGACACCGAGGGCCGGCAACGCCAGCTGGCCGACTACCGCGGCCAGACCGTGATGCTGTTCTTCGGCTTCACCCAATGCCCGGACATCTGCCCGACCGCCTTGACCCGGGCGTTGGAAATCAAAAGTCTCCTGGGCGCCGACGCTGCGGCCAAACTGCGCATCCTGTTCATCACCGTGGACCCGGAACGCGACACGCCGGAGATCCTGCGCGCCTACACCCAGGCCTTCGACCCCGCCTTCGTCGGCCTGCGCGGCGACGCCGAACAGACCCGCGCCGCGGCCCAGTCATTCAAGGTGTTCTACCAGAAGGTCCCCACCGGCTCTTCCTACACCATGGACCACACGGCGCTGACCTACATCATCGACGCCCAGGGCAAGCTGCGATTGGCCCTGCGCCACCAGCAAACCGCCGAACAGTGCGTGCAAGACCTGCGCACCGTGCTCTGACCCGCCTCGCCACGAACAAGGAATTTCCAATGAAAAAGATCACTTTCCCGTCCCTGGCCGCCGCCTTCGCCCTGGGCGCCCTGACGCTGACCGCTGCCCCCGCCCTGGCGCAGGACGCCGCGCTCAAGGTGGAAGACGCCTGGGTGCGCGCCACGGTGCCCAGTCAGCACGCCACCGGCGTCTTCATGCGGCTGACCTCGGCCGCGCCCGCCCGCCTGGTGGCGGTGGAATCCGACGCGGCCAAACACACCGAGGTGCACGAAATGGCGATGCAGAACGACGTCATGAAAATGCGCCAGGTGCCCGCCATCGACCTGCCCGCCGGCCAGCCGGTGGACCTGAAGCCGGGCGGCTACCACGTCATGCTGATCGACCTGTCCAAGCAGATTTCGGCGGGCGATCCCGTCGCGCTGACGCTGGTGGTGCAGGACGCCGGCGGCAAGGAACGGCGTATTCCGGTGACCGCCGTGGCGCGCCCGCTGTCGGCAGCCTCGGCGCCGGCCGCCGCCGGGCACGGCCACTGAAAAACAGGGACTTTGCCACTGCAAGCGAATTGACATCTGTATTTCAAGCTTGAAATAGTTGTTTGCACCACAACTCGCGTTTTCTGCAACGTAACGGCGCGCCTCCGGTCGAATTTAAAAACCCGGGGGTGCGCCGCCCGCCCCTCCCGGCAGGTATCGCCAGCATCACAGGAAATCGTCCCAAGACCGCACCGGGACGACGGCTCGGCCCCTTCCAAGGCCGTTTGCTTTGATTGCTAGGAGCGTTTCATGAAGACCCTGACAGCTACTTTGTTGCTTTGCGCCGGCCTGACCGCCTTCGGCGCCGCGCAAGCCCAGCAAGTCCAGTCCACCGCCCCCACCGGGACCTACAAGCGCGATCTGTACGGCGACTGGCGCGTGAGCTACCCGGCCCCCAAGGCCGAAACCTCGGCCCAGGTCAGCAGCGAACTGGCCCAGTCCAAGACCAATGGCCAATACACCTTCGGTGAAGAGGACTACCCGCCCGCTATCGCCACCAACGGCGCCACAGAAAGCCGCGCCCAGGTCGAACAGGAACTGCAGACCGCCGAAATGCAGGGGCAGATGGCCTCCGACCAGGAAAGCTACCCGCCCACCCCGATGGCGCATAGCGGCACGTCCGCCCTCCAGTAGCCCCCCCGGCGCCAGACCCCGGCACAGCGGCGCGCAGCCTCAAGGCTCGCCTGCCAGCCGCTGGCGGGGTTGATATCAGGGACACATTACAAGACCCGCCGCCTGCGGTGCGCCCTGATTCCACATACAATGCCAGCACATCCGCCGCCAGCGCCCTCGCGGGGCCTGACGGCAGCCGGCGCCCCCTGCGCCGCGCGCTGGATGACAGCGTTCCGCGCCGCCGGGCGCCTGTGCCGCCGGCGGTTGTGCCGGCAACCCTGTGTCTGGATATGCCCGGTAGTTCCGCCTTTTCATTCCTGCGTACCCTCTGCAGCCTGCGCTGGCTCGCCATCGCGGGCCAAGCCGCCACCATCCTGGTCGCCAGCAGCGTGCTGGGCCTGGCCCTGCCGCTGGAACCGCTGTGGATCGGCGTGGGCGTGCTGATCGGCTTCAACGTCTACGCCAGCCTGCGCCTGCGGCACAGCCGCGACCTGTCCCATGCCACCGCCTTCGCCCACCTGCTGGTGGACATGGCCGCGCTGGCCTGGATGGTGGGCTGGAGCGGCGGCCTGAGCAATCCGTTCGGCATGATGTTCCTGATCCTGACCGCCCTGGCGGCGCTGGCCCTGCCGCGCAACTGGGCGCTGGCCGCCGCGCTGGCCGGCATTTCCGGCTATGCCGCCGCCGCCATCTTCGGCCAGCCGCTGCGCGGCGACGTCAATACCCACACCCTGCTGCTGTGGGGCCTGTCGGCCAACTTCCTGATTTCCGTGGTGGTCGTGCTGGTGTTCTCGACCCGCCTGGCCGCCGACCTGCGGGCCCGCGAACGCGAACTGGCACGCCTGCGCGAGCGCTTCACCCGCAACGAAGGCATCGTGGCGCTGGCCACCCACGCCGCGGCGATGGCGCACGAACTGAACACCCCGCTGGCGACCATGACCCTGCTGGCCGACGAGATCTCCGCCGAGGTCAAGGACCCCGACCTGAAGGAAGACGTCGCCACCCTGGGCCAGCTATTGGCCCTGTGCCGGGAACGCATCCGCAATCTGGCGGTCCCAACCGCGGTGGACCTGGTGCGCGTGGTGGGGCAGTGGCGCCTGATCCGGCCGACCATCAACCTGCAGCGCTCGGGCGTGCTGCCGGCCAGCCTGCGGGTGGATCCGGCCATCGCCCACCTGTTGCAGGCCTTGCTGAACAACGCGGCCGACGCCGGCGAAGCCGCCGACGAACCGCGTGTGGACCTGCATCTGGAATACGGCTACGGCGCCCTGCGCGGCGAAGTGCGCGACTACGGTCGCGGCTTCGATCCCGACCAGACGCTGCTGCCGGCCACCAGCCTGTTCAACAGCGGCAAGCCGGGAGGGCTGGGCGTGGGCCTGGCCCTGTCGCACGCCACCGTCGAGCAGCTAGGCGGCGAAATGACCATGACGGCCGCCGATGGCGGCGGCACCCGCATCCGCTTTTATTTACCGCTCGGCAACCCCGGGACCTGAAATGTTGAATCCGACCGATCTTGGCCTCTTGATCGACGACGACGAGCTGTACGTGCGCACCCTGCAGCGCAGCCTGTCGCGCCGCGGCCTGGAAACCCGAACCGCCACCGGCATCGCCGAAGCGCTGCGCGTGGCCGAAGAGATCCGCCCCGCCTTCGCGCTGGTGGACCTGCGCCTGGGCGAGGATTCGGGCCTGACCCTGATCCGTCCCCTTCGGGCTCTGCGCGCCGACATGCGCATCCTGCTGGTCACCGGCTACGCCAGCGTGGCCACCGCGGTCGAGGCCATCAAGCGCGGCGCGGACGACTACCTGCCCAAGCCCGCCACGGCGCCGATGATTCTGCGCACCCTGGGTCTGGTGAAGGCAGATACGGTTACGATCGAAAGCACCATGACGCCATTGCACCGCCTAGAATGGGAGCACATCCACCAGGCGCTGCACGAAACCGGCGGCAACGTGTCGGCCGCGGCCCGCCTGTTGGGCATGCATCGGCGGTCCCTGCAGCGCAAGCTGGCCAAAAAACCAGGGCCGGAACGCGAGGTCCTGGTGGACTGATTGGCGCGGATACGACACATCGCAACAATCTCTCAATGTGCAGGTGCGACATATCGTCGCACCCCCACCCGCCCCGCAAGCCCTTCTCCCGCCAGGGAAAACCCCTAACCCAGGGTATTGAGGGCAAAAGCTGGCCAGGCAATGCGACCATTCGTCGCAGCCTTGACCCAGATCAAGCCGATAGGATGGACGTTGCTGCCTAGCAGCATTCCAGTCTGCTGCTTCGCAGCATTTCCCACCCTCCATCCAAGGCTGTACGTGAAACACCCCCTCCTTGCGACCCTTACGCGCATTTTCGGCGTCGGCGCGGTCATGCTGCTTGGCGGCTGCAACATGGAAATCCTCTCCCCCAAGGGAGATATCGGCATGCAGGAACGGACCCTGCTGTTCACTGCCACGGGGCTGATGCTCCTGGTCGTGATTCCGGTCCTCTTCATGATCGTGGCTTTCGCCTGGAAGTACCGCGCCTCCAACACCAAAGCTGACTACCAGCCCAAGTGGGCTCACTCCACGGCGATCGAAGTCGTGGTCTGGACCGTGCCTTGTATCATCGTGGCGATTCTTGCCGTGATCACCTGGCGCTCCACGCACGCGCTGGATCCCTACAAGCCGCTCGTGTCCGAACACAAGCCGGTGACCATCGAGGTGGTTTCGCTGGATTGGAAGTGGCTGTTCATCTACCCCGACTACGACATCGCCACCGTCAACGAGATCGCGTTCCCCGTGGACGTGCCGGTCAATTTCCGGATCACCTCGGCGTCGGTCATGAACTCGTTCTTCATTCCCCAGCTCGGCAGCCAGATCTATTCGATGGCGGGCATGGAAACCAAGCTGCACCTGAACGCGCGTGAACCCGGCACCTATGCGGGCATCTCGGCCAACTACAGCGGCGCCGGTTTCTCCGGCATGCGCTTCAAGGCCATCGCCACGACGCAGGAAGGGTTCGACAACTGGGTCAAGGAAGCGAAGGCTTCGCCGACGGCGCTGACCCCCGAGGTCTACCAAGAGCTGACCAAGCGCAGCGAGCGCAACCCGGTCGCCAAGTACGCCTCGGTGCCGCCGTCCATGTTCGATTTCATCCTGGGCAGCACCATGTCCAAGATGGCCGGCGTGGACTCCGCCACGTGCACCCCCACGTCGAATAATCTGATCGCAGGAATCAACTAACAATGCTCGGGAAACTCACCCTCGAGGCCATTCCGTACCATGAACCTATCGTCATGGTTACGCTGGCCGCCGTGTGCCTGGGAGGCCTAGCGGTCTTCGGCGCCGTCACCTACTTCGGCAAGTGGAAGTACCTCTGGACGGAATGGCTCACCTCCGTCGACCACAAGCGCATCGGCGTGATGTACATCATCGTCGCGCTGATCATGCTGCTGCGCGGCTTTGCCGACGCCATCATGATGCGTACCCAGTTGGCCGTCGCCTCGGTCGACTCCGCCGGTTTCCTGCCGCCGCACCATTACGACCAGATCTTCACCGCCCACGGCGTCATCATGATTTTCTTCATGGCGATGCCCTTCATCACCGGGCTGATGAACATTGTGGTGCCGCTGCAGATCGGCGCCCGCGACGTGGCCTACCCGTTCCTGAACTCGCTGAGCTTCTGGCTGTTCGGCGCCGGCGTCGCGCTGATGATGATCTCGCTGTTCGTGGGCGAATTCGCCGCGACCGGCTGGCTCGCCTATCCGCCGCTGTCCGGACTGGACTACAGCCCAAGCGTCGGGGTGGATTACTACATCTGGGCGCTGCAGATATCAGGGCTGGGTACAACACTTAGCGGCATCAACTTCATCGTGACCATCCTGCGCATGCGCGCGCCGGGCATGAGCCTGATGAAGATGCCGATCTTCACCTGGACCTCGCTGGTCACCAACGTGCTGATCGTGGCCGCCTTCCCCGTGCTGGCCGCCACCCTGGCGCTGCTGACGGCCGACCGCTACCTGGGTACGCACTTCTTCACGAACGACATGGGCGGCAACGTCATGATGTACGTGAACCTGATCTGGATCTGGGGCCACCCCGAGGTCTACATCCTGGTGCTGCCTGCCTTCGGCGTGTATTCCGAAGTGGTTGCCACGTTCGCCCGCAAGACCCTGTTCGGCTACAAGTCCATGGTCTACGCCACGGCCGCCATCGGCGTGCTGTCGTTCCTGGTCTGGCTGCACCACTTCTTCACCATGGGCGCGGGGGCCAACGTCAACGCGTTCTTCGGCATCGCCACAATGATCATCTCGATCCCGACCGGGGCCAAGATCTTCAACTGGCTGTTCACCATCTACCGCGGCCGTCTGCGCATCACCACCCCGGTGCTGTGGACGCTGGGCTTCATGATCGTGTTCGTCATCGGCGGCATGACCGGCGTGATGCTGGCCATCCCCGGCGTGTCGTTCGTGCTGCACAACAGCCTGTTCCTGATCGCCCACTTCCACAACACCATCATCGGTGGCGTGGTGTTCGGTTGCATCGCCGGCATGACCTACTGGTTCCCCAAGGCGTTCGGCTTCACGCTGAACGAACGCCTGGGCCGCTACTCGTTCTACTGCTGGTTCGTCGGTTTCTTCATGGCCTTCATGCCCCTGTACATCCTGGGCTTCAAGGGCATGACGCGTCGCCTGAACCACTACGACAACCCCGAATGGCAGCCCTACCTGCTGGTCGCGCTGGCTGGCGCCGCGCTGATCATGCTGGGCATCTGGTTCCTGCTGCAGCAAGTGTTCGTCTCGGTTCGCCAGCGCAAGCAGAACCAGGACGCCACCGGCGATCCCTGGGATGGCCGCACCCTGGAATGGTCGATTTCCTCGCCTGCTCCTTTCTACAACTTCGCCCACGTTCCTCATGTCGATGAACTGGACCAGTTCTGGGAAGACAAGCAGAGCGGCAAGGCCTACAAGCGCCCGGCCAAGTACGAAGACATCCACATGCCCAAGAACACGGGCGCCGGCGTCTACATCGGCGCGTTCGGCCTGGTGATGTGCTTTGCCTTGATCTGGCACATCTGGTGGCTCGCCATCGTTGGTTTCGTCGGCATGATCGGTTCGTTCATCGTCCGCGCCTACGACCGCGACGTCGATTACTGGGTCCCGGCCGCTGAAGTCGAGCGGATCGAGAACGCCCACTTTGAAAAAATGCAGAAGGCCGCCTGAGCCATGATTCAAGCCGTAGCCACTCACCCCCACGCGGGTCACGACGATCACGCGCACCATGACGATGGATCCAAGACCGTTTTCGGTTTCTGGGTCTACCTCATGAGCGACTTGCTGATCTTTTCGGTGCTGTTCGCCACGTTCGCGGTGTTGTCCAACGCCACCGCGGGCGGCCCGACGGGCAAGGAACTGTTCGACCTGAAGTTCGTGCTGGTCGAAACCCTGTTGCTGCTCTTTTCCAGCTTCACCTTCGGCATGGCCAACCTGAACGTGCACGCCAACAACAAGCGCCGCGCAATCGGCTGGTTGATGGTCACGTTCCTGTTCGGCGCGGGCTTCATCGCGATGGAAGTCTATGAATTCCATCACCTGATCACCGAAGGCGCGGGCCCCGGCCGCAGCGCCTACCTGTCGGCGTTCTTCACGCTGATCGGCACCCACGGCCTGCACGTCACGTTCGGCCTGATCTGGATCGTCGTCCTGATCGACATGATCCGCCGTCATGGCCTGGACTCGATCAACAAGCGTCGCCTGGCGTGCCTGAGCCTGTTCTGGCACTTCCTGGACATCGTCTGGATCTGCGTCTTCACCTTCGTCTATCTTCTGGGAGCCCTCTGATGTCGCACTCCGCTGCGGCCGCACACGGCCATGACGATCACGCCGCCGACCACGGCAGCCTGAAGTCCTACATCATCGGTTTCATCCTTTCGCTCCTGCTCACCTTCGGCTCGTTTGGCCTGGTGATGAGCGGCGCCCTGTCCCACACCATCACCATCATCGGCGTGGTGGCGCTGTGCGTGCTCCAGCTGCTGGTGCAGCTGGTGTACTTCCTGCACATGGGCGCGTCGAAATCGGCCCGCGACAACCTGCTCACGTTCGTCTTCACCGTGCTGATCATCGCGATCATCGTCGGCGGTTCGGCCTGGGTGCTGTACAACATGAACGTCAACATGGGCCACGCCATGTAAGACCCGTCACTCGCTGACGACAAAACAGGCGCCTTGCGGCGCCTGTTTTTTTTGGGGCGCCGCGTAGGGCGCCTGCTTTCCTGGCGGATGGTTTTGCGGCCTCGGGGTCATCCTGGAACCGGAGTACCGCCCGCATCCCGCATCGGCTTGGCGTCAACCTCCCTGCGTCTTCACCGCCAGCGTGATGCCCAGCCTGTCCGCCAGTTGCCGGGCGGTCATGCCGACGTACGGCTGCACCCGCGCGCCTTGCTCCAGGTCGCAGGCCGGCGCATTGGCGGCGCCGTCCAGCACGCGCTTGACCGCCCGCGCGCCGGACGGCGACAAGGGGCCGCCGTCGCTGGCCTGCCAGGCCAGTATGTCCGCCACCGCCATGCCGCAGCGCGCCGGCGTGGCGTACAGCGGCGCATCGTGCTCGAGCAGCATGCGCGCCTTCGCGTCGTTGCCCTGCTGCAGCATGATCACCAAAGGTAGCGCCGCGGCGTCCGTTACGCCGCGCAGGCGGATCCCGCCATCGCTGCGGTCCGACGGATCCGCGCCCGCCTTCAGCCAGGCCAGGTACAGGTCATCGGGCAGCCACGGCAGCGATAGCGGCGCGATCTGGTTGCCGACCGTCCCCGCAGGGTTACCGGCATAGGCCAGGGGCACACCCGCCGCCAGCAGGCGCTCGGCGGTGGCGCGCAGCCGGGCGCGCTGGCCGTCCCATTCGGCGCTGTTCTGCTTCGCGTCGGCGCGCAGTTCAACCTCGTTCCACTGGCGCAGCAGGCTGGTCAGCGGCGCCGTCGTCATGGGCGCGTGGGGCTTGCCGGCGGCGGCCTGTGCCACCTGGTCCACCAGCTCGGGCGACAACTGCCGCGCCGCCAGGCTGAGCGTCTCGTCCAGGCCGGCGCGCACCGGGCCGTCCTTGGGCCCATAGCCGCCCGCCGCCGGATCCGCGCCATGCACCAGCGCGAACGCCACCCGTTCCGACGGCGCATAGGCGGACTGCGGCTTGAGGTCTTCGACCGGCGCTTCGCGCAGCGCCTCCAGCAGCGGAGTCTCCCACATCGCCTGGTTGCCGTAGTACATGCGGATATAGGCGGCGTTGATGTCCGCGCCCTTGGCCAGCAGTTTCTCGGCGAACCAGAATTTGGACGGGCTGCTCATGGCCCCATGCAGCACCGAGCGGCCGCTCTTGTCGCGGCCATTCGGATTCGCGCCCTTGGCCAGCAGGTAGTCCAGCGTGTCCTTGTCTTCGCCGGAATACCACACGCGGCGCAGCAGCAACGGCGTGCCGCTGGAATCGGGCGCCTCGATCGACACGCCGGCCGCCACCAGCAGGTCGGCCAGGGCGTAGCGCTCGGCCAGCGGACGGGTATCGCGCCCGTCCGGCAAAGCGCTGGACAGGAGCGGCGCGCCACGGGTCGGTCCGTTGACGTCGGCGCCCGCCGCCAGCAGCGCGCGCACCATCTCGATCTGCTTGGCCGACGCCGCCGCGTTCAGCGCCGATACGCCGTTTTCGTTGACGCCGTTGGGATCTTGCCCGCGCGCCAGTTCCGCGCGCACGGCGTCCAGGTCACGCGCCCGGATCGCCTGGAAAATCGCCAGGCGCGGGCGGCAGGCGGCCGCATCCAGCGTCTTGCTGCCCAGCGCCACGCCGATGCGGTCGGCGATCTTGGCCGGTATCGGCTCGTTCGCCGCCAGGCGGCGCGCGCAATACTGCCGGTAGTCTTCCTGCGCCAGCACGTCGAAATAAGCGCGTTGGTCCCGCCGCTGGTCGCGCAGCTTCAGGCGCGCATCGGCCCGGTTCAAATAGGCAGGCGTGCGCGCCGGGTCGCGCCGCAGCACTTCGCCCAGCACCGCGTCGGCCTCGGCCGGGTTGCCTGCCTCGGCCAGCCAGAAACCATAGTCGTTCAGCGCGGCCACCAACTCAGGGTCCTTGCCGTCCGGGTCGATGTCGCGATAGTCCTGTTCCAGCACGAAGCGGCGCAACGCCGTGACCGCCCGGTTGAATTCGGGTTTGCCGCGAGCAATGGCGAACGCCGCCTGGTGCAGCGCGCGGAAGGTGGCGGTGGCGTCGACCGGCGCGCGGTATTCGAAGCGGACATCGGCCGGAAGCGCCTTCAGGCGGCTGGGATACGTGACCAAGGCCGGCTTGAGCGTGGCCAGCGCCTGCTCGCGCCGGGCATCGTCCCAGGGCCGGTCCGCCGTCGCCACCACGCGGGCGGCGTCGGCGCGCACCGTCACCACGGCGCCGGACGCATCCACCAGGAAACCGTTGGCCTGGGTATCGTCGGCATCGCTGTACGTGTAGGCCACCCAATAGAACGCCTGCCCGTCGCGCGGCGCCGACGCGCTGACGTTTTCCTGCCGCGACACGTTCCATTGCGCCGGGTCGATCGCCAGCGGCCGCGACCGGAACGCCAGTTCCGGCTGCCCGCCGGCCTGGGCCGGGCGCAGATAGCGGTATAGATACAGCCGGTTGTCCATCTGACCGACCAGCAGCGCGTCCTTGGCGTTCTCGGCGCCCCACACCCGGCGCTCCGGTTCGCGCAGGGGGTAGCGGGACAGGCGCACGGCGTCGATCACGGCGCCGATGTCGTAGGCCGCGGCCGGCGGCGCCATCAACGGCAACGCGGCCGCCATGGCCAGCGCCAGCAATGCGCGGGAAAGATGGCGGGAAAGCATGGGGGCAGGTTGAAACATCCGGGTGGACCTGGAAATGGAAGTCGGGCCGATGATACCGCCGCCTTCGAAGCAGCGCCGGGTCAGTCCCGATGCCGCTTGACCACCGGCAAGGCAAAGCCGCCGGCCATTCGTTATATATTGCAGCTTATATCGTATTCATTAACGCCTTAACGGTTTATCGCAGCCATGAACGCCGTCGTCGCCAATTCCCCCCAAGACACCGCCACCATGGCCTGTGCGCTGCTGCGCCACGCCGCGCCCGGCCAGCCCGACGCCGTATTTTTCGCGACGGTCATCGGCAAGAGCCTGGCGCTGCGCGACCTGGCCCGCTGCGGCCTGGCGCCCGGCGAACTGGACGAGGCGTTGACGCAGCTGTTTCCCGGCGCGCAAGACAGCCGCGACCCGGCGCTGGCCAAGCTGCCGGCGCAGCTTGCCGCGTACGCCGCGCAAGGCCTGGACGATCCGCAGCCGGGTTTCACCTTGCTGCTGCGCGTACTGCTCGATGCCTACGGCGCGCCCGGCTGCGCCAGCATGCCGCTGGTCACCAGCGTGCTGGCGCACGCCTGCCTGCGGCCCGACCATCTGTGGCGCGACCTGGGCCTGAGCGGCCGCGAAGACGTCACCGCGCTGTTGACCCGCCACTACCCCGAGCTGGTGGCGCGCAACACCCGCAACCTGCGCTGGAAGCAATTCCTGGCCTACGCCGCCTGTGAACACGCCGGCCTGCCCGCCGCCGCCGCGCCTGGCTGCGCGGCCTGCGAAGACCACGATTTCTGCTACGGCCAAGCCGGCGCGGATTGAGCCGGGCGCGTCAATACCGGTACGTGGCGCCGAGCCCCATCCCCACGCTGCGCCCCGGCGCCGGTTCGTAATAGCGGCCGTTGCTCTCGTTGACGATGACCGAGCCGGCGTAGCGGCGGTCGAACAGGTTGTCGACCCGCGCATAGGCGCTCAATTCCCAGGCGCCGACCTGCTTGATGTAGCCCGCGGAAATCGCGGCCACCGCGTAGCTGGGGGCCGCCGCCTCGTTGGCGTCGTCCGCATACAGCTGGCTGAGGTAGCGGCCCTCGATGGCGGCCTGCCAGCCTTGCGGCGGCGCCCAGCCCAGCGAGGCGAACGCCGAATGGCGCGCGATGCCCGGAATGCGGTTGCCCGCAAGGATGGCGCCGCCGGCATCGTCGCGATAGCGCGCATCCAGCCAGGTGTAGGCGAACTGCGCACGCCATTGCCCGGCAAAGCGCGTATTCCAGCCCAGTTCCACGCCATCGCGGCGGGTGCGGCCCGCGTTGCGAAAGGTGGCGCGCCCGCCGCTGCTGCCGGCCGAGACGATCTCATCGTCGGTCGACACGTGGAACACCGCGGCCGTCAGCAGGCCGCCGCCCAGCCGCGTCTTCAGACCGGCTTCGAGATTCGTGCTGAGCGCCGGCGCCAGCCCGAAGTTCAGCCCCGGCAAGCCGCCGGGGCGGTATGAAATTTCATTGAGCGTGGGCGTCTCGAAGCCGCGTCCATACGACGCATACACGCGCGTGTCGGCGGCGGGTTCGTAGCCGATGGCCGCCACCGGCAGGGCGCGGCGGTAACGCGCGCTGCCGCTGTCGTCGCCGTTGCCGGGCACGATGTAGTGATCGCGCGAATCGAAATCCACCGTGCTGTAGCGCAGGCCCGCGTCCAGCGTCCACCGCGGCGCCACGCGCCATGAGGCCTGCACGTAGGGATCGGCGTTGTAGACGGTATTGGTCTCGTCGCGCCGCAGCGCGCCCTGCACGCCCAGTTGCTGGCTGGCGCCCGTACCGGTGAAGTTCTGGTAGCCGCGGCGGGTCTCGCGCATCGTGTCGTAGGCGAAGCCGCCCACCAGCGTCAGCGGCCGTCCGGCCATGGCCAGCTCGGCGGTCCAGCGCACATCCGCCCCGCCGTAGCGGCGCGTCAGGTCGATGACCCCGCCCGCCTGCGTCGGCGCGGTCTGCGCCGCCGGCGGAATCGCCTGGAACTGGGTGGTGTCGCGCTGGCCGTAATACAGCATCACGCGCAGCGTATGGGCGCCGTCGACGTGGCGCTCGTAGACCAGCCCGCCCTGGCTCTGCCGCACCGTCTTGCGGGTGTCGTACTGCGACGCCAGATCGGCGCTGCGCGGAGCGTCCTGGAACTGCGCGTAAGTCAGCCCCAACGGATCTTGCGCCGTCAGGTCCACGCTATTGGCCACGATCGTCAGGCGGCTGGCGTTGTCGAGCTGCATGCCGAGCTTGGCGTTGCCCAGGTTCTTGCGCGCCGCGCTGCGGTCGCGATAGCCGTCGGTGGTCATGCGCGACAGGTCCAGCACGTAGTCCACCGCCCCGTCGGCGCCCGACGCCTTGGCGCCGTAGCGCCAGGTGCCGAAGCTGCCGCCCCAGGCCGATGCCGACACCGATGGCGGCGCGGCGCCGTCCTCGGTATAGGCCAGGATCACGCCGCCCGACGAATTGCCGTACAGCGCCGAAAACGGCCCGCGCAGCACTTCTACCCGGTCCAGCGAGCCGATGTCGATGTTCGAGGTCTGGCCCTGCCCGTCGGGCATCGTGGCCGGAATGCCGTCCACATACAGGCGCACGCCGCGCACCCCGAAGGAGGAACGCGCGCCGAAGCCGCGGCTGGAAATCTGCAGGTCCTGCGCATAGTTCTGGCGGTTCTGGATCTGCAGCCCTGGCACCCCGGCCAGGCCTTCGGACAGGTTGATGCCGGCCTGGCCGCGGCGCATCGCGCCGCCGTCGGCCACGTCCACCGACCCCGGCGTGTCCAGCACGGACACCCCCAGCCGCGTGCCGGTCACCACCACCGGGGCCGTCTCGGGCACCGGCGACTGCGCCATGGCCGCCATCGCCGGCGCCATGCCCAGCAGGCCATGCAGAATCGGACGGGCCATGGGGCCGGGGCGGCGGGGGTAAGCGGTCACTCAAGGCTCCTTCTGGGGCGGACGCGGAGAATGGGTTCTAATACTCGCATGGAAAATTCGCAAGACATCGAACGCCGGCTGCTGGACCTGGAGGTCAAGGCCAGCTTCGCCGACGACCTGCTCGAACAGTTGAACCAGATCATCGTGCGCCAACAGCAGCAGATCGACCGGCTGCAGCGCGAGGTGGCCGACCTGCGCCAGCAGGCGCCCGAAGGCGCGGCGCCGTTGCGCAGCCTGCGCGACGAGCTGCCGCCGCATTACTGATGGCGGCGCTGCCTCAAAGCGGCGCAGATGACACACGCCGCCCGCAACAGGCGGCGCGCGCCTAATACCGGTAACGCAGCAGCCGCCCCGCGCGGCGCAATGGCGCAACCCGGCGCATCACCCCCATCATCACCCGCGAGGCGAGCGTGTACCGCGCCAACTGCGCCGGACTGCGGCCGTCTTGCACCATCTGCTCGCTGCGCAGCCTCAGTCCGGGCACCAGCGCCTCCAGATCCTGCGGATTGTTCAGGCTCCATTGCGTGACCGCGCCAGTCGCCCGGATCATGCGGTTGCGCGCCACCAGCGCCAGGCCCAGGCGGCTATAGGCATCGAAAATCACCTCGCCCGCCGGAAACTGCGTCGTCACGGTGCGCAGCAAGGGCAATAGCGCGGCCTCGGGCAGATACAGGAACAGGCCTTCGGCCACGACCAGCGTCGGCCGCCCGGCGGGCACCTGCGCGAGCCAGCCCAGCTCGGTCACGGACGTCCCGATCAAGTGGCAACCCGGCCGCTCCGGGTACAGCTTGCGGCGCAGGGCAATCACCTCGGGATAGTCCACCTCGAACCAGGCCACCTCCGGCGGCGGGTCCACCCGGAACACGCGCGTATCCAGCCCGCATCCCAGGTGCAGCACCGTGGCCACACGATGCGCGTCGAGGAATTCCCGGGTCCAGGCGTCCAGCGCATGGGCCCGCATGGCCAGGCCGATCATTTCGTCGTGCCGCAGGCCCAAGGCGGCAAAGTCGTGATCGATGCGCGATACCGCGTCGGCAGCGTAACGGTCGCGCAACAGGGAATCAGGCAGGCGGCTTTCCTGGGCTTTGGCGTACAGGGTAATCAGCAGCGTCGCCTTCGCCCCGGTGAGGTCCAGCTTTTCCATACGGCTCCCGATGAGAATAGGAGAATTTCGAATAATGGCGGATGGCAATTGGAACTATCTGATTTATTACCCTTGCCGGTGGGAAAATCTTTATAGAAACAAGGGTTTATCCCCATCTCGATCTGGCGCAGTATCCATCCCTCGGGAAGCGGCATTAGGCAATCGGCGGATAGGCCACCGGATTCGCTCCCTGGAATTTGAACCGGAGAGACACCATGAACAAAACTTTTGCCACCACATTGATACTGGCCTTGGCTGCCCTGAGCGCCAGCGCTTATGCGGCGCAGAACGTCGAACCTGACGATGTTCCGTTCCAGGGCGTGGCGGGCACCCCGGATAACGGCCCGACCCGCGCCCAAGTGGAGGCCGAGCTGGCCGCCGCCAAGGCCGCCGGCCAGGTATCCAATGTCGAGCCCGACGATACCCCGTTCCAGGCATCGGGCGGTTCCACAAAGGCCGAACCGACCCGCGCACAAGTCGAAAAGGACCTGGCGGCCGCCAAAGCCGCGGGCAAAGTTTCCGAGGCCGAACCGGACGACACGCCCTTCAAGGGAGCCGCCAAACGCTAGCAAAGCGCCCGCGCACAAGGGCCCCCGCCCCTACCCTTGAAAGACGTTGGCCGCCTGATCAGGCGGCTTTTTTTGCGCTCGCCGCAGGCCATCCCGGGGGGCTATTGCCAACTTTAATGGATACAAAATTCGTAAATGACCATAATTTTCCCATTTATGGAAAAATCATTTACCAATATAAGGGTTTATCCTTAGATTGATTCGGCGCACCATACAGTCATCGGGAAACAACAACGAAGCACGACGGATAGGCCGCCTGATTCGCTCCCCGGCTCTAGAAATCGGAGATTCACCATGAAAAAGACCTTTGCTACCGCCCTATTGATGTCCTTGGCCGCCCTGAGCGCCGGCGCCTACGCCTCGCAGAACATCGAACCGAACAACGTGCCGTTCCAAGGCGTTTACGGCACCCCGTACGAAGGGCCGACCCGCGCCCAGGTGCAAGCCGAACTGGCTGCCGCCAAGGCCGCCGGCCAGGTCTCGAACGTCGAACCCAACGACATGCCGTTCCAAGGCGTGTATGGCGCCCCTCAGTCTGGCGTGACCCGCGAGCAAGTACAAGCCGAACTGGCCGCCGCCCGCGCGGCAGGCCAAGTGTCGAACGTAGAGCCCAACGACCTGCCGTTCTCGGGCGCGTACCACCGCAGCAACTAAGCGGCGTCCACGTCGCGGCTGCCCGGAGGCGGCCGCCGTTGCCTCGCCGGGCTTGACCGCCCGCGTATCGATTTACCCCTCCCCTTGTTGTACCTTGGCCGCCTCTCCAGGCGGCTTTTTTTGGCCCGGCGTGCCTTGTGTCCGGCTGGCATGGATCAAGACAAGAGCCCGCGGCTTCGCGTACCATCGGAGCTGATCGGCTGCCCGCGCAGCCTACCTATCAATAACAACGAGGGAGTCCGCTTTGAAAACCACCCGCCTGATCGCTATCGGCCTGCTTGCCTGCGGCGCCTCCGGCGCTGCCCTGGCAGCCCCCGCCGTCATGTTGAACCATGCCCTGATCACCGAAATCCCCAAGGCCGACCAACCCGTGTTCCACAAGGCCGTGGCCGACACGCTGAACAACGCGCCCGACGGCCAGACCACCCAATGGTCCAGCACGCCCAAAGGCAAGCAGGCCCCCATCACCGCCAAGATCACGCCGCTGCAGACCAGCACGCTGTCCGGCGACCGCACCTGCCGCCTGCTGGAAGGCGATTTCGCGCGTGCCAAGACCACCGAGACCTGGAAGTTCTGGTTCTGCAAGCAGCCCGACGGCACCTGGAAGGCCAGCTCCAACTGATGCCCGGCGGCCCGAGCGGCCGCGCAAAGAAAACGCCCGCTTCATCCCAGGATGTAGCGGGCGTTTGCATTCAAGCGGGCGGACTTGCGTCCTTTGCTGCCAGCGCCCTGCCCCAAGGGACAAGGCGCACACTGAATCAGCCTTCGACGCGGTTGGCGTCCAGCACCGTCATGGCCGTCATGTTGATGATGCGGCGCACGGTCGAGCTGGAGGTCAAAATGTGCACCGGCGCGTTGGCGCCCAGCAGGATCGGACCCACCGCGACATTGCCGCCGGCGGCCGTCTTGAGCAGGTTGTAGGCGATGTTGCCGGCGTCCACGTTCGGGCACACCAGCAGATTGGCTTCGCCCTTGAGCGTGGACGAGGGCAGGATGCGCAGGCGCAGCGCCTCGTCCAGCGCGCAGTCGCCGTGCATTTCGCCGTCGATTTCCAGTTCCGGCGCGGCTTCGCGCACCAGCTCCAGCGCGCGGCGCATCTTGGCACCCGACGCCGAGCTGCCCGAACCGAAGTTCGACCGCGACAGCAGCGCCACCTTGGGGGCCAGGAACATGCGGCTCATTTCGCGGGCCGCGGCAATCGTGAACTCGGCGATCTGCTCGGCCGTCGGTTCATCATTCACATGCGTGTCCACCAGCACCACCGTGCGCTCGTTGAGCAGCAGGATGTTCATGGCGGCGTAGACGTTGGCGCCGGGCCGGCGGCCGATCACTTCGTCCACGAAACGCAGGTGGTCGTGGTACGCGCCGACCGTGCCGCAGACCATGCCGTCGGCGTCGCCCAGGTGCACCATCATCGCGCCGATCAGCGTCAGGCGGCGGCGCATTTCCACGCGCGCCATTTCCTTGGTGATGCCGCGGCGGCACATCAGTTCCCAGTAGGTCGTCCAGTACTGGTGGAAGCGTTCGTCGTATTCGGGGTTGGTGACTTCGACGTCTTCGCCCAGGCGCAGGCGCAGGCCGAACTTCTCGATGCGCGAGAGCAATACGGCGGGGCGGCCGACCAGGATCGGACGGGCCAGGCCTTCGTCGACGATCACCTGCACGGCGCGCAGCACGCGCTCGTCTTCGCCTTCGGTAAAGACGATGCGCGACTTGCCGCCGCCGCGCACGATGCGCTTGGCCGCCGAGAACAGCGGCTTCATGAAGGCGCCCGAGTGGTACACGAACTGCTGCAGCTGTTCTTCGTAGGCTTCCAGGTCGGCCAGCGGACGCGTGGCCACGCCGCCGTCCATGGCGGCCTTGGCCACCGCCGGCGCGATGCGCACGATCAGGCGCGGATCGAACGGCTTGGGAATCAGGTATTCAGGGCCGAACGAGATGTCATAGGTGCCATAGGCGGCCGCCACGACTTCGTTCTGCTCTTCTTCGGCGAGTTGGGCAATGGCGTGAACGGCGGCCATTTCCATTTCGCGCGTGATGGTGGTGGCGCCCACATCCAGCGCGCCGCGGAAGATGTACGGGAAGCACAGGACGTTGTTGACCTGGTTCGGATAGTCCGAACGGCCGGTGGCCATCACCACGTCGTCGCGCACGCCGTGCGCCACTTCCGGCAGGATTTCCGGGGTGGGGTTGGCCAGCGCCAGGATCAGCGGACGCGGGCCCATGGTGGCGACCATTTCCGGCTTGAGCACGCCGCCGGCCGACAGGCCCAGGAACACGTCGGCGCCCTCGATCACTTCGGCCAGCTTGCGGGCATCGGTCTTTTGCGCGAAGCGCGCCTTGTCCGGGTCCATCAACGTGGTGCGGCCCTCAAAGACCACGCCCTCGATGTCGGTCACCCAGATGTTTTCCAGCGGCAAGCCCAGGTCCACCATCAGGTCCAGGCAGGCCAGGGCCGCCGCACCGGCGCCAGAGGTCACGACCTTGACCTTGTCGATCTGCTTGCCCACGACCTTCAGGCCGTTGATGAACGCGGCCGACACGGTAATGGCGGTGCCGTGCTGATCGTCATGGAAGACGGGAATCTTCATGCGTTCGCGCAGCTTGCGCTCGACCGTGAAGCATTCCGGCGCCTTGATGTCTTCGAGGTTGATGCCGCCGAAGGTGGCTTCCAGGCCGGCGATGATCTCGACCAGCTTGTCCGGGTCGGTTTCGTTGATCTCGATGTCGAACACGTCCAGGCCGGCGAATTTTTTGAACAGGACGGCCTTGCCTTCCATCACCGGCTTGGAGGCCAGCGCGCCGATATTGCCCAGGCCCAGCACCGCGGTGCCGTTGGTGATCACGCCCACCAGATTGCCACGGCCGGTGTAGCGGAACACATTGGCCGGATCCGCCACGATTTCCTCGCAGGCCGCCGCCACCCCGGGCGAGTACGCCAGGGCCAGGTCACGCTGGTTGGTCAGCGGCTTGGACGCCACGACAGAGATTTTCCCCGGGGTGGGAAACTCGTGATAGTCCAGAGCGGCCTGGCGGTCGGATTGCGAATTCATGGGGCGGCGCCTCCTAGTCTTGAATAGGGAAAATTCTAGGGCCGAAGGCATAAGGTGATCATTCAGATTTAATATTGTCACATCACCTTTTAATTATGGCTTGTCTATGACGCCGTTTTCCCCGGACGAGGTTATCCGGAAATTGACCTCGCGGCTGAAGATGCGCCACCTGATGCTGCTGCTGCAGATCGAGCAGCATGGGTCCCTGACCCGGGTGGCCGAACACATGGCGACCAGCCAGCCCGCCGTGACCAATGCGCTGGCCGAACTGGAAAGCATGTTCGACGTGCCGCTGTTCGAGCGCTCGGTGCGCGGCATGACGCCCACGCCGCTGGGCGCGGTGGTGCTGGCCCGGGCCCGCGCCCTGGTCCACGACCTGGGCCACCTGGTGCAGGAAATGGAAGCCGTGGCTGCCGGCCACGCGGCCCACCTGCACATCGGCGTGATTCCGTTCGTGTCGGGGCAGATGCTGTCGGCCGCCATCGCCCGCACCGTGCCGCAGGGGCGCGGCATCACCGCGACCATCCACGAAGGCCAGGGCCCGGCGCTGCTGCGCCAGTTGCGCGACCACACGCTGGACGTGGTGGTGGGCTGGGCCACGCCGTCGGTGGACCTGGGCCAGATCGATTTCGAGGTGCTGTACCACCAGCCGCCGCGCCTGATCGCCAGCCGCCGCCTGGCCGCCCGGCTGGGCCGCACCCGGCTGGAATGGAACATGCTGGCCGACCTGGACTGGATCCTGGGCACACCCGACAGCCCGATCCGCGAACAGGTCGCCGATATTTTCCTGCGCGCCGGGCTGACGCCCCCGACCCCGTCGGTGCAAAGCGATTCGTCCAAGCTGATCGGCGAAATGATCGTGGCCAGCGACCGGGCCGTGTCCATCCTGCCGGCCGACATCGCCGACGAGCTGGTGCGTATCGCCGGCGCGGCCATCGTGCCGTATTCTTTCGACTGGACCTTGCCGCCAATTTCCCTGTTCACCCGCGCCGACGGGCTGCGCCGCAACGTGGATGCGTTGTTCGCCGCCGCGCTGCGCGAGGTCTTCAGCCGCGGCGGACGCCAATAGAAACATCCAAACACGCGTCGCAACCTATTTGGTATCCGTTGCCAGCCATTCATCAAGAACTGTAAAGACCTGCCAACACCCCGCTGCCGCACTCCTATACTGCCCGCGCATAGCGTTCCAGGAGTCATGCAGTGTCGTTTACCCGTCAACGTTTGATCGTGCAGCGCGTGGCGCTATCCGTCGTGTGCGCCAGCGCGCTATCAGGCTGCAACTCGCTCCTCTCCGAAGGCACCAGCGCGGGAGCGGGCATCGCGGGCGCCGCCATCGCCAACAAGCTCACCGACAACGCCACCGTCGCCACCGGTATCGGCTTGGGCGTACAGGCAGGCGCGAAGGCCGCCCTGGCCTATGCCCAGCGCAAGACCCGCGGCGAAGAGCAAGACGCCATCGCGCGGGCGGCGGCGCCGCTGGCGGTCGGCGAGGTAGCGGATTGGCGGGTCAAACACCAATTGCCGATCGAAGGCGACGCCCAAGGCCAGGTCACGATCAGCCGTTTGATCGGCGACCAGGACCTGCGCTGCAAAGAGGTCGTGTTTTCAATCGACAGGCCCGCCGACACGCCGCAACGCGAGTTCTACATCACCACCGTCTGCCAAGACGGCGAACAATGGCGTTGGGCCAACGCCGAACCGGCCACGGCCCGCTGGGGATCGTTGCAGTGAGGTCCGCCGCAATCGGGTTACTGGCGCTGGGCGCCGCGCTGGGCTTGGCGGGCTGCCAGAGTTCATCCATCGGCAGCGCCACCGGCGCCATCGTCGGCACGGCCAGCGGAGCGGCCACCGCCAATCCCGTGGCAGGCTATGCCATCGGCATCAGCGTGCAGGCGGCGGTGGACGCCACCGTCAAATACGTGCTGCGCGAATGGAAGAATGACCAGCAAAACGTCATGGCCAATGCGGCCGGACAGTTGACGCCAGGCCAGGTGCGCCAATGGCAGATCCGCCGTTGGCTACCGGTCGGCAATGAACAAGGCAGCATCCAGGTCGTGCGCGAAATTGACACGCCGTTGGCGCGCTGCCGCGAAGTACTGTTCACCGTGACCGTCGACAAGGCGCCCACCGAGGCCTACATCAGCCAGATCTGCCTGCAGCAAGACGGGCAATGGAAATGGGCGGCGGCCGAGCCGGCAGTGACGCGCTGGAACGGATTGCAATAGGCGCAGCGAAGCCGGACGGGATCTTGTCCACGGCCGCGGCCCCCTTCGCCGCCCCGCCTTGCCTGACCCGCTTGATTCGCGCTGCCTGCCGCGGCGATACTGCCTGTTTTGCCTTGCGGATATCTCATGGCCCTTGCCCAATTCGTCATGCCCCGCAGCGCCCTGGCCGGCGTACACGCCGTGGCCGCGCGCAGCGGCCGCGCCTTCGCGCGGCACACGCATGACCAGTTCGGCATCGGTGTCATGCGCCAGGGCGCGCAGGTCTCGCACAGCGGCCGCGGCCAGGTGCAGGCGGGCCCCGGCCAGATCATCACCGTCAATCCCGGCGAAATCCACGACGGCGCCCCGATAGGCGGCGAACGCGCCTGGCAGATGCTGTACCTGGACCCCGCGGTGGTGGCGGACGCAGCGGACAGCCTGCCGCTGCACGGCGGGTTTGAATTCGAACATCCTGTGATGGATGCGCCGGCGCTGGCCGCGGACGTGCTGGCGCTTTATGCGCTGGCCACCTCGCAGGCCGCGCCGCTGGCGTGCGACGCCCTGCTGCTGGGCATCCTGGCGCGCGCCGGCGTGGCCGCCGCCCTTGCACCCGAGGCCGGCGCGCCAGCCGCCATCCGCTCGGCGGTCGAGCTGATTGACGACGCCCCCGCCGCGCCCCTGTCGCTGGCCGACCTGGCCCGCGCCTGCGGCCTGAGCCGGTTCCAGGTGCTGCGCGCCTTCAGCCGCGCCACCGGCATGACGCCGCACGCCTACCAGTTGCAGCGCCGCCTGCTGCTGGCACGCGGCCTGCTGCGCCAGGGCACGGCGCTGGCCGACGCGGCCGCCGCCGCGGGTTTTGCCGACCAGAGCCACATGACCCGGCTGTTCTCCCGGGCCTACGGCATCTCGCCGGGACGCTACGCGCAGGCGCTCGCCGGTTAAAGCGCAAAACGCGGTCCCTGGCCGGCGCGCATGCCGCATCGGATTGCGCCCGCCCAGCATCCGGCTCCACGCTGCAATTTCGTTCAAGACCGCCCGCGCCGCGCGGCCTAAGCTGCGTCCTTTCCCGGCTCTTGAGCGTGTTGCATGAACAGAACCCTGCAAGGCTACTGCTACCTGGCCTGCGCCATGGCGCTGGTAGGCAGCACGGTGGTGGCCAGCAAGGTCATCGCCACGGGCCTGCCGCCCTTTACCGCCACGGCATTGCGCTTCGCCCTGGCGCTGCCCTGCTTTGCGCTGCTGTGGCGCCTGACGGGCGCGCGCCTGCCGCGCCTGGGCAGGCACGATTGGCTGCTGCTGACGGCACAGGCCATTGCCGGCAGCGTGGGCTACACCACCCTGCTCATCGCCGGCCTGCAGCGCACCTCCGCCGTGGATGGCGGCGTGATCCTGGGCACGCTGCCGCTGGTCTCGGCCGGCATCGCCATCGCCGTGCTGGGCGAACGGCCGAGCCGGGCCACGCTGCTGGCCATCGGCGCCGCCGCGGCTGGCGTCTGGCTGATGACGCGCAGCGGCGCGGCGGATGGCGGCGGGTCGCTAGCCGGCAACCTGCTGGTGCTGGGCGCCGTGCTGTGCGAGGGCCTGTTCATCCTGTTGCACAAGCGCCTGCGCACGCCGGTACCGCCGCTGGCGCTATCGGCGATCATGTCCGCGATCGGCCTGGCGGTCTGCGCGCCGGCCAGCCTGGCCGAAGCGCCCTGGACGCTGGCGGTTTCCGCCCATGCGCTGATCGCGGTAGCCTATTACGCGCTGGTGCCGACCGTGGGCGGCTTCCTGCTGTGGTACGCAGGGGCCGCGCGTGTCGCCGGGTCGGACGCCGCATTGTTCACCGCTGTCGCGCCGGTGTCGGCCGTGCTGCTGGCGGCCGCGCTGCTGGGCGAACGCCTGTCGGCCGGCCAGCTATCGGGCATGGCCTGCGTGCTGGGCGCTGTCTTCATCCTGGGTTGGGCGCGCAAGCCCGCCGCCGTCACGAGGTAAGCCATGCTGTTCCGTCATGCGAGCGCCATCTGGCGCGATTACCCGCAACTGTCCGCCGGCGCGTTGCACCTGCGCGGCGTGCATGCGCAAGCCGCGGTCGCCGCCCATGCGGAGCCGTTCATCGAACGCGGCCGCGCGCGGCTGGCACAAGGCAGCGAATCGGAGCTGCCCGAGATCCAGGCCTGGCGGCGCGCCTTTGCCGGCATGGGCGTCAAGCCCACGCAATACCGCTGCGCCTCGGAAGCGCTGCTGCGCCGCCTGCGCAAGGACGGCGCGCCGCCGCCGCTGCATCCGCTGATCGACCTGTGCAATGCCGTGTCGATGGCCTACGCCATTCCCATCGCGGTGCTGGACCTGCGGCATGTCGGATCGGCGCTGGAAGTGCGCCCCGCCGACGGCACCGAAACCTACCTGACGTTCAGCGGCGACACGGAATATCCCGAACCCGGCGAGGTGACTTACGCCGACCCCGAAGGCCGCGCCCACGCGCGGCGCTGGACCAACCGGCAAAGCGGCTTGTCCGCGGTGCGGGACGACACGCGGGAAGTGCTGATCGTGGCCGAGGCGCTGCATGCGGGCGCGGCCGGTGATGTCGCGCGTCTGGTCGACGAGCTGCGCGAGGTCCTGGCCAGGGTCTGGCAACCGCCGCAGCGGCATGCGCTGTTGACGGCACAGGCACCGGCTTTCGAGGTGCAGCGGGAAGGGACTGCGGGCGCGGCGATGGCCGTGCCCGTGCAAGCGTGACGCGGCGCTAGCCGCGGCTGAACGCCAGCGCGAATTCGTCGGAGAAGATATCGGCCAGCGAATGGCGCAGCGCCGCGGCGCGCTCGGCGCCGTAGGCGGCTTCGAAGCGCTGCTGCGCGTCTTTCCACAGGCGCTTGGACTCGGCCAGCTTGGCGCGTCCGGCATCGGTAAGCGCCACGCGGCGGCTGCGGCCGTCGCGCTCGTCGCGCGCCATGCTGACGTAGCCGTCGCGCTCGAGCGGCTTGAGGTTGTGCGCCAGCGCCGAGCGGTCCAGCACCATGGCGCGCGCCAGGTCGGTCATGGATGGCGTGCCGGCGCGCGCAATGTGCACCAGGATCGAATGTTGCGAGACCTTCAGGCCGCACGGCGCCAGCACGGTGTCGTACAACTGCGAGACGCGGCGGGTAGCCTTGCGCAGGGCGGCGCCATTGCAGATCAGCGGGTCCTGGGGGATGGCGGAAACGGTGGGATCGACGTCAGACATGGTGGATTCGGACGGCTGGATGTGGGGGAAAGGATCGCCTGCGGTCACGGCGGCGGCCGAGGCGGCCAAGCCCATTACGCTACTGCGGCGCGAGATTGGAGTCTAGCCGATTCTTGACAGATATTGGCATATGCACGTAAATTTTCCGCACGCTCCTCTACCGCCCTCCCGTCACCATGACCGCCACCGCAGCCGCGCCGTCCCCCCGCCCCGTCAACGCGCGCCTGCAGGCAATGCTGCACGCGCCGATCGCCCCCACGCTGGCCCGGCTGGCGTGGCCCAACATCCTGATGATGCTGGCGCAGTCGGCCACCGGGCTGATCGAAACCTGGTTCCTCGCCCGGCTGGGCACGCCGGTGCTGGCCGGCGTGGCGCTGGTGGTGCCGGTGCTGATGTTGATGCAGAACATGTCGCAGGGTGCGATGGGCGGCGGCATCTCGGCCGCGGTGGCGCGCACGCTGGGCGCCGGCCGGCAGCAGGAAGCCGACCAGCTGGTATTGCACGCGGTGGTGCTGAACGCCGCGCTGGGCGCGGTGTTCTGCGTGCTGCTGCTGGCGTTCGGCCCGCAACTGTACCGGGCGCTGGGCGCCGAGGGCGCGGCGCTGGACGCGGCGCTGGCCTATTCCAACGTCATCTTCGGCGGCATCGTACTGATGTGGCTGATGAACGCCTTCGCCAGCGTCATTCGCGGCACCGGCAACATGCTGGTGCCGGGCGCGGTCATCTGCGGCGGCGCGCTGCTGCTGGTGCCGCTGTCGCCGTGCCTGATCTTCGGCTGGGGCCCCTTCCCCGCGCTGGGCGTGGCGGGCGGCGGCTGGGCGCTGGTCACCTACTACGCGGTGGGCACGCTGCTGCTGGGCGGCTACTGCCTGAGCGGCCGCAACGCGGCGCGGCTGACGCGCAGCCGCCTGCACCTGAGCCTGATGCGCAGCATTCTCAGCGTCGGCGCGCTGGCCACGCTCAATCCGCTGTTGACCAACGGACTGGTGGCGCTGACGGCCGCACTGGTCGGCGCCTACGCCGGCACGGCGGCGGTGGCCGGCTATGGCATCGCGGTGCGGCTGGAATACCTGATGATTCCGCTGGCGTTCGGCCTGGGCGCGCCGATGGTCGCGATGGTGGGGTCCAACATCGGCGCCGGCCAGCCCGAACGGGCGCTGCGCATCGCGCTGACTGGCGGCGCGATGGCTTTCGTGCTGGCCGAGATCATCGGCCTGGCGGCGGCGTTCTTTCCCGACGCCTGGCTGCGGCTGTTCGGCGCGCAGGACCACATGCTGGAAGCCGGCGCGGCCTACCTGCGCATCGTCGGTCCGCTGTACGGCTTCTTTGCGCTGGGCTTTTCCATGTACTTTGCGTCGCAAGGCGCCGGGCGCCTGAAATGGCCGCTGTGGGCAGGCTTCCTGCGCCTGCTGATCGGCGCGGGCCTGGGCGGCGCGGCCCTGCATTTCACGGGATCGCTGACCGTGTTCTTCGCGATCGCCGCGCTGGCCATGTGCGTGTACGGGCTGATCATCCTGGTAGCGGTGGCATCGGGCTCGTGGTTCGAACCCGGGCACCTGCGCAAGCCGGGGCTGGCGCGACGCTGACGCGCGGACTCGCGCATCGTCACCCCCCGGCGCGTCAGGCCTTGGGCGCGTCGCGCAGCGCGTACGCCACCAACTGCTGCGCATAGGCCGGCAGCACACCGCGCACGCACAGCACCAGGTCGCGCACGGCCCACTCGTCCACCAGTGCCACGCGCCGTACGCCGGCCGCGCGGCCATAACGCACGGCCGCCACCCGCGGCATGATCGCGATGCCCACGCCCTGCCCCACCATCCGGCAGACCGCGTCGAAGCTGCGCAGGCGCACGCGGTAGGCCAGCACCTTGCCGCTACGGCGCGCCTGGTGCGTGATGTGTTCCTGCAGCGCACTGCCCTCGACCAGGCCGACGAATTCCTCGTCCGCCGCATCGGCCAGCGTGACCGTGTCGCGCCCGGCCAGCGGATGATCGGCCGGCACCACCAGCGCCAGCGGATCATGGCGAAAGCGCAGCACCTGCAAGCCGTGCAGATCGGTGGAATCGGCCAGCACGCCGATGTCGCAGGTGCCGGCGCGCAGGGCATCGGCGATTTCAAAGCTGGTGCGCTCTTCCAGGTCGACCGACACGCGCGGGTGGTCTTTCAGGAATTCGCCCAGCACCTGCGGCAGGTATTCGCTGAGCGCGGTGGTGTTGCACAGCACCCGCACATGTCCCTTGAGGCCCTGCCCGTAGTGGTCCAATTCGCCGCGCATGCGGTCCATCTGCGCCAGCACCAGCCGCGCGTGGTGAACCAGCGTGTGGCCGGCGGGCGTGGCCTGCACGCCGCGATGTTCGCGCAGCAGCAGCGGCACGCCCAGCGTGTCTTCCATGCCGCGGATGCGTTCGCTGGCGGACGCCAGTGTCATGTGCGATCGCGCGGCGCCCGCGGTGATGGAGCCGGTTTCCTGCACGTTCAGGAACAGGCGAAGGTCGGTCAGGTCGAAGCGCATGAAAAAAGCGTAGCACGGCAGGCTCAGGTTGTGCCATAGGCCAGCTACGCAAGATCCCAATGCGGATTTCCCGCAGGCCAGGCGCAGAATTCCTCCATTCATCACCGATGAAGGGGATTTCCCATGAAAAACTCAATCGCGCAACAACGGCTGGCGCTCTGGCCGATGGTACTGCTGGTGGCCCTGGCACTGCATTCCTCAGGCCGGGCCGAAGGCCCCGCCAGCCTGCCGGCCTACACCTCCGCGGTACAGAAATACGCGCTGGCGCTGGAAGCCCAGACCCAGGGCGACTACCCCGCCATGCTGACCTGGCTGCGCGCCGCGGCGCGCGACGGCCACGCGCCCGCCCAGCGCATGCTGGGCATCGCGTTGCTTGGCGGTCCGGCGCTGTACGGCGCGGCGCAACCGGCCGATCTGTGCGAAGGACGCCAGTGGCTGCTGCGCGCCGCGCGACAAGACCCCGGCAGCGCCAATGATGTCGCCTACGCCCTGTTTGGCCGTCCGCGCGACGCCATGACCGCGCATTGCGAGGCCGCATGAGTCCTACCGATTGGCTGGCCGGCGGCACGCCGGCGCTGCTGGCCGCGACCGTGGCCGTGTTTGTCCTTGCCGGCGTGGTGAAAGGCGTGGTGGGGCTGGGCCTGCCCACCATTTCCATGGCCATGCTGGCGCTGGTGATGGCGCCGGCGCAGGCCGCGGCGCTGTTGATTGTGCCGTCCCTGATCACCAACCTGTGGCAGGCGCGGCCATGGCCGACCTTCATGCGGGTGCTGCGCCGCATCGGCGCCATGCAGGTCGGCGTCTGCGTCGGCACGATTGCCGGCTCGCTGTGGCTGGGCGCGCCTGCGGGCCATTGGGCCAGCGTATGCCTGGGGTTTGCGCTGGTGGCGTATGCGGCCTGGGGCCTGTTCGGCGCGCCGCCCGTGGTGCCGGCGCGGCACGAAGGCGTGCTGGGCGCGGCGGTGGGCGCAATCACCGGCGTCATCACCGCGGCGACCGGCGTGTTCGTGATTCCCGCCGTGCCCTACCTGCAGGCGCTGAACCTGGGCAAGGACGGCTTGATCCAGGCGATGGGCATTTCGTTTTCAGTGTCCACCGTGGCCCTGGCGGCGGGACTGTGGCTGACCGGCAGCTACACGCCGGGCGCGGCCGGCGCATCGGCGCTGATGCTGCTGCCCGCGCTGGCCGGCATGGCGTTGGGCCAATGGCTGCGCGACCGGCTGTCGGCGCGCACCTTCAAACTGTGCTTCATGATCAGCCTGGCGCTGCTGGGCGCCTACCAGGTGGTGGAAGGCCTGGCCGGATAGGCGCCCGCAGCGTCAGGCCTCAGGCGGCCAGGCGCCGCTCGTCGGCAAGGCGTCCATCGACCAGGCGCCGTTCATCGGCAATACCGATGGACACCGACATCTCGCGCCACCGCGCCAACTCCTGCTGCACCGACTGGATCTTGCCGCGCGCCTGGTCGAAGGCATCGCGGCCCAGGAACAGATGCAAAGGCGCGTACTGCGCCTCGGCGGCCTGGATCAAGGCACGCGCTGCCTTGGCCGGATCGCCCAGCGCGGATGGCGCCGCGCCCGCCCCGGGATGGCCCGCCCCGGGATGGCCCGCCTGCGCCTGGCCTGCGTCTGCCCGCAGCGCGCCGGGATAGACCAGCGACACGCGCACGCCGTGCGGTGCCATCTCGGCCGCCAGCGCCTCGCTCAGGCCGCTGACCGCGAATTTGGTGGCGCTGTAGGCGCCCCAGCCGGCGCAGCCGCCGTCAAAGCCCAGGATCGAAGAAATGTTGAACACGTGGCCCGCGCGTTGCGCCCGCAGGCGCGGCATCACCGCGCGCACCACGTTCAGCACGCTAAAGACGTTGATATCGAAATTGCCGCGCAGTTCCGCATCGGACAAAGTTTCCAGTGCCCCTGCCAGGCCATAGCCGGCATGGTTGACCACCACGTCGATGCGGCCGAAACCGGCGATGACCGAATCGACCGCGCGGCGCACGCTGCGTTCATCGGCCAGGTCCACCGCCAGCGGCAGGAAGCGGCCGTCGAGCTTGGCCCCCACCGCGTCCAGCAAGGCGTCGACGTCGTGGGAAGTGGCCGCCACCTTGTGCCCCTGATCGAGCAGCATCCCGACCAGCGCCAGGCCCAGGCCGCTGGATGCGCCCGTCACAAACCAGATTTTTTCGGTGTTCATGCGATCTCCCTCTACTTGCGGCTGCCGGCAACACGCCGGCAGCCCGCCTGGGTCTACGGACTCACGCGGAATCCATCGACCCTGAGCGTGAAAGGGATATTAAGAATCGCGCGGTGAAGCGTACAGGCTCGTTCTTGCGTGAAACCTGCCTATTTCTACAGGCTTGCCAGAATCGCCCCGCGACGGCCTGACGCGGCGGCGCGCCGGCGCAAGGTTCAGCCCAGCGCGCTGCGATAGTGCTCGCTGTCGAAACGCGGCGCGGTATCGGCGGGCGGGGCCTCGGCCACGGCGGCGGGCGCGGACGCGGCGGCGGCGTCTACGCCAAAAAGGGAGAGTTCAGCGGTGACCAATGCAAGCAGGAAATTCGCCATGTTGATTCCTTTGATTCATATGCCAGAACCGGCGGCGGCTGCGCCGGTCTTATAGAAGACATAGGCCTCATCTTGCTGACGGCAACGCGGCGCGTCCATTTGCTTGTCTCAATCGCGGCGATTGAAACAACGCAAGCCCGCGGCATCAGCGCGCAAACCGGCGGCGCTGCCCCGTCTGGCGCACCGCCGCGACCAGCGCCTGCACCGCCGGTTCAGCGGATCGCAAGAATGCGAAGAAGCGGGCATTGGGCAGCGCCGGCATGCCGTCCTCGCGCGTCAGCGCGCGCAGGCCCGGCCGAAGCTGGCTGCGCGCCACCGGCGCCACCGCGAACCCTGCTTGCGCTGCCGCCAGGCAGCCCGCCATGCTGGCGCTTTCAAAGGCGGGCAGCCACGCACGCCGCGCGCGGCCCAGCGCGCCGATGGCTGCCTCGCGATATACGCAGGGTTCCGGAAACACCGCCAGCGGCACCTGCGGACCAGGCTTCCAGGGCTTGTCTTCGCCCCAGGCCCAAACCAGTTCTTCTTCCCACAGCAGTTCGCCGTCGTCCTGCATCCGCGCGCATTGCTTGCCGAATACCACGTCCAGCTTGCCGCGCGTTTGCTGGCGCAACAGGTCCGCCGTGACGCCCACCTTCAGTTCGATCGACGCTTCGGGATGGCCGCGGTGAAAGGCCTGCAGCACCTCGGCCAGCCAGGCGCCGGCGAAGTCTTCCGACGACCCGATGCGCAGCCGTCCCTTCAGGCGCGCGCCGCTCAGCCGGGCACGCGCCTCGCGCTCCAGGTCGACGATATTGCGGGCATAGGCATAGAGCGTTTCACCCGCGGCGGTAAGTTCGAAGCTGCGCGTGGTGCGTTCCAGCAGGACGGAACCGGCCACCATTTCCAGGCGCTTGATGTGGCCGCTGACCGCCGACGGCGTCAACGCCAGGGCGTCGGCCGCCAAGGCGAAGCCGCCGTTGTCCACGACTTCCAGGAAGGTGCGCAGCAGCGTCAGGTCCAGCACGGCGCCGGTGGGTTCGGCAAGGGTGTCCATGGGTGAATTTCCGCAATACATGATTTGTTGATAATAGTCGCCGATTATTCACCAATCATGACCATGCGCGCCGCTATCGTGACAGTCCCGATCCCGCAAATGAAGCAAGCCCCATGAATCCCTACGCCACGATCCGCACCCCGCGACTGGACATCGCCTACCTGGAATGGAATCCCGCCGGCACGCGCGCCGCCGTGCTGCTGCATGGCTGGCCTGACAGCCCGGAATGCTGGCGCACGGTGGCGCAGCGCCTGGCGGACGACGGCTACCGCGTGCTGTGCCCGGCGCTGCGCGGCTTCGGCCCCACGCGTTTTCGGGATGCCGGCACGCCGCGCAGCGGCGAACTGGCCGCGCTGGGCCGCGACCTGCTGGACTTCATTGCCGCGCTGGGGCTGGACCGGCCGCTGCTGGTCGGCCACGACTGGGGCGCGCGCGCCGCGTCCAACGCCTGCGGCCTGCAGCCCGGCGTGGCCTCGCAGCTGGCGCTGCTCTCCGTGGGCTACGGCACCAACGATCCGTCGCAGACCCTGCCGCTGCCGCAGGTGCGCAATTACTGGTACCACTGGTTCATGGCCACGCCGCGCGGCGCCGCCGCCGTGCGCGAAGACGCCCTGGCGTTCACCCGCTACATGTGGGACACCTGGTCGCCGCCCGGCTGGTACACCGATGCAGAATTCGCCGAGGCCGCGCGCGCCTTCGACAACCCGGACTGGGCCGACGTGGTGCTGCATTCGTACCGCCATCGCTGGGACTTCGAGCCCGGCGACCCGGCCTACGCGGACGACGCCGCACGGCTGTCGCCCGCGCCGGTGCTGGCGGTGCCCACCCTGGTGCTGCACGGCGGCGCCGACACCTGCAACCTGCCGGCCACGTCCGAGGGACGGGCGCACTATTTCAGCGCGGGCTACGAGCGCCGCGTGCTGGATGGTGTGGGCCATTTCCCCCAGCGCGAGGCGCCGCAGGCGGTGGCCGACGCCATCCTGAAGTTCTGCGCGGCCTGGCCCGCGGCTCGTTGATCCAATCCGCTGTTCCAACCCGCTGTTCCAACCCGCTGTTCCAACCCGCTGCTCCGGCCCGCCCAAACCGCCCCGCGCCGGGCCCGCCCGGCAGGAAAGCAGCGAATGACGGATAATCCCGGATGTTTCCCGCCGCATTGCCGGCGGTTTTTTCTCGGGCGCCTCTGCCCGACAGCATTCGGAGTCAGCTATGTATCGCGGCATTGAGGCGATTGAACACTTCATGGAATCGGTCGGTCTGACCTGGCGCCCCGGCACCACCCAAGGCGCCGACCTGCGCGTCAGCTACCGCATCGGCAACACCCGCCCGTTGGGCATTGATTGCACGCTGGTGGAATTCCATTGCGACGCCAAGCGCCCCAAGGTCTGGGTGCCCGAATTCTCGCGCACCAGTTTTCACCAGTGGTTTGAAGTGCCCTTCCAGGAATTCGAATTCACGCCGGGCGGCTCGATGCTGAAGATCAAGGCCGCCGCGCGCGGCAACGCGCCGCCCTACAGCGTCGGCATCAAGCCGCTGGCCTGACGCCCGCAGCGCCGGGCGGCGGCAGGCCGCCCCTGGCGCCGGGGCCTGCCGCCGCGCAGCCCCCCCGCTAAACGTTCTTGTACATGATGGTCGTGCCGTCCACCTTGGACGGATTGCGCGCATCGCGGCTGAATCCCGGTATCACCCCCACCGTCACATAGCCCAGCGAGCCGTACAGGGGCTCGGCGCTATCGCCCGTGCGGGTGTCCAGCGTGAGCAGGCTGCGGCCACATTCCACCGCCAGCCTTTCCGCGTCCTGCATCAGGCGCCGCGCGATACCGCGCCGCCGGAAGTCCGGGTGCACCAGCAGCTTGCGGATCTCGGCGCGGTGCGGCTGGTTGGGTGGCGTGTCGCAATCGAGCTGCACCGAACCGGCCACCTGGCCGTCCTGGATGGCCACCAGCAATGACGCCTTGCCGGCCGTCAGCGACGGCAGCACCTTGTCGCGCCAGAAGGCCTGGGCGTCGTCCAGCGAATAGGGCAATACGAAACTGACGCTGGCGCCGTCCTGCACGCAAGCGTGCAGCAGCGCGGCCAGGCCGGGCAGGAGGTCGCGCGCCTGGGTGGCGGAAGGTCGGGTGTATTCAAGCGTGGCAACGGACATGTGGGGCTCTCAGACGATGAACAACAGGTAGCGGGCGCCGCGATGCGGCGGGGTATCGAAGGCGCTGGCGCCGGAAAGCTGGTAACGCAGGCAGTCGCCGGGGGCCAGGGCATAGGACAGGCCGTCGACGGTGATGGACAGCTCGCCTTCCAGCATCACCAGGTGATGCTCCAGCCCGGCGCGCGGCGACTGGTCATAGCGGATGTGCGAGTCCGCGGCCAGCTCGCAGGCCAGCACTTCGCCGGCCAGCTTCTGCGACGGCGGCGACACGGAACGGCGCTTGAAACCGGTGCTGTCGTCGACCCACAGCGCCTGCGCGGCGGCAGGCAAAAGCGGCGTGAAATCGTCTTCGACCATGCGCATCAGGCGCGACATCGTCAGGCCATAGGCGCCGCACAGCTTGCCCAGCGCATTGGCGGTGGGGCTGACTTCGGCGTTCTCCAGCCGCGACAGCGTGGCGCGGCTGAGGCCGGCGCGGCCGGCCAGCTCGTCCAGCGACCAGCCGCGCGACAGGCGCAGCGCCTTCAAGCGGCCGGCCAGGCGCTGGTCCAGGCCGGCGTCGGGAGAGTGGGTGACGGGGGGTGATGAATTTTCCATATATGGGAATTTCTCCCAAATACGGAAATTCGTCAAGCCCCCTCTGCTTTCCGCCCGCCCGGACCGGCGGCAATTCGGCACAATACGGCGTATGCACACAGCCCGATTCGTCTCCCTGACCGTCCTCTGCCTAGGCATCCTGACGGGCTGCAGCCTGCCGCCCCTGGACCATCGCAACGCCTCGCAAGCACTGACGCCGGATGCCGCGCGCGACACGCCGCTGGGCCGCGCCATCGAGCCGCTTGCCGCGCAGCACCCCGGCAAATCAGGCATCCACCCGCTGGCTGATGCCTATGACGCCTTTGCCGCGCGGATGATGCTGGCGCGCGCGGCCCAGCGCAGCCTGGACGTGCAGTACTACATCTGGCACGACGACATGACCGGCACCATGCTGCTCGAAGCCCTGCACGAAGCCGCCGACCGCGGCGTGCGGGTACGGCTGCTGCTGGACGACAACGGCACCGCCGGCTTGGATAAGGTGCTGGCGGCGCTGGACGCCCATCCCAACATCGAGGTGCGGCTGTACAACCCGTTCGTGGTGCGCTGGCCCAAATTCATCGGCTACCTGACCGACTTTCGCCGCCTGAACCGGCGCATGCACAACAAGTCCTTCACCGCCGACAACCAGGCCACCATCGTCGGCGGCCGCAACATCGGCGATGAATACTTCGGCGCCGCCAACGGCGTGCTGTTCACCGACCTGGACGTGCTGGCCATCGGCGCCGCCGTCAATGACGTGTCGACCGACTTCGACCGGTACTGGGCCAGCGAGTCGGCCTATCCGGTGGACCGGTTGTTGAAACCCGCCGCCGCCAGCGAACTGGCCGCGCTGGCGCAGTCGGCCCGCACCGTCGAGCAATCGCCCGAGGCCGCCGCCTACGCCGAGGCCATGCGCCAGTTGCCCTTCATCCAGCAACTGCTGCGCGGCGAATTGGCGCTGGAATGGGCCAGCACCCGCATGGTCAGCGACGACCCGCGCAAGACCCTGGGCACGGCGCCGCCCGAGGCCATGCTGCCGCATCAGCTGCACGACATCGTCGGCACGCCCCAGGTGGACCTGGAACTGGTCTCGCCCTATTTCGTGCCCACGGCCAGCGGCACCGATGCCTTCGTGAAACTGGCGCAAAGCGGCGTCAAGGTGCGCGTGCTGACCAATGCGCTGGAAGCCACCGACGTGGCCGTGGTGCATTCCGGCTACGCCTCGCGGCGCCGCGACCTGCTGGCCGGCGGCGTCGAGCTGTTCGAAATGAAGCGCCAGGCCGGCGCCGAGCGCAACAAGAGCCTGGGGCCTTTCGGCAGCTCGGGCTCCAGCCTGCACGCCAAGACCTTTGCGGTGGACGGACGTAGCGTGTTCGTCGGCTCGTTCAATTTCGATCCGCGCTCTGCGCGGCTGAACACCGAGTTGGGCTTCGTGATCGACAGCCCGACGCTGGCGCGCCGCATCGCCGAGGCCTTCGACAACGACATCGCGCGCACCGCCTACCGCGTGTGCCTGGACGACAACGGCGCGCTGTACTGGCTGGAACAACGCGACGGCAAGACCATTCGCCACGATACCGAGCCGGGCACCACCGCCTGGAAGCGCTTTTCGGTGTGGTTCGTGTCGCTGTTGCCGATCGAATCGCTGCTGTAACCGAAGCCGGCGCGGGGCCTGCGCAAGTTACGGAGTTTCGCGTCCGGCCGCTGGACGTAGACTGGATGCCATTCCTTTTTTTCGCGGTAGCGCCATGAGCAAGCTGGACACCCTGGACTGGACCCGTATCGCCGCCGACCTGGATGCGCGCGGCCATGCCGTGGCCGCCGGCCTGCTGACGCCCGCACAATGCCAGGCGCTGGCCGCCGCCTACGACGACGACGGCCGCTACCGCAGCCGCATCGTCATGAGCCGCCATGGCTTCGGCCGCGGCGAATACAAGTATTTCGCCTATCCGCTGCCGCGGCTGCTGCACAACCTGCGCACGGCGCTATATCCGCGGCTGGCGCCGATTGCCAACCGCTGGAACCAGCAGATGGGCATCGCGGTGCAATACCCCGATGACCACGCGGCGTTCCTGGCGCGCTGCCACCAGGCCGGCCAGCGCCGGCCCACGCCGCTGATCCTGCAATATGGTCCGGGCGACTACAACTGCCTGCACCAGGACCTGTACGGCGAACATGTCTTTCCGCTGCAGGTGGCGGTGCTGCTGTCGCGGCCCGGCGAAGATTTCACGGGCGGCGAATTCGTCATGACCGAAACCGACAGCCACGGCCAACGCGCCGAAGTGCTGCCGCTGCGGCAAGGCGACGCGCTGGTCTTCACCGTCAACCAGCGCCCCGTGGCCGGCGCGCGCGGCTGGCGCCGGGTCGCCATGCGCCACGGCGTCAGCGCGCTGCGGGATGGCCGGCGCCATACGCTGGGAGTGATCTTCCATGACGCGACCTGACATGGGACCGACCCTGGATCTGTTCGGCGGCGACGACACGCCGCAGGCTGGCCGCGAATCATTGGGCGCGCAGTCGGTAGTGCTGCGCGGGTACGCCCTGCCGGACGCGGCAGCCTTGCTGGCCGGCGTGCAAATCGTGGCCGCGCAGGCGCCGTTTCGCAACATGGTCACGCCGGGCGGCTACACCATGTCGGTGGCGCTGACCAACTGCGGCCGCCTTGGCTGGACGACCGACGCGCAAGGCTACCGCTACAACCGCAACGACCCCTTGTCCGGCTTACCCTGGCCGGACATGCCCGCCGTGTTCGACGACCTGGCGCGGCGCGGCGCCGCCGAGGCCGGTTTTCCCGGCTTTGCGCCAGACGCCTGCCTGGTCAATCGCTACGAGCCGGGCTCGCGCCTGTCGTTGCACCAGGACAAAGACGAGCGCGACTACGGCTCGCCTATCGTCTCGGTGTCGCTGGGCATGCCCGCGGTGTTCCTGTTCGGCGGCCATGAGCGCGCGGACAAGACGCAACGCGTGCCGCTGTTCCACGGCGACGTGGTCGTATGGGGCGGCGTGGACCGGCTGCGATTCCACGGCGTGCTGCCGCTGAAGGACCGGCCCCATCCGCTGCTGGGGAGCCGGCGGATCAACATTACCCTCCGCCGGGCGGGATGAGGCACACGCCGGAACCACACGCCCCTGCCGCCGGCGTCAGGCCGCGCGCAGCGCCACCTTCGGAAAGTCCACCGGCACCTCGAACGCCACGTTGACGTAGTTGGTGAACAGATTCAGCGCCACGTGCGCCAGCAGCTCCACGATCTGCCCGTCGTCGAAGCCCGCCTGGCGCAGCGCGGCGATATCCGCATCGCGCAGCTGGCCGCGGCCGCGCACCACTTTCAGCGCGAAATCCAGCGCCGCCGCGGTCTGCGGATCATCGGCGCGGCCGGCCTGCGCGGCGCTCATCTGTTCGGCGGTGGCGCCGGCCTTCCGGCCCAGCGCGGTATGAGCCGCCAGGCAGTATTCGCAATGGTTGCTGTCGGCGATCGCCACGGCGACCTTTTCGCCCAGTTGCGCCGGCAGCGTGCCGCCGCCCAGGGCGCCGAACGCGGACCACATGCTGCGCAACGCCGCGGGCGAATTGGCCACCGCGCGGAACATGTTGGGCGTGGCGCCGAACGCGCCATGGATCTGGCGCAGCAGGTCCTGGCTGGCGGCCGGGGCGGACGAGGTATCGACAAGGGGAATACGGGACATGAGGGTTTCCTTTGCGTTAAGAGGCTAGGCCGGAATGGCTGCTGCCGGAAAACCAGTATTCCGGGATCCGAAGTAGTATTGGATACCTTACGTCCAGAAAACATACCCATTCGTCCTGGCCCGCCATGTCCTCGTCCGTCGATCGCCTGTCCGCCCTGCTGGAACAGTTCCGCGCCCGCGCCCGGCTGTTCCACACCGGCCCGATGTGCGGACTGACCCGCTTCGCGCCCGAGACGGGCCGCGGTTTCCTGCACGTGCTGCGGCGCGGCCAGATGGAAGTGCGGCATCTGCCCGGCAGCGGCCTGCCGCGGCGGCTGGCGCTGGCCGAGCCCACCTTGCTGTTCTACCCGCGGCCGGTGCGGCACGATTTCCATAACCCGCCGCAAGATGGCTCCGACTTCACCTGCGCAACGCTGGATTTCGACGGCGGCGCGCGCAATCCGCTGGTACGCGCCCTGCCCCCGCTGATCGCACTGCCGCTGGCCCGCGTCCAGGGACTGGAGCAGGCGCTGGCGCTGCTGTTCGCGGAGACCGAGTCGGTGCGCTGCGGTCAGCGGCTGCTGGCCGACAAACTATTTGAAGTCGTGCTGATCCAGCTGCTGCGCTGGCTGATCGACCACCCGGCCGAAGCCGGCATCCAGGCCGGCCTGATGGCGGGCCTGGCCGACCCGCGGCTGGCGCGCGCATTAGTTGCCATGCACCAGGCGCCCGGTTCGCCGTGGAGCCTGGCGGAACTGGCCAGCGAGGCCGGCATGTCGCGCAGCGCTTTTGCCGTCGCTTTCAAGGCCGCGGTGGGCCAGCCGCCCGCCGACTACCTGGCGGACTGGCGCCTGGCGCTGGCCCAGGCCCGGCTGCGCGAAGGCCGTCCGGTCAAGGCCATCGCCGCGGAATTGGGCTACGCCAATGCCTCGGCCCTGTCGCGGGCCTTCAGCCGCAAGCTGGGCGCGTCGCCGCGCGCGTGGCTGGACAACCCGGCCGAGGCGTCCGAGTGTTGAGGCCGGCCTGGGTTGCCGCGGCGCCCTGCGTAGTCACCGAGTGAGGGTTCGCCAGGGCTGGCGGCGCCACGGCGGCGGGCCTACTATCTGGCCTTTCCCTGCCCACCTGGCCCCTCATGCGCCTGCCCATCACCCTGGCATTACTCTGTACGCTGACCGCCGCGCCCGCCTGGTCCGCCGAGCCCCCCGCCTTGCTCGAGAACTCGCTGGGCATGACCTTCGTGCAGGTGCCGGCCGGCGTGTTCCAGATGGGCAGCGACGAAACGTCCGAAGCCCTGGCGCGAGACTATCCGCAGTATCCAAAAGAACGCTTCACGCAGCTGTTCGACGAGGCCCCGGTCCACACCGTGCGTATCACACGTCCGTTCTACCTGGAGCGCACCGAAGTCACGGTGGGCCAGTTCCGGCGCTTCATCGAAGCGTCCGGTTATGTGCCGGAGTCCGAGGCCGACGGCACCGGCGGCTACGGCTACAACGCGGCTTACGATCCCGACAAGAGCGAGCGCGGCGACGCCTTCGAGGGGCGCGACCAACGCTACTCGTGGCGCAACCCCGGCTTTGCCCAAACGGATGAGCACCCCGTGGTCAATGTCAGCTGGAACGACGCCACCGCTCTTGCGCGCTGGCTTAGCCAGAAAGAAGGAAGCGTCTACCGCCTGCCCACCGAAGCCGAATGGGAATACGCGGCCCGGGCCGGCGGCCGCAGCCGCTACCAGAACGGCGACGACCCGGCCGCCCTGCCCGCCGTGGCCAACACTTTCGACGCGGACGCCGCGCCCCTGTGGCCCAAGTGGCAGGCCTTTGCCGCGCCGCGCAGCGACGGCCACACGTTCACCGCGCCGGTCGCCAGCCATGCGCCCAACGCCTTCGGCCTGTACGACATGCATGGCAACGCCTGGGAATGGGTGGCCGATTGGTATGGCGAAGACTATTACGCGCACTCGCCCCAAGATGACCCCCAGGGCCCGGCCAGCGGCAACGTGCGCGTGCGCCGCGGCGGCTCCTGGCACACCTGGGCGCTGTACGTGCGCTCGGCCTATCGCAACTGGAATACGCCGGAAACGCGCTACCCGCTGGTCGGATTCCGCTTGTTGCGCGAAGCCAACTGACGCCTGCCCGGCCGTTGCCCCGCGGACCATGACAACAACCCCCGGCATATAGCGGTTAGCATAGGCGCACACACCACTACAAAAAGAGTCCTGACATGCATTCGCTGGGCCGTCTCGTCCTGCTCGTCAACGATTACGACACCGCCATTTCCTTCTACCAGGACAAGCTGGGCATGGAGGTGTTCGTCGACATGGCTGTGGGCCAGCAACGCTTCGTGCATCTGCGGCTGCCGGAGCAACCGTCGGTGGGCGTCTGGCTGCTGCAGGCCCAGACCCAGGCACAGCGCGACCGCGTCGGCGACCAGACCGGCGGCCAGCCGGTGGGCGTGTTCTACACCGACGACGTGGTCCGCGACCACGCCCGCTTTGCCGCGCGCGGCGTGCGCTTCACCCGCGAACCCGTGCACGACAGCAGCGCCGTCTACGCGCACTTCATCGACCTATACGGCAACGAGTTCGTGCTGGTGCAACTGAAGTAAGCCTGCGCCATGCCCAGCCCTGCCGCCTCGCAAGATTGGATCGTGCGCCACGCCCCTGCCGACAGGGTCGAGCGCATCGAAGCCTATTTCGGGGGCCGCGGCTACGACCTGCACCGCCACGATACCTACGCTATCGGCTGTACCCTGGCGGGCGTGCAAAGCTTCCAGTACCGCCGCGGTCTGCGGCACAGCCTGCCGGGCGGCACGCTGGTGCTGCACCCGGACGAGGCGCATGACGGCCAGGCCGGCACCGAGGCGGGTTTCCATTACCGCATGATCTATGTGCAGCCGGCGCTGATCCAGGACATCCTGGGCGGGCGGCCCCTGCCGTTCATCCGCGACGGCATCTCGGACGACCCGCGCCTGCGCGCCGCCAGCGCCGCGTTGCTGCAAGGCGACGAGCCCCTGCCGGCGCTGGCCGAGCAGGACGCGCTGTACGACCTGGCGCAGGCGCTGTGCGCCGTCGCCGGTCAGCGCCCGGAGCGGCGCCGCCCCGATTACGCGGCGGGCGAACGCGCCCGCCAGTACATCCACGACACGCAGGGTCAGGCGATCACGCTGGACGACCTGGAGCGGGCCGCCGGCATCGACCGCTGGAGCCTGTCGCGCGACTTCCGCGCTCTGTATGGCACCAGCCCCTACCGTTATGCCCTGCTGCGCCGCCTGGACCTGGCGCGCCGCCTGATCGCCGCCGGACGCTCGCTGGCGGACGCAGCCGCGGATGCCGGCTTCACCGACCAGAGCCACATGACGCGCCGTCATGCACAAGCCTTCGGCATGACGCCCGCGCGCTGGCGCGGCACGTTGCGCCGCTGACCCCCAGACGGCACAGCGCGCCCGCATCCGAAGCGAGACAGCAACGGCGTCCGCGCGATGTCCGCGCCTCCGACCGTATCCGCACAAACGTACAAGACGGCGGCCCGCGCCCGCGCCTAAGCTGCACGGGTTCCTTTTCTGCCGAGAATTCCCATGCCCGCCATCCCCGCCCTCAATCTGGCCCGGAAGCTGTCGCTGATCCACGAACACTGGACGCCCAAGGTCATCGCCGAGATGAACGACTACCAGTTCAAGCTGGTCAAGCTGCACGGTGAATTCGTGTGGCATAGCCATGCCGACACCGACGAAACCTTCATCGTGCTGGCTGGCCAATTGCGCATCGAACTGCGTGACGGCCACATCGACCTGGGGCAGGGCGAAATGGCCGTCATTCCCAAGGGGGTGGAACACAAGCCCTGTGCCGCGCAAGAGGTGCATGCCATGCTGATCGAGCCGCGCGGCGTCCTCAACACGGGCGACCAGGGCGGCGAACGCAGCGCCCCCAACGACGTCTGGATCTAGTGCTTGGCGGACGCACGGGCCTGGTCGTGTTCGATCAGGCGCTTACCGCTCTTGTCGCCGATGCGGGCCTCGACCCGGCGCAGCACCGCCAGCACGAACAACGCCATCAACGTGCTGGCCACGGCAGTGGCCTCGCGACCCATGCCCGCGGCCACGCCGATGGCGGCCGTCATCCAGATGCTGGCCGACGTGGTCAGCCCGCGGATTTCCCGTTCGTTGCTGAGCTTGATGATGGCGCCCGCGCCCAGGAAGCCGATGCCGGCGATCACGCCCTGCAGCACCCGGCTCAGGTCGCCGACCTGCATACCGTTCTGCAGCGGCACCAGCACGAAGATCGCCGCGCCCAGCGCCACCAGCATGTGCGTGCGCAAGCCCGCCGCCTTGCCGCTGCGTTCGCGCTCGTAACCCAGCAGCCCGCCCAGGATGACGGCCATGCCCAGGCGCAGCACGATGCGGGTCGCTTCGCCGATGTCGGGAATGTCGGCGAATTCGCTGCGCAACGTGGTCCAGATTTCCAGCCAGACTTCCGACATCACCGTCTCCCGGGATAAGGGTAACTGGCAGCATAGCAGCAGACCTGGCCCGGGACCTGCCAGCGCCGCTGGCCCGCCACGGGCATCTGGTTTACAACAGCGGTTCACGGCGCCGGGTTCTCCGGGCCGATATTCAACAGCGTCCCGATACGCATTGCCGCGGACGCGACAGCGAGGAGCTTCGGATGGATTTGCAGCTAGACGGCAAGCGCGTGCTGATCACGGGCGCGTCCAAGGGCATCGGGCTGGCCTGCGCCATGGCCTTCGCGCGGGAAGGCGCCGAACCGATCCTGGTGGCGCGCAACGACGCGGCGCTGCAGGCGGCGGCCGAGGCCGTTCAAGCGCAGAGCGGCCGGCCCGCGCGCACGCTGGCGCTGGACCTGGCCCAGCCGGGCGCGGCGGTGCGCGTGGCGGAGCAGACTGGCGCGATCGATATCCTCGTCAACAATGCCGGCGCCGTGCCGGGCGGCGCATTGGACCAGGTGCAGGACGAGCGCTGGCGCGCGGGCTGGGAACTGAAGGTGCATGGCTACATCGCCCTGGCCCGCCACTACTATCCGTTGATGCGCGCAGCCGGCACGGGCGTCATCGCCAACATCATCGGCATGGCCGGCTCGGCGCCGCGCGCCGACTACATCTGCGGCGCGGCGGCCAATGCGTCATTGATCGCCTTCACCCGCGCCTTGGGCGGCGATGCGCCGCGCCATGGCGTGCGCGTATTCGGCGTGAACCCGTCGCGCACCCGCACCGACCGCGTGCTGACCCTGGCCAAACAGCGCGCACAGGCACGCTGGGGCGACGAATCGCGCTGGCAGGAAACCCTGATCGACCTGCCCTTCGGCCGGCTGATGGAGGCCGAGGAAGTCGCAGACATGGTGGTGTTTGGCGCCTCGCCGCGAGCGGGCTATCTGAGCGGCACCGTCATCGACCTGGACGGCGGCGAGCAATACGCACGCTGAGGCGGGCGTCAGCGCTTGATGAAACACGCCCGCGGCGGGCCGGCGCCTGCCGGTTGCCCCGCCACGGGACGCGCGGCGCGTCAGCGCGTCAGCGCGCCGCGGCCCAGCCGGCCAGCAGGGCCGGCAGCTGCTTCATGTCGGTGAACACATGCGCCACGCCCACGTTGCGCAGCGCCTCGGGGCTGCTGTGGCCGTTGGCATCCGGGCTGTAGCCGAACACGGTGGCGCCCGCCGCCACGCCGGCGGTCGCGCCGGTGACCGTATCCTCGACCACCGCGCAGCGCTTGGGATCCACCCCCAGCGCGCTGGCCGCGGCCAGATACACGTCCGGATGCGGCTTGCTGCGCGGCATTTCGTGGCCACTGAAGACCCGCTCGCCAAAGCACTCGGCGAGGCCGATCTTGGCCAGCTGCAATTCCACCTTGCGGCGGTCCGCGCCCGAGGCGACGGCGATGCGGCCATCCAGCGCCTGGTGCAAGGCGCGCACGGCGTCCGGCGCGCCGGGGATTTCCAGCAGCTCGCGATCCAGCGCGGCGTTGCGGCGCTCGCGGAATTGCGCGAACCAGTCGGGCGACAGCGCCACGCCGGTCTTGGACTGGATCAGGGGCAGTTCGTCCCGCACGGCCTTGCCGGTGAAGATGCGCGTGGCCTCTTCAAACGTGATCGCCCAGCCCAGCTCATTGAGCATCTCGGTCAGGACGCGGGCGGTAATGGGTTCGGAGTCGACCAGCACGCCGTCGCAATCGAACAGCACGGCGTCAAAGGGAAAATCAGTCATTGCGGGCAGCAGGGAAAGGGTCCAGGAAGCCCTCAAGCATACTGCACCGCAACAGCGGCCCGCGATGGCAAGCTTCGGAGTGCCGATCGCGGCGCGGGCCGCTATGCTGTAGGTCCCCTCAGCCGCATCGGCTTCCATGACGCCACCCAAATCGACTTCCGCGCCCGCCGCCGCATCCAAGCCCGGCAAGACCGCCGCCCGGCCAGCGCCCGCGCCCGTCTCCTCCGGCTTGAATCCCGCCGTCGCGGCGCCCCTGTACAGACGCGCGGCCAGGCACCTGGCCGCGCTGGATGCAGACTGGGCCCGCCACGTCGCCGCCATCGGCCCCTGCCGCCACGAATCGCGGCCGGCCCGCGATCCCTACGAAGCGCTGGTGCGCGCCATCGCCTACCAGCAACTGCACGCCCGCGCCGGCGACGCCATCCTGGGCCGCTTCCTGGCGCTGTATCCCAACCAGGTGTTCCCGGCGCCGCGCGCGCTGCTCGCCACCGACCCGCAGGCCCAGCGCGACTGCGGTTTTTCCGCGTCCAAGCTGGCCACCATCCGCGGCATCGCGCAGGCGGCGCTGGACGGCGTCATCCCCGGCCGCGACGAAGCGCTGGCAATGACGGACGAGGCGCTGATCGAACGCCTGGTGGCGCTGCGCGGCGTGGGCCGCTGGACCGTCGAGATGCTGCTGATCTACACGCTGGAGCGCGTGGACATCCTGCCGGTGGATGACTACGGCGTGCGCGAAGGCTACCGCCGGCTGAAGGGCCTGGACAAGGCGCCGTCACCCGCCCAGATGCGCGCCATCGGCCAAGCCTACAGCCCCTACCGCACCATCGCGACCTGGTATCTGTGGCGCATGCCCGCCATGCCGGCCCCGGCCGCGCCATGACGGCCGCCGCGCGCGCATTGGAGCGCTACGACTGGGCCTGGATCGCGCAGCAGCTGGATGCCGAAGGCTGGGCGCCGCTGCCCGCCCTGTTCAGCGCGGCGCAGGTGCACGCATTGACGGCGGCCTTCGACGCGCCTGCCGCCGCAAGCCAGGCGCAAGCGCTTGCCCACCAGGGCGAACGCCGCTATCTGAATGGCGCATTGCCCTGCACGCTGGATGGCCTGGCGCCGGCGCTGCACGCGCGGCTGGCGCCGTTGGCACAATCGTGGTCGCAGCGCCTGGGCCGCGTTGCGGCCAGCCTGCCGCTGGCGCTGGCAGACTCGCCCCTGCTGCACCGACTGCGCGAAGACGAGGCGCATCCCTTGACGCACAAGATCGATGACGCGGCGTTTCCGCTGCGGCTGGTCGCGCTGCTGTCCGACCCTGGCCAGGATTTTTCCGGCGGCGAATTCGTCATGACCGAGCAACGCCCGCGCCAGCAGTCACGGCCCCTGGTGCTGCCGCTGGGCCTGGGCGACGCGGCGCTGATCGCGGCCGCGCACCGGCCCATCCGCGGCGCGCAGGGCGACTACCGGGCTACCTTGCGTCACGCCATCAGCCGCGTGCGCGGCGGCGTGCGCCTGGGGCTGGAGCTGCCGCTCAATTCTCCGCGGTGATGTGTCCGTCCGCCACCACCTTGGCGAACACGGCGGTCTGCGCCTGGATGAAGGCGCGAAAGGCGTCCGGCGTCATGGGCTGCACCTCGCCGCCCAGTCCACGCAGGCTGGCGACCAGCTTTTCGTCGCGCAGGCAGCGGTCGATGGCCGCGGCCAATTGCTGCCGCACCGGCGCGGGGGTCGCCGCCGGCACGAAGATGCCGAACCAGTTTTCCAGCGCGTAGTCCTTCAGCGGCGCGTACTCGGCCACCGCCGGAATGTCGGGCGCGAACGAGGCGCGGGTGGCCGACGTGACGGCCAAGGGCTTGACCTTGCCGCTCTTGATGAACGGCAGCGCGCCGGCCAGGCTCACGAACGTCAGGTCGACGCTGCCCGCGGCCACGTCGACCAGTTGCGCCGAGGCGCCCTTGTACGGCACGTGGACCATCTTGATGCCGGCCAGGGATTGCAGCAGTTCGCCGTTCAAGTGCTGCGGATTGCCCACGCCGCTGGTGGCGTAGGTCAGGCGGTCGGGGTTGGCGCGGCCGTAGGCCACCAGTTCCTGCACGTTGGCCACGGGCAGCTTCGGGTTGGCGACCAGCACGTTGGGCACCCGTGCCACCAGCGCGATCGGCGCCAGGTCGCGCTCGGGCTGGTACTGCATCTTGCCCTTGAACACCAGCGGGTTGATGGCGGTCTCGCCAGCAGATCCCAGCAGCAGCGTGGTGCCGTCGGGCGCGGAACGCACCACCGTCTGCGCGCCCAGCATGCCGCTGGCGCCCGGCTTGTTTTCCACCACCACGCCCTGCGGCAGCTCGGCGCGCAGGCGTTCAGCCAGCAGACGGCCCATACCGTCCACCCCGCCGCCGGCGGCAAAGGGCACGATCAGGGTGATCGGCCGCCCGGCCGCCAAGGCCGACGCGCCGGCCGCCCCCGGCTCGGCGGCATGCAGCGGCGACGCCGCGGCCAGGGTCAGGGCCGCGCTGGCGGCAAGCGTGCGGATGTGGGTCATGATCTGTCTCCTGGATGGCCTGCTCGATGGCGGCCGGGTTATTCCTTAATTGCATTTTATAGATGCAATATGCAAAACTGGCAGCTATGGAAAACACCAATCCCTCGCCCCGCCGCAGCGGCTTCACGCTGGACGGCGTCGCCTACACCCACATCGACATGGCAGCGACAGTCGGTCCAGACTACTACCGCCTGCCGGTGGTGCTGCGGCTGCTGCTGGAAAACGCGCTGCGCAACATGCAGGGCGCCGAGCGCGACGAGGCCGTGGCCGCCCTGCTGGCGTGGCTGACGCACGGCACCAGCGAAGCCGAGATCGCGTTCCAGCCCGGCCGCGTGCTGATGCACGACACCACCAGCACGCCTGCGCTGGTGGACATCGCCGCCATGCGCGATGCGCTGGACGAAGCCGGCGTCGACCCGCGCGCCCTGAACCCGGTGCTGCCGGTGGACGTGTCGGTGGACCATTCGCTGGCGGTGCAGGCCTACGCGCAACCCGGCGCGGCGGCGCAGAACCTGGCGCTGGAATTGCGCCGCAACGCCGAGCGCTACCGCTTCCTGCGCTGGGCCTCCAAAGCACTGTCGAACGTGCGCATCCACCCGCCGGGCACCGGCATCATGCACACCATCAACCTGGAGCAACTGGCCACGGTGGTGTGCCATGAAGCGGGTACGCTGCACCCGGACATGATGATCGGCACCGACAGCCACACGCCCATGATCAACGGCATCGGCGTGCTGGGCTGGGGCGTCGGCGGCCTGGAGGCGCAGACGGTGATGTTCGGCATGCCCACCCTGCTGCGCATTCCCGACGTGATCGGCGTGCGCCTGACGGGCGCGCTGGCGTCCGGCGTCACCGCCACGGACCTGGCGCTGACCGTGACCCAGCGCCTGCGCGCCATCCAGGTGTCGGGCGAGTTCGTCGAGTTCTTCGGCCCCGGCGTGGCCACGCTGTCGGCCGGCAGCCGTTGCGTGGTCGCCAACATGGCGCCCGAGTACGGCGCCACCACCGGCTATTTTCCGATCGACGGCGCCACGCTGGACTACCTGCGCCAGACCGGCCGCGACGAGGCCCATATCGCCCGCGTCGGCGCCTATGCCGCCAGCGCCGGCATCGCCCTGGATCCGGCGGCCAGCCCGCGCTACACCCGCGTCATCGAGATCGCGCTGGACCGCGTGCAGATGCACGTGGCCGGCCCCAAGCGGCCGCAGGACCTGCATCCGTACAGCCAGACCCGCGAGATCCTGGCGCGCCTGGCCTTCACGCCCAAGGCCGCATCGGCGCTGCCGCGCCACGCCATCGCCATTGCCGCCATCACCAGTTGCACCAACACGTCGGACCCGCGCCTGCTGATCGCCGCCGGCCTGCTGGCGCGCAAGGCCCGCCGCGCGGGGCTGACGGTGCCCGCCTGGGTCAAGACATCCCTGGGCCCGGGCTCGCCCGCCGCCGCCGATTACCTGGCGCGCGCCGGCCTGCTGGACGACCTGGCCGCGGTGGGCTTCGACATCGTGGGCTACGGCTGCACCACCTGTATCGGCAACTCGGGGCCGCTGCCTGCAATGGTGCAGCAGGCCATGGCCACGGGCGCCGTCCACCCGGTGGCGGTGCTGTCCGGCAACCGCAATTTCACCGGCCGCATCCACCCCGACCTGGACCTGGGTTTTCTGATGTCGCCGCCGCTGGTCATCGCCTTCGCGCTGGCGGGGGACGCCGAACGCGACCTGTCGCGCGAACCCGTGCAGACAACGCCGGACGGCCGCGCCGTGCACTTGCGCGACCTGTGGCCCGGCGATGCCGAGATCGACGCCGCGCTGGCGCAGGGCCTGCGCGCCGCGGATTTCCGCCAGGCCTTCCAGATCGCCAGCGCCAACCCGGCCTGGCAGGCGCTGCAATCGCCGGACACGCCGCGCTTTCCCTGGGACCCCGCGTCGACCGCGTTGCGGCGCCCGCCCTTCGCCGCGGCCGGCCCGGCCAGCCAGTTGGGCCGCTACGCCGCCTATCCGCTGCTGGTGCTGGGCGACGACGTCACCACCGATCACCTGTCACCCGCCAGCGCCATTCCACCGGGCAGCCTGATCGCCGACTTCCTGGTCGCGCAAGGCGACGACCGCAACGACCTGAACGTCTTCGCCTCGCGCCGCGGTAATTGGGAAGTGATGATGCGGGCCGCGTTCTACGCCAAGAGCCTGGTCAATCTGCTCAGCCCCGCCGCGCCCGTGGGCCACACGCTGCACGTGCCCAGCGGCCGCATTGAACCGATCTGGGAGGCCGCCGCGCGCTACCGCCGCGACGGCGACGCGGTCGTGCTGCTGGCCGGCGAACGCTTCGGCACCGGTTCGTCCCGCGACTGGGCCGCCAAGGGCCAGCGATTGCTGGGCATCCGCGCGGTACTGGCGGTGAGCTTTGAGCGCATCCACCGGTCGAACCTGATCGGCATGGGCATCCTGCCGCTGCGCCTGCCCGCGGGCATCACGCCGCACAGCCTGGCGATCCAGCCTGGCGACCGGCTCGAGATCGATTGCGCGGCGGACACCCTGACGCCACGCAAGGCCGTGCCGGTGCGCGTGCTGCGCGCCGGTGGCAGCGAGGAAGCGCTGCAGGCAACGGCCGCCGTGGAAACCCAGCTGGAACTGCGCCTCTTGCGTATGGGCGGGGTGATTCCCGCTATCCTAGCGGATACCCTCGGCGCCCACGGACAGGCGCCGGCCGAACCGGGCTCTCGCGACTGAGGCCCACGCAACCCGGGCCTATCCCATGAGCGCGCAGACCAACACCGTTAGCAAGATCCTGGAGCTGATCCGCCAAGACCGCCTGCCCTGCGGCGCCCACCTGACGGCGCAGAAGCTGGCCGATCGCCTGCGCCTGTCGCGCTCGCCGGTCAACGACGCGCTGGGCATCCTGGAACAGCATGGCATCGTGGCGCGCAAGCCCAACCGCGGCTACTTCCTGCAGCACGCCTACGACGCGCTGGACCAGGCCCCGACCGACCTGGCGCCGCCCGCCGCCGACGACATCGTCACGCAGAGCTATTTCCGGCTGGCCGACGAGCTGCTGCGCGGCGAACTGCCGATGCAATGCAGCGAAGCGCTGCTGCGCGGCCGCTACGCGCTGACCCATGCACAGACCCAGGCGTTGCTGGCGCGCGTGGCGCAGGAAGGCTGGGCGCAGCGGCGCCCCGGCTATGGCTGGGAATTCTCGACCATGATGACCACGCCGGACAGCCTGCTGCAGTCGTACCGCCTGCGCCTGGCGCTGGAGCCCGCCGCCCTGCTGGAGCCGGGCTTTCGCATCGACAAGGCCGTGCTGGAACGCTGCCGCGCCGCCGAACACCACCTGCTGAACGGCGGCATTGCCACCGACACCGCCGACCAGTTGCACGACCGCGGCGTACGTTTCCATGAATCGCTGGTCGAGGCCTCGGGCAATCCGTTTTTCATCGACACCATCAAACGCGTCAACCGTGTGCGCCGGCTGCTGTCGTACCGCTCGATGCAAGACCGCAGCCGCTACAAGCAGCACTGCGACCAGCACCTGGAAATCCTTGACCTGCTCGAACACGAGCGCAACGAGGACGCTGCCCAAGCCCTGGCCAGCCACCTGCGCAGCACGCTCGACAACCTGGCCCGCATCAGCGGCATTCTCACGTCCTAGGGCCTGCGGCGCATGGCCCTTGCTTGTCTTTCAGGAACAGACCTTGGCCATGCACGTCTATATCGGTTCGCGCACCACCCGCGAACGCAACGCCCGCGGCGACGGCATCAGCGTCTTTGACTATGCCCCCGGCACCGGCGCGCTGACGCCCACGCAAGTCGTCGGCGGACTGGTCAACCCCTCGTACCTGCTGCCGCACCCGTCCCTGCCCGTGCTGTACGCCGTGCACGGCGACCGCCGCGAAGTCAGCACGTTGCGGCGCGATCCGCGCAGCGGCCGCCTGGAGCCCTGGCTCTGCCAATCCTGCGAAGGCCAGAACCCCGTGCATCTGGCGCTGGCGCCGTCGGGCCGCTACCTGATGGTGTCCAACCACCTGAGCGGCACGCTGGCGGTGCTGCCCGTGGCTGCCGACGGCAGCCTGGAACCGGTGGCGCAACAGATACCCATGGCGGGCGAGCCCGGTCCGCACCGCAAGGAACAGCCGCATGCCAAGCCGCACTACAACCTGGTGGATCCGTCCGGCCGCTACGTCATCGTGCCGGACAAGGGCCTGGACCGCGTGTTCCTGCATGCTTTGCAGGACGGCCGTGTAGACGACGCGCCGGCCAGCATCGCCGATGCGCGCGAAGGCGCCGGCCCGCGCCATGCGGTGTTTCATCCGGCCGGCCGCTGGGCTTACGTCATCAACGAGCTGGACAACACCGTGACGGCCTATGCCGTGGACGCCGGCGCGTTGCGCCCTTTCCAGGTGCTGCCGTCGCTGCCCGATACCTATACCGGCAACAGCCGCGCCGCGGGCATCGCCATCGATGCCAACGGCCGCCACCTGTATGCCTCGAACCGCGGCGACGACAGCATCGCCGTGTTCCAAATCGACCCGCGCATGGGCAGGCTTGCCGCCGTGCAGCACGCCCCCACCCATGGCCGGACGCCGCGTTTTTTCACACTGGCGCCGGACGGCCGTTTCCTGTTCGTGCTGAACGAAGACAGCGACACGCTGGAGCGCTTCCGTGTGCATCCCGAAGACGGCACGCTGGCGCACGACGGGGGCACGCAGAAAATCGGCAGCCCCGTGTGCATGGTGTTCGCGCCAAGATTGGCCTGACCCCGCGCCCGCACGAACACAGGCAGGGACGTCAGAAATCCATCGACGCCGACAGCATCAAGGTCCGCGGCACGCCTTGCGAAATCGTGCCGTAGGAGGCCACGCCGGACCAGTAGCCGCGGTTGAACAGGTTGACCACGTTGGCGCGCAGGGTCACGTCCTTGCCCTGGACCCGCGTGACATAGCGCGCGCCCAGGTCGAAGGTGGTCCACGCGGGCACCGACTGTGTGTTGGCCTGGTTCACGTATTCCTTGCCCGTGTGGATGACGCTGCCGGTCACCGTCAGGCCCGTGACCCAGGGCGTATCCCATTCGGCGCTCAGGTTGGCCATCACGCGCGGCACGCCGACGGGCCGGTTACCCACCGTGGCGGGGTTGTTGGTGCGCGTCAGTTCGGCGTCCAGCAAGGTCACTCCGCCCAACAGGCGCAAGCCGCGCAGGGGTTCGCCAGACAGGTTCAGTTCCAGGCCGCGGTTGCGCTGCTCGCTGTCGGCGCCGTAGACGTTGCCGGTCAACTGGCCGCTGGGCTTGGTGATCTCGAAGGCGCTCAGGGTCAGCATCGCGCTGTCCAGGTCCACCTTGATGCCGACTTCCTTCTGCTTGGCCCGGTAGGGCTTGAACACCTGCCCCGCGTTGGACGCGGTGGCCGGCGCCACGTCGCCCTTGCTCAGGCCTTCGATGTAGTTGGCATACAGCGACACGTTGCTCCAGGGCTTGACCACCAGACCGGCCAGCGGCGTGGTGGCGCTTTCGTCGTAGCTGAGCGTGCGCGCGCCGGTCGTGGCGTTGAAGTTGCGCGACTCGATGCGCTGCTGGCGCACCCCCAGCGTCAATTGCGCGCGCTCGTCCAGGATGCTCATCGTGTCGGCCAGCGCAAAGCCGGTCAGGTCCGACGACGACACCTTGGGCAGGTTGGCCGGCGCGGGGATGAACTGCTCGGGGCGGGTCACCGGGTGGTAGATATTGGACGACAGCGGCTTGCCCATCACGCTGGCTTGCAGGTTGCGGTCGCTGTACAGGCTGCCCATGAAACTGATGGCGTGGCGCACCGGGCCGGTATCCAGCTTGGCGCGCAGACCCGCGTTGTAGGTGCTGCGGTCGATCTGGAATTTCGAGTTGTTCGGCGTCACCAGCGTATCGCCCGCGGCGTTGACGATGGTGGGCGTCTGGTCCGACAGGCGGGTGATGTAGGTGTCCGAGCCGCCCGCATCGGCAAACACGGTCAGGCGGTCGCTGACGTCGTATTCCACGCGCAGCAGCGCCGACTGGCCGTCGGATTTCCACCAGCCCCAAGGCTGGGTCGCATTGCGGCGGCCATCCGGCGCAGTGGGCACTTGCAGGCCCGAAGCCACCAGGAACGGCCGCGTCGGCGCGTCGACCTTTTCGTTCTGCATCAGCACGTCCAGCGAGGCGCGCAAGCGGGTGCCCTGGTAGTCCAGCGACAGCGCGCCGATGTCGGTGCGCGAATGCAGGTTGTCCAGAGGCGTATCGCCCTGCCGGTGCATGGCGTTGACCCGCAAGCCCCATTCGCCGTCGTTGCCGAAGCGCCGGCTCAGGTCCACCCGGCCGCCGAACTGGGATGAGCCCATGTAATCCGCCGACAGGCGCGTCAGGTCCTCGGCCAGCGCGCGCTTGGGCACCATGTTGATCACACCGCCCACGCCGCTGTTGGGCGACATGCCGTACAGCAGCGCCGCCGGCCCTTTCAACACTTCGACCCGCTCGATGTAGTCGGTGAACACGTGGTAATTGGGCGCCACGCCATAGACCCCGTCGAACGCAATCTCGCCCAGGTTGCCTTCGCCGATGGGAAAGCCGCGGATGTAGAACGAATCCGTCACGCCGCCGATCTGGCCGGTAAAGCGCACCGAGGAATCCACGTTCAGGGCGTCGGCCAGCGTTACCGCCTGGCGGTTGGCGAGCAGGTCCGAGGTGTAGTGGGTCACGCTGAAGGGCGAGTCCATCACGTCTTGGTTGCCCAGCAGGCCGAGCCGGCCGCCCCGCGCCACCTGGCCGCCGGCATACTCGACGGGCAAGGCCGACGGGCTGACGCCTGCGGCCGCCACAGTCACCGCCGGCAATGTCGTCACGCCGCCCTCGGCCGCCGGCAGCTTGCGCAGCGAGTAGGCGCCGCCGCCCTGCTCGGCCAAGGCGTAGCCGGACCCGGCGAGCAGCCGCGCAAAGCCGTCGCGCACGGTATAGACGCCATTCAGGCCGCCGCTGCGCTGCCCGGCTAGCAGGGCCGGATCGAACGACAGCGGCACGCCGGCCGCGGCGGCAAACTGGGCCAGCACGTCACCCAACGGACCCGCGCCGATGGCGTAGACCTTGCCGGCCGTGGCGCTGGCCGTTTCCGCCGCCTTGACGGACGGCGCAAGCGACGTCGCGAACAGCAGCGCAACCCCCAGGCTGACGGCCCTGACCGCGCCCCCCACGGGCAAGGACGCCGCCAGGGCGCGGCGAACGGGCAAGGCGGGCAAGCTTGGCGAAACCATGTGACGATCCTTCGTTAGGGGCTGGGCATCGCGGACACGCCGCGATCATTCACCCGGTACACCGGACGAAGGCAGAAAAAGTGTCAGGAGAACGGCGATTAATTTGTAACGGCCAGATGGGCGCGCCCCGGACGCTCAGCGCGCCGTGACGCTGACCCAATACGGCGTGACCCGGCTGACCCGCACGGACAGCGTCTTTTCCAGCAGACGCAGGCTTGCATCGGTGTCGCGCAGCGGAAACGCCCCGGACACGCGCAAATCCGCGACGGTGGGATCGCAGCGCAGGATCCCGCGCCGGTAGCGGCCCAGTTCGTCTACCAGATCGGCCAACCGCCAGTTGGCCGCGGCCAGCATGCCATGCTCCCAGGACCCCAGCGCCGGGTCCGCGTTGGCGACCGGCCCGATCTGTCCGGCGTCGAACACCGCCTGCTCATGGACGTGCAGCACGCGGTGCGCGCCGCCCCCGGCGGGCGCGATATCCACCGCGCCGTCGAACACCGCCACGCGTACGCTGGCGCCCTCGTCGCGCACCAGGAAACGCGTACCCAACGCCTGCACCGTGCCCTGCGCCGTGCGCACGATGAAGGGCCGATGAAGGGGCGACGGGTCCTTGCCAGTGGTCAACAGGATCTCGCCCGCACGCAGCCAGATAACGCGCTGAACCGCGGTGTACTGGATGTCCACCGCCGTCGCAGTGTTCAACAGCAGTTGCGTGCCATCGGCCAACTGCATGCGGCGCTGCTCACCCGTGGCCGTGCGCGCGTCCGCGGCCCATTCGCGCCACGGCAATTCACGCCAGGCCAGCCACGCGGCCGGGCCCAGCGCCACCAGCCCCGCCATCGTGCGCAAGACCTGGCGCCGGCCAGGTTGGTCCATGCCGCGCAGCGCCTGCGCGCCCACGGCGGGCGGCACTTGCCCGAAACTGCGCAGCATGTCCTGCGCGCGGGCCCAGGCCGCGGCATGCGCCGCGCTGCGGCCGCGCCAGCGTTCAAAGGCCGCATGATCCGACGCCGACAGGGTTTCGGATTGGAACCGCACCAGCCAGCCGGCGGCCTCTTCCAGGATGGCGCGGTCCGGCACGGCCGTCACGCCGCGCTCGCGTGGTAGGCGACCAGGCAGGCGGTCAGCGCCTTTTGCATGTGCCGCTTGACCGTGGCCAGCGACACACGCTGCGCCTGCGCGATTTCCGCATAGCCCAGGCCATCGAACTGCGAGGCCAGGAAGATCGCGCGCGTCTTGGCGGGGAGCGTGCGCAAGGTGGCATCGATGGCGTACAGGGTTTCCAGGATCAGCGCGCGCACTTCCGGCGATGGCGTCTCGCGCTCGGGCAACCGCGCGGCGGCGGCCTGATAGGCGTCCTCCAGCGCGCGGCGGCGCCAATGGTCCACCACCAGGCCCTTGGCGATATGCGTCAGCAGCGCGCGCGGCTCATCGCCGGCGCCGGCGCGCACGCGCGCCGCCATCAGCCGCACGAAGGTATCGTGGGCCAGATCGGCGGCATCGAAGGAATTGCCAAGCTTCTTGCGCAGCCACATCGACAGCCAGGCGTGGTGGTCGCGGTAGATCTGCGTGACGGCGTCGTTGGGCAGGGAGTCGGCTGAAGACACGGCGCGGTTCGCGATGGAATCTAAATAGGAATTGTTACTATTCTACTCCATGAGGAAGGGGCGCGGGTTCGACTCTCGCAAACAGGGGGCCGCCGCCGGCCCGGCCCTGCGCCCTAGAACGTCGCCTTCAGGTTCAGGAACACGCTGCGCGGCTCACCGTAGTAGACCTGGTTGGCCACGCCGCCCAGGTAGTACTTCTTGTCGAACAGGTTGTTCACGTTCAACTGTGCCGACAGCCGCGAATTGAAGTCGTAACGCGCCATCAGGTTGAACAGCGCATAGGCCTTCTGCTTGGCGGTGACGCTGCCTTCACCCAGCTCAACGTTGGTGTAGGTGCTGATCTGCCAGTTGACGCCCCCCCCCAGCGTCAGCTTGCTCCACGCGCCCGGCAGGCGGTACGTGGTGAACAGCATCGCCGTGGCGCGCGGGCGTTCGGTGTTGACCGACACGCCGTGCACGTCGCGGCTGGTGTAGTACGTGCCGCCCAGCGTCGTGTTCCAGCCCGGCGCCAGCTGGCCGGTCACTTCCATTTCGATGCCGCGCGTGGTGACGCCGTCAGCGGTCTTGTAGGCGCCGTCGGTTGAGCCCGGCACCATGTAGCCCTGGTCCGGCACGCCGGTCTTGCTTTCCTTGACCTTGAACAGCGCTACGGACGCGTTGAGCCGGCCATCCAGGTATTCGCCCTTGACGCCCACCTCGTAGTTCTGGCCTTCCACCGGATCCAGGTAGTTGCCGTTGCGGTCGCGATAATCCTGCGGCTGGAAGATGTCGGTATAACTGGCGTAGGCCGAGTAGGTGCTATTGATGTCGTAGACCAGGCCGGCGTACGGAATCAGGCGCGAATCCTTCTGGTCGCGCGTCGGCGACCGCGACTGCCAGGTGGCATAGCGGCTGCCGGTGATCAGCGTCAGGCTGTCGCTCAGCGACCAGCGCGCCGCGGCATAGGCGCCGCGCTGATGCGTCACGGTGTCGCGCAGTGTCGTGGTCGTCCAGTTCGGTTGCGCGTACGAGCCGTCCCAGTCGTAGAACGACCCCGTGTCCGGCATGGCGCCCTCGCGGCCATAGCTGTAGAAGTCTTCGCTGTAACGGCTGCGCATGGCGCCCAGCACCAGTTCATGGCGGCGTCCCAGCAGCTGGAACGGCCCCTTGACCTGCAAGTTCAGCGAGGTCTGCTGGGCGTACGAATTCCAGTAACCCGGCAGCGCTCTCAGCCCCGTGCCGGTGTCGCGGTCGGGCTGGCCGTACAGGTACAGCAGCTTGGCGTCGTACTTGCTCTTGCGCAGCGACCAGTCGGCCTTGGCCTCCCAGTCGTTGTCGAACCGGTGCGACAGCGACGCGAACGTGGTGCGCTGGGTGGTGTGCCAATAGGTCCAGTCGGCCGCGGTGGTTTTCGAGCGGCGCCAATCGGTGGGCGTGCCGTCACTGAACACCACCGGCAGGCTGCCCCAGGTGGTGCCGCGCGGCCGCTTGTCCTGCGAATCCATGCCCACGCTGAGCGTGGTCGACGGCGTCAGGTCCGCATCGATCACGCCGTAGAACACCTTCTTGTCCGTGTGGTAGAGGTCGATGTAGGAATCCTTCTTCTGGTACAGCGCCACCATGCGCGCCCGCACCGTGCCTTCCTGGTTCAGCGGCGTGCTCAGGTCGACTGAACTGCGGAACTGGTTCCACGAGCCCACGCCGGCGTTGACCGAGCCGGTGAATTCCCGGCTGTTGGCGTGCTTGCGTACCAGGTTGATCGAGGCCGACGGATTGCCCGCTCCAGTCATCAGGCCGGTTGCGCCGCGCACCACCTCGATGCGATCGTAGATGATGGAATCGTTATCCGACTCGCCGTACATCGACAGCCCGATCGTGGTCGGCACACCGTCGTACTGCAGGTTGTCGATGTAGAAACCGCGCGACCAGAAATCGGTGCGGTCGCTGTCTTCGGCCACCACCTGCACGCCCACCACGTTGCTCATCACTTCGTCCAGCGACCGCAGGTTCTGGTCCTCGATGCGCTGGCGCGTCACCACCGACACCGATTGCGGCGTTTCGCGCAGCGATAGCGACAGCCCCGTGGCCGCCGCCGTGGCCGGCGTGGTGTAGGACCCGGTGCCCTCGGTCACGGCCGGATCGCGCGCGCCCAGCACCGTCACCGGCGCCAGGCTGGTGACGGCGCCGTCGCGCGACAGGATGATGCTATCGCCCTGCCAGCGATAGGCCACGCCCGTGCCTTGCAGCAGGCGGGCCAGCGACTGTTCCGGGCTGGCGCTCATGCGCAGGCCCGGCGTGCTCAGGCCGGCGACCACCTCGGGCGCGTAGAACACGCGTTGGCGGGTCTGCGCGGCCCATTGCAGCAGCGCATCGCCCAGCGGCATCGCGGCGATGTCCACCGCCACCGTGGCCGATTGCGGCTGGGCCTGGGCCACGCCGCTGGCGCCGGCGGCCATGGCCAGCGACAGCATCAAAGAGGAAAGGGCAAAGCGGGCAGTGGCGCGCGCGGGGCGCCGGGTGGAAAGATTCACGGTCAGCTGCGGGTTGGGTTCAACGGCAAGAAGGAAGTTCCCATCTCGGGAACGCGGCGCGACGCGCCTTCCTGTCTAGAACGATGCCGCGGCGGAAAAACCTGAATGCCTCGTCCGATTATTTTGTAACTGCGCGGGCGCGGCGGCCGATGGCCGGCCTGGGCGCCGCGCGTCGGCATGCCGCCAGCGTCAACGCGCCGACACGTCGATGGCCCCATCGGCCGCCGGCGCCAGCTTGACCGGCGCCACCGCCGGCAATGCGTCCAGCAGCGCCTCGGGCCGGTCCAGGCTGAACGAGGCCGACACGCGCAGGCGTCCGGCCCGGCCGTCGGCCAGGCGTAACGGCGTGGCCAGATAGCGGTTCATTTCGCTGATCACCTCGGATAGCGGCGCGTTCTTGAACACCACCCGCCCTGTCTGCCAGGCCAGCGCCGTGTCGACGTCCGTGGGCGCGGGCACCCCGATGGCGCCGCTGCCCGGCACGCGGATGCCGTGCCCGCCGCGCAGCACCGCCAGCCCCAGGTTCCACCAGTGGCCGCCGGTGACCTCGACCGTGCCCGAGCGCACCAGCACAGTCACTACATCCTCATCGCGCCGCACATCGAACACCGTGCCGGTCACGCGCACCTCGCCGCTGCCGGCCCGCACCAGGAAGGGCCGCTCGGCGTCGGGGCTGACGGAAAAGAGGATCTCGCCGCCTTGCAGCTCGACCTCGCGGCGGCCGGCGTAAAACTTGACCTCGGCCAAGGTATTGCCGTTGATCTCGAGCACCGAACCGTCTGGCAGGGTGACCTGCTTGCGCTCGCCGCGGTCGGCGCCCACCACCGTGGTGAACGACGGCGCCTCGCCGGGCAGGCTCCACCATCCCGCCAACGCCACCAGCGCCAGCACCGCGCAGGCGAAGGCCGCCCGCAGCGGCATCGACACCGGCCAGCGCAGCGCGGCGCGGCGGACCGTGGGCCGTGCCGGCACCGCGCCGCCCAGCAGGGCCTGGACGCGGTCTTGCGGCAATTGCTCAGCCGCCTGCCCCAGTTGCTGCATGCGATCGAATTCGCGCGCCGCGTCCGGCTGCTCGCGGCGCCAGCGGGCGAACTGGCGGCGTTCGCGCCGCGTCATGTCGCCCGAGTGCCAGCGGGCGAACCACCAGGAGGCGGTGGCGGGCTGGCGCGGATCGTCGGCATCGCGGGAAAAGGACTCGGTCATCGGTGGTTGCCGTCCGCGCCCGGGCGCGGACTTGAAGTGAAGGAAGACTGCGTCATGGCGTGTGCTCGCGCAACCGCGCCTGCACATGTTCGATCGCGCGCATGACGTAGCGTTCAATCATATTCTTGGATAGCCCCATGCAGGTGGCGACCTCGGCCTGGGTCCAGCCCTCGATGCGGTTCAGGACGAACGCCTGGCGGCACTTGGGCGGCAACTCGCCCAGCACGCGGGCCAGGTCATCGGCCAGCCGCGCCGCGCGCAGCGGCGCGTCGGGGTCGGCCATGGCCGGCTGATCGTCTTCGCCCAGTTCGTCCAGCGGCACATGCTGCTCGCGGCTCTGCCGGCGCCAGCGGTCGATCAGGCGATGTCCGGCCACCTGGAACAGATAGCCGCGCGCCTTGACCGCCACGCTGCCATCCGCCTTCAGCAGATGCTCGATCGCGTCGTGCGCGGCGTCCTCGGCGTCGTGCCGGTTACCCGAACGGCGCGTCCATGCGCCGATCAGCTCGTCATAGCAGGCGAGCCATCCGGGGCGGGACGAGGCGGGGCGGGACATGGATCGATCCGGTAGCGTAGGGTGACAACGCTGCGGATTTTACAAATAATTCTCATTATCGCAACCCTGCCCTGCGCCGGACCGCCCCCCTGTCCCCGTCATTCGGTCCTAATAATCCATCGGCACATGGCTTTGCGCCGCGCGTATCTCCTGGATGTGCCGTTCGGCCTCCTGCCTTTCGGCGGCCAGCGGCAAGGCGCGCCAGCTGATCATGTTGCCCGGCGCCTTGGCCGGCATCCATCCCAACACGCTGTACAACGAAATCGAGGTACCGCCCGTATCCAGCCTGGTCTCGTAATAGCCCTGCCGTTCCGGCGTTTTGTCGCCGGACACCCACTCCAACTGAGACATCTTGTCGTCCTCTCGTAAAGCGCTTGCGTGAAGCCCCGGTTCCCACGAAACCGGCGCCTCCGTTTGATCGTATAGCGCGGCCTTGCTCCTGATAAGCGCACGATGCGCCGCCTTTTCAATTCTTGACAGAGGGAAATCCCTAGGATTTTTCCGAAACGCGATTGCTAAAGCAGGAACTCAGGCGCTAGGATGCCGCAAAGCATTCTTACAAAACCTGGGCCGCGCGCATCATGCGGCCGTAGGGCAGCCCTCCGTCGGTTGCGGGCTTTTAAGGGCGAAACCGGTATGCCGACAACGAGCTTCATGCGCTATCCGAAAGATCGGCTCGCGGCACTGGCCGGCGCAAGTTCGCTGCGCGCCATCCGCGAGGGCCTGCTCTGGACGATGCCGTGCCTGCTGGTGGCCGCGCTGTTCCTGGTGCTTGCGGTCGTGGCGCGCCACCTCGGCCTGCCGGCCGAGGTGGCCGACGTGCTGGCGTTGGTGCACAACAAGCTCAACGCGGTCATGCCGACGCTGGTCGGCACATCGATCGGCTACATGTTGTCGATCCGCTATCGCGTCCCCAATCTGCCGGCTGCCTTCCTGTGCCTGTCGTATGTCGTGATCGCCGAAGGCCTTCTGGCCCCCTACCCGCACGCCGCCGCCACGCTGACCCTGTTCATTGCCATCCTTTCACCGCTGGGCACGGTGCCGCTCCTGGCCTGGCTGCATCGGCGCCGCTGGACACGGTTGGCGCCCGACGGCCTGATCGGCGAAAACGTGCGCGGCACGCTGAACATGGTAGTGCCGGGGCTGCTCGTGGCCGCCCTCGTGATGCTGGTGCTGAGCGCGGTGCTGCGCGTTCCCGGCGTGACGCAGTTCAACATTCCGGTGGACCTGGCCTCGCTGGACAGCCCCTTCACCACCGGCCCGATGATCGCCGCGCTCAATTCCCTGTTCTGGTTCTTCGGCGTCCACGGCTACCATGCGATGTCGCCCATCATCGACGTGCTGGATCAGGCCACCTCGCTGAATGCCGCCAGCGCCGCCGCCGGCTACCAGGGCATGTACGCCCTGAACGGCACCCTGCTGGGCGCCTTTGCCTTCATCGGCGGCGCCGGCGCGACGCTATCGCTGGTGGCCGCCATCCTGCTGTTCTCGCGCAGCGAATCGCTGCGCCTGCTGGCGCTGGCCAGCATCCCGGTGTCGCTGCTGAACGTCAACGAGATCCTGTTGTTCGGCCTGCCCCTGATCCTGAACCCGCGCCTGCTGGCGCCTTTCATCCTGGCACCGGTCTGCAACGTCATCATCGCGCTGGCGGTGGTGCAGCTGGGCTGGCTGGACCCGGCCACCGTCACGCTGCCCTTGACCTCGCCCGTCTTGCTGAACGCCTACCTGGGCTCGGGTGGCCATCTGGGCGGGGTGCTGCTGCAGGTTCTCCTGCTGGCGCTGGGCACGTGCCTGTACGCGCCCTTCGTGGTGGCATTGGAGCGCCAGCGCAAGGCCGACGCCACCGTCTACTTCAAATCGCTGGACACCACTTTTCCCCGCCTGCAGGAAGAATCGCTGCTGTTCGCGCATGACCCGGTAGTGTCGACCTACGCCAACCGCGCGCGCCGCAGCGCCGAGATCTCGCGCATCCGCACCATCAGTGAGTACGACTTCTATCTGGAATACCAGCCCCAGGTGTCGCTGCGCAGCGGCTTGTGCACGGGGTGCGAGGCCTTGCTGCGCGCAACCGGCCCCGAAGGCACGCAGCAGGCGCCGCTGGAATTCCTGCGCTGGCTGGCGCAGGCCGACCTGATGCGTGAAGTGGATCTGTGGGTCGCCAAACAGGCGGTGCTGCAAAGCCAGGCCTGGAAACGGGCGGGATTCACGCTGCCGCTGACCATCAACGTCACCAGCGGCACGCTGACGTCGGAGTCGTACCTGGACAAGCTCATCAAGGTGCTGGAGCAGGCCCGCGGCCAGGTCTCGGTGGAACTGACCGAGGACGCGCTGGTGGAAGACGCCGAGGCGCTGCACACGGCCTTTTCCCGGCTGCACGGCATCGGCTGCCGCATCTACATCGACGACTTCGGCACCGGCTATTCGGCGCTGAGCTACCTGCATCAGTTCGCTATCGACGCGGTCAAGATCGATCGCAGCTTCGTGGCGGCCCAGGCCAGCGAACGCGGCGCGCAGGTCATGAGCGGCCTGCTGCGCTTTTGCGAAGCGCTGGACCTGCAGATCATCGTGGAAGGCGTGGAAGAGCAGGAACAGATTTCAGCGCTGGAATCCAGCGCCGAAATCATCGTGCAGGGCTGGTTCTACAGCCGCGCCCTGCCGGGCGATCGCGTCGTGGAATTCGCGCGGCAGCGCATGGCGGCCGCCGCGCAGGACGCCGCGGCGTCTACTTGATGCCGATGAACGGCATGGCCGCGCCGGGAATCTGGGTGGCCGGCAACACGCCATCCCACTTCTCGACAGCGTTCAGGCTGACCAGGTTGGTATTGGCGGCCAGCGCCTCTGCCTTGGCGCGAATCGACGCCGCCTCGGCTTCGCCGCGCATGCGGATGCCGTCGGCCTCGGCCGTGAACTGCTGGCGGCGCGCATCGGCTTCGGCCTTGGCCTTGACCACCTGGATCTCGGCGTTGATCATCGCCGTTTCCTTCTGCTGGCGCGTGGTCTCGATCTGCACCTGGGCCAGCATGCGCTGCTCGATGGAGTGTTCGTAGGCCTGCGAGAAGCCCACTTCCTCGATCTGCACCCCCACCACCTGCACCGGCGCACCTTCCATGGTCTTGAGCACCGCGTTGTTCACGTCCAGGCCCAGCTTCTGGCGTTCCTGGATGGCCCGCACGGCGGTGTACTGGCCGAACACGTTCTTGACCGCGTCCGGCGTCTTGCGCTCGAGCACCCGCACCTGCAGGTTGCCGATGGTGCCGTATTCGGAATACAGCTCGGCCACATGCTCGGCGGGCACGCGATACGTGACCGACACGCGCAGCGTGGCCGGTTGCTGGTCGTAACTGTAGGCTTCCAGCTTCTCGAACACGAAGGTGTGGTCACGCACCGACACCGTCATGACGCTATCGATGAACGGCGTCTTGAAGTCCAGGCCCGGCTCGGACACGCGCACCAGCTTGCCGTTGCGCAGCACCACGCCGCGTTCGCCTTGGTCCACCTGGAACCACGAGCCGAACGCGATGAACAGGATCAGGAAAAACAGCACCGCCGTGCCGATGGCCACCTTCAGGCTGCGCGGCTTCACGGATTTGACGATCTGCAGGTCGGTCGGCTTCACTTGGAGTCCTTTTCTGATTTATTGCGTTGACGATCCGAGAGCACGGCGGCGATGCCACGCGCGAGCAGATAGGCGACCACGGCCGCCCCAACCAAGATCAGGAAATAGCGCATCTGATACTCCCCCCCGGGATAGAAGCCAGCGATTCTAGCGCGAGTGCGTCCCTGTAAAACCGACAGGAAAGTTACGGATGTTTCATCTTGTCAGATCGTTGCCTCGACGGCAGCGAACGTCAGCGCAAGATGGGTATCGGTCTGCGCAACGTGGCCGATACGATAGTCGGGCATGCGGTATCTTCCGGGAATGGGACCGGGGCAGCCGGCCATCATCACCGCTGCCATGGCAAAATCGCCGCGTCCTCGACAGGCCCCCAGCAATCCCGGAGTTCGACCTCATGGCAAGTATTGCGGATCTCGGCAACTTTCCCGACGTGCCGCCATTCGTCGCCGCGCTTCTGGCCGGCGATATCGCCGCGCTCGATGCGTTCCTGGCGGACGGGACGGATATCGACGCCGCCATCGCGCTGAGCCAGCACGTGCAAGCCCCTCCCATCGCGCTTGCGCTCGCGGCCAATGCGGCGGCATCGGTCCATTGGCTGACCGAACGCGGCGCCAAGCTGAATCACCCGCAGGCGCCCGCCTTCGTGCTGGCCGCCCGCTATGGCACCCCGGACCTGATGCGTTATCTGGCCCGGCAGGGCGCCGACGTCCACGCCCGGCGCAAGGTCGGCGGCGATGCTTATCAACAGGCGCTGTACGGCAAGAAAACCAAGCATTTGCCCGTCATCGACGCCCTCGGACATACCGTGGCCGAACACGGCGGCGAGGCCTTCCGCTCCGCGGTATTCAACCGCAACCAACAGGCGGTGGCGTTCTTTCTCGCGCACGGCGTGAACGTCAATTTCCAGGAACGGGACCAGGTGTTTTCCGATAGTGCGACACCTTTGCTGGTAGCCGCGCGCAATCGCGATGCGGAAATGTGCCGCCTGCTGGTCGAACACGGCGCCGACGTGTCCATGAGCAATCGCGACGGCGAACGCCCCTACACGGTCGCCGTCGAACAGGACGACACGGCGCTGGCGGAGTATCTCAAATCTCTGGAAGCACCCGAACTGCACAGCGTTGCCAACAAGCTGCATGAGCTCAAGCCCTACAAGCTGTCTTCGGAATTACTCGATTTCCTGCAGGGCGAACAGCGCCGCATCGAATTACCGGAGAGCGATTTCGGCTTCGTGGAATTTTTCGCCCTCACCGACACCATCGCGATGCAGGCCGGACGCAGGAAGGTGCTGCGCCTGAGCCGCGCCTCGGGCGACTATGCCGACACCGTGCTGGTCTGGAATCCCAAGACCCAATGCATCGGCTATTGGGATATCGAACACGAGGAATACGGCGACATCGCCTCGTTCAGCGACTTCATGGCGGCGCCCGCCCTGCACATGAACCGCGTCCTCGACGGCGAATAGGGCCGCTGAGCGCATTGCCGGCGGCAGGCCGCGGCGCCGCGCGGCTCATCGTTCCTCGCATCGCGCCGCACACTGTTACGCCTGCCTTCGATACCCTTCTGCTACCGTAAAGCGTGGCCCGGCCGCGGCTTCCCGGCCTGGCGCCGCGCCCGCACAGTCCTCAGACGGAGACCGACGATGCCGCGCCCTTCCGAGTCCACGCCGCTGATCGGCGTGATCCCGCCCTACGTCCTGGACCGCCTCGCACAGCACGCCGATCAGCGCGTCAGCATGCCGGCGGTCAAGACCCTGATCCTGGACCAGCAGCAGCGCGGACTGCGCGAACTGGCCGAACCGCCGGCTCGCGCGCGCCTGACCGAACCGCGCCCGCGAGCCACCGCCGGCACGCCGCAGCGCGCGGTGCATGACGCCGAGAACAGCACCACCCTGCCCGGCCGGCTGGTGCGCGCCGAAGGCGCGCCGGCCAGCCGCGACGCCGCAGTGGACGAGGCCTACGCGCACCTGGGCGCCACCTACAAACTGTTCTGGGACATCTACCAGCGCGACTCGATCGACGGCAGCGGCCTGCCGCTGGTGGGCTCCGTGCATTATGGCGAAGACTACGACAACGCCTTCTGGAACGGCGCGCAGATGGTGTTTGGCGATGGCGACGGCGAAGTCTTCAACCGTTTCACGGTGGCCGTGGACATCATCGGCCACGAGCTCACGCACGGCGTCATCGACACGGAAGCGGCGCTGGCCTACCAGGGCCAGTCCGGCGCCTTGAACGAATCCCTATGCGATGTGTTCGGCGCGCTGGTCAAGCAATATGCACTGGGCCAGAAGGCGCGCGAGGCCGACTGGCTAGTCGGCCAGGGGCTGTTCCTGCCCAAGGTGCAGGCACGCGCGTTGCGCTCGATGGCCGAGCCCGGCAGCGCCTACGATGATCCGGTGCTGGGCAAGGACCCGCAACCGGCCCACATGAACGCCTATGTCGACACGCCGCGCGACAACGGCGGCGTCCACATCAATTCCGGCATCCCCAACCGCGCCTTCCATCTGGCCGCCACCGCGCTGGACGGGCCGGCCTGGGCCGTCGCCGGCCGCATCTGGTACGACACACTGTGCGACAAGCGGCTGCCCCACGACGCCGACTTCTCCGCCTTTGCGCGCCTGACCATCGACATCGCACGCACGCATCATGGCGCGGCGGCGCACAAGGCCGTAGCGGCCGCCTGGGCCGCGGTGGGAGTGCCGACATGATCGACTTGCCCCCGCTTGAGTTCGCGCTGCGCGTGAGCCTGACGCGCGAAGGCGGCCTGGCCTACCTGCCCGGCCTGTCGCAACCGCGCAGCATCGACCTGACCGCCTGCCCGCCCGGCCTGCGCCAGGAAGTGGGCGACGCGCTGCGGCGATCCGCCCCGCTGGCCTCGCCGGAATGCGGCGCGCAAGGCGGCGACCAGCGTTACTTCCATGTGGAACTGGTGTTCCGGGATCCGGCCGGCGGCGATACCGCCAGCCTCGTGTTCGACGTGCCGGAAGCCGAGGCCCCCGACACGCTGGTGCGCCTGTGGCGCGCCCAGGGCGCCAAGCCCTGATGTGAAGGCTTGGCGTTGGCGCTCTTGACGCGCCAGGCGCCCTTGGTGCCTTCTTAGCCCGCCTTGGCGCCGGCGGCATCGTGCCGCCGGAATTGGCCGATCTGAATGGCCCGGCCAGCCAGCAGCCCGATGCCTGCCATCACCAGGCACAGCACGGCGCACAGGCCCAGCGCCACCGACCAGCCGCCCAGGTGATCGTGCAGGGCGCCGACCAGCGCCGGGCCGCTGGCCGCGAACAGGTAACCCACGCATTGCGCCATGCCCGACAGCGCGGCCGCCTGCTGCGCATGGCTGGCGCGCAGGCCCACGAACATCAGGCCCAGGATGATGCCGCCGCCGGTGCCCAGGCCCAGGAACACGATCCACAGCGTGGCCCAGGCGGGCGCCAGGATCAGGCCGGCCAGCGCCACGAACGACGCGCCCGCCGAGCAGAACGCGGCGGCGCGCTGGTCTTTCATGCGGCGCACCACCTGCGTCAGGAACAGGGCCGGCCCGGCCGACATCAGCTGCAGCAGGCCGTGCAGCGAACCCGCGCGCTCGGCCGAATAGCCCGCGTCGCGCAGGATCGCCGGCAGCCAGCTCACCGCCACGTAGAACACGAAGGAATTGATACCCAGGTACAGCGTCACCTGCCAGGCCAGCGGCGAATGCCACAACCGGCCACCGTGAGGCGCGTGGGCCGTGGTGGCCGCGGGCGGCGTGTGGTTGGCCAGTTGCGGCAACCACAGCGACAGCGCCACGAGCGGCACCACCAGCAGGCACAGCGAGGAAAAGCGCCAGTCGCCGCCAGCCAGCGTGGCCAGCGGCACCGCCAGCGCCGACGCGGCGCCGGCCGCGATGCTCATGGTCAGCACGTAGGCCGAGGTCAGCCCGGCCACGCGCTGCGGAAAATCGCGCTTGAGCAGGCTGGGCAGCAGCACGTTGCCGATGGCGATGCCCGCGCCGATGACCGCGGTGCCGGCATACAGGGCCCAGGCCGCGCCCTGGCTGCGCAGCACGATACCTGCGGCGACCACCACCATCGCCGCGAACAAGGTGCGTTCCAGCCCGTGGCGGCGCGCCATGCCAGCCGCCGCCAGCGACACGATCGCGAACGCCAGCAGCGGCAGCGCGATCAGCATGCCGGCGGCGGACGACGACAGACCGAGCTGTCCGCGGATCAGGCCGATCAGCGGCGCCACGCCGGTGAAGGGCGCGCGCAGGGCCATGGCGATGCAGAGGATGCCCACGATCAGCAAGACGGGGCGTTGGGAAGCGAGAGAAGGGGCAGGAGCATTCATGCCGCAAGCTTAAGCAATGGCGTGGCTGCTGAATTTCGAGATAATGACAAAATATCCCCAAATCCTGCCAAACCTGGTCCTGCCATGTATCCCCCGGAAGAACACAGCCCCTATTTCGATCCCGACACGCCATCGCAATGGACCTACGCGATGCGGGTGGATGCGGCCCGCAATGAGCACGAGTCCCCCACCCACCGCCACCGCATGGGGCAACTGGTACTGTCGTTGCAGGGCGGCGTCACCAGCTTCGTGCCGCAAGGCCTGTGGATGGTGCCGCCGGGCAGCGCCGTCTGGATTCCCGGCGGCGTGCCGCACAGCAACCGGATCACCGACAACGGCCGGGTCTGCTTCCTGTTCGTGCCGGCCGACACGCCCGACCTGCCCGGCCAGTGCTGCACCCTGGCCATCACGCCGCTGGTGCGTGAAATGGTGGCCTACCTGGCCGACCTGGCACCCGCCGCCACCGCGGATCCCGCCAACCGCCGGCTGGCCGGCGTGCTGGTCGAACAGCTGGCGCAATTGCCCACCGAGCAATTGCACCTGCCACTGTCGGATCATCCGCGCCTGCGAGAGATCGCCGCCGCCCTGCGCGCCGATCCGGCGGACCGCAGCACGGTGGCCGAATGGGGCCGGCGACTGGCCATGAGCGAGCGCACGCTGGCGCGATTGGTGCAGCAGGAGGTCGGCATGAGCTTTGGCCGCTGGCGCCAGCAGATGCATATCGTGATGGCGCTGCAACGCCTGTCGTCCGGCGTGTCGGTGCAGCGCACCGCGGAAGACCTGGGCTACGAATCGGTCAGCGCCTTCATCACCATGTTCCGCAAGGCGCTGGGGCAGACGCCCGCACGCTATTTCTCGGACAAGACCGACGACCGCACGGCAGCCTGAGACCATCGCGCCCGGGCGGTTGCCACACGGGCGGAACCGCGGCTTACTTGGGCCCGGCCACCAGGAACAGGCGCGGGAACGGCAGCAGCACGGTGCCGTCCGCCAAGGCCGGATAGGCGCGGCTGATCTCGTCCAGGTAGCGCGCCAGAAAGGCGGCCTGCTCGTCCGCGTCCAGCTTGTTCAGGTAGGGCCGCAATGCCGTTCCCTTGAACCATTCCACCACCGCCTGCGCGCCCGCCAGCGGGTGCAGGTAGGTCGTGCGCCACACGTCCAGCCGGCCGCAGTGCGGCTTGAGCAATTCGTAGTACCAGGCCGCGCTATGGCGCGGCGGATGCTTGACGCCGCCGATCCTGGACGCCCAGGGGCCGTCTGCGGCTACCTCGCGCGCCAGCCTGTGGGCCGGTTCTTCCAGGTTGTCCGGCGTCTGCACCGCCAGACTGCCACTGGGCGCCAGCTTGCCGACCAGGCGCGGATACAGCGTCTCGTGGTCGGGCACCCATTGCAGCGCGGCATTGGCCAGGATCACGTCGTACTGACGCGGCGGATTCCAGGTTTCGATATCGGCCAGCTCGAACGCGATGCCGGGCAGGCGCTTCCGGGCGGCCTGCACCATATCGTCGGAGCTATCCATGCCTGTGACTGCCGCCTGCGGGTAACGGCTGGCCAGCACTTCAGTGGAATTGCCCGGGCCGCAACCCAGGTCGACGGCGGTCGCGACGGCCTCGTTGGGTAGCGCGGCGACCAGGTCGCGCACCGGGCGCGTGCGTTCGTTTTCAAAGGCGGAATACTGCTTGGCGGACCAGCTCATGACGGCTCCTTCGGGGTCTGTATATGCCCTGCACTCTACGCCGCGCGATTTCATATTACAAATATATAGTCGCTGCACATTCGATATTCCACAGATATGTATTTTGCCTGTCAGAATGCGGCTACCGCCTCATCGGAACCCGCGAATGACCCGTCTGGTCCTGTTACCCGGCATGGATGGCACGGGCGAGCTGTTTGCCCCGCTACTATCCGCCTTGCCTTCCGACCCGCCCCCCGTCGTGCTGCGCTATCCCGGCACCGACGCGCTGGACTACGCCAGCCTGGAAACACGCGTGCGCCAGGCCCTGCCCGCGCACACGCCATTCGTGCTGCTCGCCGAATCGTTTTCGGGGCCGCTGGGCGCCGCCATCGCGGCCACGCCGCCGCCGAACCTGCGCGGCCTGATCCTGTGCGCCTCGTTCGTGCGCTCGCCCCTGCCGCGCCTGGCCCTGGCGCGTCCGCTGGCCGACTGGCTGCCCGTCACTTGGCTGCCTCGCCGGGCGCTGCACGCCCTGCTGCTCGGTCCCTACGCCACGCCAGGGCTGCGCGGCGCGGTGGATGACGCGGTGGCGCAGGTCGCCCCCGCCGTCATGCGCGCCCGCCTCAAGGCCGTGATGAGCGCGGACCAGACCGCCGCCTTCGCCACGGTGCGCCTGCCGGTGCTGTACCTGCGCGCCCGCCACGACCGGCTGGTCTCGTCTGCCGCCGCCGCGCTGGTCCAGCGCCTGGCGCCGCAGACCCGCATCGTCGACATCGACGCGCCCCACTGCCTGCTGCAGGCCGCCCCCCGGGCCGCGGCCGAGGCCATCGCCGGCTTTCTGCGCACGCTGGAACCCCCCGCCGGCGACATGTCCGCGCCATGAAAAAAGCCCCTGCCCGCCAATTGGCGGGCAGGGGCCGCAACGCTTACCGCGATGACTCGGTCTTCGATTACTCGGTCTTCAGTTCAGGCTGCTGCGCACCCGAGCGGGTTTTCCACAGCGAGAACAGCACGCCGCCCGCAATCAGGCCGAAGGTCACCGACAGCGACACCACCGCGGGGATCTTGCCGATGAAACCCACCAGGAAGATCTTGGTGCCGATGAACACCAGAACCAGCGACAGCGCGTACTTCAGGTAGTGGAAGCGGTGGATCATCGCCGCCAGCGCGAAGTACAGCGCACGCAGGCCCAGAATCGCGAAGATGTTGCTGGTGTACACGATGAACGGGTCGGTGGTGATGGCGAAGATCGCCGGCACCGAATCCACCGCGAACAACAGGTCCACGAACTCGATCAATACCAGGGCCAGGAACAGCGGCGTGGCCCAACGCACCGGCTTGGACGTCGCCGGGTCCGGCTCGCGCACCCAGAAGGCGTTGCCGCGCAGCCCATCCGTCACCCGCATGCGGCGCTTGAGGAACGTCAGGATCGGGTTGGTGGCAATGTCCGGCTCCTGGTCCGCGATCATCCACATCTTGATGCCCGTGAACACCAGGAACGCGCCGAACAGATACATCAACCAGCCGAAGTTGCTGACCAGCGCGGCGCCCAGGCCGATCATGATGGCGCGCAGCACGATCACCCCCAGGATGCCCCAGAACAGCACGCGGTGCTGGAACTGGCGCGGGATCGCAAAGAAGCTGAAGATCAGCGCGATCACGAAGACATTGTCCAGCGACAGCGATTTCTCGATCAGGAAACCCGTGTAATAGGCCATGCCGCTGGCCGGGCCCATCTGCCACCAGACCCAACCGCCGAACAGCAGGGCCGCGGTGATGTAGCCGGCAGACAACAGCAGGCTTTCGCGCACGCCGATCTCGCGGTCGTCCTTGTGCAGGACGCCAAGGTCAAAGGCCAGCAAGGCCGCGACGATGCCCATGAAGAGCAGCCAGCTCCAGGCCGGCGTGCCGACGAAGTCGGTATGAAGAAATGAGAGCAAGGCTTCCATGATGTTCCCGCTTGTGTTCGAAGGCCCCCATGATCCGGATCCTGGGCCACTGGAGAAATCAGCCTGAAAGTGAGTTATGGTTCGAAAAAACCGAAGTGAATCGCACCATGCTCAATTACCGTCATCTCTACTATTTCTGGATGGTTGCCAAGGAAGGCGGCTTTTCCCGCGCCGCCGAGCGGCTGGACATGGCCATCCAGACCATCAGCGCCCAGGTGCGCGAGCTGGAAAAGAACCTGGGCCACCAGCTGCTGCGCCCCGCCGGGCGCGGCGTGGCCCTGACCGACGCCGGCCAGGCCGCCTTTGCCCGCGCCGAAGAGATCTTCCAGATCGGCCAGGAACTGCCCCAGGAGGTGCGCGCGGCCGCCACCAAGCCGGTGATCCGGCTGTCGGTGGGCCTGTCGGACGGCATTTCCAAGCTGGCCGCCCATGCGCTGCTGGGCCCCGTGCTGGACACGCCCGACCTGCGCCTGACCTGCCACGAAGGCGAAGTCGAGGAACTGATGGGCGAATTGGCTCGCCACCACCTGGATCTGGTGCTGGCCGGCCAGGGCGCGCCGGCCAACCCGAACCTGCGCCTGACCAGCGACCGGCTGGTGTCCTCCCCGGTGGACTGGTACGGCCCGGCGCGGCTGGTGCGCAAGTCGGAAACCCAGGATTTTCCGCACTGCCTGGAGCGCCTGCCAGTACTACTGCCCACGGGCCATTCGGTGCTGCGCCAGACGCTGGACCGCTGGTTCAATGAACAGGGGCTGCGGCCCAATGTGGTGGGAGAATTCGAGGACAGCGCGCTGATGTCGGTCTTTGCCGCCCGCGGGCTGGGGGTGTTTCCGCTCAGCCGCCTGGGCGGGGACGACGTCGGCCTGTTGCGCGGCCTGCGGCCGCTGGCCCGCTGCGACAGCGTGCACGAGGAAATCTACGCCATCCGCAACCGTCGGGGACAGCATCACCCGCTGGTCCAGCAGATCCTGGCTCAGGCCAAAATCCTGGCCCAAGCCAAAACTTCGGTTTTTTCTTAATGATTGTCACAAAGACACTGGTTTTTCAGAAACGGAATCCGCTCTATCGTGGCGTTTCTTTTTTACGAATCATCGGAGTACCCCACAATGAAGAAAATCATCTGGCTCGCTTTCGCCGTGCTGGCCGCGCTATGGACCGGGCTGGTGGCGATCACGCTGCAGCTCGCGGACTGGGTGCTGGCAACGGTCGCCACCGCGCAGGTGCCTGGCAGCGAGGCGCTGCAATCCTCGCAATGGGTGGCCCCCGCCTGGGCCGCGCCCTGGGCGGACGCCGGCCTCATCCAATCGCTGCAAGCCAGCCTGGTCTGGCTGGTGCAGGCCTTGAACCAGATATTGCCGGCCGCCGGCAGCCTGGGCACCTGGATCTCGGTGCTGGGATGGATCTTCTGGGGCTTCATCATGGCCGCCCTGCTGGTGCTGGCGCTGATCCTGCACTGGCTGGCGGGCAAACGGGCCCAGGCCGACGGCCCTGGCCGCCAAGTGGTGTAATAAGGCAGGCATCGCGGCGTCCCGGCGCGCTGCCTCCTTACAGGAGCGTACCGTGCCGTCCCGACTTTTCCGCGCCGCCAGCCTGCCCGCCGCCGTTCTGTTGACCGCATTCGCGCCAGTCCGCGCGAACACGGCCGCCGCGTCCTACGGCGTCGAAGTCTGCACCCTGACCGGCACGTCGGGCCAGTACAGCGTACGGGTGCGCAACACCGGCTCGGCGCCGCTGGCCCGCGCCGACATCACCGGCGTGCGGCTGGACGCCGGCGGTCAACCCCAAGGCGACATCCATATCAGCCTCGCCGCCATCCCCCCGGGCAAATACGAAACCGCCATCCTCGCGCGCCACGGCGAATCCGCGGCGCTGGTCAGCATCGCCACCTACCTGTCCGTCAATGGCGCCGACACGCGCCAGCAGGAATTGTTCGCCGGCAAGGTCGCGCACGTCTCGCCCGGCGCGCCGCTGCAATACACGCTGGCGCCGCTGGCTGTGCGCGGCTGGACCGTGGCCTATGGCGGCCCCAATGCGCCCAAGCTGGATGCGGGCAGCGCCGTGCTGCTGGCCTATCCGGCGCGCAGCGGCAAAAGACTGGATACCCGGCCCGAAGCGGGCCGCACGCCGGCCGACGTCGTGCCGTTGGCGCCCTGCCCCGTGCCGCGCGGCAAATAGCCCGCCCCGCGGGGTCAGCTGCGTGGCATCGACCCCAACACCGCACCACGGGCCCCGACCCTACGTGCCGTTCAGCAGGTCGCGCTCGTTCAGTAGCGCGTAGACGATTTCGGGCTTGTTGTCGAAGCCGCGGCGGATGGCAGCCGGAATCGACGAACGTGTCTTGCGGCACAGGCCCGGCTGTTCATCGAGCTGGATGGCGATGCCGCGCGAGGTGCGCACTTCGTTGTCGCTGGGCGCGATGCGCACCACGATGCCCAGTTGCGCCTGCATGCGGCCCTGCATGGCGCGCAGGTCTTCCAGGCTGTCGATACGCTCCAGCCGCGCCACCAGGATCTTTTCCTGCTCTTTGGTCAGCATGAGAATGCGCGCGTCCGCCGCCGGATCGGCCAGCAGCCGGTCGCGGTCGCATTCACAGGCGCCCGGGGGGCATTCTTGACGGATGGGAAACGGCAGGTTCATGGCAGGCATCGCAAGCTATCCGTCGATTCTACTCAGGAACACGGTCGCCCCGCTAAGGCATAATTCGCCGAAACGAAGATCCGGAGGCAGTGCCTTGAAGACGTTTCTGCTTGCGGCCGCACTGGCCATCGCCGGCGCCAACGCGTACGCGCGGGATATCCCCTACGCCATCAAGCCGGACCTGCCGGCGGTCGTGACCATCGACGGCAGCGGCGCGCAACGCGTCAGCGTGCGCGTGCGCGGCGGCGCCCCGCAGGAACTGGCGCGCCTGGACGACGACGCCGTCGACCAGGTCCAGACCCCCGACATCAACCACGACGGCTACCGCGATCTGGTCATCGGCCAGAGCGGCGGCAGTACCCAGCTCTATGCGCGCCTGTTCCTGTACCGCCCCAAAGACGGCACCTTCCAGGAAATCCGGCATCCCGCGCCCGACAGCAGCCCTTGCCACCAGTTCGTGAACCCCGTATTCGACCCGAAGCGGGCCGCCTTCTCGGTGGGGTGCCGCTATGGCGCGGACAGTTACGGATCCGAGGATTACGTGCTGCGTCCCGACGGCACGGCGCGCCCGGTGCATTGGATGAGCCGGGCGCTGTTCGACCTGGAAGACGAGACGTTCGAGGTCAACACCCGTTTCGACGGCAAGGGTGCGGTGGCGCACATCCAGATCGATGGCGAAGGCTCGCCGCTGGACGGTGACAGCCGGGTGCCGGTCAGCCGGCTGGACCTGTACGACGCGCCCGACATCAAAGCGCCCGTGACCCGGACCGCCCAAGCCGGCGAGCGCCTGGACGTGGTCGCGCTGCGTCCGCAGTGGCTGCAGGTGCGCTATCCGGCCGGCCAGGCGGATGCGCCGCTGAAATGGGTGCGCTACGCCGACCTGAAGATCGACAAGCACGCCTACGCGCCGCAACAGCGCGCGCCGATGCAGGGGCTGCAACTGTCGGTGCGCGGCCACCTGGGCACGCAGCTTTACGAAGCCGGCGGCCGTTTCACGCTGTATGTGACGAACCTCGATCCGAGCCCGGCGACGCTGGCGTCGCCGCGCATCTGGCTGTTGTTCACCGACGTGCAGGGCCGCCGCACGTTGCAGCCCTTGTACACGCGGACACCGGTCACGCT
>NZ_LZZT01000045.1 GCF_014170305.1 Achromobacter sp. UMC71
CTTGCGGCCGGGCCCGGCGGCGCCACGCTCGACAGCCTGGCCGACGGCTTCCTCTGCATGGACCGCGAGTGGCGCGTACGCTACCTGAATCCCGCCGCCGAACGGCTGTTGCGCCGCAGCAGGCAGGAACTGGTCGGACAGGGCCTGTGGGACACCTGTCCGGACCTGGTCGGCACGGGCTACTACGACGCCTGCCGCGGGGCCCTGCAAACGGACCGCCCCGCCGGCCATACCGGCTACTACGCGCCGCTGGCCACCTGGTTCGAAGCACGCGCCTTTCCCCATGACGGCGGGCTGGCGGTGCTGTTTCGCGACGTCTCGCGCGAACGCGAGGAAACCGCCCAGCTCAGGTATCAGGCCACCCATGATTACCTGACGGGCCTGCCCAACCGGCGCCAATGCATGGAGACGCTGTCCTGCGCCATCGCCGAGGCGTCGCCGGGGCTGACGGCGCAGAACGCCTCGCTGGCGGTGCTGTTCCTGGACCTGGACCGGTTCAAGGAAGTGAACGACGCGTTCGGCCACGCCGAGGGCGACCTGCTGCTGTGCGACGTGGCCGAACGGCTGCGCAAGTTCCTGACGCCCGCGATCTTCTGCGCCCGGGTCGGGGGCGACGAATTCCTGCTGGTGCTGCGCGGCACCAACGAACGCGCGGCCGAGGCGCTGGCCAATTCGATCCTGAACTCGGTGTCGCGGCCCAGCGACATCCACGGCCGCTCGGTGTCGCTGGGCGCCAGCATCGGCATCGCGATGCTGACCTCGCCCGGCGAATCCGCCGAGATGCTGCTGAACTACGCCGACGCCGCCATGTACGCAGCCAAGTCGGCGGGCCGCTTCCAGGTGCGGCTGTATCACCGCGAGCTGATGCAGGGCCTGGGCGCGCGCCTGTCGCTGCGCGGCGACATCCAGGGCGCGCTGACCAACAGCCAGTTCGAACTGCACTTCCAGCCGCAGATCAGCATGCACGACGGCTCGCTGTGCGGCGCCGAGGCGCTGCTGCGCTGGCGCCATCCCACACGCGGCCTGCTCGGGCCCGCCGCGTTCCTGGACGTGATCCTGGATTCGCCGCTGGAATCGGCGCTGACCGAATGGGTCGCCAACGCCACCTGCCAGCACATCAGCGAATGGCTGGCCGACGGCCTGCCGGTGCCGCGCATCTCGTTCAACCTGTCGGCCCGCCAACTGGTGGCGCCCGACCTGGCCGCCACCATCGTGCGCCTGGCGCAGGTGCATGGCGTGCCGCCGACGCTGCTGGACGTGGAGGTCACCGAGAATTCGCTGATGAGCGACGTCGAAAAGGCCTCGAGCATCCTCATGGAACTGCGCCAGGCCGGCATCTCCGCATCGCTGGACGACTTCGGCTCGGGCTATTCCAGTCTGGCCTACCTGGTGCGGCTGCCGATCGACACGCTCAAGATCGACCAGTCATTCGTCTGGGCGCTGGGCAAGATGCCCACCGCGACGGCCGTGATCCGGGGCGTGGTGCGGCTGGCGCATTCGCTGGGCATGCGCACGCTGGCCGAAGGCGTCGAGACCGAAGCGCAGCGGCAGATGCTGATCGAGGAAGGCTGCGACGCCATGCAGGGCTTTCTGTTCAGCCGCGCACTGCCCGCCAACGCCTTTGCCGCGTTGCTGCGCGACACGCCGCCCTGACGCAAGCCGCTATCATGTCTGCCTGATATCGCTGCGAACACCAAGATGGAAAAGATACGGCTCGACAAATGGCTCTGGGCGGCGCGCTTCTACAAGACGCGCAGCCTGGCAGTGGACGAAATCGGCAAGGGCCGCGTGCAGGTCAACGGCCAACCCGCCAAGCCGGCGCGCGAAGTGGCGGCCGGCGACCTGGTCAGCATCCGCAAGGAAGACCCTGTCCTGCACGTGCGCGTGATGGCCGTCAGCGGCGTGCGCGGCCCGGCGCCGGTGGCGCGCCAGCTGTACGAAGAAACTCCGGAAAGCGCCGCCGCGCGCACCCACGCCGCGGAAATGCGGCGCCTGGCGCCCGAGCCGGCGCTGGACATCGCGGCGGGCCGGCCGACCAAGCGCGATCGGCGGCTGATTGATCAGATGCGCGGGAAGTAAACCGGCAGGAGCCGCCGCCGCATTCAAAATGCGCCGCCGGCAGCCAGCGGCGCTTCAGCATTTGCATTCCGACATTGTCGACAACGCCTCAAACCATTTTATGGCGCTTAGTATGGCGACTTCACGTGACGGAGGGTGAAGAATGCCGAGTGCAGCATTGCCCATGAAAAACACAGCACACCCGCAACAACTGGCGTCATCCCCTTTCCACCTATACGTCCTGGAACTGGCTGATGGCCATTTCTACGTGGGAATCTCAACGGATGTCGACCGCCGCTTTCGAGAACATCAAGCGGGCGAAGGTGCGGAGTGGACTCGCCTGCATCCCCCCATGCGCGTCATCTATCGGGAACCCCTGCACACTCTTGACAAGCACATCGCAGAGAAGCGGGAAAGCGAATATACGGCCCAACTCATGGGTCTGCATGGCGTAAAAAAAGTACGCGGCGGCCACTACACCCAGCGAGATGAAGCCTGGGCAACGCCCGCATTGAAGGCGCATGGTCAGTGGGAACGCATCCAGTCCGCCCGACTAAGCCGAACCGCTGTCAATACTGACGACAGCTGGAACGACGCCGTAGACGGATTCCTGACTATTGCAACGGCATACCACGACAGTGAGCCTGAAGATGGTCAGGATGAACGGATGCACGCTGCCGCGCATCGGCTGACGCGTTACCGCGAATGGCGCGATGCGTTCGACCCGATGCTGAGCATCCGCTTCTGGGGGAGGAAGCTCAGCATCCTGGCAGTGCTGCTGTCCATAAAGTTGCATCGCCCTGTTGGCAGCAAGGTGCCGAGCACCTACGATGTGCTCGCCAATGCCATGCTCAGGACCAAGAACGGCGCAGCTGGTTTACGGCATCTGTATCTGCATGCCTGGCAAGCGTATCAACCGGAAGCGACTGAAAATCAGGAACGGGCGCTAGAGCGATTCCTGCAAATGCTGGACACCCCGGCTGAACTCGACCGTCAATACGATGAAATCGTCTGCGTGCTCTTTCCGGAATGCCGGGCGAGGCTGCGCGGATACCAGCGGTAAGGGCTCCACGCACCTCATTTTTCCCAGAGGGGGCTGGCAAGGGCATACACCTGGTGCAAGCCCTTCAACTCCCCTTACAGCGCCCGCCCCACGATCAACGAATCCAGCGCCATCTCCGGCGCGGCGCTCTTGCCTTCGTACGGCAGGCGGCCGATCAGGTAGCGCATGGCATTGAGGCGCGCACGTTTCTTGCAGTCGGACTTGACCACGATCCACGGCGCATCGGCCGTGTCGGTGTGCGCGAACATCGCTTCCTTGGCGCGGGTGTAGTCGTCCCACTTGTCCAGCGAGGCCAGGTCCACCGGGCTCAGCTTCCACTGCTTGAGCGGATGCACCTTGCGTTGCAGGAAGCGGCGGCGCTGCTCTTCCTGGCTGACCGAGAACCAGAACTTCACCAGGTGGATGCCGCTGGCGACCAGGTTTCGCTCGAAATCGGGCACCTGGCGCAGGAATTCCAGGTATTCCGCTTGCGTGCAAAAGCCCATCACGCGTTCCACGCCGGCGCGGTTGTACCAGGAGCGGTCGAACATCACGATCTCACCCGCGGTGGGCAGGTGCTGCACATAGCGCTGGAAATACCATTGGCCGCGTTCGGTGTCCGATGGTTTTTCAAGGGCTACCACGCGCGCGCCGCGCGGATTCAGGTGTTCCATCATGCGCTTGATGGTGCCGCCCTTGCCGGCCGCGTCGCGGCCCTCGAACAGGATCACCACGCGCTGGCCGGTCGCCTTGACCCAGGCCTGCAGCTTGAGCAGTTCCACCTGCAGCGCGTATTTCTGCGTCTCGTAATTGCGCCGCAGCATGCGGTGCTGGTACGGGTAGACGCCTTCGCGCCAATCGGTGGCCAGCTCGTCGTCGGGATTGCGGCGGGTGACGGGCGCCTGCGCGTTGACCTCGAGCAGCGCGCGATGCACGGCCTGCGCGTCGTCCGGCGACAGCTCCTCGATCACCGAGCGCAGCGCCTCGTGGGCCTGGCCGGATTCGCCGACGTTGTAGCGGCGGGCGATGTCGGCCAGCACGGCCGCGGTTTCCTGGCGCGCCGCGCTTTCGCGCGCGCTGACGCGCTTGCGGGCCGTGACGGCGCGTTCGATGGGGGGCAGAACGGCCGGCGTTGCCGGTTGCACGCGCTTGGCTGCCGGCACGCGGCGCGCGGCGGCGGTGCGTTTGGCCGCCTGGGGTTTAGCGGCCTGAGCCGGGTCGGAAACTTGCGGGGTCTTGTCGGTCATCGAACCTGTCCTTGTTGCGCTTCAGCGCAACCCTAACGTGCGCCGCGGCGCGCGGCGTTGATATGGATCAAGACTTGTAACACTTTTGCAGTCTGCGCCTGTAGCTGGCCAGGCCGTTGTCCGATGGCCTGCCGCTACACTGCCGCCATCGCCTTTGCCGCCCCTATCGCCATGTGGTCACGTCTTAAACGGCTGCTGTCGGGCCCGCCCGCCGCACCCGATCCGCTTGCTGAAACCATCCGCTTCGACGACGCGGGATTCACGCGAACCAGCGACCTGGCCGGCGCCATGGGCCTGCGCCAATCCTGGCCCTGGGAAGCGGTGCACGAATTCGGCTTTCGCTTCTCGCAGGCGGTCTTTCCCGACCCCTGGTCGGGCGACTACATGGAAGGCCTGTGGTACGTCCGGGTGCAAGACGACGGCGCGCTGATGGCGGTGGAATTCAACCAGGACATCCTGGATCCGAAGGCGCTGCCGCCCGACCTGTTGCGGCACATGCCCGGCCTGGATCGCGATGCCATGCGCGCGGCGCTGGCCACCGCCGCGCGGGGGCCGCGCCACTTCGACGGCGCCGGCGAATGGGTCATCTGGCAACGCGTATCCATTGCGCCCGAAAAGCCCGCACAGTAACATTTACATCCAAATATTTCTTGGCTGCCGCTGACCGTGGACACGCGCACCGAACCGACCCTGAGCCTGGACAACGCGCCGCCCGCCCCGCAGCCGGACCCATTGGCTGCGGCCTTGCGCACCCCGCCCGCCGCCAGTCCCGCCTTGAAGTTCTGGACCTACGCGATCTACGCCGGACTGTGGGCGTTGACGGTCTTGCTGGGCAGTAAAGCGCCGTCGTCCACGGACACCCCGACGGCCGTGGGACACGTCATCGGCGCCGGCCTCGCAGTGACCATTCCGGCCTGTATAGCCATCCTGATCCTGTCAGTGTTCAAGCGATTTCGCACGCCACGCAATCGCGTGCGCATCGCGTTCGGCGTCGGGCTGGCTTTGCTGGGGGTGCTCGGCGCCGTGAGCGGCGTGGGGTTCTACCAGGGCAAGCAGAAGGCGATCGCCTACGCCGAGATCCGCCACGTCGGCGAGCTGATGCGGACCGCCATGTATGCCGCCGATCATCCGCCGGGCGACGTGCCCGACATCGACCCGACGCCCAAGGCCCGCGGGGCCTATGGCCAGATCGAACGCGGCGTGAAGATCCTGCTGGGCCAGCGCCTGGCGCAGTACCGCGCCTACATGAAGGAGCTGGACGACGTGCGGCTGTCGGAGCTGTTCATCGCCAACCGGCTGGCGCGCGATCGCGGCCTGGTGGAAAGCCGGCTGATCCTGGAGCAATCGCAGCGCATCGTGCAGAAGTACAGCCAGCAGAACCAGAAGCTCCTGGCGGACGTGCCCCTGATGATCCGCGGGCTGGACCTGAGCGAGCAGCAGAAGAACCAGATGATCGAAGGCGCGCTCAAGGCGCGTCCAACGCAGAAGGCAACGCTTGCGCGCAACTGGGACATCGAGCGCCAGACGCTGGCCGAGTTCGAGAAGATGATCAACCTGCTTGACGACAACCGCCGTTCCTGGCGCGCCGAGCACAACGAAATCGTGTTCGACCAGGACCGGCTGCTGGCGCGCTTCCAGGCGCACCAGCAGACCGTGCGCCGGCTGACCGAGGAACGGACCCGGCTGGAACTGCAGCAGTTCGACAACCTGACGTCGGACCTGCGCTGACCACCGGGTCGCGGCATCGGCCAGGCACCGCGCACGGCCCTGACCGCGGCCGGCGGGCTCAGACCCGGTCCAGCCCCTGCTTGAGGTCCGCCAGGATGTCCGTGGCGGTTTCCAACCCGACCGACAGGCGCAACAGCCCTTCGGACAAACCATACTTCTCGCGGTCCTCGGCGGTGTAGCTGGCGTGCGTCATCGACGCCGGATGCTGGATCAGCGTTTCCGGATCGCCCAGGCTGACCGCGATGCGCGCCAGCTTCAGGCTGTTGAGCAGGCGGCGGCCCGCATCCAGCCCGCCCTTCAATTCAAACGCCACCAGGCCGCCGCCCGCCGATTGCTGGCGCTGCGCGATGTCAAAGCCGGCCGTGCCGGACAGGCCGGGATAGAACACGTCGCGCACAGCCCCGTGTTCGCGCAGGAACTTGGCCACCTTCAGCGCCGATTCGCTGTGGCGCGCGACCCGCAGCTCCAGCGTCTTGATGCCGCGCAGCACCAGGAATGCCGTGAACGGCGACAGCGTCGCGCCGGTGAAATAGCGCAGGCCTTGCAGCCGGATCGCGTCGATGTGTTCCTTGCGCCCCACCACGGCGCCGGCCAGCAGGTCGCCGTGGCCGCCCAGGTACTTGGTAGCCGAATGCAGCACGATGTCGGCGCCGTGTTCCAGCGGCCGTTGCAGCACCGGCGTGGCGAAGGTGTTGTCGACGATGGTGAGCAGGCCCTTGCCGCGCGCGATCGCCGACACGGCGGCAATGTCCACCAGGCGCAGGTTCGGGTTGGCCGGCGTTTCAAAGTAGACCGCGCGGGTCTTGGGGCCGATGGCGGCCGCGACCGTTTCAGGGCGCGTGAAATCCGCGAACACCGCGCGGATGCCCAGGCGCGGCAGGCCTTGCGCGAACAGTGTGAAGGCCGTGCCGTACACGATCTGGTCCACCACGATCTCGTCGCCGCTTTGCAGCAGCGACAGCAGGGTGGCCGAGATGGCCGCCATGCCGGACGCCGTCACCACGCCGGCCTCGGCGCCTTCCAGCGACGCCAGGCGCTCTTCCAGCAAAGCCTGGGTCGGGTTGCGGGTGCGGCCATAGACGTAGCCCGCCTTTTCGCCCAGGCGGATCTGGTCGAACGCTTCCAGGCTGTCCTGGGTGTAGGTAGACGTCAGGTACAGCGGCGGCGACAACGCGCCCTGCTCGTCCAGCGGCTCGTAGCCCAGGTGGATGGCGCGGGTGGCAAAACCGTGTTGCGGCGAATCGGACATGACGGACTCCAAAGAAAACAGAGGGATGGCGCGACGCGCCATCAACGCTTGTGGTCGGCGCGGCGCGACAGCCATTCGCCGGTGAATTGCACGATCGACACCAGCGCGATCAGGATCACGATGACCTCGAACATCACGCGGGTTTCATAACGCTCGTAGCCGTAGCGGATCGCCAGGTCGCCCAGGCCGCCGGCGCCCACCGCGCCGGCCATCGCCGAGGCGTTGATCATGGCGATGACGCTGACGGTCATGCCGCCAATGATGCCGGGCAGCGCCTCGGGCAGCAGCACGTGGCGCACGATGTGCCAGCGGCGGCAGCCCATGGCGCGGGCGGCTTCCACCAGCCCGTGGTCCACATCGTTCAGGCTGACCTGGGCGATGCGCGCGAAGAACGGCACCAGGTTGGCCGACAGCGGCACGATCGCGGCCCAGGTACCCAGCGTGGTGCCCACCAGCATCCGCGTGAACGGCAGCATCGCCACCAGCAGGATGATGAACGGGATCGCGCGGAAGGTATTCACCGTGACCGACAGCGCCTTGTTCAGACGCGGCTTCGGATACAGGTTGCCCGGCGCGGTGACGGTCAGCACCACCGCCAGCGTCAAGCCGGCGATGATCGCGATGGCGGCGGAAATACCCACCATGGTCAGCGTCTGCAGAAAAGCCTGCAGGTATTTATCAAGCATCGACAGCGACATATCCCAGCACCTTGATCTGATCGGCCACCAGCGCGGCGCGCGCGGCCTCTTCCTGTAGAACGGCGGCGGGCACCGACACCAGCAGGCTGCCCTGGGCATGGCCGCGCAGGCGGTCCAGGCCGCCATGCAGCAGCGTCGCGCCCGGCCCCAGCGCCGCCAGCGCCTGCAACGACACGCCTTCCGGCCGGCCCTGGCCGGTAAAGCGCAGGCGCAGCACTGCCACGCCCGGCTGGCCGTTCAAGGCCGGCAGGTCAGGCACCAGCCGCGCCGCCAGATCGGCGGGCAGGTCGTGCTGCAAGGGCCGCAGCAAGGCGCGGGTGGCGTCCGCCTGCGGATCGCCGAACACGCGCCAGACGTCGCCATGCTCCACCTTGCGGCCACCGTCCAGCACCAGCACCTTGTGGCAGACCTCGCGGATCACGGCCATGTCGTGGGTGATCAGCACCACCGTCAGCCCCAGCTTGCGGTTGATGTCCTGCAACAGCGCCAGAATCGATTGCGTGGTTTCCGGATCCAGCGCGGACGTGGCTTCGTCGCACAGCAGGATCTCGGGGTTGTGCACCAAGGCACGGGCGATGCCCACGCGCTGCTTCTGGCCGCCGGACAGCTTGGCCGGATAGGTATCGGCCTTGTCGCGCAGCCCCACCAGGTCCAGCAGCGCGTCCACCCGGACCCGCGCCACGGCGGGCTTCACGCCCGCCACGCGCAGCGGCAGCGCCACGTTTTCCGCCACCGTCTTGGCAGACAGCAGGTTGAAGTGCTGGAAGATCATGCCGATGCGGCGCCGCAACCCCACCAGCGCGTCTTCATCCAGGCTGCCCACATCCAGGCCGTCCACCCGCACCCGGCCGGCGCTGGGGCGCTCGAGCATGTTGATGGAGCGCAGCAACGTCGACTTGCCCGCGCCGCTGCGCCCGATGATGCCGAACACCTCGCCGCGCGCAATCGAAAAGGAAATGTCGGACAGCGCCACCACCGGGCCTTGCGGCCCCGGGTAGTGCTTCTGCACGGCGTCGAAGACGATATGCGCGTCCGCCGCGCCTTGCGTGGCACCGACCGCGGCCAGCGCGGCCTCGGGCGGCAGGGAGAATTCGTGCTGGATCATGGCGTGCTTAGAAGACCGGGATCACCGAGCCTTCGTACTTGCTCAGGATGAACTGGCGCACTTCCTCGGAGTGGTAGGCCTTGACCAGCTCGGGCACCCAGGGCGCGTTCTTGTCTTTTTCACGCACGGCAATGATGTTGACGTAGGGATTGTTTTCCTTCTTTTCCACCGCGATGCCGTCGCGCGTGGCGATCAGCCCGGCCTGGTAGGCGAAGCTGTTGACGATGGCGGCGGTGTCCACGTCCGGCAGCGAACGCGCCAGCACCACGGACGCGCTTTCGACGAAGTTCAGCTTCTTGGGGTTGGACGTCACGTCCGCCAGCGTGGCGGTGCCGGTGGCGGGATCAAAGCCATCGCGCAGCGTGATCAGGCCGTGGTCGCGCAGAATGACCAGCGCGCGCGTCTGGTTGCTGGGATCGTTGGGAATGCCAACCTTGGCGCCGTCGGGCAGGTCCTTCAGCGACTTGTACTTCCTGGAATAGAAGGCAATGGGCGAGATCAGCGTGTTCGCCACCGGCACCAGCTTGTAGCCGCGCTGCTTGATCTGGTCGTTCAGGAAGGGAATGTGCTGGAAGGCGTTGGCTTCCAGGTCGCCGTTGTTCAGCGCCTCGTTGGGGCTGGCGGTGCCGGTGATGACCACGGGCTCGACGGCCAGGCCGTTCTTCTTGGCGACCTGCGCCACCACTTCCCAGATCTGCTCGTCGACGCCGCCGCGCACCCCCACCTTCAGCGGCTTGGGATCGGCCGAGAACGCCGGTCCGTGGAACATGGCCGCAGCGGCCAGCACGGCGCCCAGCAGACCCTTGACGAGCGTGCCCGCGCGAACGGAGAAAGTACGGGGAGTCATATGGAAATCGCCTCTAAGTCAATACGGTTATGAGAGAGACGATTCTAGGGATGGGCCCCGTGCGCGCGAACGAATAGTTGGTTGAGTCCTTATTACAGGGGTGTTTGTTTATGTGGCCTTAGAACGGTTTGACGACCACCAGCGTCACGATGACGGCGGCGGCAATGACGGTGAATGGCGCGTACAGGTCCACCAGCGGCGGGCGCTTGGCGCTGCCGTTGGCCAGACGGCGCAGCGCGGCGCTCTGGATACCCAGCAGCGCCGACAGCGCCAGGGCCAGGCCCGCCTTGATCCACAGCCAGTCCATGGCGAACCAGCCGAAGGTCATCGCCAGATGCAGGCCGACCAGCCACGCCAGCGCCATGGCCGGCGTGGTCACGAACAGCGTCCAGCGGCGCAGCGCGCCCAGCATCTTGCGTTCCTTGGGGGCCTCGTCGCTGTCGGGCGGTTGCGACGACAAGAGGAACAAGGACACGAACAGGGAACCGCCCAGCCATGCGACCACGGCGGCGACATGCAGCATTTTCAGGAGTTGGTAGGTCATGCGCGGCATTATCGCCGGACGGCCGGCAGGCGCGGGGCAGCGGGTGCGGCCGGCGTTTGCGTTGGAACAAACCGGCGGGCGACGCGCCCCAGGAAATACGTGTGGACTACTTCGCGGCCTCGGATGCCGCCGGCTGCGCGGCGGGCGGTGTTGTCGCGGTGGACGGTGCTGCGGCAGCAGGGGGGGTTGTCTTGGCGGATGGTGTTGCAGCAGCGGGCGGGGCCGTCGTCGTGGACGGCGTTGCCGCGGCAGGCGCGGCAGTCGCCGGCGCGGACGGCGTTGCCGCCGGGGCCGCCTTGCCCGGATCCGTCTTCACCGCCGGGCTGGCTGGCGTGGCAACCGCCCCTTCCGTATTGGCCGGCGTGGCGGCCGGTAGCGCGCGGGCCGGTTCGGGCGCCGGCTTATCGCCGGCCGCCGGCGCGCCGCTGGCCGTGGAAGGATTCAGCGTATCGGCCGGCGCGTCCGGTGTGGTCACCGGGTCGGCAGGCGGCTTGGGCGCGGCGGGCTTGCCGCGGCCGGCTGGCGGCACATGGGGCGCGGCGGCGGCCTGCGCATCCGGCAGGAAGCGTTGCAGCAGCTGGAAGAAGCCTTCGTAGAACGCGGGCCGCGACACGGTCTGGCTGGCGGTCTTGACCAGCGAATCGTCGCTGGCGCCGAACGGCATCGACACTTGCCCCAGCACGCTCACGCCCACGCTGGCCGAGCTGGTGGTGCGCTTGATGGAATAGCGATCCTGCACCGCGTTGGCGAACACCGTGGCGCGCTCGTTGGCGGCGCCGTCGGACGCGCAATCGATATTGAAGCTGATCTGCGTGTGCTGGCCGTCGTCGCCCTGGAAGTTCTTGTGCCCCGTGACGCGCGTGCCCTCGAACTTGTCGATGTTGTAGCCCTGGCTGAGCAACGCTCGCCGTCCGGCGTCGCAGGCCGTGCCGCTACCCGCCGGGAACGTCCGGGAGTAGGTGTCGTTCTGGGTGAAATCTTCCTTTTCAAACGCGGCTTTGGGAGCGGCGCATCCCACCAGGACGGCTGCCAGGGCAGCGCACAACGGAAGGGCAAGACGAGGGGTGATGCGGGGCATATAGGTACGACCTGAGAGCAACGGGGCGATTATCTGGCAGACCACCGCCCTGAAACCATTCAGCGATCGATAGAGTGATACGTTGAAACAGTTTTATAGCCCATTGGCCAGATCTGGAGGGTACCGAACATTACCGCATCGGAAGGAATGCAAGCAGTTTTTTGGGGACAGATACCAGTATCACCTCGTGTCTGAATTCGCGCCCCTCCCTCATTTGCACAGGTGATCGCAAACCAGATCTTCGTTACGCCGATCAAGCACACATTGGAGTTTGCTAGCCACGAACGACAAGTCTGCCCTGGGCAGGGACTTACAGCTTTCCAGAACTGCAATCAGACTTCTGAGCGCAAGCTCCACAGCAAAGTGGCCGACAGCACCGAGCCCACACTCAACGGCTTCCTGCAGTGCGGGGACCAACGCTGCATCTGCACGCAATCCGATGTTGGACCGTATATACCTTTCATCCAGGTGTGTCGCATAACGCGCAACGCGCGCAGTGGCGACCAAAATCGACTGCCATAGCGCGGCTTCATGTGGGACCACACCAGACGAGCAGGCAAAGTGACGTTGCAGCGCAGTCACACAGTGCAGCAACGATTGCAGCGACTCGCCCGGCACTGCCGCATATTCTTGCGCGTCTTCAGCATAAGAGATCGCAAATTCTGAGGTTTCATGCCTTCTCGGCACGATCGGGGTATGACGTCCAATCTTTTCCATCAGCGTCTTCGCCCGAGGAGCACGATTCTCTCCTAGCCACTCGATCACCCGGGGGAAAAGTTGGTCAAAGAGCCAATCATGCGTATAAGTCGCATCCCAAACGCGTCGCGGATCCAGCGTATCCGGCTCACCGATACGCAAGTCGATGCGGCTCCAGCCGATCAGCACATGTCGTCCGCCGGTCGTCCACATTGTTCCGTTGTTATAGGCATACAGAATCGCGTGATAGCCTGGATCAAACAACGTCGAACTCGAGTCCGAATAGACCTTCAGGTGGTGGTGTGCAGTGTCGAAAATATGCCATACGCTGTCCCCATCGCCTGCTCTATGGGCTCGGGCAAAAGCCAACGTGCTGGACCAAAAGTCCCTGTCGACCGAAGCCAGGGCATAGACCGGTCTGATCGACGCGGACGGAATTCGGTCAAATGGCAGGCATCTCCAATGATGAATCGCTGCACGAGCGCAATCGATAAGCAGTGCCCATCCTTGAGTGAACACCCAATCCAGATTCAAGACCTCTTCTTTTTCAAGCATGAATCGTGCGGAATGGGCTAGAAAGACGTAATTGCCGCTACCGTCCGCACAGTCGACCGCATAAGGCCTTTCTTCCGTTGGCTCTGCATGAGATCGCCATTGGCACCACCGGACGATCTCTGACGCGCTCAACTGGATCGACACTCCGCGCAGATCGCTACGCGCAAACGACACAACGGAAGTGACGCTCGGCTCATCCAGCGCCGGCATCATGATCTCGCAACGAACCGTCACGTTCTCTATCGCGACGAGCCGTCCGTGCTCACCAACATACCGACGACGGAAGGACTTGGCTTCAGGCGGAGAAAATTCGGAGGGACCTGGCACGCAGAATCGCTTGGCTGCTGCCTCGCCAAACATGTCCACAACAATTTCACGCCGACGCTTCAGCCATTCCTGAATACGGGCGCCGTGCATCAACTCCGAACCTATGCCCCGCTCACCAAGACACTCCGCGATGGAAATCCACTCGTCCAGCAGGCCTGTATCCTGTTCAACGAGAAAGGTGGTGCACAGCACGTAACGCTTGGCCCGGCTTGCATGCTTGCCATTCAGGAACTTTTCCACCCATTTCGTCATGTCGCCCTTCGAAATGGACTGCACCCTCTTTGCCTCATACACATCGTGGCGATTACCACTCGGGTCCAGAACGATTACGTCGATGCCGCCCTGGGTTGAACCCCTTCCACCATAACGATAGGCCTGCATTTCATCGCGCATGCCTTGGGCCGCAATACGGTAGATCAACCTTTCGAAGTTATCCGGAGAGAGGTGACCATGCAGTGGCAGCGCCTCGATCTGCGCATCCAACCATGGAGTGTCAAGCGCGGTAATCGGCCCCTTCAAGTCGTCGATATTGACGCGATCTCCGGGCAGGTCTTCTTCGTGCATAGAGATTCCTGGACACATGCGCGACATTGCGCATGGCCTTTATACCGGAAAGAATCCCGGCTCCGTCTTTCCCGCGCCGAACGGCTGCCAACATGGGAAAAACGCGTCCGCTGCCTGGGCACTCCGCCCACGCGCCGTCAACGATTCAGCGTCTCCAGCACCCGCAACGCCAACCGCACGCGCGCCTCATTGGGATAATTACGGTTCGCCAGGATCACAATGCCCAGCTTGCGCGACGGCACGAACGCCACGTAGGCGCCAAAGCCGTTGGTCGCGCCGGTCTTGTTGATCCACACCGCCTCCTGCGGCGCGCTCGGCGGCTGCAAGGCCTGCACCGGCAAAGTCTCGAACGCCACCTTGGCCGAGTTGCCGGCCACCAGGTCATCCACCGATACCGGGTAGCGGTATTGCTCCCAGATCAGGTCCTGCGTCATCGCGCCCAGTTGGTAATAGCCCGTGTGCGTAGCGGCGATGGCGCGCTGGACGTCGGCCTCCGCGGGCGCCACGCCCAGGTTCACCTCGACAAAGCGGATCATGTCGCGGGCGGTCGATTTCACGCCATAGGCCTCGTCCGCCAGCACGCCCGGATTCACCCGCACCGGCGCGTTCTGCTTGTTGTAGCCCCAGGCGTAGTCCGGCATTTTTTCAGGCGGCACGTTCAGGTAGGTGGCGCGCAGCCCCAGCTTGGGAAACAGCCCCTGCTCCATTGCCGTCACGTACGGCTGGCCCAGGCTGCGCGCCGCCGCCACGCCCAGCATGCCGATGCTGGGATTGGCGTAGGTGCGGTGCGTGCCGGGCGCGTATTGCGGCGTCCAGGCCTTCAGATAGGCCATCAACTGGGCCGTGTCCTGCACCGCGTCCGGCACCTGCAAGGGAAAGCCCCCAGCCGTGTGCGTGGCCAGGTTGATCAGTGTCGTCCTGGCAAACGCGCTGCCTTGCACTTCGGGCACGTACTTGGCGGGGCTGTCGCGCAACGACAGTTTGCCCGTGGCCTGCGCATACCCCGCCAGCGTCACGGTGAAGGTCTTGCTGATCGAGCCCAGCTCGAACAGCGTGTCGGGCGATACCGGCTTACGCGGTGCGCGAGAGGCGTCGCCGTAGTTGAAAAAACGCTGCTCGCCGTTGCGGGTGACGGCAATCGCCATACCGGGAATGTCGTATTGGCGCATGACCTCGAGCACGGCGGCATTGACGGCGTCGTCGGCGGGCGCAAGGGCCCTGGGCGCATTCGCCGCAGGTGCGTGCGGCGCTGCTTGGGCGGTGGCCCTGGCGTCGGCGGCAGCGGCCGGCCCCGCGCAGGCGGCCCAGGCCAGCAGCAACCACGGCGCGCGGAATCTCTTCAGTAAACGCATGCAATGCTTCCTATCGCGTAACACCGGCGAGCGCCGGCCAGATCGCGCCAAGTGTAGGCCGAAATCGCTTCGACCTAGTACTAACCCTAAGTCTCGCCATGCCGGAATTTTGGCTATTCTTTCCCGGTCGATTCAAAACCCCGCAGAAGAGACTCGCCCACCGTGGCGGGCGCCGACGGAGCAACCGCCCCGGAAACTCTCAGGCAACAGGACTGCGTGGTGTAGACAATCTGGAGAGAGGCGCTAGCGCGCCCACCGAAGGGGATCCCGCAGCGCACGCCGCCCGGGTGAAGCTCTCAGGTACCAAGACAGATGGGGTGCTGCTGCCGGTTGGCCGCAGCCACGCTATCTGGAGCCACCATGCCCCGCATCGCCATCATCGGCGCCGGTATCACCGGCGTCACGTCCGCGTACGCCTTGAGCAAACTGGGTTACGACGTCACGGTCTACGACCGCCAGCGCTATCCCGCCATGGAAACGTCCTATGCCAATGGCGGCCAGTTGTCCGCCAGCAACGCCGAAGTCTGGAACAGCGCCGCCACCGTCATGAAGGGCCTGCGCTGGCTGGGACGCCGTAACGCGCCGCTGCTGCTGAATCCGCGCTTCTCATGGCACAAGTATTCGTGGCTGGCCCAGTTCATGGGGCAGATCCGCAACTACCGCCAGAACACCATTGCCACCACCCGCCTGGCCATCGAGGCGCGCCAGCACCTGTACGCCATGGCCGAGGCGGAAGGCATCGACTTTGACCTGGAACGCCGCGGCATCCTGCACATCTACCACGACGCCGCCAGCTTCGAGGCCGCGCGCCGCGCCAACGTGCTGCTGCGCGAAGGCGGCCTGGAGCGTCACGCCGTCACGCCCGAAGAAGCCCGCGCCATCGAGCCAGCCTTGCAGACGGCCTGCCACGGCGGCTTCTACACGCCGTCCGACGCCACCGGCGACATCCATAAATTCACCAGCGGCCTGGCCCGCGCTTGCGTGCGGCTGGGCGTGCGCTTCGAGCAGGACGCCGACATCCGCCACATCAGCCGCGACGGCCTGCCGCACGTGCTGGACATCGCCCGCGAAGACGGCGCGCGGCGCGAGCAACACGAGGCCAGCGCCATCGTGATCTGCGCTGGCGCCGCCAGCCGCCAGTTCGCGCGCCAGTTGGGCGACACGCTGAACATCTACCCGGTCAAGGGCTACTCCATCAGCGTGCACCTGGACGAGGCCGACAGCCGCGCCGCCGCTCCCACCGTCAGCCTGCTGGACGAAGCCGCCAAGATCGTCACCAGCCGCCTGGGCGACCGCTTCCGCGTAGCCGGTACCGCCGAGTTCAACGGCTTCAACATGGACATCCGCGCCGAACGCATCCAGCCGCTGGTGGACTGGACCCGCAGGCACTTCCCCGGCGTGCGCACGTCACGCGTGGTGCCCTGGTGCGGCCTGCGCCCCATGACTCCCAACATGATGCCGCGCGTCGGGCCGGGCAAGCGGCCCGGGGTGTTCTACAACACCGGGCACGGGCACCTGGGGTGGACCTTGTCGGCGGCCACGGCGCAGATGTTGGCGGCCAGTGTGCGCGAAAGCGTGGCGGTGGCTTGAGCACAAGCTGCCTGCCACTCACGGTCTCGCGAGGGCATGACGGGTTGAGCAATGGCAGCGGTCAGATCGCCATTGCCACCGCCTACTGCGCCTTACCGCGCCAGCAACTGCGGCACGGACGACGCCAGCAACGTCAGCCCCGAACAGGTCAGCAGCCCCAGCACCGTGCGCCGGAACGCGACCTCGGAAATGCCGATGTACAGGCGGGTGCCCAGCAGCGTGGGGATCAGCATCGCCGGGGCCACCACCGCGAACATGGGGGCCATGTCGCGGGTGACGATGCCGGTGGCCAGGTAGGTGGCCATCGTCACCGACAGCATTGCCAGGTTGAAGTTCTGGATCACGGCGCGCTGCGTGTCCTTGTCGAAGCCGCGCAGCGTGCACCATAGCGTGGGCACGCTGCCCGAGAAGCCGCCGATGCCGCCCAGCACGCCGCCTACCATCCCCACCGCACCGTCACCGAGCCGGTTGCCGCCGATGCGCGGCAACCGCTGCGACATCAGCATCACCGGGCACCACAGCGCCAGGAACGCGCCCAGCACGGCCTTGAACCAGTTCATGTCCAGGTACGGCAGCACCAGCACGCCCAGCGGAATGCCGGCAAGCCCACCCGCCAGGAACGGCCACAGCACGTGCCAGTTGAACCCCCGGCGCACCGAGAACACGGCCAGCAGTTGCCCGGTCAGCGCACCGAACACGGCCAGCGCTGCTGCCAGCCGCGGGTCCAGCACCCAGGCCCAGAACGACATGGCGACCATGCCGAACGCAAAGCCCGACAGCCCCTGCACAAACCCTGCCACGGCGGCGCCCAGCGCCACGATCCATACCGCATCCATGCCCTGCCTCTCCGTCTTGTTGGGGCCGGTTATGGCCTCTTCATGTCATGACCGGGGATTCTAGGCAGGTGGCGCCCGCGAGTCATTTGAAGTGCTGATGAGGGAATAGGTTTTCGGTAATGATGCCCTGACAGGCACCTGTCCGGGCGGCTAGCCTTCCAGGACTTCGTAGAACCGTTCGGCCTCGCCCGCATCGCCCAGCACGGCGGTCAACTCGCGGATCGCCGCGGCGCGGTACGCCGGCTTGATCACCCAGTCGTCATCGCGCAGGTCCTCGTCCGCGTCCAGGTAGACCTGGCCCACCGCGGCCAACGCGGCGGCCAGCGTCCACAGGTCAGGCGCCAATTCATCGGGTTCCCATTTGCCGGTGCCATGCATCGCATACAGGATGCGGCCGCTGGCGGTGTCCAGGATGAACGGATCGGCGTTCAGGTCCGCGACCACCAGCCAGTTGTCCTGCCAGTCCGGCACGCGCTGGCCGTTCGAGGCATCCCAGCGGTAGCCCGCCTGCAAGTCCCACAAGCGGCGCAGGGCAGGAAAGCACACATGGGTTTCGGACAGCGTGACGCCGACCGGGCCGATATGCGCATGATACGTTTCGCCCCACGGGCCGATCCGGGCGTAGAAATCCGCCACCACATCCGGCAGCGCCATCTCGCCGCGCCATTCTTCGGGGCCTTGCGGGCGCAGCTCGCCAAAGCGGGCGTAGCGGTCTCGTAGCTGTTCGATGGAAATCATGGGTCGCGGCCGGCCAGGTCAGAGGTAGATCGTGCCGCGCAGGTACAACGCCGCCCGTCCGCTGATGATGACGCGGCCATTGCCCGGCAGCTCGCATTGCAGTTGCCCCTTGCGGGCGCCGCCCTGTTCCGCCGTCAGCGTCGTCTTGCCCAGGCGCTCGGCCCAGTACGGCGTCAGCGAGGTGTGGGCCGAGCCGGTGACAGGGTCCTCGTTGACCCCCACTCGCGGGCCGAACCAGCGCGACACGAAGTCGTAGCGGGTGGACGGCGCCGTCACGGCCACGCCGCGCACATCGAAGGCCGCCAGCGCGGCGAAGTCCGGCTTGATGCCATCGATCAGGGTTTCGTCGTCGATCACCAGCAGGTAATCATCGGTGCGGTACAGCGCGCGGGCCTCTTTCAGGCCCAGCGCTTGCAGCAACGCAGCCGGGATCGTCTCGGCGACGGGCTGCTTGACGGGAAAATCCATCGCCAGCGACGAGCCGGCGCGGCGCACCAGCAGTTCGCCGCTGCGAGTGGCAAAGCGCAGCTGGTCGTCCTCCACGCCCAGTTGTTCGAACAGCACCCAGGCCGTCGCCAACGTCGCGTGACCACACAGGTCGACCTCGACGGCGGGCGTGAACCAGCGCAGTTCATACCCATCGCCCTGGCGCACGAAGTAAGCGGTTTCCGACAGGTTGTTTTCTTCGGCGATGCGCTGCAGCGTGGCATCGGGCAACCAGACGTCCAGCGGCACCACGGCGGCGGGGTTGCCGCCGAACGGGGTGGCGGTGAAGGCGTCTACTTGGTAGAGGTCGAGTTGGGGCATGGGGGATCCTGTGTCATACGCGATGAGGCAAACGGTATTTTGCTACAAGGCGGCCGGCGAACTATTGCGGGCCGCTTTTGACATGGCCATCGCACTGGAAGGCCGCCGCGCGACGCCGCGTCATGGGCGGCGGATCAGGAGTTTTCCCCGCACTCGATTTTCCCCCGCCGACCCGATATGATGACCCTTCTTTCAAGACGCCCTCCCGGTCCGCCGGGGGGGCGTTTCTTTTGGCTTTTTCCAACCCAGAAGGAACGACTTGAAATGACACCTCCCACCTGCTCCACGCACACCGCACCGGCCCATGCTAGCGGCGCTCCCCGCTCGTGCGGCCGGCACAGGCGCAGGCCTTCGTCACCGCGCCTTGACGCTCACACCGCGTCGGGCGGCACCGCCCCGCGCAACAGCGCCCCCACCCGCTCCAGCTCGGCCTCCTGCCGCGTGCTGTAGCCGATGACCACGCCGGGCGGCAACTGCACGCGCAGGCAGAAGTCGGCCACCGACAGGATGCCGATGCCCTGCGCCTCGGCCCGCCGCAGCAGGTCTGGCAGATCCACGCCCGGTGGCAACCACCACACCAGGTGAAAGCCGGCCTGCTCACCGCTGACCCGCAACGGCGCAGGACCCGCGGCCTGGCGCAGCAACCGCATCAACTGGTCGCGCCGCGCGGCGTAGATGGGCCGGGCACGGCGCACGTGGCGCGCGAAGCTGCCGTCCTGCAGGAACGCGGCCAGCGTCATCTGCTCGATGATGCTGTTGGAGCGCCCGGTGGTGTGCCGCGCGCGGGTGAAGGCCGCCACCAGCGGCCGCGGCAGGACCGCATAGCCAATGCGCAGCGCGTTGAACAGGGTCTTGTTGAAGCTGCCGCAGTGGATCACGCGGTCGCCGCTGTCCAGGCTTTTCAGGGCCGCGAGCGGCGCGCCGTCGTAGTTGAATTCGCTGTCGTAGTCGTCTTCCAGGATCCAGCAGCCGGTCTGCGCGGCCCAGTCCAGCAGCTCCAGGCGGCGCGACACCGGCATGGTGACGCCGGTGGGCGACTGATGCGCAGGGGTCACGTGCACCAGCTTGACGCCGTGCTGACGCCGCGCGCGCGCCACCGAAAAGCCCTGTTCGTCGATGGCGATGGGCGTGATGCGGCGCGTGTATTGGCTGAACAGCGGCACCGCGTTGAGATAGCCGGGGTCTTCGACCAGCACCTTGTCCGCGCGCGACAGCAACACACGGGCGCTGAGGTCGATGCCGTCGCGGATGCCGGTCAACACCACCACCTGGCTGGCGTCGCAGGCGATGCCGCGCGCCGCGCCCAGATAACGCGCGATCTGCTCGCGCAGCGGCAGCCAGCCCTGCGATTCCTCGTTGGTCAGCTGCGACGGCGACACCCGCTGGGCGCTGGCCATCAAGCCCTTGCGCCAGGCCCCCATGGGAAATAGCGAGGCGTCGGCGCTGCGGGCCGTGAACGGCGGCTCCGACCGCGGCGCCGGCACGGGTGGCAGGCCCGCCACCGGCAAGACGCGAACGGAGGGCCCCTCTGCCATGCCCGAATGCCGGCCGCCTTCTCCCGGTAACCCATCGCGAAAGAAGTTGTCCGGTATTACCGCCTGGACATAGGTGCCCGACCCGACCGTGCCCGCCGTGTAGCCTTCGCTGCGCAGTTGATCGTAGGCGGCCTCGACGGTGGACCGGGCGATGTGCCAGCGCGCAGCGAGGCTGCGGGTGGACGGCAGCCGCCCGCCCGAGGGCAGCACGCCTTTCAAGATGCGTTCGCGGATCTGCCGGTAGACCCAGGACTGCCTGGATTCGCCCTCGCGCGGCGGATCCAGCGGCAAATCCAGGCTGGCTTCCTGGCGAAGTGGCTTGGTCTGGATCATGAAAATGGCCCTAGCTGACCGAGCCATTGTATCGCTACATTGCACGCCATGCGCCCCGCTTTCGGGGCATGTCCACGGAAACGCGCCATGACTACGCCCCTGTACACCATCACCCTCGACGCCGGCCACTTCACCACGGACGGTACCCAGTCCATCCTGGAGGCCGCACTGGCCCAGGGCGTGGCCGTGCCCTTTTCCTGTCAGCGCGGCGAGTGCGGTTCATGCCGGGCCACGGTGGTCGACGGCTGCCATGAGCACATAACGCCGCCCACCGAAAGGTCCTACGTCACCGCCAAGAATGAGCTGCTGATGTGCCAGTGCCGCGCGGCGAGCGACCTGGCGCTGCGCTTCCCGCACTGGCACGCCCCCGTCCATGCATCGCAGCGCCGCCAGGCCACCGTGCTGTCGCGCGTGCCGCTGACAGACGATGTGACGCAGTTGATCGTCCAGGTGGACGGCGAGGCCCCATTTGCCTGGCAGCCTGGGCAACACGTCGAATTCCTGGTGGAAGACGGTAGCCGACGGCCGTTTTCCATCGCCAGCTTGCCGGTCGCCGCGGGTCCGGCGCAGTTGGAATTCCAGATCCGCCGCATGCCGGGCGGCGGCTTCACCGAACGTCTGCTGCCGCGCCTGATGCCCGGCGACACGCTGTCGCTGGAGGGGCCGTTGGGTGCATGCACCTGGCCCGCCGAGGGGTGGACGGATGACGTCGAGCACCTTGTGCTGCTGGCCACGGGCACCGGCTACGCCGGGGTCTATCCCATCTTGATGGCTGCGCTGCAAAGCGGGCAGTTCAAGACCGTGACGCTGTATTGGGGCGGCCGGACGGCGGACGATTGCTATGCCGCGCCCATGCTGAACGCGCTGCTGGGCAAGGGCAGCGGCTTTCAATGGCAGGCGGTACTGCCGCACGATGCCCCGGGCCAGCCAGGCGGAACGCAGACTACCGATGCGGCAACGCCTGCGGACGCGGCTACAGCCCCCCCGCGGCAAGCCTACGTGCAGGACCACGCTGCCGCCGCGGACCATGACTGGGACCGCACGGTCGTCTACGCCTGCGGCAACCCCGCCATGGTGCGCGCGGCCCGCGAACGGCTGCGCTTGGCAGGCCTACCCGACGATCGCTTCCTGTCCGAATCCTTCCTGCCCGCCACCGGCGCGGGGTCCATCGCCGTCCCCGCCCCGGCTCACCCCTGGGAACGGGTCGGGCAACGCTTCACCATGGACGGCATCCTGAGCGCGCGCCGTCGTTCGCTGACGGCAGTGCGCGAGATCGCCGCGCTGATGCGGCCCGGCATGACCACGCGCGAAGCCATCACCGCGGCCGACGAGCACCTGCGGCGCATGGGCGCGTCGCACAACTGGCACCCCACCTACGTGCGGTTCGGCGCCGACACGCAATCGCCGTCCATACAGCCCACGGATTTCCAGCGCCGGCTACGGGAAGAAGACGTGTTCGTGGTGGATATCGGGCCGGTCTGGGACGGCTACGAAGGCGACTATGGCGACACGTTCGTGCTGGGCGCCGACGCCGACCGCCAGCGCTGCGCCGAGGCCGCGCGCCAAGTGTTCCACAGCACCCGCGAAGCCTGGCTGCAGGGCCTGAGCGGCGCCGCCCTGTATGACCGCGCCGAAGCATTCGCGCGCGAGCATGGCTGCGAGCTGGTGCGCGAGCTCCCGGGACACCGGGTGGCGGATTTTCCGCATGCGCTGTACGGCAAGCACAAGCTGGCCGACGCGGATTTCGTTCCCGCCGACGGCATCTGGGTGCTGGAGATCCAGGTGCGCGACCGCACGCTGCCGATCGGTGCGTTCTACGAGGATGTGCTGCTGCGTTAATCGCGCTGCCTATCCGTCCAGAAGCGCCGGCGGGATGTGCTGCTGCACAGAGCCCGTCAGCGGCCCCGGCCCCACGACGTCATGCCGACGGCTTCACCCGCGCCTGGTGCAGCGCCCTGACCTGCTGCGCCAGTTCCTCGTCCGGCCCATCCACCGGAGTATCGGTAATGACGTCGGTGATGCGCAGCGCCTTCACCCGAGGCGCGGGCAAACCCAGTTCCTGCATCCACTGGCTCAATTGCGGCGTGGAGCTGGCGTAGACGATGCGGCCCAGCCCGACCCAGCCGTGCGCCGCGGCGCACATGGCGCAGTGTTCGCCCGAGGTGTAGACGGTGCTGGCGGCGCGGTCGGCGGGCGCCAGGTTGGCGGCGGCCCAGCGGGCGATCTCGAATTCGGGGTGGCGCGTGTGGTCGCCCCCGGCCACGTGGTTGCAATCTTCGAACAGCACCTGGCCGCCGGACGACACCAGGATAGAGCCGAAAGGCTCATCGCCCTGTGCCAGCGCCTGCCTGGCCAGCTCGACGCAGCGCGCCAGGTAGTGCTTGTCTTGTTGGGTAATCATGCGAAGGCTCCTTTTAGTGTTAACAGACCCTAGGGTTTGTCCTGATCCTGACCGTGTCGATTTGCGGGACGCTGGTGCGTCGTGCCAGTACATCCCCCCATTTCCCTACAAGGCGAAATCACCATGACGACAGGAACCGTAACCTTGCACCGCGTGCTGCGCGCCGCCCCCGACCGCATCTACCGCGCCTTTCTCGAGCCCGACGCCGTCGCGCGCTGGCTGCCGCCGTATGGCTTTACCTGCCAGGTCCACGAGCTGGACGCCAAGGTGGGCGGCTCGCACCGGATGTCGTTCCGCAATTTCGGCACCGGCCATAGCCACGACTTCGGCGGCAAGTACCTGGAACTGGTGCCGAACGAGAAGATCCAGTACACGGACGCGTTCGACGATCCTAACCTGCCGGGGCAGATGCGGACCACGATCACGCTGCGTAAAGTGTCCTGCGGCACGGAGATGACCGTGGTGCAGGAGAACATCCCGGCCGTGATCCCGACCGAGATGTGCTACCTGGGCTGGCAGGAATCCCTGGCCCAGCTGATGCGGCTGGTGGAACCGCAGATTCCGGACTGAATCAGCCCTCGCGTTCGGCCAGCGCTTCCAGCATTTCGGCCGACGGCGCAAAGAACAGCCCGCCGGTGACGGCGCGGCTGTAGTCCAGCAAACGGTCGTAGTTGCCGGCGGGCCGGCCGACGAACATGTTTTCCAGCATCTGCTCGATCGGCGCGGGCGAACGCGCGTAGCCGATGAAGTAGGTGCCGAATTCGCCCGAGCCCGGGCGGCCGAACGGCATGTTGTCGCGCAGGATCTTGACCTCTTGGCCGCCCTCGTCCAGCGTGGTCAGCGAGCTGTGCGAGTACGACGGCTTGACGTCGTCGGCCAGTTCGACGTTGGTCAGCTTGCGCCGGCCGATGATGAGTTCCTGCTGTTCGGTGGACAGCCCCTCCCAGGCGGTCATGTCGTGCAGGTACTTCTGCACCAGCACGTAGCTGCCGCCGGCGAATGGCGCGTCTTCGTCGCCGATCAGGGTGAAGTCGGCCAGCTCGAAGCCCTGCGGGTTTTCGGTGCCGTCGACAAAGCCGATGATGGCGCGCCGGTCGAAATAGCGAAAGCCGTGCACTTCATCAACCACTTTGGCCGCCGACCCCAGGCCGGCCACCAATAGCGTGGCCAGCTCGAAACAGGCGTCCATGGATTCGGCGCGGATGTGCAGCAGGATGTCGCCCGGCGTCGACACGGCGACACGCTCGCCGCTGCCGAACTCGCGGAACGGATGCAGCGAGGCCGGACGGGGTGCGCCGAACAGGGTGTCCCAGGCGGCCGAGCCGAAGCCGCAGATACAGGACAGGTCGGCGGCGATGGCGCGGGTGCCGACCGTGCGGGTCAACGCGGCGACGTCTTCGCACCAGGCGCGCACCGTGGCGGCGTTTTCGGCGCCGGGATTCAGCGTAGCGACCAGGAAGATCGCGTAGCGGGCATTGGGGCTGAGGACGGCTTGCGGTTCGACGGGTTTTTCGGGCATGGGATTCTGCGGTAGCGGGTAGCGGCCAGGAGAACAAACGGGGCCAGGCAAGGAAAAGGCGTTTGAAATATAGCGCATGGCGGCCCGCCGCGATCCGGGACAGCGGCAACTGTCTCCGAACTGTCATGGTTTGGCGTCACCATCGCGCATCATGACGACCCCAGCGGCAGCGGCCGACTACCAATCCGACATTTCCGGCCTGATCTGCGCATTCCGGTTCGCCGCAGGCGGCGCCGCCGCCGAAATCGCGCCGCCGGCGGTCGCGGACCTGCTTGAACGCCGCGCCAGCGAAGCGCCGGGTGAGGCCCCGGAAGACGGCGCTTTCGTCTGGCTGCACCTGAACCTGTCCCAGGCCGGCTGCGTGCGCTGGCTGCAGGCCCACCTGGATCTGCCAGACACTTTCATCGCCATGCTCGGCGATGACGCCCATTCGACCCGCATCGAGCAGCAGGAAGGCGCGCTGGTGGCGGTCTTCAATGACGTCATCTTCGACTTCGACCGCACCCCTGCCCAGGTATCGACGCTGTGGGTCTGCGCCCACCGCCAACTGCTGGTCACGCTGCGCCGCAAGCCGCTGCGGTCGCTGGACCGGCTGCGCGAGCACGTGCGCCGCGGCGAGCCGTTCCAGTCGCCCGCCGAACTGCTGGCGCACCTGATGCGCGACCAGGCCGACCTGATGATGGAGATCGTGCGCAAGGCCAGCGTGGACGTGGACGGCATCGAAGACCATTTCCTGGCTTCGCGCGGCGGCCCAGGCCGCCTGGATCTCGCGGCCACGCGCCGGGTACTGGTGCGCCTGCAACGCACGCTGGCCCCGGAGCCCGGCTCGGTGTTCCGCCTGCTGGCTCGCCCGCCAGCCTGGCTGCGCCCGCGCGATGTGCAGGAGTTGCGCGAATCCACCGAGGAATTCTCGGTGGTGCTGGGCGACATGGCCGGGCTGGTCGAACGCATCAAGCTGCTGCAGGAAGAGATGACGGCGCGGCTGGACGAACAGAACAACCGAACGCTGTTCACGTTGACGCTGGTGACGGTGCTGGCGCTGCCCATCAACATCATGGCCGGCCTGTTCGGGATGAACGTGGGCGGCATTCCGCTGTCGGACGACCACCACGGCTTCTGGATCATCTGCCTGCTGGTCGCGGCGTTCACGGCGCTGGTGGCGTGGTGGGCATTCCGCCGGCGGCGCGGCGGGGGCTGACGCGTCCGCCGACTCGGGCATCCGGCCGCCCCAGTCCGCCTCCATCAGCCCTTGCGCGGCGTCGCTGCTGCGGCGCAAAAAACGCAATCATTTGCTACCAATTCCCGCAAATGAGAATCCACGGTGCTATAAGTCGAGCCATTCTTGCAAGAGGCGTGTTTCCCGTTAAAGGACGTTGCCCATGAAGAAAGCCATCGGTAGAGGTGCCCACAGCGTCATGCTCCTGTCTTGCGCGCTAGCGCCTCCCGCCATGGCGGCCTGCAGCGACCCCACGCCCGCCAGCGGCGTCACCGTGACCTGCTCCGGCGCGGGCATCGCCCCGGTCACGGCGCAGCCCGGCAGCACCGGCGTCACCGTCAACATCGACAACACCGCCACCAGCAGCTTCACGCGCGCGGTCAACCCGGTGGGCATCAGCGTCGAGGCCAACAGCACGATCAGCAACAACGGCCAGCTCGTGCTGACGGGCGGCGGTGGCGGCGCCAGTGCACGTGGCGCGGTGCTGCTGGGCGTCGGCAACGGCAACCAGATCACCAACACCGCTGGCGCCAGCCTAACCACAACCGGCACGTTCAACGATGGCATGGCGGCCAATGGCAGCGGCAATACGCTGATCAATCACGGCATAATCACCACGGCCGGCCCCTTCGCCTATGGCATGTCCGCCGTCTGGATTCAGAGTACGCAGGGGCAGACGAACAACACCATCATCAACACCGGCTCGGTATCGACGTCCGGCAGCAACGCCCGCGCGGCCTCGATCCTGAGTGGCAACGGCACAATCATCAACAGCGGCACGCTGGCCTCCAGCGGCGGTTCCAGCCAGACCGTCTACCTGCAGGGCAACAACGCCTTGCTGGTGAACTCGGGCACGATTACCGCCAGCGGCACGAACACCGGCAGATCGCCAGATGCCGTGCTGTCGAACTCGGTAAGCTCCAGCTTCACGGCAACCATCGAGAACCGCGCCGGCGGCCGCATCATCAGCCAGAACGGCTCGGGCATCCGCACCCTGAACGGCAACACGACAATCATCAACGCGGGCCTGGTGGAAAGCGGCGTTGGCACCGCGATCAGCATGGGCAACGGCCACAATACGCTGATCCTGCAGACCGGCTCGGTGATCAACGGCAACGCGGACGGCGGCAACGGCAACAACACCTTGACGTTCCAAGGCACCGGCACGGCGTCCAATCCTTTCCTGAATTTCGGCACGTTGACCATGCAAGGCTCGCTGTGGAACTGGACCGGCAGCGGCACGTTCAACCAGGCCTATGTGCAAAGCGGCACGCTGAACGTGGCCAGCGTGCTGAACGCCCCCGTGCAAGTCGACGCGGGCACGACGCTGGGCGGCTACGGCACAGTCAACGGCGCCGTGACCAACAACGGCACCGTCGCCGCGGCCAACGCCACGCCGTCGCTGGCCGGATCGGGCAACGGCGCCTTCACCATCAACGGCGCGCTGACCAACGCCGGGCTGGTGCAACTGGGCGGCACGGGCGTGGGCAACCGCCTGAACGTCAACAGCTACACCGGACAGAACGGCGCCATGGCGCTGAATACCTACCTGGGCGGCGACGGCGCGCCGTCGGACCAATTGGTGATCAACGGCGGCACGGCAACCGGGTCAACCCAGCTGCGCATCACCAACATCGGCGGCCCGGGCGCGGAAACGGCATCCAACGGCATCCAGGTGATCCAAGCGGCCAACGGCGCGACCACCTCGCCCGGCGCCTTCATGCTGGCCGGCCCGGTAAAGGCCGGCGCCTACCAGTATTACCTTTCGCATGGCGGCGTCACGGCAGGCACTGCCGAGAATTGGTATCTGCGCAGCAGCGTGACAGCGGTGGACGGCGGCATCGACCCGCCCGACCCGGCCATCGGCACACCGCCGTTGCCCGAACCGCCCCCGCCGGGCTCGGACCCGATCGTTCTGTACCGGCCGGAAGTGCCGGTGTATGCCGCCCTGCCCGGCGTGGCGCGGCAGCTTGGCATCCAGCAGCTGGGCAGCTTTCACGAACGCCAGGGCGCGCAGTCGCAGCTGACCCAGACGGGCACGCTGCCAGCCGCCTGGGCCCGCGGCTGGGGCGGCCACGACACCCTGACTCAAAGCGGCGATGCCAACCCGCAATTCAAGGGCACGATTTTCGGCATGCAGGCCGGGCAGGACATCTACGCCACCGTCAGCGACAGCGGGCACCAGAACCGCTTCGGCCTGTTCGCCGGCTTTGCGCGGGCCACAGGCGACGTCAACGGTTTCGCGCTGGGCGTGAACGGCCTGAACGCCGGCCACCTGGCCGTCAATGCCTACAGCCTGGGCGCCTATTGGACCCATATCGGGCCCGGCGGCTGGTATACCGACGTGGTGCTGATGGGCAGCACGCTCGATGCCAAGCCGCGGTCGCGCGACGGCCTGGGCGATACGACGCACGGGCGCGCCATCACCGGGTCCGCCGAGGCCGGCTTGCCGATCCCGCTGGGCGGCAACGTCGAACTGGAACCGCAGGCGCAGTTGGTCTGGCAGCGCCTGTCGTTCAACAACCTGGACGACGGCATCTCGACGGTGGGCTTCAATCGCGGCAACACCTATCTGGCGCGCGCGGGCTTGCGGCTGCTGGGCCGCTTTGAATCATCGGGCGTGAGCTGGCAGCCGTATGTGCGGCTGAACGTGCTGCGCACCTTCGGCGACAACGACCGCACCACCTTCGGCGGCGACACGGTGCTGGGCGCCACCGTCGGCCAGACGGCGGGCAAGGTGGACCTGGGCGTGGCCGCGCTGGTCGGCAGGTCGACCAGCCTGTACGCGGCGGCCAGCGGGCTGACCAACCTGGGCGGCGAACGCCAGCGCAGCGTGTCCGGCAGCGTCGGGGTCAGGTGGGCGTGGTAGCGGCGCGTTCGGCGCCGGACGGGGCGGGCATGGAAATCCTACTCACTGATAGCGTTCGCGGTAGCCCACGGGCGACATGCCGCAGTACTTGTTGAAGATGTCGCGAAACGCCTTGGTGTCGTTGTAGCCGACTTCGTACATGACTTCGGCCACGCTCTTGCGCGAGCTTTCCAGGCGCTTCTTGGCGGCCTCGACGCGCACGCGCTGCACGTATTCAACGATGCTGTTGCCGGTGGCCTGGCGAAAGCGCCGTTCCAGCGTGCGGCGGCCCATGGCGTGGCGGTCAGCCAGGTCTTCGACGGTGATCTTTTCGGTATAGCGGGTTTCGATTTCGTCCTGTACCGCGCGCACCACCTGGTCGGCATGCGACTTGTGCCCCATGAACACCGAGAACGGCAGCTGGCTCTGGCGGCTCCAGTCGAGCTGGAAGTACTTGGCGCACCAGATGGCGGTGTCGCGGTCGGTGTATTTTTCGATCAGGTGCAGCACCAGGTGCGCGGCCGAGAACGCGCCGCCGCTGGTGTAGATGCCGTTGTCGGACATGACCACACGATCGCTGGTCCATTCGACGGATGGGAACAGGCTGGCGTACAGGTTGCGCGCCACCCAATGGACCACCGCCTGCTGGCCGTCCAGCAGCCCGCCCGCGGCCAGCAGCGCCGCCCCCATGCACAGGCTGGCGACCTCGCCGCCGTTGCGGTAGTGGCGCGCCAGCCAGTCGATCAGTTCGCGATTGGACAGCACCACGTCGGACACCGCGCCCAGCAGCGGCGGCGCGATGCAGATGTCGATGCCCTGCGCCTCATCCAGCACCAGGTCGGCCTGCACCGTGATGCGGCCATCATCCAGGCTGACCTGGCGCGTGGCGGCCAGGGTGCGTACAGAAAAGCGCGGTTCGCGCCCGTGCGCCACCAGGAATTCGTTGGCCACCAGAAAGCCGTGCCGGGCCGTTTCCAGCGAGGCGATATTGGTGCCGGCAGGCAGCAAAAAGGCGATGTTTTTCATGCCGCCAAGCATACGCCTGCCGCTTGTCGCAATCCACCCTGAAGATGTCGCAATCGCCTATCTGAAAGCCGCCCGTATCCCGATACAGTGACACCTGTCGATGACGATATCGGCGGCGGTGGCCGCAGTGACCAGCGGGCTTGCGGCAAGCGCATAAAACAACACGAAGCGAAGGAGCATCTGATGGAACAGTACATAGACGGTTACCTGTTGAGCGTGCCCAAGGCCAACATCGAGGCGTACCGGAAACTGGCCGAAACGGCCGGCTCGATCTGGCTGGAATACGGCGCGCTGGAGTTCCGCGAATGCGTGGCCGACGACATCGACGGCGAAGGCTTCGGCTCGTTCACGGCCGCCGCCGGCGCCCGCGAAGGCGAAACCGTGGTGTTCTCATGGATCGCGTTCGCCAGCAAGGCCGACCGCGACCGCATCAACGCCAAGGTCATGGCCGACCCGCGCCTGACGGAGATGTCCTGCGAGGGCGTGTTCGATTTCAAGCGCATGTGCTGGGGCGGTTTTGCCACCCTGGTGGGCAAGACGGCCAAGAAATAAAAAAATTCCGGGCGGCCTGTCGATTCCGGCGCCGCCCGTTCGTCGTAGGACAAGGACAGGCCGATCCGCGCAAGCGGGGCCGGACCTGTCCCCAGGATTTCAATCGAAGCGCTTTCCCACTTTCGGAGACACACCATGGCAACCCCCGCTAGCAAGGCGATTCCCGACGGCATGCACACGCTGACCGCGCACATCATCTGTGAAGGCGCGTCGGACGCGATCGCGTTCTACAAGAAGGCGTTCAATGCCCAGGAGCTGACGCGCCTGCCCGGCCCCGACGGCAAAGTGATGCACGCGGCCATCCGCATCGGCGATTCGGTGATGATGCTGATGGACGATTTCCCTCAATGGGGCAGCCTGGGCCCGAAGGCGCTCAAGGGCACGCCCATCACGCTGCACCTGTATGTGCAGGACGTGGACGCCGCCCTCAAGCAGGCGGTGGCGGCCGGCGCCCAGCTGACCATGCCGGCGGCGGACATGTTCTGGGGCGACCGCTACGGCCAGGTGGTGGATCCATTCGGCCATCGCTGGTCCATCGCGACCCACAAGGAAGACCTGACGCCCGAGGAAATCCAGCGGAACATGGCCAAAATGGGCGACATGAGCGGCTGCGGCGATCAGGCGCAGAAGCAAGGCTGATCCGGCGGGAAGCGCAGCCCCGCGAATCGGCTGGAGAACACCGGCCGGTTCGCGGCACCGCGCTTTCGAGCCGTTAATCAGGCCGGGTACGGCCCCAGGAAATCCATCTTGCCGATCGGCACGCCGGCGTGGCGCAGGATGCCGTAGGCGGTGGTGACGTGAAAGTAGAAGTTCGGCAGCGCGAAGGTCAGCAGGTAGGCGTCGCCCTGGAATTCGGGCTTGAACTCGCCAAAGCTGAGCGTGACCTTGCGGGTGCCGGCGTCGTCCAGCTTGTCGGCGGACACCGATTGCAGATAGGCAATGGTGTCGGCGATGCGCCTTTGCAGTTGCTCGAAGGTGGCTTCCTCGTCGGGGAATTTGGGCGATTCGACTTGCGACAGGCGCTGCACGGCGAACTTGGACGCATCGCTGGCGCGCTGCACCTGGCCCGACAGCGGGTACATGTCGGGCGCCAGGCGGGCGTTGATGAGCTCGGCCGGATCGATGCCAGCGGCGGCCGCGTGGGCGGCGCCCTTTTCCAGCAGCGACGCCAGCACGGTCAGGCCGCGAATGAACAGAGGCACGGAGGCCTGGTACATGGACAGGGACATGATGTTTTTTTCCGTAGAACTTGCCAGGCCAGGACCCGAAGCGGCCCCGGATTTCCAGGCGTGCGGCGATGTTAGCGCCGGGCGCCGTCAAACGGCGGCGGTGGCCGCGACAACTCCATCCTCGATTCCGGAACAATCACGCCGTCAACGATAGCGCCGTTCCGGCCGGCACGCGACCACGGCGTCGCGGTGCAGCGCAGCAGCGGCTACGGCGCAGCAGCGTATGCAGGGCGTCAGCGGCTACAGCGGGCAACCGCTACGGCGCGGCGGCCACGCGGCGTTGCCCCTGGAAGAAACGCCAGATCAGCGCCGAGGCGTCCGGCCCGCTGCGGGCGTGGTAGCGCACCGAGGCGTCGCCGCCGCTCCAGGCGTGCTCGACCCGGGTGATCTCGCACAGCCGCAGCACCGTCTTGCGGCCGCGCAGCAGGTCGACGCGGCGATAAGCCTTCTCGGTGCCCAGGCCCAGCACGCGCTCGACCGGCAGGTCTTGCGCGCCCAGGCCATTGAGCGCGCGGAACTGCTCGAACAATTGCTTGGCGTTGCGCGGCGCCACGGCCGGGTCCATCTGCCCCTGCAGGATCATGGCGGGCATGCCCAGTTGAAAGACGGCGGGATCGGCCACGCTTTGCACCAGCGGCAAGAGCGGCTTGACCGATCCGCGCCGCATCGTGGCGAGGCCAGCCGCGGCGGTGTGCGCATCGCCCACCACCGGCCCCGAGTGCATGGCCAGCGCGGCGATCAGGGCGGGATGGCGCAACGCCACCAGCGCCGCCATGCAGGCGCCCGCCGACAGGCCGGCGATATAGACGCGTTCGGCGTCAAGCCCGTGGCGCGTCACTTCGGATTGGATCAAGGCCGCGATCAGGTCGGCGTCGGCCCCGCCGTGCTCGGCGTCGGGCTGGAACCAGCGCCAGCAGCGCTGCACCTGGCGGGTCATGGATTGCTGCGGATACAGCACCATGAAACCGCCGGCGTCGGCCCATTGGTTCATGCGCGACCCCTGCGCGAACCCCAGCGCGGTCTGGCGGCATCCGTGCAGCATCACCACCAAGGGCATGCTCTGGCGCGGCGCGCCGGGCGGGGTATAGCGGGCAAAGGTCAGGCGCCGGCCGCGCGCATCGGAAAATTGCCGTGAGGCCTCCCAGCGGCCGGAGCCCAGGCTGGACGCGGCGGTGGCCGCGGTCTTGGCCGCCTGCCGCGCGGCGGCGGCCTGGCGCGCGGACGCGGTGCGCTTGCGGGCCGCCTTGGGCGCAGCCATGCGCAACGCCGCGCGCTGGAGTTTGCTGATTTTTTTTGCAGCGTTGAAAAACAAGCGGGTGAAACTGCGCGGCATCATCAGGGCCTAATGCTCGCCGGGGGGCTGCCACGAGTGCGCTTCGCGCCTTGATAGGCGCTCATTTGGGTGTCCATGCGGGGCTCCTTTTAACGCTGGCAGGCCCTAGCCTCGGCCAGTAAACCTCTTTGAACTCCACGACGACGTTTGAAAACCACCTGGCCGCACCCTGCGGCCCGCCGACTGCCGCATCCGCCGGAAGCGGACGCCATTGCACTGGAACCCGCCCGGGTCAGAACCGGCCGGATTGGATCGCAGCGCTGCTGGTCAAGAGGTCCAGACAGGACACCAGCGCCACCACGATGGTAATGATCGAAAGCACTTTGACGACTTTGTTGGTATCGGGTCGGGTCAACGTCGCGGTCATGCGAGTGACGATGTAAGCCCCAACCATCAGGCCAATTGCCGGAATCATAAGTGCCTCCCCTTCAAGAGTGTGTGCGGGTACGCCGGATGCGATGCCCGTCGTTGACGCAAAGAAGTCGCCCAGGCGCCGCCTCTGTGGGCAGATGAATGAGCGTGTGAAATGTATCACACAGTAACTTAACCTCGCAGCATTTTGAACGGCCGCGCAGCCGGGGATTTGCACCAGATCAAGGCCCTCTACCCCGTGGACCGGCGCCGCTTGAGGCAAAGGCCGAAAACGCCTATGGTAGAAACCCTAGGTTTCACTCTCGGTATCTGCCTCAGCAAACCATGTTCCCAAACGACCGCCGCCAGACCCTGGGCGAAGAAATCGCCAATACCATCAGCCACGGCCTGGGCGCGGCTGGCGCGCTGGCCGCCGCCCCCATCCTGATCGTCGCGGCCGTGCGCCAGGGCGATGCCGCCTTCATCGCCGGCGCGGCGGTGTTCGCCGCCACCATGTGCCTGCTGTATCTGGCGTCCACCATCTACCACGCACTGCCCGACAACCGGGCCAAGCGCCTGTTCAACGTGCTGGACCATTCCGCCATCTACCTGCTGATCGCCGGCACCTACACGCCGTTCGCGCTGGGCGCCCTGCGCGGGCCCTGGGGCTGGACACTGTTCGGGCTGGTCTGGGCCATGGCGCTGCTGGGCGTGGGCCTGAAGGCCAGCAAGAAGCTGAACCGCCCGGCCATTTCCACCGGGCTGTACCTCGCCATGGGCTGGCTGGTCATCATCGCCGTCAAGCCGCTGCTCGAACGGGTGCCCACGGGCGGCCTGTGGTGGCTGGTGGCGGGCGGGCTGGCCTATACGGGCGGCGTGGTGTTCTTCGTGTTCGACAACCGCTGGCGCTACAGCCACTTCATCTGGCATCTGTTCGTGCTGGCGGGCACGGTGTGCCATTTCTTCGCGGTGCTGTGGTACGCGGCATAACGGCCACGACGGACCGCTCCACGAAAAAGCACCCCGCCGGGTGCTTTTTTGCGTCCGCCGCTAGCCGCGTCCCGCCCTTGCCTCTGGCATCGCCAGCAAGCCACGCTTCATCAGCCCGCGCACGCCCGGCACCAGCAGGCTGCCGGCAAAGGCCAGGTCGCGCCAGAGGCCGGGGCCGGACGCCTGGAAGCAAGGCGTCAGCGCGCGGCTCAGCGTCTGGTACAGGCGCGACGGCATCAGGCGGCGGCGGGCGTAGCGCGCGGGGCCTTCCTGCGCGCCGTGCTGGGTGACCGCGGCGGCCAGCGCCAGGGCGTCCAGCACGGCCAGCGTGGTGCCCAGGCCCAGTTGCGGGCTCATGGCGTGGGCGGCATCGCCCACCGCACAGTAGGGGCCCTGGGCCAGGGCCCGCGGCCAGGTGTGGCGGTAAGTCGCCACGGCCAGGTCGTCATGCGCGCGGATCTGGCTGACCACGGGTTCGGCGTCGGGCCACAGTTGCAACAGGCGCGCCTTCCAGGCCTCGATGGGCGCGGCGCGCCAGGCCGGCAAGGCGTCGTGGCGGATGCTCCAGAACAGCGACAGGCGCACGCCCTGGGGGCCCACGTCGGTCGGCAACAGGCCCATCATTTCGCGGGTGCCGGCAAAGCGCTGCAACAGCTGCGACGCGCCCGCCCATTCGGGCACCCAGAACTGGCCCCACAAGGCGCCCCAGCGATAGACGCTGGACCTGGCGGCCATGCCGACCTGCTCGCGCAGCGCCGACGCCGCGCCGTCGGCCACCACGAACAGGTCGAAGCTTGATTCGCCGCCCGCGTGGCGCACCTGGGCGCGGCCCCGCTCGATGCCGAGACGTTCCACCGGACAGCCGAAGGAAAACTGCACGCCGGCGCGCTGCGCCGCGTCGAACAGCACGCCGCCCAGCGCGGCGCGGTTAACGGCGCGCGCGCCGTCGCCGACGTAGTCGATGTCCACCACGCGCCAGCCACGATGCGACAGGCCCAGCAGCCGGTCGATAGGCGCGCCGACGTTCAGCGCCGCGAAGTCCAGCCCCAGCGCCCGCAGCCCGCGCACGCCGGGCGGCTGCAGCAACAGGCCCGCGCCCAGCGTGGTGAAGCCTTGATGCTTTTCAAACACCCGCACCTGATGCCCGGCGCGGGCCAGGGCCAGCGCGGTCGCCAGCCCCGCGCTGCCGGCGCCGGCGATGCCGATGGATAAGGGGGAATGCGTGGCGGACATGAACTTGGCGTGTAGATCGGAAGGTGCCGGCATAGTAGCAATGTGGCCTATTGCGGCCGCAGGTAGCCGGTGGGCGGCCGCCCCAGCACGCGCCGGAACATGGTGGAAAAGGCCGCCGGGCTTTGATAGCCGAAGTCCAGGGCAATGGCCGTGACCGGCGCGCCGGCGGCCAGCCGGGCCAGGGCCAGCACCACACAGGCGCGCTGGCGCCATTCCGAAAACGCCATGCCGGTCTGCTGGCGAAAGTGCCGGCTGAAGGTACGCGGACTCATGTGCAGGCGCTCGGCCCAGGATTCCGGCGTCTGGCGCACGTCGGGCGCGGCAATGAAGGCGCGGCACAGCGGCGCCAGGCGCTTGTCGCGCGGCAGCGGGATGTGCAGCGGCAGCACCGGGGCGCGTGCCACCTCGTGCAGCAAGAGCGCGGCCAAGGCGCCGTCGCGCCCGACCAGATCGTATTCGGGCGGCATATCCACCGCTTCCAGCAGCAGCTGGCGCAGCAGCGGCGACACCTCGACCACTTCGCAGGCCGTGCTGGCGCGCCCCGTGCCCGGCTCAAGATAGGCGCTGCGGGTGCTGACGTCCTGCATGCGCACCTGGTGCGCCACGCCCGCCGGAATCCAGACGGCGCGCTGCGGCGGCACGACCCAGTTGCCGTCGCGTGTCACCACGTGCATGACGCCGGTAGCGCCGTACAGCAACTGGGCGCGGCGATGCGAGTGCGCCGGCAGCAGATGGCCGGGCGGATAGTCGTTGCCGATGGCGACGAGTGCGCGGTCCAGCTGGTCGTGCCGGTCGATATGGGTATTGCGCATGGGCGAGGGTTTGGCCGAAACACGAACATTATTGTCCAATCCTCGAAAGCAAGCCACCGCCCGCCGGCCTATCGTGGCGTTTTACTCAGCAAGGAGGCGAAAAGACATGCTGTATGTCGTGTTGGCGCTGTTCGGCGCCCTGAGCGGCGTCACCACGGTGCTGTTCGGCTTTGGCGGCGGCTTCGTGGTGGTGCCGGTGCTGTATGGCGTGCTGACCGCCACCCATGGCGCCAACGACGCCATCGGCCAGGCGGCGATGCACATCGCGGTCGCCACATCCACCTGCGTGATGATCGTCAATTCCATCGCCGCCACCCGCAAGCACCAGCGCAACGGCAACATCGTGCGCGCCTACGTCTGGCCGCTGGCGGCTTTCATCGGCGTGGGCGCCCTGCTGGGCGCCTGGGCGGCCACTTCGGCCAGCGGCGACTTGGTGCGCTATGCCTTCATCGCCTACCTGGGCGTGACGATCCTGGATTGCCTGCTGCGCCAGGGCTTCCTCGCGCATACCGATACGCAAGGCGCGCAGCCGCTGGGCCAGGGCGTGATCGTGGGCGGCGGTGTGGTGATCGGCGCGATCGCCACCTTCCTGGGCGTGGGCGGCAGCGTGATGACCGTGCCGCTGCTGCGGCGCCGCGGCCTGCCGATGGCAAAGGCGGCGGCCATGGCCAATCCGCTGACCTTGCCGGTGGCCATCGTGGGCACGCTGGCGTACATGGCGGCGGCGCGCGAACTGTCGGCGCCGCTGGCGCCGTGGATCGTCGGCTATGTGGACCTGCTGGCCTTCGCGGCGTTGGCGCTGGGGTCGCTGGCGGGCATCCGGCTGGCCGCGCCGCTGATTCCGCGCATTCCGGACCGGCTGCATGCTCGCGTCTACATCGCGCTGCTGGCGCTGGTGATGTTGAGCATGGTGCTGGCCTAGGGCCTGTTCCCACTAGAATGCGCCTCGCACAGGCCCTCGCCGCGGCGCGCAGGCGCGGGGCGGGGCGCCTGCCGGCCTGCTATTTCGTCACGAACGCCACCACCTGCGTGACCAGCGCGGGATCGCGCAGCGCGCGGGTATGGCCCATCTTTTCCGTGGCGACCAATTCGGCGCCCGGCCAGGCCGCGGCCAGCACGGCCGCGTCGTCGAAGGGGCTTTCGCGGTCGCCGCGATCGTGGATGATCAAGAGCGGCGTCGACATCGCGGGCGCCAGCCGCGCCGGCTCCATTTCGGGGAAGGTGATGCCCAGCCAATCCTGGGCGTGCTTGACGACGCGGGGCATGACCTTGGCCGGCAGGTTCATCATGCGGCGCGAGTATTCCCACACGCTGTCGTAGCGGCTGACCGGGCCTAGGAACACCGCGCGCGGCGCCGAGAAGCCGCGCGACATTGCGAAGGTCACGGCGGCCGCGCCCAGCGAGTGCGCGATCACGCCGTGGAATTCGCCATAGACCCGGGCCGCGTTGGCCACGCAGGGCTCGAAATGCCGCACCGACGCGCTTTTGCCGGTGGACCGGCCGTGCGCGGGCATGTCGATGGCCACGACCTGATAGCCCAGTTGACGCAGCGGTTCGACGTAGGCGGTCATCTGCGCGGCATCGCCCCCCCAGCCGTGCACCAGCAGAATGCGCGGCCCCGCGTCGCCCCACACGTAGTGGTAAACGGTCTGGCCGTCGATGGAGCGCTTATCGACCCGCGCCTGGCCCAGGATGCTGCGGCCGGGTTCCGAGGGTTTGAGACGAGTCGGCGTGAAGATCAGGCGCTTGACCAGCCGGGCGGTCAGGTCGGGCGCCACGGTGCCGGCGAAACCGAAGACGCCGCCGATGACGCTGGCGATGAACGGCTTTTTGCGAGGCTTGCTCGCCTTACCGGCGTCGCCGGCGGAAGCGGGAACGGAGATCTTGTTTTCAGTCGTCATACGTCGTTTTATCCTGGTAGCAGTGACAAGCGAACGGCGGACCCAACAATCGATACCGAGAATACCCCGATTACCAAGGCTGCGGTGCGCTGCAGGTTTTCAGGGTTGATGAAGCGGGACCGCTGCCCGCCCAGCGCCGCGCCGAACTTGATCCAGATGAACGCGATGGGCACCAGCAGGCAGGCGAACTGCAGGATCGACCCGATGTACGTCTGCAGGCGGTCGAACGAATGCGCCGGGAACAGCGTCGAGGCGAACACCAGCCCCTTGGGATTGAGCAGCGTGGCCACGAACAGCGCAGCCGGGCCGATCGGCGCCTTGCGCGCGGTGGCCTGGGCGCTGGCGGCGCCCCAGATCTTGACCGCCACATAGGCCAGGTAGACGCTGCTGGCAACGCGCACCACGATGCCCACCCAGGGATAGACCGCCTGCGCGGAGACCAGGAACAAGCCCCACGCGGTGATGCCGACCAGATAACCGGCCAGCTCGAAAGCGACCAGCGGCGCCGCCCGCCGCACGCCCTGCGCCAGCCCCGCCGCCGCCAGCAGCGTATTGGTGGGCCCCGGCGTCAACAGGATGACGGCGGTGCCCAGGACGAAGACGAAATCGATGCCGCTCATGGAACACCTATGGTCAGGTCAGCACGCGGTCGATGTTGTGCTGAAACATGCCCAGCAGCCCTTCTTCCAGGCCCAGCGTGTGATGCGCGTTGGCGCCGCACTGCAACCCCGCCTGCACCCCTTCGACGATGCCGAAATCTTCATGGTGAAAGACCGCGTCGATGTTGCCGAAGCGCTGCGCCAGCGTGGCCTGCCCTTCCTCACCCGCGTAGTCGGCGTCGCGATAAAGCATGTCGTGCGTCCAGATCGTTTTGTCCGGCGCGATGGGATAGAACGCGTTGAGCGACACGATGTTGGCGTGGTTGATCAGGAAGGTGTTGGGGAACAGCGTGTAGAACACCGAGGCGTAGTCCAGGATGCGCCACGACGCCGGATCGACGCCGGCCGCGTCCATCAGGTTGGTCTTGGCCGCGGCGATGCGGATGTGCAGGCCGTGTTCGAAGTGCGCGATCACGCCCTTCTCGAACACCGGGGCAATGGTGTTCTTGTGCAGGATCGGCACGTGATAGCGTTCCAGGTAGGTCTTGATCAAGAGCTTCCAGTTGGCGTTCAGTGTGCTGACCTTGCGGCTGTGCAGGGTCATGTCGCCCAGCTTGAAGCCGTCCATTTCGTCACGCATTTCGGCGCCCAGGCTGGCGTCCAGGTCGATCGCCGCCCCCGGCGTGGGGTGCAGCCAGATCATGCCCAGCCGCTCGGTCACCGTCAGTTCCACCAGGTTGTGCTGCTGGCAGTCCATGTCCGGAAAGTTGTACGGCTTGGTCACGCCTTTCAAGGCGCCGTCCAGCCCGTAGACCCAACCGTGGAAGGGACAGGTGAAGAACTTCAGTTCTTTCTCGTTGCCCGACACCAGGCGCGCGCCGCGGTGGCGGCAGACGTTCAGAAAGGCGCGCAGCACGCCCGCCTTGTCGCGCACCACCACGAAAGGCAGCTTGTCCCAGGGACTGAGCAGATACGAGCCCGGCTCGCGCACCTGGGCCGACGCGCCCACCACCAGGGGGTAGTCGCGAAAGGCGGTGGCCAGCTCGCGTTCCAGGATGCCGTTGTCCATATAGACGCTCGCCGGCACCTGCACTACCTTGCCCAGCATGTCCTCGTCGCGATCGACTTCGCGCAGCTTGAACATTTTCCGCAGGGTTTCTACTTGAGTCGCATGTTTCATCAGAGATCCCGTTTCCTGTAAAAAACGTCTGGTGGAGAGGCCCCTGGGCGCCGCCCCGAAAAGGCGCCCCGGGGCCCTTTGCGTCACGCCGCGGCGGTGTGCACCGGCAGGTCCTGCAGGTACGTCACCACCCGCTTGCCCACGGCGGACAGGCCCAGGATCTCGAAGTGGCCCGCGCCATCGACGATCTCCAGGGTGGAACCGGGCCAGGCCTGGTGCAGTTCATCCGCATGCGACGGCGGCACGAAGTCGTCCGCGCCGCCATGGATGACCAGGCCGGGCACGTTCAAATGGCCGACGATGTGCCGCGGCGAGTGGTCCGTCCACAGCGCCGCGCCGTAGCGCTGCTGCAGTTCGTCGCACAGCGCCGTCTCGACCTCGGCGCCCAGCTGGTTCAGCTGGACGAATTTCTCGACCAGGAAGCGGCTGGTGGACGGGGTGGAGATCGACACGAAGGCATCCACGCTGACGCCCTGCTGCAAGGCCGACAAGGCCCACAGGCCGCCGAGCGAATGGCTGACGACGGCATGGATGTCGCCCGCCCGGCTGCACACCTTGCGGATGAAATCCCGCACCTGGACCGGATCGGTGCCGTTGCCGGCGGCCTCGCCGTGCGCCGGCATGTCGAACAGCACCACTTCGTAGCCGCGGTCCAGCAACTGCTCGGCCAGCGGCACCATGCTGCCCAGATGGCTGTGGATGCCGTGCGCCAACAACACGGTGGGCCCGTCGCCGCGCCGGTAGTACTTGTAGACGCCGTCGTTGGCCTTGACGGAGAACGACTGGCAGCGCCGCAGGAACGCGCGGGTGAATTCGTCGTAAGGCACCCGCGTGATGGCGAAGTACTTGTCCAGGATGGCCGCGAAGGCCGGGTCTTGCCGGGCGTCTGGCATGGTCAGCTCCCTGCCATGGCGGCCAGGCACTGGCGGGCACGTTCGGGCAGCACATATTCGCCGTCCCGCTCGATTTTTTCGTACAGGCGCTCGACCCGCTCGTAGTGCGCGTCCAGGTTCTGGTCCAGCAGATGGTGCTTCGTCTTGTTGTAGACACCGAACTGCAGATCGGTCAGCAGCTCGAACGGGTTGATGTGGCCGTAGGGCGTGCCGAAGATCATCCGCAGGAACTCGTCGATGTCGTGGTAGCCCAGCGCCGTCAGCAGGAATTCGATGCCGGCGCGCTTGCGCTTGGTCTGGTAGGCGCGTTCCTTGGGATCGACGATGAAGTCCAGGCCGCTGGTCATGCCGGCCGGATACTCCACCTTGGAGAAGCAGCGGAAGTCGATGGTGACGCGGTCTTCGGTCGCTTGCGGCAGCGTGCTGTCGGCGTGCGCGCGGTAGTTGTCGAAGAACAGCGCCTGGCCCACCTTGGAATCGCAGAACCAGCCGGACGACGGCTTGTCGGCGTACTTCTTTTCCCAGTACTTGGCCATCAGGAAATCGCGCACCGTGGGCAGGTCGATCTCGGACAGCAGCCCTTCGGTGTACAGGTACAGCGCCTTGTCGACGGCCGCGCGCTCGTCCGGGTCCAGGTCCATGTCCAGCATCTTCATGTAGACGAAGTTCAGGTTGGGCGCCTCGACCTCGGCGTCCTCGAAGATGACGAAGGGCTGGCGGGTCAGCGGCGTGGGCGTCAGGGCCGTGTGAAAGCTCTTGTAGTGCTTGGGAAAGCCCAGCCCCTTCTTGACCAGCGAAGGAATCTGCAGGGCAATACCGCTGGCCGAGTGCGTGCCATAGGGCTTCTTGCCCTTGGGCACCACGAAGGCGTTGACCACGGTGGTGGCCGCCAGCGGGAAGTTCTCCAGCACTTTGTCCTGGTTGCGGTCGTAAAAGCGCTTGGCCGACGGGATGAACAAGGCGCTGTTCTCGAACATGGTGGACAAGGGGAAATAGGTGCCCACCGAGGTGTCCGAAAAGCTGCCCGCCACCTTGGCCTGCAGGCGCAGCTCGCGGCGCAGCTTGACCGCCAGGTCCGCATCCACGTTCATCGGGATGACGCGGGTGGGTTCGGTTTCGGGATAGAAGCAGCAGGTGTTCAGCGTGCGGTTCGGCGGCAGGCGCGAGGCCACGGCGCCGGGCTCGACGGTATAGCGGTCCAGCACGCGGACCAGGTGCCGGGCATGCACGCCCGCCGCCTCATTCAGGAAGGTGCCGGTCTTTTGCCAGATGCCCGTGCCCTGGGCCTCGGACGACACGTCTGCCGGATGCTCTTGCAATTCGAGGGTAGTCATTCAAATCCTCCACGGGGGTGGAAATGGGCTGGGGATGCCGCCCCGGCGGCGCCTGAGGGGCGCGTGGGCCGGAACGGCAGGTCGAACTTGCTTACGCCGGTTGCGACACCGGGGACATCTCCTGCGCTTGCTGCCTGGCCGGCAAGCCGGCCACGATGCGGTCCACGTAGGGCTGTACGTGCTTGCCGTCGACCGGCGGGCAGGCATAGACCTCGCCGCCGAAGACCTTGTCGCCCACCGGGAAGCAGTCGAACATCTGCTCCAGGTCGCTCTGGGCGCTCAGGCCGTCCAGCACCGCCGCGATGCGCGCAATCGCGCTCTTGGGGTTGGCCTGCGCATAGGCCAGCGCCTCGTCCTTCCATTGGTCGAACGGCACGCTGCCCACCTGCACGCCCGCGCCGCGGATGTGCTGGACCAGGCTGTTGAACCCGGGCGCATTGGGATTGGCGAAGTCGTAGTCGTGGCCGATCCGCGCCGCGTCCCGGGTCATGACCTGGGCGATCACCCCCGCCAGGTAGTCCACCGGCAGCACGCCGCCGATGTCCGAGCCCAGCAAGGGGAAGTTGCCCATGGCGACGCAGCCCGAGATCAGGTTGTGCAGGAAGTCGCCGCGATCCAGCCGGAAGTGCCCGCTGGTGGAGCTGGCGGCCACGAACGGCAAGCGGTAGATGGAAGCCCGCGCCCCGCGCCGGCGCGCCGCGGCCACCATCTGCTCAGCCATGAACTTGGACGTCAGGTAGCCGAATTCGCGCTCGTCCTTGGACACCTCGTAGCCCAGGTAGCGCGGCAGCGTGGCGGCCGTGGACACGAAGTGCACCGCCTTGCCACGGCCCCGCGATGCCAGCCGCAGGACCTCATGCGTGCCGACCACGTTGGGCGCCAGGTAGTTATCCAGCGGCAGCATCCAGTCGACCAGCGCCCCCGAATGGCAGATCGCGTCCACCTGGTCGGCCAGTTGATCGAACTCGTGCTCGGACAGGCCGAACAGGGGCTGGGTCAGGTCGCCGACGACCGGGTTGAGCAAAGCCGCGAACTCGGGCCGCCACAGGTCGTACTGTTGCAGGATGTCGACCTGGCGCGCCATCGCCTGTTCGGCGTCGTCGGCGCGCACCAGGCAGTACGCGATGACGTTGGCGCTGAGCAGCTCGTGCAGCAGGAAAGCGCCGACAAAGCCGGTGGAGCCTGTGACAAAGACCGCTTCCGGCTCCGCTTCCATGGCCGCCACGTTGTCGAACTGCAGCTCCGGCTCCAGGAAGCCGCGCCGGGCGACGCGGTCGTCCAGGCGCTTGCCGGCCGCCGCTTCCTTGCGCGGCGTGCCCTCTTGCGGCGCCGCCTCCTGGCTGTCCAGCCCCGCCTCGGTCAGCTTTTCCAGCAGGAACTGGCTCAGCGCCCGCAGGTTCGGATGGTCGAAGGCGATCTTGGCGGGCAAGGCCAGGCCGGTCATGTCCGACAGCTGGTTGCGCAGCAGCACGGCGGTCAGCGAATCGATGCCGATGTCCTGCAACGGCAGGCTGACGTCCACGTCTTCCGGCGAGGCGAACTCCAGCGCCTTGGCCACTTCGGCGCGCACGGCATCGAGCACCGCGGCTTCGCGCTGCTCGACCGCCGTTTCCGCCAGCAGCTTGCGCAAGCCGCTGCCGCCCCCGCCCCCGCCGCCCTGGCCGCGGCCCCCGGCCGAACGGCTGAAGAGCTCGCGGTACAAGGCCGGGGCCGCGCCGCCGTTGTTGTCTTCCAGCGTGCGTTGCAGGCGGCCCAGGTCCAGCGCCGCGGCGACCGCCGTGGGCGAATCGCTCATCACCGCCGACTCGAACAGGTCCAGCGCCTCGGTGGGCCCGAGCGCTTCCATGCCCTGGCGGCTGAAGCGCGTCTTGTCGGCGTCGCTCAACCGGGCAGCCATGCCCTGCCCGTCCCAGGCGCCCCACGCCACCGAGGTGGCGGCCAGGCCGCGGGCCCGGCGATGGTGCGCCAGCGCATCCAGGAAGGTGTTGGCCGCGGCGTAGTTGCCCTGGCCCGGCGCCCCGGTCACGCCCGAGATCGACGAGAACAGCACGAAGAAGTCCAGCGGCAGGTCCTGCGTCAGCTGATGCAGGTGCCAGGCGCCGTCCACCTTGGGCGCGAACACCGTGTCCAGGCGCTCGGGGGTCAGCCCCGACAGCATGCCGTCGTCCAGCACGCCCGCCGCATGCACCACGCCGCGCAGCGGACGGGCGTCGTTGAACTCGCCCAGCACTTGCTCCAGGCCCTGGTAGTCAGCCGCGTCGCAAGCCACCACGGTGGCGCGGGCGCCCAGCTCGGCCAGTTCGGCCACGAAGGCCTGCGCGTCGGGCGACTTCATGCCGCTGCGCGAGGTCAGCACCAAGTCGCGCACCTGGTGGTTCTGGACCAGCCATTTCGAGACATACCGGCCCAGGCCGCCCAGGCCGCCGGTGACCAGCACCGCGCCGTCCGGCTCGACCAGGCTGCGCCGCTTGGCGGGCACCAGCACGACCTTGCCCACGTGCCGCGCCTGCGCAATGAAGCGCAAGGCATCGGACGCGCAATCGAGCGGGAAGGTGCGCAGCGGCAGCGGCTTGAGCTTGCCCTGGGCGAACAGCGCGGCGATCGCGCCCAGCATTTCCTGGATCCGTTCGACGCCCGCCTCGGGCAGGTTGTAGACCCGGTAGGTCACCCCGGGATGGTTGGCCTCGACCCAGGTCTGGTCGCGCAGGTCGATCTTGCCCATCTCCAGGAAGCGGCCGCCCGGCTTGAGCATGGCGAAGCTGGCGTCGATGAACTCGCGCGCCAGGGAGTTCAGCACGATGTCGAAGCTGCGGCCCGGCGCCGTTTCGGCGAACGCCTGCGCGAAGTCCAGGCTGCGCGAGGTGCCGATATGGCTGTCCTGCAGGCCCAGCTTGCGCAGGGCCGGCCACTTGGGCTCGCTGGCCGTGCCGTAGACCTCGGCGCCGTGCAGCAGCGCCAGTTGCACCGCCGCCATGCCTACCCCGCCCGCGGCGGCATGCACCAGCACGCGCTCGCCGGGCTGCATGTTGCCCAGCACGTGCAGGCCGTACCATGCCGTCAGGAACGTCATGGGTATGGTGGCGGCCTCTTCAAAGCTGAGGTTGTCGGGCTTGGCCACCACTTGCCGCGCATCCACCACGATGGACGAGCCGAACGCGCCGCGCGCCAGCCCCAGCACCGGATCGCCCGGCTTCAGGTGCTTCACGCTGCTGCCCACTTCGGTTACCACGCCAGCGAATTCCAGGCCCAGCGCGGGGATCTCGACCATGCCCAGGGCGTTCAGCACGTCCAGGAAATTGACGCCCGTGGCCTTGACCGCCGCGCGGATTTCGCCGGCGGCCAGCGGTTCGTCCACCAGCGTCTTGACCGACAGCGGCTGGTCCAGGCGGCCCTTGGTGGCGATCTCCAGGCGCCAGTTGCCCTCGGCCGGCAGCACCAGGCCGGCAGTCGACGGCGCCTTCTTGAGCCGCGCCGCCAGGATCTTGCCGCCGCGCAGCGCGCACTCCGGTTCGCCTTCCAGCGCCAGCGCCGAGGCCAGCAAGTCCATGTCGGCCCCCTGCTCGCCCAGGTCGACGATGCGCAGGGCCAGCTCCGGATGCTCGTTGCGCGCAGTGCGCATCAACCCCCACAGGGGGCTGGCCCCCAGGTCGGCGACAGGGTCATCGCTGCTGGTACCCACCGCGCCGCGCGTCAACCAGATCATCGGCTTGGCGAACCCGGCCAGCGCCAGCTCCTGCACCTGCAGCAGCGCGGTAGCGGCATAGCGGTGGGATTGATCCACCACCTGCTTGCCCGCGCCCCACAGCTGGATCACGCCGTCGCACGCTTCGGCTTCGTTCAGCTGGGAAATATCGACCACCTGTGCCCCGGCCTGCGTCAGACGCGCGCGGACCTCGTCGGCCCATGCGGTATCGGCGCCGCCCATCAGGCCCCAGGTGCCGCCGAAGACGGCGTCGGGGGCCTCTACCGGCGTCCACTCCATGCGGAACAGATAGCGGTCCACGCCGGCCGACGCCAGGCGCCGCAGCGCCGCGCGGTCGATGCGGCGGGCATGCAGGCGGTGCAAACGGCCCACGTGTTCGCCGGTGGTGTCGTACAGGTCCAGCGAGGCCCAGAACTCGCCCTCGCCCATCTCGAACGCCGCGACCCGCACCCAGACTTCGGCCAGCCCGTCCTTCCAGACCGACAGCCGCTCGGCCTCGAACGGCACGAACACATCGTCGCCCACCTGGTCCTTCAGGCGCTGCGTCAGCAGCAGCGAATGCATGGACGAATCCAGCAGCGCCGGATGCAGGCCATAGCGGATCGCCGACGGCGCGGCAGCCTCGGGCAGCGCCACGCGCGCCCAGACGTCGCCGTCCACGTGCCAGGCCGCATTGATGCCCTGGAACGTGGGGCCGTAGCCGTAGCCCAGTTCGTGCAGGTCCTGGTAGAGCGCGGCCACGTCGATGGGGTCGCCGTCCGGCGGCGGCAATTGCGCCGTTTCCTGGCGTTCGACCTGGGCGGGCACCAGCTTGCCTTCGGCGTGCAGCTGCCACTCGGCGGCGTCATCGGATTCCAGCGAGCTGTAGACGTGCACCGTGCGCGCCCCGTTCGATTCCGCCCCCACCGTGATCTGCATCCGCAGCGGCACACCCGGGGTCAGCACCATCGGCGCCAGGATAATGACGTCGGCCAGGTCCCACTGGCCCTTGATGTGGTTGCCGGCCGCGCGCATGGCCTCGAAGAAGGCCGTGCCGGGCATGAGCACGGCGTCCATCACCTGGTGTTCCTGCACCCAGGCCGGCTCGTCGGCCGCCACCACCGTCGTGAACATCGTCAGATCGGTGCCGGCGATCTGCACGCCGCCGCCCAGCAGCTGGTGGTTGGCGTCGTTCAGCCCCGCCCCGACCGTACGGGTGGGCATGGGTTCGAGCCAATAGCGTTCGCGCTGGAAGGCGTAGCACGGCAGCTTGACGCGTTCGCCGCCATACGGGGCGAAAAAGCCGCGCCAGTCCACCGGCGCGCCCAGCACGTGCAGTTCGGCCAGGCCCTTTTGCATCGTCAGGGTCTCGTCCTTGGCCGGGTTGATCGACGGCACCCAGGTCACCGGGCCGTCGTCGGCCAGGCAAGCCGCGCCCATGCCGGACAGCACGGGTTGCGGGCCCAGTTCCAGGAAGGTGTTCACCCCCTGCTCATACAGCGTGCGCATGCCGGCGTGAAAGCGCACGGCCTGCCGCGCCTGCTGCACCCAGTATTCCGGCTGGGTCATCTGGCCCTGCTTGTCCAGCTGGCCCGTCAGGCTGCTGACCACGGTCAGCTTGGGCGCCGCGTAGCTGAGCGACTGCGCCACCTGGCGGAATTCGGCCAGCATCGGTTCCAGCAGATGCGAGTGGAAGGCGTGCGAGACCTCCAGCCGCTTGGCCTTGCGCTGCTGCTGCTTGAAATGCGCCACCACCTTGTCGATGCTGTCGATGTCGCCCGACACTACCGTCTGCTGCGGCGCATTCAGGCCTGCCAACGAGATGCGGGCGCTCAGGTCCAGCGCCGCCAACGCGGCCTGGACTTCGTCCTCGCTCGCTTCCAGCGAGGCCATGCCGCCGCCCGCCGGCAACGCCTGCATGAGCCGGCCGCGCGCGGCGACCAGGCGGCATGCGTCGTCCAGGTCGAAGATGCCCGCCACGTGCGCGGCGGCGATTTCGCCGATGCTGTGGCCCAGCAGGAAGTCCGGTTGCACGCCCCAGCTTTCCCAGACCCGCCACAAGGCCACTTCCAGCGCGAACAGGGCCGGCTGGGTGAAGTCGGTGCGGTTCAGCAGGGCGGCGTCGGCGCTGCCGGCCTCGGCGAACATCACTTGCAGCAGCGGCTTTTCCAGGCCGCCAAAGCGTTGCGTGATGTCGTCCAGGGCCTGCCTGAAGACCGGATTGGACCCGTACAGGCCCTGCCCCATGCCGGGCAGCTGGCTGCCCTGCCCGGTAAACAGCAGCGCCAGGCGGCATTCCTTGTCGCGGTCATCGGCCGAGCTGACGGCGCCGGCCGGCAATTCGCCGGTGCGGCCGTAGGAGGCCAGCGAATCCAGCAGGTCCGACTTGCCCTTGGCGAACACCACCAGCCGCTTGCGAAAGTGCGTGCGGGTGGTGGCCAGCGAATACGCCACGTCGAGGAAGCGGTCCTCGATGTTCATGCCCATGTGCAGGTGCAGCTTGTCGGCCTGCGCGCGCAGCGCGGGCACGGTAAAGCCCGACAGCACGAACGGCAGCGTTTCCGGCGGCGCCGCGGGCTTGCCGGCGCGGGCCTTGGTCGCAGCCTTGGGTGGTTCTTCCACGATAACGTGGGCATTGGTGCCGCCGATGCCGAACGAACTGACTCCCGCACGGCGCGGGCGTTCGCCCGGCAGCCAGGGCTGCTCTTGCTGCACCAGCGCCATCTGCGCCGCGGCCCAATCCACCGCCGGGGTCGGCTCGACCACATGCAGCGTGATGGGCAGCTTGTCGTGATGCATGGCCAACACCGCCTTCATCACCCCCGCCAGGCCCGCCGCCGCCTGGGTGTGGCCCAGGTTGGACTTGACCGACCCCACCCACAACGGCTTGTCCGGCGTATGGCTGCCGCCGAACACGGCGGCCAGGCCATTGCCTTCGATCGGGTCGCCCAGCTTGGTGCCGGTGCCGTGCGCTTCCAGGTAGTCGATGTCGGCCGGCTTCAGGCCGGACATGGACAGCGCCTGGCGGATCACGCGCTGCTGCGCGGGGCCGCTGGGCGTGGTCAGGCTGGCGCTGTGGCCGGCATGGTTGACCGCGGTGCCGCGCAGGATGGCCAGCACCGGATCGCCGTCGCGCTGCGCGTCGGACAGACGCTTGAGCACGACCACCGCCGCGCCTTCGCTCCAGCCCGTGCCGTCGGTGCTGGACGAGAACGACTTGCAGCGGCCGTCGGGCGACATGCCGCGCAAGCGGCTGAACTCCACGTGCAGGTCGGGCGACAGCATCAGCGTCACGCCAGCCGCCACCGCCAGGTCGCATTCGCCCTGGCGCAAGGCGTTGCATGCCAGGTGGGTCGTGACCAGCGACGACGAGCAGGCGGTGTCCACCGTCATGCTCGGCCCTTCCAGGCCCAGCACGTACGACACCCGGCCGGACATGGTGCTGCCGGCCGAACCGGTGCCCACGTAGCCGTCCAGATCGGCCAGGCCGCCGGCCAGCGCCAGCCCATACTCGTGATAGCCCTTGCCGATGCCGATGAACACGCCGGTCTGGCTGCCGCGCAGCTGGTCCATCGAATAGCCGGCCTGCTCGATGGCCTCGGACGTGACTTCCAGCATCATGCGTTGGGCCGGATCCAGCGCCCGGGCTTCGCGCGGCGAGATGCCGAAGAACGGCGCATCGAACAGGTCGATCGGTGTCACGAAGCCGCCGCGCATGCAATAGGACTTGCCGCGCGCGTCGGGATCCGCGTCATAGATGGCCGCGGCGTCCCAGCGTTCCTTCGGCACTTCCACGATGCCGTCGCCGCCCCGCTCCAGCAGGGCCCACAGGTCTTCCGGGCTGTTCACGTTGCCCGGCAGGCGGCAGGCCATCGACACGATCGCGATGGGCTCGTCGGCCAGCGCATTGCGGCGCTTGGGCGTGTTGAGCACCGCCGCCTTGCGGTTGCCGGCCAGGTGTGCGGCCAGGTCCTTGATGGTGAAGTGCTCGTACAGCGTCGAGGTCGACACCGAACGGCCCAGCAGTTTCTGCAGCTCGGCCTGCACCCGCACCACGCGCAGGGAATTGCCGCCGATCTTGAAAAAGCTGTCGTTGATGCCGATGCGGTCATGGCCCAGCACTTCGGCCCACACCGCCTGCAACTGCTGTTCCAGCTCGTTGGTGGGCTGCACGGCCGGTTCCAGCATCACTTCGGTCGGCTCGGGCAGGGCCTTGCGGTCGATCTTGCCGTTGGGCGTGAGCGGGAATTCGTCGAGTTCGACGAAGAAGTCCGGAATCATGTAGCCCGGCAGACGCGCCTGTAGCCACGGCCGCAGCACGCGCTGCAGCGCCGGACGCGGGGGCGCCCCGGCGGCCGGCTGGTTGGCGAACTGGCTCAATGCGGCACGATCCATCGGCGCGGCGGTTTGCCAGGTCAGGTCGGGCTGCTCGCCGTCCTTGTGGAACACGGCGTCCAAAGCCCAGATGTCGCGGCTGCGACTGGGCAGCATCACCAGGCGATAGCCGGCCTCGTCCGCGGCCTGTTGCAGGTCGCGCGGATCCACCCACTGGCCCGGGCCGGCCGCGGGCGCCGCGTCCAGCACATGCCCCACCCGCTGCTGCACGTCCGCCAGCCGGCCGTTGGGGATATTGGCCACGGTCAGCGCCTTGCCGCCCTTGGCCAGGCGCTGGGCCAGCGCCGGCAGGTCCAGCCCGTCCTGGTGCCAGTCCGCCGTGGCCATGGCCGCCGCCTTGCCGCGCGCCGCCGTCGCCGACGCCGACGTTCCCACGTGCAGGATGACGTCGTAGCGAAAGCGTGTCATTTCATTGACGTAGCCGCCATCGCGCAGCGCCACCTCGACCCGGGTGATTTGCGGATACACCGAGGGCAGGTGGGCGAAGAACTCGGGCGCCAGCACCAGTTCGCGCTCGGACCGCAGCGCGCGCTGGGTGCGGCGGCGCAGTTCGTCGGGCGACAGGCTACACAGGCCCTGGAAGTTCGCCACGTCGGCGTGAAAGGCCTCCAGCAGCGACAGATCGCGCACGTCGCCGATGAAGATGCGGCCCTGGGTCACGGCCTGCGTCGCCCAATCCAGCACCGACAGCAGGTAGCCCGCGTTGGGGAAATACTGCGCCACCGAGTTGATGACCACCGTGTCGAAGCTGCCCGGTTCGACCTCGGGCAGGTCGTTGGCCAGGCGGTGCTCGCAGGACGCTTGCGGCAGGCCGCCCAGGTGGCGGTTGATCTTTTCCACCGCCTGGCTGGAGGCGTCGATGGCCTGGTAGCGGCGAACCTTGGGCGCCACCTCGAACAGCACCAGGCCCGTGCCGGAGCCGACCTCGAAGACCCGCTCGGGCGAAGCCGACAGGATGCGGTCCACGGTGTGCTTGCGCCAGTCGCGCATCTCGTCCGCCGAGAACGGCAGGCCGTCATAGCTGTTATGCCAGCCAGCGGTATTGAAGGTCGGGTCGGCCGCGCCCGGCTCGTAGGCCCGGTCCCAGACATCGCGCCACTCGGTCACCGCGGTGTTCTCTGCGCGGCGGTCCTGGGCGGCGTCGGCCGGCGCGCCATTGCGCAGGCAATAGGCCACCAGTTGGTCGTTGCGCCCCACCACCACGGCGCGGGCGACGTCCTCGTGGCTGGCCACGGCGGCCTCGACCTCGCCCAGCTCGATGCGGAAACCGCGCAGCTTGATCTGGCCGTCGTTGCGGCCCAGCACGACCAGCTTGCCCGGCTCCTTGAAGCAGGCCAGGTCGCCGGTGCGGTACAGCGCGCCCGCGCCAAAGGGATTGGCCACGAACTGCGCGGCAGTCTGCTGCGCGTCCTTGTGGTAGCCCCGCGCCACACCGGCGCCACCGATGCACAGTTCACCGGCAAACCCGGCCGGCACCGGCGCCATGCGCGCATCCAGCACATACAGCTGGGTATTGGCGATGGGCTTGCCGATGACGATGTCTTCACCAGGCTTGACCTGCCACACGCTGGACCAGACGGTGGTTTCCGTCGGGCCGTACATGTTCCAGACCGAGTCGGCCCGGGCCAGCAGCTCGTCGGCCAGCGACCGCGACAGCGCCTCGCCGCCGCACAGGATGCGCTTGAGCCGCGCCGCGCCCTGCCAACCCGATTGCAGCAGCAACTGCCAGGTAGTGGGCGTGGCCTGCATCATGGTCACCGCGTGGCGCTGCAGCAGGTCCAGCAGCGTCTGCCCATCCAGGCTTTCGTGCTGGCGCGCGATGACCACGCTGGCGCCGCTGATCAGCGGCAGGAACAGCTCCAGCGCGGCGATATCGAAGGAAATGGTCGTGACCGCCAGCAGGCTGTCGGTCGCGTCGCAGCCCGGTTCGGCCTGCATCGACTGCAGGAAGTTGCCGAGTGCGCCGTGGGTGACCTCGACGCCCTTGGGCTTGCCGGTGGAACCGGACGTAAAGATCACGTACGCCAGGTCGTCGGGCTGGGTGGCATTCGCCGGATCGGAGGCCTCTTGCCCGGCTTGTGCCAGCGCTTCGCCGATATCGACGCAGCGGTCGGCCCAGGCGCTCAAGGCGCCGGTGCGCGCCGCGGGCGGCGCGATCAGCAGCGCCGGCCGGGCGGCGTCCAGCATCTGGCGGATACGTTCGGCCGGAAAGGCCATGTCGACCGGGACGTACGCGGCGCCTGCCTTCAGCACCGCCAGCAGCGCCACCACCATGTCGATGGAGCGGTCCAGGCACACGCCCACCAATTGCCCGCGCTTGATGCCCTGCTGGCGCAGCACGCCAGCCAGGCGGTTGGCGGCGGCGTTCAGCTCGCCATACGACACGGCCTGGTCGGCGCAGCGCAGCGCCACGCGGTCCTGGTGCCGGGCGGCAGCCGCTTCGAACAGCTGATGCACCACGGCGCCGGTCACGGCGGGGTTGCCGGTCTGGTTGAATTGGTCGAGCAGGGCTTCCTTTTCGCTGGCGGACAGGGCGTCCACCTCTTGCAGCGGCCAGGCGCCCGACTCGGGCAGGCGGCGGCACCAATCCGCCAGTTGCGCACCCAATTGCGCCGCGGTGCGGCGCGCGATCTTGCGCGGGTTGAAATGCAATTCAAAGGCATCGCTGCCGGGCAGCAACACCAGCTCGAGCACCGGGCGGTCGTCATCCAGGGCATAGGCCGCGGGCGTCTTGCTTGACACCACCACGTCCGGCGTCAGTTCGCCGCGCTGCGCCCGCGCGGCCAGGGCGGCATCGCGGCCGATCATGTCGCGGCGGATCAAGCCATGTTCCCGCGCGCGGCGCAAGGCCGCGGCAACGGCCTGCAGATTGCTCGCCACCGGCGCCGTCGCGTCGATCCGGGCCAACACCGGCGCCCAGGCGCAGAACACGTCGCGGTAATCGAGCTCGACCTCCCCGCGCGGCGTGGCGAACGCCACGTGCACGTCGGCCGCGCCCGAGGCGCGGGCCAGGAAGGTGCACAGGCCGCCCACGGCCTGCTCGATAAAGGCGTTTTCCACATCCCCGTCCCTGGGCGCGGCGGGCAGCTTGCCCACGATCGGGGCGGTATTGCTTTCCGGCGCCGCGGGCCGCGTGTACGGCAGGCGGTAGGGTTGATAGTCGGCCAGCTGGCCGCGCCAGAATTCGGTCGATTCCGTGGCGGCCGCGCCTGCCGCCGTGACCTGCGCGCGCGCCTGTTCGCCGGCCCAGGCCAGGCGCGCGCCGGCTTGCAGGCCGCCCGCGTTGACCAGGTCGGCCATGGCCACGTCAGCGCCTTCCAGCGTGCACAGGGCTTCGAGGCGGATCGCGCGGTTGCCGGTGGCGATGCTCGCGCCGAAGGCATCGGCTGAAATCACCTGCCCGGGCGCGGCGCCCGCCGCGCGGGCCTCGATGCTGGCGCGACGCACCGCCAGGACGCGGCCGTCGATCAACACCTTGGGCCAGGCCAGCGGGCTGCTGAAGGGACCGTGGTCGGTGGCGCGCACCAGGGCGGCGATCTGCTCGGCGTCCTGGCTCCAGTCGATCAGGCCTTCGGCCGAGATCTGCGACCGGCGCGAGAAGTAGCGGCGCCGGGACAGGTCTTGCGGGGTTTCCTGTTCGCGGCCGGCGGCCAGTTCGTCGACCAGGGCGCCAAAGCTGTGGACGGCGGTTTCATCGCACTTCAGGCCCAGCGACAACGCGGTGTCGCTGGACTCAATGGGTACGGCGATGCGCTTGAGGATGCCGCCGCCGTCGATGATGTCGCCGATGCGGTGCCAGGTGATGGCGTAGTCGGTGGCGCGGTCGTAGACGGCCCACGCCGGCACATGCAGACCCGAGTATTCCGGCAAGGGTCCGTAGTGGTAGTTGATGCTCATGCGGCGGGCGCGTTTGAGCAGGGCCTGGGGGATCACCGAGTAGTTGCCGATACTGAAGATGATGTCGACCGGAAACTGGGATTCATGCTTGACGGCATCGCTCAGTTCGTACTGCGGGATGCCGGCCTTGGCGGCCCATGCGCGCACGATCAGATCCGATGAAATCACTGCCTTGATGCGGTGTCCCTTCGCCATCAGCACTTCGCCGCAACGAACCAGCACACTGCCGTCTCCAACCAAAAGCGATACGAAACTCGTCATGATCTTATCTTCCTTTGAAAGACTATTCCGACCATGGCGACGGCCTGATTTCTTGTAATGCGTAGCCTGTCGCCGTCTGCACGCGTCGACGAATTCTTATACAGATGATGTGAAATTTCCAGACGCGTCACCACGCCAAACACGTACGTATAGGCTGTTTTTTCCGAGCAAAATCACGCATGCGATTACGTTGCAGAAGGGGACTGCGCGTACGTGTTTCCTGTCCCGCCGCAAATTCTTCAAAGCCTTTCAATTCGCGCCTCCCAGCCTGAAATACCGCAGCGCCAAGCGCTGGGTTCGCGAACATGCGAGCCGTCTGCGGATGCCAAAAAACCTGTACGTACGGACCGGCGTATGGCGCCAACCGCTACGTATTCGCATACGTGGATGCACGTATAGAGATACGTACTTGCGCCGCCCTACACTTGATTCGCATAAGCACACCGCTGCGCAAGGGGAGAGAGACATGTTCGATGACACGGGCGTTCTGATCGTGGGCAGCGGCCATACGCCGTTTGGCCGACTGGATGCGTTGAACCTTGAGCAGCTCATCGTGATGGCTGCGAACGAAGCGATCGAAGACGCCGGCATCGATCCGGCCGAGATCGACGCCGTGTACCTGGGCCATTTCAACGCGGGGCTGGTGCCCGACGCGTTCGCCTCATCGCTGATTCACCAGGCCCACCCCGCCCTGCGGTTCAAGCCCGCCGTGCGCTGCGAAAACGCCTGTGCCTCGGGCTCCGCCGCGATCCACGCCGGCCTGCGCGCGATCCAGTCGCGCGCCGCCCGCACGGTGCTGGTGATCGGCGTGGAAAAAATGACCTCGCGCACCACGCCCGAAGTCACCGAGGCCCTGGCCTGCGCGGGCTACAAGAACGACCCGCGCGAAAGCGGCCTGAGCTTTCCGCAGCAGTTCGCCCGGGTGGCGCAAGCCTACGCCGAACGCTACCAGGACCCCTTGCCCGTCATGGCCGCCATCGCCGCCAAGAACCACGGCAACGCCATGCGCAACCCGCTGGCGCAGTTGCGGCGCGAGCTGGACACGGCGTTCTGCAACGCGGTGTCCGACCGCAACCCCATGATCGCGGCGCCGCTGCGCATGACGGACTGCTCCCCGATCAGCGACGGCGCGGCCGCCATCGTCATGACCTGCGAGCGGCGCGCGCCGCGCCATGCCCGCCAAGTGCGCTTTCGCGCCGCCACCCACGTCAGCGACATGCTGCCCCTGGAGGGCCGCGACCTGCTCGCCTTCGAGGGCCCGCACCGCGCCATGCAGCGCGCCTACGCCGAGGCCGGCGTCCAGCTGCAGGACCTGGACTTCGCCGAAGTCCACGACTGCTTCACCATTTCCGAGCTGCTGATCTACGAAGCCATGGGGCTGGCCGCGCCCGGCGAAGGCCACCGGGTGCTGGACGACGGCACGGTGCAGCGCGACGGCGACCTGCCCGTCAACCTCTCCGGCGGCCTGAAGGCGAAGGGGCATCCTGTCGGCGCCACCGGCGTGTCCATGCATGCCCTGGCCTACCGCCAGCTCACCGGCCGGGCCGGCGACATGCAATGCCCGGGCGCCGAACTCGGGCTGGTCTTCAACATGGGGGGCATGGCGGTCGCGAATTACGCCTCGGTACTCGAAGCCGTACGGGCGTAACAAGCATGAATATCGCCAACTGGTTGCAAGCGGCCGCGCTGGAGCATGGCTCGCGCCCGGCCGTATTCACGGGCTTGCGGCTGCATGCAAGCTACCGGGACTTCGCCCGCCGCGCCGCCGCGGTGGCCAAGTGGTTGCAGGATGATTGCGGCCTGGCCGAAGGCGACCGCATCGCGTTGTTCGCCCGCAACCGCGCCGAATACCTCGAACTGCTGTATGCGGCGTGGTGGCTGGGCGCGGTGGCCGTGCCCATCAACCCCAAGCTGCATCCCAAGGAAGTCGCCTGGATCGCCGACAACGCCGGCGCCAGCGCCCTCTTCACGGATCGCCTCGGCGACCTGCCAGACGGCCTGTTGCCGGCGGGCTGCCGCCACCTGGAGATCGACGGCCCCGGCTACGCCGCCGCCTGCCAGGCGCCCGGCCCCTGGGCCCCGCCCGCACAGCTGTCCGGCGATGCGCTAGCCTGGCTGTTCTACACCTCGGGCACGACCGGCCGGCCCAAGGGCGTCATGCTCAGCCATCGCAATCTGGTGGCCATGGGGCTGTGCTACGCCGTGGACGTCGAAACCGTGCAGGCCGGCGACGGCATGCTGTATGCCGCCCCGATGTCGCACGGCGCGGGCCTGTACCACGTGCTGTATGTGCGCAAGGCCGCGCGCCACATCGTGCCGGAATCGCGCGGCTTCGAGCCGGCGGAAATCCTGTCCCTGGCCGAACAGACCGGGCCGCTGTCGCTCTTTGCCGCCCCCACCATGATCAAGCGTCTGGTCGAACAGGCGCGTGCCAGCGGCCATGACGGGCGCGGCATCAAGACCATCATCTACGGCGGCGCGCCCATGTACCTGGCCGACCTGGAGGACGCCCTGTCGGTGCTGGGGCAGCGCTTCGTGCAGATCTACGGCCAGGGCGAAAGCCCCATGACCATCACCGCGCTGTCGCGCGAAGTGATCGCCGACGCCGCCCACCCCGAACGCGCGGCGCGGCTGGCGTCGGTGGGCACCGCCCAGAGCTGCATGGAGCTGCGCGTGGTGGACGCCGCGCTGCAGTCCGTGCCGTCCTGTACCGACGGCGAGGTGCTGGTGCGCGGCCACGCCGTCATGCAGGGCTACTGGCGCAACGACCGCGCCACCGCCGAGACGCTGGTCGACGGCTGGCTGCGCACGGGCGACATCGGCCGCCTGGACAACGCCGGTTTCCTGACCCTGACCGACCGCAGCAAGGACGTGATCATCTCCGGCGGCTCGAACATCTACCCGCGCGAAGTCGAGGAAACGCTGGCGCGCCATCCAGGCGTGCGCGAGGTCGCGGTGGTGGGCGCACCCAGCGCGCAATGGGGCGAAGAGGTCGTGGCATTCGTGGTGTCGCGCCCCGGCGCCACCCTGGCGCCCGAAGACCTGGACGCCTGGTGCCGCACCGAGATCGCCTCGTTCAAGAAGCCCAAGCGCTACGTCTTTCACGAAGAGCTGCCCAAGAACAGCTACGGCAAGATCCTGAAGACAGCGCTGCGCGAAGCCCTGCGCGGCGCCGACCCCACGAGCTAGGACCGGTTCAAAGCAACCGGCCCTGGTCCGACCACAGGCCAAGGCAAGCGGAATCCCAAGGCCGAAACACCGGCGCGACACAAGCCGGAATGCCCCAAGGAGGCAAGCATGAGGAGACGCGATTTCATCAAGACGGCGGCCATACTGGCCAGCGCCTCGGCGCCGGCGGTCTGGACCGGCCGGGCCGCGGCGGCGGCCAAGCCGATCACCCTGAAGTTCGACAGCTACATCAGCGAAACCTCCGGGCCGTCGCGCCTGGACGAGTGGTATCTCAAGCAGCTGGAAACGCGCACCAATGGCGAGGTCAAGGTACGCCGCTACTGGGCGCAGTCCTTGAACAAGGTGGGCGAGCACCTGTCGGCCGTGCGCGACGGCACGTCCGAGATGTCGCTGATTTCCCCGGGGTATTACCAATCGCAGCTGCCCGTGACCCGCGGGCTGGACTGGTACTACCGCATGCACCGTTCGGATGCGCTGCAATGGCTGTGCCGCGACGTCTACGCCGAATACGCCCCGCTGCGCGATGAATGGGAACGCCGCTACAACAGCAAGGTCCTGTACTGGACCAACTGGTACTACGCGCCGCTGGTCACCCGCCAGCCCATCCATTCCATCGACGACCTGCGCGGCAAGCGCATCCGCGGCTATGGCGCGGCCAACGAGGTGATCGAGCGCCTGGGCGGCACCGCGGTGCCGATGGCCGCGCCCGAGGTCTACACCGCGCTGGAACGCGGCGTGCTCGACGGCGTGTACGGCTTTGACTTCATCACCGCCGTGGCCTACAAGCTGCACGAGATCGCCCCGTACTTCACCGATATCGGTGACGGCCCGCATGGCCCGGCCGCCACCATCATCAACGCCCGCACCTGGAAGAACTACCCCGAACCGGTCAAACAGGTCAGCGACCAGATCGTCAGCGAGATCTACGGCGGCGAGTATGCGCGGATCTTCGAGGGCGCGGCGCGCCAGTACGTCAAGTCAGCCAAGGCGGAAGGCGCCAAGTTCTCGTCGCTGCCCGCGTCGGAACGAGACCGGGCGCGCGCCCTGGTGCAGCCGGCGCAGACCAACGGCTGGGTCGACCGCGTGGCCAAGCCGGCCGGCCTGGACGGCCTGGCGATGCAGGCGCTGATCAACGACGCCATCGCCAAATACGACGCCAAGGGCACCCTGAAGCGTTTCGACGAACTCGCCGCCGAAGCCTGATTGCCGCCCCTTCCCTCCCCACGGCCCGGCCTCGCGCCGGGCCGTTCACAGGCAGAGTATCCATGGACTATTCCACCCGGCTCGGCGCGGCGCTACGCGTCGTCTCCAATCTCTTCGGCGCCATCGCCACGGCGTTCCTGCTGTTCCTGATGTTTGGCATCACGCTGGATGCCATCGTGCGGTTCATCTACGGCCATTCGGTGCCGGGCTTTTTCGAGATGTCGGAACTGAGCCTGGTGGTGATCGTGTTCTTCGGCCTGGGCTGGACGCAGATGGACGACGCCCACATCCGCGTCACGCTGCTGCACAACAAGGTGCCGCCGCGCGTGGCGCAATGGATGGATGCGCTGGCCTGGCTGGCCGCCGCCGTGGTGCTCGCCGTACTGGCCTACCCCGCCACGAGCGACGCGCTGGAGTCGGTCGAGATCCGCGAGTTCCGCTGGGGCTATGTCGAAGTGCCGGTCTGGTGGACCAAGCTGATCGTGGCGGCCGGCCTGTGGTTCGGCGCCCTGCAGATGCTGTGCCAGGCCGGTTGCGCCCTGTGCCGCGCCGCGCCGGCGGCCTCCGCGCCCGCCGTGCTGGCTTCCCACTGATCCCACCCGGAACCCCATCCATGGACGCCGTTACCGTTACGTTGATTGCCACCGGCCTGATTTTCGTACTGCTGTTGCTGGGCGCGCCGGTGTTCGCCGCGCTGGCCCTGTCGGGCATCGTGGGGCTGATCATGGTCGAGGACGCCACCTTTGTCCTGAACCGGCTCAAGTCCTATTCCTACGCCCAGTCCGCGTCCTACCTGCTGACCGTCATTCCGCTCTTTATCCTGATGGGCGCGTTCGCGCACCATGCCGGGGTCGGGCAGCGGCTGTTCGAGGTGGCCCGCAAATGGGTCGGCCACCTGCCCGGCGGGCTGGCCATGGCCAGCGTGCTGACCTGCGCGGGCTTTGCCGCCACGTCCGGCTCCAGTGTTGCGACCGCCGCGACGGTCGGGGCCGTGGCCATTCCCGAGATGAAGCGCGCCGGCTACGATCCGCGCCTGTCGGCCGGCGCTGTCGCCGCCGGCGGCGTGCTGGGCGTGCTGATTCCCCCCAGCGTGCTGCTGATCTTCTATGCCGCGCTGACCGAGGTATCGGCGGGCAAGATGCTGGTGGCGGGCGTGCTGCCCGGTCTGCTGTCGACCCTGATCTTCATCATCGGCATCCGCGTCATCAGCGCGTCGCCAAGCATGGCCGCGTCGGTCCTGCCCAAGAGCCCGTGGCGCGAACGCGTTCTGTCCATCACCAACGGCTGGCAGGTGCTGGTGCTGTTCGCCATTGTGCTGGGCGGCATCTACCTGGGCTTTGTCACCGCCACCGAGGCGGCCGCCGTGGGCGCGTTCGCGGCCTTCATCATGCTGCTGTTCGCGCGCCAGGCGCGCACCGAGCTGCGTAGCAAGCTGTACGAGAGCCTGCGCAACGCCGTCACCACCACAGTGATGATCCTGTTCACCATGCTGGGCGCGGGCATCTTCAGCCTGTTCCTGAGCCTTGTGCAGGTGCCGCAGCAGATCGCCGAAGCGATCGTCTCGTCGGACATTCCGCCCCTGCTGGTGGTGGGCCTGATGCTGCTGGCCTATTTCCCGCTAGGCATGTTCCTGGATGCCTTCTCGATGCTGGTCATCACGCTGCCGATCATGTTTCCCACGGTGGTGTCGCTGGGGTTCGACCCCATCTGGTTCGGGATTCTCGCCGTGAAGATGTGCGAGATCGGCCTGATCACGCCGCCAGTCGGGCTGAATGTGTTCGTCATCGCGGGCATCGACCGCCAGACGCCGCTCACACAGATCTTTCATGGCGCCTGGTGGTTCGTCATCATGGAGGTGGTCACGACGTTGATCCTGTTCACCTTTCCCAGCATCGTCACGATCCTGCCGGAGATGATGCTGGGAAAATAGCGCCAGGTACCCGCGCGCGTCAGGAGAGGTTTTCGACCAGGACGATCTTGGACACCAGGTCAGCGGTGTTCTTGGCGTCCAGCTTGCGCATGATGCGCGCGCGGTGGACTTCGACCGTGCGGTACGAGATGTCCAGCCGCACGGCGATTTCCTTACAGCTCAGGCCGTTGGCCACATAGGCCGAGATCTCGCGTTCGCGGCGCGTCAGGTGCGCCGTGCGCAGGCCGTTTTCGGCGATGCGCTCGAAGCTCCAGATCATCAGCTCGAAGGGGTCTTCGGGCGTGAGCGTGATGCCGCGCGCGCGTGCCCAGAAAACCTCGCGGCTGCGGTGCTGCATGAAGCGCTCGTCTTCGTAGTAGCAGTTGTTTTCCAGGTGCTTGAGACAACGTTGTCCGATCTGGTGAAAGTCGGATTGGGAAGGATAAAGTTGAAGAATCGATTTGCCCACCAATTCCTTGCGCGAGTAACCAAACAGATTCGCGAAGGCGTGATTGCATTCCGAGATCTTGCGCGCGCTGCATACGACTTGCGGCGCGGGGGATTCCTTGAAGGCGAGCAATGTCAGGTGAAAGTCACTCATATTGTCTCCCCGGATAGCGTGCCGGATTTGCCGTTGCGCAGCGGAATCCGCGGCGCTTTTTTTGGCGGCCCGCATCTTGTTGTGCGGGCTTCGAGGAGCCAGTGTATAAGAAGCAATAGCCGCCAGGAATGGGCTTTTCCGGTCGATTTGCATCAGAATTTTCGCGTGCATCGGGGGCTCGAAAACCCTACTCTTTCATAACCTTGCGCGGCGGCTTTCCGCCCCCCTCGAACACTGTTTCAGGTTTCAACTATTCCATGCTCGTTCCGACCCCTTGCGAACCCGCTCCACCCTGGCGCGGCACCCGCCCATGAGCGTCGACCAGGCGGCGTTGCCGCAGGCCCCGTTCCTCTTGTCGCCCGCGATCGTCCAGCGCGTGCTGCGCATCACGCCCGGCCTGTCCGCGCCGGGCGGCTTGCCGCCGCACGCGCGCCGGCAGGCGGAGTTCCAGGCAGGCCGCGAACTGGCCGCCGCGCTGCTGGCCCAAGCAGGCTCGTCCGCCACGCAGGTGGGCGTGGCGGCGGACCGCGCGCCGCTGTGGCCCGACGGATACATCGGTTCGATCAGCCACAGCCGCGTGCTGGTGGCCGTGGCGGTGGCGCGCCGGCAGCACGTGCGCGCGCTGGGCATCGACATCGAAGCCATCGCCACCGAGCGCGAAGCCGAGGCGATCGAATCGGTCTGCATGCGGCCCGAGGAACATGACGTCGATACCGGCGCGCTGACCCGCGCGCAGTTCGTCACCCTGCTCTTTTCCGCCAAGGAAGCGTTCTACAAATGCATGCACCCGCTGACGCGGGTCGAGTTCGACTTCACCGATGTCGCCGTGACCCGCATCGATCCGTCCCGCCAGCGCCTGGAGATGCGCCTGCTGCGCGCGGCCACGCCGGAATTCGGGCCGGGCCATGTGTTCCATTGCGGCTATCGCAGCACGCACGGGCATGTCTATACTGCCTTGGAGCTTGCTCAATGAAGCCCCCCTTTCTTGCAGCACACCCTTTCACGGTTGTTCCTTGTAAACAGGAGAGTTCCCATGACTGATCCCATCGTTATCGTCAGTGCCGTGCGCACCCCGCTCGCCGCGTTCCAGGGCGAGTTTTCCACCCTGTCCGCCAACGAATTGGGCGCCACCGCCATCAGCGCCGCCATCGAGCGCGCGGGCCTCAAGCCCGACCAGATCGACGCGGTGCTGATGGGCAACGTGCTGCAGGCCGGCCAGGGCCAGGCGCCCGCGCGGCAGGCGTCCATCAAGGCGGGTATCCCCAGCTCGGTGGGCGCCATCACGGTGTCCAAGGTGTGCGGCTCGGGCATGCAGGCCGCCATGCTGGCGCACGACGCCATCGTCGCCGACACCCATGGCGTGGTGGTGGCCGGCGGCATGGAATCCATGACCAATGCGCCGTATCTGTTGATGAAGGCGCGCGGCGGCTACCGCTTCGGCCACGACAAGGTGTACGACCACATGATGCTGGACGGCCTGGAAGACGCGTACCAGGTCGGCCGCGCCATGGGCACGTTCGGCGAAGACTGCGCCGCCAAGTACGGCTTCACGCGCGAAGAGCAGGACACCTTCGCGGTGGAGTCCGTGTCGCGCGCCCAGGCCGCCGCCAAGGACGGGACGCTGAAATGGGAAACCGTGCCGGTTGTCATCAAGTCCAAGAAGGGCGATACGGTGATTGACCGCGACGAGCGCCCGCAGAAGCTGAACGTGGAAAAGATTCCCACGCTCAAGCCCGCGTTCGCGGCCAACGGCACCATCACCGCGGCGTCCTCGTCGGGCAACGCCGACGGCGCGGCCGCGATGATCCTGATGCGCGAATCCACCGCCAAGAAGCTGGGTTGCAAGCCGATCGCCAAGATCGTCGGCCACGCCAGCTTTGCGCAAGAGCCGGAATGGTTCACCACGGCCCCCGTGGGCGCCATCAAGAAGCTGTACGACAAGGTGGGCTGGAAGACGGCCGACGTCGACCTGTTCGAGATCAACGAGGCCTTCGCCGCGGTCACGATGGCGGCCATGAAGGAACACAACATTCCGCGCGACAAGGTCAACATCCACGGCGGCGCGTGCGCCGTGGGCCACCCCATCGGCGCCTCTGGCGCGCGCATCATGGTGTCGCTGCTGGGCGCCCTGAAGGCCACCAACGGCAAGCGCGGCGTGGCCACGCTGTGCATCGGCGGCGGCGAAGCCACCGCGGTCGCGCTGGAATTGCTGTAAGGCTCGGGCTTTAAGGCTCGGTGGCGTCAACGCCTTGGAATCCAAGGTGTTGACGCGCCGGGGCCGGCAACCGGACCCCGGCGATGATCTCTCAATGTCACAGAGTTGCACGCAAACGTTTCCGCCGCGCTCCCGGGACCGCGCCCCTTGCGGCCGTATCCGTATCGTGGTCTGCCGACACAGGAAAACACATTGCGAAACTTGAACCCTCCGGGGTGGATGGTCATGATGAACGGACATTCACCCGGAACACGGAGGTTTCATGCAGCGTTCCAAGACCGCAATCCTATCGGCCGTCCTCGCGGTAGCCGCATTGTCCGGTGCCCCCGCCCTGGCGCAAAACGCCCCGGCCACCCAAAGCCCGCCGCAGACGCAGGCCGCGCCCCCGGCTATCCAGCCGTCCGATCAGCAACTGCAGCGTTTCGCCTCGGCGTCGCAGAAGGTATCGGGCGTGGTGGACGAATACCGTCCCAAGGTCGATGCCGCCAAGAGCGACGCGGCCAAGCAGAAGATCGTCGAGGAAGCCGACGCCAAGATGGTCAAGCTGGTGCAGGCCGACGGCCTGTCCGTTGAAGAGTTCAACGGCATCGGCCGCGCGGTGCAGCAGGACCCGCAGCTCAAGCAGCGTCTGATGAGCATGGGCAAGGCCGGCGCGGCCGTGCAATAACGGCCGGCGCTTGGGGTTATCCTAGGGCCTTCTAGTGTGAACAGGCCCTGGACCGATTCCAGGATCGCCCAGGAGCCCCGCTTTGACCCCGGACCTTACTCTCTATGACCTGGCCGGCGCCGACCCGGCGCTGCGCTTTTCCCCGCATTGCTGGAAGATCCACATGGCGCTGGCGCACAAGGGCCTGACGGCCCGCACCGTGCCTTGGGGCTTCACCGAGAAAGAGACCATCGCGTTCTCCGGCCAGAAGCTGGTGCCGGTGCTGCTGCACGGCGATGCCGTGGTCAGCGACTCGTGGCAGATCGCCTGCTACCTGGAAGATACCTTTCCCGAACGGCCCTCGCTGTTCGGCGGCGACACCGGCCGCGCGCTCAGCCTGTTCATCAATGGCTGGGCCGACACCACGCTGGTACCGGTGCTGGCCCGGCTGCTGCTGCCGGATATCCACGGCCTGATCCGCGACGAGGACAAGGACTATTTCCGCACCAGCCGCGAAAAGCGCTTCGGCCCGCTGGAAGACCTGCCGGCGGGCTACGCCGAGCAGATCGAGCGGCTGCGCGCCGCGCTGCTGCCCTTGCGCCACATGCTGGCCAGGCAGCCGTTCCTGGCGGGCGCGCAGCCGGCCTATGCGGACTATGCCGTGTTCGGGATGTTCATGTGGGCGCGCTGCACCAGCGCGCTGGCACTGCTGGCGGACGACGACGCCGTGCATGCCTGGCGCGAGCGCATGCTCGATGCCCACGGCGGCCTGGCGCGCCGCGCGCCGACGGCCGGCTGAAAAAACAACGGGCGCCTTGACGGCGCCCGTTGCATGCTCAGCCCGGACACGCGTTCACGGCCGTGAACGCGCGCCCTGCCCGGTCAGGTCTTCAGGCGATAGCCGGTCTTGAAGATCCAGCGCACCGCGATCAGGCACACCGCCAGGAACACCAGCGTCATGCCGACGCTGACGCCGACGCTGACGTCGGACACGCCATAGAACGCCCAGCGAAAGCCGCTGACCAGGTAGACCACCGGGTTGAACAGCGTGGCAGTCTGCCAGAACGGCGGCAGCATCTTGATGGAATAGAAGGTGCCGCCCAGGAAGGTCAGCGGCGTGATGATCATGAGCGGGATGATCTGCAATTTCTCGAAACCGTCGGCCCAGATGCCGATGATGAAACCGAATAGGCTGAAGGTGACCGCCGTGAGCACCAAAAAGCCCAGCATCCAGAACGGATGCACGACCTCGAACGACACGAACAGCCGGGCCGTGGCCAGCATGATCAGGCCCAGGATGATGGACTTGCTGGCCGCCGCCCCCACGTAGCCGGTGACGATTTCCACGTAGGAAATGGGCGCGGAGTGGATTTCGTAGATGGTGCCGGAAAAGCGCGGCATGTAGATGCCGAACGAGGCGTTGGCGATGCTTTGCGTCAGCAGCGACAGCATGATCATGCCGGGCACGATGTAGGCGCCGTAGCTGACGCCGTCGATATCGACCATGTGCGAGCCGATGGCCGAGCCGAACACCACGAAATACAGCGACGTGGAGATCACCGGCGACAGCACGCTTTGCATCAGCGTGCGCCAGGCGCGGGCCATTTCGAACAGATAGATGGCGCGGATTGCGTAGAAATTCATGATTGGGCGCTCACCAGGCTGACGAAAATTTCCTCGAGCGAGCTTTCCGAGGAATTGAGGTCGGTGAATTCGATGTCCAGTTCGTTCAGATAGCGCAGCAAGGCCGAGATCTCGCCGCCACCGTGGTTGTCGTAGGTGTAGACCAGCTTGTGGCCGTTGTCGGACAGGTCCAGCTGGAAGGCGTCCAGCGCCGTGGGGATACCCGGCAGCGGCGCCTTCAGGGTCAGCGTCAGGCGGCGCTTGCCCAGCTTGGCCATGAGCTCGTTCTTTTCCTCGACCAGAATGATCTCGCCCTTGCGGATCACGCCGATGCGGTCGGCCATTTCCTGGGCTTCTTCGATGTAGTGGGTGGTCAGGATGATGGTCACGCCGCTTTCGCGCAGGCGCCGCACCATTTCCCACATGCCGCGCCGCAATTCGACGTCGACGCCGGCGGTGGGCTCGTCCAGGAACAGGATCTTGGGCTCGTGCGACAACGCCTTGGCGATCATGACGCGGCGCTTCATGCCGCCGGACAACGCCATGATGCGGCTGTCTTTCTTGTCCCACAGCGACAGGTCGCGCAGCACCTTTTCGATGTACGCGGGATTGGCCGGCTTGCCGAACAGGCCGCGGCTGAAGGTGACTGTGTTCCAGACGCTTTCGAAGGCGTCGGTGGAGATTTCCTGCGGCACCAGCCCGATGGCGGCACGGGCCGCGCGGAACTGCGACACGATGTCGTGGCCGTCGGCCAGCACCCGGCCGCCGCTGGGGTTGACGATGCCACAGATGATGCTGATAAGCGTGGTTTTCCCCGCGCCATTGGGCCCGAGCAGCGCGAAGATCTCGCCGCGCTGGATTTCCAGGTCGACGCTCTTGAGCGCCTGGAATCCCGAGGCGTACCGTTTGGATAAGCCTTGAACTGAAATGACTGGCTGCACTCTGGCTCCCAGCGTGGTGGACAACCCGGGATTTTACCTGTCCGGCCCGGGGGGCTTGTTCGGTCTGGCGGAACGGTGTGTTTGATAAGCGCGATAAACGGCCCGGCCTGTCTTACACTGCACTGCACACAAAACAGGGCCAAAAACGGCCCGGACCAGGGGAATCGGGCCACGGCGGCCCGCCGGAAGGCTGAATATGTTCGCAGATCTGAAACATCTTTCCCACCACGCGGCCTGGCGGCGCCAGCTGGAAATGCTGCTGGAGTCCGCCGGGGAAGGCATCTACGGCATCGACCTGCGCGGCCGCTGCATTTTCATCAACGGCGCGGGCGCCCGGATGCTGGGCTATGCCGCCGACGAGATCATGGGCCGCAACATGCACTACCTGATCCACCATTCCCACGCCAACCGCGAGCTGATGCCGGTGCACGACTGCCGCATCTTCAGGGCGTTTCGGGACGGCCGGGGCGAGCGGGTGGACGACGAGGTGCTGTGGCGCCGCGACGGCTCGTGCTTTGACGCCGAATACGCCTCGTACCCCATCCGCAACGAGCAGGAAGTGGTGGGCGCGGTCGTCACCTTTTCGGACATCACGGCGCGCAAGCGCATCGAGCGCGAGCTGCACAACACCCAGGCGCAGCTGGAGGCGAGGGTGGCCGAACGCACGGCGGCGCTCAGCGCCGCGCATGACTCGCTGCGCAGCCTGTCGGCCCACCTGAGCACCCTGCGCGAACAGGAACGCGCCCACATCGCCCGCAACATCCACGACGACCTGGGCGCGTCATTCACGGCCCTGCAGCTGGACCTGAACTGGCTGCGCCGCCAGTTGGCCGCGCAACCCGCGCTGCAAACCCACCTGGACCGCATGCTGGACCTGACGCAGACGGCCATGGATGCCACCCGCCGCATCCTGAACGACCTGCGCCCGGTGGTGCTGGATCACCTGGGCCTGTGGGCCGCGCTGGAAACCCTGCTGCAGGACCTGCAGGCGCGCACCGGCCTGCAATGCCGCTACCTGTGCCCGCCCGACACCGAGCGCCAGCGGCTGGGCCCGCAAGCGGAAATCGCCGTCTACCGCATCGTGCAAGAACTCCTGACCAACGTGCAGCGCCATGCGCGGGCGCGCAGCGTCAGCGTCAGCGCCATCTGGCGCGACGGCGGCCTGCTGCTGGCGGTGGAAGACGACGGCGTTGGCATGCCGCTGCCCGAAACGCGGCAGACGTTCGGCATCCTGGGGATGCGCGAACGCGCCCGCGCCATCGGCGGCGACCTCACGCTGGACAGCGCGCCCGGCGCCGGCATGCGCGCCCGCCTGCGCCTGAACCCGCCGGCCGCCTGAGGATACCGTCATGGCCTTGAATCTGCTGATCGTCGACGACCACCTGATCATCCGCCGCGGCCTGGCCCGCATCCTGCAGGAAGACACCCGGGTGGGCCGGGTGGACGAGGCGGCCGACGCCCCCGCCGCCCTGCGGGCGCTGCGCCAGCAGCCCTATGACGCCATGGTGCTGGACGTGGCGCTGGGCGAGCGCGACGGCCTGGACGTGCTCAAGACCGTGCGCGCCGAGTACCCCGAGCTGGGCGTGGTGATGCTGTCGGTATATCCCGAATCCCAGTTCGCGGTGCGCGCGCTGCGGGCCGGCGCCCATGCCTACCTGAACAAGGGCTGCGACCCCGACGAACTGCTGGCCGCGCTGGCCAACGCCGCCGCCGGCAGGATGTACGTCACCCCCGCGGTGGCCGAACTGCTGGCGCAGACCGTGCGCCAGGACAGCGCCCGGCCGCCGCACGAACTGCTGTCCAACCGCGAATTCCAGGTGCTGCAACTGCTGGTGGCCGGCAAATCGGTATCGGCCATCGGCGAGCAGCTGGCGCTGTCGGTGAACACCATTTCGACCTACCGCGCCCGCATCTTCGAAAAGCTGGGAGTGCGCACGCTGGTCGAGCTGGTGGCCTACGCCAACACGCACCAGCTGGGTGCCTTGTAGACCGCCACGCACCGCCTTGGCGCGAGGCGCGCACCGTGTAGTAGGCGCACTACACGCATATGGTTGAACCGGCGATACCGGCCTCTTGCGGGCGGCCCCAAGATGGGGGCATTCCAAACCCCGGAGGCTCTCATGTCCCTGTTCAGCAATCCGTTCGATCCCGGCAGCCGCCTGGCCTGCGGCTGCGGCCGCCATGCGTCGCAAGCCGAGCACGACCGCGCCGCTGACCGTGGCCCGGGTCCTGGCCACCCGGCGCTGGACAGCGCGGCGGACAACGCCGTCGAAAACGCGGTGATGCGTGCCCTGTTCCCGCAGGATGCGCTGCGCCGGCGCTTTCTGCGCGCGGTGGGCAGCGGCACGGCCATGGCGGCCATCGCGTCCCTGTTCCCGCTGGCGGCCGCCAAAGAGGCCTTTGCGCAGTCGAGCGGCCCGCTGGAAAAGCAGAAGCTGAAGGTGGGCTTCATCCCCATCACCTGCGCCACGCCCATCATCATGGCGCATCCCATGGGCTTTTACGGCAAGCAGGGGCTGGACGTGGAAGTGGTGAAGACGGCCGGCTGGGCGCTGATCCGCGACAAGGCCATGTCCGGCGAATACGACGCCGCCCACATGTTATCGCCGATGCCGCTGGCCATCTCGCTGGGGGTCGGCGCGAGCCGCGCCGTGCCGTGGACGATGCCGGCCGTGGAGAACATCAACGGCCAGGCCATCACGCTGTCCATGAAGCACAAGGACCGGCGCGACCCGAAGGACTGGAAGGGCTTCAAGTTCGCCGTGCCCTTCGACTATTCCATGCACAACTACCTGTTGCGCTACTACCTGGCCGAACACGGGCTGGACCCCGATGCCGACGTGCAGATCCGTTCGGTGCCGCCGCCCGAGATGGTGGCGAACCTGCGGGCCGATAACATCGACGGCTTCCTGGCGCCGGACCCGGTCAACCAGCGCGCGGTGTACGACGGCGTGGGTTTCATCCACACCCTGTCCAAGGCGATCTGGGACGGCCACCCGTGCTGCGCGTTTTCCGCCAGCCGGGAATTCGTGACCACCCAGCCCAACACCTACCAGGCGCTGCTCAAGGCCATCATCGAAGCCACCGCCTACGCCCGCAACCCCGCCAACCGCAAGGAAATCGCCACCGCCATCGCCGCGCCCAACTACCTGAACCAGCCCGTCACCGTGGTGGAACAGGTGCTGACCGGCACCTATGCCGACGGCCTGGGCAAGGTACTGAGCGACCCCGCCCGCATCGATTTCGACCCGATGCCGTGGGACTCGTTTGCCGTGTGGATCCTGACGCAAATGAAGCGCTGGGGCCAGATCAAGGGCGACGTGGACTACCAGAAGGTCGCCAATGACGTGTTCCTGGCGACCGACGCCCTGCGCCTGATGCGCGAGGCTGGCCTGACCCCGCCGGCCGAGACCCGCAAGACGTTCAGCGTGATGGGCAAGCCGTTCGACGCCAGCCAGCCCGAGGCCTACCTGACCAGCTTCAAGATCCGGAGGACCTGATGCGGGCTGCGCAACCAGGGCGGGCCACCTTCCTGTCCGTCATCCTGTTCCTGGCCTTCCTGCTGCTGTGGCATGCCGCCACCCGCCCCGCCGCGGGGACGGCCACGGTGGACCCAGCCTATGCCGCGCTGGTCGGCAACGCCGCGGCCAGCGGGTCGAAGACGCCCTTTCCCGGCCCGGCCGAGGTCGGCGCCAAGCTGTGGCAGCACCTGCAGGACCCGTTCTACGACCGGGGGCCAAACGACAAGGGCATCGGCGTGCAACTGGCGTACTCGGTGGCGCGGGTGCTGACCGGCTTCTTGCTGGCAGCGCTGGTGGCCATTCCGCTGGGGTTCCTGATCGGCATGTCCAAGACCGTGTACCGCGCGTTCGATCCGTTCATCCAGGTGCTCAAGCCGATCTCGCCGCTGGCCTGGATGCCGCTGGCGCTCTACACCATCAAGGACGCCGACACGTCGGCCATTTTCGTGATCTTCATCTGCTCGCTGTGGCCGATGCTGGTGAACACGGCGTTCGGCGTGGGCGCGGTGCGGCAAGACTGGCTGAACGTGGCGCGCACGCTGGAGGTGCCGCGGCTACGCACCGCGCTGCAGGTGATCCTGCCGGCTGCCGCGCCCACCATCATGACCGGCATGCGCATCTCGGTCGGCATCGCCTGGCTGGTGATCGTGGCGGCCGAGATGCTGATCGGCGGCACCGGCATCGGCTACTTCGTGTGGAACGAATGGAACAACCTGTCGATTGCCAACATCATCTGCGCCATCCTGTTCATCGGCCTGATCGGCATGCTGCTGGACAACCTGCTGGCGCGCGCCGCTCGGCTGGTCAGCTATCGGGAATGAACGCCATGAGCCAACCTTTTCTGCAAGTGCAGTCGCTGGGCAAGCGCTACCCGGGGCGCAATGGCCAGCCCACGGCGCCGGTGTTCGAGCACATCGACTTCGGCATCGAACAGGGCCAGTTCGTCTGCGTGATCGGCCATTCGGGCTGCGGCAAGACCACCATCCTGAACATCCTGGCCGGCATCGACGAGGCCAGCGAAGGCGTGGTCATCATGGACGGGCGCGAGATTGCCGGCCCCTCGCTGGCGCGCGGCGTGGTGTTCCAGGCGCACGCCCTGCTGCCCTGGCTGACCGCGCTACAGAACGTCGAATTCGGCGTGCGTTCCCGCTGGCCGGCCCATACCCGCGCCCAGGTGCGGGAACACAGCCTGCGCTACCTGGACATGGTGGGCCTGGCGCATGCCGCCGACAAGAAACCCTGCGAACTATCGGGCGGCATGAAGCAGCGCGTGGGCATCGCCCGGGCCTTTGCCATCCAGCCCCGGATGCTGCTGCTGGACGAGCCCTTCGGCGCGCTGGATGCACTGACCCGCGGCACCATCCAGGACGAATTGCGCGCCATCGTCCAGGACACCCGCCAGACCGTTTTCATGATCACGCACGATGTGGACGAAGCCATTTTGCTGTCGGACCGCATCCTGCTGATGAGCGCCGGCCCCTACGCCCGCATCGCCGAGTCCGTCAACGTGGACCTGCCACGCGGCCGCACCCGCGCCAGCCTGCACCACGAACCGCGCTATTACGAAATCCGCAACCATCTCGTCGACTTCCTGGTCGACAAGGCTTCCCATAAGGAGTGAACCCCCCATGATGTCCCGCGCCGAAGTCACCGAACTGATCGTCACCCGCCGGCTGGAAAAGAAGCTGTCCTGGGCCGCCATCGCCGAGGCGGTCGGCCAGAGCAAGGAATGGACCACCGCCGCGCTGCTGGGCCAGATGACGCTGACCGAAGACCAGGCGCTGGCCGCGGCCCGCGTGCTGGACCTGCCCGCCGACGCCGTGGTGCAGTTGCAAGTGGTGCCCTACAAGGGCTCCCTGCCGACGTCGGTGCCGACCGATCCGCTGATCTACCGCTTCTACGAGCTGATCAGCGTCTACGGCACCACGTTCAAGGCGCTGATCAATGAAGAGTTCGGGGACGGCATCATGAGCGCCATCGACTTCAAGATGGACCTGAGCCGCGAAGCCGACCCGAAGGGCGACCGGGTGCAGATCGTGATGAGCGGCAAGTTCCTGCCGTACAAGACGTACTGAGCGGGACGGGGCCGCATGGCGCGGCCCCGCGTCCAGACAGGCGGGGGTTTGCGCTGACGGCAAGGACCGGCGGCCTTTGCTGGCGGCTGGGGCTCTGTGCCGCCCGCGGGCAAGGATGCCTGGCGTCCACAGGCCACCAGGACGGCGGGCGTCAGCCTTCAATCGCCAGTTCTTCCCAGCCTAGTTCGCGGGTGCGCGTCAGCGCGTCGGTCACCGCGTCCGTGGCTGCCCGCGCGGCGTCTGCCAGTGCATCGCCCGCCAGCATCCGGGCGGTGATGGCCGCCATGAACACGTCGCCGGTGCCGTGCACCGACGGCGGGATCGCGATTTCGGGGTGGGTCAGCACCGTGCTCTCGTCCCGCGTCACCACGGCCAATTGCAACGTGCCCGGCGCGGCTGCCATCGGCGCGGCGCTGGTCACCACTATCCATTGCGGCCCCTCGGCGATCAACTCGCGCGCGGCCATCACCACCTCGTCAATGGACGACAGCGGCCGGCCCACCATCAGTTCCAGCTCGAAATGGTTGGGCGTCATGCCGTCGGCATGCGGCACCAGCTGCTTGCGGTACTGCGCGACCAGTCCGGAATCCACGTACAGACCGTCATTGCGGTCGCCCATGACCGGGTCGATATGCACCCGCAGGTCCGGCCGGGCGGCTCGCAGCGCCGGCAACCACGCGGCCAGCAGGTCAGCCTGCCCAGGCTGGCCCAGGTAGCCGCAGACCACAGCGCGCGCCACCTGGGTCACACCGCGTTCGTCCAGCCCCTTGAGCAGGCCGTCAAACCAGTCCAGCGGCACCGCGCCGCCATGCAGGGTGGGATAGTGCGGCGTGTTGCTCAGGATGACCGTGGGCACCGCGATGGCCCGCAGGCCGGCCCGGCGGAACACCGGCATGGCGGCGTTGTTGCCGACGTAGCCGTAGACAACCTGGGATTGAATGGAAATGACGTCCACCCGCGCGGTTACGGCGGGCAGCGCTGCGCCAGCGGTCGGGGCAGCGGAAATGGCGGTCATACGGCGGGCTCCTGACGGAAACGGGATCGTCAGCCGGCGAAAGCGCCGACGTGAACGATATTCTAGGCCTGTCGGGGCCAGGTTATAGGTTCAGTAAGCAGGAAGGTGGACGGGCGATGCCGTTGCTTGTGCCAGGAGGCCATGGTTTATATCAAGCGGGCTCTGGCGTAGATTGCAGCGTCCGAGCTTGGGGTCATATGACCACGCCCCAATGGGGTCACCTGTCAGGTGAATACTGTCTCAGTACAAGCAGTTGATAGAACATGGGGCGTTCGCTACGCAGATGAGCATTGCCCAGTAGCCGGTCCACGCGCTTGATCCGATGCCGGATTGCCTGGCCGGCCGGTAAACCGCGCGCCCGTCCGCTCAGCGTCAGCCGGCGCGTTGTCATCGCACTGCGCACCGCGCTCATCAAGGCCTTGAGCCGACTCAGGTGCAAGCTGGGGACCGAATCGTGGAACAGTTTCTGCAATACTCCGACTGCGCGCATGGCCTGTCTTCCTTCAAACGGTTTGGTCGCCTGACGCAGGGTATAGGACTGGCGCCATGCACACTCTGATCATCCAGCGGCGAATCGCTTGACTCCGCCCATCATCACAAACCCCTGATTTGAAATGGATTTCCCTGAGAATTCGTGGGGAAACCTCAGAGTCTGACATCTTATTTTAATTATCACCATTAAAATCCGATTCATCCTTAAAGGGTTTCACCCCAACTGATCCAGCCAAGCCAGCATACCCACCAACCGCCCCAACACAAATGCCGATCACCCCCACCCAATAGGAGGAAATTTCCGAACCAAGATACGAAATCCCTCCACCTATTCCTATAAGCAAAAACTGAACAGATGAGCGTATATTTCCATTTTTTATGAAAATATTCTTTTTTTTATTTGAATGGAAATCCACTGTTCATTCCTTTCACAAACCCACCCATCTCCGTAAACACCGGCGCCGGATATGGATATCGATTAGAGGCTGCTGCTGAAGTAAAGTCGACAAACGCGTCGTTACCAGATTTCTTCGGGTTTGGCCGCACCATCTGTTCAAAGAGACTAGCAGCAGCACTTAGCGAAGTGGCAACTGCGACAACTGGGGCATTCCCCGCTACCGTTGCACTCGCCGCAACCCTGCCTGCCCAACTAGACACCCAAGCAGCGTTATCCGCTGCATTGACCACCTGTTGAAAATGCCCGAGGGGAGTCATATTTGGTACCAATGCTGCGGCACACTCCGCAGTCACACAATATCTACCAACAATATCGCTGCGCGGCACGTAACCCATCCGAGGGCTGGTATCACGAAAAACGGGTGCCGGCAGATAATGTACCAAGTTAGGTACCGAGCTGTTATTTATAATATCCAGAATTAACGCTTGTACCGCAGCATCCGCTTTTGTCGTGTTTTGAACGAAAACTACAGACCCCGGCTCATTAGACCAAGTCGCACCAGCATCAGTCTGATTCACACCTCCAATTTGCACATCAGGAACGCCTGGATACGAGACACCATCAATTACGACCCCCATTTGTCGCATTTGAGCTTCAATATAATCAGCAGAAATTTCTTTCCCTTGTGCCTGCATTGCTTCCGCGACCTTTGTCGCGAGAGCCTTTTCTTCCGGGTGTAACTGCCGGTTGTACATATCTGCGAACAACGCACCACTCGCGCCGCTCGCCCCGCCGACAGCGCCACCAGCAACGACATTCGCAATTACGTTCGCCACCTGATCACGAATATTGGGAGGCAACCCCGCAACGGCTTTCTCTATTTGAGTCTGTACCAATGACGTTGCAACGTCACCCGCTATAGTTCCGCCGATGGCACCTGCAACGTTGCCTCCGCCCATCGCCGCCCCTAGACCTGAAATGACAGCATGAAGTGCGATTCTGCCGGGTTTCCCTTCTCCCCAAACATTTGCATCTTTTTCGGCCAGCCGCTTCGACACATCGCCCGCGATCTGCATGCCGAGTTGCCCAAAGGCCTGTTGCATTTCTAGCTGCTCGCGCAGCTTGTCCTTATCAAAGATTTTACCGATGCTGCCGTTCGCCCCAGCAGTGTCCCGACTCAGCCCAGCGATGCTATCCCGCCCGGTATCCCTATCCGAGCGCACCACGATCGTACCCTCAGAAACCGCGGCCCGAGTGGTCCCGGATTCACTGCCGCTCGAAACAAAATAAGGTGTCAGACTACGCTTTCAAAGTGACCTCTCCGGGCCAAAAACGTAGTCTGACACTTTATCTTTACACTCTATTTTTTTATTTCAGCATTTCACTTGCAATTCCCATCGTCTTCCCTATTTCTTTTTGATTGCCAACTTTCAAAGGGCTTCACGCCAACCGCAGCAGCTTGAGATGCATACATACCAATCGCCCCAACAACGGCGCCAAGCAAGGCCATAAGATAAATATCATACTTTAACCCAATCAATATCAACGCCGACCCTGTTAATGCCAGGACGTTTCTAATCCAGCGCTTTATATTTCCATCGCGAATTACGATTCCAAATGTCAATTTCATTCAGTTTTGTATTTATTTTTAATTTCGTTGTTTTTTTACAAGCTCTCCCAGTTCCGTGAACACGGGAGCCAACGCAGGATAGCTACCTGTACCTACACTTACCGCAAAATCAATATTTGAATCAAACAGTGATTTTTTCCAATTTGGTCTCACCATTTGCTCAAATAAACTACTTGCAGCTCCCACCGCGGTCGCTGCCCCAGCCATGGGAGCATTTCCTGCAGTAGTTGCACTAGCAGCTACCCGCCCCGCCCAACTAGACACCCAAGCAGCGTTATCCGCTGCATTGAACGCCTGTTGAAAATGCCCGAGGGGAGTCATATTTGGCACCAATGCTGCGGCACACTCCGAAAAATAAGGTGCCAGACTACGTTTTCAATTCGATCCATTCAGGCCAAGAACGTAGTCTGACACCATGTTTATTTCAGGCGGAAAACGCAGCCTGACACCTTATTTTTGGATCCTATTTTTTTCTTCACCCTCCCCATTTCGCTGTTCTATTCTTCTGCCCCTTAACCATCCGCGTGGATAGGGCGCCCGCTCGAAAGGGCGAATACCTAACTGTGCCGCCCTTGCAGAATACCCACCAATCAGCGCAAAAACAAATCCCAAGTAACACACCCAACCGGTGTCCCAAATCTCGAAATCGAGAAAAATAAAGGCCACCCCAAGTATCAATATTGGATATCTATAGACAGGGGATATATTGCCCTCCTTGATAAATAGGCGATAGCAAAAATCAATAGCATTGTTTATTTTAATTTGCATATATATTTTCAGATACTCGCCTATTTCATTGAAAATAACAGCTCCATTTGGCACAACCGTCCCCGCTCCTTTCACGGCCAAATCGATCCCACCGCTAGCCATATAGGCTTTAGGATTCGGCCGGATCATCTGTTCCAACCCACTCAGCAGCCAGACACGCAACCCGCCTATACCCCGCGGACTATCGACAAAGCCAAAAGCACCGATCTGGAAATTGCAGCTCGCCTACGCTACGCAGTCCGAATCGGACAGAGCATTGGAAAATTCTAATTTCTGAACATATTGAGGCTGATCGGACAGAAATCAGACTCAAAGAAATCCGGCGTGGACAGCACGCTAGCGAGGGCCGCAGCGAATATCACGCCCGGCCAGCTCGTGGTCAGGTACCGCGGCCGGGACGCCGCGCGCCCACCTGCGCCCGCTCAGTCCCGCGCCGACGCCAGCCACCCCGCCCCGTCCAGCACCGCGCCGTCGATGCCCGCCAGGTGGGGCGCGAACGGGTATGCCAGCGACGACACGATCTGGCATTGCGCCAGCTGGGGGTGGTCGGCGTTGAGCAGGTACTGAAAGCCGCCGGCCGCCGACGGCACTTGCAGGATCAATGTGTCGGCCCGCTCCAGCCAGGCGTTGCCGAAAGCGCGCGAGGCCTGCAGGTCGGTCTGCCAGGCGGCGGGCGGGCGCGGGTCGGCCACCGATTGCGGCGGCACCTGCACTTCCAGCAGGAAGTAGTTGCGCGGCAAGGCGCGCGGATGCGCCACCTCGGCCTGGGCCAGCCGCGCGAACACCGCGGCCGCCGGGGAGGCGTCCAGCACCACCACCGCGGCGCCGGCGCCATGCCAGCGGCCCGCCGGGCGGGCCCGCGGCAGCAGGTCCTGGCTGTTGCTCAAGCGCCAAAGCGGCGTCATGGGCCGAGTCCTTCGATAGCACGCCGGGGCAACGTCATGGGCCAAGTCCTTTGTCGATCAAGCGCCAAACCGCGGTCACGGGCCGTTTCCTTCGTCGATGTTGATCAGCCATTGCTCGATCATGGCGGCGTAGCGCCCATGCTGGCACAGCAGCATCGGCACCCGGCCGTGCAGCCGGCGCTTGGGGCTGCACAGCCAGCGCCGAGCACCTTCCGCACCGCCGAACACCAGCTCGGCCAGCCAGGCCACCCGCAGCGCGCGGTACAGCACGCGCAGATCGCCCAGGTCCAGGCTGTGGTCGCGCAGCGGATCGCGCGACCGGCCGGCGTCGACCTGCGGCACCAGCGCCAGCCAGTGCAGCAGCTCGCCGGCGAAGGTGGTGCGCAGCGACTGCAACAACGCCGGCGCGCACTGCAGGCTGGCCGGCGGCCCCGCCTGGCCCAGGGCCTGGCCAAGCCGCGCGTCCAACGCCGCGGCGACCACACCCGGGTCAGGGCGCGCGGGCCGCGAGGGCGGGCTGGGTTTGCGCGGCGGCCGCGCTTTGCTCGAAGGCGGCATTGAGGGCCGCGCCATCAATGCTGACGGTTCCTGCATTCAGCAACCCCTCCAGGTAAGCCCGTGCCGCCAACTCCTGGCGTTGGGTCCGCAGCGCGGCGCGCAATTCTTCCTTGACCTGCTCGAACGGCGTGACGCCAGCGGCGCGCAGATCGACCAGCTTCAGGATGTGGAAACCCGCCGCCGATTGCACCGGCGCCGAGACCTCGCCCGCTTTGAGCTGCTCGATCGCCGGACGCATTTCCGGCGTCAGCTGCGCCAGCGGCACGTAGCCGATGTCGCCGCCCTGGGCGCGGGTGGTGCTGTCCTGCGAATAGGTCTTGGCCAGCGCGGCGAAATCGGCCTTGGGAGCCTGGGCCCGCTTGACCAAGTCCTGCGCCTGCTTGCGCGCGTTGGCGATCGCGTCGTTGTCGCCCAGCGCCGCCGGCAGGAAGATCTGGCTGACCCGGTACAGGGCCGGCTGCGCCAGTTGCGGCTTGGCGCGCTCGTAGGCGGCCTGCAGGTCGGCTTCGGCCGGGTAGCCGTCCGGGGCGCGGCTGACCGATTCCAGATAGGTCTGTAGCACGATGCGCTCCTGCGCGGCCTGGAAGGCGCGCTTGAGCTCGGGGCGGTCTTGCCAGCCCTGGGCGCGGGCCTGCTCGACCAGCGCCTTTTCCGCCAGGCGCGCGCGCAGCCACTGGTCCAGCCCGGCGCGGTTGCCCTGGAGCTGGGCGCGGGCGTCGGGCGGCATGGCCTGCAACTGGCGCACCAGTTCGTCGCGGTCCACCTGCACGCCGCCCAGCGTGGCCACGGCGGGCGCCTGGGACGGCGCGGCGGCAGGTTGGGCGCCGGGCTTGGCGGATGCCGCCGCCGGCTTGGCGGGGTCAGCCGCGGCCACCTTGGCGGGCTGGGATTCGCTGCTTTGCGCGGGGCTGCCGCGCATCAGCGCCACGGCGCCGGCCAGCACCGCGATCAACAGCACGGCGGCGGTCACGCGCAGCCGGGTGGGCTTATCGGAAAGAATAGTCATGGTCGAAACCTCGCTTGCTTGAATGCGCCATTCACCGGGAACGGCGACCGGGGTGGGAGACGTTTACGCCCCCGCCGCCAGGCGCCGGCCCGGCGGATGGATCAGTTCGCCGCCTCGACGGCGGCTTCTTCCTGCTCTTGCCCGGCATCGGCCTGGCCCGTGGCATTGGCGCGCAGGAACAGCAGGAATTCCTGCAGCAGGCGGTCCCACAGTTCGGCGGTGGCGCGCAGGTAGTTCTCGGACACGCCGCCGGCCAGGATCACGTCCAGTTCCAGCACCAGGAAGGCACCCTGCACCGTCAGGCGGGCAAAGCGCTTTTCCACGTTCCAGCGCTCGGCCAGGCCAACGGGCAGCTCGCCCTGCACGCGCAGCGCGCAGCTGAGCGTGTAGTCCAGGTAACTGCCGGCCTCGGCCGAAGGGTTGCCCAGGCGCACGGCAAAGCCCACGCCCTGGCTGGCGCTGAGCAGCTGCACCATGCCGTTCTGCTCGGACACGGTGACGCGGTAGCCCGCGGATTGCAGCAGTTCCTGCAGGCGTTCGGCGTTGACGTCGAGAATCAGGCTGGAGTCGGTCATTACAGTTTTCCTAGATGAAGAAATAAAGACAGGTCTTGATAATCAGGGCTGGGCGGCCGAGGCCGCAGCCCCGGCCGCGGGCGCGGCGGCGGAAACCTGCGCGTCGTACAGCTTGTCGCCGTATGCCTGCGCCTGTTCCTCGAACTTGACCCGCGCGCCGCCGGCAAAGGGCTGCTTGATGGCCAGGATGCCGCCCGTGCTGATGCGTTCGTAGGCGTTCAGGATTTCCTTGCCGGCCTCGTACATCTCGCGGTTCTTGGCCACGCAGGTCTTGACCTGCTCGTCGCGCTGCGCCAGGGTCCTGGCCAGCGCCACGCGCTCGGTTTCCTTGGCGCGCGACAACGCCAGCAGCTCGTCGTAGGCGCCCTTGAACTTGCCCAGCTGGGCATGGCTGGCCGCCACCTGCGCCTGCGCGCTTTCCATGACGGCGCCCTGCTGCTCGGCCAGCTTGTCGGCCTGGCCCTTGGCCTTGGACAGCTGGCCGCGCAGCGCCTCCAGCTCTTTCTGGGCGGCGCCCAACTGGGCCTCGGCCGCGGCCTTGGCGGCGTTGACCTGGGCCTGCTCGCTTTGCAGCTGCTGCAGTTGCTGGGTGGTGCTGCGCAACTGGGCGCGCAGGCGCTCTTCCATGGTTTCGGCTTGCGCGGCGCCGGTCAGGCTCAAGCCCGCCGCGCACAGGGCGACGGCGGCGGCCAGCCGCCTGCCCTGCCCGAACGCCCGGGGCTGGCGCGATTCATCCCATACGATGTGCATGTCCATGGCCTCAGAACCTGGCGTTGATCTCGAACTGCATCGTGTCGATGGACAGCGGCGCGCCGTAGATTTCGCGGGTGCTCATCCAGCGCAGGACGCCGTACACGTTCTTGTCGAAGGCGTAGCTGCCGCCGATGTAGTAACCGCGGGCATTGGTGCCGCCCTGATGGAACGACGAGTCGTTGAAGGCGTCGGGCAGCGCATCGGGCTGGATGTACTTGTAGCCCACGAACGCCAGCCAATCGCCCTTTTCCTTCAGGTCGAACGAACGGCCCAGCGTGGCCTGCAGCATCCAGGCGTTGGGACCGCTTTCCACGTCGCCGTTGTCGCCGAAGTTGTTGACGATGTTGCCTTGCGAACGGCTCATCATCTTGCTCTTGCTGTAGGCCAGGTTGCGGATGTAGTTGGCGTTCACGCGCAGGCCCAGGCCGTTGAGCACCCGGGTGTCCCAGCGCAGGTTCAGGTCCAGCAGGTCGAACTTGGACGCCAGGCCCACGTACTGCGGCTGCGGCGTGTTGGCCGGATCCAGCGGGTTGGACGTGATATTGCGCAGCAGGAACAGCGTGTTGCCCTTCTGCATGAAGGCCGGACGCGACCAGTCGGTGTCGCAGTTTTCCTGGCCTGCCCACGGCGAGCAGGCGCTGGACCGCTTGCCGGCGATGTTGTCGAAGTGGTAGTAAGCCAGCGCGCCGCGCAGGCTGTTCTGCGGGTTGATCTTCCAGTCGGCGCCGGCTTGCGCGGCCAGCAGCCACTTGTCTTCGCTCTTGCCTTCGGAGAACGACGACGAGTTCCAGCCGTTCGAGCCGTATTCGGTCGAGAACGCGCCCAGGGTGCCGAACAGCGTGACGTCGCGGCCTTCCAGCGGCTGCTTGAAGATCGCGGCGACGCCGTCGAAGTTCAGGTCGTTGGAAAACAGCATGTCGGTGGACTCGAACGGGTTGGCGATGCGCCCGCCCGTCACCGTGGCCCACTTGGCGGGGCGGTAGGTCAGGTAGGCCTGGTCCAGCCAGATGTCCTTCTTGCCCATGCCGCCGCCCAGCGTCTGCGACGTGGACACCGGGCTGTCGTCGCTGCCGGTGGCCAGGCGGATGCCGGCCGACCAGGACTCGGATATCTCGGCCTTCACGCCCAGGCGGGCGCGAATGCGCAGCTGATTGCGGCGGTCTTCGCGCGTGTTCAGCATGGGCGGGTAGTTGTTGTTGGTATTGCGGTTCAGGTCGTACGGACCCTTCGCGTTCAGCTTGGCGAAATCGACGATTTCATTGCTGTTGCTGCCCGAGTACAGACGCGATTCGTCGCGCACGCGCACGTCGCCGTCGATAGTGATGCGCGACACCCAGTCGGGGAAGGTGTTGGGCTGGGCCCAGTTTTCTTCCTTGGCCTGCACCATGACTTCGGCCTTGACCTCGTCGCGGATCTGGTCGCGCACGGTCTGCGGGATGTACGGCACGCGCACGTCGCCGGGCTGGGCCGCGGCAGCGCCACGGTCCTGCGGCGCGGTGCGCGCGGCCTTCGCTTCGGCCTCGGCCTGGGCCACCAGGGCCTCGGCCTGGTCCGCCTTGAGCACGCCCTGCTGCACCAGCAGGCGGATCAGGTTGATGGTGGCGTTTTCGGACGGGGCGGGCGCGGCGTGGGCCGGCAGCGCGGCGGCGCCCGCCAGGGCCAGCGTTGCCGCCAACCGGTTCAGTTGGAACTTCATTCTCTTGGCACTCCAGGATCGGTTCAATTCAGCACTTCAGGAGGGGCGGCGGCCGGTCAGCGATGCGCGGATGGGCATGCTGGCCGAGGCCGGCGGACGTTCATCCAGGCCCGGCACCGCGCGTAGCGCCGCCACCACCCGGGCGTCGACATCGGCATCGCCGCTGGAACGGGTCAGTTCCACCCGCGTGATCTGGCCGCTGGCCGTGAGCCAGATGTTGGCTTGCAGGCGGAAGGTCAGATTGCGCGTGCGTTCGTCTTCGCGCAGGATCTTCTGCAGCGCGTAGGCGAGGTACTGGCTATAGGTGGCGTTGCCGGCGCGGCCGCCCCCGCCGCCCGCCATGCCCTTGCCCTGGCCAGCGCCGATGTTGAACGCGTCGCTGCCCGCCTGGGCGTCGCCGTCGATCTGCATCGGGTTGGACAGGTCGTCGGCCGGGCGCGGCGGCGCCTCGTCCTGCGGCTTGGGCGGCTCGGGCGTGGGCTGCGGCTCGGGTTCGGGCGTGGCCACGGGCTCTTCCTTGGGCGGCTCGGGCTCCGGCGGCTTCTCCGGTTCGGGCGGCGGTGGCGGCGGCGGCGGCAGCGGGATGATCGCGGTGACCTTGGGCGCGTCGCGGCGCACACCGGCCATGTCATTGGCCCAGCGCCACAGCGCGTAGGCGGCCGCGATCAACACCACCGCCACGGCCGCCAGCTTGAGCCAGCGAAGCGCGGGGTGCGGGGAGCGCGAGGTATCGGATGCGTGTTGCGGCATGGCGGTAGCCTCGGCCCCTATTTCGGCTTGCCGGTGACCAGCCCGACCTGGGCCAGTTCCAGACGGCGCAGCAGATCCAGCACTTCCACGACCTTCTGGTACTGCACGGCGGCGTCGCCGCGCACGATCACCGGAAAATCGGGGTTCAGCGCTTTCTCCGTGCGCAGCCGGTCTTCCAGCTCGGGCAGGGTGACCGGGTAAGCGTCCAGGAAGACCTGGCCGGCGTCGTTGACGGAAATCGCCTTCGTCTTGGGCTGCGACAGCGCGATGGACGAACTGGCCTTGGGCAGGTTCACCTTGATGCCGGCGATCTGCGCGGTGGCGGTCAGGATGAACATGACCAGCACGACCATCAGCACATCGACCAGCGGCGTGATGTTGATGCCGTCGACGGGCGCGTCATCATCATCGTCCTGGGAAGCGGATACGGAAGCCATGGGGGTCGTCTCCTTACGCTTCGGCGGGCTGCGGCTCGCGCACGGCGGGCCGGGCGGCGGGCGCGCGCGCGGCGCTGTGATGGGCGGCTTCCTGGGCCTGGGTCTCGCCGTGCACTTCGGCCAGGCGCGTCACGAATTCATCGACGAACACGCGCATGTCGGCGCTGACTTCCTTGTTGCGCGACACCAGGCGGTTGTAGCCAAACAGGGCGGGGATGGCGACGAACAGGCCCATGGCGGTGGCCAGCAGCGCGGCGGCCATGCCCGGGGCGATGGCGTTGATGTTCACGTCGCCGGCCATGGCGGTGCCCAGGAACACCACCATGATGCCCAGCACCGTGCCCAGCAGCCCGATGTAGGGGCCGCCGGCGATGGCGTTGGACAGCACGCCGAGCTTGGCGCCCAGCAGCTGGTTTTCCTTGGTGCGCACGGCATCCAGCGAGGCGCGGATGGCCTCGATGGTGGCGGCCGAGATCGCGCTGGTGTCGGCGCCCTGCTCGCGGCGGGTGCGGATTTCATTGATGGCCACGCGGTACAGACGCCACAGCGAGGCGTGCTCCAGGCGGGTGGCCAGGGCCTTGTCGTCGGCCAGCAGCTCCAGGCGCTGTCCGACCTTGGCGAAGGATTCGCGGAACTGCTCGTTGGCGCGCGCCACGCGGGCCACGTTGCGGCTCTTCTTGATCATGATGATCCACGACTGCACCATCATCAGCACCAGGATGGCGATGATGACCCAGGCGTCGATCGGCACGGCCTTGAGCAAAAAGCCCAGGCCGCCGAAGCCGAAGCCCGATTGCTCTTCGTCGGTGCCGTAGACAACCAGGCGGGATTCCGAGCCTTGCGACAGCGCGTCGGCCAGGATCAGCGCGGCCGGACGGGCCACGCGGGACAGGCGCACTTCGTCGATCGCGCCGACGAACGGCGCGTAGACGTGGGGCGCGGCAACCGGCGCGGCATCGGCTGCCGGGGTGGCGGCGCCTTCAGCGGCGGCAGGCGCGGCGGCCACGGCCGGGGCCGGCACGTCGCCGCCCAGGGCGGCGGGCGTGTTCAGCGGCGGCAGGCTGGCGGCCACCGACGCGGTGGCGCGGCCGTTCACATACAGCGTGACGCGGCTGCCGTCGGCCGTGACGGCCAGGTGCTGCCAGGCGGCGGGCGTCAGCGACTGGCCGGGCTGGCTGCGCTGGCCGTTCACTTCCACGAAGGGCACGCCCTGGTTGATGCCGATCAGCAGGGCGTTGCCGGCGTCGCGGCGGGCATACACCAGCTGTTCGCCGGCCGGCTGGTCGGCGCGCACCCAGGCGCTGAAGGTAAAGGCGCCTGCGGCGGGCACGGCCAGCGACGGGCTGGCCGGCAGCATCAGCGGCGCGCCGCCCGCGAACTGCGCGGCACGGCCGATCACGCCGTCAACGGCGGCGGCCATCGGCGTCTGCGCGTTATTGCTGTTGCCGGTGGTGTCGCGCGGCGGAGCGCCGGCGGCGCCGTCGAAGTGATAGACCAGCGTGTAGTTGGGGTCGAACGTCAGTTGGCCGTTGGCGGACGCCGGGGCCTTCTGGTTGCCGTAGTACATCCAGATGTCCTGGCGCTGACCGTCGGCCAGCTCGGGCAGGTCCACCCACACCAGCGCCATGCCCAGCAGCGGGTCGAAGGCTTCCAGCTGGTGGTTCAGCACGGTCTGGTCGTCGCCCGCCACGAAGCGGATGTCGGCGCCCTTCTCGTTGATGCCATCGAACGAGAAATTGCCGGTATGCAGGCGCACCAGGAGCGGCGTGCGGCCGGCGGCGCCGCCCAGCGGCGCGCCCTGCGGCGTGCTGTCGACGGTGATCTGCTTGCGGTACTGCCAGTCGGGCTGCCACCAGGCATGGGCGGCGGACGGCAATACGCCGGCCAGCACGGTCAGCAGGAGCATCAATAAGCGTTGCATGGTCAAGACTCCGGGGTAAATACGGTTTCGCGCGCGCTCAGAAGCTGGCGCGTACGCTGAAGTTCAGTCGGGGATCGTGTTTCTTGGTGTTGGGGCCGTCCTTGAGCGGATAGCCCCAGTCCAGCGCGCCGGACAGCCAGTCCAGCACCTGCAGGCGCGTGCCCAGGCCGACGCTGGCCAGCGAATAGCTGGAATCCTGCTCGGGCAAGGGGTCGCGCAGGCGCAGCGTGGCGGCGTCGGCAAACGCATAGAAGCGCCATTCATTGACATTGCTGCCCAGCCAGCGGGCCAGCGACGGCGTGCGCCATTCGACCGAGCCCAGGAAGCCGTCGTCGCCGGTGCGTTCGGCGGCCAGGTAGCCGCGCACGCTGGTGCTGCCGCCGGCCGAGAACTGTTCGTTGGACACCAGCGCGCCCGACGACAGCTGGAAGCCGGCGCGCAGGCCCAGTTGCCAGTCGCCGAACAGGTTCTGCGTGTGGGTGCCGTCACCGCGCAGCAGCGCGAAGCTGGGGCTGGCGCGATAGCGCTTGTCGTCGAATTCCTTCCAGTCGCTGCCCATGCCGAAGAACGAACGGGTCGCGCCCACGACCGACAGGCCCACACTGCTTTGCGACGCTTCGGAATAGCGGTAGCCGTTGTACGAGAAGGTGAACGGCACGTACTTGAGCGGGATGCGGTCTTCGTTGTTGCCGAAGCGCGTGGTCTCGTCGAACTTCTTGTAGTCCAGCCCGACGGACAGCGAGTTGTACCAGTCGCCCTGCGGCGCCAGCGTGTAGATGGCGCTCATGCCGAACGAGTAGCCCTTGCCCAACACGTTGGTGCCGCCGATGGTGGCGACGTTGCTGTCGCTCTTGTAGCCGGTGAACTGCAGGCTCCACTGCTTGTCCAGCGGCATCGAATACGAGCCGGACCAGACCTTGGCGTTGTCGGTTTCCTGCGGCGCGGTAAAGAAGGTCAGGCTGACCGAGTGGCCTAGCTGCCACAGGTTGTCGTAGCCCAGCGAGGCCGTGCTGCGCAGCCGCGTCGTGTCGGCGCTGTAGTCGTTGTTCAGGCCCAGGCTGGCGTGCCAGGGGTTTTTGTCCTCGACCTTCAGATCCACGTCCATGGTGCCGGGCACGCGGCCTTCCTTGACCAGCGGCACGACCTGGCGGCTGGCGCCCTTGTTCAGGTCGGTCAGCTGGGCCTGGGCCTGGTTGAAATTGGGCACGGCGCCTTCCTGCAGCGCGGGCACCTCGTCGCGGATGGTCAGCGGCGAATAGTGTTTGGCGCCCACCACGCGCACCCGGCCCACCTTGGTCTCGGCGACCTGCAGGAACACGATGCCGTCGGCCACCTGCTGCTCGGGCAGGTCGACGTACACGGACTGGTAGCCGCGTTCCTGGTAGATGGTCTGCAGCGCTTCGCGCGCCGACTCGATGTCGGCCAGCGTGCGGTCCGGCCCCAGGTAAGGGTAGACGGCCTTTTCGATGTCGCGCGCGTCCAGCACGGTGTTGCCGCGCACGATGTATTCGTTGATGTTGACGCGGCGCGCGTTGCTGTCCGCGGCCGGCGCCGGCTGCGCCCATGCCGCGCCCGCGGCCAGCGCCAGCACCATCGCCCCCGGCGCCCGGCGCATCATGGCGCGCAGCGCGCCGACCCTGCTCTCGAAATCATGCATAGCGATGCACTCAGTTCCTTGTGTGATAACCGGTCTGGCACCGGCCGCTACCGTGCAGTGCGCTTGCGACAATCCCGTTACGGTTTTCTGCCCGCATACCCGCGTCTACAGCTTCTGCTTGTTACTAGACGTTCCGGCACGGCGCGGACTGCGCGTTGTAAGAAAAATTTCATGAAACAGCGCCGGCCCGGGGAAAAGCGGTGCCAGAAAGCATCAGGGCCCGGTTTTTGCCGGGCCCTGATGCGCTTTTCACCTGCCGCCTATGTGACGCCCGCGTGACACGGCGGCCAGTATTTCGGCCGCCGGTTCACACGGCGCATCAACCGCCGCCATCCACGCCTTGCACCTGCACCACGCCATCGGGCCGGTAGGCCGGCGCCGCGGCGCGCGGTTGCGCCGGCGCGGGCGCGGCCGGCTCGTCGCCAAAGCCCAGGATCTGCACGCTGATGATGGACGGCTGGTTCTGCCGCGCCTGGTTCTGGGCGCGCTGCACCGAGTCCTGCGCGGCGCTGGACGCCGCCGAGGACGCGGCGCTGGCCGATGCCAGCGCGCCGGTGTTCACCACCGCCGTCACCGGGATCCCCTTGCTGTCGCCCTGCACCTGGATGTTGGCCGCGTTGACCACATGCAGCGCCGCCACGTTGACGTTGCCCGAGACCCGGATGCCGGCCTCGCCCGCATCGATGGTGCCCAGCGGCGCGATCAGGTCCACGTCGCCGGCCGGCACTTCGGCAATCGGCGCCAGCGTGGCGATGCCCGCGCCGGTGGACGGGGCCGACGGCGACAGGGTGATGTTGCCCAGGGCGTCATAGACCCGCTTGGGCGGCGTGTAGATCACCGTGGTCTTGGCGCCGCGGCCCGCGTTGATGTCGCCCTCCGACGACCAGGCCTGGATGTGGCCGCCGAAGGTGGTCATGATGCGGCTCTGGCCCAGCAGCACGCTGCCCAGCGCGTACAGCTGGATGTCGCCCTGCCCCTGCGTCACCACGCCCGACGACGCCGGCGGCGCCGCGCCCTCGATGCCCAGCACCTGCTGGCCGCCCGGCGTCAGCACCTGGATGTCGCCGCCGAACTGCGTGCGCAGGCCGGCGCCGCCATACATAGTGAAGTCGCCCTGGTACAGGCGCTGCGCGCCCTGGGCGTCGGTCTGCGGGAACAGCGCCGCAATCGCGCGGCGGCCTCGCAGGTAGCTGCCGCTGCGCGGGCCGTCCTGCTCGTTGTATTCGCGGCCGCCCTTGCGCAGTTCGGCGAAGTACAGCTGGCGGGCATAGATGCCCTGCTGCTCGGCTGCCAGCGCAGCCAGCGCGGCGCGCGCGCCGTCCTCGCCGCCGTCGTAGCCATGGTGCGTGCGCAGCCAGTTGACCAGGTGCAGTTCGCTTTCCTGGCGATAGTCCTGCATCAGGTCGCGGCGCTTGCGCGCCGGATCAGCTGCCACCTCGGCGTCCAGCAGCGCCTGGCGTTGCGCCAGTTCGGCCGGCGCGCCCGATTCGTCGCCCTGGTAGCCGTACGCCTGGCGCAGCCAGCCGGCCAGCGTCAGCTCACCGGCATAGGACTGCACCACGCGGTCCGGATTGGCGCTCAGCGTCTGGCCCGCGGCCAGCGCGCGCGCCGGATCCAGGTAGCGCGCCAGCAGGCCGGCGTAGTCCGGCCCCTGCGGGCCGACGCCCGCCAGCACGGCAATGCTGGCGCCGGGGCGCGCGTCGCCGCGCACGATGGCGCCCACGCTGACGACGCTGGCCACGTCGTCCTGGCGGATGTTGCGGCCCGCCTGCACCAGCAGCGTACCGGGGCCGGCGACCTTCAGATCGGCCTGCACGATGTCGCGGCCCGCGGTCACTTGCGACAGATCGCTGGCATTGCTGTGCAGCCCCAGCGCGCTCATCCCGAGGATGTCGCGCCCTGCCCGCACCGAGACCGGCAATGCGGCCTCGTACCAGGTCATCACGGTTTGGGGCCGGCCCAGCAGGCTGCGCGGCGCGAGCCGCGTCTCGGCGCCTGCGCGCAGGCCGACGATATCGCCATTCACGGCATGGAAGCGCGCCAGTTCTCCTTCCGCTTGACGCGGCGAGGCATCCAACGGGGTGTTGGGCCCGAACACGAACAGGGGCTTGGGCGAGTTCGGCCAGACCACGTTGCCTTCGACCGAGGCATTGGAAAGCGTCTGGGTATTGTTCTCGCCGCCATTGCTGGCCATGAAGCCGGGACGCCACGGTGTCGGCAGCGGCGTATCCGCGCCCGACATCGACACCGCATGCGCGCCCGCCGCGAAGATCGAGCCGCCCGCCAGCATCGACAACGCCCCGCTGGACGACGGCGCCAGCAACAGCACATGATTGACGCCGTCGGCCTCGCGCGTGGTGGTGGCCAGGATGATATTGCCGCCGGCCGCCGTCACATCAAGCTTGGACGGATAGACATAGCTGATCTGCAGCTGCGCGCCAATCCGGGTCGTCTCCTCGATCAGCAGGTCCGTACCGGGCCGGAACGTATTGTTGGTGCTCAACGGCGTGACGTTACCGCCCGCCGAGAACAGGTCGATGGCCGTGCCCGGCGTCCACAGCGTGAACCAGCTTTCCGCGCCACCGCCCTTGACCAGGCTGCCCTGGGTATACGGGCTGGTATTGATCTGGCGCACGCGGCCGGGGTCCGGCGCGTCGGCCAGCACCAGGTCGCCGCGCGTGTCGAACGACGCCACGGCATCGCCCAGCAGCAGGCGCGGTCCGCCCAAGGGTTTCCCGCCGCCCACCGCGGACAGGTCCGGGGCCCGCAGCTGCGCGCCGTCGCCATAGAACAGCGAGATGCCGCCCACGCGTCCGGCCGTCAAGGCCAGCTGGCCGCGCAGGTTGACCAGCAGCCCGTTGAGGTCGACGTCTTCCATGCTGCCGGCGTAGCCGCCGCCCAGGCCGCTGGCGCCGTCGGACTGCTGCACCGCGCGCAGGTTCGGGTTGAACGCGCCGCCGATCCGCAGGTCCATGTCGCCGCCGCCCGTCAGCACCAGGTCGCCGCCGACCACCCGGCCGGTGCCGGCCACCACGGCCACCAGGGCCTGCGAGCGGCCGGAGGCCATGTTGTTGTTGAGCAGCGCGTCGCCGCGCGGGTCGCGCACGCCGGCATCGCGGCCGGCGGTGATGCTGAGATTGCCGCCGCCCAGGGTGCCGAAGCCGGTAAAGCCGACCACCCGCGGCTGTTCCCCGTTAGTCGACGAATTGGCGGCGTACGTGCCGAAGTTGATCCACCAGCTCGAGGCGATATCCGTCACGCCCGGCATGCCCACGCTGCCCTGGCGCCACAGCCAGTTGCTGAGCGCGGCGCTGGGATACTTGGGATATTCGACGTCCGGCGTGCCGTACGGCTGGGCGTTCATGGCGGTCTTGGCCCACGCGTCGCCATAGATGTCGCGGCCCGCCGCCACGGTCAGGTTGCCGCCCTGGTCCGGATACCAGGCGCGGTAGGCGGCCAGTGCCGCGTCGTACTTGCCGTCGTACTGGATGGTGCCCAGCACGGCATCGTCGGCGGTAGTGCCGCGCGGCAGGTTGAAACGCGCATCCTGCCCCGCCCCCAGCGACGATGGCGTGCCGGCCGTGTACACGCCGTATACCGACGCCATGCCGACGTCGCGCCCGGCCAGCAGCGACAGGTCGCCAGTGCCGGTGCGCAACACGCTGAACAGCGGCGTGCGGTCGCCATAGCGGTAGTCGCGCTTGGTGGTGGTCTCGGTGCGGCCGCCGCCTTCGCAATTGCCGGTCTCACCGCAGAACTCATCTTCCGAGATGCCCCACTCGGCTTCCAGCTCCGCCACGTAGCGGCCCTTGCCGGACTCGTCGCCGAACCAGTAGATCGACCCCGCCGCCGTCAGCTTGCGCTTGCCCGCCTCGCAATAGCCCGTGCTGTTGCAGAAACTATCCTCGCTCAGCTCGTACTGGTCGGCAATGGGCTTGACGGGCGTGCCCAGCAACGACTGATCGAGTTCCAGTTCGTCGATGGCGCGCTGCGTCAGCACCCGCTCGCCGATGAAGACGTTGGTGACGCTCTTGCTGCCATAACCCAGCTTGCCGTAGTGCGTGTCGGCCAGAATGATATCCCCCTGGCCGTCCGGCTTGCGCGCCGCCATATCGGCCGACGTCAGGTCGGCGCCGGCCACGGCCATCAGGCTCCAGGCGCTGGCGCCTTCGCCCAGCATCGGCGCCAGGGCCCAGTTGCGGCCCTGCCTGCCATCCGGGCCCACCGGGCGCAGGTTGATGGGTTGATCGCCCGGCAGCTCGATATACGTCTGCGACGGAATCAGCGAACCGCGCGCCAGGTTCAGCGGCGCGCTGGCCTTCAAGGCCGCCGCCAGGGGCACGTCCTTGGGCCAGGTAAAGGCCTGCAACGCCGCCTCGCTACGCAGCGTGAAGCCCGCACCCAGGCGGGCGCCGGCGCCCACTGCCAGGGCTTCCTGCAGCACCGTGCCGGCGCGCAGCACGCGGCCGTCGGCCAGCGTCAGGTCGCCCGTCAGCACCAGGCCCGCGGGCAGGGCCAAGGGGCCGTTCAGCGTCGCCGCCATTGGCAGCACGGTGCCGGCCGGCAGCGTGGCGGCCTGCGCCGGCAAGTCGTAGTTCAGCGCCCGGCCGGCCGGGAAGAGGGTGCCCGCTTCCAGCTGAACGCCATCGATGGGCACCACCAGATCTTCGCCGAACGGCGTCTGGCCATTGCCGAGGAAACGCCCTTCGACCAGCTTCCAGCCGCCGTCGTCAATCGTATCGGGCGGCGGCGCGAAACCGTCGTTGATGCTGCCGTGGATGGCCAGGTCGCCGCCGGCGCGCAGCACCAGCTTGCCGGGCTCGCCGTAGCCGCGCAGCGCGGCCACCGTGCGGTTGGCGTTGGGGCCGTAGCGGTAGCCGGACAAGTCGATGTCACCCGACACCGTCAGGTTGCCATCGGGCGTGGCGCTGACGATCTCGACGCCCGGTCGCAAGTGGTACGGGCCCAGCGCCGCCAGCCTGGCGGTCAGCGCGCCATTGCCGAGCGCGGCGTTCATATAGGCCACGTTCTCGCCGTCGATGCCGTCCAGATAGGCCTGCGTGATCAATTGCGGCGTCTTGCCGCTGACGTCGGGCAGCGCGGCCGACGGCGCATCGTCATAGCGGCGGAAGGCATTCACGGCGACAGTCTTGGCGCCCAGGATCCGAGGCGTGCCCGTGATGCTGATGGCCACGTCGTTGGCGCCATCGCCCGACCCGGCAATGGCGCCGCGTTCGGCGCCGCCGCCCAGGCGGCGAGCGTTCAGGTCGAGCGTGCCAAGCTGGCGGCCGCCCAGGCGGCCGGGGTCGTCGGTGCCGGCGCGCAGATCGAAGGCCGCGCCGGCGCCCAGTGCCAGCGTGCCGTCGCGCGAGGTCAGTTCGATGATGGCGCGGTTGGTGGCGTCGATGACCTTGCCATAGCTGTCCAGGCGCAGGCGTTCGCCATGCGCGTCCAGCAGGCCGTTGATGCGCAGGTCGTCGCGGGCCGCCAGGCGGATGCTGCCCACCTGCCGGCCGCTGGCGTCGATGCGGCCGTTGACGGTCAGGCTGCCGCCGTCGACGCTGATCTCGACCACACGCGCCCGCAGCTCGTCGCCCACCACCAGGTCGCCCTGCTTGAGCTGGAAGCGACGGGCGCCCGTGACGCCGCCCTGGTTCAACCGTTGGTTCAGGCCCGCGAAATCCGCCAGCGTCTGCGCGCGCAGCGTGATCTCGGCGCCGTCGTAGGGCACGCGCGTGCCGCCGGCGTCGTGCTCGCCGCTGGCGCTGCCCAGAATGGTGCCGTCCAGTGCCACGCGGCCGCCGGTCACGCCCAGCGCCACGGCCTGCATGCGGCCGCCGCGCTGCTTGCGCGCCGACAGGTCGATGACCGACCCGGCCGCCTGCACGATATTGCCCGTCACGCTGTTCAGGTCCAGGTCGCCGCCCCAGCTGTAACGCGTGGCATCGAATGCCGTGAAGGCGCGCCCCGCCAGGTCGATGCGCGCGCCCGCCCCCAGCGTGATGTCGCCGTCGGCCTTGACGATCAGCTTGCCCGAGGGCAGTGCCACGGTCGAGTCCAGCGTGACGCGCTGCGCCTTCAGATCCAGCGTGGCGCCGAGCGCGTCGCGGGCCGGGGCCACGGCGCCGGTGCCCGCCAGCGCCAGCGCGCCGCCGGCGCGCAACGCCAGCGTCGCGCCCGCCTCGCCCGTCAGCAGCGGCGTGCGCAGCATCAGGTCGCCGCCCTGGTAGCGCCAGCCTTCGCCGGCCGCGTAGCCGTTCTGCTTGTGATAGACGTGCAGGCTGCCGGTCGATACGCCCGTGATCATCTGGGCGGCTTCCAGGTTGACCGTGGCAAAGCCCAGCGCCAGCCGGTTGGCCGGCACCAGCGAGGCCGGCACCGTGTAGGGCGAGTAGTCGAAGCGGATGACGTCGGCCGCGATCGTCAGGCTGCCGTCGCCCAGGCGATCCAGCACCGCGCCGCCCGGCGCGGCCGGCGTGTCGTAGCCCAACGGCACTTTGCCGGCCGGGCTGGCCATGACCGAGCCGGCCCAGACGAACTCCGGCGCGCTGATGCGCGCGGTATCGCCGGCCGCGCCGTAGCCATACACGGCCGGTGCGCCCAGCACCAGCCGCCGCAAGGCCGAGGGACCGGCCGCGGCGCGGGTGTCCAGCGTCACCGCGCCATAGACGTTGATGGATTCAGCGGCATTGAAGATCAGGCTTTCCAGCCCGGGTGCACCCAACGCCGTATTGCCGCGCAGCAGCCGCGCCAGGGCGTCCTGGTCCAGCGCCAGTCCGGGCGGCAATTGTCCCGCCGCGGCGGCCTGCGCCAGCGCCTGCGGCGAGCCCAGGTTCAGGCCGGACACGCTCAGCATCAGGTTGCGCGTGCCGTACTCGACGTTGTCGCGCAAGGTGAAGGCGCCGTTGGTGGCCGCGCCGAGGGTGCCCTCGGACACCAGGCGCGTGGTTCCCGAGCAGACGCTCGCGCAAGCGCCGATGTCGATGGCCACCCGGCCGTCTTGCTCCGGCGGCCGCAAGTTGACCAGCCCATTGGACAAGACCAAAGCGCCGTTGGACTGGACCGAATAGTAATAGCCGCCACGTGCGTCCTGCGGCGCCGCCCCCCGCCCGACGGTGGACAGGACGGCCCCCTGCTCAACGGTAATACTGCCGTTGGTGGGCGCGAGCAGCACGAGCTCCGGCGCGTACAGGCGGGCGCCGCCGCGCACCAGCACGCGTTGAGAGTCGCCGCCCAGGCTGATCGCGCCGGGCGAATTGGCGGAGGCGCCTATCGCGCCGCCCAGCACCATGCGGGCGGGAAGCAAGGCGTTAAGCGCGTCGGCGGAGACCGCCACGCCAGGGCCGGCCAGGGCCGGCGCCTGCCCCGGCCCCAGAATTTCCAGGCCGCCGCCGCGCACGTCCACGGCCAGGGTGCCGCCCGCGCCGGTGCTGCCCGGCGCCGCGGAGAAGCGCGCCACGCCGCCGAACGACACGGCCGGCGTGCCTTCGCGGCCCGCGCCCGGTGTCAGCTTCAGGCGCAGCATGCCCGCGTCGGCCGGCAGCATCGGCAACGGCGTGCCGCTGCGGGCCGCGTTCGCCGCCAGAAAGGCGCTGTACGAGGTTTCGTTGTATTGCGCGTGGCGGCGCACCACGTCGCCCGGCGTCACCAGCAGTTGACTGGCGGGCACGGTGCCCGGGCTGACGCCCGGCGCCGTCATCCGGCCCGTGGTCACCCAGGAGCCGCCGCGGGTCAGCGCGGCCTGCGCGGCGTCGAATACGCCCGGCGCGCCGGCCTCGACCCGGAACGCGCCCGGCAGCAGGGCGAAATTGGCGGGCAGCAGCGTATAGGTGCCGGGCGGCAAGCCCGGCACGCCGGCGCCGATGGTGACGCGCTGGCCGTACCCAGGCATGGCGGCGTCTTTCGTGGCCGGCGCATAGTCGCCGCCGAAGCCAGGCACGATGGCATAGACGGCATTGCCGGACTTGCTGAAACCGAAGCCGGGATTGGCGTCGGCCATGGCGTACTTGAGCACGTCCACCGAACCGCCGCGTCCGCGCACGAACGCGGCGCCGGTCAGTTCGCCGCCGCCGGACAGGTCCAGCAGCGAGCCGGCGTCGGCCACGACGGATTTCATGTTGATCTGGATCATGCGGGCGGGCGCGCCGTTCAAGTCATTGCCCCCCACGCCGCTGGTCCGGATCTCCTGCCCGCCGTACAGGTACTTGATGCCGTCGGTGGTGCCGCCGTAAGGCATGACCAACCCCTGGCCGCTGATCGATGTGACGCTGCCGGCCAGGAAACGCACGCTGGATGGCGCGCCTTCGGGTCCCATGAAGAGAATCGAGCCGAGTGGCGCGCGCACCACGCCGCCCTGGACGATATTGGGTCCCGACAGCGTCACCGAACCGAAGGCGGAATACGGCATATCCGGCATGGCCTCCGTGGCGCGCCGGATCGTCAGCACCGCATCCGGATTCTTCACCGCGCTGCCGCCGCCCTGCCCGTAGTATTCGCCCGCGGCGATCCCGCCGCCGCCGCCGGTGGTGGGATAGATCTGGGCCGCGGTGACGGTCAGGCGGTTGGGCGCGCCCAGCAGCGTGTTGCCATTGAAGTCCTGGCCCACGGACACGCCCGTCAGGCGCAGGTCGCCGGTCAGGTTCACCTGGACATCATCGAAGCTGCGCAAGTCGCGCATGCCGCGCAGGTCCATCATGCCGGCGTCCAGCACCAGACGATGTCCGCGCTTGAGCCAGTCCGGCGTCACCACGCCGACCTGCACCACGCTGTCGGACCCCAGCGGCGGCTCATAGGCCGCGTGATTCAGGAACATGTACGGGGCCGACAGGTGCACCAGGCTGCCCGCGGGGGCATTTTGGCTCAGCATCAGCGGGCCCGACAGGCGCAGGCTCTGGGGCATGGCCAGCGTCAGGCCGCTGTCGGCCCTTACCGACGCGAACAGGGCCAGGTTGCCGAAGCCGCCGGCCTGGACCTGCTCCACGCTCAGGCCGCCGACGCCATAGCGCAGGTCCGCGCCAAGTTCGCCCGGACGCAGGCTGGCGGGCAACAGGGACGCGCCCTGTTGCTGCGTCAGCGCCAGCACGCGCGGCGTCAGCACCGCGGCGTCGGCCAGGCTTCTCAGATAGAACGCCGGCGTCAGCGCCACGGCCAGCGTGCCGCCGGCCGCCCCCGGGCCGCCCGCCGCGGCGCGCAGGCCGCCGTCCAGATACAGGCTGTTGGCCGACGACAGCACGATGCTGCCGCCGTTGTAGGCCAGCAGCGTGGCGCCGCGCCCCGGCAGGTCCACCAGGGCCTGCGAGCCCGATGCATCCAACAGCGAGCCGGGCCGCAGGATCAGATGGCGGTCCATCGGGCGGTTGGCGGCGTAGGCATCGGCCTCCCAGTCCAGCGCGCCGCCGATCTGGATAGCGCCGCCGGCGCGCGCCACGCCATAGCGGTGGCCGTCAGCGGCCACTGCAACGCGGCTGTCGCCGGCCACGTCCAGCACGGCACGCTCGCCGACCCAGACCGAACGGCCATTGGCCTTCGGGGTGTAGTACTGCTGCGAATTCAGGCGGGTGTCCATGAGGGAGATCAGGCCGCCCGGCGCCGTCAGGCGGCCCAGCACCGTGATCTGGTCGCCGCCGCTCAGGCGGATGGACTGGCCCGGATCCACCGTCACCCGGGCGTTCTCGCCGACCACCAGCGCGCCGCCCGCGCCGGCGCGGTCCGAACGCAGGCTCAGGCTGGCGCCGGCACGTTGTGTCAGCTTGCCGCGCTTGGCATCTTCGGTATAGACGGGCGGCGTCCACAGCGTCAGCGCTTCGGCCGGATCGATGCCCGACTGCGGCAAGGGGCCCGTCTCGCGCCGCAGGCGCAACACCGGCATGGCCAGGTCGATCTGCGCGCCGTCGGCGACGCGCAGGCCGCCATGCCCGTTGAGGTCGTAGGTGGCAAAGCCGGTCTGGAACAGGGCCGGGTCCAGCCGCAGCACATCGGCCGCCAGGCCGTCGGCCGGGCCGCCCAGGACGAGCGTGCCGCCGCTGGCGATGCTAAAGGTGCCGCCGCCGCTCACGCCATAACCGCGCACCGCGCCGCCCAGCGACAGCTTGCCGCCCGATTCCGCCTGCGTGCTGATCGCGTTGGCCTCCAGCGTCACGCTGCCGCCGCGTCCGCCCTGCACCGCGCCGGTGGCCAGCAGCGCCGCACCCGACGACACATCGATCACGCTGCCCGCCGCCAGCGCCACGTCGCCGGTGCCGCGCAACAGCACGCGTCCGCCATCGATGACGGCCAGGCCGCGCTGCGCGGCCGGGTCTTCCTTCAGATTGCTCCACACGCCGCGGGCATCGAGCGCCACGCCGCCGGCCACGCGCAGCGCGGCCTTGGCGCCGGCGGCCGGCGCCAAGGCCACGTCCTCGATCCGGCCGGACGAACCCGGCTGGCGCAGCGTATTGCCGGCCTGGATCAGGCCGCCGCGGCTGACCAGGTCGGCGTTGATGTCGATGGTGGGCGCATACAGCGTGATCTCGCCGCCGTCGGCGCTGCGCAAGCCGGCATCCACGCTGATCTTGCGGCTGGCGGCGATGCGCATCGCGCCCAGGCCGAAACCGTTCAGGCGATCGGCGTCCAGGAACAGCTTGCCCTTCAGGTCGGCGGGCAACGCGTCGTCCAGGCCCAGACCGGCGGAACGGTCCGCCAGGCCCTTGCCCACCGCCACGTCCGTGGCCGTGCCGGTGGCGCCCAACTGGTAGCGCAGGAACGCGCCAGCGGCGTCAAAGAACGGCAGATAGGTGCCCACCACCAGTTGCGCCGCGCGCGCCGCATTGCGGTGCGACTGGCTGTAGCCGTCCTGGTCGGCCAGCGGCGCGCGCGTCTGCCGATCGCCCAGGTAGGTGTCGCTGATGACGTCGCCGTCCAGCACCGCGTTGCGGGTGGACACCACCAGCGCGCCCGCGTCGCGGCCGACGGTATAGCCCGATTCGTAGCGGGTCGGCGGCGCGATCAGCGGGTTGTAGAAGCGCCGCGTGGCGTTCTCGCCCCAGCGCCGCGACACCGCCTCGTAGCCTCGGTACAGCCCGGAATAGAGCAGATCGCCCGGCGCGCGGTCGGCCAGGTACAGGCGGCCGTCGTCGCCGCGCAGCCAGCTCTGGCGGATCTCGCCGCTCTGCACATCGAGCGTGCCGCCCGACAGATTGATGGCCGAGCCGGCCCGCGTCACCACCTCCGCGCCTTCAAAACGCACCACGCCGCCCTGCGCCAGCCAATGACTTACCGGCACGCCCAGCGTGCCCAGATAGCCGCCCACTTCCAGCAACCCGCCCGCCGTGTACCAGCGGTCGGCGTCGTTGCCGCCCTTGCCCGCCGCCACGCGCACCAGGTCGCGCCGGTCCAGCCAGACATCGCTGTTGTTCAGCAGCTTGCTGTCGCGGTTAACTGGCGCATCGCGCTGCTCGTTGCCCTGCAGGTTGATCTTGAGATTGTTCGACTCCATCGACACGATCACGCCCACCGCGCCGCCCACGTCGATGCGCGCGCCATCCTGCACCAGCGCCCGCCCATCGGCCTTGACCCCCACCTGGCCGCCCGTAGCCAGCGTCAGCGAGCCGCCCTGGAAGTCGACGCTGCCCTGGCTGTTGATCTGCACCAGCGACAGGTCGCGGCGGAACGTATCGCCCGCCATCAGCGCGGTGTTGGACGGCACCGCCGGTTGCAGCAGGCTGGCGCGCTGGCCGTCCAAGGCCGTGGTCAGGCTGGCGTCCACCAGAATCGCGCTGACGGCGGATTCGCGCAGCGTCACCGCCGCGCCGCTGCCGCGCGCGTCCAGGTGGATGGTGCCGCGCGCGTCCACCGACGTCGTCGACACCGCCACGCCGGCCTGCTCCACGCGCTGGCCGGTCAGCGTGATGTCGCCTTGCGGCGCCTGGATCAGGCCGGTGTTGCGCGCCAGCCCCTGGCCCGTGATCTGCACTTCGTTGCCGCGGGTGGTGGACGCCTGGTTGCTGTCCGACCCCTGGCCGCGCCGGATAATGAAACTGTCGCCCGCGGCCAGCAGCGCCTGGCCTTGCTGCGTGCTGATTTCACCGGCGTTGTGGACGTCCTTGCCCGCCAGCAGCACGTAGCCGCCGCCGCGCGTGGCGCTGCCAGGTGCGGCCGTCGCCAGGCGCGCGCCGGCCTGCACCTCGATCTTGCCCAGCGCATCCTTGAAGGTAGGCTGGGTCGCGTCGGCGTCGGCATAGATGCCGCGCTCGCGGAATTGCGCATCGGTCATGGTCGCGGCCGCCACCACCAGGTTGCGCGCGTTTACCTGGCTGGTGCCGGTGAAGATCACGCCGTTCTGGTTCACCACCAGCACTGTGCCGTTCGCCTTGATCGCGCCCTGGATCTGGCTGGGCTTGGCCCCCGCGCCCACTACCCGGTTCAGCACCGCGTCGTCCGCGCCCTGCTTGAACTGCACCGTGGTGTTGCGGCCCACGTTGAACGTGTCCCAGTTCAGCACCGCGCGCGACTGAGTCTGCTCGATCGTCACCAACTGGCGACCGCCTTCCGTGCCGGGCTGGGGCGCCTTGGCCCCTTCCCACTTGGCCAGCGCGCCCTCGGCCACCCACAAGCCGCCCGGCGTCAAGCCATCGGGCACGCTGCTGCCATTGGCCGCCGCCGCGGCGCGAGCCGCCGCTTGCGCAGCCTGCTGCGCCACCACCGCGGCCGCCGTGCGGTTCAGGTTGTCCAGCGAACGCTGCAGCTTCGCGCGCGACTCGGCCTGCTGGCGCGCGCTGTTGCCGATGCCCGCCAGGCTGCCGTCGGGCATGCGCCCGGTGCGCTGCGCCGTCGACTGCACCGCGTTCTTGTCCGCGAACCAGCCCGAGCTGAAGGCCCGCGGCTGCGCTTGCGCCGCGCCGCTCCAGCTGCCCGCCACCAGCAGCAGCGCGACCGCCTGCGACAACGGTTTCAGGCGCCAGAGGGCGCGGCGCGGACGGTGGGAAACACGAGCGTGAAAACGGCTGGACATGACGGCTTTCCTTCCTGGAATCGGATCTGGCATCTGCAGCGCCGGGGCCGGCTCGCCGGAAGTGGCGGCGAGGCGAAGGACCGGACGATTCTGCGCATGGGTGCCTAGACCGTCTGAAGCGTCATCGACTGCGCCTTTTCATAAAAAATTCATATTTCATGTTTTATGCGAGGAAAGCCGGGCGGCAGGGTCCGAACGCGTGCCGCGCCGTTTCAACTCAACAGCACGATGCCGCCGGGCAGCGAGGTGACCTGGGCGCCGTACACGTCACGGATCAAGAGCGCTGCGTCGGCCAGCTGGTCCAGCGAAAAACGCGCCTGCACCAGGCTGTCCGCCAGCCGCTGCCCCACCAGCACGATGCGGCCGGGCCGGTAGCGGTTGATCTCGTCCACCACCTGGGCCAGCGGCACGTTGTTGAATTCCAGCACGCCGCGCCGCCACGCCGTGACCTGCTCGGCATCGACCCGCTTCGGCGCGCTGGCGCCGCCGGCGCCCAGCACCACCTGCTGCGCGGCCACCAAGTCCAGCGTGTCGTGGCGGATGGCGACGCGCGCGCTGCCTTCCAGGCAGGTCACGCGGACCAGCCCGTCGGTGTAGCGCACGTTGACGCAGCCCGCCGTGGCCGTCACGCGGCCCGCGCCCGCCGTCAGGCTGACAGGCTGGCCGGCGGTTTTCAGTTCGACCTCGCCGGCCAGCAGATCGATCTGCTCGGCCCCGCCGCTACGCGACAGGTTGATGCGCGTCTGCGTATTCAATTGCACCGTGGCATCGCCCGCCAGCGCCACCTGGCGCTGCTCGCCGGTGCCGCTGCGCACGTCCGCCGCCAGCTCGTCCAGCGCTGGCCACAGGCCCAGCGGCGGCTTGAACGCCAGGTACGCGGAGGCGGCCGCCACCGCGCCGCCCAGGAAGGCGCGGCGGGCCGGCAAAGCCGCCCGGGCGCGGTGCGCCTTGTCGGCTTGCCTGGCGGCGGCCTGGCGCGCCACCGGCGCCAGCTGCTGCCAGGCGCCGCGCGTTTCCTTGAAGACGCGGGCATGCTCCGCGCTCTGGGCGCACCAGCGCCGGAACGCCTCGCCATCGGCCACGCTGGCCTGTCCCGACGCCAGGCGCACGACCCAGGCCTGCGCCTCGCGGCGCAGCCTGGCCGAGGGGCCGGCATCAAGGGGAGATCGTCTGAACATGGCGGTCATATTCCTAAGACGTTTCCCGGGCCTGGGGACCGTAGCGCTGGACATACTTTTTTTCCAATTTCTTGCAGCAGTGCTCCAGCCCCGCGCGCAATTCCTTTTCCACCGTGCGTATCGAAATGCCGAAACGCTCGGCAATCTCGCGATGCGGCACCTCGTCCACCCGGGCCGCGATCACGATGGCCTGGCGCCGGCGCGGCAGTTCGGCCAGCGCCGCCTCCAGCGCGGCAAGCTGCTCGCGGCCTTCTGCCACCTCGACGGGCCCCGCGGCCTCGTCGGCCATTTCGTACAGTTCATCGATCTCGTCCATCGACAGAATGCGGGCATTGGCGCGGCGCTGGTCCTCGGCGATGTTGGAGGCAATCTTGAACAGATAGGCCGCCGGATATTCCACCGGCGCGGTCTCGGCCAGGCTGTCCACCCGCAGCCAGGCTTCCTGCATGGCGTCGTTGGCCAGGTCTTCCGAACCCAGCCGGATGCGCAGGCGTTTGCGGAATTCCTGGTACTTGGACAGGAACAGGTCGCGCAAGGCGTCGCCGGTCATGGACATGGCGGGTCAGCCTGCGGCCGCGCCGGCTTGGCGGCAATCGGCCTGCGGATCGGGGCGCGGCGACAGCACCAGGGTCACGGGCTGCGGCAGGCCGGCGGGCGGCGGCGCGTCCATCACCAGCCCGGATAGCACCGCGGCCAGCGCCTCATCGCGGCGCGCGTCGCCCGTGCCCGACACCAGCCGGGCCTGGCGCACCACGCCATTGCGGCCGATCCATAATTGCACCGATGCCCGGTAACGGCCGAACTGCGCGCCCGTCCACGCGCACAGCGCGCGCGTCACGGTGTTCTGCAAAATGCCGGCGTAGCGCGGCAACGCCGCTGGATTGGACGCGGCAGCCGGCGCGCGGGCGCCATCGGCGGCGCCGGCGGTCTCGACCAGCGTGAAGGCGGACGCGCTGGCAAAGCGCGCCTGCAGGCCCGTGCCCGCCAGCAATTGCCGCAGCGCTTCCTGCGGCGCCAGCCGGCCGCGCACCGCCGCGGCCCGGCGGCCGGCCGTCAGCCGGCTAGTGACCAGCACCGCCAGGCCCGTGGCCTCGGTGTAGGCGGCCAGCGCGCTGTCCAGCGGCTGCGCCGCGATATCGAACGGAATCCATCCGGGCTCGGCGGGCCGCCCCTGGGCCCACGCGGCCGGCGGCAACACCGACAGGCCCAGCGCTAGCCAGCAGGCGAACGCCCAAGCGGCCCCAGGCGCCTGCGTCACTGTCATAACACCCCGGTTCAGGAAGATGGCGTGGCGGCTGCGCGCCGGCGGTAACCGGACGCAGTGCGGAAGCGGCATGGTAGCGACCCCATGTGACGGTCGGGTGACGCGCTCGTGACAACGGCGGGCTCAAGCACCCGCCGCCGTCACCAGCTTGTAAGAGCCAGCACGGCCATCGGCCGCGCGCTTGACAGGGACGCCGGCGAGGCCGTCCCCGCCGTCCCCTTACATCGCCAGCTTGCTCCGTTCCTGCGGACTCAGGCCGCGCATCTCGCTGTCGTCCAGCGTGCCAGCGCCCAGCACCTGCACGGCGCTGGCGGCGTCGTAACGCGTGGCCGCCGCCGACGGGCCCGGCGCGGGCGCGCTGGCGCCCGCCACCGGCTCCTCGCCATACCCCAGGATCTGCACGCTGATCACGGACGGCTGGTTCTGCCGCGCCTGGTTCTGCGCACGCTGCGCCGATTCCTGCGCCGCGCCCACCGCCGACGTCGCCGCCGCGCTGGCCGACGACATCGCCCCGGTGTTCACCGCCGCCGTCACCGGCACGCCCTTGCTGTCGCCCTGCGCCTGGATGTTGGCCGCGTTCACCACCTGCAGCGCCGCGATGTTGACGTTGCCCGACACCCGGATGCCGGCCTCGCCCGCATCGATGGTGCCCAGCGGCGCGTACAGGTCGACGTCGCCCGCCGGCACTTCCGGCAGCGGCGCCAGCGTGGCGATGCCCGCGCCGGTGGCCGGTGCGCTGGGCGACAAGGTGACGTTGCCGACCGCGTCGTAGACCCGCTTGGGCGGGGTGTAGAGCACCGTCGTCTTGGAGCCGCGCCCGGCGTTGATGTCGCCTTGCGCCGACCAGGCCGTGATGCCGCCGCCGAAGGTGGTCATGACCCGGCTCTGGCCCAGCAGGATGCTGCCCTGCGCGTACAGCTGGATGCTGCCCTGGCCCTGGGTGATGATGCCGGCGCTGGCGGGCGGCGCCACGCCTTCCACGCCGAACACCTGCTTGCCGCCCGGCGTCAGCAGCTGGATGTCGCCGCCGAAGCTGCTGCGGATGCCGGCGCCGCCGTACAGAGTCAGGTCGCCCTGGTAGGCGCCGGCCGCGGTCTGCGGGAACAGCGCCGCAATGGCCTGGCGGCCGCGCAGGTAGCTGCCCTGGCGCGGGCTGGACTTGTCGTTGTATTCCCGCCCGCCCGCGCGCAGCTCGGCGAAGTACACCTGCCGCGCGAAGATGCGCTGCTGCTCGGCGGGTAGCGCCTGGAAATAGGCTTGCGCGTCTTCCGTGCTGCCGGCAAAGCCGAAGCGCTGCGTCAACCACAGCAGCAGTTCCGCTTCATAGGTCTTGAAGGCCATGCCCTGGTCGGCCAGCGGACGGCTGGGATCCGCCTGCCGCGACGCATCCAGGTAACGCGCCAGAAAGCCCGCGTAATCCGGCCCGGCCGCGCCCACGCCCGCCAGCACGGCAATCGACGCGCCCGGGCGGCGATCGCCCGGCAGCACCGCGCCCAGGCTGTTGAGCGACGCCCGGTCGCCCATCAGCACATGGCGGCCAGCGGTCACTTCCAGGGTACCGGGGCCGGCCACCTGGAACGAACTGTAGAGAATGTCGCGCCCCGCCGACACCCGCGACACGTCCTGCGCGTCGCGGTGCAGGAACAGGTTGCCGGACGACGTGGCCGACGCCACGGCTGCACCAAAGTAATAGCCGTTGGTCGTCGGCACGTTCAATTGCACGCCGGTATCGGTGCCCGAGGCCACGATGTCGCGTCCGGCCATCATCCAGACCGGGCCCGCCGCCTCGTACCACGTCTGCCCCAGGTTGGGACCCTCGATGATGGCCAGCGTTTCGCCGCTACGCAGCCCCACGATGTCGCCGTCCCGGGCATACAGGCGCGTCACCAGGCCGGACCCCGCCGCGCTGGCGGTGGGCGCATCGAAATAAAACAATGGGAAGTGCGTATTGCGCGCGCCGTCGATGCCATTGGCCCCCTTGTTGCTCAACGTGACCGCGCTGCTGTCCAGCGAGGTATACCCCGCGAAAGCCGGCGCCAGCACGTTGGCCACGCTGGCCGGGTCCGCGCCCGACCGGTTGATGGCGTAGCCGCCGGCGTAGATCGAATTGCCCGCCAGCAGCTCGAGCTGACCGCGCGCGCCGGGCGCCAAGGTCAGTGAATACGGCAGGCCATTGGCCTCGGCGTTCAGGTAGCCGGCCGAGACGCCCGCATAGATGCTGCCGTCATACGCCGTCGCGCGCAGGATAGAGGGGTACAAGTAGCGCGCATCCGACGCCGACGTATTGCGGCCGGTCTGCAACCCCAGGCCCTGCCCGCTGTGCGAGGTCTGCCGGCTGGGCGTCAGGTTGCCGCCCGCGCTGGACAGCTCGATGGCGGTATTCGCCGTCCACATCGAGAACCAGCTGTAGCCGCCGCCCTCGATCTGGGTGCCGTCGCGCAGCCGGAACGGCGTGCTGTTCTGCAACGCCACCCGGCCCGGATCGCTGGCGCCGCCCACCACCAGGTCGCCGCGTGCGTCCAGCCTGATCACTGCGTCGCCTGGAATCAGCGCAAGCCCGCCCGTGGCGCTGGCCATCGACGATTCGTAGGGATCGAAGCCGCGGCTGTCCTTGGCATCGCGCAGAGCGGGTTCGCTGCTGTAGCGCAGGTCCAGCCCGCCAATCGCGCCCCCCGTGAACTGCACATTGCCGCGCAGGTTGATGAGCGCGCCTTGCAGGTCGATGGCCGGATCGCCGTAGTACGGCGTGGGGCCGTTGGTGGACGACACCGCCCCGCGCGCATTCTGCGTGGGGTTGAGGGCGCCGCCGATGCGCACGTCGATATCGCCGCCGCCCGTCAGCGTCATACCGCCATCGGCCGCGATGCGGCCGGTGCTGCCCACCGCCACGATCAGCCCCTGGCTGCGCGGATTGCTGCGCGAGCCGCGCGCCTCGACGTTGCCCGCGTCGCCGTCGGTGCGCACGCTGACATTGCCGCCGCCCAATGCGCCGAAGCCGGTAAAGCCGACCAGCAGCGGCGTCGTATCCTTGAAGTCGGACGGCGCCCGGGTGTAGCTGCCGAAATTGATCCACCACGCGGTCGGCGTGTCGCCGCCGTTGGCGCTGCCGCTGCCCTGGCGCCACAGCCAATTGCCGACGCCCACGCTTGCATCCACCCTGCGGGCGTCGAACGTGCTTTGCGCGGTCTGGCCCCATACGTCGCCACGCAACATCCCGCCCGCGTACAAACTGAGGTTGCCGCCAGCTTCCGGATACCAGGCCTGGTAGCCGCCGCCCGCCGTCACGAACGGTTCATAGGTCGCCGCATGTTCGTCGCCCAGCACCGTGGCGCCGAAACGGCCGCGCGGCAACTGGTAGGCCGACGCGATATTCGCCGACTGCGTGCCGGCGGTGTACACGCCGTACGCCGACATCAGGCTGATATCGCCACCCGCGTTCAGGTCCAGATCACCGGTGCCGGTACGCAACACGCTGAAGTTCTGCGTATGCGGCGTGACCGAGACCGCGTTGGCGTCGCCGCGCTCGCAGAATCCTTCGATCACGTCGCACAGCCATGCCATATCGTCCGGCACCGGCGTGCCGGGCTCGTAGCCGGATTGCTCGGCGTCCGGCCCCCAGACCCAGCCGCCGCCCTGGACCAGGCTGGCGTTGTAGTGGGTATCGGCCAGCGTCAGCTTGCCGGCGCCCGGGCCGGTCAGCACCCGGCGCGGATCGGCCGCGTCCAGGTCCGCGCCCGCCACCAACTGCACCGACCACGACTGGCTGCCCGCCGGCAGCATCTGGGCCACGGCCCAATTGCGCCGCTGGTCCGCCGGCGTGCCGGGGCGCAAGTCCACATAGTCGGTACCGGCCGGGAACACCAGCTTGGTCTGCGACGGAATGAACGCGCCCTGCTTGAGCGTGATGGTGCCTTCCATCAGCAACACATTCGGCTCATAGCCCTGCGTGGTGTACAGATTGGGCAAAGCCACGTTGGCGGGCCAGGTGAACGACTGCAACGACGTGCCGTCGACCAACAGCGTGCCCGCGCCCAGGCGGGTCCCCGCGGGCAGATCCACCGCCTGGCCCAGCACCGTGCCCGCGCCGTACAGCAACTGACCCGAGGCGTCGCGCACATCGCCGGACAGCACCGTGCCGCTGGCCAGGGACAGCGTTTGATCCAGGGCAGCTTCCACCGGCAAGCGGGTGCCCGCGGCCAGTTTCACGGCTTTGAGGGGCAAGGGGTAATTCAGCGTCTTGCCACCGGGAAACTCGGTGCCGTCGGCAAGCGTAACGCCGCCACGCGGCAGCACCACATCGCCGCCGAACGGCTGCACACCGGGCGTCAGCACCCAGCCGTGCTCATCGTCCGGCGTGGCCTCAGGCGGCGCGAAGCCGTCGTTGATGCTGCCGTAGACATCCAGGTTGCCCTTGGCGCGCAGGATCAGCGCGCCGGCCTCGCCAGAGCCGTATACCCCCGTCTGCGGCGAGCGCGGATTCACGCCCGCGTAGCGGTAGCGTGACAGGTCCAGGTCGCCCTGCACCACCAGATCGCCGTCGGCGGTCCTGCTGACGATCTCCACGCCCGGACGCAGATGGAACACGTCGCGGTAGGCGGCGTTGTTCAGGCCCGCCAGCTTGGCGTTCATCAGGTTGCCGTTGGCCAGCGCCCCACCCATGAATGCAATGCTGTCGGCGTGTTTCAGGTCCAGATAGGCCTGGTCGATGATCTGGTATTCGCGACCGTTGGCCCGGTCGGCGGGGTTGCCCACATCGGCATCGTCATAGCGCTGCATGGCGGTCAACGTGATCGACTTGGCGCCCTCGATCGCGACCGGTCCGCGCGCCTCGATGGCGATGTCGCCATAACGGGCCGCGGAACCCGGCGCCCCGCCCCCATTGATGCCGGTATTGCCGGCCGCGTCGATGCGCGGCGCCAGCAGTTCCAGCGTGCCGCGTTGCACGCCGTCATGCCGCGCGGCCGACGTGCCGTGGCGCAGGTCGATGCGCGCGCCGCCGGCCAGGGTCAGCACCCCCAGCCCCGAATTGAGTTCCACCACCGCCCGGTTGGGCGCGTCGATGATCTTGCCGTAGCTGTCCACGCGCAGCACCGTGCTGTGCGCGTCCAGCACCGAGGTCGCGGCCAGCGTCAAGCCGTCGCGCGCCGCCAGGCGGATGCGGCCGACCCGCTCGCCGCTGGCGTCCACCCGGCCCGCCACCGTGAGGCTGCCGCCGTCGATCGACAGATTGATGTCATTGGCGCGCAGCGTGTCGCCCACGGTCAGACTGCCCTGTTTGATCTGGAAGCCGCGCGCGCCGAACACGCCGCCGTCATTCAGGCGTTGATTCAGCGCGTCGAAATCGGCGTTCAAGGCGCCCGCCGCCCCCAGGCGCTGGGCGCGGATGTCGATGCTGCCCGCGCGGTACGGCACCGCGGTGCCGCCGGCATCGTAATGGCCCGAGCTGGCGCCCAGGATGCGGCCCAGCAGTTCCACCTGCCCCGCGCCCGCAGCCAGCGCCACGGCCCGCAGGCTGCCCGCATCGTTTTCCTTGGCCGACAGATCGATCACCGCGCCGGCCTCCTGGCGGATGTTACCCTGGCTGCTTTCCAGGATCAGGTCGCCGCCCCAGCTGTAGCGCAACACATCATTGAAGGCAATGGCCCGGCCGGCTACGTCCAGCTGCGACGTGCCGGTCAGGAGCACGCTGTCGCGCCCTTGCAATGTCAGCTTGCCGCTGGGCAGCACGATCGTGCCGTCGACCCGCACATTGGCGCCGGCCAGGCTCAGTTCGCCGCCCAATTCCCGCACCGCGGCCGCCTGCGTGCCCGGCATGGCCGCCACGCGCACATCGCCGCCCGCCGTGATCTTGTTCACGGAGCCCGACGCGCCGGTCAGCAGCGGTGTGTTCAGGTTGAGGTTGCCGCCGCTGTAGGTATAGCCGCTGCCGCTGACGTAGGCGCCTTGCGCTTGGTACACCGCCAGGCTGCCGCGGTGATTGGCCGTGATGCGCTCGCTGGCGTTCAGGTTGACGCTGGCAAAGCCCAGCGCCAGGCGGGCGTTGTCGTCCAGCCCGCTGGGCTGGGCGCCCTGACCGTAGCCGAACTCGATGCGTTCGGCCTCGATGCGCAGCACGCCCGCTCCGGTGCCCGCCCCGCCGGCCGCCACCGCGCCGGGCGCCTGCGTGGCGCCGTTCCACACCAGGTTCTGGGTGCGGATACTGGCCTCGTCGCCCGCGCCGCCGTAGCCGTAAATGGCCGGCGTGCTCAATGCCAGCGTGGCCAGGCTGTATTTGCCCGTTGCCGGATCGCGCGTGTCCAGCGCCACCGTGCCGTAGAAATTCATGGACTCGCGCGCCGTCAGCGTCAGCCGCTCCAGCGCCGGGGCGCCGGTGCTCGTGTCGCCTCGCAGCAGACGCGCCAGGATGGACTGGTTCAGCGTCAGGCCGTTGGGCAGCACGCCGCGCGCGGCGGCCTGCGCCAGCGCGTCGGCCGTGCCTGCATTGATCGCCCCGACGGCCAGCGTCAGGTTGCGGGTGCCGTACAGCACCTGCTCGCCCAGATCGAACACGCCATTGGTGGCCGCGGCGATGGTGCCCTCGGAATACAGCCGCGTCACGCCCTGGCAAGGCGTGGCCGCGCAGGTGCCGATGCGGATCGCGCCCTCGCCCAGCGCATCGGGCGCCAGCACGTCCAGGCGGCCGTTCGACACCGCCAGCAAGCCGGCGGCGCCGGGCGCGAACGCATAGCCATTGGTCGAATCGACCGACGGCGCGCCCCGGCCCAGCGTCGAGATACCCGCGCCGGCTTCGACCTCGATCGTCCGCGAGGAAATGATGACCTCGGGCGCCGCCAGTTGCGCGCCAGCCCGCATCACCACTTCGTTGGCGGCGCCCTGGAAGGTATAGAAACGGCCGCCCTGGCCGTACACCACGACCGGCAGCGCACCGATCACCAGGCGGCTCGCCCCCAACGCCGCCAACGCATCGGCCTGCACCGACGCGCCGCCAAAGCCGGCCGTGGGCGCCTGGCCCGACGCCAGGATCTCGACATACGGACTGCCGCCGCTCAACGCCGCCGTGCCGCCAAAGCCGCCCGTCGCCGGCTTGAAATCGGCCAGCCCCTCAAAGCGCAGCGCCTGCCCGTCCGGCGACCCCTGGTGCACCGCCAGGCGCAAGGTGCGGCCATCGGCCGGCAGCATCGCACGCGGCACGCCGCGCGTGGCCGCATCGGCGCGCACGAAGCTGGCGTAGCTGGTCTCGTTGTATTGCGACAGCATGCGCAGCACATTGGCCGGCGTCAGGATCACCGGCGTCGCCAGGCTGTCGGCAACGTGCGTGCCCGCCACGGACAGCGTGCCGCTGGCCGCCCACGACAGATTGCGCATCTGCGCCGGTGCCATGGCCGCGCCCGCCATCGCGCCGGTATTGATCTCGACGCGGAACGCCCCCGGCAACAGTGCATAGGTCGACGGCATCAGCGTGTAGGTGCCGGCCGGCAAGCCCGGCACGCCCGCGCCGATCGTGATGCGCTGCCCCAGGCCCGGCGCCGAAGCGCCGGCTTCGCCGCCCGCCGGCGCATAGTCCGGCTGCACGCCCGGCACGATCGCGTAGACGGGATTGCCCGCCAGGCCCGGCAAGGTAAAGCCGCCCTTGGGGTTGTTGCGCACCAGCGGGTTGTAGCGCGCGTCGGTGGAACCGCCGCGCCCGGACACAAAGCCCGCCCCCGTCAGCTCGCCGCCGCCCGACAGGTCCAGCACCGACCCCGGCAGCGCGTCCACATCGCGAAAGCCCAGCGTGATGCCGGTGCGCAGCGACGCGCCGCTCCCAGAGCCGGTGGCGCCGCCGGCGCCCATCAGCGAAACTTCCGCGCCCTTGAACTTGTACGACACGCCATCGGTCGTGCCGCCGTAGGGCATCAACAGCCCCGCGCCGCTGACCGAGGTCACGCTGCCCGGCAACAAGCTCAGGCGCTGCGTACCCGTCGCCGAACTGACATCGCCCAGGACGATCGCACCCAGCGGCGCGCGCAGCACGCCGCCCTGCTCCACGTTGCTTGCCGCCAGGCGCAGCGTGCCGAACGCCGAATACGGCACGGCCGGCAACGGCGCGTTGGCGCCACCCGACCGGCCCACCCGCAGCGTGCGGGCGGGATCGAACACATTGACGCCGGACTGCGGATTGCGGGTGTAGCCCGCCAGCACTTCGGCTTCGGCGCCCGTCACCGGATACAGCTGCGCGGCGATCAGGTCCAGGTCGCCGCGCGTCCACAGCCGCGTGCGCGGTTCGCTGTCGTTCTGCCCCAGAAAGCGCAGGTCGCCGCCGCTTTCCAGCCGTACGCGGTCAAAGCCCGCGCGCGCCACCGCCAGCGGACCGCCCGCGGGGCGGTTGATGCTGCCCTGGGTGCCGAAGGACAGGCTGTTGCCCACTTCCAGCAGATCGGTGGCGTGCACCGTGAACGCGCCCGTGCCCATCGACGGCGCGTCGCCGAACAGCACGCGCGGCCGGAGCATGCCGTTGGTGGCGTAGTACTTGCCCGGCCCGGACAGGCGCACCTGCGAGGCCGCCAGATTGACGCGCGTCGCGGTATCGGCGCCCGGCGCCAGCGAAAATGCCCCGGCGTACAGGCGCAGGCTCTGCCGCACCGCGATATCGACCGTACCGTCAAACGACATCAGGCCGTTCGCCAGCACTCCCAGCTGGTCGAAGCCGCCGCCCGCCAGCAGGCGCGCCACGTCCAGGCGAGCCTGGCCGTAACGCAGCACGCCAGCGGCCTCGCCCGGCTGCAGGTCCGTGGCCAACGGGCTGGCGCCGCCAGCGGCCAGCACCAGCTCGCGCGGCACCTGCACGTCGATGCTGGACGGATTGTCGCCCTGGGCGCGGTACAGCGGCGTCTCCAGCGCGATGTCCAGGGCGCCGCCCGCGGCGTTCGCGCCGCCGGCCCGGGCCACGACGGTGCCGTCCAGGAACAGGCCGTTATAGGAGCTGAACGCGATGCGGCCGCCGTTGCGGTCCATCCGCACCGGCCCCACCCCGTTGACGTCCACGGTCGCGCTCGACCCCGACGCATCCAGCACCGCTCCCGGCCGGATGATTACGTAGGCATCCGACGACGTCGCCGTGGCGCGGTCGTGATTGATCTCGCCGCCGATCACGATGACGCCCCCCGCGTCGGCTACGCCGTAGCGGCGTCCCTGCGCATCGGCGCCGGTTTCCGCGCGGCCGGCCACGTTCAGCACGGCCTGCTCGCCGATCCAGATCGACCGGTTGTGCACCTGGCCCGCGGCGGTCTCGATGGACTCGGCCACATCGATGTCGCCCAAGCGCAGCTGGCGGATGTCGATCTTGCCGCCGGCCGCCGTCAGCGCGCCCAGCACCGTGATCTGCCCGGCCCCGCGCAGCTGGATAGTCTGGCCCGGATCCACATTGATCTGCGCGCCACGGCCGACGAGCAGCGCCGCATCGGCATCGGCGCCCGGCAGCGACACGCTGCGGCCGCTTTGCAGCGACAGGCTGGCGCCGCGGCGGCGCGTCACCGTGCCTGCGGCCAGGTCGTGCTGGTAGACCGGCGGCTGCCAGATTTCCAGTGCCGCGCGGGCCGGCGTGCCCGTGGCCAACCCGGCGGCATCGAGCACCGGCCGCAGCACCGGCATGGACACGGCGATGCGCGCGTCCTCGGCCACGCTTACGCCCCGGCTGCCCGTGATCTCATAGCGCGAAAACCCCTGCTGAAAGAACGGCGCGGCCAGCGCCAGCACATCGGCATCGGCCTGCGCGGCGCCCAGCGCCACCTTGCCCGCCGTCACCGCCAAGGTGCCGCCGCCTTCCACGCCATAACCCCGCAGCGTTGCGTCCAGCACCAGCCGCCCGCCCGCCGCGGTGCCGGCCGCCACCGCTTCCACGGTCACATTGCCGCCCTTGCCGCCCGTCACCTTGCCCTTGGCGCGCAGCGCCGCGCCGGCGCCGACGTCGATCACGCTTCCCGCCTGCAACAGCAGGTCCTGGGTGCTGCGCAACGATACGCTGCCGCCGTTCAGGTACGGCATGGCGCCCGTCTGCCCCGGCGCCAGCGCCAGGTTGGCCCACAGGCCCGACGTATCCAGCCGCGCCCGCGCGCCCAGCGTCAGCCGGTCGTTCGCGCCGGGCACGCCCGCCGTCGTGTCCACCATGCCGCCGGGCGTCGCCTGAAGCAACGTATTGCCCAGCCGGATGCTGCCGGCGTTGGCGGTCAGCGCCGCATCCACCGCCAGCTGGTTCGCGAACAGCGTGATGTCGCCTGCCGGCGCCACGGTCAGGTCCGACTGCACCGCGATGTCGCTCGCGGCGATCTTCACCGCGCCCAGGCCAAAGCCGTTGAGCCGCGCGGTATCCAGCTGCAGGATGCCGGCGCGGTCGGCGGGCAGCGCGGTATCCAGGTCCAGCCCCGCCGCAATCGCCTCCACCCGGTCGGACAGCACCACCTGCTTGACCGTGCCGTCGCCGCGGCCCAATGCATACTGCAGCGCCCCCGTGGTCTTGCTGTAATACGGCGTGTACGTCCCCACCACCAATTGCGCGCCGCGCGCCACGGCGCGCTGCGATTGCTGGTAGCCATCCAGGCCCGCCTGCGCGGCGGCGTTCTGCCGGTCGCCCTGGAACGTCGTGCCGATCAGTTCGCCTTCCAGCACCGCGCTGCGGGTGCCGATCACCAGCCGGCCCGCATCGCGCCCGACGGTATAGCCGGTCTCGAAACGCTCGCGCGGGGCGATCAGCGGATTGTAGAAATAGCGCGTCTGGCCCCAGCGTGCGCTGTTGGCCTCGAAGCCCTTGTACAGCCCCGTATAGGCCAGGTCGCCCGGCGCGCGCGTCACCTCGTACAGGCGGCCGTCCACGCCGCGCAGCCAGCTCTGGCGGATCATCCCGTCCTGCACGTCCAGCGTGCCGCCCGACAGGTTGATCTGCGAACCGGCCCGCGTCACCACGTCGCCGCCGGTGAATTCGACATTGCCGCCCTGCGCCATCCACTCGGTGACGGCGTGCCCCTGCGTGCCCAGATAGCCGCTGACTTCCAGCAGCCCCCCAGCCGTGTACCAACGGTCGGTGGCATAGCCGTTGGTGCCCGCCGGCACCAGCACCAGGTCGCGGATGTCGACCCAGACGTCATTGCTGTTGAGCTTGCCGCTGTCCCGGTTCACCGGCGCGTCGCGTTGCTCGTTGCCCTGCACGTTGATCTTGAGGTTGTTGTTCTCCATCGCGACCGGCACGCCCACCGCGCCCGCCACGTCCAGCACCGCGCCGTCGCGCAGCAGGCTGCGCTGCGTGGCGTATACGGCGATCTGCCCGCCGGTGGCCAGCGTGATCGAGCCGGCCGCGAAATCCACCGTGCCCGAGCTGCTGATCTCCACCCGCGACAGCTCGCGCCGGTCCGCGCCCGCCGCGAGCAAAGGCGTGTCGCTTTGCACCGCCGGCGGCACGCGCAGGCCGTCGCGCTGGCTGTCCAGCGCCAGCGCGCCGCTGCGGTCCAGCAGAATCGCCGTGGTGCTGTTCTCGGCCACGGTGATCCGGCCGTCCGCGCCCGTCGCGGTCAGGTGCACCGTGCCGCGCGTGTCCACCGAGGTGCTCGACAACACCACGCCGCGCTGCGCCACATCGCCGCCCGTCAGCGTCACGTCGCCCAGGGCGGCCTGGATCAGGCCCGTGTTCTCGACCCGGCCGGGCACGCCGGCGGGCGTGACCTCGTTGCCCTTGGTCGTGGACACCAGATTGCCCGAGGTGCCCTGGCCGCGCTTGATCACGAAGCTGTCGCCCGCCGCCAGCAGCGCCTGCCCGCCCGGGGTGTCGATCGTGCCCGCGTTGGCCGCCGTCTTGCCCAGCAGCAGCACGTAGCCGCCGCCCGTGGTGGACGTGGCGGGCGTGGCGGTTTGCAGGCGCGCGCCGGCCTGCACCTCGACGGCGCCCAGCGCGTCCGTGAAGGTCGGTTGCGCGCCATTGTCGGCATACAGGCCCTTGGCCTTGAATTGCGCGTCGGTCATCGTCGCGGCCGCCACCACCAGATTGCGCGCGTTTACCTGGCTGGTGCCGGTGAAGATCACGCCGTTCTGGTTCACCACCAGCACTGTGCCGTCCGCCTTGATCGCGCCCTGGATCTGGCTGGGCTTGGCCCCCGCGCCCACTACCCGGTTCAGCACCGCGTCGTCCGCGCCCTGCTTGAACTGCACCGTGGTGTTGCGGCCCACGTTGAACGTGTCCCAGTTCAGCACCGCGCGCGACTGAGTCTGCTCGATCGTCACCAACTGGCGACCGCCTTCCGTGCCGGGCTGGGGCGCCTTGGCCCCTTCCCACTTGGCCAGCGCGCCTTCGGCCACCCACAAGCCGCCCGGCGTCAAGCCATCGGGCACGCTGCTGCCATTGGCCGCCGCCGCGGCGCGAGCCGCCGCTTGCGCGGCCTGCTGCGCCGCCACCGCGGCCGCCGTGCGGTTCAGGTTGTCCAGCGAACGCTGCAGCTTCAGCCGCGACTCGGCCTGCTGGCGCGCGCTGTTGCCGATGCCCGCCAGGCTGCCGTCGGGCATGCGCCCGGTGCGCTGCGCCGTCGACTGCACCGCGTTCTTGTCCGCGAACCAGCCCGAGCTGAAGGCGCGTGTCTGCGCCTGCGCCGCGCCGCTCCAGCTGCCGGCGATCAGCAGCGCCATCAGCGCGCGCGACAACGGCGTGGGGCGCCAGTCCGGGCGGCCGCGCCTTGCTTTGCGCGCCATGATTGCCTTACCGCCCCGCTGCGCCATCCGTGCCTGCATGATCGTCCTTCCTTATTCCAATCGCGAGTATTCGCCACCTAGAACAAGACAGACGGATGGAAAAATGCCGACCAGAACCCTGTCATAAATAATTCACGAAATCCCTCACGACAGGATCACCACGCCCCCAGGCAAGCGCGTCACCTCGGCCCCGTACGCATCCCGAATCAACTGCTCGGCGTCCGCCACCTGCGTCAGCGAAAAACGCGCCTGCACGCGCCGCTGGGCCAATTGTTTGTTCATCAGCACCAGCCGGCCGCGGCGGTAACGGTTCAGCTCGTCCACCACGTCGGCCAGCGGCACCCGGTCAAACACCAGCCAGCCGCGCCGCCAGGCGGTCACCGTCTCAGTATTCACCTTGGCCGGCGGCAGCACCCGCGCGTCGTCGTAGCGCAGCTCTTGACCCGCACCGATGTCGAATTCCCCTTGCGCATGCGCCAGCCGCAGGCTTCCCGACAGGCAGCACAGGCTGGCCTCGCCGCCCAGATAGCGCAGGTTGAACACCGCCTCGCGCGCCGTGATGCGCCCGGCGCCAGCCACCACCTGCGCCGGCGCGGCGGCGGCCAAGGCGGGCTCGATCCGCGTTTCTGCCGGCAGCAACGCCGCCGTCTGCGCAAGCGATTCAGACGCCCGCCCGGCAGGCTGGCTGGCCGGCGCCCGGCCCACGCGGATTTCCGCCTCGCCGGCCGCCAGCTCGATCACCGCGCCATCGCCCGGCGCCGACCGCACATTGATGCGCGTCTGCGTATTCATTTCAAATTCCAGCGCGTCGCCCAGCGCCACCCGGCGCTGCTCGCCCGTCGCCGTGCGGTAATCGGCGCCCAGTTCCCCCAGCCCCGGCCACAGCCCCAGCGGCGGCCGAAACGCCAGATAGGCCGCCGAGGCCGCCACCGCGCCGCCCAGGAACGTCCGCCGCCCCGCCAGGCGCGGCCGGCGGGCGGCCGCCGCGGCCGTCTCTTCCTGCACGGCCGGGCCCAGCGCCTGCCACAGCCGCTTCTCTTCGGCGAACGCGGCCTCGTGCCGGGGATCGGCGCCCAGCCAGGCGCGGAACGCCTCGGCGTCATCTTCTGTCGCCCGGCCCGAGGTCAGCGTCAGCAACCACAGACGCGCCGCTTCCCTGGGTTCGGGGCCGCGCCTGCGGCTTCCCGGCATCATCGTCAACACCATGGTTCTTCTTCCCTGCCCGGCGCCGGCTCGGCTTGCGCCGCCATGACCTTGCCGCAGTGGTCCAGCGCCCGCTTGAGCTCCTTGGACACGATGCGTTCCGACACGCCGTAACGCTTGGCGATCTCGGCGTGCGGCAGATCGTGCACCCGCGCCGCCAGCAACATCTGCTGCGTGCGCTCCGGCAACTGCCTCAGCGCGCAGCGAAACGCGTCGATCTGGTCGCGGCCCTGCGCGATGCGCGCCGGGTCCGCCGCCTCGTCCGTGCCGCCGATCAGTTCCGTGATTTCCATGCCCGTCAGCAGCCGCGAATCGCGCCGCCGCTGGTCTTCGGCGATATTCAACGCCACGCGGAACAGATACGCCGCCGGCTGCTGGATCGACGAACTGGCCGGCATGTCGTTCACCTTCAAGAAGGCTTCCTGCATCGCGTCATGCGCCAGGTCCTCGGACCCCAGGCGGCGCTTGAGCTGGCTGCGAAAATCGTTGTAGCGCTCCAGGAACAACGCCCGCAGCGAGCTGGACGGCTTGTCATCCCGCACGGCCGTCTCCTTGCAACGCCTGGCAGTCCTGGGCGCTGCCCGGCTGCAGCAGCACCGTCACCGGCTGCGGCATGCCGGCGGGCAAGGGCCCTGCCGTCACCCCGCGCAGCGCCGCTTCCAGCCGCTGATTCAGCGGCGCCGACCCCGTGCCGGACACCCAATCCACCTGATTGACGCGCCAGGCCTTGTCGAACCACAACTTGACCAAGGCCCGGTAGCTGCCCGGCGCCGCGCCCTGCCCCTTGCACAGCGCCCGCTTCAAGGCGCCCTGCAACGCCGCCGCGTAGGGCGTGTCGCGCAGCCGCGCCGTGCGGGCCGGTTGCGCGGCCGGCGCGGGCGCGGCCACCAAGGTGAACGAATGCGGACTGGCGTAGCGGATGGCCAGGGGCGACCCGGCCAGCAAGCGGCGCAAGGCATCGCCCGGCGTGTACGTGCCCACCACCGCGGGCGCATCGCGCCCCGCCGTCAGGGCGCTGTCGACCAGCACCGTCAGGCCGCTGGCCAGGCTGTACTGCGCCAGCGCCTGGTCCAGGGGCTGCGCGGCAATCGCGAACGCGATCTCGCGCGGCGGCGTCTGCGCCGCGCTCGAACCGGCCAGCGCGACCAGCCCCAACGCCAGGCAGGCACGGCGCATCCAGCCCCCGCCAGACGGACAGGCAAGGGTCATCGACGCCAACACGTAGGAAAAATGCCAGGCATGGCCGTTGCCGCGGACGCTGCTGCGCCCGTCCCGATGCGAAAGGCGCCATGCTAGGGTGCGCGAATGACGTAATCGTGACACGCCACACACACGCGCCGTCCGGCCGCCACGCAAACGTCACCTGCGCGGCGCTATCCGTCCCTATACTGATTGCTTGGCGGCCGCGGGCCGCCGGGCCTTTTCCAAGGAACCCGCATGCGTCCATTCAGCCTTATTCCGGATCGCGCCTGCCTGCTGTTGCTGGCGGCGCTGGCGGCCGCGCCCATGGCGGCCTGGGCCCAAGGCCCGGCACAACCGCGGCCCGCCGCCCCCGCCGCGCCGACAGCAACCCCGCCCAAGCCCGCGCCCGGCGCCTGCATCGACACCGAGGTCAACGGCTACCGCGCCCTGTCGTACGACTGCCTGAACCAGAAAATGGCGCCCGACGCCACGCCCAAGCCGCCGTCCACGCTGGGCTCGGAAGCCATCACGCAAAAGCCGCCCAACCAGATGGGCCTGCCCACGCCCGCCACCATCGGCAACCGCATGGGCAACACGTTCGGCACGTCGGCCTATCCGCAGCGGCCGACGCCGCCCTGAGGCAGGCCGCCCGCGCCCAGGACGGGCGCGGCATCAGGCCTGCCGGCCCGAGGATTTCGGCCTCACACCGTGCGGCTGATGAAATAGATCTTCTTGACGAAGGTGTCCACTTCCCAGCGGCCCGTATAGCCTTCCGGCATCACGAAAGCTTCGCCCACTGTCAATGCGTGCACCGTGCCGTCCGGATCGACCAGGCGCGCAGCCCCCTCGACGATGTAGCCGAACTCGATATAACCCGTGGTATTGGACTGGAAACTGCCCGCGGTGCTTTCCCATACGCCCGCCTCGGCGCGGCCGGCATTGCCTTCGAACGCCGTCACCGTGCGAAACGCCGCGTCGCCGGAAATCGGCCGCTTGGGCTTGCCGGGCACCGGGTTCTTGAGGGGGCCCGCATCGATGCGGACCAGCCGCGATTGATCATGCTTCACTGCGCTTTCCTTGGAATCAATGCGCCGCCACCACCAGCACCTCGGCCGCGCCGCGGCTGACCGTGCGCATGCGATGCGGCAGTTCGGAATCGAAATAGAGGGAATCGCCGGTATCCAGGCGGAACTCGCGTTCGCCCACCTGCACCTCGATGGCACCCTTGAGCACCAGCAGGAACTCCTCGCCCGGGTGCGGAAACACCGCCGACGCGTCGGGAAACTCGCGCGGCGGATGCACCAGGAAAGGCTCCATGGCCTTGACCTTGCGGCGCCCGGCCAGCGACTCGTAATGGTATTCACTGCCCAGATCGCGGCGTTGTAACGCCTCGCGATCGGCCACCCGCACCAGGCTCACCACCTCGTCCTGCGCCGCGTCATCGCCGCTGCCCACCAACTGCGACACGCCCACGCCGTAGGCTTCGGCCAGCCGCAGCACAGTCGAAATCGAGGGCTCGCTCAAGCCGCGTTCCAGCTTGGAGAGATAACTTTTGGTCAGTCCCGTGCGCTCGCCCAGCTGTTCCAGGGACAGGGACTGCTGGCGACGCAACGTGCGCAAACGATGAGGCAGGTCAATCATGGGGCGGAAAAGGACGCGGTAACGACCGGTAAGAATGCCCGAAACCGGCTCCTACGTCGAGCGGACCCGCCCGGGGCAGCCCCTGACGGGCGCCCGCCGCATCGCCATCGGGCGCCCCCGACCGGCCGTCGCTCCCGCGCGACGACACGCCCCGTCCAGTCAGCCCAGCACGTCCGGATGCTGGCGCAGCGCCCGCCGCGCGTAATACGCAAAGCCCACCTGCGAGCGCTTGGGCGTCAGGATCCAGTCATGCGCCTCGCTGCCCAGCGCCGGCGGAATCGGCTGGATCTTGCCCGCCGCCATCGCCAAGAGCTGCATGCGCGCGGCCCGCTCGAACTGCAGCGCCAGCACGCAGGCCTCTTGCACTGTGCCCGCCGCCACCAGCATGCCGTGGTGCGACAGCAGGATCGCGCGCTTATCGCCTAGCGCCGCCGAAATGATCTCGCCTTCTTCATTGCCCACCGGCACGCCCGGCCAATCCTTCAGGAACGCCACGTCGCCGTACAACGGACAGTTGTCCATGTGCGACACCTCCAGCGGCACCTCCAGCATCGACAGCGACGCCACGTGCAGCGGATGCGTATGGATGATGCAGTTCACGTCCGGCCGCGCCCGGTAGATCCACGAATGAAAGCGGTTCGCCGGATTCGGCATGCCGCCGCCTTCCTGCACTCGCAGGTCCTCGTCCACCAGCAGCAGATTGTCCGCCGTGATTTCGTCGAACCCCAGCCCCAACCGCTGCGTGTAATAGCGGTTCGGCTCCGGCGCGCGCGCCGTGATCTGCCCCGCCAACCCCGAATCATGCCCGCCGTCGAACAGAATGCGGCAGGTCAGCGCCAGGCGCTGGCGCAGCGTCCAGTCCGGCGTCTCCAGCGTGCGCTGCATGTCCGCCTGCGCCCGCTGTATCAACTCGTCCTTGCCCAGGTTCATCGTATCGGCCATCTCGACTCCTTCCTATGCCGTTTCCAACAACGGCGTAAAGCCCGGCAACGCGCGCATGCGCGCCAGCCAGGCGCTGATATGGGTAAAGGCGGACAGGTCGTAACCGCCCTGGTCCGCCATACTGGTGTACGGATACAACGCAATATCCGCGATCGTCGGCGCTTCGCCCACCAGGAACTGACGGGCCGCCAGATGCGCGTTCATCCACGCCGCCGCCCGCATGCCGATTTCGCGCCATTGCACCATCGCCGGGTCGTCCACCCGCGCCGTCTCGCGCAGATGGATCAACAGGCGCGGCTGCGCGAACGCGTGCATGTGCTGGGTCTGCTCGAAGCTCAGCCAGCTGGCCACCTGCGCCTGCTCCAGGCGGCCTTCCGGCAGCCACGGCGTGCCGCAACCCAGGTACCACAGGATCGCCTGGGATTCGGCCAGCCACTCGCCCTCCGGCGTCAGCAGCGCCGGCACCTGGCGCCAGGGATTGATGCGGCCGAACGCCTCGGTCTCCAGGTCGCCCTGCACGATGTCGAACGTGCGGCGCGTTAACCGCAGGCCCATGAAACCGCAGGCCAGCCGGATCTTCCAGGCGTTGCCCGACCGCAGCGTGTCGGCCAATTCCAGGGGTTTTCCGGCGAGCGGATGCAAGGCGCGGGTCGTCTGGTGCAATGTGCTCATCGGGTCGTCTCTATCTTCTGCGTCATCAGGTGGGCGTTTCGTGTCGCCCGGGTCTCGGCCCCGTTCATCATCGCCATCCTCAATCCATCTTGATATTGGCGCGCTTCACGATCTCGGCCCACTTCGCCTTCTCGGCCGCGATAAAGCGCGGGTATTCATCCGGCGCGCCGGTGTACAGCTGCGTGCCCTGCCCCGCCAGCCGCGCCTTCAGGTCCGGCGACGCCAGCGTCTGGCGCAACGCCGCGTTCAGCTTCTCCACCACCGCCGGCGGCGTGCCCGCCGGCACAAAGAACGCGTTCCACGAACTGATCTGCAACGCTGCATCGCCCGCCTCGCTGGCCGAGGGCACCTGCGGCGCCGACGGCAACCGCTGATCCGACGCCACCGCCAGCGCCCGCAACTTGCCCGACTGTGCATGCGGCATGATCACCGGACTGGCGTCCATCACCACATCCACCTGCCCGCCGATAGCCGCATTGACTGCCTCGCTGCCGCTCTTGAACGGCACATGCACGATGTCCACCCCCGCCGTCAGCTTCAGCAACTCCAGCCCTAGATGCGGTGAACTCGCCGTGCCCGCCGACCCGAAATTCAGCTTGGCCGGATGCGCCTTGGCGTACGTTACGAACTCGGCAAAATTCGCCGCCGGCAGATCGCCCCGCACCGCCAGCAGGTAAGGCGACCCCGACACCAGCCCCACCGGCACGAACTTGTCCGCGTCATAGCTGAGCTTGGCGTAGATCAGCGGGTTCACCACCTGCGTGCCCACCGTGCCCATGAAAATCGTATACCCGTCGGCCGGCGCCGCCGCCGCCACCTGCGCCGCGATCACCCCGCCCGCGCCCGGCCGGTTTTCCACCACCACGCTCTGGCCCAGCGCATCGCCCATGCCCTTACCCACCTGCCGCGCCACGATATCCGTGATGCCGCCCGCCCCGAAGGGCACCACCAGCCGGACGGGATGATCCGGATACGCCGCCTGCGCCGCCCCGCCCAACCCCGCCGCCAACGCCAGCGCGGCGGCCATGATCTTGCTTTTCATACCCTTCCCCTTGTGTCCGCCGCTCGGATGCGGCTATGACACAAAGTTTCCTATAGGAGATTGATTTTCCGCAAGAGGAATGTGATTGGGGGATACCCTGAGGGGCGGGGATATAGTTCGCCTTTGTCGTTGAAGTTCGCCTTTTGGCTTCAGCGGGCAACACCAGCCACTGTGCGGAGATCATCTTCTATTCTGCGCAGATGGACCGCCTCCAGATTGAAGAAAGGCGAACTTCGCGATAAGCGGTGACATAACTAGGTCTGAATAGCCCCGAACCTTTCGGGGCTTTTTCTTTTCCCGCCCAAGAAAGTGGCCGGAGGGATCCCCCCACGATGACTGTCTTCGGCCACAAACTGCCGGTCACATGCGCTCTTAAACCAGCATCGACTGCTGAACGAAGATACCCGCCATCGCTCCTTGCCATGCCGCCGTAGTAACCGAGGGGATGCCGGGGTTGGCAAGGTCACCGGCGGCGTAGATGCCCGGCATGCTGGTTTCACGGCGCTCGTCGGTCTTAAGCGCGATGCCGGTTGGCGTATTGACCGTGGCAAGGCCCAGTGCGTCGTGCAGGTTTACGGACGGCTTGTTGCGCGGATGCGCGAACAGGATGTCGACCGCGACATCGGGGCCGATATCGAGCTTGATGGTGGCACCATGGCTCCCGTGACGTGCGATTTCGGTGATCCGGCCATCAACGAGAGGGACCTTCCGGCCCGCCAGATCGGCCCGTATGTCGGCAGTGATGTCGTGACCGTTGCCGAAGACGGTCAACCTGTCGGTCCAATCGTGAAACAGCCTGACCTGATTCATCGACTGCGGGCCGGGCCAGACGAGGCCCCAATGCTGGTCAGCAACTTCGAAGCCGTCGCAATAGGGGCATGGGATGACGGATGAGCCCCAGTTCTCGGCAAAGCCCGGAACATCAGGCATCTGATCGACGACACCATAGCTCAGGATTACGCGGCGAGCCCTCAACCTTTCGTGATCGTCAGTGATGACGCGGAAATCGTCGACGGCGCCAGACACGCTCTCGGCCCGCGCAGTGACCAAGCTGATCGTTGGATAGCGCGCCAGTTGTCGCCGCGCTTCGACTAGGATGTCCAGCGGCGGCTTGTGGTCGTGGCCGAGCATGCCATGCGAGTGCCCGGCAAAGCGGTTGCGCGGCCGACCGGTATCGAGAACGGTGACCGTGCGGCGGGCCCGGCCGAGTTGCAGCGCGGCGGCGAGGCCGGCAAAGCTGCCTCCGATGATGATGACGTCTTTCATGATGATGGACTCCGTGTTGTGGATGGAGGGTTGGGCTGGGCGTGGTGTGCAGCATCGTTCCGCGATACGCGTTTGATACGATCAGCGAGCGAGGCTTTGCCATTAGCAAGAGAGTTGCCCAAGGCGGTATTGACCCGCCCGACAATGCCGATAACGGTGAGCGCCCGGGCAAAGCCTGCCCGCGTCTTGCAAATTGCGATACTTAATGGTATCGTAATTGGAGAATTTGAATACTGTCAAGTACTGGAATTGTCGTGACCGAAAACAGCCAGGGCCGGCGCGGCCGGCCCGCCAACGCAGCGCTTCGCCAAACGATCGTCGACGCCGCCGGCGAACTCTTTGTGGAATTGGGATTTCAAGCGACGACCATGGACAAGGTCGCGCAGAGGGCGCAGATATCCAAACTCAGCATCTATCGGCACTTCGAGAACAAGGAGGCGCTGTTCAGCGCGGCCATGGTGGCTCACTGCCATCAATTTGCACCCCTGGCCCTTTCTGACAGTGTCGGCGGTTCGGCCGAAGATCAGCTCATGGCGGTGGGATCATCCCTGCTTCGCACGCTGTTAAGCCCGGATGTCCGTAGTGTCGAAGCCATGGTTTTGGCCGACAAGACGAATCAAAAGTCGTTAAGCAAGCTCCATTACGAAGCCGGGCCCGCCCATGTCATCGCCCAAGTCGAGGCCGTGCTGCATAAGTTGCACGCGAAAGCGATTCTGAACGTACCCGATGCTCGCCGATCCGCCCGCTTGTTTGCCGCGCTTTTCAAAGGATCAGATCTTCTGCTTATCGCACGCTTCGATGAGGCGAGAGCAGAGGATGACAGCGAAATCGAATCCTATTGCCGTTCGGCCGTCGCCATGTTCATCGCTGCGCACGGAGGCATCTAAAAGTGCGCTATCGCGGCTTGATGAAGAATCCGCAGAGTTGCATACCCTGTTCGCTCTAATCAATCTGTGGATGATGCGCGCACGCCGATGGGCGAGGCCACTGCACGCGCGCAAAAGCCGCCTCACCAGCGCACGGTTCTAAGCGCCCGCAGAGGCCGGTGACCGGTATCCCTGGCGACGGCGGGGAATGACCGTTCCACTCCAATACCTGCCCGTCGAACAGAGACTGCTCGACCGGCTGCAATGGGTCGGTAGCAGCCGTTGACGAATGGCCGCTTCCGGCGAACCGCCCAAGCCGCAGTGCGGTGTCGGCTTGAGTGAATGATTCAGGCTCAAACGAGCGCGGTTTGAACCTCCACTGTTTCGCCGTCGCTGGCGTGGATACTGGTCCACGCTAGTAGCTCTACGCCGTGCGGTACTTAAATCTAGGCTACGAAGTCTCAACGATTCTGAGCATTCAGCCAAACGCAAACGCGCAAATTCCCCCTAAAAGCGCCCTCGGCCACCTCGTGCCCCTACCCCCGATGGACCGCCCGCGCAGAGAAAGCGCTTGGGAGTGTCAAGTATTCCGCGATCTACCGGCCTATCGGCAAGCTGGGTAACAGCATATCCGCAAGGGTTTGACCTGCAGAGCGATTGAGAAGACAAGCTTGCATGCCAAAAACTCTCGGCCCCTCTAGATCGGCGATAACGGTATCCCCAACAAACAACACCTCATCTGCAACGACGTCCAGTTTCTCAAGCAAGAACTGATAGATGCGTGGCTGCGGCTTTACCGCTCCAACGTCATAACTCATGGCATAGGCATCAAGCATTGGATCCCAAATAAGGTGTCAGACTACGTTTTGAGGGGCGCTCGTCGAAAACGTAGTCTGACACCGTTATTTAGAGAACCGGGTCAGGCATGGCTGGCGACCAACCCGCCTGTTGCCCCCAGATCGCCACCAGCGGCGCCCCTTCTATCCACCGTTGCCTCAGCAGTTCCTGCCCGGTGCTCTTGCTCTCAGGCTTCTGCATTTTCTGTGCCATATGGCGGAATACTCCCGTAATTATCCTTGTTTTCCAGCTGTCGCCGGGGTCCGAGAACGCGTCAACAAAAGTAGACAAGTGACGACAATACTGCCGAGACAAGCGTTATAACGCGAATTGCAACTTCCCGAACGTACCTGATCCACCAGTCTATATGCCGCGCCCGGATCGAAGAGTTATCAAGGAAACGCGGAGTTTAACGTGCCTTGGCAGAGAAAAAAGAGGCTTACAAGAATGTCTTACCTCGGTCCAGCTCCCCATGCCTGATTTGTTACGGGCTTCCGAGCTTCCCCCATTTCAGTATGGCGCCGTATGGCCACGAAAATTTTTCCTTTCACAAGTCGGCAGGTGGCTGCCGCAGGCCACCTGGTTCAAAGCGAATTTTTTCAATGTCCGCTTAGGGTTGAGGCCGTGTGGAAATGCTTTTCGTCCTGACAGCCACAGCACAATCGCCTGGACCGCATTAACTTGGGCGGTCTTGAATTCGATTTTTCGAAGCGGGGCTCACTCAAAGCCGTTTGGGCGGCCCGGATAGGGCCTGAGTTGGGTTATTGGTCACATGAAGGGCGACGCGTCTATGGGGGGATTACCATTCCTAACGAGTACATCTCGATAGTCGTGCATTGCGAGGGCGGATTCTCGAGGTCACGTGCCGTCGCGTTAGCGCTTCATGAGCACAATGGGTTCGCAACGGACCTGGCGACTTTGAAGGAAGCAAACCCGTCCATTCTGGAGCTAATGAGAGCAGTGCGTAGGCAAGTCACCTCGCATAAGCCTCGCCAATGTTCAACCGACGGCTTCCCTTACGTCCTCAATGCTTGTTACTTAACCCAGGCGCGCTTGACGTCATTCCGCCGCCAGGCTTGAAGGAAACTCCAGAAATGGCGAAGGCGATAGCACCCGAATGCTTCGAGTTGCCCGAGTGAGCGCAACATACCAGTCACATGCAGCCGCACAAGCGTCCGGCGTGATGACAGCATGGTCAAACTCAAGGCCTTTCAACAGTAACGTGCTGCCTACCGATTTATCCCGTATCGAGCGCCCGGCTTGCCGCCTACGATTGGCTACCTGCCAGCATGCGTCTTCCATATCGACGTCTGGATTGGACGTAAGCATTTCCAGAGTCGCTCTGACCGACAAGAGCAATTCTGGCCGTACAATCCGCACCGGCTCGGTCCTCGCGAAAACACTCAAGGCATTTGAAATGGCGCTGAAATCATCACTTTGCGCCACGGCACATATTGCTAGCTCTGTTTCTGTCGGCGGATTCACGACACGATTAGGTGAGTTCAGCAGGCTACTCACCCTCTTCTTCTTACCCGAAGCATCAGCGCCTTTCCATACAGCTCCTGCTAGGTCTAACACTGCGAGAGCCCGTTCTAAACCGGTGGTGCGCCTCACATCAGAATAGAAGGTCATCTCGCATGGTCCTCCTACCGGCTCTAAGGTGGTCCCATAAAGGTGCTTTGCGAGCTCGGCTCTCCTTACGGCAGATTTGCTCGTATCTATGATTGCCAACAGCTCATCGCCCCGTTTTCGTACTCGACAATACGAAGACAGCTCTCGACTATTTAGGTCTTTCTGGCACTTTTCCCAGCGCAGGGGTAGATGATGTGCTGACTGAAGGTCGATACCGCCGGCGCGGAACGATGCCCGCATGGTAATCAACCACCGCCCTAGCTCAGCATTACTAGCGCGCACCCATCGATGCGGGATCTCTAAAGCGCCGTGGAGCGGAAAGTCCGTGAGCACAGCACTCCAATCAACTACAGCCTCGTCCGCCTTATTGCGTTCAAACTGGAAGATGGCTTGTAGTGGGTCACCGAAGACATAGCAGCGGAGAATGTCTTTCAGTGCTAGGACAATTGCGTGCTGTGCGACTGAACAGTCTTGGTACTCATCAACGAGCACGCCATCATAGGATGCTTTCAATGCACTGGTGACCGCGCCAGAATTTATGAGCTTGGCAGCCGCGCCGTACACCTCGCTCCAGGACTTGCGCTTACCCTCTGCCGTCTTTACGAGACCAGATGCTCCCGGATATGCTGAGGCCCATCTGAATGCCCAAGCCGCAATAGTGTCGACATGAGCCTTTCCGTCGCTAACATCGAGGCTTAGCAGACGCTTGCGCAGTGCGTCGCGTCCGGCGATTGTATGCGTCAGAACAAGCCAGCGCCCCGGCACGAGGGCGGCAATCCTCGCAATCTGCTCTGTCTTGCCTGTTCCTGCCGGGGCCTCAATAGTTCCGGCTCCGGACCGCAAGAGCCGCTCAACGGTTTCCTCAAGCATCGTCAAAAAGCCACGAATGAAGCTCCTCCAAGGTAGCAGCCAACGTCCCATCTGCCTGAGCAAGAACATCCGGCAGGTACGTTCGACCGATGGAAAAGCAAAGGTCGAAATTCTTCTTCATCCACTTTTCCGTGTTGGCTTTCAGGCCAATCACCCCAGCGTTATTGGCGTCGCTCAGGTACGGGAAGACGTCAGAAAGCTCAGGGAAGTTCGTCTTAAATGCTCCGTTCAGCTGGCCGCAGCCCGCTTTTACCGGGAACCCGTCGTCAGATAAAAGCGTCTTCAGGAGCGCCTTCCGCAGCTCGACAGACTGTACGCCTTGAAATAGCTCCTGCTCAGTGCAACGGCCATTTCCCCATTCAAAGTGCTCTACCTTATTTTTCTTGAATTCTTCAATTGTCTTAGGCGCCGGCCGATTGTCGCTGTCAGTGAGTAGCGCTACCTTATAACCTGACTCAGCGTAGTGGATGGCGGCCGCGAAAGCAGCAGTATCACCTCCACCGTCCACCGCAGCTACTCCCAAACTCTGAAAGTCCAAAGGTAGTGTCGAGGCCCATCCCTTCATAAGGCCAACCTCTGTCTGCCCCTCGCACACAAGAATCTTTGTAGATAGAAGCGCCTCACCCTGGTAGCGGGTGTAACGACGCTCATCGTTTGTAGCCGTCTCAGTTTTACTGGCTTGCCGAATCCTGAGTCGGCCGTCCTTACCGTCCCTTCTGCAGACACTGACTTCCGGGAGACGCAGCTCTTTTAGGACGGTCGGAGAATGCGTCGTGATGAACACCTGCCCCCCGCTGACAACCTTGTTTCTGAGGTGCGAAACAAGCAGCGAGATTCGATGTGGTTCCAGACCGTACTCCAGCTCGTCTACAAGGAAGCACTGTTTGGCACCGGAGTCGGAACTCTGCAACGCGGCCACAGCGAGCCTAGACGACCCCGTACCCATGCACCTGACAGGGATTTCACCATCATGGAGGGCGACTCCCCCTGCCCCCATGGAAATGCTCGCGAAATCGAGGTTAGCGACGAGTCCTTTTTGAAACTGGACGCCAAGCTTTTCGATTTCACCAGAGATGGTCTCTAGGGGTTCACTAAACGCGCCTGCCGCTTCCTGAGTGAACGATTTTCTGGCAGAGCGAATCAGCCGACTAAGCGTTATTGGCAGCTCCTCTGGCGACGGTCCCACTCGCTGCAGGGCAGACCCTCTACCCCAAGACAAATGGCGGTTCGAGTAGCCGCCAACTCTGGCTGGCGACAACACTTTACGGTCCTCGAACGAAATCCTCTTGCTCCGGTCAATCACGTCGTTGCGCCGCGTGACTATGTGCCAGTCCGGCTCTAGCGATTTATCGACGACCAACTCTACCGCGAGTACCGGTTCGATGCCTTCCGCCTCGTTAGGTTCCTCCCGCCACTGCTTATCGGGGGCGCCACTGGACCATCCTGACAGGTGGAGCCCATAGCGGTCATCTCGGAGGAACTCCCTTGGAAGCTCAGCTAGGACTGCTTTTATCTCAATGGGGTGCGATGTATCACCCTCGTAGAAGTCAAGGTCGTCAAACGTGATGTTGTAGCGCTCTGCGAACAGTAAATCGATGGCATCCAGGACTGTCGTCTTGCAGCTGTCTCCCGGTCCGACAAGACAGTTCACGCCTTTTCTCGGTGACCATGCGAGTAGGTGGATGCCACGGAATCTCTTGATAAAAAGCTGCTTTATGTACACGCTTCACCCACGGAGATACGACAGTTTTGATGCAAACACGAGAACCTAGTGGAATGCACGATAGCGATATCGTTGTACATTGGCCCATTGCCCGATGGGGCGTGATGCCGGGAATTGAACCCGGGTCTCCAACGCGTTACGATGTTGGTCCCACCCAACCATCGCTAGCCACTCTCCGCGAGCGGTATGAGCGTCGGCGCTTTGTCCTTCTAAGCTACACCACGTACTGCACACACGTCGAAGGTGACTCGACGCGTACCGCTACGACGTCAGGACTCGAACCTGAGTCTCCAACACATGTTCAGGCATATGCCCTGCCTTTGAACAACCACCCTCCGCGGGCGGCTTGAGCGTTGGTGCTCGTTCCTTCTGAGCTACGTCGCAAAACCTGCAAACTGCGCATTCTTTACTTGACCACCGTTAGCGGCTTCTTCCTGGTAAGCCGCTCAGTTTGCTCACGCTTACGGCGTTCCCGGTCTTCAATCCGCTCCTGAGCAAACGGCTTGGCATGTTCTATCAACCCCGAGAGGTCATATTCATTCGTGTCGTTATCGCCTGAACTAGTCTTGCGCGCGACACGCTTTATGTACTGCGCGGCCTCCATGCCGGCTATCCGCTTCTGTATCGTGCGGGGTGTCACGCCGATTGCCTTGGCCAAGGTAGCCTTGGAAGGATGCGGAAAGTCCTTCGGCTTCCACCAGTAGCCGGCCAAGTGCAAAAGGATGTTGATGTCGAGCGGAGACAGCCCCAGCGCTTGTTGCCTCTCAAATATGACGTTCGGAATAGAAGTCCAACCAGCCTTTGCGAGCGGCGCACTCCACTTCGCTGCGACACTTTTATCAACCTCTTGCCCCTCTGCTTTTTTGACTGCGGTCATCACTGTTTCCTTCGAGCTGACGTGTTGAGATAAGTATCTCGGCCCGGCCGCATCCTGACAAGACTTTGGGACCAGGCAGGGGGAGAACGGCGCAACCGCCCCCGGGCGTATCTTTTGTGTGTTGACGTGTCGTTTTGTCCCTATATCCTGATTACTTGGTGTCCTTATTCTTTGGGGGAATTTCGGGACGCCCCCGGAGAAGTCCCTCGGCCCCCCCCTCCCAGATTCTGTGCTCTCCCGGGGGAGTACCACATAACTCCCCTATTTAACCGCAAGCGTTGGCGCGACGGACACAAGTTAGTGCCCGAAGATTGGCCACGTGCCACCTGAGCGCCTTCGTGCTGGCGTCCATACCTCTGGGCGCAAATTGCCGCCTACGGCAGGAGCAGTCATCGGGGTCGCCGACGCAGGACGACCGCAATTAGCCTTCACCGGGTATTGGAATCAACCAAGCGAATTTCCGCTCCTGGCGGAGAACCGACATAGTCTAGGGCAAGCAAATCGTCGGCCAACAGGTTGCGTCGCTCTGACAGCACCGTCAAAAAGGCGAACTTTGACATAAAAATCAGCAGTGCAAGAGTGCCACTTATCGAAACGGCGAAATTCTAGCTCTCAGTAAATCGCCCTACCCCCTACAAAGAAAAGGCGAACTTTATTCCTGCTACTCATACCCTGAGCAGCTGGAATAAAGTTCGCCTTTTTTGTTGAAGACAGGGAATTGCCAGAGTAGGAAACGTCGTGCTTGGCATTAATGACACGGAGGCGTTTGCGGCCCGTGGCCGTCGTGTGGTGCCACAGTATCAAGACGCCGTGCGCGACCGCCGCGCGCCGGGAGACTCGGACTAGCCCCATCAAGGCGCAGGGGCCTCACCGCGCAAGCAGGACGCCTACCCCCATGACCGCCAGCACGAAAGCCGAAAGCCCGGCAAAGAGGAAGTCCCGGTCGCGCAGGAACATGCAGGCTAGCAGCGCCACACGTGCCACCGGCAGCAAGATAAAGAGCGCAACGCCAGCCTTGAGCAGACCGAAGCCGCCTTGCGGAAAAGCCAGACCATGTCCCAGTTGATCAAGCGCCATCAAGGCCATGCCCGCCGCGATGATGGTAGAAGCCACCCAGGTGCCATACCCAAGCAGGCCAGCGATCAGCCGGTCGTTCTTTTCGATTGCGGGGATGGACTGTTTCATCAATGGCCGTTCGGAATGGAGATATCAAAGGCGCTAAGCATCATCTGCACGGCCAGAAGGACCAGCACGACCACAAAGAAGAGGCGCAATTTGTCGGCCGGCAGCCGTACCAGCAGGCGCGCGCCCGCCACGGCGCCGACCACCGATCCGAGCGCGATGGGGCTGGCAATGCCGATGTCGATGTCGCCCCGCACGAGGTAAGCGCCCGCGCTGGCGGCGGCCGTGACACCGATCATGAAGTTGGAAGTGGCCGAGGAAACCTTGATCGGCAGCCGCAAGGCCGTATCCATTGCCGGAATCTTCAGTGCGCCCGAGCCGATGCCCAGCAGCGCGGAAATCAGGCCTGCGCCGTACATGAAGAAAAGGCCCAACGGCACCCGGCCCACGCGATAGGCCACATCTTTGCCAAGCGCGCGATCGGGGAACTGCGCGTGCAGGCGCAGCCTGGTGGCCCAGCTGCGAGCATCCGGCACGCTAGTGTTGAGCACCTCCCGGCGCCGGGCTAGCATCTGCTGCGCGGACAGCACAAGGATAGCGGTGAACAGGACATACAGGACCTTCGTTGGAAGGATGCCGATGAGCAGAACGCCCGTCAGCGCGCCGACTGTCGTGGCGGTTTCCAGTACGATGGCGAGCCGCACATTGGTCAGCCGCGCCTTGAGAAAGGGAGCTGCGCTGCCGCAGGAGCATGCAATCACGGAAACAAGGCTGGCGCCGATGGCCACATGAATGTCCACCCCAAACAGCTGGGTAAGTATCGGCACGATGAAGATCCCGCTCGCCATGCCGAGCACGCCGCCCAGCGCACTTGCGCCAAAAGCCGCGGCAAATAGCCAAAGGGTAGTGGATACGGCCACGAACGGGGACTCCATCACTGCCGAGCCGGGCGCAGCAGCGTCGTGGAGAACCGGATCAGGTCTCCCCGATAGAACAGCTTTTCATAGTCTATTGGCTTGCCGCCCAGGGTAAACGAGGTTCGCACGATGAGAAAAATCGGTGCCCCGACCTTGACGCCAAGCGCGGCGGCAACGTTCGCCTCTGCCGTTACCGCCTCCAACTGGTACCGTGCCTCGATCAATGGCACCAGGTATTTGTTTTCGAGCAGATCGAAGATCGGCTCGACGTCCAGATCATGGCTGACCACTTTTTCGCCGATGTCCAGCGGCAGGTAGGTTTCGTCGAATGACATGGCGACGCCGTCGGCCAGCCGCAGCCGTTCGATCCGGTAGACCTTGGCGCCGACCGGCAAGTTGAGCTGTTGAGCGACCGTGCTGTCCGCCTCCACGATCCGCTTATCCAGCAACCGCGCCGTGGGGTTTTTGCCCAGGACGATCATGTCCTCCGCAAAACCCGTAAGTTGTGTCAATTCCTGCGTTAGCCGCGGTTGCGCGACGAACGTCCCTTTGCCGCGCCGTATCTCGACCAGGCCGCGTCCGACCAGGTTCTCTATCGCCTTGCGCAGCGTCGTGCGGCTCACGCCAAAGCGTCCCATCAACTGCTCTTCTGCAGGAAGCTGGCCTCCTGTGGGAAGCGCACCGGAAGCGATCTCGGCGGCCAGGCCCGCTTCGACCTGCGCGTATAGGGGCGTGCTGCCCAATAGTGTCGGTTTCATGGAAGACATCATGACATCGTGACGTCACGATGTCAACGGCGCCAAATCGTGTACCGCTACCCATTGCGGCATGGACTCCAAGCTGCGGCTTTGCCGCGCTATCGGCTGCCGTGGCGCCCTTCCGCGGACCGGATAAACGGCATCGCGTCACTGAGTTTCTAACGCGGCGGCAAGTCGGCACTTGGCGTCGCTGAAGGCCAGAATCGGCGCCCGGCTGATGACGCGCAGTACGCGCGGCCTGTGCCTGACGGAGGCCGGGCAGAACTTCTATCAGAGCTGCAAGAGCGTGCTGGTCGACATCAAAGACGCCGAGGCAGCAGCGAGCGCCACGGTGCTCAATCCGACAGGCACTCTGCGCGTCACGGCTTCCCTATCATTCTCCGTGCATCACATCGCTCCCTTGCTCAAGGAGTACACGGCCCGCTATCCGAACGTGCGGGTGTATATCGAAGTCTCCAACCCGTACCACGACCTGATCGACAACAATATCGACGTCGCCATCCGGACCCGCGAGTTCGAACGAGACTCCAACGTAACTATCCGACGCCTGGCAGCCACACGCCGCATTCTTGCCGCGTCGCCCGGCTACATTAATACCTATGGCGTGCCCGCCAGCGTCGATGATCTGGCAACTCGCAATCTTCTGCTCTACACCTATGCCAACAGCCCGAACGAGCTCAACTTTTGCAGAGGCCAGGAAACGCGCAGTATTCATGTGCAGGGCCTGCTGGAGTCGAATGACGGCCAGGTGCTACGCGCCGCCGTGCTGAGCGGATTCGATCATGGGTGTCTCAGCACGCCGACGTGCGCCAGCCGGCCTTAGGGTTGCGGCGTAGGATCCCATGCGCGATGCGATAATCCCCCTCTCGGCGCAGCGATTCTGGACGAATCGTTCGCCCGCCGTTGAATGAACTTCCAATAGCTAGCATAGGAAACATCGACATTGTCGCGCGCCCTTCGATATTTTTCGTCGCCTGCCTTACGTTGGGCATTGCCGACGCTGGTCCTGCTGGCCGCCGCCGGATGCGGGTCTACTTACGCCGACAGCCCGGCCAAAGCCGACGCCGCATCCAACGCGCGCACACCACCGCTGCGCAAGCTGAACCCCGCGCCGACGCAGGCCTATGAAATACGGCTCACACTTGCTAATGCGTCCGATCTCTCAAGCGCAGCCGACGGCAAATCGCCGTTTACGGTAGTCGAGGGCACTGTGCAGTTCGACGCCAGCAACGGCGCCCGCTGTGGCAAATCCAACGCCCTGTCCGGCCACGTGCCGACATTGTCCAGCCACGAACCGTTCCGCCTTTCCCGTATATCCGCCACCGAGTACGTGGGCACCGTGTATGCCGACATGCTGCTCGATGAGGACTATTACGGACGGGGGGTATGCCATTGGGCATTGACAGAAGCCCGCGTCGCTTTGCGAGCGCGAGCGGACATCGCCGATACGCGATTCGTAGCCGGGCTGCCTGCGAAAAAAGTGCTCGCGGGCGGTACACAGGCGCGCCATTTCTGGAAAGGCTATTACCCTCGATTCGAGGGCGGGCAACATGCTGATTATGGAAACAACCAGTTGGATGCCGTTCCGGCCGATAAGCTTAACGAGTTTTTCACCGTGACACTGACGGCCAGGAAGATCGGTGGCGACGCGCAAGGCAAGTAAATAACACGCACCCAGTTCGGAGCGGGTTGCTGCGGGCAGGGTCACTAACTCCAGCGCCCCGCTCTCGGACGGAGGCAGGACGCGCAAGCTTCTTTCGACGGGTGTCACTTCACCTGTTCGATATCCCCCGGCTTCCAGCTCTTGTCGAAGGCGGCCGGTTCAGGCCCGTAAATGCGGATGTAGGCAAACCACCCCTTGCCAGACGACGTCTTGATCCAACGATTTTCGCCGCCTTTGGGCGCCTTGGGCCCGAAGTACAACTCGACGGGCTTGGTCTTGTCCACGTCCTTCAGTTCGAACAGCGAGCGCAGGGCCGCCATGTCCTGGTCCGTCTGAACTTGCGAACGCGTCGCGGCGTCATACACCGTGACCGACCAGAACAGCTTGCCCGGCACGGGCTGGGGAATCGTCAGCTTGTATTGCTTGCTGCCATCCAGATAGGCGCCCTTGCTGTCGCGCGCGCCCAGCCAGTACAAAGAGCCGGCGCCGGCATCGCGCCGGAACATGGCGGGCGACGCCACGATGGCTTGAGCGAACCAGCGGTCGCGCGCTTCCAGGTCGATGCCCGCCGGTGTTTCAAATTGCGCGTTGGTCGGCACCAGGCCAGCCCACTCCCATTGCCGATCCGGCCAGTTCTTGCGATCCGGTCGCGTGCTGGCGAAGGCGCCCACCAGCATCTGGTCCCGACCTTCGCGCGCGGCGCGCGTCAGGATGCCTTTGGTGCGCGCATCGGGTTGGAAAGGTTTGCCCTTTTCGATGCCAAGTTCCGCCAGCAGACCGTACATGGGCAAAAACTCGGGAACGCGTGCTTCGGCCTGGATGATGCCGTTGAGCTGCTCCCAGAATTGGAAGTTGTCTTCCCAGCGCAATGACGTGCTGTCCATTGCCTTTTTGGACGTGTCGACGGCAGTCAGGGGTTGCGGGTTATCGGCGCTGGCCAGCGGGTAGATCTTGATATTGCGCAGGCCGTCCAGCGCCTTTTGCAAATCGCCTTCGGCTGGCAAGGCTCGGACGGCGACCAGATTCTTAAAGGACTTCGAGTGCCCGACGTAGTAGCCCTCGGGGATCTTGCCGGAGTATCCCGGCGGCAGCACCAGATGTTTGCCGCCTTTGCCCGCGTCGGGACCGGGTAGGCCCATGTCCAGCACCCAGCCCTGGTTGTGGTCGTCCACCAGGCCGATGAACGGTCCGGGAGGCAATTCGATCACCATCGGACCCTCTTTCAAATCCAGCACGCCTGAACCGTACGGCGTATCGGAATTGAGCGTGAACCCCACTTGGCGCGGGCCCGTTGCGGCAATGCCCCACTGCTTGCCGTCTTCAATGCCGACGGCCCGGTTGCCGTTGAAGATGCCTTCCACGGACACGGTGGGATACCAGAAGCGGTACGCCACGATCGCGCGCTGCAACGCGGCGTCGTCGCGCGCGCGCTGGCTGGCCTTTTCAGTCGGGAAACCTTTGTTGAACGGGTAGGAAGGCGGCGCGGCGGTATCCGCGGCGTGGGCGGGCAGACCCGCGGCAAAGCTCAGGCTCAAGGCGGCCAGGAAGGTGCGTTTCATCGTTTCATCCCAGATTGAATGCATGTGTGGCCGCCGTACCGTCGCGTGGCGCAGGCGGGATCCGCAGAGATCGGGCCAGGGCGCGCGCAGGCCAAGCCTGCGCGCCTTCGGCTTGCTACTTCAGCTTCTCGACATCGCCGGGTTTCCAGCTTTGGTCGAAGAACGGCTGCTTCGGCCCATACAGGCGCAGGATCACAAAGAAGCCCGAGCCGGGAACGGTTTTCAACCAGTTCTTGCCGTGTCCCGCCGGTTCGGTGGGGCCAAAATAGATATCGGTCGAGCCATCAGGATTGACGTCGGGCCGGTCCATGGTGTTGATGGAAGGGAATGGCTGCCCGTTGGCCAGGCCCGCTGCGGTTTCGGGCCGGTACACGGTGACGGACCAGAAGATGCCCGCAGGAATGTCCTTGGGCAGGTGAAGCCGGTAGGACTTGCCGCCGGATAGCGGGTCGCCGTCGGCATCCCGGAACGCGACGGGATACTTGGCGCCCATGCCCGCCATGTTCACGGCCATCGCCGGGCTGGCCGAATACGCCAGCGCGAAAAAGCCGGTCCGTAGATCCAGGTACTTGAACGAAGGCCCGGTGAACTCGGTGTTGACCGGGAAGGGATTCACCCATTGCCGGTCGGAATACCAGCGCGTGTTGGGGACGACGGGCGGAGGATCGTAGGCGATCGCGCGGCCAATCCGGTAGGCGGTCTTGCCAGCCTTGTCCAGGATTTCCCGCGTGTGGGCGTCGGGATTGAACGGCTGGCCCTTGATGATCCCGATACTGGCGAGCATGCCGCGCATATCGGCGTCGACGGGGTCCACGTATTCGCTGTCGATGAACCGCGACAACATGTCGAAGGCCGTGCCGTCGGTGGGGTACAGCATGTTGGGCGCTGCCTTGGACCCATCCGGAAACTGCATGGGTTTGGCAGATGCCTCTTTACCCAACGGATAGATTCGGGTGCGGGTGATCAGGTCGACCGGGTCGCCGAGATTGGCGGGGTCCTTGAAGAATGCGCGCCAGAAAACGAAGACGTTGTAGGTGCGCGATTTGTAGACGATATAACCCTTGGGGATCTGGCCTTGGTAATCGGGCGGAATGACCAGGTACTTTGCGCCCTTGCCCTTGTCGGGGCCGGGCAACCCCACGTCGCCGCACCAGACATCCTTGGCGTACGGCTCGGGATACCAGGTTTTCTCCGTCACCGGCGTCGGATTGCATATGGGACGCTGGAAGAAGTCGTCAAGAATGCCCTGAAGGCCCGGTGGCACCTCCAGCACCATAGGCCCATCCTGCTTCAAATCCAGATAGCCCATCGCGTAGATGACGTCCGAGTTCGGCGTCGTGACCAGCGTGTTGGCATTGAGCCGTTCTTTCCACACCGGAAGGACGTTGTAGCCCTTGCCGAACAGCCGCTCGGATCCTTCCTTCATGGCGAAGATATTCAGCGCCGGTTGCGCCCACAAGTAGCTTTGGACGGCTCGCTGATAGAGCAATTCATCTTTGAGCGTTGCGGAATCCGCTTTGGAAAGATACCCCTCTTGCAGGGGGAATTTGCGAAAGCTGATCGTACCGGGAGGATTTCTGGGCAGGAGGCGTGCCGCACCCCGCAATCAGGGAAGCCACTGCCAGAGTCGAGCAAATTGCCTTGAGCGCCATACGGGTTTCTTAACAATGATTATTGATAAGTCACTTGAACGTCCCAACTGCGAATGCATCGAAAGAAAATACCGAGCCAGATTATCACGATTTTTAATACGGATGAATATAGTCGCGCAGCACCGCTCGTGAAGGACCGTTTTACGCGAGGCTTTTCCGAAAAAAAATATTTCGTCTGCAACGCAGCCCAGTTTCTCAAGCAAAAACTGATAGATGCGTGGCTGAGGCATTACCGCCCCAGCGTCATAGCTCATGGCATAGGTATTGAGCTTTTGACCAATGCAAGCCCCGATCGCGTAATCCCGTCCAAGGACCACGATAGGCAAAGCTGGCCCGTCGGGCACTCTGGTTCTTGCTGCTGCCCGCCTGCTTGACCTATGCTGGTCTGCCAGGCCCTCCGAGGCCGTCTTCCGGAGAAACTGCGCATGTTGGACCATATCGAAATCAACGTCAGCGACTTTGCACGCAGCCGCGCGTTCTATCTGGGCGCGCTCGCGGCGATCGGCTATGTGCCTCGCAAAGAGCTGCCTACCGGCATAGGGTTTGGCGCAGACAAGCCCGGCGACGGCGACTCCCCGAGCGGCGCATTCTGGATACACCCGGGCACGCCCAGCAGCCCGCGGGTCCATGTGGCCTTTCGGGCTCGCAGCCGTGCCGAGGTCGACGCCTTCCACCGGGCGGCGCTGGCGGCCGGCGGCCGGGATAACGGCGCACCTGGCGTTCGTCCGCAATATCACCCGCACTATTACGGCGCCTTCGTGCTGGATCCCGACGGATACAACGTCGAAGCCGTGTGCCACCGCGCTCCATCTCACTGACCAGAGTGACCGTCCGTTCAACCTTCGGGAATCGTCTCATGAGCCTGCAACTACGAGTGCTTTCGCTTTTTGCAATGTGTGCGATGTCGGTCGGCGCCGCGGCCGAAAATCTGCCGGTGGTCCAGTTCATTGCGACAGGCGGCACGATCGCAATGAAGGTCGATCCTGTCACCAAAGGGGTGGTCCCCGCCATTTCGGGCGACGACCTGATGCAGACGGTGCCCGACGCGGCCAAGTATGCCCGCATTGAAGTCAACAATTTCTCGGCCATGTCGGCCAATTATGTCGAACCCAAGTGGTGGACGCGACTGACCAAATCGGTGGACGACGCCCTCGCCCGGCCGGAGGTGGCCGGGGTGGTGATCGCCCATGGCACGGACACGATGGAAGAAACGGCATACTGGCTTGATCTGACCGTGAAGTCCGACAAACCCGTGATCCTGATCGGCGCGCAACGCAATGCCTCTTCCCCGGATTTCGACGGACCGCGCAACCTGCTCAACGCGATCCGGATCGCGACCTCGCCGGACGCCGTGGGCAAAGGGGTGATGATCGCGATGAACAATCAGATCAACGCCGCGCGCACGGCAACCAAGACCCACACCGCCGACGTTGAGACCTTCAAATCGGGGGATTTCGGATTTCTGGGCGAGGTCTGGTCCGACCGCGTGCAGTTCTCGCGCACGCCGCTGCGGCGGCAGCACATCGATATCGGCGCGGGCGAGATGCCCCGCGTCGAAATCCTGCCCATGTTCGGCGGCGCCGATGGCGACCTGCTGCGCTACGCGGTGGACCAGGGCGCCAAGGGCATCGTGGTCCAGGCCGTGGGCATGGGCAACATGAACGTCTCCCTATTCGAGGCCGTCAAGTACGCGTTGGGCAAGGGCGTGCCGGTCGTTATCTCGACCCGCGTGCCGAACGGACGCACGATGCCGGTCTACGGATTCCCTGGTGGCGGCAAGACGACGTTCGACGCTGGCGCGGTCATGGCGGGCGACCTCAGCCCGCAGAAAGCCCGGTTGCTGCTGATGCTGCTGTTGCATCAAGGGCAGACCAGCAAAGAGGCGCTGCAGGCGGCGTTTGACCGGTAAATGCTGCGACACAACGCTTGACGACTCGTCCGAGGGCTTACCGGCTGCCGCTGCCCTCGGCATCCGGCCAAGACCCCGTCAACCAGGCACGGGCAAGCACACCCGGCCAGCAGGAAATAACGGCGTCAGTTTTGTTTTTTCGCGTCAAAATAGCGGACCCGGGCACACGCCGGGTGTCGCATAAAAAACCCTCTCCCCAAGAAGGAGCGTTGATGGCCGAGACAGCCAAGGTAAAAGGACCCGCTTCATACTTTCCTTCCATCGAGAAGACGTATGGCCAACCCATCGCGCATTGGATGGATATTCTCCAGAAGGCCGGTCCGCTCAAGCACATGGAACTGGTGAACAGCCTGAAGACCGGGCACCAGATCGGTCACGGGCACGCGAACGCCCTGGTTGCCGCGTTCCTTGCCAAGAAGTAACGCGTCAGACATCGGTCGCGGGGGCCGTTCTCGTGGCGTGGGTGGCGGTATTGCGGCCCTGGTGTCCGCCGTTTGCCGGACTGCGCCGGTATGACGCCGGCCACCGCGTCGTGCCGGCGCGGCCGCGGGCGCTGGTCGAACGGGTCCACGCGCGACTGGCCAAGTCATGACGCGCTGCGCCGGCCCGGCCTCCCCTTGCGCGTGCGCTTGCGGCGCTGGCTCCGGGCACGGGCAGAGCATGCCGCGGCCAGCGCCAGCAGCTTATCCTCATCCAGGCGCTCGACATCGACCAGGCCCGCATCAGCGCCCTTCAGCGCAATCAGCAGCTCGTCCAGCTTCAGGTGCAACGCCTCGCCGTCCTTGTTCTGGCTCTGCTGGATCAGGAACACCATCAGGAACGTCACAATCGTCGTCCCCGTGTTGATCACCAATTGCCAGGTTTCGGAATAGCCGAAGGCTGGCCCGGACAGCCCCCATGCAATCACCAGGATCAGCGCCGACCCGAACGCCAGGGGAGAACCCGCCCATTTCGTCACATGCGCAGCGAAATGGTCGAAAAAATGGGCGATCGGATTCCCATGGCCGGCCCTGGCACGACGGGACCGTTTCGAGGGCGGCTTTCGCCTGGGTATGCCTGTGCTTGCCATGGCGCTCTCTTCGTCCACAAGACGCCGCAGCTCCAGCAAGCCGCGTGCCTGGCAGGGCCATCCGCCCCGGCGCCGTGCATGCTAGCCTCGCACTATCCCGATTCGCCGAATCCCGATGAAATCCCTTCTGCAATCAGAAAAATTTCTGCTGTTGGCCTGCGCGATCGCCGTGGCGGGGTATCTGGCCGACGCCCGCCTGGCGGACTACGGCCGGTTCGCCGGCCTGATCGAAACCGGGGTGCTCATCGCGGCCATCCTCGCTGCGTCGCTGAGCGTGGCGCGCCATGCCGAACGTATCGCGCGCAAACTGGGCGACCCGTACGGCAGCATGATCCTGACGTTGTCGGCGGTAGTCGTCGAAGTCATTGTGCTGGCGATCGTGTCGTCCAAGGCCGAATCGCCCACGCTGGTCCGCGACAGCATCTATTCCGCCGTCATGCTGGATATCAACGGCATCCTGGGCGTGGCCGCCTTGCTCGGCGGCTTCAAGCATGGCGAACAGTCGTACAACGACGATTCGGCACGCACCTACAGCGTCATGATCCTGACCGCCGTGGCAGTCTCCATGATCATTCCCGAGTTTGTCCCGGATGGCGATTGGCGCGCCTACAGCGGCTTTACCATCGTGGCGATGCTGTTGCTGTATGGCGTCTTCCTGCGAATGCAGACCGGGCCGCACAGCTACTTTTTCAGCTACAGCTACCCCGACAAGAAAACCCGGCAGCCCTCGCCTTCATCCCGTTCACCAGGCAAGCGCCAGTCCGCCGCCGTCATGGCCCTGGGCGTGGCCGCGGTGGGTGCATTGGCGGAGCTGATGTCCCATTCGCTGAACCGCAGCTTGGCGGGTGTGAATGTTCCCATCGGCTTGGTGGCGCTGGTCGTGGCGGGCATTTCCGCCGCACCGGAAATGCTGACTGCATTGCGCGCCGCGCTGGCCAACCGCATGCAATCGGTCGTCAATATCGCCCTGGGCGCCTCGCTGTCCACGGTGATCCTGACCGTGCCCGCCATGGAGGCCCTGGCGCTGTTCACCGGTCAGCGCATCGATATCGCCCTGACGCCGCTGCAAACGCTGATGATGCTGGTCACCCTGCTGGTGGCGGCCATCAACCTGAACGACGGCCAGACCAACGCCATTGAAGGCATGACGCACTTCGTCCTGTTCGGCGCCTTCCTGATGCTGCTGGGGCTGGGGCTTTCGTAGGCCCGGCGCGGTGCCCCCCATCAAAGCGTATTCAGCGATTTCTCCCGTAGATTCCGCGCCAGAAACTCCACCAGCGACCGCACCTTGCCCGCCATCAGCCGCTGATGCGTCATCAGCGCGAACACCGGCCTGGGCGGTGTCTCGTTCTCCAACAGCAACGGCACCAGCCGGCCCGCCGCGACATGCTCGGCAATGGCCCAGGCCGGGGCGTAGACGATGCCCGCCCCTGCCGCAGCGGCGGTGACCACGCCATCCACCGTGTTCGAGCGCATGCGCGTGGGCACTCGCACAGTCGCGGGCTTGCCCTTGTCCATCAGTGTCCACACCTCTTCCGTCGCCAGGTGGCTGTAGACAAGGCCGTCGTGCTGCGCCAGGTCCTGCAGGCTGGCGGGCGCGCCCCGCCGCGCCAGGTAGTCCGGCGCCGCGCTCAGCACCCAGCGGATGGAGCCCAGGCGCCGTGCCACAAGACTGGAATTGGGCTGCTCGCCCACCAGCACGGCCAGGTCTATGCCCTCTTCCAGCAGGTTCACCGGACGGTCCAGCAGATGCAGGTCCAGCGTGACGTTGGGGTGCAGCACCAGGAACTTCGCCAGCAGGGGCTGCAGATGCACCCGGCCGTACAGCGTGGGCGCCGTGACGCGCAGGCGGCCCGAGGGTTCGGCGGCCTCGCTTTGCATGCTGCTTTCCAGTTCGTCCATTTCGGCGAGCAGGCGTTTGGCCTCGGCGTAGTAACGCTGCCCCGCCTCGGTCAGACGCAAGGCTCGGGTCGAGCGGACCAGCAGCCGGGTGCCGACGCGTTCTTCCAGCGCGCTGAGGTGCCGGCTGACCGACGCCAATGAAATCCCGCTGACGCGAGACGCGCCGCTGAGACTGCCTTGGTCCACGGCTGCCACCAGCAGCGCCATGCCTTCCGATCGGGTCGCCATGCCTACACCTTCGACGTTTTTGCAGGAATTCCGTACGGCCTCAGTATTTCATATTTGCAAGGCTGCTTTACAGATTTAGCCATTCACTGCAAGGCTGGCGGATTTCATACTTGGGGGCGTTTTTTCCCCTATCCCCGTGTGCCGCGATGCCAGCTTCTGTTTCCCCCAACCCATTGACGCCCGCCACCCGCCGCTATGCCATGCTGGCCGTCTCCTTGTCGATCTCGATGGCGACGCTCGATACCTCCATGACCAACACGGCGCTTCCGTCGATCTCGTCGCAGCTCGGCGTGGAGCCGGCGGATGTGATCGGCGTGGTCACGATCTATCAGCTGGTCATGGTGGCGACGATGCTGCCGCTGGCGGCGCTGGCCGGCAAGATCGGCCATCGGCGGGTCTTCCTGCCGGCGCTGTGGCTGTTCCTGGCCGCGTCGATCGGCTGCGGCGCGGCGCGGTCGCTCTGGACGCTGGAGGCCGCCCGGGCCGTGCAGGGCCTGGCCGCCGCGGCGCTGATGGGGTGCAACATGGCGCTGGTCAACGCCATCTATCCCAAGGAACAGCTGGGCCGCGGCATGGGCTTGAATGCGATGATCGCGGCTGCCTCGCTGGCTGGCGGGCCGGTGCTGGCGTCCGCCATGTTGACGGTGCTCAGCTGGCATTGGCTGTTCTACGTCAACGTGCCCTTCTGCCTGGTGTCGCTGGCCTTGGCCGGCCGCTATCTGCCGCGCGCGCCTGGCGACGGCAAGGCGCTGGATGCCGGCGCGGCGGCGTTATGCGCGCTGGCCTTCGGCCTGACCGTGCAGGGGCTGGAACGCGTGGCGCGGCCAGACTGGAGCACCGCCCTGATCTGGCTGTCAGGCGTGGCCTGCTGGGCGCTGCTGTTGCGCCGCGAACGCGCCAGCGCGCACGCCATCATGCCGCGCGACCTGCTGCGCCTGCCGCCCTTCTCGCTAGCGGTGCTGGTCTGCGTGCTGGCGTTCGCGGCGCAGGGCGCGGCCATGGTGGCGCTGCCCTTCCTGCTGAACCAGACGCTGGGGCGCGGCATCGCCGAAGTCGGCCTGCTGATCGCACCGTGGCCCGTGATGGGCGCCTGCCTGGCGCCGTTCTCCGGCAAGTGGTCCGACCGCGTGTCCGCCGGCCTGCTCGGCGTGATCGGCCTGGCGCTGCTGGCCACCGGCCTGCTGTGCGTCAGCGGGCTGCCCGCCGGCGCGCCGACGTGGGCGGTGATGTTGCCGATGGCGCTGTGCGGCACGGGCTTCGGCCTGTTCCTGTCGCCGAATCAGCGCGGCATCATGGTCAGCGTGCCCGGGCATCGCGCCAGCGTGGCCAGCGGCCTGTCGGGGCTGGCCCGGCTGCTGGGCCAGACCCTGGGCGCGGCATTCGTAGCCGCGTGCTTTGTCCTGAACGCCGACAGCGGCGCCATCTGGGCCATGCGGGCCGCGGTGGCGTTCGCACTGGCGGGGTGCGTAGCCAGCGGCATGCTGGCGCGCGTCACCCGGCAGACCGGCGGCGCCGTGGCGGCCTCCTGACCGCCCGACGTGTGTGGTAACCCGGCAGGCTAGGGCAGGTTCTCGCGAAACACGACCTGGCTGCGATTCAATTCCACGCCGGTCATCGCGCCCCGCTTGTCACGCACGTTGCGCAAGATCCGCACGCAGCTCATCAGCGCCTCCATCGGACTTTGCGTGATCACCGCGTCCATGGTGCCATCGATCAGCAGGGCCCGCGTGTCCGGCGTCAGACCATGGCCGATGAACACCACTTTGTGCTGCAAGCCGGCCTCCTTCAGCGCGCGCGCCACGCCATCGGAGGCGCCGCCGATGTTGTAGATGCCGGCCAGTTGCGGATATTGCTCGAGCAATTGCCGCGTCTGTTCGTAGTTGCGCTGGGCGTCGTCATAGCCCTCGCGCAGGTCGACCACCTGCATGGCCTGGAACTGCTCCGCATACAGCTGCAGGAAACCGCCCTCGCGTTCTTCGTGCGCGCGGTAATGGCGCGATCCCGCGATCAGCGCGACATGCGCGGCGCGCGGTCCGATGAATCGCGCCAGCAGATAGCCGGCCGTGCGGCCGGCGGCGCGATTGTCCAGGCCGACGTAGGCCACCCGCGCGCTGTTGGGCAGGTCGGAAATCAGCGTGACGGTCGGCACGCCCTGCTGCGCCAGCGCGGCCACGGCCTCGCGCACCACCGGATGCTCCAGAGCCATGAAGGCGATGCCGTCGGCGCGCTTGCCGTGATGGGCCAGCGCCTCGGCCAGCGCCTGTGGATTGAAGCTTTCCACGTAGTCGACGTGGCAACGCGCGTTGAACGGCGCAACGTGTTCGTGCGCATAGCTGACGCTGTCGCCCAACATGCGCAGGAACCGGTTGCTGCCGCGCGGCAACAGGATCACCAGGCGCATGGGTTCGGGCGCCATGACCGCATGCAGGTCGCTTTCGGGCAGATAGTCCAGCTCGGCGGCGGCCTTGAACACGCGCTGCGCCGTGCTGCTGCGCACGCCCGGGCGCCGGTTCAGCACGCGGTCGGCGGTGGCGCTGGATACGCTGGCCAGCGCCGCGACGTCGGCCAGGGTCGCCCGCTTGCGTTCGCGAGGATTCCGGTTCACATCAAAACCCATCATTTTTCAGGTTTGACGATGATAGCGCCTGTTCACTATTGTCCGGGATGCCGCAGGGTAGTGGGATTGTTGTGGCACCTCAAAAAACATCATAACTACGATTCTGGAGACAACCATGAAGCTGCTCACCCGCCGCAGTGCCCTGCGCCGCCTGTGCGCCCTGCCCGCCGCAGCCGCCCTGGGCGGCGGTTTCCCGGCGATCGCCCGGGCGGCCGACTACTCGCTCAAGTACGGCAATAACCTGCCCGTCACCCACCCGCTGAATATCCGCGCCCAGGAGGCGGCCGATCGCATCCTCAAGGAAAGCAACGGCCGCGTCGACATCAAGATCTTCCCCAACAACCAGTTGGGCGGCGACACCGACATGCTGGCGCAGGTGCGCTCGGGCGGTATCGATTTCTTCACCCCGTCGGCGCTGGTCATCGCCACGCTGGTGCCGGTGGCCGCGATCAACGCGGTCGGCTTTGCCTTCAAGGACTACAACCAGGTCTGGAGCGCCATGGACGGCGCGCTGGGCGCCCACGTGCGGGCGGCCATCGCCCAACGCCGGCTCTATGCCTTCGAGAAAATGTGGGATAACGGCTTTCGTCAGACCACCAGCAGCAAGGCCCCGGTCGCCACCGCCGCCGACATGGGCGGACTGAAGATCCGCGTCCCCGTCAGCCCCCTGCCCATCTCGATGTTCAAGGGATTGGGCGCGGCGCCCGCCAGCCTGCAGTTCAGCGAGGTCTATTCGTCGCTGCAGACCAAGGTGGTGGACGCGCAGGAAAACCCGTTGCCGATTATCCAGGTCGCCAAGCTGTACGAGGTGCAGAAATACTGCTCGCTGACCAACCACATCTGGGATGGCTACTGGTTCATCGCCAACGGCCGCATGTGGGAAGGCCTGCCCCAGGACCTGAAAACCGTCGTGGCGCGCGGCATCAACGAAGCCGGCCTGGCCCAGCGCGAGGACATCCGCAAGCTCAACGCGTCGGTGCAGGCCGACCTGGAAAGCCGCGGCCTGCAATTCAACCAGCCGGCCGCCGACAGCTTTCGCGAGCAATTGCGCAAGGCGGGCTTTTACAGCGAATGGCAGCAGCGCTTTGGCCAGGAGGCCTGGACGCTGCTGGAGCAGGCCGTCGGCAAGCTCGCCTGAGGACGCGCCATGGCCTCGCTCTCCCCTTCCCACGCCAGCGCCTCGCTGCTGCTGGCCCATCCGCTGCGCCGAGCCGCCCAGGCGCTGGACGTCGCGCTTGGCAGCCTGGTCGAACTGGTCGCAGCGGCTATCGTGCTGATCGAGATTCTCGTGCTGTTCGCGGGTGTGGTGGCACGCTACGTGTTCCATAGTCCGCTGGTCTGGTCCGACGAACTGGCCTCCATCCTGTTCCTGTGGCTGTCGATGCTGGGCGCCGTGGTGGCGCTGCGCCGGGGCGAGCATATGCGGATGACTGCCCTGGTCAACCATATCGGCCCCGCTCGCCGCGCCCAACTGGAGGCCGGCGCGCTGGCGGCGTCGTTGGCGTTTCTGATCCTGATCCTGGCGCCGGCCATCGAGTACGCCCACGAAGAGCACTTCATCATCACGCCCGCGCTGGAATTGAGCAACGCCTGGCGCGCGGCGGCCATTCCGGCGGGCATGGGGTTGATGGCGGTGATCGCGCTGCTGCGCATGCTACGCACGCAGACGCTGGGTCAGCTGCTGCTGGCGCTGGCCGGGGCGGCGACCGTGGTGGCGGCCTTCTGGCTGGCGCAGCCCTTGTTTGCGGGCCTGGGCAAGCTGAACCTGGTGATCTTCTTCATCGGCATCGTCGCGGCCACGGTCTTTGCCGGCGTGCCCATCGCCTTCTCCTTCGCCTTGGCGACCTTTTCGTACCTGGCCCTGACCACCCATACCCCGATGCTGGTCATGGTGGGGCGCCTGGACGAAGGCATGTCGCACCTGATGCTGCTGGCCGTGCCGCTGTTCATCTTTCTGGGGTCGTTGATCGAGATGACTGGCATGGCCCGCGCCATGATCCAGTTCCTGGCCAGCCTGCTGGGCCACGTGCGCGGTGGCCTGTCGTACGTACTGATCGGCGCCATGTACCTGGTGTCGGGCATCTCCGGCTCGAAAATCGCGGACATGGCGGCCATCGCGCCGGTGCTGTTCCCGGAAATGCAGAAGCGCGGCGCCAAGCCCGGCGACCTGGTGGCGCTGCTGTCGGCCACCGGCGCCCAGACCGAGACCATTCCGCCCTCGATCGTGCTGATCACGATCGGCTCGGTCACCGGCGTATCCATCGCCGCCCTGTTCACGGGCGGCCTGCTGCCCGCCGTGGTGCTGGGACTGGCCCTGTGCTCGGTGGTCTGGTGGCGCTACCGCCGCGAAGACCTGAGCCTGGCGCAGCGCTTCTCGGCGCGGGAGATCGGCCGCTTCTTCGTCATCGCCCTGCCTGCCGTCGCCCTGCCCTTCGTGATCCGCGCCGCGGTGGTCGAAGGGGTGGCGACCGCCACCGAAGTCTCGACCATCGGCATCGTGTATTCCGTCGTGATCGGCCTGGTGTTCTACCGGCGTTTTGACCTGGCGCGCATCAAGCCCATGCTGATCGAGACGGCCTCGTTGTCCGGCGCCATCATGTTGATCGTGGGCTGCGCGACCGCCATGGCCTGGGCCCTGACGCAATCGGGGTTCTCGGGCGACCTGGCCCGGCTGATGGCCGGCATGCCCGGCGGCAGCTACGGCTTTCTGGCGGTATCGATCGTCGCCTTCATCGTTCTGGGCAGCGTGCTCGAAGGCATTCCCGCCATCGTGCTGTTCGGCCCGCTGCTGTTTCCCGTCGCGGCGCAAGCGGGCGTGCACGAGGTCCACTACGCCATGGTGGTCATCTTCTCCATGGGCATCGGCCTGTTCGCGCCGCCCTTTGGCGTGGGCTACTACGGCGCCTGCGCCATCAGCCGCGTCGACCCCGATGAAGGCATCCGCCCGATCTGGGGCTACATCGGCGCGCTGCTGGTGGGCCTGGTGATCGTCGCGGCCTTCCCCTGGTTTTCGACCGGCTTTCTCAAATCCGTTTCCTGAAGACCCCGCGGCCGCGCGCCGGGGCCGCGTTCCGACCACATCCTTTTACAAAGAGCCGTCATGAGTCGTTTTCTGGGCGAAATCCGCCAACTCGGTTATGTGGTGCCCGACATCGAGGCCGCCATGGATTACTGGAGCCGGACACTGGGCGTCGGCCCCTGGTTCTACAACCCCGCCGTTCCCATCGTGAATTACCGCTACGACGGCGTGGCCCACGAGCCGCACAACTCGGTGGCGCTGGCCAACTCGGGCTTCGTGCAGGTCGAACTGATCCAGACCCGCAACGACGTGCCGTCGATGTACCGCGACTTCCAGCAGGCCGGCCGCACCGGGCTGCAGCACGTGGCCTACTGGACCGAAGACTACGATGCCGACCTGGCGCGCCTGTTGCAGCAGGGGTTTGTGCCGAAGATGAGCGGCGAGGTCGGCGAAAAGGGCCGCTTCATCTATTTCGATACCGAATACCACCCGGGCACGGTCATCGAATTGTCTGAAGTCGCCGGCCCCAAGGGGCGCCTGTTCGACCTGATCCGCGCCAGTTCGCAAGACTGGGATGGCCGCGATCCGGTGCGCCCCTTTCCCGACCTGAGCCAGCTGTGATGCCCTCCTGCCCCGACCGCCGGACCGCGCCATGAACACCCAATTGATCCGCGCCACCTACCTGATCGAAACCCCGCTGGACCCGGCACGCGTGGCCGAGGTCATGGCGGGAGAACAGTCCTGCGGCACCTTCACGCGCGTGCAGGGCGAGACCGACGAACTGCGTGCGCGCGCCCGCGCCCAGGTGGAATCCATCCAGGAACTGGCCGGCGCCGATACGCCCAGCCTGCCCAATGCCTGGCTGGACCGCCAGACCGGCGCCCGGTCGGCTCCTCTGCGCCGGGCACGCGTGCGCGTCGCCTTTCCGGTCGCCAACATCGGCCCCAACCTGCCGACCCTGGCGGCCACCGTCGGCGGCAACCTGTATGACCTTGGCGAACTGACCGGCCTGCGCCTGGAGCACCTGGAGCTGCCGCCCGACTACCGCGCCCAGTTCGAGATGCCCCAGGCAGGCATCATCGGCACGCGCCAGCTGGCCGGCGTACCCCAGGGACCGCTGATCGGCACCATCATCAAACCCAACGTCGGCTTGACGTCCGAGCAGACCGCGCATCTGGTCGCGCAGCTGTGCGCGGCCGGCGTGGACTTCATCAAGGACGATGAAGTCTGCGCCAACCCTGCGCATGCGCCCCTGGCGCAACGCGTGGCGGCTGTGATGGCCGTGGTGCGCGCGCACCGCGAGCGCACCGGGCGCCGCGTCATGGTCGCCTTCAACATCACCGACGAAACCGACGCGATGCGGCGCCATGCCGATCTGATCGCGCGCGAGGAAGGCACCTGCGTGATGGCCAGCCTGAACTGGTGTGGATACGCCGCCATCCAGACCCTGCGCCGCAGCACGCCGCTGGCGCTGCACGGACACCGCAACGGCTATGGCGCGCTGTCGCGCCACCCCTTGCTGGGCATTGGCTTTCAGGCCTATCAGACGCTGTGGCGCCTGGCTGGCGTGGACCACATGCACGTGCACGGCTTGCAAGGCAAGTTCTCGCAGACCGATGCCGAGGTGATCGACAGCGCCCGCGATTGCCTGGCGCCGCTCACCCCCGGCATCGACGATGCGGTGATGCCGGCGTTTTCCTCCGGCCAATGGGCCGGCACGGTGCCGGCGACTTGGGCCGCCGTGCGCAGCGACGATCTGTTGTTCATGGCCGGCGGCGGCATCCTGGCGCATCCGGACGGGCCGGCGGCTGGCGTCCAGAGCATCCGCCAGGCCTGGCTCGCCACGCGCGCCGGGATCGACTTGGCGACTTTCGCCGCCAGCGCCCCCGAACTGCAGCGCGCGCTGGCGTTCTTCGGATCCCGCGCATGACGCGCGCGGCCGCCGACATGCCCGCGCCGCAAGTCTGCTGGTACGGGGACGATTTCACCGGCGCAACCGATACGCTGGCGCATGTCGCGCTGGCCGGCTGGCGCAGCCTGCTTTTCCTGGGCGTGCCCACGCCCGCGCAACGGCTGCGCGCGGGGCCGCTGGATGCCCTGGGCATCGCCGGCGCGGCGCGCGCTATGGCGCCGGCCGACATGCAGGCCGCGTTGCGCCCGGTCGGCCGCTACCTGGCCGCCACCGGCGCCCGCGTGTTGCACTACAAGTGCTGTTCGACGTTTGACAGCGCGCCGCAGGTGGGCAGCATCGGCGCGGCCGTCGGCGAACTGCGGCGCCACATGCCGAATCCGTTCATCCCGATCGTCGGCGGGCAGCCCGGTATCGGGCGCTATTGCAGCTTCGCCAATCTGTACGCCCGCGCGGGCGCCGCACCCGGCATCCACCGGATCGACCGGCATCCCGTCATGCGCGCGCACCCGGTCACGCCCATGCACGAAGCCGACCTGCGCCTGCACCTGGCCGCGCAGGGCCTGGACGCCATCGAATCGTTGCCCCATACCGCGTATCCGCGGCCAGGCGACCCGGACGCGGTCGATCGCTGGATCGACGGCACGCTGGACGCCATCAACGGCCCCTTGCTGCTGGACCTGATCGACGACGAACAATTGCCCCTGATCGGCCGGTTGATCTGGCGTGCGGCAACGCGCCAGCCGCTGCTGGCGGTGGGGCCCAGCAGCGTGCAGCAGGCGTTGACCGTCGCGGCCACGCTCGGGCGCGGGCCTGAGATATCCCGGCCAACGCTTGCTCCCGCCCAGGGGCCGGTGCTGGTGGTGGCCGGCAGCCTCTCGCCGGTCACCGCCAGGCAGCTGGAATCGAGCCGGCTATACACGCGCCACCCCCTGCAGGTGGCGCGCTTGCTGGACGACCCCGCCTACGCTGGCGCGTGCGTGCAAGCGGCGGCGACCGCGCTGGGCCAGGGCCGCAACGTCCTGGTACACACCGACGCCCCCGCGCAGACGCCCTCGCCAGCCCGCACCGACGCCACGGCCCGCGCCACCGGCCAACTGCTACACGACATCGTCCACGCCAGCGCCAGGGCCGGCCAGCGCTTGTCGCGCCTGGGCATCGCGGGTGGCGACACCTCCAGCCACGCGGCCCTGGGCCTGGGCTTATGGGGCCTGAGCTTCCACAGCGTGCTCAGCCCGGGCGTCACGATCAGCCTGTCGCACAGTGACGATCCGCTGACCGACGGTCTGCAGCTGATGCTCAAGGGGGGGCAGATGGGCGGCGATACCTTGTTCGACGACCTGGTCCTGGGCCAACCCGGATAAGCGCGGCGCAAGCCGTCCATGTCCTGGATGCGTGATGTCGCGCGCCGGTCGCGGCGTCTCATTATTCGCACCAATCTGTCTCGACTTCAGGCTCATCGCGGTTTTTACCGAATGCCGCGGGGTACATTCGCCCACGATTTCCCTTCGGGAAATGCAATCGCTTTCCCCATGATCAAGAGGCCGACAATGTCCCATTTCTCCGCGTCCCGCATCGCCGCCCTGGCGCTGGCGGCATGCTCCGGCGCGAACGCGCAGCCCGCCCCCGACGCCCCGGTGCAGGTCACCGTCGACAATTTCGCCCGCGCCGAGTCCGATCTGTACCTGGGCAAGATGGTGGCCGATGGCGGACTGGGCAAGTTCGTGCATAGCCGCGAACCCGTCGCCATCGACGCCCAGAACGTCATCCGCATGAATCGCGACACGCTGTACTCCGAAGCCGTGTTCGATCTGGATGCGGGCCCGGTCACGATCACCTTGCCCGAGGCCGGCAAGCGCTTCATGTCCACGCTGGTCGTCGACGAGAACCACTACGTGCCCGCTGTTTTTTACGGCGGCGGCACCCATACGCTGAAAAAAGAGGATATCGGCACGCGCTACGTCTTCGTCGCGATCCGCACCCTCGTCGACCCGGCCGATCCGAAAGACGTGGCCCAGGTGCATGCGCTGCAGGATGCCATGCGAATCAACCAGGCCACGCCGGGAGCATTCGAGGTGCCCAAGTGGGATCCGGCCAGCCAGAAGAGGATCCGCGACGCCCTGCTGGTGCTGGCGGCAACGATGCCGAACTACAACCAGGCCTTCGGCACGAAGGCCTCGGTCGACCCGATCCAGCATCTGCTCGGCACCGCGGCCGGCTGGGGCGGCAATCCGGCCAAGGACGCCACCTACCTGAACGGCGAAATCCCGAACAACGACGGCAAGACCGTCTACCAGCTCAAGGTGGGCAATGTGCCGGTCAAGAGCTTCTGGTCCGTCGCCGTCTACAACGCGGAAGGCTATTTCCAGAAGAACCCGTATGACGCCTACTCGCTGAACAACCTTACCGCCAAGAAAGGCGCGGACGGCTCGATCCTGATCCAGTTCGGCGGCTGCGACGGCAAGATCGCCAACTGCCTGCCCATCACGCCGGGCTGGAACTATACGGTCCGGTTGTATCAGCCTGGTGATGAGATCCTGACAGGCAAGTGGGTGTTTCCCAAGCCGCAAGCCGTAGCGCAGTAAACGGCACGCGTTCGCCCGGCAACAAAATTCTTGCACTTGCAACAGAGCATGGCTCCGGCGCCAGCCCGCCGGCCTGCTGACGTATCCTCTTCGCACAACCAATAGCGATAAACCGGCTGGGGACAGGCCTCTTTTCCATTTCGATGGCGGACACGCCATGGCCCCTGCCATTCGGAGAGGAGAAGACGTTGGCCAATACCCCCAACACGGAACTCAAAGGCGGCCTCAAGTCCCGCCATCTCACGATGATGTCCATCGCGGGCGTCATCGGCGCGGCGCTATTCGTGGGGTCCGGCAAGCAGATCGCGCTGGCCGGGCCCGCCGTCATCCTGGCCTACATCGGCGGCGGCCTGCTGGTCATCCTGGCGATGCGCATGCTGGGCGAGATGGCGGTGGCGCAGCCCGATACCGGTTCGTTTTCCACGTACGCCGACCGCGCCATCGGGCGCTGGGCCGGCTTCACCATCGGCTGGCTCTATTGGTACTTCTGGGCGCTTTTGATGGGCTGGGAAGCCTATGTCGCCGGCCAGATCCTGCATGGCTGGTTTCCCATGGTGCCGGCCTGGGGCTATGGACTGCTGGTGACCGTGTCGCTCATCGTCGTCAATTTCCTCAACGTGCGCAACTACGGCGAATTCGAATTCTGGTTCGCGCTGATCAAGGTGGTGGCCATCGTCGTCTTTCTCATCATGGGAAGCCTGGCGCTGGTGCATGTCTGGCCGTGGGGCGATGCCAACGGCTGGTCCCAGCTGACAAGCCAGGGCTTCATGCCCAACGGGCCCAAGGCCGTGGTGGTGGCGCTGCTGGGCGTGATGTTCGCCTTCATCGGCGCCGAGATCGTCACCGTCGCCGCCGCCGAATCCGCCAATCCGGGCCGCGAAATCATCAAGACCACGCGGTCGGTGGTATGGCGCATCTGCCTGTTCTACGTGGGTTCGATCTTCATCGTGGTCTGCCTGGTGCCGTACAACGCGCCGGGCCTGACCGACCCCACCCGCGGCACCTACAACGTCGCGCTTGACGCGCTGGGCATCCCGCACGCGCAACTGATCGTCAACTTCATCGTGCTGACCTCGGTGTGCAGCTGCTTCAACTCGGCGCTCTATACCGCCTCGCGCATGCTCTATTCGCTGTCCAAGCGCGGCGATGCCCACCGCATCATGCAGATCACCGGGCGCGACACGGGTACGCCGTATGTCGGCGTGCTGATCTCCAGCGTCTTCGCGTTTGTCGCGGTCTGGATGATGGCCACGTCCAAGATGGACGTGTACGACGTCCTGATGCAGGCCACCGGCACCATCGCCCTGTTCGTCTACCTGGCCATCGCCTTCTCGCAGCTGCGCATGCGCCAGCGCCTGCAGGCGCAAGGCGTGGAACTGAAGTTCAAGATGTGGCTGTTTCCGTGGCTGACGTACGCGGTCATCGTCTGCATCATCGCCGCACTCGTGACGATGGTGCTGGAAGGCACGTACCGCAACGAAGTGCTCTACACCGCCATCCTGGCGGCCGCGATCGTTGCCATGGGTATCGTTGCGCAGGTATGCGGCATCGGCACGCGCCGCGTAGCGGCGTCGGACGCCGGAGATGCGCGCCTGTCAGAGAGCCGCGCCTGATAAAAATGTCCGCAGATTCACGATCGGCTGTCCGCCACCCTCATTCCCCGGCGGACAGCGCGGCCTCGACCAGGGGTTTGGCCCACCCGGGCGTCGCCCGCAACGCGGATATCGACGTAGGAAACAGAACGGCGCGACCTTCCAATTGCAGGACGAGCACGGGCTCGGGCACGGCCTGGCCCACCCCGACATCGGCGCTGTTGTCGTAGACGCGCAGGTACGCAAGATGGGGCATCAGATCCAGCAGATTGCGATACGACGTGCGACAGCGTTCGCGAATCCGCGCTTCGGGAATGGGGTGCCCGCCCTGGGTGACGCGGAACGCCACACGCGCAATATGCTGTTCCGCATCGCGCAGTCCGCAAAACCACATGAGGATGTCGTGCGAGCCTGCGGCGGCGATGAGCTTCTCGACGATCGTGCGGCCACCCAGCGTTGTCTCGAACGCGAAACTGAAGCCTGCTTCAACCGCTACGTCCAGGCGCCGTACGCCCTCGAGCCAGGCATCCCCATTGGCCTGCTGCTGCGAACAACCGTGCTGCTGCATCAACGCGCGTGCATAGCTGTCGGGGTTGAACCAGGTCATTCCGCCTTGGGTCAGCACATGACCGCCCACGGAACTCTTGCCGGCGCCGTTCACCCCGGCCAGCACATACAGGACCGGACGAGACATCAGTACGTCGACCCGGCCTTGACACCGCCGTTGAGTTTGCCGGGATTACCCATGATGTCCCGCAACCGGTCTGCCGCGGAATCTTCCTTCAGGGATGCCAGGCGCTGATCGAAGCGCTGGCGCAGTTCGTTCACGGGATCCGGCACCGCCTGCTGGGCCGCCTGCAAGGCGTCGACCAAGCCGGTGTACTCGGCAATGCTGAGAATGACGGCTTCGGGCTCGTTGTGGTTGGTGACCAACAACCTGCCTTCGCCCGCCGCAAGCGTACGAACGATGCCGCGCCAGCCGTCCTTCTTGACGGCGGAGGCCGCCGCGACCGGCAGGCGGGCCAAGGATTGGGCAAGACGAGCAGTAGCGGCCATGGTCAATCTCCAGCAGAGCATATGGACATTTTGTCCAATTTGGGAATTTTACCCATTTCCTGCCACTAAAGCTTGTATACAATCGCGAACCCGGGAAACCATCGTCATTTGTCGGGGTATTCCCGTAGACGGAACGAGAATCGTCTAGTCTCTGCCTAGCCTGCCCGAACTACAAGCTGCAGATGCACCCTGCGCCGAAATAAGCGGCGTTTGATCCACTTTTGCCCGATTGCCTGCTCCCGGCCGCCTGTCCCAAGACGCCCAGGGCGGCCTTTCGCGTGCTTGACCGCCACGGAGGCGCCCACCCTGTCTACCCGAAGTCCCCCATAAGAAAAACATAATCCTTTGAACCAAAAGGTCCTAATCCCATGAAAAAGTTCCTAAAAATCGTGGGCAGCCTGGCTGCATTGCTGGTCATTGCGGCGGCGCTGTTTCTTTACTGGCCGTTGCACCAGCGCTCGGTGCCGGCGGCCGACAACGACAAGCCTGTCGACGCCGTGCTCGTCGGCGGCGGCATCATGAGCGTGACGCTGGCCACTTATCTGCAGGAATTGCAGCCGGACTGGCACGTCGAGCTCTATGAACGCCTGGACGGCGTGGCACTGGAAAGCTCCAATGGCTGGAACAATGCGGGTACCGGCCACTCGGGCTTTGCCGAGCTGAACTACACCCCTGAAATGCCCGATGGCTCCGTGGATATCAAGCGCGCCATCAACATCGCCGAGCAGTTCGAGATTTCGCGCCAGTTCTGGGCGCATCAGGTCAAGGCCGGACGCCTGGGCCAACCCTCGGACTTCATCAACCCCACGGGCCACATGAGCTTCGTGTGGGGCGACGACCGCATCGAATACCTGCGCAAGCGCCGCGACGCGCTGGTCAAGAGTCCGCTGTTCTACGGCATGGAATATTCCACCGACCCGGCCCAGATCAAGCAATGGGCGCCGCTGTTGATGGAAGGCCGCGATCCGAACCAGAAGGTCGCCGCCACCTACATGCCGCTGGGCACCGACGTGAACTTCGGCGTGATCACGAACCAGCTCACCAAGGGTCTGCAGCGCAACCCTAACTTCAAGCTGCAGCTGCAGCATGAAGTCACGGCCCTGCGCCAGAACGACGACAAGACGTGGAACGTCACCGTCAAGGACCTGAAAACCAACCAGGAACGCACCACCAAGGCGCGCTTCGTCTTCATCGGCGCCGGCGGCGCATCGCTCAAGGTGCTGCAGATGTCCGGCATCCCCGAGTCGAAGAACTACGCCGGCTTCCCCGTGGGCGGGCAGTTCCTGGCGTTTGACGCGTCGGCCATCGCGGGCCGCCACGAGGTCAAGGCCTACGGCATGGCCGACACGGACTCGCCGCCGATGTCGGTGCCCCACCTGGACGCGCGCAAGCTGGACGGCAAGCCGGTGGTGCTGTTCGGCCCGTTCGCCCTGGCCACGACCAAGTTCCTCAAGCAAGGCTCGGCGTTTGACCTGTTCTCGTCGGTGAACCACAACAACGTCGCCAGCATGGTAGACGTGGGGCTGGAGAACCTGGACCTGGTCAAATACCTGGTCAACCAGGCCCAGTTGACCGACGCAGACCGCCACAACCAACTGCTGAAGTACTTCCCGCAGGCCAAGCGCGAAGACTGGCGCCTGGTGACGGCCGGCGAACGCGTACAGGTCATCAAGCGTGATCCGGAGAAAGGCGCGATCCTGCAGTTCGGCACCGAAGTCGTGACCGACAAGGACAACACGATCGCGGCGCTGCTGGGGGCCTCCCCGGGAGCATCGACCTCGCCTCCGATCATGCTGAACCTGTTGGCCAAGGCCTTCCCGCAGCAGATGGAAGCGGGCTGGAAGGCGCGCCTGAAGGAAATCATTCCGTCGTATGGCCAGAAGCTGAATGACAGCCCCGCGCTGACCAATCAGATCCGCACGCTGACCAGCCAGACGCTGAACCTGCCCTACGTGGAAGTGCCGGTGGCCGAAGGCGCCGCCACGACATCGCCCGCACCGGTGGTAGCGCCGGCGCCCGCGCCCCAGCCGCCGGTTCCGGCTGTGCCGGCGCCGGGCCGTAACGCCAATACCGAGATGCAGGCCCTGTAAGGGACGGCAACTTGGCAGGACATCGGGGGAAGCCGGCTCGCGCCGGCTTCCCCCGATTTTTTATTGCGGCTTGAATCCCATCGCCTTCATGGCCGCCCCCAGCGCCTGCGGCCGGTAGCCATCCCACGGCGCATTGCCGGCGTCCAGGCGCGTGTGGATGTTGGCGATCGTCCACGTGTCGCTGGCCCGCAGGTCGTCCAGCTCATCCCAAGCCAGCGGCACGGACACGCCCATCCCCGGCCGCGCGCGGGCCGACCAGGCCGCGACCGTGGTGGCGCCGAAGCCGTTGCGCAGGTAGTCGGCGAAGATCTTGCCCACGCGGTTCTTCGGCCCGCTCTTGGCCACGAACAGTTGCGGCAGCGTCTTGGCCAGATGCTGTACGACGGCTTGCGAAAACGCCTTGACCGTATCCCAGTCGTACTGGCGGCGCAGCGGCACGACGATGTGCAGGCCCTTGCCGCCGCTGGTCTTGAGCCAGCTTTGCAGGCCGATCTCGTCCAGCATCACATGCAGCAGATGGGTGGCGCGCTGCACCGATTTCCATGGCACGCCCTCGCCCGGGTCCAGGTCGAACAGCATGCGATCCGGCTTGCCGATCGCGGTCTTGACCGCGTTCCAGGTGTGAAACTCCACCACGTTCATCTGCACCGCCGACAGGATGGCTTGCGCCGTCGGCACTTCGACCAGCGGCGCGTGGCCGGGGTCCAGCGTCTTGGGCAGCGCCTTCACACCGGGCATCGGCGCCTCCAGGTGCTTTTGGAAGAAGCGTTCCCCCTCGATGCCGTCCGGGGCGCGCAGGAAGGACACGGGGCGCGCCTTCAGGTGCGCCAGCAGCAGCGGCGCCACCAGGGCGTAATAGCGCGCCAGGTCCAGCTTGGTCAGGCCGGTGGACGGGTCGATGACGCGTTCCGGATGCGAGAGCTTGCCGGCCGCGGCCTTGCCGGATCGCTTGGCGGGCGTAGTCTTCGCGGCCGTTGTCCGTGCAGGCTTGCCGGAGGCGCGATCGGATTTCACGGCGGTTGCGCTCACGGGGGTCTCCTTGATGATGGCGCGGGCGGGCTTGTCCTTGCGCAGCCCTTGAAACACCGGATGGCGCACATGGCCCGCGCCGGTCCATTCGCTGAACGACACCTCGGCCACGAGCTGGGGCTTGACCCAATGCGTGCCGCGGCCGCGGCCCGGGACCTTGACGGCGGCCTGGTCCGTTTCCAGCCGGGCCAGGCGCGCTTGCAGCGCGGCCAGGCCCGAGTCATCGAAACCGGTGCCGACCTTGCCCGCGTAGACCAGCGCGCCGTCGTCGCCGTGATAGGCCAGCAGCAAGGCGCCCAGCCCGACCCGTGCACCCTTGGGGTCGGTGTACCCCACGACAACGAATTCCTGGCGGCGGGCGCACTTGAGCTTGATCCAGCTGTCGCTGCGCCGCGAAACGTAGGGGGACGACAGGCGCTTGGCAATGATGCCCTCCAGCCCCATCTTGCAGGCCGAGGCCACCAGATCGGCCGGGGCGGCATCGAACGCCTCGCTGAAACGCAGGGCGTCGTCATCGACGGCATCCATCAGTTGCGCCAGCAGGCCACGGCGCACGCGCAGCGGTTCGCGGCGCAGATCACGGCCAGCAACGTAGGGCAGGTCAAAGGCGTAGAACACGATGCCGCCCGTGCGCTCACCGTCGAAGGCGTTCTGCAGCGCCTGGAAGCTAGGCCCGCCGTTGCCGGCCAGCATCACGATTTCGCCGTCGATCCAGGCGTTCTGCACCGGCAACTGGCTGAAGGCCCGCACCAGGTGCGGCAGCTTGGGCCCCCAGTCGTGGCCGTTGCGCGTGTACAGCCGGACGTCGCCGTTATCGATCCTGGCCATCAGCCGGTAGCCGTCGAACTTCATTTCGTACAGCCAGTCCGGCGCGAGATCCGGCACGCCTTCGACCAGCGTGGCCAGTTGCGGCTTGAGCGTATCGGGTAAGTCGGCGGCCTGGCCGGGCAGACGCGGCGCGTTCGTGCCGGCAGCGGGCGTGCCGGCGGCGGAGGTGGCGGCCGGCTTGGATACCGAGGCGGGCTTGCCCTTGCCCTTGCCCTTGCTCTTGCGCAGCGGCACCACGCTATCCGGCTCCTCATCGACCACGCTGAATTCGCTGGCATCGCGCGCATAACCGTCGCGGTCCTTCACTAGCAGCCACGGCGGCTGCTTGTCCGATTCCTTGCCCTTCATGCGGATCAAGGCCCAACGACCCCGCAGCTTCACGCCATGCAGGTCGAACTTCAAATGCCCGCGCCGATAGCCGTCAGCCGGGTCGCCCACCGGCGCCCAGGTCCCCTCGTCCCAAATGATGACCTTGCCGGCGCCGTACTGGCCCTTGGGGATCTGGCCTTCGAACTGGTTGTAGGCAATGGGGTGGTCTTCCACCTGTACCGCCATGCGCTTGATGGCGGGATCGAAGCTGGGCCCCTTGGGCACGGCCCAGCTTTTCATCACGCCATCCAGTTCGAGCCGGAAGTCATAGTGCAGATGGCTGGCCCAGTGCTTCTGGATGACGAAGGCGCGCGCCGCCTCGTTGGCCTGGCCGCCGTCCGCCGGCTCGGCGGTAATGTCGAAATTGCGCTTGGCGCGGTACTTCGCCAGGCTGTCTGCCGCCGCCATCGTCATGCCGCCTTACGGGTGTTGGATGCGGACCTGGCGGCCTTACCGGATGTCGTCTTCCGGGGCGCCGCCGCAGCGGCCTTGGATGCGGTTTTAGTTGCAGTCCTAGTAGAGGTCTTGGCCGCGCGCTTGCCGGCCGCCTTCGCCGTGGACGACGCGGCTTTCGCAGCCTTGGCAGCCGGCTTGTGCGCGGACTCGGCCGACGAGCCGTTGGAAAACTTGCCCGCCGACTTGCCCTTCAAGCTGCGCTGCAACAGCTCGGTCAAGTCGATCACATTGTCCGCATAGGCAGGCGATTCCTCCTGCGGCTCGACCACCGTTTCCGTCTTGCCGGCCTTTACCTTCCTGGCGACCAGCCCCATGACCGCGGCCTTGAACTCGTCCTTGTATTGCTCGGGGTCCCATTCGCCGGTCATGTCGTCCACCAGCATCCTGGCCGTCTTCAATTCACTGGCGCTGGGCGCCGACGCCTTGCTGCCGGCCTTGGGCAGGTCCAGGTCGTCGGTGGACTTGACGTCGTCCCCCCAGCGCATCAGGTTCAGCACCAGCGCGTCGCCCGACGGGATCAACGCGGCCAGGTGCTGCTTGGTCTGGATCACCACCTTGGCGATGCCGATCTTGCCGCTCTTGGCCAGGGTGTCGCGCAACAAGGCATAGACCTTCTGGCCCTTGTTGATCGGCGCCACGTAATAGGGCCGCTCCAGGTACACGAACGACACCTCGGCGGCATCCACGAACTGCTGGATCTCGATGGTCTGCGTGGTGCGGGGATAGGCCTCGGCGATCTCGTCGGGGGAAATCACAACATACTGGCCGTCTTCGTATTCCACCCCCTTGACGATGTTGTCCTTGTCGATTTCCTTGCCGGTGCGCTTGTTGATGCGCTTGTAGCCCACGGGGTCCATGGACCGCTTGTCCAGCCAGTCGAAGTCCACGCCCGACTCGGTCGTGGCCGTGTGCAGGCCCACTGGGATATGCACCAGCCCGAACGAAATCGCCCCTTTCCAGATGGTTCGCGTCGCCATGATGCCGCTCCTTTGAAAGCGTGGATCCCAGTCAGCATATATCGTTCCCGCCGCCTGGTTTCAACTGTCATGATTTGCCACACGTGCGTGCGTCGAATGCGGTTCAATCCGGTTCAACCCCGTCCCTGCAAAGGCTCCTGCCATGGCGACCATCACCCGTGCGGCATTTCTCAAACTGCTCACCAAGCACTTGTTCCCGGTCTTGAAGGCCGAAGGCTTCGAAGGCACGGGCCAGACGCTGCGCCGCATCCGCGGCCCCATTGTCCACGTCTTCAACGTCCAGGCGGCCAGCGGCGGCAAGGCCTGCTACCTCAACCTGGGCGCGCACTACGACTTCCTGCCGTGCGAAGGCGGCGCCTTCGTGCCGCCGGCCGAGATCGAGGAATCGCACTGTATTTTCCGCGACCGTATGGACCCGCCGCCGGGCGAAGCCTATGGCTGGGCCTATGGCGCCGACGCGGCGCAGGCCGAGGAAAACGTCGAATTCATCATCAGCGAATGGCCCCGGGTCGGCCACGCGTTCTTCGCGCATTACGACAGCTATCCGGCCAGTTGCGAACGCCTGGTGCAGCAGACCGATCCGGATTCCATCCACCCGGCCACGACACTGAACTTCGCGCGTATCGCGAAGCACCTGGGCGATACCGAACGCGCGCAGGCCTTCATCCGCTCGGGCCTGGCCCGGGCCCCGGCCGCCGCCACGTCGCTCAAGGCCAAGCTGGAACAGGCGCTGGCGGGCTGATCCGCGCGACGGTCGCGTCGCTGAAAACGCGGACCGGACACGCCTGGCGTTGCCGCCGGGCCGCGGGCAACGCCTGCCGTGGACACCGAACATTGGCTTGGATAGACTATCAGCCTTCCCGAATAGTTCCGATCCGCCATGGCCGACCTTACCATCGACCGTTCGCTGGTCGACCGGTCCGACGGCCCCAGTCTGTTCGTCGTGGCCGGCCGCTGCGAAGACACCGATTTCGCTACCGAAGCCCATCATCACTCGCGCGGCCAATTGTTCGGCTCGCTGCAAGGCCTGCTGTCGGTCGGGCTGGACAGCGGCGTCTGGGTCGTCCCGGCGATCCACGCCGTCTGGCTGCCCCCGCACCAGGCGCATTGGGCCCGCTCGCACGGCCCCTTCCATGGCTGGAGCGCCTTCATCACCGAAGCGCAATGCGCCAGCCTGCCGCAACACCCCTGCACCCTGCGCGTATCGGGCCTGTTGCGCGAAGCCGTGCTGCGCGCAAGCACCTGGCCGCTCGAGCCCCTGACGGGCGCGCGCCAGCATCTGGCTGCGGTCATCCTCGAAGAGATCCGCGACCTGCCCGAGGAAAGCTTCGGCCTGCCCATGCCGCAGGAGCCGCGTCTGCAACGCATCGCCCGCGCCTTGATCGACGACCCGTCGGACGCGCGCGACCTGGAGCAATGGGCGGACTGGGGCGCGGTCAGCTCGCGCACGCTCAGCCGGCGGTTCGTGGCGGAAACAGGGTTCAACTTCTCGACCTGGCGCCAGCGCGCGCGCCTCTTGCGCGCGCTGGAACGGCTGGCCGATGGCGCGCAAGTCACCACCATTGCGCTGGAACTGGGTTATTCCACCCCCACCGCTTTCATCAATCTGTTCCGCCGCGCTTTTGGGGCAACGCCGGCGGTGTATCGGGAGCGATTGCTGCGGTAGGGGCGTGGATGGGATGTGCTGCTAGGCGGCCCCGGCCCGGCTCCCGCAGCTAGGCTGCCCCCAGCTAGGCCTCCCCAGCTAGGCGCCCCCAGCTAGGCGCCCCCCACCATCCACCTCAGGCCCAGTTCGGTGGCGGCGGTTTCGTCGTCGACGAAGCCGACCTTGAAACCAAACGCCTTGCTCAGCCCCGCCGCCGCCAGGCGCATCGGCGCCGGCGTCGGCTTGCCGCCTTCCAGCACGATCATGCCGCGGCACACGCTGCGCATCTGGTGCTTCACCCGCTTGAAGAACAAGGCCCTTTCGCGCCGCGCCTCCACGGACTCGTCGTGGTGGTCATCGGGCGAGTGGTCCATCACCAGCACGAACGGCCGCCCCTGATCGAGCAGGCGCTGCAATTGCTGTTCGACGGGAACATCCGATTCTTCCCGAGACCGGAGAAACATGAGGGGAGCGCGCGATTCATCAATCAACATGGCCGCAGATTCCAAAAAAAGGAGAACGAGTGCGTCGGCCAGGCCATGACGCGTCGCGCCGGCCTGCCCGCCGTCCTCGAAGCATCTCACCAGCAGGCATCGGGCGCGCTCACGCGCCCGCCAAGTGATAGCCGTCAGCCGCCAATCTGGCGGCTGACGGCCAGGAGCGGGTCCGCGCGCAAAGATATTCGTCCTTTTCGCCCGCTTCGTCGCGGCCAGCGATAGCCAGTGGCGCGACGCCATCGCCACTGCGGGCGTCCCCCGCCAGTAGACCGGCGGCGGCGCCAGCGCTGCCGGCGCGGTGATCTGACCGAGGCGGCCCCATCAGGCCGTCTGCGGTCGCAAAGTGGCTATATCAAATAACCAGGATTGGCTATTTTTCACAGATCCAATTTTCTTTAGGATGGCTCGCATCCCAGTCAACATCGAGCACATCCATGCCAGAACTGACCCCGGCGCTGCGCCAGCGCATCATCCAAGCGGTGGACGCGGGCTTCGCGGCCCAGACCGACCTGACGGCGCAACTGGTGCGCCTGCCCTCGCAGCGCGGTGAAGAAGCCACCGCGCAGGACTTCATGGCGGCCCGCTACGCCGAACGCGGCTATGGCGTGGACCGTTGGAAAATCGACGTGGACGCCATCCGCCACCTGCCGGGCTTTTCGCCGGTAGCGGTGTCCTACGACAACGCCTACAACGTGGTCGGCGCGCACCGGGCGCGCAGCCTGACAGGCCGTTCGCTGATCCTGAACGGCCACATCGACGTGGTGCCGGTCGGCCCGCTGGCGCAATGGAGCCGCGACCCGTACGACCCCGCCATCGTCGATGGCTGGATGCACGGGCGCGGCGCGGGCGACATGAAGTCAGGCCTGATCGCCTGCCTGTCGGCCATGGACGCGCTGGCCAGCCTGGGTCTGGCGCCCGCCGGCGACGTGTTCCTGCAATCGGTGGTCGAAGAAGAGTGCACCGGCAACGGCGCGCTGGCCTGCCTGGCGCGCGGCTACCGCGCCGACGCCGCCTTCATCCCCGAGCCGCTCCTGCCCATGCTGATGCGCGCGCAGGTCGGCCCGATGTGGTTCCAGGTGCAGGTCGAAGGCGACCCCCAGCATGCCTCGGGCGCATTCACCGGCGCGGGCGCCAACGCCATCCAGAAGGCCATCTTCCTGATCCAGGCGCTGGACGAGCTGGAAGAACGCTGGAACGGCCGCAAGTGCGACCACCGCCACTTCTGCGACCACCCCCACCCCATCCGCTTCAACCTGGGCAAGATCGCCGGCGGCGACTGGCCGTCCAGCGTGCCGGCCTGGTGCACCTTCGACATGCGCGTGGCCGTGTACCCGGGCCAGCGTCTGGAAGACGCCCGCGCCGAGATCGAGGCCTTCGTGGCGCGAGCCGCCGCGCGCGACCCGTTCCTGGCCAAGCATCCGCCCAAGGTCATCTACCATGGCTTCATGGCCGAGGGCTACGAACTGAAGGATGCCGACGAGGTCGAGGCCGCGCTGCGCAGCGCCCACCAACAGGTATTCGGCGAGCCGCTGCGCGAGTACGCCACCTCCGCTGCCACCGACGCGCGTTTCTATGGCCTGTACGCGGACACGCCGGCCATCGTCTATGGCCCGGAATGCCGCATGCCGCACGGCTACGACGAAGCCGTGAACCTGGAATCGGTGCGCAAGGTCACCCAGACCATCGCGCTGTTCATCGCCGAATGGTGCGGACTGGAAGCGCGCCCGACATGAATCGCAGCCCCCTTCCCAGCGCCGGCCAGGCGCTGTTCGCGGCCGAGCCCCCCAAACTGACGCTGGCACAGGCCGAAGCCGTGGCACTGTCCTGCTACGGATTGAGCGCCCGCGCCAGCGTCCTGTCCAGCGAACGCGACCAGAATTTCCTGATGCAGTGCGAAGGCGGTGCCGCCTATGTGCTCAAGGCCACCCATCCGGCCGAAGACCCGGCCGTCACCGACTTCCATACCCAGGCCCAGCTGTGCCTGATGCAAGCGGGCGGCAAGCCGCCCGTGCCGCGGCTGATTCCCGGCCTGGCGGGCGGCTACGTGCATTGGCGCGACGACGAGGACGGCGGCCGCCGCGCCATCCGCCTGATGACCTTCGTGGACGGCGTGCCGCTGTACAAGGTGGATCGCAGCCCGGCGCAGCACCAGGCCCTGGGCCGCGCGCTGGCGCAGTTCGACCTGGCGCTAGCGGCTTTCAGCCACCCCATGGCCGACCACGAACTGATGTGGGATCTGCAACATGCCGACCGCCTGGCCGACCTGCTGCCGCGCATCGTGGAACCGGAACGGCGCAGATTGGCCGAGCGCCAGCTGGACCGCTTCATGCGCGACACGCAGCCCAGGCTGGGCGGCCTGCGGCGCCAGGTCATCCACAACGACCTGAACCCCTACAACGTAATGGTGGACCGCGCCCGGCACGACCACATCGCCGCGCTGCTGGATTTTGGCGACATGGTGCGCGCGCCGCTGGTGCAGGACCTGGCCGTGGCCGGCGCCTACCTGCTGCAGGACGCGCCCGATCCGCTGTCGCCCGCGCTGCGCCATTGCCTGGCCAGCTATCACCAGGCACTGCCGCTGACCGATACCGAAATCGCCCTGCTGCCCGGCCTGATGGCCGCGCGCCTGCTCATCACGGTGGCCATCACCGGGTGGCGCGCGCAGCAGCATCCCGAAAACCGCCACTACATCCTGCGCAACAACGGCCTGGCCTGGACCGGCCTGGCGCGGCTGGATGCGATGCCGCAGCAACAGGCCAGCGAGACCCTGCTGGCCGCCAGCCTGACCCCGATGGAGAGTTTCACGTGAGCCGAGACAAAGCCATGCTCAATGCCTTCGACCCCGCCGCAGCCGCTGCGCTGCCCGAGGCCGAACGCGCCCTGATCGCCCGCCGCCAGCGCGTGCTGGGCCCGTCCTACCGCCTGTTCTACGACCAGCCGCTGCATATCGTGCGCGGCGAAGGCGTATGGCTGATCGGCGCCGACGGCCAGCGCTACCTGGACGCCTACAACAACGTGGCCTCGGTGGGCCACAGCCACCCGCGCGTGGTGCGCGCGATCGCTGAACAGGCCGCCGTGCTGAACACGCATACGCGCTACCTGCACGACGGCGTGCTGGACTACGCCGAGCAACTGCTCGCCACCTTCCCCGAACCGCTGTCGCAAGTGATCTTCACCTGCACCGGCAGCGAAGCCAACGACCTGGCCCTGCGCGTGGCGCGCAGCCATACGGGGGGCACCGGCGTCATCGTCACGCAACTGGCGTACCACGGCGTGACCACGGCGGTGGCGGCCGTATCGCCGTCGCTGGGCCAGGCAGTGCCGCTGGGCCTGGACACGCGCACCGTGGCCGCGCCCGACAGCTACCGCCACGACCCGGCCACGCTGGGCGCGTGGTTTGGCCAGCAGGTGCAGTCGGCCATCGACGACATGCGTCGCCATGGCATTCGCCCGGCCGCGCTGCTGGTGGACACCATCCTCTCCAGCGACGGCGTCTACAGCGACCCCGCGGGCTTTCTGGCGCCGGCGGTGCAGGCGATCCGCGATGCCGGCGGCCTGTTCATCGCCGACGAAGTCCAGGCAGGATTCGCGCGCACGGGGTCCTGCATGTGGGGCTTCCAGCGCCACGGCCTGGTGCCGGACATCGTCACCATGGGCAAGCCCATGGGCAACGGCCACCCCATTGCCGCGATGGTCTCGCGCCCCGACATCATGGAACGCTTTGGCCGCGACGCTCGCTATTTCAATACCTTCGGCGGCAACCCCGTGGCCTGCGCCGCGGCACAGGCCACGCTGGCGGTGATCCAGGAAGAAGGCCTGCAGGAAAACGCCGCGCGCACCGGGCAGTATCTGCGTGACGGCCTGCGGGCGCTGGCCCGACGCCACGCCCTGATCGGCGACGTGCGCGGCGATGGCCTGTTCATCGGCGTGGAACTGGTGCGCGACCGCGCCGCCAAGACCCCGGCCAAGGAAGAGACGCACCGTTTCGTCAACCTGATGCGCGAACGCCGCGTGCTGCTCAGCGCCACCGGCCTGCACGGCAACGTGCTCAAGCTGCGCCCGCAACTGCCGTTCAATCGCGAGCACGCCGATCTGCTGCTGGCGGCGGCGGAGGCGGTGCTGGCCGAGCTGTAAAGACGGCGGGGCGCCCCGCCGTCCACCCGGATTGCCGGGCCCGGGCGTCAACGCTTGCCGGCCCGAGCCGACTTGGCCTGCGTTGCCCGTTCCAACGCCCGCGCGAAACGCATCACGCCATCGTCGATGCGTTCGCACGGCACGCCGCCATAGCCCAGCACCACGGCGGGCCTGCTGGCCCGTGCGGCGTCTGGCAGGTAGTGCGGCAGGCCCAGCACGATACCCTCTTGCTTGGCGGCGTCCGCCAGCCGCGCAACCTGGACCCTGGGCCGCAAACGCGCATAGACGTGCAGGCCGGCGCGCGCCTGCGACAGTTCCACCTGATCCCCGACCCGCGCCGCCAGCGCCTCGCGCAGCACCGCCTGGCGGCCGGCGTACTCGGTGCGCAGGCGTTTGATGTTGTGCGAGAAATGGCCATCGCCCATGAAGTCGGCCAGCGCCGCCTGCAAGTGCAGCTGGCCAGGCCGGTAGATGCTGGCGGCCGCCTGCGAGAACGAGGCGGCCACTTGCGGCGGCACCACCATGTAGCTCATACGCAGGCCCGCGAACATGGTCTTGCTGAACGTGCCCATGTAGATCACGCGGCCGTCCGCGTCCAGGCCCTGCAGCGACGGAATCGGCGCGCCGTCGTAGCGGAACTCGCTGTCGTAGTCGTCCTCGATCACCCACAGCCCGCGCGTGCGCGCCGCTTGCAGCAGTTCCAGGCGGCGGGCCAGCGGCATCACCACGCCGGTGGGGTACTGATGCGACGGACTGGTGATCAGCAGCCGCGCGCGGCGCGGCTGCGGGCTGGCGGCCAGGTCCAGGCCCTGGTCGTCCACCACCGCGGCATGCGCCCGCACGCCGGCCGCGCCCAGCACGGGCGGAAAGGCCCAGTGGCAGGGGCTTTCGACCAAGGCGCTGTCGCCCCATTCCGTCAGCAGCCGCGCGCACAGGTCCACCGACTGGTGCGTGCCCGCCGTGACGATGACCTGCTCGGGCTCGCACACGACCGACCGCGCCAGGCGCAGGTAATTGGCAATCGCCAGCCGCAGCGGCATGTAGCCCGCGCCGTCCTTGGCATAGCCCGACAACGCCAGATTGGATTTGCCCAGGTGGCGCGACACCAGGCGGCGCCAGAGATGAAACGGGAACAGGCTGGCATCGGCCACGCCCGGCACGAAGGCGCCCGTGTGCTGGGCCAGCCCGCCGGCGCCGCCCGCGATGGTCTCGCCGCGCGCCGACAGGCCCGGCCGATGGCGCTGCACGTGCTCGGGCGACTCGGGCGGCAACAGCGGCCGGTCCACCGTTTTTTCCACGAAGGTACCGCTGCCGCCACGTGCGCTCAGGTAGTTTTCGGCGATCAGCCTTTCGTAAGCCAGCGTCACCGTGATGCGTGAAATTTCCAAGTCGGCGGCCAGCGCGCGCGACGACGGCAGGCGTTGGCCCGCGACCAGCGTGTGGTCCAGCACACCGCGCCGAACAATGTCGTAGATCTGCTTCTGCAAGGCTTCATCCGACTCGCGTGACAGCGAACCGGCGAGCAAATCGGCAAGCAGGACTTCCTTCATGAAGTGGACCTATCTCTGGGCACATTGTGGCTATACAAGATATAGCCAGTAGTTGCTATCGTCAACGCCGTCATCAGACGTCGCGGCGCCGCTTGGGCAGCCGCGCAAAACAAGGGGAATTCCATGAACGACACGACGGGCCGCAGGCAGCCGGTCAGGGCCGCGGCCGCGGCTTTCTTCGGCACCATGATCGAGTGGTACGACTTTTATTGCTACGCCACGGCGGCCGCCCTGGTGTTCGGCGACGTGTTCTTCGCCACCAACGATCCCTTCATGGGCACGCTGGCATCGCTGGGCACATTCGCCATCGGCTTTTTCGCGCGGCCGGTGGGCGCGGTGCTGTTCGGCCACATGGGCGACCGCATCGGGCGCAAGCAGAGCCTGGTCTTCACGCTGCTGCTGATGGGCGTGGCCACCACGCTGATCGGGTTGCTGCCGTCCTATCATTCCATCGGCCTGGCCGCCGTGGTGCTGCTGGTGGCCCTGCGCCTGGTGCAGGGCATCGCGGTAGGCGGCGAATGGGGCGGCGCGGTGCTGATCGCGGCCGAACACGCGCCGCCCAAGTGGCGCACCTTCCTGGCGTCGGCGCCACAATACGGCAGCCCCATCGGCCTGATCCTGGCCACCGGCGTGTTCCGCCTGGTGTCCGACCTGCCCAAGGAAGACTTCCTGTCGTGGGGCTGGCGCCTGCCGTTCATCATCAGCGGCGTGCTGGTGCTGGTGGCCTTCGTGATCCGCCGCGGCGTCAACGAAAGCCCCGAACTCGAAGCCCGCCTGAAAGCGCAGAAAAAGGAAACCACCGCACCCATCCGCCTGGTGCTGCGCGAACGCAAGCGCGCCTTGCTGCTGGGCATCGGCCTGTGCCTCCTGGGCATCTCGGGGTTCTATTTCGTAACGACTCTGATGATCACCTACACCACCACCTACCTGAAGATCACGCGCAGCCAGATCCTGGACGTCGTGACGTGGGCCGGCGTGGTCGAACTGATCAGCTTCCCGATCGCTTCATACATCGCCACCCGCATCGGCGAGCGGCGCTTCCTGATCTGGGTCACCGCGTTGTCCACGCTCTGGTCCGTGCCGATGATGATGCTGATCCTGACGGGCGACATCCAGAACATCGCCATCGGCATCCTGACCGCGATCTTCCTGATCGGCGCCTACTACGCGGTGCTGGCGCCCTACCTGCCCTTGGCCTTCCCGGTGGAGATGCGCTACACCGGCATCTCGCTCAGCTTCCAGTTGTGCGGCGCGATCTTCGGCGGCACCACGCCGCTGGTGGGCCTGTGGGTGGCGCACACCTTCGGCCTGACCTGGCAGCCGATGGCGCTGATGTTCGCCATCATCGCGGGCGCCAACTTCCTGTGCGCGGTGTACCTGCCGACCGCCGAACGCGATGCCGCCCGCAACCGGCGGCCGCCTTGGGCTTTACAAGAATAATTTTTATTTGCAATAATCGGCGGCTTCGTCCCTTTCCCGTTTCCCCCGCATGCGCCGGACCCGCCCCGCAGAACACGGTTGGCTCGCCTACTACCGCGAGTTGCTGGGCACATGGAAACGCAAGGGGCACACCGCGGGCGACGTCGAAGACACCACCCACGACGCCATCGCCAACCTGCTGGAAGGCGATGTGTCGGCGATCCGCAATCCGCGCGCCTACCTGCACCGCAGCGTCTACCACGGCCTGGTGAACCAGCACCACAAGCAGCAGCGCGCCGCCGCCATCCCCTTGCAGGACCTGGACGAAAGCGATCATCCCGCCCAGGACGGCCCCGAGGCCGGCGCCCGCACGGCCCAGCTGTCACAAGCCCTGCGCCAGGCGCTGGACGAACTGCCCGCGCCCTGCGCCGAGGTCTTCGCCTGGCACCGGCTGGAAGGCTGGACCGTGCCGGAAATCGCCGCGCACCTGGGGCTGTCGGTCAGCAGCGTCGAAAAGCATCTCACCCGCACCATGCGGCACCTTCACACCCGCCTGCATGCCTATGCGCGATGACATTACGGACTTTCATGGCCAGATTGTCTTATCCCATAAGGCCGGGCGGAATGCGCTGATGCCGGCACGGGAGCACCATGGACACCTCTGATTTTTCCAATCTGCCTGGGGATCCCCTGGACGCGGCGGCCTATTGGTTCACCCGCGACCACGGCGGCCTCATGACGGCTGGCGAACGGCGGCAGTTCCAGGCCTGGCGCCAGGCCGATCCCGCCCACGAGCGCGCCTACCAGGAGATGCTGCAGATCTGGCGCCTGACGCAGGCCGTGCCGGACCGCGACCTGCGCCCGCTGGCCGCGCGCAAGCCGACGCCGCGCCTTGCCTCGCCGCAGCGCCGCCGCCTGACTTGGGGGCTGGCCGGCGCGGTGGGCGCGGCTGCCGCCGCCGGCGTGGCGTGGCCGCTGTGGTGGCCAGCCCAGGCGCTGTTCCAGCAGGGCTACGCCACCGGCCGTGGCGAACGCCGCCGGATCGCACTGCAGGACGACTCCGTCCTGACGCTGAACACCGCCACCCAGGCCGACGTGCGCTATACGCAGGACGAACGCCATATCGCGTTGCAGGCCGGCGAAATCATGTTTGAAGTGTCGCCCGACAAGGCCCGGCCGTTCATCGTCGACACCGCCGTGGGGCGCGTGCGCGTCACCGGCACGCGCTTCAACGTGCGCTACGACCGCGAGCGCATGGCGGTCTCGGTCGAATCCGGATCGGTCGAAGTTTCCACTGGCCCCTGGTGGAACCGCCAGCTCGCGCAACTGACCGCCGGCCAGGGCATCAGCCTGGCCCATCGCGGCGACGCCATGCAGGTCGAGGCGGTGGACGTCGCCTCGCTCACCGCCTGGCGCCAGGGCAAGGCCGTGTTCGACAACGTGCCGCTGGCGCAAGTGGTGGACGAGATCAACCGCTACCGCAGCCAGCCCATCCGCGTCGCCGCCGCGCTGCGCGGCATCCGCATCGCGGGCGTCTTCGACGTGGACAACACCGCCAGCTTTCTGACGGCCCTGCCCGCCCTGATCCCGGTGCGCGTGGTGCCGCGCGCGGACGGCGGCAGCGACATCGCGGCGCGATGATACAAACGGTTTCAATTTTGAGTTGAGAATCATTACGGGGTTGGCCCGCCGATTCGCTCATAGCAAGTAAGCGGGGTTTTTCGCCTCGCATGAACCCCCGGCCGGATCGCATCCGATCCGCCGTCCCGACTGAGCCCATCGTGACGACCACCGCCCTGTGCCCCCTGGCCTTGGCTATCGCCGCCGCGCTGGCCGTGGTGCCGCCAGCAGCCCGGGCGCAAACGCAAGCGCCGGCCCAAGCCGCCACCGTCAAGATCAACCTCCCCGCCCAAGCGCTGGCTCAGGCGTTGCTGCAACTGGGCCGCCAGACCAACCTGCAGGTCTATTACCTGCCCGAGGCCGTGCAGAACCGCCGCGCGCCCGCCGTCAGCGGCACGCTCACGCCGCAACAGGCGCTGGACCGGCTGCTGGCCGGCACCGGCCTGGTGGCCAAGATCGACGGCAACACCGCCGTCGTGCAGCCCCCGGCATCGGAAACCGCCACCCTGCCCGCCGTGTCCGTCTACGGCGACACGCGCGGCGAAGCCGTCGAAGGCCTGGTCGCGCGCCGCAGCCGCACCGGCACCAAGACCGACACCGCGCTCAACGAAATTCCGCAGACCATCAACGTCGTCACCGCGCAGCAGGTCGAGATGACCGGCGCCACCGACATCAACCAGGCCCTGCACTACGTGCCCGGTTTTTCCAGCTACGGCTCGGACAACCGCTCGGACTGGTATTCCGCGCTGCGCGGTTTCACCCCCACCGCCTATGTTGACGGCCTGCAGGTGCCCAACACGCTCAACCTGGCCAGCTGGCGCGTCGACCCCTACCTGATCGACAGCATCACCGTGCTGCGCGGGCCGACCTCGGTGCTGTACGGCCAGGGCGACCCCGGTGCCATCGTCGACGTGCAGAGCAAGCTCGCCAACGGCGAACGCACCCGCGAAATCGAGGCCCAGGTCGGCAACTATGCGCGCAAGCAGCTCAGCTTCGATATCGGCGACAACATCGACGAGAACGGCACGCTGTCGTACCGCGTGTTGGGCGTGGGCCGCGACGGCAACGCCCAGACCGGCCCCAACAAGGATCAGCGCGTGGTCCTTGCGCCATCGCTGCGCTGGCAGCCCAGCGCCGCCACCAGCCTGACCCTGTCCGCCACCTTCCTGGAAGACTGGGGCGACATCACCAGCAACTTCCTGCCCGCCCAAGGCACGGTGCTGCCCAACCCCAACGGCCGCATTTCGCGCGACCTCTACACCGGCGACCCGGATTTCAACTACTACCACAAGAAGCAGTGGTCGCTCGGCTACGCGCTGGAACACAAACTGGACTCGGTCTGGACCCTGCGCCAGAACACCCGCCTGATGCACCTGCAGTTGAACAACCGCTCGGTCTATGGCGGCGGCCTGGATGACAGCGATCCCACCATGGCCTCGATGACGCGCTACGCCGGCATCTTCCAGTTCAACTACAGCCGCTTCGACGTCGACAACCAGGCCGAAGCCAAATTCCGCACCGGCGCGCTGGAACACACGCTGCTGACCGGCCTGGAATACAGCCGCCAATCCACCACCGACAGCGAATCGCTGGCGCTGGCGCCGTCCTTGAATCTGTACAACCCGGTCTACGCGCCGGTCAATAAATCGCTGTTCTACGGCCCGAACGCCTACCCGCGCACCGACACCTACACCACCATGAACGCGGTGGGCCTGTACGCGCAAGACCAGATCAAATGGGACCGCTGGGTGCTGACGCTGGGCGGCCGCAAGGACTGGGCCAAGACCGAACAGACCGACCGCGAAGCCGATGCCCGCACCTCACAGCTGGACCAGGCCTTTACCGGCCGCGTCGGCCTGACCTACCTGGGTGACTACGGCCTGTCGCCCTACGTCAGCTACGCCACGTCGTTCAATCCGGTGTCCAACACCCGCCTGGCCGACGGCTCGTGGGCCAAGCCCACCAAGGGTGAACAGATCGAAGCCGGCCTGCGCTGGCAGCCCGACGGCAAGAACCTGACGCTGAACGCCGCCGTCTACCAGATCAAGCAGACCGACGTCGTCACCAACAACCCGGACGATCCCACCAACAGCACCTACGTGCAGACGGGCGCCGTGCGTTCGCAAGGCGTCGAGCTGAGCGCGGTGGGCAAGGTCACCCCCGAGCTCTCGATCGTCGGCGCCTACGTGTTCCAGAACGTCAAGATCACCAAGGCCAACGACGGCACCGAAGGCAAATGGCCGGTGGATATCCCGCGCCCGCGCCAGATGGCCTCGCTGTGGGCCGACTGGACCTGGCGCACCGGCCCGCTGGAAGGCTTCGGCATGGGCGCCGGGGTGCGCTACCAGAGCTCGGCGGCCGGCGCGTCCGACAACTCGTTGAAGATCCCCAGCTATACCGTCTACGACGCCGGCCTGCACTACGAGATGCCCAACTGGCGCTTTGCCCTGAACGCCGCCAACCTGTTCGACAAGCAATATGTCAGCGGCTGCCAGTCGTATGGCGTGTGCATGTACGGCAACGGCCGCACGGTGGTGGCATCGGTGAAGTACTACTGGTAGGGCGGCTCCTGAATCTGCAACCCCGCGAGGAGCATTCGGGGACCGCAGCCTCAGTCCTGCAGCAGTTTTTCGATGGCAGGCAACAGCCATTGCCCCAGATCGACCGAGCCATCGTCGACCAGTTCGTAGGTGGCCGGATGGACGTCCAGCCGCCGTGCCATTTCCATCTTGGAATAACCGCGCCAATGGCGCCAGGCACGCAGACTGGTCCAGCCGTGCGTGTTCATCAGCGCCTGCACCACGGAGCTGCGCGAAGGGCCGCCCGCGCGCGCCAGCAGCCACATGGACAGCAGCGCCGACGTATTCAGACCCACGGAATGCGAAAGCGCTTCTGCCGGCGACTCGGCACCGGTAGAAACGGAAAGACACGGGAAAACGGGGGCACCATTCATTGCGGCATCAACGGGATCGGCCAAGAGAGTAGCCCCGCCTCTTTCTGCGGGAAGGCGCTGCCGCAGCGGCCTTTCCGCAAGCGCGCCAAGCCATGGACTGTGCTTGGCCACTATATCGACGCACGAACACGCCGAACATCAGACTGTTCCTAAATCCACGTGCTCAACGCTTGCACGCCGCGGCTCACCGGTCCGGGCCACCAGGCTCGCGCTGTGTCCGGCCAAGGGGCCGGATCAGGCGCAAACGGCCCTCCAGCATCCCGAATCCATACGTCCGCGTCGTCACGTCCAAGCGGCTTTCGCACACCGCCTTCGTGTTGCCAGCCAAGCCCAAGGGCATCTTGAAGATATGGATGGTCGACGTTGCACCGTGCGGCCGGCACCAGCGGCCGTTGAACCGCAAGAAAGCGGCCTTTTCCTGCGCGCCGGCAATGGACATCCGGAAATCGTCGCGCTCGATGGCATCGGTTCAGAACATAGGATCAGTCCGCAAACTGAATAATTTTGCCGACGCTCCAGAAAAATCAGAATGATCTGATTGCCCGCTCGCTTGATTGATCCGTTAATAACAATGCGAATGCAACTTGTTATTATTTAAAGGATCGTTTCATGATATCGCCTGACATCAGGACAAGCACGCTGGCCCCCCGGTTCTGCTTTGTATCCGCCTTGGCAACCACCGCCACGCTCGCCGCGCCCGCGCAGGCCGTGGCGGCAGACGCCCAGCCCAGCGTGCAGCTGGCGCCCGTCACCGTCACCGGCCAGGCCGTCGATAGCTCCAAGACAGACAACGCGAGTTCGGCCAAATATGCCGTACCGCTGCTGGACGTGCCGCAGACCATCACCGTGGTGCCGCGCCAGGTCCTGGATGAGCAGAACGCGCTGAGCCTGCGCCAGGCCCTGTCCAATGTGTCGGGTATCACCTTCAATGCGGGCGAAGGCGGCGGCGGCTCTGGCGACTCCATCAACATCCGCGGCTTCAGCGCCAACGCCAACATGCAGCTCGATGGCCTGCGCGACAGCGCCCAGACCAGCCGCAGCGACCTGTTCAACCTGGAATCGGTCGAGGTCATCAAAGGCCCGAACTCCGTCTTCGGCGGCGCCGGCACCACGGGCGGCAGTATCAACATGGTGAGCAAGCGGCCCAAGGCGTCAAGCTTCACCCAGATCGACGCGGGTCTGGGCACCGACCGCTACAAGCGGCTGACGCTGGATACGAACCAGACCCTGGACCCCAACGGATTCGCTGCCTTCCGCCTGAACCTGATGGGCCACGGCAACGACGTGCCCGGGCGCGACCGGATCGACAAGCGGCGCTGGGGCGTGGCGCCATCGCTGACCCTGGGCATGAACGGGCCGACCCGGCTGACCCTGAGCTATCTGCATCAAGCCGATGACAACCTCCCCGACTACGGCGTGCCAGCGCTCAACGGCAAGAAACTGGATGGCGTCTCGCGCTCGGCCTACTTCGGCTGGCGCAATCTTGACCAGGACAAGATCCAATCCGACGCGATCACGGCCCGGCTGGAACACGACTTCTCGTCCAACCTGAAGATCGAGAACCTGACGCGCTACTCCCGTCTTGACCGCAACACGGTCGTGTCGGCATCGCATGCGAATCAGCGCGGCCTGCCTCCTGGCCGCTACAAGCCGGCAGGCCCCCAGGCGTATGGCCGCGATTCCGTCACCGACATGTGGATCAACCAGACCAACCTCACCAGCAAGTTCGATACGTTCGGACTGGGCCACATCCTGGTCACGGGCGTGGAACTATCGCGCGAAACCTACGACCGCACCGCCTATTCCTACAACATCAACTCGCGCTTCCCGGCCAATGGCTATTCCCTGGCGAACCCGCCCGGCCGTTGGGATGGCCCCACCGACAAGCGGACGTCGGCCAGAACCCTGACCAGCCTGGAAACCCGCGCACTCTATGCCATGGACACCATCGCGCTGGGCTCGATGTTCGATGTCAACGTGGGGTTACGGTATGACTGGATCGACGGCGAAGCCTCGAATCGGCCCGTCAAGGGGGCCCGCGTCGACAACAGCAGCACCGACCGCAAGCTCAGTACCCGCGCCGGCCTGACCTTCAAGCCCACCGATCATGGCCGCATCTACATCGCCTACGGCACGTCCTTCAACCCCTCGGCAGAATTCCTGGTGTCCACCGGCAGCGGCCTGAACCAGGCCACCAGCAGCCTGGCGCCCGAGAAAAACCGCACGGTGGAACTGGGAACCAAATGGGAACTGATGGACCAGCGGCTGGCCCTGGGCGGGGCACTGTTCCAGGTCGACAAGACCAATGCCCGCGAATCCATGAGCGATGGCACGTATCTGCTCGCGGGCGCCCAGCGCGTCAAGGGACTGGAGCTCAACGCCTCCGGCAAGGTCACGCCGCAATGGGATGTGTTCGCCAACTACACCCTGCTGGACAGCGAAACACGCCAGTCGGTTTCCCAACCCGCCCGCGTAGGCCAGGCCCTGGGCAATACGCCGCGGCACTCCTTCAGCCTGTGGACCAGCTACAGGCTGCCGGCGGGCTGGACGGTCGGCTACGGCGCGCGTTACGTGGGGTCGCGCAATGTCACCTCGCAAGGCAACGGCACGCTGGCCCCCTACTGGGTCCACGGGGTCATGGCCTCGTATGACGTGAACCGCAATCTCAAGCTGCAGCTGAACGTCGACAACCTGACCGACAAGGCCTACGTCGAACGCGTGCGGCAGACCCTGGGCAGCGATTCGAGATCCTCGGCCATCGAGTATGGGGACGGTCGTTCGGCGGTGCTCTCGGCGCGCTACCTGTTCTGAACGGCCCACGATCCGCGGACGGTGCCACGCCACGGCGTGGCACCACTCTGCATCGCACGCCAAAGATATTGCGGCGTCCTCGTCAATGAAGCGCGGCCCGCAGAACGGGGCCGCGATACCGCAACCGCCTACGCCTGTTCCGGCAGATACCCGCTATACCCCATCAGCGTCGACAGCCGCTTGGCCACGTTGCCGACGATCTCCTGCACCTGCGCGATGCTGGGAGATTCCTTCTGGTCGATCCGTTCGATGTGCGGCACGTTGATCGCCGCAATGACGTGGTTGCCCACGCCCATGACCGGAAACGCCACGTTGGTGATGCCGCGGATCTGGCGGCTGGCCATGCAGGCGCAGCCATCCTTGCGCACGTCGGCCAGGATCGAGAACAGCTCGCCCGGGTCGGACTCCAGCTCGCCTTCGACCTTGATGTGCGCGGCCAGCATCCGGGTGCGCTCGACCTCGTCGCGAAACGCCAGCAGCACGTGGCCGGACGAGGTGTCGGTCAGGCCCATCATCACGCCCACCTTCAGGCCGAACGACCAGCGCTCGGGGCTGTCGACCTGGGCGATCACCACCACCCGGCCGCCCTGGTACACCGCCAAGTGGCAGGATTGGCGGGCGCGGTTGGCCAGCTCGCGCAGCAGCGGCAAGGCCACGCTGACCAGCGACTTGAGCGGCTGCTGGCGATGCGCCAGCTCGAACATCTTGAGCGTCAGCGAATAACGGTCGTTTTCGTCGACCTGCACGAAACCGCGGCGCTGCAGTGTCACGGCCATGCGGAAGATCTCGCTGACGCTGCGACCGATCTTTTGCGCCAGCTCGGCCAGCGTATAGCCGGCCGGGCTGGCCGCCAGCGCTTCCAGGATATCCAGCCCCTTTTCCAGGGCAGGCGCCGCGTAGCGTTGCGCGCCCGGCGCGTCGGCTGACGACTCGGCCGACAGGTCTGCCGATGCATCGGCCGGCACATCGGCTTTGGGCGTGGCGCGGTTGAAGGCGGATTTCTTGGTTGCAGTCATGGCGGGCTCAGGGTTGGAACCGGATTTTATTCGACCCGGGACCAAGCTTGCAGAACCTGGCGCTGCTCGCCCAAGCCGGCGATGGACAGGCGCATCACGTCGCCCGCCTTCAGGTAGACCGGTGGCTTCTGGCCCAGGCCCACGCCCGGCGGGGTGCCGGTGCTGATGACGTCGCCGGGCTGCAGCGTCATGAACTGGCTGATGTAGCTGACCAGCGTGGCCACGCCGAACACCATGGTGCGAGTGCTGCCGTTCTGGTAGCGGTGGCCGTTGACCTCCAGCCACATGTCCAGGTTCTGCGGATCGGCGACTTCGTCGCGCGTAACCAGCCAAGGGCCGATCGGGGCGAACGTGTCGCAACCCTTGCCCTTGTCCCACTGGCCGCCGCGTTCGATCTGGTATTCGCGTTCGGACACGTCGTTGACGACAGCGTAGCCGGCCACGTAGTCCAGGGCCTCGCTTTCCTCGACGTAGGACGCCTTCTTGCCAATGACAATGCCCAGTTCGACTTCCCAGTCGGTCTTGACCGAGTTGCGCGGGATGATCACCGGGTCGTTGGGGCCGGTGATGGACGAGCTGGGTTTCAGGAACAGCACCGGTTCGGCCGGCACGGGCAGGCCCGACTCGGCCGCGTGGTCGGCGTAGTTCAGGCCGACGCAGACGATCTTGCCCACGCCATTGACGGGGCAGCCGTAGCGCACCACGCCGTCCACGCGCGGCAGCGAGGCCGCGTCAAGCTTGGCCAGCTTGGCCAGCGAGGCCGGGGCGATGGCGCCCCCATCGATGTCGCCGACCACGCCGGACAGGTCGCGCAAGGCGCCCTGGGCATCGATCAGGCCGGGTTTTTCCTGGCCGGGTTGGCCGTAGCGTACGAGTTTCATGCGTAATCCTTGGAATGAAATGAAAGCTGCCGGCCGGTCAGTTGGACCAGCCGCCGTCGATAACCTGGATGGTACCGGTAGTGAAGCCGGATTCGTCGCTGGCCAGGTAGACCACCAGCGCCGCCACTTCCTCCACGCGGCCGACGCGGCCGATGGGCTGGCGCGCCACGAAGGCGGCGCGTACCGCGGCCTCGTCGTTGCCTTGCAGGCGGGCCTGCGCCGCGATGCGGTCGCGCAACGACGGCGATTCGATGGTGCCGGGGCAGATGGCATTGCAGCGGATGCCGCGCGCCACGAAGTCGGCGGCCACCGCCTTGGTCAGGCCAATCACGGCCGCCTTGGAGGCGCCGTACACAAAGCGGTTGGGCACGCCCTTCACGCTGGACGCCGCCGAGGCCATGTTGATGATCGAGCCGCCGCGCTCAAGCATCAACGGCAGGTAGGCGCGGACGGTGCGGTACATGGCCTTGACGTTCAGGTCCATGCTGAAGTCCCAGTCGGCCTCCTCGCATTCCAGGATGCTGCCGGCATGGACGAAGCCGGCGCAATTGAACAGCACATCCACCGCGCCGGTTTCGCGGGCGCAGTCGGCCACGGCGGCGTTGTCGCGCACGTTCAGCACGCGGGTGCGCAAGCCGCTCAGTCCGGCTTCGCGGGCCTCGCGCGCCAGGTCGGCCAGCGCGTCCTCGTTGACGTCGGTGGCCCAGACCTGGGCGCCTTCGCGCGCCAGGGCCAGGGCGCTGGCGCGGCCGATGCCGTTGCCGGCCGCGGTGACCAGCGCGCGCTTGTCTTGCAAACGTAGGGTCATGTCTCTTCTCTTGGGTGGGTAAGGCGGCCCGGCGGGGCCGCCTTGCAGGCGGCTGCCGGATTTGTCTCATGAAAACTAAATTTCATTTGTAAAACACGATACACGGGAAATTTGCCCCACAGCAAGCATGACGCGGGTATCTAGCATCGGTATTAACCCGAATTTTCACGCAATTAATTGAAAATCCGGGAAAACCAATGTTGACCTTGAATATGAAAATTGCTTTTATACGCAAAACACAACATCAAAAAAATCATGACGAGACAAAGCCACCTGGACCCTCAGCTCTTGCTGATTTCCCCCGAAGACAACTGCCTGATCGTGCGCAGCGCCCTGCCCGCCGGCGCCTGCGTGCAGCTGGAAAGCGGCACCGCCGTCATCGCCACGCCGCTCGGACTAGGCCACAAGCTGGCCCGCCACGCCATGCCGGCCGGCGAAAAAATCCTGAAGTACGGCGCCGTCATCGGCAGCCTGACCACCGCCGTCGCGGCCGGGGATCACATCCACACCCACAACCTGGACAGCGACTACACCCCCACCTACACGTTGGAAGAAGGCCACGCCTTCACCGACCGGCACTGAGGTTTTTCCCCATGACGGATCTGTCCCAGCCCTTGCAGGGCTACCCGCGCGCCGACGGCCGCAAAGGCATACGCAATGTGGTCGTGGTGGCCTACCTGGTCGAATGCGCCCACCATGTCGCGCGCGAAATCGCGCTGGATTTCCGCGACCTGACCGGCGACGTGCAGGTGCACCTGGTGGGTTTCCCCGGCTGCTACCCCAACGCCTACGCCGAGCAGATGATGACGGCCATCGCCACCCATCCCAACGTCGGCGCCGCGCTGCTGGTGTCGCTGGGTTGCGAAAGCATGAACAAGCGCAAGCTGGAAGCGGCCATCGCCGATTCCGGCCGGCCGGTGCAGACCCTGACCATCCAGCAGCGCGGCGGCACCCGCAGCACCGTGGCCGCCGGCCGCGATTGGGTGCGCGCCACGGCGCAACAGCTGGCGCAGCAGGCCCGCGTGCCAATGGGCATGGACGAACTGGTGATCGGCACCATCTGCGGCGGCTCCGACGGCACCAGCGGCATCACCGCCAACCCGGCCGTGGGCCGCGCATTCGACATGCTGATCGCCCAGGACGCCACCTGTATCTTCGAAGAAACCGGCGAACTGGTCGGCTGCGAATTCCACATGCGCCGCCGCGCCGCCACGCCCGAGCTGGGCGAGGAGATCGTCGCCTGCGTCAACAAGGCCGCGCGCTACTACAGCATCATGGGCCATGGCAGCTTCGCCCCCGGCAACGCCGACGGCGGACTGTCCACCATCGAGGAAAAATCGCTGGGCGCCTACGCCAAGAGCGGCGCCTCGCCCATCGACGGCATCATCAAGCCGGGCGACGTGCCGCCCTTCGGCGGCCTGTACCTGCTGGACGTGGTGCCTGACGGCGAGCCGCGCTTCGGCTTTCCCAACATCAGCGACAACGCCGAAATCGTCGAACTGATCGCCTGCGGCTCGCACGTGATCCTGTTCACTACCGGCCGCGGCTCCGTGGTGGGCTCGGCGGTCTCGCCCGTCATCAAGGTCTGTGCCAATCCCGACACCTATCGCGCACTGGGCGAAGACATGGACGTGGACGCTGGCCGCATCCTGGAAGGCCGCGGCACGCTGCAGGAAGTGGCCGAGGAAATCCACGCCCAGGTGCAGGCGGTGGCCAACGGCGCGCCCAGCAAATCCGAAGACCTGGGACACCGCGAATTCATCCTGACGTACAAGGCGTTCGAGCCCATCGGCCCGTCCTGCCTGCCGCTGACCCGCGCCGCGTGATCCGCCGCCTAGGAGCGAAGCTGTGAACTACACGTTTGATTTCGCCTCGGTACTGGAACAATGGCCCCTGCTGGCGCAGGGCGCCTGGGTCACGATCAAGCTGTCTTTTCTTGCCACCGTGCTGGGCTTCGTGCTGGGCACGCTATGCGCCTTGGCGCGCAACAGCCGGCTGGGCTGGCTGCGCGCGCTGGCCGGCGGCTATGTCGAACTGATCCGCAACACACCGCTCCTGATCCAGGCCTATTTCCTGATCTTCGGGCTGTCCAGCGCCGGGTTGACCATGCCCATCATGGCCGGCGCGGTGCTGGCGCTGGTGATCAACATCGGCGCCTACACCTGCGAAATCGTGCGGGCCGGCATCGAATCCATCCCCAAGGACCAGCTCGAGGCCGGCGAATGCCTGGCCCTGTCGCGCCCCCAGGTGTTCTGGCACGTGGTGCTGCGCCCCGCCGTCGAGCGCGTGTATCCGTCGCTGACCAGCCAGTTCGTGCTGCTGATGCTGGCCTCCAGCATCATGTCGGCGGTGGGCGCCGAAGAACTGCTGGCCGTGGCCAACCGCATCCAGTCCGACACGTATCGCAACTTCGAGGTCTTTCTCGTGCTGTGGGGCGTGTACCTGGCGCTGTCCTGGCTGATGCGCCTGGGCTTCTGGCTGCTGGCCCAGCTTGTGTTCCCGCGCCAGCGCAAGCTCGGCACGCCGCTGTAAGGACCGCGCCATGGCTTTCTTCATTCCCGACGAACACGCCTGGTACTTGCTGCAAGGCGCCTGGGGCACCCTCAAACTATCGGCCTGGACGTTCGTGGGCGGCGGCGCGGCCGGGCTGCTGCTGGCCCTGGCCCGCGTGGCCCCGCGCAAGCTGCTGCGCATGGCGGCCGCCGGCTATATCCAGGTCATCCAGGGCACGCCGCTCTTGGTGCTGATGGGCCTGTGCTTTTTCGGACCCAGCCTGTTCGGCCTGGGCGAGCTGTCGGCCCTGGCCGCCGCCGCGCTGGCCATGTCCGTGTATGCCAGCGCCTTCCTGGGCGAGATCTGGCGCGGCTGCATCCAGGCCGTGCCCAGGAACCAATGGGAAGCCGCCGAATGCCTGGGCCTGTCGCGGCTGCAGCGCATGGCCAAGGTGGTGCTGCCGCAGGCCCTGCGCATCGCCACCCCGCCCACTGTCGGCTTCCTGGTGCAGATCATCAAGAACACCTCGATCGCCTCGCTGGTGATCGGCTACGCCGAGCTGGCCTACAACGCCAAGATCCTGAACAACTCGACCTTCCAGCCCTTCCTGTATTTCGGCTGCGCCGCGATCCTGTACTTCCTCATGTGCTACCCGCTGTCACGCTGGAGCCGTTCCCTGGAAAGGAGACTGAATGCAACCCGTCGTTGAACTGGACCAGGTCCACAAGCGCTTCGGCAGCACCCACGTGCTGCGCGGCGTGTCGTTTTCCGTCAACCGCGGCGAGGTCGCGGCCATCATCGGCAAGAGCGGTTCGGGCAAGAGCACCGCGCTGCGCTGCATGGACCGCCTGGAGACCACGGACGGCGGCACCATCCACGTCTGCGGCCATGCGCTGCACGACAGCGGCAAGCTGGACCTGCGGGCGCTGCGCAAAGACGTGGGCATCGTGTTCCAGAGCTACAACCTGTTCCCGCACATGACCGCGCTGCAGAACATCACGCTGGCGCCGCGTTCGGTCAAGGGCATCAAGCCGGCCCAAGCGCGCGACCAGGCGATGCAGGCGCTGGAACACGTGGGCCTGGCCGACAAGGCCGACGCCTACCCCGAACAACTGTCCGGCGGACAGCAGCAACGCGTGGCCATCGCCCGCTCGCTGGCGATGCAGCCCAAGGTGATGCTGTTCGACGAAGTGACCTCGGCGCTGGACCCGGAGCTGACGGGCGAGGTGCTGAAGGTGATGGAAAACCTGGCCGCCGAAGGCATGACCATGATCCTGGTCACGCACGAGATGGCGTTCGCGCGGGAAGTGGCCGACAAGGTCATCTTCATGCACCAGGGACAGGTCTGGGAACAGGGGCCGGCCGCCATGCTGTCGGCCCCCGCCACGCCGGAACTGCGGCAGTTCCTGGGCAGCGGGCTGTAGCGCCGCCGCCCTCTCGCAGCACCCACCACAACAACAGCACACTGGAGACAAGCCCATGAACAAGCCCGTATTCCCGCCGCGCGTGCGCGCCGCTTTCCTCGGCCTGGCGCTGACCGGCGCCCTGGCCGTGTCCGGCGCCGTCCACGCCGACCAGCTCGACGACATCATGAAGGCCAAAAAGCTGCGCGTAGCCATCGACCTGGGCGTGCCGCCCTACGGCATGAAGGACGCCGCGCTCCATTCCACCGGGTCCGATGTCGAAACCGCGCGCCTCCTGGCCAAGGGCCTGGGCGTGGAACTGGAGATCGTGCCCACCACGGGCGCCAACCGCGTGCCCTTCCTGCAGACGAACAAGGCCGACATCGTCATCTCCAGCATGTCCGTCACCCCCGAGCGCCAGAAGGTCATCGACTTCTCGGTGCCCTATGCCGCGATCCTGGCGGTGGTGGGTGCCCCCAAGAGCATGACGCTGACCAGCGCGGCCGACCTGTCCAACAAGAAGGTCATTTCCACCCGCGGCACCACCAACGACACCGAGCTGACCAAGATCGCCCCCAAGGACGCGCAGATCATCCGCTTTGACGACGATGCCACCTCGATCACCGCGGTGGTCAGCGGCCAGGCCGACATCTTCGCCACCGCGCCCGCCCTCTTGCGCACCATCAACGAAAAGGCGCCCGCCAAGCAGATGGAGTCCAAGTTCGTGATGCGCCTGAACATGCTGGCCATCGGCATGCGCAAGAACGAACCCGCGCTGAAAGCCAAGCTGGACGACTGGGTGCGCGCCAACCTGAAGAACGGCGAACTCAACACCATCTACAAACAATTCCACGGCGTCGACCTGCCGCAGGAAGTCGCCAAGGTCGGCGGCTGACGCAACGTCCCCAGGAGAACCCATGGCCCGCATCGTTTCCGTCGACATCCTGCAGGTGGACCTGCAACCCAAGGTCAAGCGCACCGACGCCGTGCAAAGCTTCGAGCGCCAGGAAACCCCCATCGTGCGCATTACGGACGCCGACGGCGTCACTGGCACCGGCTACAGCTACACCATCGGCACCGGCGGCTCGTCGGTGGTGCGGCTGCTGGACGATCACCTGGCGCCGCTGCTGCTCGGGCGCGACGCCGAGCACATCGAGCAGATCTGGCGCGACCTGATGTACCGGGTCCACGCCACTACCGTCGGCGCGCTGACGTCCATCGCCCTGGCCGCCATCGACACCGCCTTGTGGGACCTGCGGGCTCGCCGCGCCCGGCTGCCGCTGCACCAACTGGCGGGCGGCGCCAAGCCGGACATCCCGCTGTACTCCACCGAAGGCGGCTGGCTGCACCTGAGCGAAACACAGCTGGTGGAAGAAGCCCTGAAGGCGCGCGAGGCCGGTTTTGGCGGCGCCAAGATCAAGGTCGGCAAGTCCCACGTGGCCGAAGACGTGGCGCGGCTGGCGGCGGTGCGGGCCGCGGTGGGCCCGGGGTGGGACATCATGACGGACGCCAACCAGGGCTTCACGCTGCCGGAAGCCATCCGCCGGGCGCGCTGTTTCGAGCCGCTGGATCTGGCCTGGTTCGAAGAGCCGATCCACGCCGACGACGTGCAGGCGCATCGCCGCCTGAGCGAATCCACTACCTTGCCGGTCGCGGTCGGCGAATCGCTCTACAGCCTGTCGCAATTCAAGGACTACCTGCAAAGCGATGCCTGCTCGATCGTGCAAGTGGACGTGGGCCGCATCGGCGGCATCACGCCGTGGTTGAAGGTGGCGCACATGGCCGAGGCCTACAACGTGCCGGTGTGCCCGCACTTCCTGATGGAAATCCACGTGGCCCTGTGCTGCGCGGTGCCCAATAGCCGCTGGCTGGAATACATCCCGCAGCTGGACATGGTGACCGAACGCGGCATGCGGATCGAGGCCGGCCGCGCGATCCCGTCGGACGAGCCTGGCCTGGGCATCGCCTGGGACTGGGACCGCATCGGCAAGCTGACGCTGCACCAAAGCCGCCACGGCTAAGCGGCGGCCGCCGCGTCCTCCAGGATCATCTCGGCACCGCGCTCGGCCACCATCATCACCGCGGCCTGGGTATTGCCGGACACCATCTTCGGCATCACCGAGGCGTCCACCACCCGCAACCCGGACACGCCGTTGACCCGCAACCGCACGTCGGTCACGGCGGCGGCATCCGAGCCCATGCGGCAGGTGCCGATGGGGTGGTAGATGGTCTGGCCGTTGCGGCGGGCGAAATCCAGCCATTCTGCGTCGGTTTCCACCTTGGGCCCCGGGCTGAGTTCGGCTTCCACATAGTGCTGCAGCGCCGGCCGCTGCACGATGCGGCGCGCCACCCGCATGCCGCCCACCAGGCTGTCGCGATCCACCTGGGCCGACAGAAAATTGGGGCGGATCGACGGCCCGGCCAACGGGTCGGCCGATTTGATGTGGATGGAGCCCACCGACTCGGGCCGCAGTTGCGCCACGCCCAGCGTCATGCCCGGATGCCGGTCCAGGATGCGCTCGGCCGCGTTGGCATAGCTGGCATGCACGAAGAAATACTGCACGTCCGGCGCCGGCAGGTCCGGCGCGCTCTCGATAAAACCGTGCACCAGCCCCGTTCCCAGCGTCAGGATGCCCTTGCGCCGCGTGTAGTAGCGCGCCACCTGCCCTGCCAGCCGCCAGCCGCGCGACATCTCGTTCAGCGTGACCGTGTTCCTGACCCGCCAGTTCATGCGCGTGGCGAAGTGGTCGATGTAGTTCTCGCCCACCTGCGGCTGCGCATGCACCAACGGAATGCCAAAGGACTGCAGCAGCGCCGGGCTGCCCACGCCCGACAGTTCCAGCAGTTGAGGCGACTGCACCGCGCCCAGGCACAGCAGCGTCTCGCGCCGTGCCCGCACGGTGAATTCGCGGCCATTCTGGCGATACGCCACCCCCACGCAGCGTTTGCCCTCGAACAGCAGCCGCGTCACATGGGCGCCGCACTCCACCGTCAGATTCTTGCGGCCAGCGGCAGGCGCAAGATAGCCGTCCACCACGCTCCAGCGGCGGCCGCGGTGCTGCAGCACCTGGTAGTAGCCCACGCCGTCCTGCTTGCCGCCGTTGTAGTCCGGATTCAGCGGCAACCCGTCTTCCTGGGCGGCGCGCAGAAAAGCGTCGGACACCGGAAAGCGCTCGGCCACTTCCTCCAGGTGCATCGGCCCGCTCTTGCCGCGCGTGGCGTCGCCCGGTTCGTAGTGTTCGATCTTGCGAAACACGCGCTCGGCCTGGCCGTAGCCCCAGCCTGTCGCGCCTGCGGCCTCCCAGCCGTCATAGTCCGCGGGCTGGCCGCGCACATAGATCATGCCGTTGATCAGCGTCGAGCCGCCCACGCCCTTGCCGCGCGGCACGGCGATCGTGCGGCCGTACACATTGTCTTCCGGCTCGGTGGCAAAGCGCCAGTTGTAGTCCGGGTTCACCAGCAGCTTGGAAAAGCCCGCCGGAATGCCGATCCACATACTGCGCGCTTGATGCCCGGCCTCCAGCATCAGCACCCGGTGGCGGCCGTCGGCCGACAAGCGGTTGGCCAGGATGCAGCCGGCGGTGCCGCCGCCCGCGATGATGAAATCGTAATCGCCCATCGTCTGGATCCGCGGCTCAGGCTTGCGCAGCGGGCGCCACGCCCATCATTTCGGCCATCAGCTCGATCTGCCCGGCCAGCATCGGCGCGCCGTAGTGCACCTTGCAGCCGCGGGCCTGCGCCGCGCGCAGCAGCGGCGTGTCCTTGGGCTGCATGATGACCTCGCACACCAGTTGGTCCGACGTCAGGCGCGATGCGTCCAACGGCAGTGCGTCGTCTTCCTTCATGCCCAGCGACGTGCCATTAACGACCAGGTCGTGGCCCGACGGATCGGCCGTTCCCACATCGATGCGCGCGTCCGGATGCAGCGACAGGATACGGGCCTTCAGGTCCTCGGCCTTGGCCGGGGTGCGGTTGGCGATGGTCAGCCGCGACACGCCCGCCTGCACCAGGGCAAAACCGATCGCATTGGCCGCGCCGCCCGCGCCGGCCAGGTAGGCGCTCTTGCCCTCGGGCGACACACCGGCCGTGCGCAGGCCGCGCACAAAGCCCTCGCCGTCCAGCATGTGCGCCACCAGGCGGCCATCGGCCTCGCGCCGCACCACATTGGCCGCGCCGATCTTGCGCGCCACCGGCGTGGCGTCATCGGCCAGCGCCAGGATGGCCGTCTTGTGCGGCATGGTCACGACCAGGCCGCCCAGGTTTTCCAGGCGGCGCAGGCCGGCCACCACCTCCGCCAGGTTGTCCGGCCGCGCATGAAACGGCACGCAGACGCCGTCAAAGCCGATGCGCGCGAAATGCTCGTTCATGCGCTGCGGTGTTTTGACGTGGTAGATCGGGTCGGCCAGGATGCCGAACAGGCGCGTGTTTCCGCTGATTTCCTTCATTGCAGTCTCCGTGTCTTATCGCTGGATCAGTTCGCGCGCCACGGCCTCGATGCCGGCGCCGTCCAACCGATAGTGGGCATACAGGGTGGTGGGCGGTGCGATCAGGCTGTATTCATCATAGATGCCGTGGCGCCGCAGGCGCGTGCCGGTGCCGGCATCGGCCAGCACCTCAGCCACCGCCGACCCCAGCCCGCCCATCACGTTGTGTTCTTCCACCGTCAGCAGCGCGCGTGCCTGGCCGGCCGCCGCCAGTACCGCCTCGCGGTCCAGCGGCTTGATGGTGGGCATGTCGATCACGCCCACCGACAAGCCGTCTTCGCGCAGGCGCGCGGCAGCTTCCAGGGCGGCATGCAGCGTGATGCCGCAGGCGATGATGTTCAGGTCGCTGCCGGTGCAATGCGTGATGGCGCGGCCGAACGTGAACGGCGTGCCGTCTTCATATACCTGCGGATCGCGGCCGCGGCCGATACGGAAATAGATCGGCTCGGGCCAATCCACCGACGCCTTGATGGCCGCGGCCAGCTGCGGGCCGTCCGCCGGCGACACGACCGTCAGGCCGGCGATGGCGCGCATGGTGGAAATGTCTTCGGTGGCGTGGTGCGAGGTGCCGTAAAAGCCCAGGCTGATGCCGGTGTGGTGGCCGATCAGGCGCACAGGCAGCTTGGTATAGGCCACGTCCATGCGGATCTGCTCGCAGCACAGCAAGCCCAGGAACGACGCGAACGTGGCCACGAAAGGCATCAGCCCCGCGGTGGCCAGCCCGGCCGCCGCCGACACCATATTCTGCTCGGAAATGCCGAACTGCACGTAGCGGTCGGGATAGGCCGAGGCGAAACGGTTCAGGCCGTTGGAATACTGCAGGTCGGCCGAGCCCGCCACCACGGGGTGCCCGGCGCGCGCCAGGTCGATCAGCGCATCGGAAAGATAAGACAGCCCGGGGTTCACCGCGTTCAACGCGCGGTACTGCCAGGAGTCGGGAGAAAGTACCTGTGCCTGTGCCATTCAGATCTCGCGGGTCATGATTTCGTCGACGGCGGCCTGCGCGTCTTGCGGCGCCAGGTAGCCCAGATGCCAGCCGGGCTCGGTTTCCATATAGGAAACGCCCTTGCCCTTGAGGGTCTTGGCGATGACGCAGGCCGGCTTGGCGCGCGCCTCGTCGGCCCGCAGGCGGCGCAGCAGCGCGGTCAATTCGGCCAGGTCGTGGCCGTCGACCTCATGCACTTCCCAGCCAAAGGCCTGCCACTTGTCCTTGAGCGATTCCACGCCGATTACGTCGTCGACCTTGCCGTCCAGCTGGTAGCCGTTGCGGTCGATGATCGCGACCAGGCGCGACAGGCGCTGGTGCGCGGCGAACAGCGCCGCTTCCCAGACCTGGCCTTCCTGCATTTCGCCATCGCCCAGCATCACGAACACGTGATAGTCGCGCTGGTTCATGCGTCCGGCCAGCGCCATGCCGGCGCCATTGGACAGCGCATGGCCGATGGACCCCGAGCTGAAATCCACGCCTGGCACCTTGGTCATGTCGGGGTGGTCGCCCAGCGGGCTGCCCAGGCGGGTGTAGCCATCGAGCAGCTCGCGGGAAATGAAGCCGTGGTCGGCCAGGACGGGGAAAAGCCCCACCGCCGCATGGCCCTTGCCCATCAGGAAGCGGTCGCGATCCGGCCAGGCCGCCTCGCCCGGCCGCAGCCGCATCACGTCGTAGTACAGCGCGGCGAAGATCTCCGCGCAGGAAAAGACCGAGCTGTAATGCCCGACCTTGGCGATCTCGATCAGCCTGATTGTCTCCAGCCGTATGTAGCGGGCCTTCTCCCGCAGCATGCGGACTTCCCCTTCGGTTGGGGCTCCCCGGTCCTGGCGCATGACGCATCCTTACGTCGTTAGAATATATGATATATAATATACCCATCGCGCTCGAATTGGCTAGGCCGGGCTAGAATTGCGCCGGGTGCTGTTTCCGGCCCCGGCCCTTTCCCTCGAACCCGCTAGCCTGAACCGTCATGCCCAGCCTTAAACCGGTAAAGAAAGAGAACCTCTCCGTCAAGGTCTACAACGAAATCCGCAATGCCCTCATCAATGGGCAATACGAACCCGGAGAACGTTTGATCATTGGCGAGCTGGCCCAGGAAATGGGCGTCTCGATCACGCCTGTGCGCGAGGCCATCTTTCGCCTCATCAGCGAGCAGGGGCTGGAAATGCAGGCCGCCACCGCGGTCTACGTGCCCTACGTCAATTCCGAAAAGCTGCGCGAAATCCAGCAGATCCGCTTTCACCTGGAAGGCATGGGCGCGGCCGAGGCCGCCAAGAACATCACCCGCAAGCAGCTGGACAACCTGATCGCCCTGCAGAAGGACTTCATCTCCTGCACGTCGACCGACCCCAAGCGCGCCAGCTACCTGAACCGCAAGTTCCACTTCGGCATCCTGGAAGCCAGCAACAAGCCCATCCTGCGCAACACCGTGGAATCGTTCTGGGTCATCACCGGCCCCATCCTCAAGGTGTTCCACGTCAAGACCGCCGGGCTGGACTACTCCGAAAACGAGCACCGCCACGAAGCCGTGCTCGACGCGCTGGAAGCCCGCGATTCGGAAGCGGCCGCCAAGGCCATCCAGGCCGACCTGGTCTGGGGCGGAAAGATCATGATCGACTGGCTGGTCGAACGCGAAAAAGAACTCGACTACCGCCCGCCCGGGCCCCGCAAATAGGAAACCCTCATGCTGAAGATTTTTGGCGCTCCCAGCCGTTATATCCAGGGAGCGGGCGCGCTGGATGCGCTGGGCGGATACGCCGCCCTGTTCGGCCGCCACGCCGCCCTGGTCATCGACCGTTACGTCCATGGCGTGCTGGGCCCAAGAATCGAAGCCTTGTGCGCGGCGCGCCACGTCACGCTGACGCCGCTGCTGGTGGACGGCGACCTGACACCCGAGCTCATCGCGGCCCTGCGCGCCCAGGCCGCGGCGGCCGGCATCGACATGGTCATCGCGGTGGGCGGCGGCAAGTCGCTGGATGCCGGCAAGGCGGTGGCCAGGTCCGCGCACTGCCATCTGGTCACCGTGCCCACGGTGGCTTCGAACGATGCTCCCACCAGCAAGAACTACGTCCTGTATGACGCGCATCACAATCTCCTGGCGGTCGAACACATGTTGTTCAACCCCACCATCGTGCTGGTGGACACGGCCGTCATCGCCACCGCGCCCGCGCACTTCTTCCGTGCCGGCCTGGGCGACGCCATTTCCAAGAAGTTCGAAGCCGAACAATGCGCCCGCAACGGCGGCAAGAACATGTACGACGGCGCCCCGCTGCTGTCGGCCCAGCTGATCGCCGATGGCTGCCTGCGCACGCTGCTGGCCGACGGCGCCGACGCGCTGGCCGTTGCCGGCAGCGGCGCGCCCACGCCCGCCTTTGAACGCGTGGTGGAAGCCATGATCCTGATGAGCGGCCTGGGCTTTGAAAGCGGCGGCCTGTCCATCGCCCACGCCCTGACCCGCGGACTGCCGAAGATCGCCGGCGTGGCAACGGCGCTGCACGGGCTGCAGGTCGCCGTGGGCCTGCTGGTGCAACTGGACCTGGAAGCGCGCCAGGACGGCATGCTGGCCACCCTGACGCAGTGGTACGACCAGGTCGGCCTGCCCACCACGCTGCGCGCGCTGGGCGCCACCGGTCCGGCGGACGCCGAGCTGACGCTGGCGGCCGACCTGACGCTGAAAGCGCGCCACGCCGCCAATTTCGATCGCACCCTGGACATCAAGACTCTCGCTGACGCGCTGCGCCGCCACGCCTGAAATTGCCCAGCGGGGTGCCCCCCAGGGGCAGCCTGCCCCGCTGGCGCGGCGGCTAGACACCCGGCGTGAAGACCTTCCCACGCCGGCTGTTGCTGCTTCAGAACGCCACGTTGTTGCCGCCCTTCAGCCCCAGCTTGGCGCGGGTTTCCTCCGGCGTGGCCACGTCGAGATTCAGCGCTTCGACAATGGTGCGGATGCGCTCGACCTGCACCCGGTTCGATTCCGCCAGCTGACCCGGCCCGATCCACAGCGAATCCTCCAGCCCCACCCGCACGTTCGACCCCATGGCCGCGCCGATGGTGGCCAACGGCATCTGGTTGCGACCGGCGCCCAGGATCGACCATTCGTACTCGTTGCCGAACAGCCGGTCGGCCGTGCGCTTCATGTGCATCAGGTCTTCGGGGTGCGGGCCGATGCCGCCCAGGATGCCGAACACCGACTGGATGAACGGCGGCGACTTGACCAGGCCGCGGTCCACGAAGTGCGCCAGGTTGTACAAGTGGCTGATGTCGTAGCACTCGAATTCGAAACGGGTGCCATTGGCATTGCCCAATTCAAGAATCGATTCGATGTCCTGATACGTGTTGCGGAAGATCAGCGACCGGCTGTTCTCCAGGTGCTCGCGTTCCCAGTCGTACTTGAAGTCCTTGAAGCGGTCCAGCATCGGGAACAGGCCGAAATTCATCGACCCCATGTTCAGCGACGCCAGTTCCGGCTTGAAGGTGGTGGCCGGCCGCATGCGCTCCTGCACGGTCATGTGGGGGCTGCCGCCGGTGGTGATGTTGATGATGGCATCGGTTTCGGCCTTGATACGCTCCAGGAACGGCTTGAACAGCGCGGGGTCCTGCGAGGGCTTGCCGGTTTCGGGGTCGCGGGCATGCAAGTGCAGCACCGCGGCGCCCGCGCGCGCCGCGCCGATCGCGGCTTCGGCGATCTCGTCGGCGGTTACCGGCAGGTGCGGCGACATGCTGGGGGTGTGAATGGCGCCCGTGACGGCGCAGGTGATCACGACTTTCTGTTTGGGTTTAGCCAATTTCGTCTCCGTTGCTTTGCTTATGGCGCATCAGGCGCATCAGTTGCTCGTCGCGCCAATAGCGGCGCGCCGTCAGGCCTTCGTCGGGCAGCAGGCGCCGCCGCTCGGCCGACAGGGCATCGACCAGCGCGCCCTTCCAGGCCACGCTTTCGGCTTGGGTGGCGCCGATGGATTGATACAGACCGCCATAGCGGCCGCAGTAATCGGCGATACCGCCGGGGGCATTCAAGTCGATGGTTTCGAACGGCCCCATGAACGACCAGCGCAGGCCCAGGCCGTCCTTGACCGTGGCGTCGATGTCCTCGGCGCTGGCGATGCCGGCCGCCGCCAGCCGGAAGGCCTCGTGCAGCAAGGCGCCCTGCAGGCGGTTCAGGATGAAACCTTCGATCTCGCGCGTCATCGACACGGGCTTCTGGCCGATGTCCAGCATGACGTCGCGGGCGCGCGCCATCGTCTCCGGACTGGTCCAGGGTGCGGGGCATAGTTCCACCACCGGGATCAGATAGGGCGGATTGACCGGATGCGACACCAGGCAACGGTGGCGCCCGGGCAGATCCTCGGTGAATTCGCTGGCCGGGATACTGGACGTGGAACTGCCGATGATGGCGTCGGGTTCGGCCGCCGCATCCAGCAAGGGGAACAGACTGCGCTTGATCTCGCGCGTCTCGGGCGAGTTTTCCTGGATATAGCTGGCGCCCTTGAGCGCATCCTGCAGGCTGCCGGCCACATGGATGCGCGCGGCTGCCGCAGCGGCATCCTGCAGCAGCCCGTGGGCCTGCAACTCGTCGAGCTGGCGGCGGATCAGCGCGCTGGCTTCGCCCAGCATGGCGGCATTGACGTCGTACAGACGCACGTCCCAGCCCTTGCGGGCAAACACGATGGCCCAGCCCTGGCCGATCAGGCCGGTGCCGATGATGGCCGCGCAACGGCGGACGATGCCCGCGCCCCCCGGGTCGGTAGCGGCCGCCATCAGTAGAGCTTCTGCGTGAAGCCATCGACCACGATGGCCTGGCCGGTGACGCTGCGGGCGGCCTCGCTGGCGTTGAACAGCACCATGTTGGCGATGTCCCGCGCCGTAACCATGCGGCCCAGTGCCGCCTGGTTTTCATACAGCGAGGCGATCTCGTCCACCGGCTTGTCCAGCGTCTTGGCCTTGGCGGCGATGACCGCGCGGATGCGCGGCCCTTCGACGGCGCCCGGCAAGATGGCGTTGACGCGGATGCCGTGGCCGCCCAGCTCGATGGCCAGCGACTTGGTAAAGCCGATGACCGCCCACTTGGACGCCGAATAGACCGAACGCCCGGCAAAGCCCAGGTGGCCTGCGGCCGACGACAGATTGATCATCACGCCGGCACGCGATTCCTTGAGCAGCGGGATGGCCTGGCGGGCACACAGGAACTGACCCGTGATGTTGACTGCCAGCGTGCGGTCCCAATCGGCCTTGGACAGGGTTTCGACGAATCCGGTGGGGCCGGCAACACCGGCGTTGTTGACCAGGATGTCCAGGCCGCCCAATTTCTGCCGGACCGCCGTGAACAGCGCGGCCACGCTGTCTTCGTCCGACACGTCCGCATGCACGGCATGCACCCCGGGCAGTTCGGCCGGCAGCGCGGCCAGGCGGTCACGATTGACATCGCACACCAGCACCGACGCGCCCGCGCGGTGGAACACCTGCGCCATTTCCAGGCCCAGCCCATCGGCGCCGGCCGTGATCAGTACCTTTTTTCCGGCGAAATCCACTTCCTCGAACATGCGTATGTCTCCTGGGTCTTTTTGGTAAAACGCGTGCTTGATCATATAGGATATATGATCATGGTGGATACTTTCACATCCGAGGATTTGCCGGAAAGTGGTCCCATAGGACTGCTCCGACAGACGAAATTTGCGCCTTCATATAGGAGCCAATCGCCTGGAAACGCTTTATTCATGCGGCTTGAGGGAAATCCCCGATTCAGCCCGGCAAGTCCGGCACTAGAATCCAGAACGAGGTTTCCACACCCCGCCGGCGCATATATCATATATTTAAAATAGACGGACGACGCAGCAGACAGTCCGCATCCCATACCAACAAAGGAGCGTAGACAGTGTTCAAGTTCAATAAATTCGCCATCGCGCTGGGCCTGTGCGGCGTCGTGGCCAGCGGCACCGCAGCGGCCGACATGAAAGTAGGCGCCCTCTTCCCGTTCAGCGGCGCCCTGGCGCTGCTGGGACAAGAGAGCTATCGCGGCCTGGAACTGGCCGTCAATGAAATCAATGCCGCCGGCGGGATCAACGGCGAAAAGATCGAAATCATCAAGGCCGACGCCGTCGACCCCACCCAGGCCGTGTCGGAAACCAAGCGTCTGATTTCCTCGAACGTGGTCGGCGTGTTCGGCAGCTATGCCTCGGGCATCTCGTACGCGGCCTCGCCCGTGACCGAACTGGCCGGCGTGCCCTACTTTGAACTGGGCGCCACCGCCCACAAGATCACCACGCGCGGCTACAAGTACCTGTTCCGCAGCAACCCCAACACCGCGCTGTACGGCGTGTCGGTGGTCAACGCGCTGCACGACACCATCGCGCCAGGCATGGGCCTGAACCCCAAGGACATCAAGATCGGCATCATCCACGAAGACGGGCCCTACGGCACCGACGTGGCCGCCACCGAGAAAAAGCGCGCCCAGGAACTGGGCTACACGGTGGCCGAAGTGCTGCCCTACTCCGCCAAGACGGTCGACCTGTCGTCGCTGATCCTGCGCCTGAAGGGCGCCAAGGTCGACGTGGTGCTGCAGACGGCCTACCAGAACGACGCCATCCTGTTCTTCAGCCAGGCGCGCGCCGCGGGTTTCAAGCCCAAGGTCGTGATCGGCGCGGGCGGCGGCTATTCGCTGGCCGACACCGCCAAAGCCGTGGGCGCCGACATGAACGGCGTGTTCGACCTGGACTTCCCGCAATCGTCCATCAACCCGGCTGGCGCGCCCGGCCTGGACAAGTTCCTGCAAGCCTACAAGTCCACCTACAAGAGCGACCCGCAATCGGGCCACAGCCTGACCAACTACGTTGGCGCCAAGGCCTTCTTCGAAGCCATCGCCGCGGCCAAGTCCACCGACAAGGACAAGATCCGCGCCGCCGTGCTGGCCTACAAGAAGCCCGCCGGCCAGACGGCCAACGGCTGGGCCTTCGACTTCGGCGAAGACGGCCAGAACAATGCCGCCACGTTCTACGTGATGCAGTGGCAGGACGGCAAGCTGGTCACCATCGCGCCGAGCAACCTCGCGCTGGGCAAACCTGTCTTCAAGAAATAGCAAGCAGGACGACATGCCAGCAACCAGGCGCTCGGGGGCGCCTGGCGTAACACAGGGGCCAGCAGGCCCCGGCCCGGCCGGCGCGGCCGCCGGGCCGGGGCGCACCCCTCTCTAAGAGGTTGCACCATGGATATCTTCATTCAACTGGTCATCAACGGCCTGTTGCTGGGCGGCGCTTATACCATCATCAGCCTGGGGTTGACGCTGATCTTCGGCGTAGTCCGCGTCGTCAACTTCGCCCACGGCGAATTCCTGATGATCGGCATGTATCTGGTCTATCTGATCGCCGCGCAGTTCGGCGTGCATCCGTACATCGGCCTGGTGCCGGTGGCGGTCATCCTGTTCGCGCTGGGCGCGCTGACGCAGAAGGGCATCATCCAGCCGCTGCTCAACGCGGACCAGCACATCCAGATCTTCGCCACGGTGGGCGTGTCCACCATCCTGCTGAACCTGGCGCTGGTGATCTTCGGGGCCAACGTCTACCGCGCGCCGGTCGAGCTGGGCACCAACGCCATCGACGTGGGCGCCTATTCCATGGTGACGGGCCAGCTCATCACCTTCGTGGTGGGCATCAGCCTGGCCGTGCTGCTGCACCTGTTCATGCACCGTACCTATCTGGGCCGCGCATTGCGCGCCGTGGCGCAGCACCGCTACGCCGCCACGCTGATGGGCGTGAACGTCAACAACGTCTACGCCATCGCCTTCGGCCTGGGCACCGCCTTCGTCGGCATCGCTGCGGGCCTCCTGGCGCCGCAGTACCCCGTGTTCCCGACCGTCGGCACGTACTTCGTGCTGACCGCCTTCGTGATCGTGGTGCTGGGCGGCCTGGGCAGCCTGTACGGCGCCGTCGCCGGGTCGATGATCATCGGCATCGTCGACACGCTGGCCGGCTATTACATCGCCCCCGACCTGAAAGAGGTCGTCTATTTCGGGATCTTCCTCTTGATCCTTGTCCTGCGTCCGACCGGCCTGTTCGGCGTCGGCACAGAGTGATCAGAGCCACAAGGAGCGAGACGTGTTTCCCGACTTTCGAAGCCCCAAAGCCTACGTCAGCCTTATCCTGCTGATCGTCATGTTCATCGTGCCCGCCGTCTTGGGCACGCCCTTCTGGACCAACCTGTTCGTCCTGCTGTTCGTCTTTTCGGCGCTGTCGGTGGCCTGGAACATCGTCGGCGGCTACGCCGGCCAGTTGTCGCTGGGCCATGCGGTGTTCTACGGCATCGGCGGCTATACCGCCACGCTGCTGACCCAGAACTTCGGCATTTCGCCGTGGTTCGGCATGTTGGCGGGCGCGGCCATTTCGGCGGCCGTGGCCATCCTGATCAGCTACCCCACCCTGCGGCTGCGCGGCCCGTTCTTCGCGCTGGCCACCATCGCCATCCTGGAAGTGGTGCGCCTGCTGGTCATCCACGAGGAAAGCTGGACCGGCGGCTCCAGCGGCATCAGCCTGCCGCTGAACATCGGCTGGGCCTGGATCGTGTTCCGCGAAAAGATCAACTACGTGATCATCGCCTTCGGCCTGTTCCTGTTGGTGACGTGGGTGTCGTGGTACATCCGCAAATCGCGCATCGGCCACTACCTGATCGCCATCCGCGAACGCGAGGACGCGGCGCTGGCGGTCGGCATCGCCACCGTCCGCGTCAAGATCATCGCCGCCGTGGTCTCGGCCATGCTGACCAGCGTGATCGGCACCTTCCACATCACTTACCTGACCTTCGTCGACCCCAGCTCCGCGTTTTCGCTGGAACTGTCGATCCAGGTCGCCATGTTCGCCCTGATTGGCGGCCTGGGCACGGTGGCCGGCCCCATCGCCGGCACCTTCCTGGTGCTGCCGATTGCCGAGCTGGCGCGCGGCTGGCTGTCCAGCGTGGGCAATGGCATGCACGGGCTGATCTACGGCCTGATCCTGGTGGCGGTGGTGCTGACCATCCCGCGCGGTCTGGCGGGCGCCTTCGGCCCGGCCATCGAACGCGCCCTGGCGCGGCTGCCCTATCTGGGCACGCCACGGGCCAAGCGCAAGCTGAACGAGCCGGCCCGGCTGCACGACGCGGTCCGCAATGACCAGCCCGTGCTCAAGGCCGACAAGCTGTTCAAGAGCTTCGGCGGCCTGCGCGCCACCAACGACGTGTCGCTGACGCTGAACCAGAATGAGATCCTGGGCATGATCGGTCCCAATGGCGCGGGCAAGACCACGGTGTTCAACCTGCTGTCGGGCTTTCTATCGCCGGACAAGGGCGCCGTGTCGATGCGCGACGCCCAGGGCAACTGGGTCGCCTGCAGCACGCCGGACGAGTTCGCGCACCAGGGCCTGGGCCGCACCTTCCAGATCGCCAAGCCGTTCACCGGCCTGACGGTGCTGGAGAATATCATGCTGGGCGCCTTCATCCGCACCTCGGACCGCGAGCAAGCCGAGCAGATCGCCCTGAAGGTGGCCGAGGAAACCGACCTGCTCAAGTCCCTGAACACCGAGGCGCGCAGCCTGACGGTGGGCGGCATGAAACGGCTGGAGATCGCGCGCGCCCTGGCCATCCGGCCGCGCATCCTGCTGCTGGACGAAGTCATGGCGGGCCTGAACCCCACCGACATCGAGAAGTCCATCCAGATGATCCGCCGCATCCGCGATTCAGGCGTATCGGTGCTGCTGATCGAACACATGATGCAGGCCACCATGGCGCTGTCGGACCGCATCATCGTACTGAACGAAGGCGCGGTGCTGGTCAGCGGGGCACCCAAGGACGTGGTCGAGAACCCCGCCGTCATCGAAGCCTATTTGGGCAAGGAGTACCAGGATGCTTAAGGTTTCGGATCTTTCGTCGGGCTACGGCAAGAGCCAGGTGCTCAATGGCCTGAACTTCGAGGTGCACGCCGGCGAGATCGTCACGCTGATCGGCGCCAACGGCGCCGGCAAGACCACCACGCTCAAGACCCTGTGCGGCGTCATCGGCGCCACCACCGGCCGCGTGGAATTCGAAGGCCAGGACCTGACCAACCGCCAGCCGTACGACATCGTCGACGCCGGGATCACCATGATCCCCGAGGGCCGTCAGCTGTTTCCGCACTTCACCGTGAAGGACAACCTGCTGATGGGCTCGTACAAGCGCGCCGCCCGGTCCATCGTGCAGCGCAAACTGGAAGAAGTGCTGCAGATATTTCCGCGCGTGCGCGAACGCCTGGGCCAGTATGCCGGTTCGCTATCGGGCGGCGAACAGCAGATGGTGGCGATCGCGCGCGGCATGATGGCCGATCCCAAGCTGCTGGTGTTCGACGAGCCGTCGCTGGGCCTGTCGCCGCTGCTGGTACAACAGATGTTCGACATCATCCGCAACGTCACCTCGCACGGCGTCACAGTGCTGCTGGTCGAGCAGAACGTGTTCCGAACCCTGCGGCTGGCAGACCGCGGCTACGTGCTGGAAAACGGCGCGATCGTGCGCACCGGCACCGGCGCCGAACTGCTGGCCGACCCTCACGTCAAGAAGGCCTACCTGGGCCATTGAATACCAAGGACCCGTCTCTTATGTCTTTACGCTGCACATTCATCGACCACGGCAAGGGCGGCCCGCCCGATTGCCTGCGCCCGGCCGAGCGCGCCATGGCGTCGCCCACCGGCCGCCAGGTGCTGATCGAAGTCGCCTACGCCGGGGTCAACCGCCCCGACGTGCTGCAACGCTCGGGCTCGTACCCGCCCCCGCCCGGCGCGTCGCCCTACCTGGGCCTGGAAGTGTCGGGCACCATCATCGCCACCGGCCCCGAGGCCACGTTCTGGAAAGTGGGCGATCCGGTCTGCGCCCTGACGCCGGGCGGCGGCTACGCCCAGTACTGCCTGGCCGACGAACGCCACTGCCTGCCGGTGCCGCGCGGCCTGGACCTGCTGGCGGCCGCCGCCATACCCGAAAACTACTTCACGGTCTGGACCAACGTGTTCGACCGCGCCCGTCTTGCCAGCGGTGAAAAATTCCTGGTGCACGGCGGCTCCAGCGGCATCGGCCTGACCGCCATCCAGCTGGCGCGCGCCTTTGGCGCCGAGGTCTGGACCACCGTGGGCAATGCGGAAAAAGCCGACGCCTGCCTGGCGGCCGGCGCGCACCACGCCGTGATCTACCGCGACGCGGACTTCGAAACCGAGATCCGTGACGCGACCCAGGGCGCCGGCGTGGACGTCATCCTGGACATGGTCGGTGGACGCTACATCAACAAGAACATCCGCCTGCTGGCCGTGAATGGCCGCCTGGTGCAGATCGCCTTCCTGGAAGGCAGCAAGGCCGAGATCGACGCCCTGCCCATCATGACCAAGCGCCTGTCATTCACCGGGTCCACCCTGCGCCCGCGCTCCGACGAGGATAAGGGCGCCATCGCCCGCGCGCTGGCCGACAAGGTGCTGCCACTGATGGAGCGGGGCCAGTGCCTGCCGCGCATCCATGCCGTGTTCCCGCTGGCGCAGGCCAGCGAGGCCCACGCGCTGATGGAAAGCAGCACGCACATCGGCAAGATCATGCTGCAGGTGCGGCCATGAGCGCGCGCTTCCAGGACCAGGTCGTCATCGTCACCGGCGCCGTCGGCGGCATCGGCTCGGCCATCGTCGAGGGCTTCCTGGCCGAGGGCGCCCGCGTCGGACTGATCGACTTCAACGCCCAGGCCGGCCAAGCCTACGAAAAGGCGTTGAAGCAACGCGGCCACGCCGTCGCCTTCGTGCCGGCCGACGTCGCCCATTTCGACCAGTGCCAGGCCGCCTACGATCGCATCACCCGCGACCTGGGGCCGGCCGCCATCCTCGTCAACAACGTCGGCATTTCGCCCAAGACCGACGGCCGCGCGCTGAAAGTCTGGGAGATGACGCCCGGCGAATGGGACAAGGTAGTGTCGGTCAACCTGAACAGTGTCTTCTACATGACGCACCTGGCCACGCCCCACATGGTCAAGCAGCGCCAGGGCCGCGTCATCAACATGTCGTCGGTAGCCGGCAAGGCCTACTGCGACATCGTCGCCGCGCATTACGCCGCCACCAAGGCCGCGCTACTGGGCCTGACCCGCCACTGGGCCGCGGAGCTGGGCGAGTACGACGTCACCGTCAACGGCCTGGCCCCGGGGCGCATCAGCACCCCGCTGCTCAAAAGCGTGCCCAAGGAAATCAACGACGCCGTCGCCGGCGTGACCGCCCTGCGCCGCCTGGGCACGCCCGAAGAAGTCGCCGATGCCTGCCTGTTCTTTGCGTCGGACCAGGCGCGCTTTGTCACCGGGCAGGTGCTGGATGTCGCGGGCGGCTGGTTGATGACGTAGCCGCCGACCCAGCCAGACGCCCCAAAAACAACAAAGCCCCGCCAGGCAATGCGCTGGCGGGGCTTGTCGTTCCTGGCCCTTGCGCCGACCCCGCGCGGGCGGACCCGCGGCCGAGCCGGACCTGACCGGTCAGAAGTCCATGCTGGCGCTGAGCGAGAAGGTGCGCGGGCCGCCCAGCACCAGGTAGCCGTTGCCGGGGTAGCCGCCCACCGACGCCCAGTAGTTGCGATTAGCGATGTTCTCGACCCGGGCGCGCAGCGTCACGACGTGGCCGTCCACGTCCATCAGGTAGCGCACGCCGGCGTCGAAACGGGTCCAGCCAGGCACCTTGAGGGTGTTGGCGTCGTCGGCGTAGGACGCGCCGGTGTAGACCATGCGGCCGTCCACGGCCAGGCCTTGCACGCCGGGAATGTCCCATTCCGCGCCCAGGTTGGCCTGGAAACGCGGCACGCCGATCACGCGGTTGCCGTCGGTGGCCGTGTTGCCGGTCGAGCGCTGCTTGGCGTCCAGGAAGGTCACGCCGCCCAGCACGCGAACGCTCTTGACCGGTTCGCCGAACACGGTCAGCTCGATGCCCTGGTGGCGGTCCTTGCCGGAAGCGGTGAACTTGTTCGCCGCATCGTAGGCCGCGCGCGGCTTGTCGGTGGAGAACAACGCCAGGCCCGCGCCCAGGCCGTCGCCGTCGTACTTGACGCCGATTTCCTTCTGCTTGGACACGTAGGGGGCCAGGCTTTCGCCCGCATTGGGCACCGGCTTGCTATTTGCAATCGTGGGCGCCGTATCCCCAGCCACCAGCGCTTCGATGTAGTTGGCATACAGGGACACGCTGGGCGCAACCTTGAACACAATGCCCGCCGCCGGCGAGTTGCGGCTCTGGTCGTAGGCGCCGTTTTCCTTGCCAGTGTTGTAGGCATAGCTGCGCGAGGACAGGCTCTGGTGGCGGATGCCCAGCGTCAGCAACACCTTGTCATCCAGGAACGACATCGTGTCGCCGAACGCATAGCTGCTGGTGCGGGTGCGGCCCTGCAGCGCCGGGTCGTCGATATCGTTGCCGCGCAGCGCCTTGGCGCTGAACGCCGGGCGGTCGTACGTAGCCGGGTCGTAGATATTGGTCGGGAACGCATTGGCATAGTCCATGATGTAGGCGTTCTTCTTCTTCAGGTCGAAGAAGGACGCCGACACCACGAATTCATGGCCGACCGGGCCGGTGCGCACCTTGGCGCGCAGCCCGATTTCTCCCGTATTCACGCTGTCCTCGCGGGTATTGTCGAAGCGGTAGAAATTGCCGGCACCCGTGGCCGCATTGGTCAGGTTGACATTGCCCAGTGAATTCGCTTCGGCGCTGCGGCGCATGCCGAACGCGGCCCAACCGGTCAGCTTGTCACTGAAGTCGTGCTCGGCGCGGACCGTGCCGAACCAGTCGCGCTCATTGGAATACGACCACGGTTGCGCGTAGTTGGAACTGGCATCCGGCGCATCGGGCACATGGTCCTTCAGGCCCACGACGCTGATGTTCGGCCGCGCGCGCTTCAGCTTGTTTTCCTGCCAGCCGATATCCCCCGACAAGCGCGTATCGGCCGAGCGCCAATCCAGGCCCAGCGACACCAGGCTGGTGCGGGAATGCTCGTCGTCGATCGCCGTGTCGCCGCTGCGCTGCGCCGCGTTGATGCGGATGCCGGTGCTGTCGTCCGGACCGAAGCGGCGCGCGATGTCGGTGGACACCTGGAACTGGCCGCCGCTGGACACGCCGGTGGTGATGCGGGTCAGCGGATCGTTCGGCGCGCGCTTGGGCACCAGGTTGATCACGCCGCCGATGCCGCCGCCGTTGGGCGCGGCGCCGGTCAGGAAAGCGGTCGCGCCGCGCAGCACTTCCACGCGCTCGAACAGTTCGGTGGCGATGTACTGGCGCGGCAGCAGGCTGTACAGCCCGTTGTAGGCCACGTCGTCCGAACTCAGGATGAAGCCGCGGATGAAGTACGACTCCTGGAAATTGCCGAAGCCGCGTGCCACCCGCACGCCCGCATCGTTTTGCAGCACGTCGCCAACGCTGCGCGCCTGCTTGTCCTGGATCAGCTCGTTGGTGTAGCTGGTGATGCTGAACGGCGTGCTCATGATGTCTTGCGTACCCAGCACCCCGACCCGGCCGCCGCGCGCCACCTGCCCACCCGCGTAAGGCTGGGCCAGGCCGCCGGCCGAGGCGTCGGCGCTGGCCTCGACCTTGATCGCGTCCATCGACTGCACCGGCGGGTTGGCGCCGGCGGCAGGCGCGGCGGATTGGGCGTTGACGGCGGCATACGGCAGGGCCGCGACCACGTACGCAAGGGTTCGAATTTTCATATCGGGATATCAGTAGGCGGGCGCTTCGCAGGAAGCGGGGAATCACAAAAATCCCGATGGAGGGGTCACGCGGGGTAACGGCTTGCCGCTCGAACTGCCGCAGAGCCGGACGCGCCGGCCTTGTCGAGCCCGTTCACCAAGGAGGATTGAGATCGTGCGAGATGCATTCTAATTAAAGGGGAATCATTCTCATTGCGTCCCTTATTAGAAATTGCAGATTGTTGCCGAGGTGCCACACCCCCCACCTCGGCCGGTCCGCTGTCAGGCCATCGTCAGCACGACCTCGTTAGCCCGCGTGCCGCCCGTCGAGGCCGACAGGCCGTCCGTCACCCCTGCACGCCGGTCTCTTGCCGCAACTGGCCGAACTCTCCGGCCTCATAGGCCGCCATGGCCTGTGCCAAGGCGCGTGAATTGGACATCACGAACGGGCCGCGCTGGATCACCGGTTCGTTGATGGCGGGACCGGCGACCAGCACGAAATGGGCCGGCGCGCTGCCTGCGATCAGGAGCAGCAGGCCTTCGCGGTCGGCCGACGCGGCCAGCGAGGCGCCGGCCGGCAGGATGGCGAAGTCGGGATCGGCCACGTGCTTGGGGGCTGCCGCCGCCCGCTTGCCGCCCGCGCCGGGACCAGACGCGCCGGCAGGCGCGGGCGCCGCGGTCGATGCGGACCGGGCATTCTGCTCCGACGCCGCGGCAGCCGCCGCGGGCCGCAGCACCTGATGCTTGGCGCGCACGCCCAATTCGCCCTGCACCGCATACAGCCAGGCATTCCAGCCCGCCGGCAACGGCACCAGGCGCGACGCGCCCGGACGCAGCCAGCCGTCCAGCACCATCAACGGTTCGGGTGTTTCCAGCGGCGCGTCCCAGCCGCCATAGCTGCCCGACGCCACCCGCACGCGGCCGGCATCGTTCTGGATCACGGGCATTTCCCAGGCGCGTAACAGCGAGGTCGCCGGCGGCAGGGACTTCAAGCGTTCGGGCAGGTTGACGAACATCTGCAGGCCATTCAGGCGGGCCTGGCCCACCGGCTGCTGCGTGTGCACGACGCCCCGGCCCGCCAGGGTCCAGTGCAGATCGCCCGCGCGGATCTCGTGGTCGTTGCGCACGCTGTCGCGGCTGCGCATGGCGCCGCGCGTGTCTTCCAGCAGCAGCGTCACCGCCGACATGCCGGCGTGCGGGTGCGGCGCAAAGGTGGGGCCGGTCATGACGAAATGGTCCACCAGAACCAGCGGCGACATGCCCTGGGGAAAATCGGTATAGCGGAATTGACGGATGGAACAGGCGTCGCCCGCGGGCTCAAAGGGTTTGGCCACGGGGGGGCTGAGGTGAATGGTCAAGGATGTGCTGCCTGAGTATTGCGTGGCGCAAAGCTTATGGGTTCTGCCGCCTGCACAGTAGAGTCGGATTTCAGGAATAATTGTCCTGTTAAGCAGGACAATTATTCGCGTAAACCCCCATGAACACCTATATCCATCATCTCGACGATCTTCTGCTTTTCAGCGAGGTGGTGGAGAAAGGCGGCTTTTCGGCCGCCGCCCGCGTGCTCAACATGCAGCGGTCCAAGCTGAGCCGGCGCGTGGCCGAACTGGAAGCGCGCCTGGGCTTGCGGCTGCTTCAGCGCAATACCCGCCGGGTATCGCTGACGCCGATGGGCGAGCAGATCTACGTGCATGCCCTGGCGATGGCGCGCGAAGCCCGCAGCGCCTTCGACCTGGCCGCGTCGATGGGCGACACCCCCAGCGGCCTGTTGCGCATGACCGCGCCGTCGGCGCTGGCCGTAACGCTGGTGGGCGACCTGGTGGCGCGCTTCTGCCTCAAACACCCGGGCGTGCGGGTGCTGCTGGACACTCGCGACCAGATCATCGACCTGGTCGGCGAAGGCTACGACCTGGCCTTCCGGGCCCAGGGCGCCTCGCTCACGGATTCGCGTCTGGTCGCGCGCGAACTCGCGCCCGTGCCCATGATCCTGGTGTGCGCGTCGTCGATGGCGCTGGCGGCGCCACGCCATCCGCGCGAACTGAGCGCGCTGCCCCTTCTGGCCCACGCCACCCAGGACAGTCCGCAAAGCTGGCACTTCACCGGCCCGGCGGGCGAAGCCGAATCGGTCGAATACCTGCCACGCTGCCTGAGCAGCAACCTGGCGGCGCTGCGCGAAATGGCGCGCGCCGGCCTGGGCGTGGCCCTGTTGCCGCATTACCTGTGCGCCGGCGCGCTGGCCAAGGGCGACCTGGTGCAGATTCTGCCCGCCTGGCGGGCGGCGCCGGCGCGCCTCTACGCCGTCATGCCCGCGCGTCGAGGTTCCCCGCTGGCGTTGCGGCGCTTCCTGGAGTTCGCGGTAGCCGAATTGCCGGCGCTGTTGGCTTAGGACGGCGGTCGCGCATCCAGCCCCGCCGCCCCGCACGGCCTGGCCAGATCCCGCTGCGGCGGCGGCCCGCCGATGACGTCTCAATCCAGCTTGATCTGGTTGGCCTTGATGACGCCGCCCCAGCGCTCGCGGTCTTCGGCCACATAGGCGTCGATCCCGGCCTGGTTGCGCGGCGCCTGGATCACCAGGCCCTGCACCTGGAAGCGGTCGCGAAAGTCGGCTTGCTGCATCACCTTTGCCGCCGCATCCTGCAGCCGGCCCGCCTCGGCCGATGGCGTGGCCTTGGGCACAGCCAGGCCGAACCAGGTCGCGGCACGAAAGCCCGGAAAGCCGCTTTCGGCCACGGTGGGCACGTCCGGCAGCACTGACAGGCGCTCGCTCGTGGTCACGGCCAGCGCTTTGATCTTCTTTTCGCGCACCAGCGGCAGCGACGTGCTGATGACGTCGACCATCAGCTGCGTGTCGTTGCCCATCAGCGAAGTAAGCGCCGGCGCGCTCCCGTTGTAGGGAATGTGCGCCACGTCGATGCCGGTGCGCGATTTCAACAGCTCGGTGGCCAGCTGCAGCGGGTTGCCGATGCCCACCGAGGCGTAGTTCAGCTTGCCCGGGCGGGCGCGGGCGTAGTCGACGAATTGCGCCAGCGTGGCCGCTGGCACGTCGTTGTTGGCCACCACCACCAGCGGCAATTCCGCCACCACCGACAGCACGCGGAAATCGCGCGCGGCGTCGTACGAGATCTTCTGGTACAGCATGGGGTTGAGCACCATGCTGGCGTTGCTGGCCAGGAACACGGTGTAGCCATCGGGCTGGGCCCGCGCCACCTGGGTCGCGGCGATCATGGTGTTGGCGCCCGGCTTGTTTTCCACCACCACGGGCTGGCCCAGTTCCTGCGACAGCCTTTCGGCCAGCACCCGCGCCAACTGGTCCGCCGAACCGCCCGGCGTATACGGCACCACCAGTTTGACGGGCCGGTCCGGAAACGCCGCCAAGGCAGGCGGCGCGCCGGCGGCGCATAACAGCATCGCGGCCGCCACGCGGCCGAACCAATGATTCATCCTCGACATGGTTGTCTCCCCAATCGTGATCGTGGGCGCAATGACATTGCGCATGTTGTGTGGCGCACGATCCGGCGTGCTTGTTGTGCTGTCGTTGCCGTATCGTGCCGTGTTGAAGACGTGAATGGGCGCTACACCTTCCTTTCCTTGCCGGCCCAGAACGCGTCGCGCAGGCGGCGCTTGGCGATCTTGCCGTTGTCGTCGCGCGGCAGCGCGGTTTGCAGGCGCAGCTCGCGCGGCACCTTGTAGCGCGCGATGCGCGCCGCCAGCCATTGCAGCGCGTCCTCGGGCGCCACCTGCGCATCCTGCGCCGGCTGCACCAGCGCCAGCAGGCGTTCGCCGAACTCGTCGTCGGGCACGCCGAGCACGGCGCAATCGGCCACGCCTGGATACTGCATCAGGTGATGCTCGATTTCCGCGGGGTAGATGTTCACGCCGCCCGAAATCACCATGTCCGATTCGCGGTCGCACACGAACAGATAGCCGTCTGCGTCCAGGTAGCCCAGGTCGCCCAGGCCGATCAGTCCGTCGAGTTCGACGCGGCGGCGCGCCTCGGGGTGGTTGCGGTACGTGAAGTCGGCGTAGGCCGGCTGGCGCACGAAGATGCGGCCGATCTGGCCCGGCGCGCACGGCTGGCCGGCGTCGTCCACGATGCGCACCTGCGCGGCGCCGATGGGCCGGCCCGCGCTGCCGGGGCGCGCCAACGCCTCGCGGGCATCGATCGCGGTCACCATGCCCGCCTCGCTGGAGGCGTAGGTTTCGTGGATGACTGGCCCCAGCCAGTCGATCATGGCGCGCTTGAGCGCGGGCGCGCACGGCGCGCCGGTCGAGGCCACGAAACGCAGCGACGACAGGTCGAAAGACGCCCGTACGGCCGGGTCGAGCTTGAGCAGGCGTACATACATGATGGGCACCAGGTAGATCGTGTCGATGCGATGCCGCTCGATCAGCCGCAGCACGTCCAGCGGATCGAACCGCGGGGTCACGACCAGCGTGTCGCAGACCCGCAGCGCCACCTGCGCGAACACGCTGGGCGCGCTGTGATAGATCGGCGCGGGCAGCAGTGCCCGGCAACCAGGCCGTAACCCGTAGGCCTGCTCGACCACGGCCTCGACCGCCGCCAACCGCTGCGGCAGCTGATCCAGCGGAAACGGCTCGCGCACCACGCCCTTGGGGCGGCCCGTGGTGCCCGAGGTGTAGGCCATGTGGCCGCGCGGCGCCACCTGCGGGCCCGCATAGGGGGCCTGCGCATCGCGCCAGGCCGCGTAATCGTCGGCGGCGCCCGCGGCGCCGACCCGCCGTACCGGCAGGCCGGCGGGCAAGGCCTGGCTGGCGGCGGGCCACAAGTCTGCCTCGGTGATCAGCAGCTTGGCGCCGCTGTCCTGGACCAGAAAGGCGACCTCGTCCGGCGTGTAGTGCCAATTGATGGGGCAGTAATAGCAGCCCAGGCGCTTGCAGGCCTGGATGATTTCCAGGTACGGCATACCGTTGCGCAGCAGCACCGCCACCACGTCGCCCTCGGCGATGCCCAGGGCCGCCAGGCCGCCGGCCACCTGCTCGCCGCGCATGACCAGCGCGGCCCGGTCCAGCACGCTGTCGCCGGCGATGATGTTGCCCGGTCCCGTCATGCCCGGCCCGCCGAACGTTGCGCCTTGTCTTCGGCGTTGCGGGCCTCGATCGCGGCGCGGGCCGCGGCCCAATCGTCGTCGGACCAGTCGAAGTACTGCTTGAAGTACGCGCCATTGGCCAGGTAGTCGCCGCCGTCCAGCGCGATGGTCTGGCCGTTGATCCAGTCGTTGCCCGGCGCCAGCAGGAAAGCGGCCAGCTCGCCGATGTCCTGGTCCTGCCCCAGCCGCTGCATGGGATTCTGCTTGATCAGCGCGTCGGTGCCCGTGTCGTTGGGCCGCAGCCGCGCCGACGCGCCCTCGGTGGGGATCACACCCGGCGCGATGGCGTTGAAACGGATGCCGTGGCGGCCCCATTCCACGGCCAGCGACTTGGTCATGGCATCGATGCCCGCCTTGGACATGGCGGATGGCACCACGAAGGGCGAGCCGGTCCAGACCCAGGTGACCACGATGGACACCACCGCGCCCGTGGCGCCCGTGGCGATCCAGCGCTTACCCACCGCCTGCGTCATGTAGAACGTGCCGCGAAACACCGTGTCGGCGATGGCGTTGAAGCCGCGCTCGGACAATTTTTCAGTGGGGCTGATGAAGTTGCCCGCGGCATTGTTGACCAGCGCGTCCAGCCCGCCGTGATCGGCCCAGATGCCCGCCACCATGGCGTCCACCGCGGCGGCATCGCGGATGTCGACCGCGTGGGCGTACGCCTGGCCGCCGAAATCGCGCCGCAGGGCCTCGGCCGCCTGCTCCAGTACCGCCAGGCGGCGTCCGCAGATGTGCACCGTGGCGCCCAGCGCCGCCAGTTGCCGGGCCATGGCGTAGCCCAGCCCGGTGCCGCCCCCGGTGATGAGGATGCGCTGCCCCTGGAACAGGTCGGCGCGGAACATGGTTTGCCGCATCGGAGTCTCCTTGTGTTTGATTTCAGCATATCAATGGTGCTACTTCGCGACAATCCTTCGGTCTGGGTAAACTCTGTTTCCTGACAGGCAACAATAAAGGCAAGCCATGGCCGCCCTGCCCGCGCTGGACCTGAACCTGATCCAGCTCTTCGTGACCATCGTGGAAGCCGGCACGCTGAGCGAGGCCGCATTGCGCCAGGGCGTGACGCGGTCGCACGTAAGCCGCAACCTGCAGAAGCTGGAACGCGCCTTTGGCGCCCAGTTGATCCGGCGCACCACGCGGCGCCTGGAACTGACCCACGAGGGCTCCGTGCTGTACGACCACGGCGCCCGCATGGCGCGCGAGGTGGAATCGGCCCGCCACGCCTTGCAGAAGCTGGGCACCGAACCCACCGGCCATGTGCGCCTGAGCTTGCCCACCGGCCTGGGCGAACTGGAAGCCTTGCGTCCGCTGCTGGTGCGCTTTGCGCTGGACCATCCCAGTCTAAGCCTGCGGGTGCTGTTTTCGAACCGGGTCAGCGACCTCATTTCGTCCGAAATCGATGTCGCGCTGCGCGTCATTTCGACGCCGCCGCAAGACTATGTGGCCCGCGAGCTGGGCCGCATCAAATGGCATCTGTGCGCCGCGCCCGGCTATCTCGCCCGGATGGGCGTTCCCGCCCACCCGCGCGACCTTTCCCGCCTGGACTTCCTGGCGCCGCCCGGGCCCCGGCCCCAGACGACCCTGCGGCTGCGCCGCAAGGGCCAGGCCTATGACGTCAAGCTGGCGACCCGCCTGCAATCCGAATATTTCCCCTTCCTGGCCCAGGCGGCCCGCGAAGGCGCGGGCGTGGCGCTGCTGCCGGCCTACATCGTGCAGCCCGATCTGCAGGCAGGCGGGCTGGTGCCGGTGCTGCAGGCCTACCAGGCCGAAGGTCCCGGCGAAAAGCTCTACATCCTGACCTCTCCCACCCCCTACCCCTCCACCGCCCAGCGGGCCCTGGTGGACTTTCTGAAAACGGAACTCGAGCCGCTGCTGCGCGATTTCCTGGCCTGATCCGGCGGCGGCGCCGAGCGGACCTCGAGGCGCCTCGCAGGGCGCCTCCCGGGGCGGCGCCGCCCGCCATGCACTTGTAGGACTTCTTTGTTAAAAAACAGGGGACTTGCAGGGACGGCGCGCCTGCTCCACAGTAGGGGTTTGGCCATCATCCCGGTGCCGGGCGCGGGCGGGACCTTGACGCACCCTGGAACTTTGACGTGCCCATCAAGTCTTATATAAGATATAAGACACAAGCCAGACCGCGCCGCTGTCGCCTACAATGACAAACGCGTCGAAACGCCTGAAAATGCCGGCTTTACGCGGGCGAAACCACGGAGTCCATCATGCCGCACAACACCCTAGACACACTCAAGAATTTCAAGATCGGCAATAAATCCTGTCAGTTCTATTCGCTGCCGGCGCTGGGCAAGTCCCTGGGCATCGACGTGCAGCGGCTCCCGGTCTCCATTCGCATCGTGCTGGAGTCCGTGCTGCGCAACTGCGACGGCAAGAAGGTCACCGAAGAACACGTGCGCCAGCTCGCCAACTGGCAGGCCAATGCCAAGCGCGAAGACGAAATTCCCTTCGTGGTCGCCCGGGTGGTGCTGCAGGACTTCACCGGCGTGCCGCTGCTGGCCGACATCGCCGCCATGCGCTCGGTCGCCGACAAGATGGGCAAGAGCCCCAAGAGCATCGAACCCCTGGTGCCGGTCGATCTGGTGGTCGACCACTCGGTCATGATCGACTACTTCGGCACCAAGAACGCGCTCGACCTGAACATGAAGCTGGAATTCAAGCGCAACCAAGAGCGCTACCAGTTCATGAAGTGGGGCATGCAGGCCTTTGACACCTTTGGCGTGGTGCCCCCGGGCTTCGGCATCGTCCACCAGGTGAACCTGGAATACCTGGCGCGCGGCGTGCACCAGGACAAGAAAAACAACGTCTACTATCCCGACTCGCTGGTCGGCACCGACAGCCACACCACCATGATCAACGGCATCGGCGTGGTCGGCTGGGGCGTGGGCGGCATCGAGGCCGAAGCCGGCATGCTGGGCCAGCCGGTGTACTTCCTGACCCCCGACGTGGTCGGCGTGGAACTCAAGGGCCAGCTGCGCGGCGGCGTCACCGCCACCGACCTGGTGCTGACCATTACCGAAATGCTGCGCCGTGAAAAAGTGGTCGGCAAGTTCGTCGAATTCTGTGGCGAAGGCACGGCCAGCCTGACGGTGGCCGAACGCGCCACCATCGGCAACATGGCGCCCGAATACGGCGCCACCATGGGCTTTTTCCCGGTCGACGACCGCACCATCGACTACTTCCGCGGCACCGGCCGCACCGAAGAGGAAATCGCCGCTTTCGAGGCCTATTTCAAGGCCCAGGACATGTTCGGCGTGCCCGCCTCGAAGGATATCAACTTCACCAAGCTGCTGACGCTGGACCTGTCCACCGTGGCGCCCTCGCTGGCCGGCCCCAAGCGCCCCCAGGACCGCATCGAGATCGGCAACGTCAAGAACACCTTCATCGACCTGTTCTCCAAGCCGATCGCCGAAAACGGCTTCAACCAGCCCGCCGAGAAGCTGCAGCAGACCTTCACCACCAGCGCCGGCACCAAGGTCAAGAACGGCGACATCCTGATCGCCGCCATCACGTCCTGCACCAACACGTCCAACCCCAACGTGCTGCTGGCCGCCGGCCTGCTGGCCAAGAAGGCCGTCGAAGCCGGCCTGAAGGTGCCCAAGCACATCAAGACGTCGCTGGCCCCGGGATCCCGCGTGGTCACCGACTATCTCACCAAGACGGGCCTTCTGCCCTATCTGGAAAAGCTGGGCTTTGACGTGGCCGCCTACGGCTGCACCACCTGCATCGGCAACGCTGGCGACCTGACGCCCGACCTGAACGACGTCATCACCAGCAATGACCTGGTCTGCTCGGCTGTGCTGTCCGGCAACCGCAACTTCGAAGCGCGCATCCACCCGAACATCAAGGCCAACTTCCTGGCCTCGCCCCCGCTGGTCGTCGCCTATGCCCTGGCCGGCACGGTCACGCGCGACCTGATGACCGAACCGGTGGGCCGCGGCAAGAACGGCGACGTCTGGCTGGGCGACATCTGGCCCACCGCCGAAGAAGTCAACGCGTTGCTCAAGCACGCGCTCGACCCCAAGGTCTTCGAAGCCAACTACGGCCAGGTCAAGAGCAATCCCGGCAAGCTGTGGGAGAACATCAAGGGCGTCAAGGGCGACACCTACAACTGGCCGGATTCCACCTACATCGCCGAGCCGCCCTTCTTCGAGGGCTTCGGCATGACGCCGGCGGCCATGCCCGCCGTCAAGGGCGCGCGTGCGCTCGGCGTCTTCGGCGACTCGGTCACCACCGACCACATCTCGCCGGCCGGCTCCATCAAGGAAACCTCGCCCGCGGGCAAGTGGCTGAAGGAAAACGGCGTCATGAAGGCCGACTTCAACAGCTACGGCTCGCGCCGCGGCAACCATGAAATCATGATGCGCGGCACCTTCGCCAACGTGCGCATCAAGAACCTCATGATCCCCGCGCGCGCCGACGGCAGCCGCTTCGAAGGCGGCGAAACCCTGTTCCAGCCCAGCGGCGAACAGATGTCCATCTACGACGCGGCCATGAAGTACGTGGCGGCCGGCACGCCCACCGTGGTGTTCGGCGGCGAGGAATACGGCACCGGTTCGTCGCGCGACTGGGCCGCCAAGGGCACCCAGCTGCTGGGCGTCAAGGCCGTCATCACCCGCAGCTTCGAACGCATCCACCGCAGCAACCTGGTCGGCATGGGCGTGCTGCCCCTGCAGTTCAAGGGCGGCGACAGCGTGCAATCGCTGGGCATCACCGGCGAAGAAACCTACGACATCTCGGGCCTGGAAAACGGCATCAAGCCGATGATGGACGTGACGCTGACGATCACCCGCAAGGACGGCTCAAAGCAGGACGTGACGGTGCTGCTGCGCATCGACACCCCGATCGAAGTCGACTACTACCAGCACGGCGGCATCCTGCCCTTCGTGCTGCGCCAATTGCTGGCTGCGTAAGCGTCCGCCGCAAGGCAAAGCCCCTGGAACCGCAAGGTTCCAGGGGCTTTTTCATGACGCGGCAAAGGGCTGGATTGCCCGGCTTCACCGCCCGGCGCGACCGCCGTGAAGCCGCGTCAACTGAACGCGTAGGCGTCCATTGCCAGCGCGCCGTACGAGATCTCGTCGATCAAGCGCGTGGCCTGGCTGCCGCCGGCCCCCAACGCCACGTACAGCGGCATCAGGTGATCGTCGTGCGGATGGGCCTGCGCCGCGCCAGGCGCCTGCGCCTGCCAGTCCAGCAACGCCGGCATATCGTGCGCGGCCAGGCGGCCGGCATACCAGTCCTGGAAGGCCGGCACGTAGGGCACGGCCGGCGCATTCTGCGGCATGCGGACATGGCGCAGGTTGTGCGTGAGCGACCCCGACCCGATGATCAGGATGTCTTCGTCGCGCAGCGGCGCCAGCGCACGGCCCAGTTCCAGCTGCCCGGCCGCGTCGCGGTCCATGTCCAGCGACAGCTGCACCACCGGTACGTCGACCTCGGGATACAGGTAGCGCAGCGGCACCCAGGCGCCGTGGTCCAGCGGCCGGCGCGGGTCGCGGTCGGCGGCGATCCCGGATTCGGCCAGCAGCGCCTGCACGCGCGCCGCCAGCTCGGGAGAACCAGGCGCGGCGTACTGCAGCGTGTAGAGCTCGGGCGGGAAGCCGCCAAAATCATGCCAGGCCACCTGCTGGTCGCGGGTGGACAGGGCCAGGCCCTGGCCCATCCAGTGCGGCGAGACCACCAGGATGCCGCGGGGCTTGCGGCCCTGGGCCTGGCTCCAGGCCGCAAGCGCGGGGCCGGTCAGACCCGGCTCGACGGCAAGCATGGGAGAACCATGGGAAACGAAAAGCGTAGGCCAACGCATAGCGGTGACTCCAGAAAATCATGTCGATGAAGGCATTGTCGGCCGATTCCATTTAGCAATAAACCCCTTTCAAAGGGATAATCTGTTGCTCAATCAGCACTAATAAAGCCCTGGCAGGCTGGCTCGCCCGAGCCGGTGCGAGCGCGCCTGCCGGCCCGCGGCCAGCACGACCGGCGCTCGCCGGACGCCGTGCAGCCCGCCGCCGTGGCGAGCGTTAAACTACGTCGTTACACACTTATTGGACGCCCCCGAAGTTATGGCCCGATCCCGCAGCCAATCCGCTCCCCGCATGAACCGCGATGCCACCCGCCTGGTCACGCTTGCCCAGTCGCTCAACCGCTCGGGCAGCCGCGTCGAAGACGTGTACTGGGAGAATCAGCTTGGCGAAGCGATTCCGAAGCTGCTCAAGGCAGGTCAGGACGCCCCGCTGGAAGCCGCCCTGGACCACCTCGCCCAAAGCGACGTGGGCGCCTACGAAGTCCTGATCGAACAGGCCGAGACGCTGTCCGAGTCGATGAAAATCGAGAAAAACGGCGTCCGCTACGACATCCTGCTGATCGTCGCGCCCATCGTGGCCTGGACCCGCTACGCGATTCCCACGGGCCCGGTCTCCGCCAGCGCCCAGCAAGCGCTACTGGCGCAATTGCATGGCCACGTGCTGTCCAGCCAGGCCCGCACGGCCCTGATGCCCTCGCTGGTCAGCGTGGACCAGATGCCGCGCACTTTCTCCGAAACCTGGCAATGGCTGCAACGCCTGGGGTCGCAAGCGCTGGGCGCTGAAACCACCAAGCCGACGCTGAACACCGAAGCCGAAACCGCGAACATGCTGGCCGACACCCGCTACATCGTGTTGGCGGCGGCGGTGCCCGAATTCGCGCCCGTCTTCCGCTGGCAGGAACAGATCGGCGAGGCCGAGGCCAGCCGCGACGCCTGCCAGGAACAATGGGCGGCCCAGGCCCAGCCCACGCTGGCCGGCCTGCTGCCCGGCTGTGGCTTCGAAGCGCTGCTGCCCGACGCCTACTACGTCAGCAACCGCGAAGCCGACCGCCGCGTGCGTCCGCTGTCGCTGCGCGCCGCCATCAGCTGGCTCGAAGGCGCAGTCAGCCTCGAAGCCGCGCAACTGCGCGCCGTGATCGCCGGCTGCGGTGAAAGCCGCATCGACGAATACCGCATCAGCTTCACGGCCCGCAACAGCAACGACGTCTACTACGGCTGCGTCTGGCCCTTGTACGGCCGCGAGGAAGACCTGCCCGGCGACGAAGGCCAGCCCGATGTCGTCGACGAGATCGCAGCGTTGCTCAAGGAATACGGCGTGAACGACGTGCGCCGCATCCCGGGCGTACTGCCACCTGAATACTGCGAAGACTGCGGCGCCCCCTACTTCCCCAACCCGTTGGGCGAACTGGTGCACGCCGAGCTGCCCGAAGACGCCGAGGCCGCTCCCGCCAAGTTCCATTAAGCCGGCGCACGATGCAAGCGGACATCTTCTGCCGGGTCGTCGACAACTACGGCGACATCGGCGTCTGCTGGCGCCTGGCGCGGCGCCTGGCCCACGGCTGCGGCTGGGACGTCCGCCTGTGGGTGGACGATCTGGCCAGTTTCGCTCGCATCCAGCCAGGCATTGCTCCGGATCGCGCGCGCCAGTCCTGCCAGGGTATCGATGTGGTGCAGTGGTCCGATACCCCCGACCCGGCGCTCACGCCCCGCGACGTGGTGATCGAAGCCTTCGCCTGCGATCCGCCGGAAGTTTTCCTGGACCACATGCGCCACAGCCATCCGGTGTGGATCAACCTGGAATACCTCAGCGCCGAAGCCTGGGTCGAAAGCTGCCACGGCCTGCCGTCGCAGCGGCCCGATGGCCTGGTAAAGCATTTCTTCTTTCCGGGTTTCACGGCCGCCACCGGCGGCCTGTTGCGCGAGCCGGGACTGTCCGCCGAACGTGATGCCTTCCAGGCCGACCCCGCCGCCCAGGATGCGTTTCTGCGCAGCCTTGGCGTGGCCGAAGCCTTGTTGTCGCACCGACGCAACGGCGCCCGACGCGAAGGCGCCCGCACCGTGTCCCTGTTTTGCTATCCCAACGCGCCCGTCGGCGCCCTGGCCCGCGCCCTGGCCAGCGACCCGCAACCCGCGCTGGTGCTGGCGCCGCAAGGCGTGGCGCCCGGGCTGGAAGCCGCCTGCGCCATCCCGGGCGGCCCCGCCGTAGCGCGCCTGCCCTTCGTGGCCCAGCCCGATTTCGACCGCCTGCTGTGGTGCGCCGACCTGAATTTCGTCCGCGGCGAAGATTCCTTCGTGCGCGCCGCCTGGGCCGCCCGCCCGCTGGTGTGGCAGATCTACCCGCAGGACGAAAACATCCATCTCGAGAAGCTGGATGCATGGCTGGCCCGCTATCCGGCCCCGGAAACCGCCGCCGCGCTCATCCGGGCCTGGAACGCGCCCGGCGACGGCGAACCCGCCGTCCGCGCGCTGGCCCATGCCTTGGCGCCCGCCGCCTGGCAAGGCTGGACACGCGCCGCCCGCGACTGGGATGCCAACCAGGCCGCCCTGCCCGATCTGGCGGAAAATCTGGCCAGCTTTTGCGCAGAGTTGGCCAAGAAACGCTAGAATAGAGAGTTTTCTGAGTCGCCCAAGTATTGCCGGGCCTCAGCTATTACGCCTCCCGGGGTGTGCATCAAGCCGAGAACGCGGGCCAATAATCAGGTCCAGTCGCGCGGTTTTTTGCTAGCACGGCGAGTGCACCCATCACCCCCGGAGTTTTAACGATGAAAACCGCTCAGGAATTGCGAGTCGGCAACGTGGTCATGGTCGGCAAGGATCCCCTCGTGGTCCAGAAGGCCGAATACAACAAGTCCGGCCGTAACGCCGCTGTTGTGAAGCTGAAGTTCAAGAACCTCTTGACCGCCTCGGCCAGCGAATCGGTCTACAAGGCCGACGAAAAGTTCGAAGTCGTCCAGCTGGATCGCAAGGAGTGCACCTACTCCTACTTCGGCGACCCGATGTACGTCTTCATGGACGAAGAGTACAACCAGTACGAGATCGAAGCCGAAAGCATGGGCGACGCCCTGAACTACCTGGAAGAAGCGATGCCCGTGGAAGTGGTCTTCTACGACGGCCGCGCCATCTCGGTGGAACTGCCCACGGTCCTGGTCCGCGAAATCACCTACACCGAACCGGCCGTCCGCGGCGACACGTCGGGCAAGGTGACCAAGCCCGCCAAGATCAACACCGGCTACGAACTGAACGTGCCGCTGTTCTGCGCCATCGGCGACAAGATCGAAATCGACACCCGCACGAACGAATACCGCAGCCGCGTTCAATAATCGCGCCGGCAGCAGGTACAAAAAACGCCAGCCCTTTTCGGGCTGGCGTTTTTTATTGGCACGCGAAGCGCGCGGCGTGGGGGATCCAACCCGTCATTGGAGACGGTCGTCGTCGAGAAAATCCGGCACGGCCATCACATCGATGCCGTCTTCGGCCAGCGATTCGCGTTCTGCGGGGGTAGCCGTGCCGCGAATCGGGCGCTCGTCGGCATCGCCCTCGTGAATACGGCGCGCTTCTTCGGCGAAACGCGGACCGACGTTTTCGGTATTGCGCAGCAACGCCCGGACCTGGCGCATGACCACAGCCTGCATGGCCGCCATCTTTTCGGCCTCGGAGGCGCTGGCGGACGGCGCCGGCTGGGTGGCGGGCGCGTGCAGGTGCGCCACGTTCAAACGCGGCGCCGACAGGCGCTTGGTAATGCTGGCCGATGCGCAAACGGGGCACGAGACCAAGCCACGCGCCTGTTGCGCGTCATAGTCTTCGTGCGAACCGAACCAGCCTTCGAATATGTGGCCGTGCTCGCACTGGAGGTCGAAAACTTTGAGAGCCATGACGGGAATATGGGGATAAGCAGCCAGAATACAAGAAAGCGCCGCGGCCAGCCGGGAGGCCCTGCCCGGGACGGGGGTTTAGGCCGGTTTCCTGCCGAACGGCGCCCTTTTCGGCATCGCGCCGCCTGAAGACAAAGAAAAAGCGGGCCCCGGGGGCCCGCTTTTGCCTGCGTTGACGGATTTACTTGCCGCGCTTGGGGGCTGCGGCGGCAGGTTGTCCGATCTGCGCCTGCTGGGCCTGCAAGGCGTCGATCTGGCGTTGCAGATCACGCAGTTGCTGGCGCACGTCCTTTTGCTGGTCGGCCAAGGCCGTGGCTTCCTGGCGCGACTGCTCCTGGCGCGCCGCGACCTGCTCTTCCTGCTGCATGCGCAGGGTGCGGTCGGCTTGCAGCGTGCTCAGTTCGGCGTTGCGGCTGGCCAGCAACTTTTCGGCGTGGGTGTATTCGGCCTGCAGCTTGATGCGCTTGATATCCACTTCGGCCAGTTCGACGGACTGGGCGGCGAACGCCCGGTACGTGGCTTCGGCCTGCTTGTCCGACTTCGTCTTGAGCACCCGCCAGAAATCTTTTTGCTGGAACAGGGCCACGTAGTAGGTCAGATCGTCCGGCTTGAACAGCAGGCTGGCGCCGTACGTGCCGTTGTAGCTCGTACGCAGCTCGGAAACCTGGCGGTTCTGGATCAGTGCCTGCAGCTCGGCCACCGTCGACGACGGACGCGCGGCAGCCGCCGGCGCGGGCGGGGTCACCGGCGTGGACGGCGCTTGCTTGTCCTCGACCTGCTGGACCGTGGGCCGCGGGGGTTCGGACTGCGCGCTCGCGCAAGCCGCCAGACCGGACAGGGCCGTGCCCAATAGCGCCATGCGCGCAGCGGCACGGATAAAGTGGACGTTCATGCCTTCCCCAAAAAAATCGTTGCGGAACTATAGCAATTTATTTCGTTTGAAGCAGACGCACTTACATAGCACGCCCCGATAATGTCGCGCCCTAAGGGGCATTCCCTATTGCGCGTTATATCGCCGCCCGGATTTGCCGCTGAAATACCGGTTTATCGCAAGCGTATTACTGCACTTCAAGACGCCTCGATAATGCCGTCGGCGGTTTCACCCTGACCGCCGCCCAGGTGCAATTTGCGCATTTTTTCCCACAGTACCTTGCGGCTGATGCCCAAGGTATTGGCGGTGTCCTGGCGGCGCCAGCCGTTTACGTCGAGCGCGGCCAGGATGCGGGCGCGCTCGGCGCGCTCGGCATCGGTAAATACCGGCGGCTCGCACTGGGTATTGGCCGGCGCGCCGTTCAAAGCGCCCGGCGCCCGCAGCGGTTCGGCCAATTGATCGAAAATGCGCTCGATACGCGCCTGGTCCCAGGTCTTGAACTGGCGGCGGACAATAGCCACACGTTCGGCCACGTTGGACAGTTCCCGTACGTTGCCCTCATAACGGGTGCGCGATACGCGCTCCAGTAGCCACTCGGGCGGCTCACCCTCGCTGCCCATGCGCTCGAGCAAGGCGCGGAAAATCGCGGCCTTTTCCTCGGGACCGCGCTGCTCCAGATTGGGAATGCGCAATTCGATCACCGCCAGCCGGTAATACAGATCGGCCCGGAACTCGTCCTGGCCCACCAGCACACGTAGATCTTTATTGGTGGCCGCGACCAGGCGGAAATCCACCGGCACCTCGACCGTCGACCCCAGCCGCGTCACCGCGCTTTGCTCCAGCACCCGCAGCAGCTTGACCTGCTGGTAGAGCGGCAGGTCGCCGATTTCGTCCAGGAACAGCGTGCCGCCGCTGGCCTGCTCGAAGTAGCCTTTGTGCGCGCCCACCGCGCCGGTGAACGCGCCCTTGGCGTGGCCGAAGAAATGCGCCTCGAACAGGCCTTCGGGAATGGCGCCGCAATTGACCGCCACGAAGGGCCCGTCGGACCAGGTTGCGTGGTCGTGCAGGAGGCGGGCAACGCGTTCCTTGCCGACCCCGGTTTCGCCATGGATCAGCACATTGCTGCGGCAGTCCGCGAACATGTCGGCTTCGGCCAGCAGCGCTCGCATGGGCTCGGACACGGCGATCAGCGGCTGCTCGCGCCGCGGCGCGGACCGGTTGACCTGATCCAGCGTGCCCAGCAGTTCGAACAGCAGCTTGCGCAAGTCGGTGGTGGTGAAGGCCAGCGGCAGGGTGTAGGAATATTCGGGCGGGTAATAGCGCGGATCGCGGCCGCGAGCTTCGGCGGCCACCCAGATGACGGGCATCGCCTGCACCGACAGCCAGTCGTAGCCGCTGAAGCGGTTGTCGCCCATGACCGACACCGACACCAAGGCGACGGCCGGCCGCGACGGATCACGCGGCGGCGGGAAGGCCGTGCCGGCGTCCGCCCGCACCAAAGACACGTCCATGCCGGCCAGGCAGCGTTCGGCGCGGCTGGCAATGTCGGACGTGCCTTCCCAGACGTAGACGTCGAATTCTTCGCGCGAATATTTCTGGGTCATGGCGACCACCGGGCCGGCCAGGCGGGAGAGGGAGTCAAGGGCTTCATCATCAATACACCAGACGGGGCTTGCCGCAGTCCACGGAAAGCAGCGATACATCGGTTTGGCCGACACTCAGGCCAAGCATGTCCAGCAACTGCTGCAGCAGCGTCGACAACATGCCCAGCAGCGGCTGCAGCAGCGCCACCACGATGGAGAGCACGCCGCCGATCTGGTTGCCGCCGCTGAGGGCCAGCGACGCCACGGCATTGACGCGGCATTGGCGGATGGCGTCAGGCACCAGCGCCAGCGAGCAGGTCAAATCGCTCAAGGGGGCCAGCAGCAGGGAATTCAGGATATTGCCCACCAGTTGCAGCGTGCCACCCAGCACGCCGGTCAGGCCGCCCGTGGACAGGCGCTGGCTCAACTGGTTCAGGGCGGTGGTGGACCATTGCATGTTGTTGACCACCTGCGAAATCGAATTGCCGGGGTTGTTCCCGCCCCCGCCCACCAGATCGGTGGCCAGGGCGGTGCGCTGGTCGGACGTGAGCGGCGTGCCGGTGCCGACCAGATCCCCCAGGATGCCGCCGATCAGCGCATCCGCCAGGTTCGAGGCCAGCGCCCCCAGGTTGATGGACGTGGCGTTGACGGTGGCGGTGGAATTGGGTGAAGGCGGCTGCGTCAGCGTCACCGATACCGGCGCGGTCGAATTGAAGACCGGCAGCGTGACCTTGGCGGTCAGCGGCAGGATGCCCAGCACGTTCAGGATCTGGTAGCGCTGGATGGCGGCGAACGAGCTGGGCTGGCAGCTGTTGGTGATGGACAGGAAATTGGCCTGCACGTTGTCCACGGCCGACGACATGCCCGGGAACTTGCCCAGGCAGATGTTGGCCACCGACGAGGTCACGTCGATGGTGGCCTGCTGCTGGGTCAACGGCGCCTGGCACAGTTTGGACACCGTGCCGGTCGATTGCGCCACGTCGATGATCACGGGCAGGTCCACCTTGGTGCCCAGCGCACTGGCCAGCAGCGGCCCCAGGAGCGGGATATTGCTGGTATTGGCGCGCAGGTACACGCGGATACCGGCGCTGGTGGCCTGCGTGCCCACGCCGCCCACGCCGATGCTGGGCGGTTCGACGATGCGCACCTGCGATTGCACGCCCAGCAGCGGCACGTTCAGGCCCAGGTTGACCAGGTTCTGGCCATTGGCGATGACCAGGGCGGTCTCCAGCACGTTCAGCGCGTTGATGTTGGCCTGCAGCGCCGAGTTGATATCGCCGCCCACCACATTCAGGTCCAGGATGCCGCCGTCGCCGAACAGCTTGACGGGCAGGTTCACCGGCATCACGTTCAGCACCACATTGATGGCGTTGCTCAGCAGTCCCAGGCTCGCGCCAGCGGTGTTGCCAGCCTTGTTCATGACCGTCAGCGTGGCCTGCAGCAGTTGACCCAGTGTCAGGTTGTTCAGCGCGGCCAACTGCGCCGGCGTGCCCACCCCGGTGGCCACCGATATCGGCAGGCCCAGGGCTTCCAGCAGGCCCGACGGCGTGATGTTGACGGTGGCCAGGCCGGCCGCATCCAGGATGTCCAGCTGGGCGGGCGAGGCGCCCACGGTGGACAGCAATTGCGACAGCAGGCCGCCCTTTTGCAGGCGCAGCAGGCGCGAGCCGACGGTAAAGACCGCCACCGGCTGGGTGCTGGCCGCCACCGACACCACCTGGACCGGGGTGCCGCCGGCGCCGCCCGTGAAGCTGGGGATCAGGCTGGTCAGGTTCTTGTTGATGGTGATCCGCAGCGCATTCGGCACCTGCCCGCTAGCCGGGTCGAAGAGGTACATGCCGGATGGATCGGCGCGGGTGTTGTCCCACAGCTTGCACTCCACCGTCACGTCGCCCGCGGCAAATGTGTCCAGGATGTTGGGCACGTTGGCGAGCACGGCGCTCTGCCCGGCAGCCTGCGCGCGAGAGCAGTCCGCGGGCGCGCCCATGCCCAGCACCTGCACCGCCGACAACGCGGCCAGATCCGAGGCCTTCTGCATTTCCCGCTTCATGTAGTACGCGTAGCCCAGATTGGCCACGCCAAGCAGCACCAGGCCGACGATGACCGCGAACACGATGGCCACCGTCATGCTGCCACGCTGCCGCAGGCGGAACGCAGGACAAGAAGAAGGGGCTGGCATGATCGCGACTCCGTGACGGAATGACGCTAATTGGTGTTGTTGGTTTGCACGCGCTTGGTGAACCACTCGGGAATCGGCCGGGTGAAGCTGTCCACGTAACGGTTCCATGCGGCGGTCGAGGCCGCCCCCAGCACCGGCAGCGCCGCGCCCGCGCGGCGGCCATCGGCCTGGGCGGCCAACAGGCCGCGCGTGATGTCGCCAAAGGCCTCGGGCGGCTCGGCAGCCTGCGGCGCGGCCTGGGGCGCGGGCTGCGGCATCGGCGTCTGCACCTGCTGCACCACGGGCCGCGCCGGCATCTGCGCGGCCGGTGCGGCGGCCGGCGCCGTGGCGGGCACGGGCGTGGCCTGAGCCACGCCGCCACCGGTCATGGAGCCGGTCAGGGGCGCGTTCGATTGCGCCTGGCAGGCCCAGGGCGCAACCGCCGCCAGGGCCAGCACCAGGGAGAACGGAGCGAAAGTAGCGGTTCGAGACATGGCAAGATTCCTGAAAGCGGGTTAGCGCATGATGGGCCCGTTGCCCAGTCTGTCCATCAAGGGGCTCATGACCGGCATCACCATGCCTTCGCCACGGGACACCCGGGTAGCCTGCGTGTCGGCGCCGGCCGCAGGCGCGGCCGCCAGCGGCGCGGCGGTCTGGCTGCGGATCTCCGAGGCCAGGCGCAGGACCTGGCCGCGGGCCTCGTCGCCGAGCTGGGCGCGGTCCATCACGTTCTTGGCCCGGACCGGCTCGCCTTCCACCAGTAGCAGCAAGGCCAGGTTGGCCAGCACCTTGCTGTTGTCGGGGGCCAGTTCGGCGGCCTGCCCCAAGGGCACGCGGGCGCCGGCCGGATCGCCAGCCCGCAGACGCGCATAGCCCAGGTCGCCCAGGATCCGCGGATCCATCGGCGACAGCTTGGCGGCGCGCGCGAAATCATCCGCGGCCTGTTCGAATTGCCCGCGCGAACCGGCGATCAGCCCCAGCCCGTGCCAGCCGTCCGCGGCCTGGGCAGTGCCGATCAACGCCCGGTAGGCCTGTTCGCTCGACGCCGTCTGGCCGGTCTGGCGCAGGGCTTCGGCGCGCAGCACCGCCACGCGCGGGTCATTGCCGAACTTCTGCTGGAACGCGTCGATGTAGGCCAGCGACGCGAAGTAACGCTCCTGGCGCTGCGACTCGGCGATCATGGACAGCATCATCTCGGGTTCCGCCGGCTTGCGCCGGTTCTCGGCCTCGTCCTCGCGCTGACGCATCAGCGCCTGCTCCTGCTGCTGTTGCTGGATCAGCTGCCAGGCGGTTTCCGCGTTGTTGCTCTGGCAGCCGGCCAGGCCCCCTGCGCCCAGAACAACGGCCGCCGCCAAGGTCCAACGCCATGCGCGTGCCGCGCCTTCTATCCCGCCCGCCATCACATGCCCCCCATGCGCGACAAACCGCGCAATACCGCAACAAACCCTGCTCCACCCGTCACGATCAACAGCGCCGGCAACAAGGTCACGATCATGACCGCCGTCATCTTGACGGTGGTCTTGCCCACCTTTTCCTTCAATTCCAGCCGCCGCTTGTCGCGCAGGCGTTCGCCGAAACGGTTCAGCGGTTCCTGCACCGCGCCGCCGTGCTGATCCACCTGGGCGATCAGGCGGCAGATAGCGGATAGGTCGTCGTTGTCGAACCCGCCCGCCAGGCGCGCCAGCGACTGCTCGCGGGTGCGGCCGCGCACGTAGAGTTCGGACGCCAGCCGCAGCTCATATGACAGGACCGGCAGCACCTGGGCGAACTCCTTGATCAATACTTGCAGGCTCTGATCGATCGACAGGCCCACGCCCTGCAGCAAGCGCAGCAGGTCGATCAGCAGCGGTAGCTCGTCAGCGGCTTGCTTGCGGCGTCGCGAAAGACGCCTGCGCACGAACCATTTGGGCAGCATGTAGCCGATGGCAAAGCCGAAGAACGCCGCCACGAACAGGCCCAGCGACGAATCGCTGACCTTGCGGCCCAGGTCCAGCCCCACGGCCGCCGCCGGCAGCAGCAGCGCCAGCGTGAAGCGCGCGACGATGAAGCGCAGCCGCGCCGTGGAGGGGTTTTCGTAGCCCGCCATGTCCACCAGCTTGCGGTCCTCGCCAGCCAGCAGGGCCTCGGCGAACCGCCCTTCGCTCAGGCGCTTGCCGAACGAGTCGGCCGCGCGCGTGGCCGCGGCCAGGCGGCCCTGTCCGCCCTCGGCGGCCGCGGCAGCCGCAGCCTTGCCGCGTCCGTCCCGGGTCGCCAGCGCCTGTTCCACTACCTGGCGGCTGCGGTCCTGCCCGCGCAGGCGCCGCGTCATGCTCAGGCCCAGGATCAGCATGGCGGCGGCAACCAGCATCAGCGCCAGCGCCAGCACGGTCGAAACACTCCAGGATTGAAGGGCTTGCATCCGTGGCGTCCTTAAATGGCCTTGGCCATGCGATACAGGATGTAGGAACCCGCCAGTTGCAGGCCCACCGCGGTCATCAGCATCTTGAATCCCAGGGGGTCGATCCACAGCCCCATGAACAGGTCATTGTTGGCCACCATGATGAAGCCCGCGATGCCCAGCGGCAGCAGCGCCAGGATCCAGGCCGACAGACGGATTTCGGCCGAGCTGGCCGTCAGCTCGGCGCGCGCCTGGCCGATGTCGCGCATGAAGGCGGCCATGCGTTCCAGCACCTGGTCGCTGCGGCCGCCAAAGCGCAGCGCGACCGACACTACCGCGGCCACCATGTAGAGTTCCTTCATGTCGTACTGGCGCGATACCTGCACCAAGGCCGCGTCCAGCTCCTTGGCCGAGCGGCTCAGTGCGGCCGCGGTCTCGACCACTTCGCGCAACGGCTCGTCGGTGGTGGCGGCCGCCGTCTGGAAGGCCGACGCCATGCTGTTGCCGATGGTGACCAGGCGCACGATGTTGTCCAGGAACGCCGGCAGTTGCGACACACGGCGCCGCTGGCGCCTGTCAGCGCGCAGCCACAGCAGGAAATAGGCAAACACCACCAACAGCACCAGCGCCACCACGCCGGACAGCCACCCCAGGAACGCCCAGGCCAGCAGCGCGCCGACCACGATGGGCAGCGTCAGCTTGGCGTAGAAGGCCGGGCTTTGGCGCACGCCGCCTTGCAGCAGCAGCATGTCCCAGCGCGAGAAGCCGCTGCGCAAGGCACGCGCGCCTTGCGCAAACGGCAGCTTGCCGCTGACCGGCGCGCCACGGCTGCGGCGCAGCTGATCTTCCAGGAAGGCCGAGCTGGCGGCGCGGCGCGCGCCGCTGTTGGCGTGGCGCCATAGCAGCACCGCCGCCAAGGCAAACAACAGTGCCAATCCCCCGATCACGCCGGCTTGCAGCATCAGCGCCTCCTGCTCCAGAAGCCCCCGCCGCCACCATCGGGCTCGCCCGGGTTATGGTCGGCGGGCCGCTGCTCATTGCGCATCTTGGCCAGCTTGGGCGTGTGCGGATGGATGCCCAGCCAGTTCCAGCGATCCTTTTCCTCGCCCTCGGGCGTGGCAAAGGTTTCGTGGCGATAGAGTTCCTGGGTCGAGATCACGCTGTCCCCCATGCCCGTGACCTCGGTCACGGACAGCACCCGGCGCTTGCCGTTGGACAGGCGCCCGATCTGCACGATGAAATCCAGCGCGCTGGCGATCTGGCGCCGCAGGCTGTCCTCGCTGCCCTGAAAGCCCGCGAAGCCGGCCAGCATTTCGATCCGGTACAGGCACTCGCGCGGCGAGTTGGCGTGGATGGTGGCCATCGAGCCTTCATGGCCGGTGTTCATGGCCTGCAACATGTCCATGACCTCGGCGCCGCGCACTTCGCCCACCACCACGCGGTCTGGCCGCATCCGCAAGCTGTTGCGGATCAGCTCGCGGATGCTGACCGCGCCGCTGCCGTCAAAGCCGCCCTGGCGCGATTCCAGCCGCACCACGTGCGGGTGATTCAGCGACAGCTCCGCCGTGTCTTCCACCGTCACCACGCGCTCGGTCTCGGGAATGAAAAACGCCAGCGCGTTCAACAACGAGGTCTTGCCCGAACTGGTGCCGCCCGACACCAGGATGTTGCAGCGGTTCTTCACCGCCTCGTGCAACAGGCGGTAGATTTCCTCGTCGAACGTGCCCAGCGTCAGCAGGTCGGCGGGCTTGAGCGGATCCTGGCGGAATTTACGGATCGAGACCATCGGCCCGTCCACGGCCAAGGGTTCGATCACCACGTTCAGGCGGCCGCCGTCCGGCAGGCGCGCGTCCACCATGGGGCTGGACTCGTCCAGCCGGCGCCCCATGGGCGCCAGGATACGCCGCACGATGCGCAACACGTGCTGGTTGTCGGTAAAGCGTAGCGTCTCGCGCGCCAGCACGCCGCGCCGCGACACGAAGACGTTGTCGTAGCCGTTGATCAGGATGTCTTCGACCGCGGGGTCGGCCAGCAGGTCCTCCAGCGGTCCCAACCCGGCCAGTTCCTTGGTCAAGGCCTCGGCGATCTGCCGCATTTCGCTTTCATTGATGGGCACCCGGCGCAAGCGCACGAAGCTCGCGACCTCGATGTCGACGAACTCCTGGATGGCCGAGCGCGCCCACCTGCCGAACTCCGCCCCCAGCTCTTCGATGCGGGAAAGCAGGTGCTCGTAGGCAGCCGTCTTTACTTCCTGGAAACGGTTGGACGAGGAGAAGCCCTTGTCGCCATCGCCACCGAACTCTATGGTCGCTGTCATGATCATGTCGGATTTCCGCCGCCGTCCGTTACTCGACCACCATGCGGCGGTGCACGCCAGGCAGCCACGTGGCCAGCCAGCTTGCCCGGCCGCCCGGTGTGTTTTCTTCCGCGCTCAGCTTTTCGGCCAGCGCCTGGACCGCGCGGACGTAGACGTCGCGCTCGGCTTCTTCGTGCAGCAAATGCCCTTGGTTGGTACACACCATCAGCGCCAGCGTGCGATCGGGCAGCGTGCCGACCAGATCAAGCTGGAAGCGTTCGGCGATCTGCTGCGCCGTCATGCCATAGCGCTCGTCGTAGCGGTTCACGATCAGGCCCAGGCTACGGCGGTCCACATGCAGTTGTTCCAGTTCCTGCAGCAGCCCGGCAAGCGACACCAGCGCGCCCACGCTCTGGTCGGTCACGATCCAGTTCTGTTGCGAGGCGCGCGCCAGGCCCGCGACGAACTCAGGGTTGGTAAAGCCGCCCGAGTCGGCCACCACCACGCCGAAATGCTGGCGCATGCGTTCGAACACCAGCAGCGAATCGGACTGCGACACATCGCGCATCTGGCCCAGGTCGCGCGGCAACGCCAGCACGCTCAGGCCGTTGGCGGTATGCGCCATGGCCGAGCTCAACAAGGTGGAATCGAGCCGGCGCAGATTGCGCGCGGCTTCGGCGAAATCAAAATCGCTGCCGATGTTCAGGTACAGCTGGCAATCGCCCACCGGCCAGCCCAGGTCCATCAGGGCCACGCGGCTGCTCAGAGGCAAGGTGCTGCCCATATCGGCCGACGGCTTGGCGGCCTTGGCGCCCGACGCCGTCGCGCGCACGCCGTGCAGGTGCTTCAGGCGGTCCTGCACCATGCCCGCCAGGTGCACCGCGAGGGTGCTGGTGCCCACGCCCGGACGCGCGCCCAGCAGCAGCACGCTGCGGCGCGATCCATCCTGCCGGCCGCCGCCGGCCGGCACATCCAGCAGGCGCTGCACGACATCCTTCACTTCCTGCGGCGCCACGGTGGGGTCGACGAAATCGCTCACGCCGGCCCGCAGCGCCGCAATGGCGCCTTCGGGCTGGCTCAGGAGCCCCACCGCCACGCGCGGAATCGTCGGCGCGATGCGGGCCAGCAGGCGCGCCAGTTCGGCCGACTTGAACAGCTTGCCGGGCTCGTCCTCGCTCAAGGTGAAATCCAGGAACACCACTTGGGGCTCGATCTCGGTCAAGCGCCGCCCCAATTCCTCGACCCCCGGCACTTCCTGAGTCAACATGCCCATGTCGCCCAGCGCCTGCCCAAGCTGCGCCGCGACGCCATCGCCTTTCGAACAAAACAGAAACCGGTTGCCGTTCTGCAGGCCAACCCACTCTCTGGCATGTGTCTTCATATTACTCACCGTGAAAAGCCCGGCATTTGCTGTCCGCTGGAGTTACCCATCAGGTAGTAGCCCCAAGCGTTGAACGTCGTGTCGGTCGCTTCCTGCTTGGCCCCCGGCAACGGCAATGTCACGCCGCGCGCGATGGGCCGCACCAGCCGCGGCGTCACAACAATGACCAGCTCGGTATCTTCCTGGGTGTAGTCCACGCTGCGGAAGAACGATCCGATGATGGGCAGGTCGCCCAGCATCGGCACTTTATTGACCAGCGCCTTGGTCTGGCGCGACACCAGGCCGCTGATGACGAAGCTCTCGCCATCGCCCAGCTCGACCGTCGTATCCGCGCGCCGCGTGCGCAGGGCCGGAATCAGCGTGCTGGAATTGGTGCCGTTGGAGATCGCGATGGCGTTGCTGTAGTCCAGTTCGCTGGCCTCGGGCGCCACCTTCAACGCGATGCGGTCGCGCGAGAGCACGGTCGGCGTCACCGTCAGGCCGATGCCGAACGGCTTGAACGTCACCGTCGTCGTGCCCAGGCCGCCCGCTTCCGGAATCGGCAATTCGCCACCCGCCAGGAAACTGGCGCTCTGCCCGGTCAAGGCCACCAGCGTGGGTTCGGCCAGCACGCGCGCCATGCCGTTGTTCTGCAACAGGCGCAGGCGCGCGCTGAAGTCGTTGGAGTCATAGAACAGCGAAAATCCCGACGCCAGGGCCGCGGTCTTGCTGAAGCCCAGGGGTGCGGGCAGGTTGTCGGGCGTGATGGAATTGGTGCCGCCCCACGGGCCGGCGCGGCCAGCGAAGCTGATGCCCGCCTGCTTCATGACCGAGCGCGACACCTCGACCACCTTGACCTCGACCTGCACCACCCCGCCTGTGCCCGCGGTGGACACGTCGACCACGTTCTTGTCGCCGACCGTGGCGGCCGCGGCGGCCACCGAGGCCTGGTGCGACAACGGCGAGTCGGCCTGGCCGGACACCACCGCCCGGTCTCCCGCCACATCAACGTTGGCGCCGCCGGCCACGCCGCGCCCGGCCAGCACCTGCTGCACCGTGCCGGCCACCCGCAGGTTCCAGAGCTGCGGCGCCGAGTTGGCGCCCGTCCAGACCTGCAGCGTGGTGGTGCCCGCCTTCTTGCCATACAGCAGCAGCGAAGCCTGGCGCTTGCCCGAGGCGGGCAGCACTTTCACATCGGCCACGTCAGGGTCGCCGATAGCGATGCGGGCGGGCGCGCCGTCCAGCATGAGCGTCTGCTGGCCTTTGACGGCCACCGCGATATCGCGGGCAGGCGTATTCAGGCCAGAGGCGGCGGGCATGGCGTTCTGCGCCGTGCCGATGGCGCCGTAGGTCATCGCCGCTGCGGCCGACAGGACGCAGATCAAAGTGGTGCGCTGGGTTCTCTTCATTTGCTGGATCTAGTTGACAGGTAAGGTCCAGCCGCGGGCGGCACCTAGCCACGCGCAGCCGCGTTTCAATAACGCACGCGCTCGGATTTATCTCCTCGCAGTATTTCCACCGTACGGCCGCCCCCACCCCCGGCCGCACGGACCGGCGCGGGTTTGGCGGCAGGCGACGTGCCCTCCAGCTGCGCCAGGCTTTCGCCGGCGTAGGCGCGGTTCGGGCCGGTCAGCAGCTGCGCGCGCTGTTCCGGTGTCAGATCGGGCCGCGGCGGCAACACGGCGCTGCGCTGCGCGAACAGCTGCGTGTCGGGCTTGGCGTCGTCGCCCACCGGCCGCAAGGCCAGTTGCAGGCGGCCGGCGCGGCTGGCCAGTATCAGTTCGCTGACCTGCTCGACCGGCACGGCCAGCACGGCGGTCTTGGCCGGCTGCCCGGGCGGTCCGGGCAGCGTGGATTTTTCCTCGGGCCCGTCCACCGACGCGGCGCCATAGGCCAGCACGCGGACCTGCGATTGCAGCAAGCGGGCCTGGCCGCCCTGGATCTCGACGCCCTTCTCGACCATGAAGAAAACGTCCACCAGGTCTCCCGGGGCAATGCGGTTGCCGCCGCCCACGACCTCGTCCACGCCGATCGCCACGGCGCGCTCGCCGGGCTTGAGCTGACGGCCCAGGCCTTGCGCCAGCATGCTGGGCAGCACCGGATCGCCCGGCGCGATGTCGACCCGCGCATACGCCCCTTCCAGCGGCGTGCGCGAGCTGTAGCTGCCCGACAGCGCGACCTGCCATTCATCCACCTTGAGCATTTTTTCGCCATCGATGCGGGTACCGGCCGGAATCGCCGCGCTTGCCACCACCACCGGATAGCGCTTGGCCGGGGCTTCGGCCGGCGCGGGCGCCGCCGTCGTCGCCGTGGGCCCCGTTGCCACGGGCGCCGGGGCCGGCGGCTCGGAAGCCAGGCGCCACGCCACGAACGCCAGCACCAGGCCCGCCGCCAACAACACACCCGCAATGATTTTGCTCAGACTGCTCATGGTGTCCCTTGGGAAATTTGCACGATGGCCTTCGACGACAACCGGGTCGGGATCCAGTTCTTGTCCGTCCCGGGCAGCATGGCGATGAAGGCCTGGAAGGTGGACAGCACCGGCCAGGCCTGCACGTTGAAAGTCATGGCGACGGTCGTGCACTGCGCCGTCTGGCCACCCGAACCGCTCCAGGTGCAGGGCGCGCTGGTCGTGGCGCAGGCCACCGTCGAACCGGTCCCGAACACGCTCATGGCCGCCGAGCAGGCCGCGCCGGGCACATCGGCCTGGCCGGCGAACCGGGCATAGACCGCGGCCCGCGCGCCTTCGGAAGCGGCGGAGGCCAGTTGCTGCTGCATCCAGAACAGCACGCCATAGCCAACGACGGCGCAGACGAACATCAGCAGCATGGTCACCGTCAACGAAAATTCGAGCGCGGCCAGGCCCCGCTGGCCGGCCTTGCGGCCGCGGAAGGTGTCGGAACTGGCGCGCGCAACCATGTCAATTGCTCCCATCCAGGGAATTGCCCAGGTGGACCGTGGCGCGGGCGGTCAGCACGCTGGAAGGCGGCATCAGCGCCTGCGCCAGGAACGGGAAATTCGGAATCAGGGGATTGGCGCCGTAGGGATAGCTGACCGTCACCTCGATCTGGTCGGCGGTCAGCGGCAAGCCGCTGCAGGTGCCGCCGGCCGTGCTGCTGAGCGTGCCGGAGGCCCCGCATACCGCCACCGCCACTGCGGCCGAGGACATGGTGGTGATCCACCCGGAGCGGTCCAGCGCGATGTCGCGGCCGGCGTTGGCACGGACCGTCAGCGAGGTGGCGCCCGGCTGCCATTGCAGCACCTTGCGGGCGCCGTCCTGCGCGGCCAGGGTCACGGAATGCTGTGCGGTGAAGACCAGGGCATACGTCAGGATCGCGTAGAACACCAGGAAAAACACCACGAATACCAGTCCGAACTCAAGGGAATAAACACCACGCTGAGCGCGGCGGCGCCCAGATAGGCGCCGTACGGAATCTGGCGGGCCCGCAGCGGCAACGCCCAGCTTCGGGAAATGTAGAGGTAGAGCAAGGCGTGCAGCCCGGCCAGGATGCTCGCGAACACCAGGGTCAGCACCAGCGGGGCAAAGCCCATCAGCAGCCCCAGCACGGCGATCGCCTTGACGTCGCCCGCGCCCATCAAGCGTTTGATCCACAGTGGAAAGAATGGCAACGCCAGCGCGAATCCGGCCAGCGCCATGGACCAGCCGGCCCAACGCGGCGGATACGCCCATGCCGGCGCGAGCCAGGCGGCCAGCAGCCATAGCACCTGCCCCGCGAATCCCGCGACGATGAGCGTGTTGGGAACGCGGCGATAGCGCAGATCGGTGTAGATCAACGCCAGATTCCAGCATGCGAACAACAGCCACCACAGCACTTCCCCTGGATACAAGGCAGGACCTTATGACGGTTTCGGTTTGAACTACCGGGTGTCCGCTCAATGGGACACCGTCTCCTTCATTCGACTGGCTGGCAATACGTATTCATGCAGTACGCAACGAGCCAATGCGCCCAACGCCGTCAATCCGCGACCGCCCTGGGCTGTCGCGCGGGTAGTGTTGTCAACATCGGCTCCGCACCAAGCGGGTGGCAGGCCCGGCCGCACGGGGCTGCCTGGCATGAGCCAGGCGCGCCGCCGCGGCCGGAACCTTCGGCGTCACTTGGACGCGTTGGCGAGCTTGGCCTGCAGCGACGTGAACAGGCCGCTTAGCGCGCCCGTGAATGTCGCCAACGCCGCTACCAGCGCCACCGCGATCGTGCCCGCGATCAGCCCATATTCCAGGGCGGTAATACCTTCTTCGTCGTTCCAGAACTGCGCAAGTTTCGCTTTCATGTCGAGCTCCTAAGGTCTCGCTGGATAATTGGGCCCCGCCGCAGTGGCGGCGCCCCCTAGACCCGGTGCTGCCGACGCGCTGGCGTGTTCCTCACCCGCGCGCCTTCCGGGGACCTGCTAACCCGGCCCCAGAGTGGAACCAGGTGTTCTGCCCGGCTCCGCCACGGGAGCCGATTCAATGATCGAATCGATGCGTTGCGCCAGGCGCGCGCGGAAACGGCGCGAGGCGCGCTGCAAATGCCAGCGCATGACCAGCAAAATGGCGGCCGACAGCGCGAAGGCGATATACGGCAGCATCACTCCACCGATCTGCATGCTGGAAAAATCGCGTGGCGTGGTGCAGACAACCGTGCCGGCGGCCGCGCCCGTGTAATGCATGCCGCACACCGCAATCGCCATCAAAACGGCCGCCGCGGCGCGCTGAAACTCATTCTGCGTATTGAAAGCCAGCCACAAAGCGGCTGACGCGGCAATTACCGCTATGAATACCGATAAAACAACCATCGGCAAATTCCACATAAATACCGCGGGCATGCGCATGGCGCTGATGCCCACATAATGCATGGCCGCCACGCCCAGCCCTGCCGCCAAGCCACCCACCACGCAACGCATGAAGGTGAAGCGATCGCGGCCTACATACCAGAAAGCCCAACCGGAAAACCCGGCGGCCACCAGGAAACTGAGCACGGTCAAACCGACCTGGTAACCCACTTCAAACGGCAAGTTCTGTGCCTGCATGCCGATGAAATGCATGCTCCAGATACCGACGCCGCCCATGGCCAATGCACCGATGATGATGTAACCGATGCGTATCTCGCCGTCCTGCATTTCGGCACGGATGCCCACTGCGGCAAGCAGGGCCACATAGGAGCCAAGCACCGCGATCAGGAACGACAGTGCGACCAGTCCGCCGTGGAAAGACAGCGGCACGATATCGCCCGGGTTCATGAACGGCCCCTCTGAAGCAGCCGCTTAAACCCACCGGGGGCAGGCCTGCATTCGACGATTGTCTTGCGGTCATCCTGGTCCATCGACGGACTCCCGATAGCCTGTAAAACCCGATGTGTTTTGAAACGTTTATATAGTCTTATCTATTAACAATTAATACACATCAGGGTTTATACCAGTATTCGCAACACTGCGACAGCTCACTTGTAACGAATACTCGGAAATTCGAAGGGGTCGTTTTTTTCGATACCGATAAACCCGGTAATTTCGGATGCCGGGATTGCCTTCTATTTCACTATGTTGTTATATCCACGTTTCCGGCCAGTCACAATGAAATAATTTGTCATTGCCTTGGCGCGCTGGCAACATACCGCCTGAGCGGTGCGCAACCGGCTTAACTTATATAGCGTCCCCATATATCCAGAAGCTATTCGGGCATTTATCGAATGCTGTTTTGACGGCACCTGCGGCAAATGAGAGACAACAAGGCATGAGACGTACGCTTCCCGCAAGTCCGCTTTCCCTCGCCCTGATCTGCACGCTCGCCGCGATCGGCACGGCACGGGCCGACGGCCCGCTACGGGGCAACCCCGTCGACGCCATGCCGCAGATCGAGCGGCCGCCCAACGCCACGCAACCCCCACCCGTCGTCCAGACCGCCACGCCGGAACAACTGGCCTTGCAGGCGCGCCTGGCGCAGCGCATCGTGCCGCAGCATTTCGACGTGACCGGCGTGCATGAAATGCCGTTTGATGAGGTCTCCGCCCTGCTGTCGCCGCTGTCGGGCAAGGAAATCAGCCTGGGCGAACTGGTGCAGCAGGTGGACAAGATCACGCAGCTTTACCGCGACCGCGGCTATCCGCTGTCGTTCGCGCTGGTGCAGAACCAGACCTTCGCCAACGGCCTGGTGGTCGTGACGGTGGTGGAAGGCTATATCGGCACGGTGCGCTTCGAAGGCGACATCGGCAATGCGCAGGACCGCCTGGAATCCCTGGCCGAGCCGCTGAAGGAAGAAAAGCCGCTGAAGCAGGCGACGCTGGAACGGGTGCTGAACCTGATGCGGACGGTGCCGGGCGTGAAGTTCACGCCGTCGCTGGACCTGCCCCGGCGCGCCGACGGCGCCACCGAACTGCTGCTGACGGCCACGCGCCAGCCGGTCAGCCTGACGGGCGGCGTGGCGGATCTGGGCACGGGCATGCAGCCCATTGTGAATGCCGCCACCAACAGCCTGACGCCGCTGGGCGAGCAGGTCAAACTGACGGCGTCGGTTCCGTTCAATACCGACGACGTGAAGTACGTGTCCGGCGAAGTCCGCGTGCCCATCGGCAATGACGGGCTGGCGGTCAAGGTGGACGGCTACTACTACGACGCCCGGCCCAAGGACGACGCCATCGATTTCCTGGGCTTCCAGCGCCGCGTCAAGAACAACCGCATCGGCATTGGCGTGAGCTACCCCTTCCTGCTGAACAACACCCGCTCGCTGACCGGCACGCTGGGGGTATATGCGGCCAACTCCAAGGACCGGTACGAGGCCAAGGATTCTGACCGCTGGCTGCAGCAGGACGCGCAAGTGCGCGCCGCCAATCTTGAAATGCGCTATATCCAGGTGTCGGAATCCCAGACTACCGACGTGACCCTGGGGGTCGCCAAGGGCTTCAATGCAGCCGGCGCCAAGAAAGAGATCTACACCAACTACGGCTATTCCGCCGTGCCGATCCTGGACCTGGACTTCACGCGCTACAACCTGAACGCCAAGCAGACCTTCGCCTTGCCGGCGCAGTTCGGCCTGACCCTGTCGGGCGCCGCGCAATACTCGAGCAACATCCTGCCGTCGTCCGAACAAGTGTCGTACGGCAGTTGGCGTTTTGCCATGGGCTATCCGCAAGGCGAGCAAAGCGGCGACAAAGGCATAGGCGTTTCCGCCGAGGTGAATCGCCGTTTCGGCATCGGCTGGGAATACCTGTCGAATGTGCAGCCCTACGCACTGATCGACTTTGCCCGTACCTATTACAACAACAAGGGCTTGCAGCAACTGAATCAGCGCCACCTGTCTTCCGTGGCGCTGGGGCTGCGTTTTACCGACGACAAGTACTACCTGTTTGATTTCAACGTAGCCAAGCCTATCGGTTCGGCCACGGTGAACAACGACCGAGACGTGCGTTTCAACGCGAACTATTCGCTGTATTACGACGCGTTCTGATCTGCGTGCCTGCTGGCGCCGCCCGCGCGCCAAGTCATCAGCGCCTGTCCCAACAGGCGCTTTTTTTTGCCTGTTCCATACACCACGTTACGTAACGTGGGCCGTAACGTAACGGGGGTTTTACGGCCAGACGTAACATTCGCAGGCTCTGCGTGATCGTAAAAATGGGGGATTCCAAATATTGGTACAAACCCTTTAAACGAACAACAAGTCATTGATTTTATTGGATTTTTAAAATAGGAAAAATCCCAAGAAAGCAAACTGGCACGGTGCGGGAAAAATATTGGCACGGTTTATGCATGTAGAGACGTATCGGGCAGTTTCGACGCCTGACATATCCCCCACAGGAGCTCGCCATGAATGCCAAGATTGAAACGCAGCGCGTACAACGTATTCTGACTTCCACCGTTCTGGCGGCCGCTCTGATGAGCACGCTGGCCGCTTGCGGTGGTGGCGGTGGCCACGGCGGTGACGGCGCCTCGGCCAGTTTGCCGGGCACGAACAACCCGACCAACCCCAACAACCCCAACAACCCGAATAATCCGAATAATCCGCCGGTCGATCCAGTGACCACCGGTTTGCTGCAAACGACCCTGGGCAATACCGGCAAGGCTGTCGACAATACCCTGCCCCTGAATTTGGGCACCACGCTGGGCGGCGTCGGCAAGGCGCTGGATCCGACCGTCAAGCCGGTAGTCGATACCGTTGTCGGCCTGACCCAGCAAGTCGGCGCCACCACGGGCCTCGGACAACCTGTGGACGGCACGGTCAAGCAAGTCGGCGGCCTGGTTGAAGGCCTGGGCACCACGGTCAAGGGCACCGGCCTGCCCGGCGGCCTGAGCGCCGGCGTCGGCGGCCTGGTCGAAGGCCTGGGCAAGACGGTTGCCAGCACCGGTGGCCTGCTCAACGCCGATCCCAAGAATCCGCAACCGCTGACCACGATCCTGGGCAACGCCACCAACGCGGTGGGCGCCCTGACCGGCGGCCTGTCAGGCAATGGCGGCCTGCTGAACCCCGTCACCCAGTTGGTGGGCGGCGTCACCGGCGGCGTGCTCAATGGCCCGTCCAAGCCGCTGCTGGAGCCGGCGCTGGGCAATGTCGGCAAGACGGTCGACAACGTGCTGCCGCTGGGTCTGCAACCCACGCTGGCCGGCCTGGGCGCCGCGCTTGATCCGACCGCCAGCCCCCTGGCGGGCACCGTGGTCGGCCTGACGCAGCAAGTCGGCGCCACGACCAAGCTGGGCGCGCCGGTCGCCGGTCTGCTCAACTCCCTGGGCGGCACGGTCAGCAATCTGGGCGGTCAGTTGCCTGGCGGCAACGTGGCAGGCCTGAATGGCGTGCTGCAAGGCCTGGGCGGCGCCGTCAGCAGCGCCGGCGGCCTGTTGAACGCCACGCCGGGCAACCCCAATCCGCTCGGCGCCACGCTGAACAACGTGACCGGCGCCGTCGCCTCCCTGACCGGCGGTCTGGGCCTGGGCGGCGCGACGGGTGGCAACGGCGGCCTGCTCAGCCCGATCACCGGCATCCTCGGCGGTGTGACGGGAGGCACGGCCGGCGGCAACGGCGGCCTGCTCGGTGGCGGCGCCAACGGCGGTCTGCTGGGCGGCTTGCTCGGCGGCTTGACGGGCGGCGCTGCAGCCGGTGGCAACGCCGGCGCCAACGGCGGTCTGCTGGGCGGCTTGTTGGGCGGCGTGACGGGCGGCGGCACGGCCGGCGGCACCGCGGGCGCCAATGGCGGCTTGCTGGGCGGCCTGCTGGGCGGCGTGACGGGTGGCGGTACGGGTGGCGGCACGGCGGGCGGCACCGCGGGCGCCAATGGCGGCTTGCTGGGTGGCTTGCTCGGCGGCCTGACGGGCGGCGCTTCCGCCAATGCAGGCGCCTCGGGCACGGCCAACAACGGCGGCCTGTTGGGTGGCTTGCTGGGCGGCGTGACGGCAGGCGTGAACGGCGGCACCACCACCAACGGCTCGGCCAACGGCGGTTTGCTGGGCGGCCTGCTCGGCGGTCTGTCGGCCAAGAAGTAATCAACCGGATCCGTGAGGGAGCGAACCATGCTGCAACAAGAAACCATCGTTCACCACGAGCATGTGACCGTGATGCCTGAATCTCGCAACAACGATCTGCGGCCCGGAATGCTTGACGACATCGCCCTGATGCTGGGCCGGCAGTTCGCCGTGTACAACGCGGCATGCCAGTCGGCCCTGGCGGAGAAACTGGGTATCCCCCTGGCGGATCTGAAAGCGCTGGAACTGGTGATGGAGTTTGATGCCCTGCCCACCGGCCAATTGGCCCAGCTGATGGGCATCAGCTCCGGCGGCGCCACCGCCTTGATCAACCGCCTGGAAGCGGCGGGTTATGTGCAACGGGGCCGTCATCCGCTGGATCGCCGGATGATCGTGATCCGGCCGGTTGAAGAGCAATGCCAGCAACTGGCGCAGGAACGCCAGTGGGTGGCCGAAGCAGTGGTGCTGATGGCGCGCCGCTACGACGCCGCCGAACTTGAGGTGGTGCATGCCTTCCTGGCGCAATGCGTACGCGCCCTGCGACACGACACCCTGGTCTGGCTGGAAACCCGCAGCGCCCACGACTGACCTGGCCGCGCAGGCGCACCGCGCCCCGATCCGCAAGGATCCGGGCGCGGTTTTCTTTGGCCGGGCGCAATCAGTGCGCGGCGAACAGATCGGCGACGCTCCGCGGAGCGTGTTCGCCGAAGAAGCGCTGGTGATTGCGGGCCGTCAGTTCGGCGACCGCCGCGCTGCGAGGAAACAGCGCCTGCTCGTACTCGGCCAGCCCGGCCTCGATATCGCCGGGATGCGCGCATAGCGCGCCGGCCAGCTCGGCGCCGTCATACAAAGCCAGGTTGGCGCCCTCGCCCGCAAAGGGCGACATCAGATGCGCGGCGTCGCCCACCAGGGTGACACCCGGCTTGCGGATCCACCGATGATCGATCGGCAAGGCATGCAGCGGCCTGGCGACGGGCTCGCGATCCCCGGCGGTGATCAGCGCCCGCAGCGCGGGAGCCCAGCCTTCGAATTCCCGCGCGATCCGATCGAGCGCGGCGGCTTTGCAGGTGAAGTCGATGGCATCGAACCAGGCCTGAGGCTGGTTCAGCGCGATATAGGCCTGCACGGCGCCGCTCGCGTAGCGGTGCGCCAGGATGCCTTTGCCGGGTTCGACGGCCATCAGCGTGCCGCTGCCGATCATCCGCGCCCAGGCGGCGTGCCGGGTGCCGCCGTCGAACAGATGGGTCTCGATGAATGTCGTGCCGGCATACACGGGAATGGCGCAGGACAGCAGAGGACGGATGCGCGACCAGGCGCCATCGGCGCCGACCAGCAGATCGGCCGTCGCTTGCGCGCCATTGGCGAAGACCAGCCGATGCTGCCCATCGTCCAAGGGAGTGACGCGCGTGAGTTTGCAACCCCAGCGGATCACGCCGGGCGGCAATGCACCGATCAGCAGCCGGCGCAGGTCGCCTCGGGCGATCTCGGGCCGGGCGGTGTGGCTTGCGGGATCCCTGCCCGGCCGGTCGATCAGGATGTTTCCATGCCGGTCGACCACGCGCTTGGCGTCTTCGCCGGGCCGCGCCAGGGCCAGGAATTGATCATGCAGCCCCGCGGCCTTGAGCGCGATCTGGCCGTTGTGGGTGTGGATATCCAGCAGCCCGCCCTGGGCCCGGGCATCGGGCGAAGCCTCCGCCTCGTACAGCGTGGCGGGCACCCCATGCCGATGCAGGACGCGGGCGAGCATCAAGCCGCCAAGGCCTGCGCCGATGATGGCGATGCGGGAAGTCGAAAGAGGTTTTGCTGCGTTGAGCGGTCTGACCATGGCGCGTTCCAGTGGTACGGGCAAGGCGCGTGGAAAGCGCGTTTGCTCGAGACGGTCCGGCGGATGCCGGGGAATCGCTGGCCGACCTGACTCAAGGGCTGGGTGGCGTGTGCGCGGCCTTCTGATGACGCGGCGCAAGGGCCGGTACGGCGGAAGGCCGTTTTTCGCGGGGATCGAAGCGCCAGTATCGCATGGATCCGCGTCCTGCCGCACGCGGGGCCGCGGCGGCAGGACGCCGCGAGTTCCGGGATCAGCCCGCGGCGGCGGGGCCGAATTGCAGGCGCGGCACGGCCTCGAGCAGCCGGCGCGTCATGTCCTGGCGCGGCGCGTGCAGCACCGCGTCGGCCTCGCCCAGTTCGATGATGCGGCCGCCCTCCATGACCGCGATGCGGTCGGCCAGGTATTCGACCACCCCGAAGTTGTGCGTGATGAACAGGTAGGCGATACCCAGCTCGTCCTGCAGCTCACGCAGGAGATCCAGGATCTGCGCCTGCACCGACACGTCCAGCGCGGAGGTGGGTTCGTCGCAGATCAGCACCTTGGGTTCGACCGCCAGGGCGCGCGCGATGGCGATGCGCTGGCGTTGGCCACCCGAGAACTCGTGCGGATAGCGCGTCAGTGTATTGACCGGCAGGCCCACGCGTTCGATCAGCCGGGCGGCATGGGCGGCGCGTTCCTGGGCGGTCATGCCGCGGCGCAGGGATTCCAGGCCTTCGTCGAGGATGTCGCCCACCCGCATGCGCGGATCGAGCGAGGCATAGGGATCCTGGAATACGATCTGGATGTCCTGGCGCAGACGCTGCAGGCGGCGGCGGTCGGCCGTCAGCAGGTCCTGTCCCTGCAGCATCGCGCGCCCGGAAATGCGGGCGCCGTCGATCAGGCGCAGCAGCGCCTTGCCGGTGGTGGTCTTGCCGCAGCCCGACTCGCCCAGCAAGGCCAGTGTTTCGCCGGCGCGCAGCGTGAAGGTCACGCCGTCGACGGCCTTGACCCATGAGGCGATGCGCCGCAGCGGCCCCTTGCGCACCGGGTAGTGGACCAACAGGTCCTGCACGTCCAGCACCACGCCGGGATCGCGCACCCGGCGGCGGACGACGGCGCCCTCGCCTGCCTGCGCGCGGCGCGCCGGTTCACTCAGCGGCACGCCACGCTTTTCAAACGTCGGGATGGCGTCGAACAGCTGGCGCGCGTAGGGATGCTTGGGCGCGCGGAAGAATTCCTCGGCGCTGGCGCTTTCGACGATTTCGCCGCCACGCATCAGCGCCACATGATGGGCCACGTTCTTGACCACCGCCAGATCGTGGGTGATGAGCAGCACGGCCATGCCCATTTCCTGCTGGATGTCGGCCAGCAGGTCCAGCACCTGCGCCTGCACGGTCACGTCCAGTGCCGTGGTGGGCTCGTCGGCGATCAGCAGCAACGGTTCGGCCGCCAGGGCGATGGCGATCATGACGCGCTGCTTCTGTCCACCGGAGAACTGGAACGGATAGTCATCCACGCGCCGGTCCGGCTCGGGAATGCCGACCCGCCGCAGCCAGTCGATGGCCCGCGCGCGCGCCGCGGCGCCGCGCAGCGGCGTGTGGGCCAGCAGGGTCTCGATGATCTGGTCGCCCACCCGCATGACGGGATTCAGGCTGGTGGAGGGTTCCTGGAAGATGATGCCGATGCGTCCGCCGCGCACGCCGCGCATGGCGCTTTCCGGCAGCCGGTTCAGGTCTTCGCCGTCCAGCTCGATCTGACCGCCGACGATGCGGCCCGCATCCGGCAGCAAGCGCAGCAGCGCCAGCGCCGTCATGCTCTTGCCGCAGCCGGATTCGCCGACCAGCGCGAAGGTCTCGCGCTGGGAAATTGCCAGTTGCAAGCGCTTGACCGCATGCGTCATGCCGCTTTCGCCGACGATATCGACATCCAGGCCCTGCACGGCCAACAAAGGAGTGTCCTGCGTCACGGGGCGTCTCCCGGTTTGGATTGGCGGGCATCGGCGGCCAGCATGGCGCCCGGACGGCGGCCGAACAGGCCGATGCCGGGCAGGCGGCTCGGCTTGTAGCGGCGCGTGCGCGGATCGAAGGCATCGCGCACGGCGTCGGCGAACAGGTTGGCGGCCAGCACCAGCGTCAGCATGAAGAGGAAGGCGGTCAGGAGGTTCCACCAGATCATCGGGTCGCGCGACATTTCGAGCCGGGCGCCGTCGATCATCGAGCCGAACGAATTCATGCTGGGGTCCACGCCGATGCCCAGGTAGGACAGCACGGCCTCGTACAGCACCAGACCCGAGAATTCGAGCACCACGGTGATCAGCACCAGGTGGGCGACGTTGGGCAGCAGATGGCGGGTCATGATGCGCCAGTGGGACACGCCGAACGCCCGCGCCGCCTGCACGTATTCCAGCTCGCGCAGCTTGAGGGTTTCGGCGCGCAGCAGGCGGCACAGGCCGGCCCAGCCGGTAAAGCCCAGGATCATGCACAGCAGGAACAGACGCAGGTCGGCGCGCGCGGCCGAGGTGTCGAACAGGTCGGCGTGGTTGTCGATGTAGACCTGCATCATCAGGGCGCAGGCGGCTACCAGCAGTACCCCGGGAATCGAGGTGATGGTGGTGTAGAGATACTGGATGGCGTCGTCGACCTTGCCCTTGAAGTAGCCGGCCGCGATGCCGAACACGATGGCGGGCGGCAGCATGGCCAGGGTGGTCAGGCTGCCGATGACCAGCGCGGTGCGGATGCTTTTCAGGGCTTGCCACAGCACATCGTTGCCGATGCGGTCCGTGCCCAGCGCGTGGTAACCGCTGGACAGGCCCGCCAGCGCACCGGCCGCCAGGCATAGCAATGTGAACGTGACGGCCATGGCGCGCCAGGGCACATCCGAACGTCCGCCGAGCACGGCCTGCGCCGCCGCGGCCGCGCCTGAACGCCGGGCGAGGCCGGCGAACAGCAGGCCCGTGCCGGCCAGCGCCACGGCCAGCCCGACCGCCACGCCCAGGCCCAGGCGCTGGTAAAGATCGCCGGCATAGTCGCGGTCGGGATCGGCCAGGTGCGCCCCCGCCGCCCGCAGGCGGGGGAAATCGCGCACGGGCTTGTCGTCGACCAGCAGGGTTTCCTTGGTGAACTGGCGTACCGCCAGGGGACTGGAATAGGTTTTTTCAGGTTGCGTCAGGACCGAGCTGCCCAGCAGGCCGTCCAGCACCGATTTGACGGCGGGCGCGTAGACCCGTGGCGCGTCCGCCGCGGCGCCGGGCGCGGGCGGCAGCAGCGGCCGGTAGTGAACGGAATCGAGCAGGCCGATGATCGCGAACGCGGCCAGCACTACGGCCGAGCACATGGCCGGCGTGTCGTGCGCCACGCGCGCCCAGGTGGAACGCAGGTTCGGGCTGCGCCGCACCCGCCAGGCATAGGTCAGCGCGCCCAGCACCATGAGCCACAGCGCGATGTCGGTCCAGAGAAATACGAACTTGGGCATGGCGGCTACTCGAATCGGACGCGGGGGTCAGCCAGCGTGTAGGAAATATCGGCCAGGATCAGCCCCACGATATAGAGCGACGCGCCCAGGAAGACCATGGCGCGCACGATGGAGAAGTCCTGCGCGTTGATGGCGTCGATGGTGTAGCTGCCCAGCCCGGGAATGCCGAAGAAGGATTCGGCGATCAGGCTGCCCATGAACAGCAGCGGCAAGGCGGCCACGGTGCTGGTCAGGATAGGCAGCATGGCGTTGCGCAGCACGTGGCGGAACAGCACCACGCGCTCGGCCAGCCCCTTGGCCCGGGCCGTGCGCACGTAGTCCTTGCCGATTTCCTCCAGGAACAGGGTGCGGTAGAAGCGCGCTTCCGGCCCCAGCCGCGACACAATCGCCACCAGCACCGGCAACGCCAGGAACTTGACCACGTCCAGGCCGCCCTCGAAGCCCGAAAACGGCACCAGCCGCAGCAGCTTGGCGAACATCCATTGGCCGGCGATGATGTAGAACAGGCTGGAGATGGACAGCAGGATCACGCACACCACCACGCCCCAGAAATCCAGGCGGGTCGCGCGGAAATACACCAGCGTCAACGCGAACACGACGCTGGCGAACAGCCCCAGGAAGAAGGTCGGCACGGCCAGCGCCAGGCTGGGGCCCATGCGTGTCTGGATCTCGCGGCCGATGTCGCGGCCGCCGTCGGACCTGCCGAAGTCCATCGCCAGGAGCGGCACCGAGCGCTGGTAGAACACGGTGTCGGTCAGTTGCGCCGCGCCGCTGGCCTGGCCGTTGTAGAACAGCGGCTTGTCGTAGCCATGTTCGACCTTCCATTTTTCCACCGCGTCCTGGCTGATGCGCTGGCCGCCGATGGCCAGCCGCGCCATGTCGTCGGGCGTATTGACCGCGAAGAACAGGATGAAGGTGAAGAGGTTCACGCCGATCAGGATCAGCACGCCATACAGCAGCCGGCGAATGATGTAGCCGATCATGATTGATGCTCCTTGCGCTGCGGCTGGGCAAAAGCGGTCTGCCGTTCACGCCGCTTGAGCGCCACGTACGACGGCCAGATGACCAGCGCGATCAGCAGCGCGAACAGGCCCACCGGCCACCAGATGGGGGAATTCCATTCGTCGATCTTGCGCTCGCGCAGGGCCGGGTCGATCTTCATGTACTGCAGCGTGTTGCGCACCATCTGGGTGGGCTTGGCGTTGCCGACCCACTGCTGGTAGGCGCCGCCCGACATCGGGAAGTAGCCGAACATCCAGGGCGCGTCGCGCTGCACGATGGCGACCATGCGGGCGATCAGCGCCTCTTTGGCGGGGCCGTCGTCCAGGAATTTCATCTGCTCGAACAGCCGGTCGTATTCGGGGCTGTCGTAGTTGGCGGCATTTTCGCCGCCGTTCTTGGCCTTGGCGTTGGGGCCGTAGAGCAGAAAGAGGAAGTTTTCGGCGTCGGGGTAGTCGGCGTTCCAGCCCCACAGGAAGATCTGGGCGGAGCCGCGCCGCATCTTGTCCTGGAAGCGGTTGTAGTCGGTGGAACGCACGTCCATCTGCACGCCGATCTTGGCCATCTGGCGGCGCATCCAGTCGAACTGGGGATTCGAGCCGCCACCCGTCATGGAGTCGTAGTACAGCACCAGGGGCGCGCCGGTCTCGGCGTTGCGGCCGTCCGGGTAGCCGGCCTCGGCCAGCAGGCGGCGCGCGACGTCGACCGATTTGCGCACGGGTTTGCCGTCGACCAGGTCGTAGACCACCGGGTTCACGCCTTCGGGCGGCTCGCGGTAGCCCAGCACGCCGGGCGGCACCGGGCCGTAGGCGACCGAGGCCTGGCTGTTCTCGAACACCGCCACATATTCTTCCCAGTCGAAGGCGATGCTGATGGCCTGGCGCAGCTTGCGGTTCTTTTCGGCCTGCTCGGGAGTGTCGCCCTTGCCGACCACCGGGTCCAGCCAGTTGAAGCCCATATACCAGTTGGCGGTCTCGACGGTGGTGGGCAGGCGGATGCCGTGTTCCTGGTATTTGCGGGCCTTGTCCTGGCTGTCGCCGGCCGCCACCAGCATGGCCACGCCGTACTCGCCGCGCTCGATCTGCGGCATGTCGTAGTAGCCCTGCATGAACTTGCCGGTCAGGGGGATGGCTTCTTTTTCGACGCTGAACACCGCGCGGTCGATGAAGGGCGTGGGTTTGCCGCAGTCGGCCAGCAGGCCGGCAGCCTGGTCGCCCGGCCCGCCTTCGCAGGGATAGGGCTCGCCATGGAAATTGGGATTGCGCGCCAGCACATGGCGGCGGTTCTGCAGCGACTCGGCCAGCATGTAGGGCCCGGTGCCCACCGGCCAAGTATTGAGCGACAGGTCGTGGTCGGCCATGCCGGGCTGGTTGTAGAAGCGGTCGGCCTCCCAGGGAACCGGGGCCGTGAAGGTCATGGCCAGCCAGTACTTGAACTGCGGGTACTTGCCGTTGACGCGGATGCGCAGCGTGTGCGGGTCGAGCGCCTGCACCCCGGTGAAGCCGTCGGGCTCGCGCAGGTCCAGCCAGGAAGCGCCTGCGCCGCCGGGCAGGTCGCGGCGCAGCGCCTGGTCGCGCTGGCGCAGGCGATCGCCGTAGTCCTTCAGGCCGCTGACGTATTCGGCCAGCAGGGAATAGATAGGCGACACTACCCGCGGGCTGGCCAGGCGACGGAACGCGTAGACGTAGTCGTCGGCCGTCAGCTCGCGGGTGCCGGTGCGGGGAAAATCGGGGATGGCGAATTTGTCTTCGAGGTCTTCCGGCGAGAGCGGGAAGTAGTCGTAGCTGCCGTCGGTCTTGCGCGCGAAGGCAGGGTGCGGCGCAAAGCGCACGCCGGGCTTGATCTTGATGTCGTAGACGCTTTGCGCAATCTGCTCGCCCGGCGCATCGGCCGGCAGGACCTTGCCCTGCGCGTCCAGGTAGACCGGCGGGTCGATGGACGCGGCAGCCCGGGGAATCAGTTCGTAGGGACGCTTGAGATAGTGATACCCATAGAGCGTCTCATAGATGCTGTAGGTATAAGGGGTTTCGTCGACGGAATAAGAGCTGGCCGGGTCCAGGTATTTGGGCGAGCGCTTGACGAAGGCGGAATACAGGGTGTTCTGGCCTTCGGCGCCGGACGGATACGGGCTGTTGATGGGGCTGCTTTCCTGGGAGCAGCCCGCCAACGCCAGCACCAGCAGCATGGCCGCCGCCCAAAGCCGCTTCAAAGCACGCATGGAAACCTTTCCTTCTATTCAGTGCGACAGAGGATAGCAAAGGACCTCCTGCCCCAGTACCCAGGCATCCCCCTAGGGGTAATGCGGGAACCAAACGGCGTCAGCCGCACTGGCGCTGGCGCCAGCAGTCGTAGCGCCACTTCCAGGGTTGCATGGGGTTCTGGCCGGCCCACAGGCCGCGCCCGGCGGCCTTGGCCTGGCGTTGCAGCCCGGGCATGGCCTGGTCGCGCAGATAGTCGCCCTGGCGGGCCGTGTAGGCCCAGGCATAGCCGGCTTCGACCTGCAGGCGGTTGGCCGAGCGGCCGTCTTCGAGGATCAGCGCGCAGACCTCGCGGCCGTACTGGTCTTTTTCGTAGCACTGCGCGGTCAGGGTCTTGCCGGCCACCAGGTCGGCCAGGTTCTTGCGGGCGGCTTCGGCATAGGGCTGGCCGGGCTGGTCGGCGCCGTGCCCCTCTTCGGGCGCGTCGATGCTGTCCAGGCGGATGCGCCGCTGCCCGTCGGGCGCGCGCAGGGTCACGGTGTCGCCGTCGGCAACGTTGACGATCATGCCGGTCAGGGTATAGCTGCCCGCTGGCACGCCGCCGGCCGGGGCGGCGCCGGACTTGCCTTGGGACGCGGGGGCCGGGGCGCCGGGCCGGTCGCCGGAGCGCTGGCCGCCCTGCCCCGACGGTTGCAGCCAATTGACGATGGCGCCGGCCGCGGCCAGGACCAGGGCGACAATCAGGGCGGTCAGCTTGCTGCCGCCGCGAAAGGGAGGTTTGCCGCGCACGGGCCGGGCTCCGGATAGGGAAACGATGGGCAGTGTGCCACAAGCCCGCCCCGGCGGGCGGGCCAATCCGCTACAGCCAGCCCGACTTGCGGAAGCGCCAATACAGGAAGGAACAGACCGACACGATCACGCCCAGGGTGATGGGATAGCCCAGCGGCGATTCCAGTTCGGGCATGAACTTGAAGTTCATGCCGTAGATGCCGGCAATCGCCGTGGGCACCGCCAGAATGGCGGCCCAGGACGCCAGCTTGCGGGTGGTGTCGTTCTGCGCGGCCTGGCCGATCATCAGGCTGGCTTCAAAGGCGAAGGCCAGCGATTCACGCAGCGCGTTGAACAATTCGTCGACCCGCGACACTCGGTCGGCCACTTCGCCGAAATACGGGCGGGCGTGTTCGTCCACGGCCGACATCTCGACCCGCGCCAGGCGGCGGCTGATCTCGACCAGCGGCGACACGACGGTATGGATGCGCAGCAGGTCGCGGCGCTGGCGATACAGCTTGCGGATGTCGGAGTCCTTGGCGCCGCGGATCAGCAGCTTCTGCTCGGCGCCCTCGACCACCGATTCGATCTTGCCGGCCGCCGCCACGTAGCGGTCCACCAGCCAGTCGAGCAGTTCGGACGCCACGTAGTCGCTGCCGCGCTTGAGCAGGTCGGGCGAGGCCTCCAGGCGTTCGCGCAAGGGGCTGTGGCCGGCAGTAGCACCGCGCCGCACCGTGACCAAGAAGCCTTCGCCGATCAGGAACTGGGTTTCGCCGAAGATGGGCCGCTCGGCCTCGACTTCGACGGTGATGGCGACGATCAGCACCATGTTGCCGTAGTCGATGATCTTGGGCCGGCGGTGCGGCTCCAGCATTTCTTCCTGGTTCTTGTCGCAGGCGCCCAGCTCGCGGGCCACCTGGGCCAGCAGCTCGGGGCTGGGGTTGCGCAGGCCGACCCACAGCATGCTGCGGTCCTGGTTGACGTACTGGCCCACCTCGTCGATGGGCACCTCGCGGTCGCGCCTGCCGTTCACATAGGCAATGGACGCCACGACCTCGCCTTTATGGGGATCGGTGGCGGCATTTTCTTCAGTAGACATAGGCATCCTCCGGCTATGCGAGCCCTTGCGGAAACAGCGTATCGGTATGGGGCGATGATAGCCCACGGCGCCTGACGGCAGGCTGCCACCGCAGGCCCCGACCGGCCGGAAACGAAGGTCAGGCGAACAGGTTGCGCACGCGCTTGGCGACGTCCACCTGCGGCGCCTGGGGCGCCTTGGGTTCGCGCGGCCCGCCGGGCAGGTCCGGCAGCTTGGGCAGGTGGTCGAACAGCGGCAGCATGGCGTTGGTGATGTAGCGGGTGCGCGAGCCGTAGACATGGCGGTCGCCCATGCCGGTCTGCTGGTGCACATAGAAGCGCTGCGGCACGATGAGCTGCAGGCGTTCCTTGGCGCGCGTCATGGCTACGTACAGCAGGCGGCGCTCTTCTTCGATTTCCTCGGCCGTGCCGGTGCTCATGTCGGACGGGATGCAGCCGTCGACCACGTTCAGCACGTACACCGCCTTCCATTCCTGCCCCTTGGCCGAGTGGATGGTGGACAAGATCATGTAGTCCTCGTCGCGCGAGGGCGCGCCGGACTCGTCGCTGGTGGCGTCCGGGGGATCCAGCGTCAGCTCGGTCAGGAAACGCTCGCGGGACGGGTAGCCGGCGGCGATGCGCACCAGCTGGTCCAGGTCGGTCTTGCGCACGCGGGCGTCGTCGTACAGGCGTTCGAGCTGGCCGGCGTACCAGCGCAGGGCCAAGTCCACGTCCGCGGGCCAGCGCAGGCCGGGATCGGCCAGCGCGGCATAGGTGTCGGCAAAGGCGCCCCACTCGGCCTGGGCCGCCCCGCCTGGCTTGAATTCGCGCAAGGCGCGCAGCGGCTCGGCCGATTGCGCCATGGCGTCCATCAGCTTGCCGGCGGTGGCCGGGCCGATGCCGGGCAGCAACTGCGCCACGCGGAAGCCCGCCATGCGGCCGCGCGGGTTTTCAGCCCAGCGCAGCAGCGACAGCAGGTCCTTGACGTGGGCCGCTTCCAGAAAGCGCAGCCCGCCGAATTTGACGAACGGAATATTGCGGCGGGTCAGTTCCAGCTCAAGCGCCGCGCTGTGGCTGGACGTGCGAAACAGCGCGGCCTGCGACTTGAGCGTGGCCCCGCCCTCGCGCTGCGCCAGCACCTGGTCGGCCACCCAGCGGGCCTGCCCGCCTTCGTCGCTGACCGTGACCAGCTCGGGCAGCTGCGACGACGAACGGTCGGTCCAGAGGTCCTTGGCGTAGCGCTCGGTCGCCAGGCCGATGACGGCGTTGGACGCGTTCAGGATGGGCTGGGTCGAACGGTAGTTGCGGTCCAGCGTAATGACGCGGGCGGGCTTGGGGAACTGCGTGGGGAAATCCAGGATGTTGCGCACCGTGGCCGCGCGGAACGAGTAGATGGACTGGGCGTCGTCGCCCACCACGGTCAGGCCGCGGCCATCGGGCTTCATGGCCAGCAGGATGGCCGATTGCAGGCGGTTGGTGTCCTGGTACTCGTCGACCAGCACATGGTCGAAACGCCCGCCGACGTCGGCGGCGATGGCCGGGTCGCCCATCATTTCGGCCCAGTAGAGCAGCAGGTCATCGTAGTCGAGCACCTGCTGGTCCTGCTTGGCCGCCACGTAGGCGCGGAACAGGTTCTTGAGCTCGTCTTCCCACTGCGCGCACCATGGGAACACGCTGTGCAGCACGTCGGCCACCGGCGTCTGGCTGTTGACCACGCGCGAGTAGATCGCCAGGCAGGTGCCCTTGAGCGGAAAGCGCGACTTGGTGGACGACAGGCCAAGCTCGTGCCGGACCATGCCCATCAGGTCCTCGGCGTCGCCGCGGTCGTGGATGGTGAAGGCTTCGGACAGGCCGATGCGCTGCGCGCAGTCGCGCAAGAGGCGCGCGCCGATGGCATGGAAGGTGCCGGCCCACGGCAGCGACGGCGCTTGCTGGGTGCCGCGCAGGTTCATGACCCGCTGCAGCACGGAACCGACGCGGCGTTCCATTTCCTGGGCGGCACGGCGCGAGAAGGTCAGGAGCAGCATGCGCTGCGGGTCGGCGCCGTTCAGGATCAGGTGGGCGACCCGGTGGGCCAGGGTGTTGGTCTTGCCCGACCCGGCCCCGGCAATGACCAGCAAGGGACCGTCGTCGCCCGCGCCGGCCACCCCGAATTCAGCGGCCTCGCGCTGGGCGGGATTGAGGTCGGCCAGCGGATCGGGACGGCTGTTGGAAGGCGGAAGGGTCGGGTCGGACATGGCGCGCGGGGCTGGCGGGCAGGCGCGGCGGGGCCGGCCTGACAACTGGTTATATATCCAGGCATCATAACAGCCGCGGGCAACCTCCCGCGGGGGGCTGACGGGGACGCAGGAAGAGCGAGGACGGGCAGCGCGGCGGTCGCTCGTCGCCCGGACGATTCAAGGCTTGGGTTGGGTCTTTTCGATGAACTGCTTCAATTGCGCCTCGGTCGCCTCGCCGGGTGGAGGCAGTCCTGGCAAAAAGTCCGCAGCGTCAGGCCTAGACGCTGAAGGCTGTACACGCACTTCGCCCCCGGGCAAGAAAATCGCCCAGGCATAGCCGCTATAGGAAATGTCGTAAGGCAAGACCGGCGCGTCTCGTACCGCCAATGCATCCTGCCCGCGCTCGAACATGGAATCGGAGTTCCATTCGACCCGCATCGTCATGCCCGGCACCCACTCCCTTGGCAGCGAAACACAGCAAGTGCTGGATGTGTAAGCCTGCGCACGAGCGGTGCCTGCCCACGCTTGATTGATGAAGACCGGGCTCAAGCCCTCATCCAGATAATTGACGATGCCCAATCGAACAGCAAGCGTCTCGGGGGTCGGCATGGGCTGCGTCGAAGCCGGACCAGCGATCAGGCTTGAAGCGCCCAGGAACATTGCCAACATAGATCGCCGAATCAGACGGGCACTGCCATGTAGCGACTGACCGCGTGCATATGAACGAAGAATCCGTATGCTTGGGCGCATGCCTACTGCTTGGGTTGCGTCTTTTCGGTGAACTGCTTCAATTGCGCCTCGGTCGCCTCGCCGGGTGGAGGCAGTCCCAACAAAAAGCCTTCCGCGCCAGGACGAGAGCGTGATGGTTGCAGCCGCACCTCTCCACCAGGCAGAAAAATGGCCCAGACATAACCATCGTGAAACGGCTCGTATGGCATGACCGGAACATCGCGAACCAATAGATCATTCTCGCCACGATAAAACATCGAATCAGAATTCCACTCCACCCTCATTGTCATTCCCGGCTTCCACTGGGTCGCAATGGCAATGCAGCAAGTGCTGGATGTGTAAGCCTGCGCTCGAGCACTTCCCGCCCATGCACGATTGATGAAGACGGGGCTCAAACCTTCGTCAAGATAATTGATGATGCCTAACCGCACGCCAAGCGTTGCGGGAATAGGCATAGACTGCGTCCAACCAGCCACAGGCTGCCCTATCAACGCCATGCAAAAAGCTAAAGAGCATCCCCAACGAAGCGAGCGAAGTCGAGTGAACAGGCTGATCGGAAAATTGATTTTCTGCATACTCAGAATCGCGGAATGGCGTTGAAGTTTATTGGCATATTCTGCAGAGCACGCTGCGTATTCTCCCGGTCCTGCTGCGCCTCCCGTTGCGCCCGAACCTGAGGATTGGTGTAGACAGAGCGCCAGCGCAAATAGCCCCATTGAGAGTAGAACTCCCGTCCACCGGCCTGCAACGGCACGGCATTGGGATTTGCTCGATAGGCAACCAACTCTGCCCGCTCTTCCTTGCTGGGCATCAGTGGCCACGCCAGATCAGCCCGACCGGTCGATACATATTGTTCGGCCAACTTTTCACGTTGGTCCAGTTGTTTGAGACGATCACGCTGGATACTCATCCACACGTCGTCATCCTTTCCAAGAGGCTTGAACCAGGCCCTTGAATCGTGCACATAATTGTCCAACAGATCGATCACCGCCGCGACGGGCTTGCCAGGAAGATTCCAGACCGTGCGCATCTGATCCAACCATATCTTCTCTTTGTTGCCTCGCAATACCAACATGACACTGTCATATAGCCGAGCGCCTTCGGCACCTGGCATCGCATTCGGCACGGAACTGCGTTCAAGCGCATTGTTCGCAGTCAGCGTTTGCACCTCCAGCAGCAACTCGTTATTGGCTTGCACCAGATCTTCGTAGTCCTCAGGATTGTTCGATTTGGCCCGCAGCGCACTGGGAATTCCGCCCAACCACTCAGGCCCCCGATCAACCCGAAGGCGTCGCCAGCGCACATACTGAACGTAGTGGTTGTACATGATTCGACGGGTCGATGATTGCTCACTAGATATATCTCGCGTGTTCTCGACGTAGGCATTGAATGCGGTGCGCAGGTTGGACGACACGTCAAACCGAGCCTTGTCGCGTGCAGGCGCCGTGTGCAACCTCAAGGGCACGCCTGCCTTCACGGCTTCCCGATACATATCGCACAGAGGAATTTGCGACAGCTTATCGCTGTCCGTCATCCCTCGGCCTTGCTCTGCGGGCTTGTAGCCGCCGCCGACGTCTGAATGCACCCCCGGATAGACGATCTCTTCGTAGCCGCGGCCATCGATCAAGTCCAGCGGAAATGATCCTCGTACTTCGTGCGCTGCGACCATATGGACACAGCGAGTGACCATGCTCGGAATTTCCATGTCTTCCTTGCTTGCCCACGCTCCATGGCCGTCCCACAATTCACCAGGCGCCGACTGCGCAATGCCGGCCGAGGCCACTGTGTCGTACAACCCCATGAAATCAATGACGACAGGAATACCCCCAAGGCGCAAGACGCCGTCGCCGCGAGGGGTATAGAAAGACATTCCTTCGGGCACATCGCAGGCGTCCTTGAGCCAATTGGCAAACACGCGTGCCTCGGCCGCACCGCGAGAAAAGCCAAAGATGGAGACTCGAATGCGCTCTACTTTTGGGTTTGTGGATAGGTAACCAGACAGCATCTGCCGCATCTCACGGTTACGACGTGACAACACGGAATAGCGTGCCATATTGTTCGGTTTGGCTTTGTGAACGCTCCACACTCTCAAAGCAGATGAACCCAGACCTTGGGCGCGTCGAATCGCGATGTCCGCCGCATCGCCAGGCGTTGCTCCAGCGGAGGACGCAAAAGGAAGAGTGGCGCCCTTCGCCAGCTCTTCTATCTGCAAACCGGACATCGACATATCTGTGCTCATTTCCCGAACCAGCGTTCGCGTGTCCTGCCTTAGCGAATCTGTCAAAGTGCTATTCGGTACGAAGTGCAAATACAGGTTGTTCTGAAATTCCAGCAGCGCCCAATTGATGCGGCCTTCTCCGCCCCATCCCGCCGCCGCTCCCGCCTGCGCATGCACGCCAGTTCCCGGATCACCCACCTTATCGATACACGGAGTGCCCACGCCTTCGACATAGGTACGAAATCGGTGTTGGCGCGCGCTGTAACTGGGGTCTTTCTTATCGTCAAATACGTTATGCAACCTCGCCACGTTCGTCTGCGTGTTGTCTCGCGCTTTGTCCGACACATACATGTTATTGCGCGTGCCATCAAAGAAAAATCCGAAGAACAACTCGATCGAGCAATCCGTGCCGGCCTTTTCGCCCATCTTCTGGCAGGCCTTGCGTTGCTCCTGGAAATCCAGATCCGTGGGGATTTCGCGGCACGGGCCGGCGAAGCGGAACTTGAACGTCATGATTGCGGCTCCAGGCGGGAGGCATCGGGCGTGAGTGCCGAATGGGTGGGACTGAGCAAGCCGTGACGGCGCAGCAGCGTCAGGGCATGACGATAGGCGAGCGCGTCGTGGTCCACGCCGCGACGCGCCAGGCGTTGCACGCCTTCGTCAATCAGGCGATGGGCCGCGGCCGGACTGCAGGCCAGCTCGCCGAACAGGCCGGCGCGCAGTTGCACGAAGCGCAGGATGGCGTCCGGCAGGGCCCGTTGCTGCAGTTGGCGCTGTTGATCGGCGTCGATCCGATAGGGCGCCGGCACGATGCCAGGCGCGGCGGGCGAGCCGCCTTCGATCGAATGCAGCTCACCCGAGCGGTCCACATAGGACCAGCGCGAGATGCCTGCCAGCAGGCGCTGGCGTTGCGCGGCCGTCAGCACGTCGAGCAGCGCCGCCAGCGCCCGCGTGTCCGCCAGGCGCAACAGATAGGCGCGGCCATCGGCGCCGACGGCCTCGATCTGCGCGCGCAGGTGGTCGGCCAGCTGTTCCAGCGTGGCCTCGCTGAACAGCAGGCTGAGCATGGGCTTGCCCCGCGCAAGCGCCATCAACCTGTCGCACAGCGGTTGGCGCAGCGCGGGCACCCACGGCAGGCGCAGCAGGTAGGGCGCGACCTGGTCCAGGCCTTCGCCTTCGTAGCGTCCGGCATAGAGCGAGCAGTAGTCTTCGGCCTCGATCCAGCGCGCCAGCCGGGCGGGCAGCCCTGGCGCAAAGGCGGCGTCGAGCAGCACATAGCGCTCAACGGGCTGCGGCTGGTTCCACGCGGCGTCGTACAGCGCCTGGCCGACGGCGGGGCTGGCCGGATCGATCCAGGTATCGCGGTCCTCAAGCATTCTTCACCGTCATGGCCTGGCCGCCCGCCGCGGCTTGCTCGGCGCAACTGACGCAGACGCTCTCGGGCATCTGCGGAAACGGATAGGGCAAGCGGTCGGGGCCGGCAAAGCGCTTGTCGCCAGTCTTGACGTCGATGCGCCCCGGCGCGGTGACGGTGATGTTGCCGCCTTCGAGCACAATGCTGGCGCCCGCCGCCGTCGCGATGCGGATGCGCTTGGGCGCGGCGTATTCCACCGCGGTCTGCGCGCTGCCGATGGTGATGTCCTTCTGCGCCTGCACTCGCAGGATGTCGTGCTGGGCCTGCACATCGACGTTGCCCTTGGCCGAGATCAGGTCCAGCCCCGAGTCCGCCCCGCCCTGCTGCAGGCCGGCGACGATGCCCAGGCCCTGGCCGGTGTGCAGGCGCAACGCGCCCATCACCGCCAGGTTCTGGTCCTTGCCCGCCGACCAGTGCACGGCCTCGCCGGCCGTCACTTGCAGGTGCTTGGCCGCGACCTGTGCCAGCCCGGCGCGCGCGGCCATCAGCACGACGGGATCGGTGGGGTGCGGCACTTTGCCTTGCGCGGCCTGCGTGTGCCTGGCCGAGGCATCGCCGCGGGCGCCGTCCAGGCTGTCGCCCGCGACCGTGCCCGAGACCGCGCGGTGCATGGCCGCCAGCGGCGCCTTGTCGCCATCCAGCACGCTGGCCTGCGGGCCCTTGGTGCCCAGCGCCGTCGCCAGCCGCAGGCCCTGGTGGGCGCCGACCACGCCGTCCAGCGAACGCGCCATCTGCTCGGTCTGGCTGGCCAGCGCCTGTACGCCCGCCGCATCGCCCACGGCGCTGGCGTTGCCGCCGGTGGCGCTGTAGGTGGTGAGCAGCACGCCCGCGCCGCCGCGCACGGCCCCGTAGGCGTCGGTGCGCAGTTCGGCGCCCACGCCGCGCAGGCCGCCGCGGTAGTTGCCGGCCTGGTGGATGAGATGGCCCAGGTTCAGTTCCGAAGCGTCCTGGCTGCTCTTGACCTGCATGCGCAGCTGGCCGTCGGTGTCGTCGAACACGATCTGGTTGTAGCCCGCGCCGCCGAATTCCTTGCTCTTGAAGCCGGTCAGCGCGGCCGCGTTGCGGTGGTTGTCGTCGCCTGCGGCCGCCCCGTGCCAGGCCGGCGCGTTGCCCGCGGCCAGGTTGGCCTGGGCGCTGGGCGCGTTGTCGCGCGCGGCGGCGTAGACCTGCGTATCGGTCGCGCTGCCCGCGCGCCCGCCGGGCGTGGCGGGCGTGCCGCCTTCGCCGCGACCGTTGTACAGCGCGCCCACGACGATGGGCTGGTCGATGTCGTCGTCCAGAAAGCGCACCAGCACCTCTTGCCCGATGCGCGGCACGAAGCTGATGCCCATGCCGGCGCCGGACTGGCGCTGCGCCACGCGCACCCAGCGGCTGCTGGCCTCGCCGTCCTGGCTGCCCGCCTGCCAATGGAATCTGATGCGCACGTCGCCACGCTTGTTGCGCAGGATTTCGTCGCTTTGCTTGGGTTGCGTGCCGCCTTCGGCGTCGGTGACCACGGCGGTGTGCACGCCATGGACCGAGGGCGCGCCGCCCAGGCGGGCGCCGCGCGTTGCCGGCAAGGCGGGACGCCAGGGGCGGTCGCAGCGCACCGCTTCGAAGCGATTGGCGTAGCCGACTTCGCGGGCCTTGGCGAGGACGGCGGGGTCGGGAGAGATCGAGGCCTCATCCCACGTCGAATCATCGCCGCGTATGGTCTCTTGCGGCGCGGCAACAGCCTCGCTATCCAGCGTCAGATACGCATCCAGCCCACCCAGGCGCTGCGCCAGCGACGCGCGCGTTTCGGGCGGCAGGTTGTTGATGCCCACGTGCTCGATCCAGTCCAGCGCGAAGACCGGCTCGAATCCGGCTTCGTCCGTCGGCCCCAGCGACGACATGTCCTGCAGCGTGAAGCGCGTACCCGAGCGGAACGTGCGCACCACGCCGCGCCCGGTGAAGGTCTCGGCGCGGGCGCGCACGGCCTCGCGCGCCAGTTCCGCCTGGCGGCGGGCCTGGGCCTCGTTGGCAAAGCCGCCGTGGCCGGCGATGTCGTACCAGTCCAGCCCCGCCGCATCGTCCTGCCCATTGGCCGCGTTGACCAGCGCCTGCGCGGCGACCGCGCGCTTGCCGCTGTCGTGCCAGCCCAGCACCGTGATGCTGTCGGGCGTGCGGCGGCGCTGGCGCACCAGGGCCTGCACGGTGTCGCGCGATTCCGTGGCGCTGGCGCGCTGGAACCGCACCCCGCCGCTGGACGATTCCGCGTCTTCGGCCAGGGTGCGGCTGTCGGCAAAAATCTGCACCACGTGGCGCGCGGGCACCTCGGCGTCTTCCAGCACGGTCCAGCCCAGGCCGGCCTCGGCCAACAGGCGGCTGATGAAGGCGTAGTCGGTCTCGCGATACTGCGTGGTGTAGGGGCGCGGCGCCAGGTCGGCCAGCGCCCCTTCGACGTCGGCCGCGATGCGGTAGACATAGCCTTCATACGTGTCCAGCACATGGCGCACGATGTCCAGCACCGGCTTGTTCTCAAACAACCGGCTGGCACGCCGCTGCGTGGCCAGCCACAGCCAGGGCACCACCGTGAGCCGGTAGCGCGCCAGGCCCGCATCGCCGGCCAGCAGTTCAGCCTCGCGCACCACGCCGCTGCGGCCGCTGCGGCTGCCATCGGCGCGGGTGGTCCAGAGGGTAACGGGGCGCGAGATCATGTCCTGCAACGACAGGCCGGCGTCGTCCGACAGGGCCACCACGCGCAACTGCGCCACGTCCGACAACGCTTCGCGGCCGATCCAGCCTTCGACGTGCAGCGAGGCCAGCGCCCCCTCGCCTTGCAGGCGGTAGAGGCGGGCCTCGGAATTGAACAGGCCCGCGGTCGCGGTCGTATCCATCATGAGGAAAACCTTATTCAGCAGCGCTCAAGGCTCGGTGTGAGCTTGCGCATTGGGACATTCCGGAGCGGTGCCCCAGTGGCCCGCGCAAACGCGCAGGCGGCATTGTTCGCTTTCAAGGAAACCGAGCTTGCGACATTCCCCCAGGCGGGTGGACAGCGAAGACCCCGGCAGCTCGCGGACGAAGATGCCGTCGGTCTTGTAGACCTTGGTGCCAGGTGGCGACGCGGGCGGCAGACCGTAGGACATCAACGCCGCCAGCAGGGCCGCGTCACTGTCGTTGCGTGGGGCGGCCTTGCCGCGCGCGGGTGCGGCGGCAGCCTTGGGCGCACCCTTGGCCGTCGTGGCTTGCGGGGCGGCGGCAGTCGCCGCGGCGACCGTGCCGTCGCGCGCACGCTCGGTGCGCTGCGGGGCCGGGCCAGGCGCCTTGGCCGACGCCGCAGCCGCAGGCTTGTTGGGCGCGGCGGCCGTCACCGCAAGCGCGGCCAGCGGATTGGCGGGCTCGCGCAAGTCGGCCTGCGCATCGGGCTGGGTCAGTTGCGCCAGCGGATGGTCTTCGATGATGGTGGCCGCATTGGACGGCGGCGCTTCGGCATTGGCCCGCGCCGGCGCTTGCCCCGCAGCCGGCTGATTGAGCGAGGCCGTCGGCAATGCGGCGTTCGGCGTCGTGGCGCCTGACGGTGAAGTGCCCGGCACGGTGGCGCCGGACGTGGGCAGGCCGGACGACACATCGGCGTCCGCGCGGGCCACGACCAGAGGCAACTGCGCCGTGTCGTACACCGCCCACAAGCCCGCGCCCACTGCGCCTAGAAACAGCAGCAGCAACACCACCAGCGGTGTCTTGGAACGCGTCTTGGGCGGCAGGTGCTTGACCTCGGCGTCGGGTACGCGGCCTTCGAGCGTGGCGAGTATGCGCGACGACTGCCGCTCATCCGGCGTGGATGAGCGCCCGGCCAGCAAACTTGGAATAGAGGGCGGTGGTCGCGATCTTTTTTCGTCTTCTGCCATGCGAGGTCCCGTGTTGGCTGGGGCGCATAAAACCCCTTTTAACCAAGGTGTCCGAGAATACCTGATGACATCTTTTAGATCACGGCTTCTTGTTACGATTCCTAAAGCATCGACGCTGTCTGCAACGCCCAAGCGCTTGCCTCAATCCCGAATAGAACAAAAGATTACGCCTTCGTGATTGAGGGATACCGTTGCTAGTTCTACTGCCCCTATATTTTCTGCTCGCGATAGGCGTTTCCGCGTTGCTGGTTTTCCCGTCCTTGCGGGCCGCAACCGCGCGAAGCGCGCGTGCGTTCGCGCAGGGATTTCGCCGCCGCGTCACCCGGGGCGCGGGCCATGCCGGGGGTATGGTCGGGGGCTCGGCGCAAGTGGTACGAGCAGGCGTCGGCAGGGCCGGAAATACGTTTTCCATCTACCGCTGGCAGATCGCCGCGGTGCTTGCGGTGGTGTTGCTTCCGTCCCTTTTCGCTTTCGTCATGCGACACAATCACACATTTATTTACGAGGACCGGATGGCCGGTCCGGACCCCAGAATCCAGGCATTGCTGACGGGCGAAAGGCTGGTGCCGCCGCCGCCCCTGCCCCCCGAAGTCTTCACTACGCGCGAGGTTGAATTGGTGCGTCCGAACCTGGGCGGCGCAAGCCGCGACTGGAACCTGCTGGATGCGGATTACCGCCAGCGCCTGCTAGCCGCGTATCGCGTCATGCGTGAAGAGCATGGCTACGAAATGGTGTTGATCGAGGGCTATCGCAGCCCCGAACGCCAGGCCGAACTGGCCGACAAGGGATCGCACGTGACCAATGCCGGCGCCTACCAGAGCTATCACCAGTACGGCCTGGCCGCGGACAGCGCGTTCCTGCGCGACGGCAAGGTGGTGGTGTCCGAAAAAGACCCCTGGGCCATGCGTGGCTATGAACTGTTCGGCGAAACCGCCGAGCGCGTCGGCCTGACCTGGGGTGGCCGCTGGAAGCTGATGGACTTCGGCCACACCGAGCTGCGCCGCCCCGGCGTGATCCGCCGCGACGCCGGAGCCGCGCAATGATGGGCCGCCTCTTGAAGACCGGCCTCGTGCTGGCCCTGGTGTTTGGCATCGTCTGGCTGGGCGTCATCATCTGGTGGCAGGAATCGCGCACGCTGCCCACCGGCGTGGATATCGGGCTGTACCTGTTCGCCTTGCCGCTGGCCCTGATTGCGGCGGGCTGGGCCGGCCTGCGCATCGTTCGCGCACGCCGCGAGGCCCGCGCCGCCGCGGCCGCGGCCCCCAAGACTGATGGCGCCGCGGCGCAGGCCCCCGCCGCCGCCGCCGTGACCCGCCTGGTGGCCCTGGCCGGCGCCGCCCGCGCCGCGCCCGGCAGCGATGCCGCGGCGATCCACGACGCGCTGGCCGAGCAACAGCGGCCGGACCTGGACCCCCAGCTGACGAACGCGCGCGGCTTTCCGGTGTTCAGCGCCCGCGCCGAGCACCTGGATATCGATGCCCTACGCGAAGCCGCCCACGCCGACAAGGCTCCGCAGGCGGCGTGTTCGGATGACCGCCTGCGCGCCACGGCGCTGCTGTGCGAGGTGATTGAAACGCTGTCGCAAGAGGCCCGCGGCCACGTGCTGGATCACGGCACGCCGGAACGCGACCATGATTGGCCGCTACTGCAGCTGGAGCTGCTGCTGCCCGCGCAATGGCCGCAGGCCGCGCGCGACCACGCGCAGGAACAGGCCCGCACGGCGACCGTGTGGGCGCCCTCGCGCCTGACCGTGCAGTTGCACAAGGCCGACGACACGCTGGCCAGCGACAGCCTGCTGCGCCAACTGGCGCTGGAACCACTTGCCGCGGACCGCGCCCCGCTGCGCATCGTGGCCGCGGCCGATTCCTATATTGATGCGAACGTGGTGCAGGACTGGGATGCCGGCGGCACCTTGGTCAGCACCGCCACGCCGCAAGGCCGCGTGCCCGGCGAGGCCGCCGCGGGCCTGCTGCTCGATCTGGCGCAGACCGCGCCGCCCGACGCCAAAGGCGCCCCGCCCGCCCTGCCGCCCGAAGGCGCCTTCGCGCTGACGCTGTCGGCCATGGCGCACCGCGCGACCGACGCTGACGCGCGCGGCGCCGCCAGCGAACCCATGCTGACCGAACTGGCCACCCACTTCCTGACCCAGCACGCGCGGCGCGCGGACGACATCCGCGCGCTGATCAGCGACGCCGACCACCGCGGCAGCCGGCCGCTGGAAGCCGCGGGGCTGGCCAGCACGCTGTTTCCCGCGCTGGACCCGAACCAGGATTGCCTGGCGGTCGGCACGGCCTGCGGCTACACCGGCTCGGCCGCGCATCTGCTGACCCTGGCCGTCGCGGGCCAGGCCAGCACGCAGGCCGAAGCGCCGGTGCTGGTCGTCATGACGCAAGACCCGGCGCTACGCACGCTAGCGCTGGTGTCCCAACCCCTTTCCCCCTCCGCTTGACCCCTATAAAAACAGCCAAAATCATGCGTAGCCCTTCAGGTTTCTTCTCCGGTATTTCCAGCGCCATGAGCGAAGGCAGGCACTGGACCTCACGCGCGCTGGGCAACCCGCGCCTGTTCATGGCGATCGGCCTGATCGCCCTGGTCGTGTTCCTGTTCCTGTTCGCCGACACGGTCGAGATCGGCCTCGTATGGGCGGGCATCGCGCTGGGGATCTTCCTGTTTCTCTGGCTGTGCGCCTTCCTGTGGCGCCGGCGCCGTGCGCGGCGCGCCAACAAGAACCTGGGCGACATGCTGGAACAGCAGGTGCAGACGGGTGCGGCCGCCGCCAACCGCGGCGAGGTCGAGGCGCTGCGCACCCGGTTGATCCAGGCGGTGCGCACCATCAAGACGTCCAAGATCGGGCAGGTGTCGGGCAACGAAGCGCTGTACGAGCTGCCCTGGTACATCGTGATCGGCAACCCGGCCGCGGGCAAGAGCAGCGCGGTCATCAATTCGGGGCTGCAATTTCCCTTCGCCGACAAGAACGGCGCGGCGGTACGCGGGGTGGGCGGCACGCGCAACTGCGACTGGTTCTTCACCACCGAAGGCATCCTGCTGGACACGGCGGGCCGCTATTCGGTGCACGAAGAAGACCGCAATGAATGGATGGGCTTTCTGGACCTGCTCAAGCGCTATCGTCCCAAAGCGCCGATCAACGGCATCATCGTGGCGGCCAGCATCGACGAGCTGACGGGCGCGGGCCCCGAGTTCGCCATCAACCTGGCCAAGAACCTGCGCCAGCGCGTGCAGGAGCTGACCGACCGGCTGGAAGTGTTTGCGCCGGTCTACATCATCTTCACCAAGGCCGACCTGATCTCGGGCTTCAGCGAGTTTTTCTCCGACAACGACCAGCGCGAGCGCGACCGGGTCTGGGGCGCCACCCTGCCCTACGGCGCGGAAGAGAACCGCGACGTGCTGGCCCTGTTCGATGAACGCTTCGACGAGCTGTACGAAGGCCTGAAGGAAATGGGCACCGCGCAGATATCGCTGCGCAACAGCCGCGACCTGCCGCCGGGCCTGCTGACCTTCCCGCTGGAATTCGCGGGCGTCAAGCCCGCGCTGCGCACGTTCCTGTCGACGCTGTTCGAGACCAATCCGTTCCAGTACAAGCCGGTATTCCGCGGCTTTTACTTCACCAGCGCCTTGCAGGAAGGCGTGTCGCAAAGCACGTCGACCGAACGGCTGGCCGAGCGCTTCGACCTGCGGCCGGCGCCGCGAGGCCAGGCCCGCAATGTGTCGTCGCACAACGGATTTTTCCTGCGCGACCTGTTTTCCAGCGTGATCTTCGCCGACAAGAAGCTGGTGCGCCAACACGCCAGCCCGGCCAAGACGCGCATGCGCTATCTGACTTTCTTCGGCCTGGTGCTGGCGCTGGGGCTGGTGCTGGGCGGCTGGAGCTGGTCGTACCTGGGCAACCGCCAGCTGGCGCAGAACGTGCAGGCCGACCTGGACAAGGTAGTGCGACTGCAAAGCGAACGCACCGATCTGCAAAGCCGCCTGGAGGCCATGGAAATCCTGCAGGACCGCATCGAGCAGCTGGACCGCTATTCGTCCAGCCGGCCGTGGTCGCTGGGCCTGGGCCTGTACCAGGGCGACGTGCTCAAGGAACGCCTGCTGGCCGAGTACTACAACGGCGCGCGCCAGTTCATGCTGAGTCCGGTCAAGGCCAGCCTGGAAGACTTCCTGGCCAAGGTGGACATGTCCGGCGCCGCCGCGGCCGCTGGCGGCACGCCGCAGCCGGCGCCGCAGGCCCCGCGCACGCCGCACAACCCGGGCGGCGACACGCTGTTCCAGGATGCCTCGCCGACCAACGCCGACGACGCCTACAACGCGCTCAAGACGTACCTGATGATGGCCAATCACCAGCACGTCGACCCTACCCACCTGTCCGATCAGATCACGCGGTTCTGGCGCGGCTGGCTTGAAACCAATCGCGGCGCGATGCCGCGCGACCAGCTGATCCGCAGCGGCGAGCGCCTGATTTCGTTCTACGTCAGCCGCGCGCCCGATGCGGGCTGGCCGCAGATCGACACCAATCTGGCGCTGGTCGAGAAGACCCGCGCCAGCCTGCGCGCCGTGATGCAGGGCATGCCGGCGCGCGAACGCGCCTACGCCACCCTGAAGGCGCGGGCCGCCACCCGCTTCCAGACCATGACGGTGGCGCGCATCGTCGGCGAGAACGACGCGGGTGTGGTGGCCGGCAGCTACGCCATCCCCGGCACCTTCACCCGCGAAGCCTGGGAACAGTACATCCAGCCCGCCATCAACGAGGCCGCCAAGAAGGAAGTGCAGACCAGCGACTGGGTGCTGGGCGTGAACGCACGCGACGACCTGACGCTGGACGGCAGCCCCGAGCAGATCCAGAAAAGCCTGGCGACGATGTACAAGACGGAATACGCCCAGGAATGGCAGAAGTTCCTGCGCGGCGTCACCATCAAGCCGTTCACCAGCTTCGAGCAGTCGGTGGGCGCGATGAACCGCCTGGGCGATCCGCAGACCTCGCCCATCGCCAAGCTGATCAACACCACCTACGAACAGACCTCGTGGGACAACCCGTCGCTGATCAACGCCGGCCTGCAGCAGGCGCAAAGCGGCGTGGTGGGCTGGTTCAAGCGCGTGATCCTGCGCCAGACGCCGCCCGCGCCGGCGGCCACCACCACGGCCAATGGCGAAGCGATTCCGATGGGCCCGGTGGGCCGCGAATTCTCGGACGTGGCGCGCCTGGTGGTCACGCGCGAGAACCAGTCGCTGCTGGGCAACTACATGGGTGCGCTGTCCAAGATCCGCACTCGCTTCAACCTGCTGAACAATCAGGGCGACCCCGGCCCCGGCTCGCTGATCCTGCTGCGCCAGACGCTGGAGGGCAAGGATTCGGAACTGGCCGATGCGCTCAAGCTGGTGGACGAGCAGATGCTGGCGGGCCTGTCGGCCACCCAGCGTGAAACGTTGCGGCCGCTGCTGGTGCGGCCACTGATCCAGGCTTACTCCGTAGCGATGCAACCGGCCGAGTCCGAGCTGAACAAAGTCTGGAACGCCCAGATCTACCAGCCGTTCAACCTGACGCTGGCCGAGAAGTACCCGTTTGCCGCGCGCGCCAGCGTCGAGGCCAGCAGCGACGAAATCGGCCAGGTATTCGGCCCGCAGGGCAGCATCGCCAAGTACGTCAACGACACGCTGGGCCCGCTGACCGTGCGCCGCGGCGACATCCTGACGGCGCGCACGTGGGGCGACATGGGCATCAGCCTGCAGCCGACCTTCACGGCCAATTTCGCGCAGTGGGTGGCGCCTTTGTCGGGCGGCGCGGCGGGCAGCGGCGCGTCCAGCCAGCCGCAGACGCTGTTCCAGATCCAGCCCAAGCCGGCCTCGGGCGTCACCGAATACACCATCGAGATCGATGGCCAGCAATTGCGCTACCGCAACACGCCGCCGCAGTGGGTCAACTTCGTGTGGCCCAACGCGCAAGGCGCGCCGGGCGCGCGCATCACCGCCACCCTGTTTGACGGCAGCGTGGTCGAGGTCGTGAACGAACCGGGCCGCTTCGGCCTGGAACGCCTGATCGCGACCGCCCAGCGCACCGCCAACGCGGACGGCAGCTTCAATATGAGCTGGGCCAAGTCCACCGTGACGGTCCCCGTGAAACTGCGCATCATCAGCAATGCCCAGGCGCCCGGCGCCGGCGGCAGCGAGCCCGGCGGCAGCCAGGGCCTGCGCAACCTGCGCCTGCCCTCTTCGGTGGTGGGCGCCTCCCCCGAATCCTCCGCCCAGACGCGACCCGGAGCGCCGCAATGAGCAACTTGCAGTCCCCCCTGTTCCGCACGGCCTACTTCGGCAAGATCCCGGCCCGCGGCGACTTCGTCAAGAACACCTCGCACCCGCAACTGATGGCCACGCTGGACGCCTGGGTCGCCAACACCATGGAGCTGCTGGCCCAGGAGCCGCACTGGAAGACGCTGTACGACGAGGCCGAGCCGATGCCGTTCGCCATTCTGGGCTCGCGCGGCAAGCTGGCCATCGCCGGCCACCTGCAGCCCAGCCGCGATCAGTCGGGCCGGCGCTTCCCCTTCCTGTCCGCCACCTCGGTGGAGGTGCAGCGGCCGCTGGAATTCATCGCCCGCAGCCCCATGGCCTTCAGCCGGCTATGGAACCGCATGAGCGGCACGGCGGCGCTGCTGATGACCGACGCCGACCCCGGCGCGGCCTTGCAGACGCTGAACGAGCTGGAGGGCGAGATCCGCACCGAGGCCGATGACGGCTTTGACGCCTTTGTCGACCTGCAGACAGTGGAACGCCTGGAAGCGATGCTGCGCGGAAATGGCCACGCGGCCCGTATTCACGACATCATCCTGGCGCTGGGCATCCTGCTCGAACCGGTGATGTCCAGCGGTTCGTCGCAACTGGATCGCGGCCTGGCGCTGCCGCTGCCCGACGATCCGCTCTACCGCAATCTGGTGGCCTCGTATTGGATGACGCTGATCGCGCCGTTCCTGTCGCGCGCCGACTTCGAGATCACGGTATTCATCGGCCGCATCGCCGGCAAGCACCGGCTGGTGGCGGGCTTTCGCGGCGCTTCGCCGCAGACACTGGCCAGCCTGCTGTCTACGCCGCAGGCCTTTGCCGAGCAGCACATCGTGCTGGAAGACGCGCCCTGGGTGCGCAACCACGTGTCGGCCAGCCATGGCCTGGCCAAGCTGTCCAGCTACCTGGACCAACCGCGGTTGTCCTTGCGCCTGGCGCTGGATACCTACCGCGAAGTCTTCACCGGAGCCTGACCATGCGCGTCTCTCTCCTGATCCTGGCGGCGCTGCTGTCGTCCGCCGCCGCGGCGCAAGACGGCGCGACCGTCGTGCCCGCCAATGTCATCCCGCAGCCGGGCCAGGTGGTGGCCAGCGGCGCCGTGCCCGACGAAGCCACCAAGGCCGACGTGCTGACGCGGCTGCAGCAGGTGTATGGCGTGGGCAATGTGATCGATCAGATCGAAGTGGGCGGCGTGGTCGCCCCGCCCAACTGGTCCGAACACGTGGGCAAGCTGATCGGCCAGCCGCTCAAACAGATCAACCGCGGCCAGTTGGAAGTCGACGGCACCCAGATCCGCCTGCGCGGCGAGGTGCAGAACGAGGCCTCGCGCCAGCAGATCGCCAGCGCCTTCGCCACCTCGCTCAACCCCACCTACAAGATCGTCAACGGCTTGCGCGTGGCGGCCGGCAAGGACGAACAGGGCTTGCTCGACAAGGTGCTGACCAACCGCGTGGTGGAGTTCGAGACCGGCAGCGCCACGCTGACGGCGCGCGGCCGCGAATTGCTGGACCAGGTGGCCGACGTGGTGCCCAAGCTGCATAGCGACAAGGTGCAGATCATCGGGCACACCGACAGCTCCGGCAGCCGCAGCACCAACCTGGCGTTGAGCCAGGCGCGCGCCGACGCGGTCAGGGCCTATCTGGTGGACAAGGGCTTGCCGCCCGGACGCTTCGAAACGCTGGGCGCGGGACCTGACCAGCCGGTGGCCACCAACGCCACGACCGAGGGCCGCGCCAAGAACCGCCGCATCGAATTCCGGGCCAGCCGGTAAGCAGGGAGACAGCCGCCACGGCCAAGGGCGTGGCGGCTGGACCGGCGGCCAACACGCCGTTTTGCGGGCCCCGGCAGCGCCTGGGGCCCTGTCCGCATCAACCGTTGCTGTCGGGCGGCTTGGGCACGCCCAGCAATTCTTCCAGGCCCGACAGGGCCTCGCCGTTCTTGACCACGGTGCGCAGCCACAGGTGCAGCGACATTTCGCCCCAGCTGGCCGCCTTGTCGGCCAGGTAGGCCACCGGACTGTGGGGTTCGGTGCGGCGGAAGAATTCAGCCACTTCGCGCAATTGCGCCAGGGCCTGATCGCGGGTTTGCAGCGGGCCGCGCGCGGGTGCGGGCGCGGCGGACGGGAGGTCGGCGGCAGCGGTCAAGGTGGGCTCCATCCGGATGGCGGGCGCGCCGGCCGGCGATACGGCCGAGGCCGCGGGCGGCGCCAGGTCGGCGCGCACCAATAGGCCGGCCTCGCGGGCGAAACGGTGCACAAGTTCGGTCACGTCCTGCAGGGCCGTGCGCAGCGGCGTGAACGCCGGGCCGTCATCGCCCAGGCGTTCGGTCAGCGTCAGTTCCAGCACGTCCACCGCGGCAAAGCAGCTTTGCAGCTGGCTTTCGAGATCAGAATAGAACGCCGGCGGCGTGTCGCGGCGAGCCGCATCGAACTGGTCCAGCGTGACCTTGCCGCGCGACATGTCGGCCGCGTTCGAAGGCGTGCGCTTGATGGCATTGGCCAACTGGCTGGCGCTGTCCCACAGCACCGCGCCGAAACGCCCGCCTTCGGATTGCGTCAACGGCAGTTCGCGCACCAGTTGCTGCGAGCGCGCCAGCAGCCAGGCCAGGTTGCCGACGCGCTGCTGCGCGTCGCCTTCGTCGGGTACGGGATGCAGGCCTTCCCAATAGTGGCGGCACAGGCCATCGACCAACAGGAAGCCGTCGCGCAGGCCGGCAAAGCCACGGGTCTTGGCCCAGGCCTCGGCCAGCCAAGCGGCCACGCGCACATCCTTGCTGCGCTGGGTCAGCACCTCGGTGCAGATGCGAATGACTTGCGGCCAGTCGGCCTCTTTGATGTCGATGACCCAATCACCCTGGTCCAGGTGCGGATCGTCGTGGCGGCGGGCCTCGCGGATGGCGTCGAATTCAGCCGAGAAAACCATGTCGGCGCCACAAGGCGCCGGGCCGGGAATGGGCTGCAACAGTGCGTCGATATCGCTCATAGGTTCCTGAGTCGTGGCGGCGTCGAAAGCAGCGATGATCCCATATCTGTAACGACGTTACGTTCTAAGATGACACGTCCTATTACAAAGCGCATCAGGCACCCTGGATATCATTCAAGCTCTCCAAAAACTGGGAGTCACGATGAACAAGTCATTCCATATGATGCCCGACGGCCGCTTCATCAATGGCACGCCGCGGCGCTGCCCGGACGGCACCTACGTCGGCGACGGCGGGCCGATCACCCGTGCGCCTGACGGCACCTACGTGGCTGGCACGCCGCAGCGCGCGCCCAACGGCCGCTACGTGGGCAGCGGCGGTCCGGTACGCATGGCGCCGGACGGCACCTTCGTGGTGGGGCCTCCCCGCATGGCGCCTGACGGCACCTATCTGTAAGCAGACATAACTTCACTATCGGAGCAACGGACGGCCATGGCGCAGCGATCCGTAATACGCAAGGGCGACCGCACCTCGCATGGCGGCGTGGTCGTCACGGGCGATGAATCCGTCCAGATTTTCGGCCAGCCCATGGCTCGCTTGGGCGACCGCGTCACCTGCCCCAAATGCGCGGGCCAGCACACCATCGTCGAAGGCGTGCAGAGCGTCAGCTCGGACCGCCGCACGGCGCTGGAAGGCATGAAGACGTCCTGCGGCGCCACCCTGATCGCCAGCCAGCAGTTCTATCAGCTGGAGCACGGCGGCGGCGCGGGCGGCGGCGCGGGGGTGAATGATGCTGCGGCGGCCGTGCGGGCCGGGGCGCCGGCGGCATTGGCCGAGGCGATTGCGCCGCAGGACGCGCCCGCCAAATGCGGCCACGTGGACGACACCCTGAAACTGACCGAGCAGATGTTCGACGCCAAGCGCGCGCCCGTGCGCATGACCGGTCCGTCGGCCTACCAGCCGCCGGCCGGCCAGGCCCGCGAGGGGGACGACAAGTGCGTCATGTACGAAGCCTGGCCGGGCGGCCAGCGCGTGCCCGTGGTGCTGGAGCCGCGTGAATCGCCCTGGACCGGCAACCTGTTGCAGCGCTCGCCCGCCGAGATCACCGAACGCCTGACCGAGCAGCCCCAGCCGCAGCCCGAACAGGTGGCCAAGAGCCTGGGCGCGGCCCCCAAGGCGCTACTGCAAGGCCGTGACCTGCAGATCCGGATCGCGCGTGGCATGTCGCTGGAAGACCGCGTCACCCGCCTGAACGCGCAGGTCGTCAAGGGCCCGCCGTGGGCCGACCCCACCCGCGAGGCCCATACGGTAGGCGAAACGGTGTTCTCCCGCATCACGCTCTACAGCATGCCGGGCGAACAGGGCATGATCGACCATGCGGTGCTACACGAGCTGGCCCACAGCTACGCCAACAACACACAGGTCGACATGAAAGCCTGGGCGGCCGCCGCGCGGTCCGATGGCAAGGTGCCTTCCGAGTATGCCAAGGCCGGTCCGCAAGAAGACTTCGCGGAATTCGTGGTGATGGCCGTGGCGACCCAGGGCACAGGCTGCGAACAGTACGCCCGGTCCCAGTACCCGGCGCGCTACGCGCTGCTGGACGGCATGAATCTGCTGGACAAGGCGCCAGCGACGCAAAGCGCCTGAGGCCGCCGACGGCGCGGGGACTCAAGGCGCGGGATGCCGACGCCCCCTCGGCATCGCAGGCGCCGGCATCCACCCGGCGCGTGCGTGCATTCGGCGTCCCCGGGTTCATCCCGCCACGCCGATTTGCACACGCCGGCCTCCCGCAGTACCATACGTTTCATATACAAACCATATACGGAACGTCCACCATGGGCATCGTCAAGATCTCCGAGCAGATGCATGAAAACCTGCGCGTCGCCAGCGGCGCGCTCAGCCGGTCCATCAATTCCCAGGCGGAACACTGGATGCGCATCGGCATGCTGTCCGAGCTGTACCCTGAACTGCGCCACGCCGACATCTGTCAGCTGCTGATCCGCATCGAGCAGGCGGAAGGCTTCAGCATCGCGGCCCTGTCTCAGGGGCAGCCGCAGCCCGGCCAGCAGGAGGCCGCGTAAATGGCGAAGAAGGTTTCGATCAAGTCCGCCGCCGATATCGCCATGGCCCGCAAGGCCGGCGCCCTGGCCGCGGAAGTGCTGCACATGATTGCCGAACACGTGCGCCCCGGCGTCACCACCGACGAGCTGGACCGCATCTGCCACGACTACATCGTCAATGTGCAGCAGGCGATTCCCGCCAACGTCGGCTATCACGGCTTTCCCAAGACCATCTGCGCGTCGGCCAACCACGTCATCTGCCACGGCATCCCGTCGGCCAAGGTGCTCAAGAACGGCGACATCCTGAACATCGACGTCGCGGTCATCAAGGACGGCTGGTACGGCGACACCAGCCGCATGTACTTCGTGGGCCAGCCCAGCCCGCTCGCGCGCCGGCTGGTCAACACCACCTACGAAGCCATGCGCGCCGGCATCCTGGCCGTCAAGCCGGGCGCCACGCTGGGCGACATCGGCCACGCGATCCAGACCGTCGCGCACCGCGAGCACTTCAGCATCGTGCGCGAGTACTGCGGCCATGGCATCGGCCAGATCTACCACGACGATCCCCAGGTGCTGCACTACGGCCGCCCGGGCGAAGGCATGGTGCTGCAGCCCGGCATGATGTTCACGATCGAGCCGATGATCAACGCCGGCAAGCCGCAGACCAAGCAACTGCCCGACGGCTGGACCGTCGTCACCAAGGACCGCTCGCTGTCGGCGCAGTGGGAACACATGGTGGTGGTGACGGAAACCGGCTTTGAAGTGCTGACGCCTTGGCCGGATGGCTTCGGCGACTACCCGCCGATTCCCTGAGGACGCGCGGCGGACATTCCGCGCGGGTGCCTGCGCCCGCCTGATCATGTCGGCCCACAGCAATTAACGGAGTGCGGCCAAGCCAGGGCCCGATCATGATCGGGCCCTTATCGTTTCCGCGGCGCCGCCGCCCGCCTCCATGCCCGCCCTGCCCCCGGCCTTCCGGCGCCTTGCCGCGTCCAACCTGGCCGCCCAGTTTTCCGAACAGATCGCCCTGGCCGCCGCCCCTCTGGTGGCGGTGCTGGCGCTGGGCGCCGGCGCGGCCCAGACCGGTTATCTGCAGACCGCGCAGACCCTGCCGTTCCTGCTGCTGTCACTGCCGGCCGGCGTGCTGGCCGACCGCATGCCGCGCCGCGCGCTGATGACGGCCGCCGAGTGCGCGCGCGCGGCCAGCCTGCTGGGGCTGCTGGCGTTGATGGCCGTGGGCGGGCTGAACCTGGGAGGGCTGGCGGCGCTGGGATTCCTGGGCGCGATCGGCACCGTCGCCTATAACGTGGCCGCGCCCGCGCTGGTGCCGACGCTGGTGCCGGCGCGCGATCTGGGCAGCGCCAACCGCTGGCTGGAACTGGCGCGCAGCGCGGCGTTTTCGGCCGGGCCGGCGGTCGGCGGCGCGCTGGTGGGATGGATCGGCGCATCCGTCGCCTATGGCCTGGCCACGGCCTTGTCGCTGCTGGCGGCCACGCTGCTGGCAGGCCTGCCGCAAGAAGCGCCGCGGTCCACGCCGCGCCGGCGGCTGTGGCGCGAACTGGGCGAAGGCGCGGCCTTCGTCGCGGCGCATCCGCTGCTGCGGCCGGTACTGGTGACCGCGGTGTTTTTCAATACCGCCTGGTTCGTGCTGCAGGCCGTCTACGTGGCCTACGCGGTCGAGCGCCTGGGCCTGACGGCGGCCGGCGTGGGCATCACGCTGGGCATTTATGGCGCGGGCATGCTGGCCGGCGCGCTGGCAGCGCCCTGGCTGGCTGGCCGGTTGCGCTTCGGCGCCTTGATCGCGGCGGGTCCGCTGTGCGCGCTGGCGGCCAGCCTGATCCTCTTGTCTACCCTGGCCATGCCGTCCGGCGCCTGGGCCGCCGTGGGCTTCTTCCTGTTCGGCGCCGGACCGATCCTGTGGACGATTGCCACCACCACCCTGCGCCAGGCTGTCACGCCCAACGCACTGCTGGGACGCGTGTCGGCGGTGATACTCACCGCCACCTTCGGGGCGCGGCCGATCGGCGCGCTGATCGGCGCGGCGCTGGCCTCGCAGGTAGGCCTGCAGGCCTGCCTGTGGGTGTCCAGCCTGGGCTTTGCCGTGCAATTCGGAGTGCTGTTCGCCTCGCCGGTGCTGCGGCTGCGCAACCAGCCCGAGGCCGTGGCGGGCTGAGGTGCGTTGCGGCGCCGTGGCTCACCTGGACTGCCCGCACAATGCCGTGACGCCCTGGCACCGCGACTTCTGTTGCGCCCACGGATCGGCGGATCTGTATCTGTCGGGCCGCGCCGCCTGCCGCTAGACTGGCCCGGTGCTGCAAGGCGTCCTCGCGCGGCGCCTGCTTTCCGACTCCTCGTTCATCGCGCCCGGCCGGCGCCGCTTCCGACATGCTGAACATCCTGGGCAAGGCCTCTTCCATCAACGTCCGCAAGGTCCTGTGGACCTGTGCCGAACTGGACCTGCCGTTTGAACGCGAAGACTGGGGCGTGGGCTTTCAGCCCACGCAGGACCCGGCCTTCCTGGCCTTGAACCCGAACGCCATGGTGCCCGTGCTGCGCGATGGCGACTTCGTGCTGTGGGAATCGAACAGCATCATCCGCTACCTGGCCGGGCAATACGGCAAGACGGATGCGCTATACCCCGACCTGCCCCGGCGCCGCGCCCGCGTCGATCAATGGCTGGACTGGCAGGCGACCGACCTGAACCGGTCGTGGAGCTATGCCTTCATGGGCCTGGCACGGCAATCGCCCGCGCACCAGGACCCAGCCGCGATATTGGCCTCCAGCCGGGACTGGGCGCATTTCATGGGCATCCTGGAACAGCGCCTGGCGGATACCGGAGCCTATGTGGCCGGTGATGCCTTCACGCTGGCCGACATTGCCGTCGGCCTGTCGGTGAACCGGTGGTTCTGCACGCCGCTGGCCAATAGCGAACGGCCACCGCTGCCCGCGGTGGCCGCCTATTACGACCGCCTGGCCGAGCGTCCGGGGTATCTGCTTTACGGACGCAACGGCACGGCTTGACGGGCGCCCGTCCAGGCCACGGCTGCGGCCTGGAGGAAAGACTTACTTCACCACGCCGCAGACCAGGCGCGCGCCTCCGCCACCCAGCGGCTGGGGCGTGTCGCTGTAGTTGTCGCCGCCCACGTGGATCATCAGTGCGTGCTTCTTGACATCGGCCAGCTTCAGGTGGGGCGCCACCACGGCTTGCTTGGCGGTGCCGTTGGCGGCCACCACGATAAAGGGCAGGTCGCCGGTGTGGCCGTCGGTGGCCTCGGGACCCTTGTGGGCCTTGGTGCCGTGCGGATCCAGGTGACCGCCGGCCGCGCCGCCGGGCGCCATCTGGCCGTTCACCATGCCGGGGTCGCACGAGCCTTTTTCGTGCACGTGAAAGCCGTGCTCGCCGGGCGGCAGGCCCGTCAGGTTGGGCATGAACTGCAGGCCGGCCTTGGTCTGTTTGAGCGAGATCGTGCCCGCGCTTTTACCGACGCCGTCGGGAGTCAGGAACGACATCGCGACGTTCTCGGCCTGGGCCGCGGCCGAGGCGCCGGCCAGCGTCAGCGTTGCAACGAGTATCGAGAGTTTCTTCATGGACTTGCCTCCTGGGATCTTGCGCGGGTTGCGCACCGTCCGGGTGGGCGGTGGGTGTGGTCCGGACCTGCTGCCAGGCATCGGAGACTGGCAAAGACAATAGCACCGGGGCGTGGCGCTTCGCCAGCAATCTTCGTTCCTGATACACACACGGCGCGGGCCTGTCCCGGCTCGCGGCGCCGATTCCGCCCCGGCCTGCCGGCGGGGCGTCAATTGCCGGCCCACAGCACCCCCGCGTGCAGCAGCACGCCGATCAGGCCGCCAACCAGCGTGCCATTGAAGCGGATGTACTGCAGGTCGCGCCCCACGCTCAGTTCCAATTCGTCGACCAGGTGGCGCTCGTCCCAAAGCTTGACCGTGCGCGAGATGTGCTCGGTGACGCCAATGCGCAGCCGGCCGGTCAGGCGGCGCGCGGCGCCCAGGATGTGGTTGTTGATGGCCTCGCGCAGGTCCGGGTCCTCGCCCAGCTTGCGCGCCAGGGCCAGCAAGGCGCTTTCCAGGTGCCCGGCCAGCGCCGACCGTTCGTCCGACAGGTCGCGCCGCAGCGCGGCGTGGATGTCGTCCCACAGGCCTTTCACGTATTCCTGCACCTTGGGGTGGTCGATGGCGCGTTGTTTCAAGGCTTCGACCTGCTCGGCCAGCGCCGGGTCGGCGCGCAGGCGCTCGATGTAGTCCAGCACCCAGGCTTCATAGTCGCGCCGCACCGGATGGCCGGGTTCGGACAGCACGTCCCGCAGTTCCTGCACCAGCGCGCGCGCCAGGCGGTCGGCCAGGTTGTCGGCAATGCCGTCGACCGAGGCGATGACGTCCACCGCCGCGATGATGCGCGGCCATTCCTTGCGGGCGAATTTCACCAGCAGCGCCGACGCCCGTTCTTTCACGTCGTCATCGCCCAGGTAGCCGCCCAGCCGCTCAAGCGCGGCATCCAGCAATTCCTGGTGACGGCCGTCGCGCGTCAGCAAGCCCAGCACTTCGCCCGCGGTGCCGGCGGCGTCCCAGCGGCGCAGGTTCTTCACCACGAACTCCTGGATCACGCCGCGTACGGCCTGGTCGTCCAGCAGGTCCAGCGTTTGCAGCGCCACGCGGCGCGCGCCGTCGCTCAGCGCATGCGCCTGCTTGGGCCGCGCCAGCCAGCGCGACAGGCGCGAGGCCGGATCGAACACGCGCAGCTTTTCCATCAGCGTGTCCGGATCCAGGAAATGGTCGCGCACGAACACGGCCAGGTTGTCGCCGATGCGGTCCTTGTTGCTGGGGATGATGGCCGTGTGCGGAATCGGCAAGCCCAGCGGCCGCCGGAACAACGCCACCACCGCGAACCAGTCGGCCAACGCGCCCACCGTGGCGGCTTCGCAGAAGGCCCGCACCCAGGCCCAGGCGCCCTGCCCGCCCATGGCGTGGCTGGTGATGAAGCCGCTGATCATGGCGACCAGCAGCGCCAGCGCGGCGATCTTCATGCGCCGCAGTTGCGTGCGGCGCGCCTGCGAGGCCAGCGCCGAGTGCGTGGCGAACGCCCTGGCTGACGGGCGGGAGGAAGGCGGCGTGTCGGTCATGAAGTCTCCAGCGGGGACGCGAGGCCCAGCATACCAAGTCCACCCGCCGGACATGGCTTGCGCCGGGGTGGGCGCCGCGCCAGGCCGGCGTATCAGTTGTCCGGCTCGGCCAGCGTGCCGCGCAGCCAGGCAATGAAGGCGTCGGCGTGGGCCGTGCGCGTGCGGCCGGCGGCCGGCACCGCGCACAGGCCGCCTTCGAACGGCACGAAACCGTAAGGCGCCACCAGCAGGCCGTCTTGCAGTTCGCGCGCGATCAGGCGGCGCTCGACCAGCGCCACGCCCAAGCCGGACAGCGCGGCCTCGATGCACAAGTGAGTATGGGGAAAGGCCAGCGTGTCGCCCTGCGCCGCCGGCTGGCCGGTGATGGCCTCCCATTGGTTCCAGGCGCTCGAGGTGTATTCATGCGCGATGCGCGCACGCGCCGCAGGCTTCTTGCGGGCATAGGCCGGCGTGCAGACCGCGCCGAAGCGCACCGGGGCCAACGCCAGCGCCCGGCGCCGGTCGGCCTCGGCATAGCCCGACAGGTCCCAGGCCACGATCAGGTCGGCGCCCTCGTTGCGCATTTCACGAGCAGAGGTCATCGACAGGCGGATGCGGATTTCGGGGTGCTTGCGATAGAACACGGCCAGCTGCGGCACCAGCCAGCGCATGGCGAACGTAGCGCTGCAAGCGACGTGCAGCCCCGGCGCCTGGGACTCACGCGCCAGGCGCTCGTAGGCGTTTTCCAGCTGGTCGAAGGCCGCTCGCACCGACGTGTAGAAGGTCGCGCCGGCCGGGGTCAGGCGCAGGCCGGTGCCGTCTTTTTCGAACAAGGCCACGCCCGCGTGTTCCTGCAACAGGCGCAGATGGCGGCTGATGGCGCCGTGGCTGCGGCACAGTTCTTCGGCGGCGCGCGTAACCGAACCGCTGCGGGCGATGGCTTCGAAGGCGCGGACAGCGGATAGGGGCGGCAGTTGGCGCATGGCGGGTACCTGTCAGGAAAACTGACGGATAGGCAGAAAAACTGCATTGTTGGAATCCAGCCCTGTTTTTAGCATGGCGGCATTGCCATCGGGGCTACTAAGCAGGAAATCGCCATATACGCGCAGCGTCCATGCAGCGATTCAAGCGCTGCGGGTTGCCGCCGCCTGGTGCCGCTTTATTTCAATTACCTGACGATTTTCCTTTCCTCCTCGGAGCACATGCCATGCACATCACCCACCTGACCGCCCACGAAGCGCTGGACAGCCGCGGCAACCCCACCGTTGAAGTCGAGGTCCGCCTGGACGACGGCGCATGCGGGCTGGCGCTGGTGCCCTCGGGCGCCTCCACCGGCCAGCGCGAAGCCCTGGAAAAACGTGATGGCGACGCCGCTCGCTATCTGGGCAAGGGCGTGCTGGGCGCGGTCAACGCGGTCAATACCGAACTGCGCGCCGCGCTGGTGGGACTGCGCGCCGACCAGCAGGCGGAAGTCGACCAGACCATGATCACGCTCGACGGCACCGCCGACAAAAGCCGCCTGGGCGCCAACGCGCTGTTGGGCGTGTCGCTGGCGGTGGCGCATGCGGCGGCCAACAGCCAGGGCCTGCCGCTGTGGCGTCACGTGGGCGGCGTGCAGGCGCAGACCCTGCCGGTGCCGATGATCAATATCATCAACGGCGGCGCGCACGCCGACAACCCGCTGGATTTCCAGGAATTCATGATCCTGCCGGTGGGCGCTGACAGCTTCAAGGAGGCCCTGCGCATGGGTGCCGAGGTGTTCCACACGCTGCGCCACGCGCTGAAAGCGGCGGGCCACAGCGTCAACGTGGGCGACGAAGGCGGCTTTGCACCGACCCTGCGCAACGCGCCCGAGGCGCTGGACTTCATCATGGCCGCCATTGAACAGACGGGCCTGCGGCCAGGCGCCGACATCGCGCTGGCGCTGGACCCCGCGGCCAGCGAATTCCATGACGCGCAAGGCTACCGCTACCACGGCGAAAACCTATTGCGCCACGCCGAGCACCAGGTGCAATACCTGGCCGGCCTGGTGCGCGACTATCCGATCGTGTCGATCGAGGACGGCATGGCCGAAGACGACGCCATTGGCTGGAAAGTGCTGGGCGCCACGCTGGGCAACGCTTGCCAGCTGGTGGGCGACGACGTGTTCTGCACCAATCCCGACCTGTTCCAGGCCGGTATCGAACAAGGCATCGGCAACGCGATCCTGGTCAAGATCAACCAGATCGGCACGCTCAGCGAAACCTGGCGGGTGCTGGCGCTGGCGCGCCGCGCGGGCTATGGCGTGGTCATGTCGCACCGCTCGGGCGAAACCGAAGACACCAGCATCGCCGACCTGGCGGTGGCGGCCAATTGCGGCATGATCAAGACCGGCTCGCTGTCGCGCGCGGACCGCACCGTCAAGTACAACCGGCTGCTGCGCATCGAACGCGAGCTGGGCGCGGCAGCCGTGTATGCCGGCGCCGGCGCGCTGACGCGGCGCGCCTGAGGCGCGGCTGAGCAGCTTGCCGTCCGCTCATTCCCGGTCGCGATACGCTGTCGCGCACAGGATCGCGAATGCCAGGATCAACGCCACGCTGAGAATCAGCGCGGCCCCGGCCGTGGTGATGGCGTTGGCCCAGCCCGTGCGCCACGCCGTGGTCAGCGACCCTGTCGCCACCGCGGTTGACGCGGTCAGCATCAGCAGCATGAGGGAAAACGGCCAGACCCGGCGGCGCAGCGCTTGGCGCGATTGCTGCCACCCAAAGCGATCGGTCAGGGCCACCTGCGGCAGGCTCAGTGACCACGCGCCCATCCGGTGCATCACCGGCAGCCACAGCGCCAGCCACAGCAGCAGCATGAGCGTCAGGAAAACCGTGCTGGGCGTGTCCGGCATTTTGAAATACAGGGCGACCCCCAACGTGGTGCTGAGGGATTTCAGGCCGGCGACCAGCAGGAGCGCGCCGGCGATCAGCACCACCATGCGCAGGTAGGCGCCATCCGGGCGCAGCGGCGGGCTCGGTGCCTGCGCCAGATGGCGCTGCCACGCCAGCGCCAAGCGGGCCAGAGACAGCAGGCAGACGACCGCGGCCAGCAGCAGCCAGCGTTCTATCGGGCCGCCGAACTGATCCAATACCAACGCGCCGGGCAGCGACAACACGAACAGGACGAACGCCAACGGCGCGGCGGCGAACATGCCGGGCACCTGCTGGGGAAACTGGCGTAGCGTCTGGCCTAGCAGGCGACGGGCGGTAAGCGGTTGCGGCACGGGCTGCCCTCGTTGAGTCGCCGGCTCAATATGGAAACACCTCCAGCACCGCCGACGCCAGGATGCCGATGTACTCGTCCATTTCCTCCGGCCTGGGGTCGCGGTTGTCGACGGCGCCCGCGGTGCGCAGACGCACGGTCAAGGTGCTGCCGCCGCCGTCCACGCTGAACTGCAGGCCGAATGCCCAATCGTAACCTCTGGAGCGGAACACCAGCGTCAGCCAGCCGCTTTCCGGTTCCAGCGCGGACCGGGCGTTCAGCAGCCCCCGCGCGGCCAATGCAGACGGGGCGGCCTCGGCGAAGCGGCGCATCGCGGCCCGCGCATCCGGCACGTCCTTGGCCAGCGCAATCTGCGTCAGCTGCAAAGGCGGCACCAGCAGGCGATGCGAGAACGAGCGGGAAAGCTGCAGCGCCAACGGCGGCACGATCGACGCCGGCGCGACGCCTGAGTCGGGCGCAGACGCGGAAGCCGACGCAGGCACCACGGCAGCCGGAGCCGGCGCCGGCCGCGAGGACGCCGCACAACCACCGAACAACACCGCGACCAAGGCCGACAACAGCAACCGCGGCAACAAGCGAATCATGCCGCCCGCCTCGCCCTGCCGCGACGCTACGATCGGGCGGCGCATGACTTGGACTCCGGTTTGTCGGCAAAGCGGCGGAACTCTTCCAGGCTCGCCAGCGGCGTCGACAGGCGGTAGCAATTGTTCAGGCCGCGCAGCAGGAAAAAGGCCTCTTCGCTGCCCAGCGAGTCGGAGAATTCCTTCTCGCCCAGCTTCTTGACGATCAGCTTGAGCGCGGCCTCGTCGCGATAGCGGGTCAGCCGTTCACCCAGGAGATAGGCGGTCAGCGCCGCTTGCAACCGGGCCTGCGCATCGCCGACCTGCTCGATCGACGCGCCCGCGCCCACCTTGCTCAATAGCGCCGTCAGCGCGACCGACCGTTCCATCACCGACTTGGGCACGATGCTGTCGAACGTGCCCACCGAGAGCAGCGCGGTCGGCACGTTCAGCGGCGTGGCGCCGTCCATGACCTGATTGGTGCGCGTGTTGTAGGTCAGCGCCTTGCCCCAGAAGCTGCGCGTTTCCCCGTCCGGCCGGCCCACCACCACGTAGGAGCCCTGCTTGAGCATGCCGAGGTTGGCGCCGGTCGACCGGCTGACGGCGGCCTGCGAATACAGCTGCACGCTGTATTCCAGCACCAGGCGGTTGCGCCGGTTGGCCAGCACCAGTTCGGCGGCGGTGAACGCCACGCCCGCCAGCGGCGACACCAGCGGATTGCTGACCAGATTGAGCGCGCCGCCGACCACGCCTTGCGCCCGGTTCAGGGCGCGCAGGGTTTCGGCGTTGCGTTCGGCCGTGACGTCCATCACCCTGATCCGGAAGTAAGGCGCCACGCGTTCGTCCCAGCGCGGCACGTAATAGACCAGCAGGTTCGAGAAGTTCAAGGACTGGTCGGGCTGCACGCCACGTTGATACCAGACCACGATGGACTCGGTGCTGCCGTCGTCCTTGGCGCCGATGTCCAACAGCACGGCGTAGTCCGCCGGCCCGTCGATGCCCGCCGTCTTCTTGCCGGAGGCGTCCTGGCGCGCGGGAATCTCGACCGACCGCATCAGGATGGACAGGGGTTCGTTGGCGGGCACCGCCAGTTGCTGGTCGGCTTCGTCCGAGGCTGGCACGCCGGTCAATTCCAGTCTGCGCACGACGTCGGCCGCGTTGGCGCCGGGTACCAGATAGAAGCTGCGGTTATCCGCGTAGATCGGGGTGTAGGCGGTGTAGCGATCGCCGACGTTCGGCTCACCGCCCGTGCACCCCGCCAATAATCCGACCACCCCCAGCATGCCCGCACGCCATCTGCCGGACAGGAGCCGGCACCAGAACACGAAAGCCATACTTGCTCCGCAAGAAAAGGCCCGCAATGGATCGGAACGACGACGGGATTTTTATCATTATGTTTCTTTTTGTCAAACCTCGCTAACCCGCACTGCCCCCGGCAAGGCGTCCGGGCGCCGGCCCCCAGGCGGGGCCGCGGCCCTCGCCCTACTCCCCCGCGCCCAGCAACCCCGGCCGGCCTTCGTGCGCCGCCTGGGCCCGCTGCTGGATGAATTCAATCAGCATGGCGATGGCGCGCGGGTGGTGGCGGTTGGGCATGTACAGCATGTACATGCCGCGCCCGAAGATGCTCAGCCGCCATTGCGGCAACGCGGCCAGCAGATCGCCGCGCGCGACGTCGTCGTGCACCACATAGTCAGGCACCACGCCCACCCCCAGGCCGGCCAGCATGGCGTCGCGCAGAAAGGCGTAGTTGCGGGAGATGATGGTGGGCTCCAGCACCACGTGCTGCCGCGGCTGGCCGCCGTAATAGGCGGACAGGCGCAACGGCCGGCCGATGACCGCGGCGCTGATGACGGGCAGGCGCGTCAGGTCTTCGGGCCGTTGCGGCAGGCCCCGGGCGGCAGCGAAATCCGGCGAGGCGCAGGCCACGTAACGCACCTGGCCCAGTTCGCGCGCCACCAGGTTCTGCGGCGGCTCGGACATGATGCGCACGGCAATGTCGACCTCGTCGCGCAGCAGGTCGTCGACGCTGTTCTCGAACAGCACGTCCAGCACAATGTCGGGATAGGTCTTCTTGAATTCCAGCAGCCACGGGGTCATGACGAACTGGCCGTAGCCGCTGGGCACGCTCAGGCGAACCTTGCCCTGGGGCGTCTTGCCCAGGCTTTCGACGGCTTCGCGCGCCGCCGCGAGTTCGTCCTGGATGCTGCGGCCGTGTTGATAGAGCTTCAGTCCGATTTCCGTGGGTTCGACGTGCCTCGTCGTGCGCCGCAGCAGTTGCATGCCGACGGCGCGTTCCAGCTGGGTCAGGTGGTAGCTGACGTTGGCGCGGGTCATTTTCAGGCGGCGCGCGGCTTCGCTCAGATTGCCCGCGTCCAGGATCTCTACCAGCAAGGTCAGGGCTTTGGTGTCCATGTCGAATCTCCTCGACCGATTGTCAATTTTTTTTATCGTCAATGTCAATTATTGATGTCATTGTCAAGACTTCTTTACTGAGAAAGAATAAGCAACTACAAGACGGGCCGTCCCTGGCCCGCCAGGCGCCGTGACTGCGCCGCGTCCGCCGACCGGCGTGCCTCCCGAGCGATCCGTCGCCGGTGCGCGTGGGCCAGGCCGGTGCGGGCGGCGAGCCCTACCGGAGACACTGTCCCATGACAGCCAGCGCAAACGCCGGCGCGGTCCATACGCGCCGCGACGGCGACATTCTTGTCGTCAGCCTCGATCATCCCCCCGTCAATGCCCTGAGTTTCGCCGTGCGCGCCGGCCTGGCAAGCGCCATCGACCAGGCCGAGGCCGATCCGCACATCAAGGCCGTGCTGTTGACCGGCGCGGGCAAGAATTTCATCGCCGGCGCCGACATCCGTGAATTCGGCAAGCCGCCCATCCCGCCCAGCCTGCCCGACGTCTGCAACCGCATCGAAGCCTGCGCCAAACCCGTCGTGGCGGCGCTGCAGGGCGCCGCGCTGGGCGGCGGCCTGGAAGTGGCGCTGGCCGCGCACTACCGCGTGGCGCTGGCCAGCGCCAAGCTGGGCCTGCCCGAAGTCACGCTGGGCCTGCTGCCCGGCGCCGGCGGCACCCAGCGCACGCCGCGTCTCATCGGCGCCCAGGCCGCGCTGGACCTGATGCTGTCTGGCAAGCCCCTATCCGCCCAGGCTGCCGTCGATGCCGGCCTGGCCGATGAACTGGCCGCCGGTTCCGATCCGCTGGCTGCCGGCCTGGACTACGCGCGCCGCCTGCTGGCGCAAGGCGCCCAGCCGCGCCGCAGCCGCGACGGCCGCGCCCTGGCCGACAAGGCCGCCGCGCTGGCCGCCATTGCCGCCGCCGGCGAACACGTGGCCGCCACGGCGCGCGGCCTGTTCTCGCCCGCCAAGATCGTCCAGGCCGTGCGCGCCGCCGTCGAACAGCCGTTTGACGAGGGCCTCTCCACCGAGCGCGCGCTGTTTCTGCAATGCCTGGACAGCCCGCAGCGCGCCGGCCTCATCCACGCGTTCTTCGCCGAACGCGACACCGCCAAGATCCCCGAATTGAAAGAAGCCAAGCCGCGCCCGCTGGAGCGCGTGGGCGTGATCGGCGGCGGCACCATGGGCGCGGGCATCGTGGTGGCCCTGCTGGACGCCGGCCTGTCCACCGTCATGGTCGAGCAGGACGACGCCGCGCTGGAACGCGGCCGCAAGCGGGTGGAACAGGTCTACGACCTGCTGGTCAAGAAGGGCCGCATGAGCGCGGACGAACGTGGCTTGCGGCTGGACCGCTACACGGGGGCCACAAGCTACGACGCGCTGGCCGACGCCGACCTGGTCATCGAAGCCGTGTTCGAGGACATGGACGTGAAGCTCGCCGTGTTCGCGCAGCTGGACCGCGTGGCCAAGCCCGGCGCCGTGCTGGCCACCAACACGTCGTACCTGGACGTGGACCGCATCGCCCAGGCCACCAGCCGCCCGGCCGACGTGCTGGGGCTGCACTTCTTTTCGCCGGCCAACATCATGAAGCTGCTGGAAGTGGTGGTGGGCCGCCAGACCGGCGCCGACACCGTCGCCACCGGCTTCGAGCTGGCGCGCCGCCTGCGCAAGATTCCAGTGCGCGCCGGCGTCTGCGACGGTTTCATCGGCAACCGCATCCTGGCCGTGCACCGCCAGGCGGCGGACATGATGATGGAAGACGGCGCCTCGCCCTACGACATCGACGCGGCCGTGCGCGAGTTCGGCTACCCGATGGGCCCCTACCAGATGGCGGACCTGGCCGGCGGCGACATTGGCTGGGCCACGCGCAAGCGCCGCGCCGCCACGCGCGACCCGGCGCTGCGCTACGTCCAGATTCCCGACCGCCTGTGCGAACGGGGCTGGTTCGGCCAGAAGACCGGCCGCGGCTTCTATCTGTACCCCGACGGCGCCCGTAGCGGCAAGCCCGACCCTGAAGTGCTGACCATCATCGACGCCGAACGCCGGCGCGCAGGCGTCACCCCGCGCCCGTTCAGCCACGAGGACATCCAGCGGCGCTACCTGGCCGCCATGATCAATGAGGCGGCCAACGTGCTGCACCAGGGCATCGCGCTGCGGCCGTCGGACATCGACATGGTGTTCCTGTCGGGCTACGGCTTTCCGCGCCATCGCGGCGGGCCGATGCACTACGCCGACCGCGTCGGCCTGGCGAATGTGCTGGCCGACATCCGCGCGTTCGCCCAGGAAGACCCCGCGTTCTGGAAACCGTCGCCGCTGCTGGTGCAGCTGGCCGACGCCGGCCGCGATTTCGCCAGCCTGAACCAGGCGGCCTGAAGCCCTGCCCCCCTTTACCTACCGGACACCGACATGCGCGAAGCCGTTATCGTTTCCACCGCCCGCACGCCCATCACCAAGGCCCAACGCGGCGAATTCAACCTGATCGCCGGCCCCACGCTGGCCGCCCACGCGGTGCGCGCCGCCGTCGAACGCAGCGGCATCGACCCCGCGCTGATCGAAGACGCCATCCTGGGCTGCGGCTATCCCGAGGGCGCCACCGGCCGCAACATCGGCCGCCAGGCCGTCATCCGCGCCGGCCTGCCGGTCAGCATCGGCGGCGCCACCGTCAACCGCTATTGCGCCTCGGGCCTGCAGGCCATCGCCTCGGCCGCGGCCCGCATCGTCATGGACGGCGCGCCCGCCATGATCGCGGGCGGCATCGAATGCGTCTCGCACATCCGCACCCGTGACGACGGCGTCAGCGGTATGGACCCCTGGATCGTGGCCAACAAGCCCGAGCTCTACCTGCCCATGATCGAAACCGCCGACATCGTCGCGGCCCGCTACGGCATCAGCCGCGAAGCGCAGGACCGCTTTGCCGCGCAAAGCCAGGCGCGCACCGAAGCGGCCCAGGCCGCCGGCCGCTATCGCGAGGAAATCATCCCCGTCACCACCACCATGTCGGTCACCGACCGCGCCACCGGCGCCGTGTCCGAACGCGAAGTGACGGTGGACAAGGACACCTGCAACCGCCCCGGCACCACCTACGAGGCCCTGGCCGCGCTGGCACCGGTGCGCGGCGCCGGTCAGTTCGTCACCGCCGGCAACGCCTCGCAGCTGTCCGACGGCGCGGCCGCCTGCGTGCTCATGGAAGCGGCCGAGGCCGAGCGCGCCGGCATCCGCCCGCTGGGCGCGTTCCGCGGCCTGGCGGTAGCCGGCTGCGAGCCCGACGAAATGGGCATCGGCCCGGTCTACGCCGTGCCCAAGCTGCTCGCGCGCCACGGCCTGAAAGTCGAGGACATCGACCTGTGGGAACTGAACGAGGCCTTCGCCTCGCAAGCCCTGTACTGCCAGGAACGCCTGGGCATCCCGATGGACCGCCTGAACGTGGACGGCGGCTCGATCGCGCTGGGCCATCCGTTCGGCGTCACCGGCGCCCGCCTGGCCGGCCACGTGCTGATCGAAGGCCGCCGCCGCGGCGCGCGCTACGCCGTCGTCACGATGTGCGTGGGCGGCGGCATGGGCGCGGCCGGCCTGTTTGAAATCTACTGAGGAACCGCGTCATGGATCTGGAATTCACCCCCGAAGAAAACGCCTTCCGCGACGAGGTCCGCGCCTTCCTGGCGACGAACCTGCCCGAGCGCCTGTCGGCCAAGGTCACGCAGGGCAAGCTGCTGGCGCGCGCCGACATGGTCGAGTGGCACGCCATCCTGAACCGCCAGGGCTGGCTGGCCAGCCACTGGCCGGTCGAATACGGCGGCACCGGCTGGAGCACCACGCAGAAGTTCATCTTCGATAACGAATGCGCGCTGGCCGGCGCGCCGCGCATCGTGCCGTTCGGCCTGAGCATGCTGGGCCCGGTGCTGATCAAGTATGGCAACGAGGCCCAGAAGCGCCATTTGCTGCCGCGCATCCTGGACGGCTCCGACTGGTGGTGCCAGGGCTATTCCGAACCCGGCGCCGGCTCGGACCTGGCGTCGGTCAACACCACCGCCGTACGGGGCAATGACGGCGACGGCGGCCACTACATCGTCAACGGCCAGAAGACCTGGACCACGCTGGGCCAGTACGCCAACATGATCTTCTGCCTGGTGCGCACGTCCAGCGAAGGCCGGCGCCAGGAAGGCATCAGCTTTCTTCTGATCGACATGGCCAGCCCCGGCGTGGAAGTGCGCCCCATCATCACGCTGGATGGCGAACACGAAGTCAACGAGGTGTTCTTTTCCGACGTGCGGGTGCCGGTCGAGAACCTGGTGGGCGAAGAGAACCGCGGCTGGACCTGCGCCAAGTACCTGCTGACCTACGAGCGCACCAACATCGCCGGCGTGGGCCAGTCCACGGCCGCGCTGGAACGCCTGAAAGCCGTGGCGGCCAGCCAGAAGAAAAACGGCCGGCCGCTGGACCAGGACCCGGACTTCGCGGCCCGCATGGCGCGAGTGGAAATCGAACTGGCCAACATGCGCACCACCAACCTGCGCGTGGTGGCGGCGGCGGCCGGCGGCGGCGCGCCCGGCGCCGAAAGCTCGATGCTGAAGATCCGCGGGACGCAGATCCGCCAGGAAATCACGGCGCTGAACCGCCGCGCAATGGGGCCGTACGCCCGCCCCTTCGTGCCTGAAGCCCTGCACGACGGCTATGACGCCGCGCCCATCGGCCCGGACGGCGCCGACAGCGCCGCGGCGCAGTACTTCAACAACCGCAAGCTGTCGATCTTCGGCGGCTCCAACGAAATCCAGAAAAACATCATCTCGAAGATGATCCTGGGACTGTAAAGGCCGGCCATGAACTTTGAACACACCGAAGACCGGCGCATGCTGTCCGATATGCTGCGCCGCTTTGTCGCAGAGCAATACGACTTCGCCACCCGCGAGCGCAACGCCAAATTGCCGCAAGGCTACAACCCCGAGTTCTGGCGCCGCTACGCCGAACTGGGCGCCATCGGCGCGCTGTTCGCCGAAGAACAGGGCGGCCTGGGCGGCGCCGGGTTCGACATCAGCGTGGTGTTCGAGGCGCTGGGCCGCGGCCTGGTGCTGGAACCCTTCCTGGACGCGCTGATGGTGGGCAGCGCCATCGCCCAGGCCGGCAACACGGCGCAGCGCGAGGCGCTGGACGGCCTGATCGCGGGCAGCATCACCGCTGCGCTGGCCGCCGCCGAACCGCAGTCCGGCTACGCGTTGTCCGACGTGCGCACGCGCGCCGAGCGCAGCGGCGACGGCTGGGTGCTGAACGGCGCCAAGGCCGTGGTGACCGCGGGCGAGCACGCCGACCTGTTCCTGGTGTCGGCGCGCACCGCTGGGGCCGGCGACGACGAGGCCGGCATCAGCCTGTTCCTGGTCAGCGCCGGCACGCCGGGGCTGACCACGCGCGGCTACGGCCTGATCGACGGCGGCCGCGCGGCGGAATTGACGTTCGACCAGGTGGCCCTGGGCCCCGACAGCCTGCTGGGCGAGCCCGGCGCCGGCTATGCGCTGCTGGAATACGCCACCGGCCGCGGCATCCTGGCGCTGTGCGCCGAAGCCGTGGGCGCCATGGACTGCGCCCGCGACGCCACCCTGGAATACCTGCGCACGCGGCGCCAGTTCGGCGTGCCCATCGGCAGTTTCCAGGCGCTGCAGCACCGCATGGCCGACGTGCTGCTGGAAATCGAGCAGGCGCGTTCGGCGGTCATCAATGCCGCCGCGGCGCTGGACCACCCCGACCGCGTCACCCGCGAACGCACGCTCTCGGCGGCCAAATACACCATCGGCCGCATCGGCACGCTGGTGGCAGAGGAAAGCATCCAGCTGCACGGCGGCATCGGCATGACCTGGGAACTGCCGCTGGCGCACTACGCCAAGCGCCTGGTGATGATCGACCACCAGCTGGGCGACGAAGACCACCACCTGCGCCGCTACATCGCGCTGGGACAGGCATGAATGGCCAGGAGACGACCATGACCCAGGCCTACGCCGCCCCGCCCATCGCCCCGCCGTTTTCGGCGCCGTTTCCGGTCAAGACCGCGGCCGACGTCCAGCGCCTGGCCGCCCGGCCGCTGGCCGAGACGCTGACGGTGCAAAGCACCTACGAGATCTTTCGCAACTCGGCCGCCGCGTTCGGCGCACGCCCCGCGCTGACCTTCCTGCGCAGCGCCGATCCCGACGATCCGCCGATCGTCTGGCGCTACGACGAGCTGCTGGCCGGCATCCACCAGACCGCCAATCTGCTGCACAGCCTGGGCATCGGCGCGGGCGACGCCGTGGGCGTGCTGCTGCCCGGCTGCCTGGAATACCACCTGGCGCTGTGGGGCGGCGAGGCCGCGGGCATCGTGCAGCCACTGAACCCGCTGCTGACCGAGGACAAGCTGGCCTCGCTTTTGACCACCGCCGGTGCCAAGGCGCTGATCGCCTATGGCTCGGATGTGGAATGCGGCGCCTGGTCCAAGGCCCTGCGCCTGCATGAACGCGTGCCGTCCCTGAAGACCCTGCTGCGCGTGGCGCCGCACGACGAGGCGCCCGACCAGCGCCCCGCCCTGCCGGCCTTCGCGCGGGACTTCAATGCGGCGCGGGCCGAGCAGCCGATGGACCGCCTGGTCAGCGAACGGGTCATCCGCGCCGAAGACGTGGCCGCGTATTTCCACACGGGCGGCACCACCGGTGCGCCCAAGCTGGCCATCCACACCCACGCCAACCAGGTCTTCACGGCCTGGGCCGCGGTTCAATTGCAAGGCGCGGGGCCGGGTGACGTGGTGATCAACGGCTATCCGCTGTTCCATGTGGCGGGCGTACTGCCGGCCTCGCTGGCCGCGCTGTCGGCCGGCGTGCAGACCGTGATTCCCACGCCGCTGCTGCTGCGCAACCGCGATGTGCTGCGCAACTACTGGCGGCTGGTCGAGCGCCACCGCGCCACCTCGCTGCAAGGCGTGCCGACCATCCTGGCCGCGCTGGCCGACATCCCGCTGGCGGGCGCCGACATCTCGTCGCTGCGCTATTGCCGCACAGGCGCCGCGCCCTTGCCCGCCGAGCTGGCCGCGCGCTTCGAGCGCCTGTTCGGCCTGCATGTCAACGAAAGCCTGGGCATGACCGAAATGGCCGGCATCACGTCCATCACGCCGCCGGGCTCGCGCTTTCCGGTCAATTGCGTGGGCTTTCCGCTGCCCTATGTGCAGGTGCGCGTGGCCGCGCTGGACACGCCCGCGGGCCAGCCCGCCCGCGAGCTGCCGCCTGGCCAGCCCGGCATGTTGCTGTTCAAGTCGCCCAATGTGATCCCGGGCTTTCTGGACCCCGAGGACACGGCGCGCGCCTTCACGGAGGACGGCTGGCTGATCAGCGGCGACGTCGGCTTCCTGGATGCCGAGGGCCGCCTGCACCTGCAGGGCCGCGCCAAGGACCTGATCATCCGCGGCGGCCACAACATCGATCCCAAGACCATCGAGGATGCGCTGGCCACGCACCCGGCGGTGCACATCTGCGCCGCGGTCGGCGCGCCCGACCCCTACGCCGGCGAATTGCCCATCGCCTTCGTCACACTGGCCGAGGGCGCACAGGTGTCCGAGGCCGATCTGGTGGCCTACGCCGCCGCCCATGTCGACGAAGGCCCGGCGCGCCCCAAGCGGGTCATCGTGCTCGAACAGATGCCCATGACCAACGTCGGCAAGATCTACAAGCCCGATCTGCGCCGCCTGGCCACCGCGGTGTCGGTGCAGGCGGTCGTGGCGCGGGTATTGCAGGACGCCGGTCTGGAACCGGACAGCCCGCTGTTCCGTGTCCAAGCCGATGCGCAGCCCGATGTCGCCGTCGACGTCGACGCCGCCACCTCCGCGCCGCTGAAGGAGCAGTTGCGCGCGGCGCTGGATCGATTGCCGGTCAAGGTCGCCTTGCGCGGCTGACGATCGGAACCCCATAAAAAACACACAGGAGACAACCCCATGCCCCACCACCCGCTGCGCAGAACCTGCCTGGGCGCCCTGCTGCTGTCGCTGACGGGCGCCGTACTGGCGCCCGCCGCGTTGGCGCAAAGCGCCTTTCCCAACAAGCCCATCACCGTGATCGTGCCATTCCCGGCCGGCGGGTCCACCGACCGCCACCTGCGCATCGTGGCGCAGGACGCCTCCAAGTATCTGGGCCAGACCGTCATCGTCGAAAACCGCCCTGGCGCGGGCGGCACGCTGGGTCCGGCCACCATGTCGCGCACCGCCAAGCCCGACGGCTACACGGTGGCGCTGTACACGCTGGCCATGCTGCGCATGCCCTACATGCAGAAGACCACCTGGGACCCGATCAACGACTTCACCTTCATCATCGGGCTGTCGGGCTACACCTTCGGCGTCACGGTGCGCGCGGACTCGCCGTTCAAGACCTTCAACGAATACATTGAAGCGGCGCGCAAGAACCCGGGCACCATCGACTACGGCTCGACCGGGGTGGGTTCGTCGCCGCACCTGCTGATGGAAGAGGTCGCCCTCAATGCCAAGGTCAAGCTGAACCACGTGCCCTACAAGGGCAACGCCGACATGCAGCAGGCGCTGCTGGGCGGCCACGTCATGGCGCAAAGCGACGGCACCGGCTGGGACCAGTTCGTGGACTCGGGCAAGATGCGCCTGTTGGTCACCTTCGGCGAAAAGCGCACCACCCGCTGGCCCGACGTGCCCACGGCGCTGGAACTGGGCTACAAGGTCAGCTCCACGTCGCCCTACGGCCTGGCCGGCCCCAAGGGCATGGACCCGGCGGTGGTCAAGGTGCTGCACGACGCCTTCAAGAAGGCGCTGTTCGACCCGGCCAGCACGGAGGTGATGAAGCAGCTTAACCAGGAGCCCGTCTACCGCGACAGCGCCGACTACCAGGCGTGGGCGCAGGCCACTTACAAAAAGGAAAAGGGGCTCATCGAGTACCTGGGGCTGATGGCCAAGGATTGAGACGGGTCGGCTCGACGCTGTCTTTCACGGGCCAGATCCGGCATGCGCCCGGCCTGGCCCGAATGCATTCAGCGCGCTCGGAATGCGGTCCTGTACGCATACAGCCCCGGCGCGCCGCCCGTCATCACGAACAGCACATCCGAACCCGGCGCGTGGCAGCCGGCGCGCACGTCGGCCAACAGGCCGGCGAAGGCCTTGCCTGAATACACCGGGTCCAGCAGCAGCCCTTCGCTGCGCGCCAGGCATTGCACCGCCTCGACCATGGCCGGCGTGGGCACGCCGTAGGCCGGGCCGCGCTGGCTGCCGTCGACCTGGATATCGCCGGGCGCGGGCGGCGCGTAAGTGGCCACGCCCTCGCCCTGCCCCAACAGCGTCAAGGTCGCCGCCGTCAGGTCGACGGTCTTGGTGTGCGCCACGGCCGCGTCGGCCAGCGTGGTGAACGATTGCACCTTGGCGGCCGGCAGACCGGCCGCGATCATCCCGGCCGCCAGGCCCGCATGTGTGCCGGCGCTGCCGTTGGCCACCACGATGCGCGAAAAATCCACGCCCAGCACGCGTGACTGTTCCAGGATTTCCAGCGCGCAGGCCGCATAGCCCAGCGCGCCGGTGGGCGTGGACCCGCCCAATGGCGCCAGGTAGACGCGGCGGCCCGACAATTCCAGCGCCCGCACCCGTTCCAGCGCCGCGGCCATGGCGTCGGCGCCCACGGGCAGGTCGTGCACCACCGCGCCCAGCAGGCGGTTCAGCAGCATATTGCCGTTTTCTTCGTAGTCCACGTCGCTACGCGGCACCACGCGGCCCAGCACCAGTTCGCAGGCCATGCCGGCGCGCGCGGCGGCGGCGGCGGTCAGGCGTGCATGGTTCGATTGCAGGCCGCCCACCGTCACCACAGTGTCGGCGCCCTGCTGCCGCGCGTCGCCCAGCAGGAATTCCAGCTTGCGCAGCTTGTTGCCGCCGCCGCCCAGCGACATGTGGTCATCGCGTTTGACATACAAGCGCACGCCGTTGGCCGCGGCGCCCAGGGCCGCTTCCAGGCCGGTCAGGCGCTGGATCGGCGTGGGACCGTCAAGCAAGGCGTAACGGGGAAAGCGCTGCAGCGCGGACGACAGGCCAGTGGACATGGATGCGTTCCTGAAACAAGGGTGAAGGCGAGCTGGGCAAAGCTCGGCGGGCAAGCCGAACGGACCGCAGCAGGATACGGCAAAATGACCTTGCGGTTCCTCGCGCCAGGCGTCCAGGTCGATGCACGCAGGGGGCAGGCCCTGGACCCGGCAGTACGACGCGCAAAGACAGGTTGCGCCCGCCAAGTCCGGGATTGCGGGACGCGGGGCCGCCGCGCACAAGTTTGGTATGCAATAAATGTTGCCTTTCCTGTACGCGTTTTTGCTAGACTGACTGCCCTGCGTCTTCCCCTGTCGGCCTTCGTTGCCGCGCCTAATGACCGAGCAAGCCCTTCCCGACCCCAGCGCCGACGACATCGCCCGCGCCATCGCCGCCGCCATCGTGGCCCACCGCCTGCCCCCCGGCACCCGCTTGCGTGAAGAGGCCCTGGCGCGGGTCTACAAGGTCAGCCGCACCAAGATCCGCGCGGCCCTGTTGATGCTGTCCAAGGACAAGCTGATCAACATCGTGCCCGACAAGGGCGCCTTCGTCAGCAAGCCCGACGCCAACGAGGCGCGCGAGGTCTACGCCGTCCGCCGCATCCTGGAAGCCGCGCTGGCGCGCGAATTCGTGGCCCGCGCCACCGCGGCCGACTACCGCCGCATCGACGCCCACCTGGCCCAGGAACGCGCGGCCGTGGAAAGCGGCGACGTGCAGGCCCGCAACCGCCTGCTGGGCGACTTCCATATCCTGCTGGCCGAAACGGTCGGCAATTCGGTGCTGACGGGCATGCTGCGCGAACTGTCCGCGCGCAGCGCCGTGATCACCGTGCTGTACCAGAGCTCGCACGACGCCAGTTGCTCGTCGCGCGAGCACCATGCCTTCATCGAGGCCGCCCGCGCCGGCGACACCGAACGCGCCTGCGCGCTAATGGACGAGCACCTGGAACACGTGCAGACCGCGCTGGATTTCAATGAAGACGACCGCACCGGCGGCGATCTGGTCACCGCGCTGCTGAGCTGAACGCGCGCCGGGTTTGATCCCGCGCAAACCGCGCCGCGTGCCTGCCCGATACAGTGTTACGTAGATGGCCGCCATTCGCGGGGGCCGCGGCACAAGTACGGGAGACACCATGTACAAGCACATCCTCATCCCCACGGACGGCTCGCCCCTGTCCTCCGAGGGCGTCGTCAACGCCTTGGACCTGGCCCGCGCGCTGGGCGCCCAGGTCACCATCCTGACGGTCGAAGAACCTTTCCATGTGTTCGCCATGGGCGCGGCGCAGGTGGCCCACAACCTGAACGAATACCAGGACCAGATCCGCGCCCAGGCCGAACGGCTGCTGAGCGCGGCGGCCACGCAGGCGCGCGAAGCCGGCGTGCCGTGCGAAACGCTGCGCGCCACCCACGAAGACCCCTACCAGGCCATCATCGACGCCGCCCGCGAGCGCCATTGCGACCTGATCGCCATGGCCTCGCACGGACGCCGCGGCATGGCTGCCGTGGTGCTGGGTAGCCAGACACAGAAGGTGCTGGCGCATTCCACCACGCCGGTACTGGTGTACCGCAAGAAAGGCTGAGGCCAGGCGGCCGCCAAGACCGCCTTGGCGAACACCGCGACGATCCGGCAAGCCCGCAGCGGCGAGGATTCACGCCCCCGTACGCAGCAGCTGCCCCATGCGTTCCTGCATCCAGCGCTCGGTCGGGCTGGGCGTGCCGCCCTGCAGCCATAGCGTGCGCACCGACAGCGGCGGCAGCGACAGGCCCGTGCACGGCACGCTGACCAGGTCGTTGCGGTAGCCCTCGTATTCGGCGATGTTCAACGGCAGGATCGCCCACCCCAGCCCATCGGCCGCCATCGCCGCGATGCTGTAGAAGCTGTCCGAGCGCCAGGCCGACGGGCTTATCACCACATCCTCGACCCCTTCCATCTGCATGACCAATTGGCGATGCCGCGCCAGATCGTTGCGCGTCACCTCGGACAGCGCGGCCAGCGCATGCCCGCGCGCCACGAAGATAGCCTGCCCCACGTCGCCCAGATAGCGGTGCGCGAAGGCCGGGCCGGGATCGCCCCGGTCGAAATGGAAAGCCACGCTGGCACGACCCTGCTGCACGTAGTCCGCGACTTCGGTCGCCGTGCCGTTCAGTTGGGTCAGTTCCAGCGCCGGAAAGCGCGCCGACACTTCCTTGACCAGTTCGCCCAGCACCAAGTACGGCAAGGCTTCGTCCAGCGCCACGCACAGTCGCGCATCCTGCCCGGCGGCGAACGACAGCGCGCGCTGTTCCAGCCCGGCCGCCTGGCGCAGCAGCTCGCGCGCCTCTTGCAGCAGCACCTCGCCGGCCTGCGTCAGCGTGGCGTTGCGGCGCGAGCGGTCGAACAGCTCGACCCCCAGGTCCGCTTCCAGCAAACCCAGCGACGTGCTGACGGCGGACTGGGCCCGGCCCAGTTGCCGGGCCGCCGCCGAAAACGAGCCCGCCTCGGCCGCCGCCGCGAAATGCCTGAGCTGATCCAAGGTCCAGTTCATGGTTGCTCCTGTTTTATTCATCAATTTTATAGATGCAATCAAACTTTTTATAGCTCATATCCAGATAGATAATGCCAGTCTTACAGGAGTAACCCTATGACGCCGCGGAATCTTTCACACGCTGTCGCCCCGGCCGCCCCCGGCCGCTGGCTCGTGCTGGCCATTGTGTCCAGCGCGCTATTGCTGATCGTCGTGGACATGACGGTGCTGTACACCGCCTTGCCCCGGCTCACCCACGAGCTGGGCGTGACGGCCTCGTCCAAGCTCTGGATCGTCAACATCTATGCGCTGGTCGTTTCCGGCCTGCTGCTGGGCATGGGCACGCTGGGCGACCGCCTGGGCCACAAGCGCCTGTTCATGATGGGCCTGGCCGTGTTCGGCGCGGCCTCGCTGGCGGCAGCCTATTCGCCCAACCCCGGCCCCCTGATCGCCGCCCGCGCGGTGTTGGCGATCGGCGCGGCCATGATGATGCCGGCCACCCTGTCGATCCTGCGCCTGACCTTCGCGGATGAACGCGAGCGCGCCGTGGCCATCGGCGTCTGGGCCTCGGTGGCCTCGGGCGGCGCGGCGCTGGGGCCGGTCATCGGCGGCGTGCTGCTGGAGCATTTCTGGTGGGGCTCGGTGTTCCTGATCAACCTGCCCATCGTGCTGCTGGCGCTACCGCTCGCGCGCCGCTACATCCCCGCCAGCCGACCCGACCGCCAGCGTCCCTGGGACCTGACCGGTTCGCTGCAGGTGATGGCGGGCCTGATCCTGACCGCCTACGCGCTCAAGGAACTGGGCCGCGCCCAGCCCTCGTGGCTGCACGCCGGGCTGGCCTGCGCCGCGGGCGCCGCCACGCTCGCCGTGTTCGCGCGGCGCCAGCGCGCACGGCCCTATCCGATGATCGACTTCGCGATCTTCCGCAACCGCAGCTTCAGCTCGGCCGTGGCGTCGGCGCTGTTCGCGGCGGCGGCCCTGCTCGGCATGGAACTGGTCTTCAGCCAGCGCCTGCAACTGGTGCTGGGCATGTCGCCGATCGAGGCGGCGCTGTACATCCTGCCGCTGCCGCTGGCCGCGTTCATCGCCGGCCCGCTGGCGGGCTGGCTGCTGTCGCGCGTGAGCGGCGCGCGGATGCTGTTCGTGTCGCTGCTGGTCTCGGGCGCGGGCATGGCCGGCTACCTGTTCAGCTACGACGGCGCGCTGCTGCCGCAGATGCTCAGCCTGTGCGTGCTGGGCGTGGGCATCGGCGCCACCATGACGGCCGCGTCCAGCACCATCATGCAAAGCGCCACGCCGGAACGCGCCGGCATGGCCGCATCCATCGAAGAGGTCTCGTACGAGCTGGGCGGCGCGCTCGGCGTGACGCTGATGGGATCGCTCCTGTCGGGCGTCTATGCGCACACGCTGGACGTACCGGTGGGCCTGCCCGCGGCCGGCGCCAGCGCCGCGCGTGACAGCCTGGACGAAGCCCTGATCGTGGCCGAAGGCCTGCCCGCGGACCTGGGCGCCTCGTTGGCGCAACTGGCCCGCGCCGCTTTCGACTCGGGTTACGCCGTGGTCATCGCCACGGCCGCCCTGATGCTGCTGGGCACGGCTGTCCTGGTGCTGCTGAACCGCCTGCGCGGCGGCTCCCGCACGCGCGGCGCGACGGCCGGCTGACGCACCGGCCCCGGCCGCGCTGGCCGTGGCCTACTTCATGGCGGCGGTGCGAAAAGCCTGATCCATGTCGGCGATCAGGTCTTCCTCGTGCTCCAGGCCGATGGAAATGCGGATCAGCCCCTCGGACACGCCGGCCGCGTCACGGTCGGCGGCCGGCACGCCCGAATGCGTGGTGGACGCCGGATGGCACACCAGCGATTCAGTGCCACCCAGGCTGACCGCCGACTTGAACAGGCGCAGCGCGTTGATAAAGCGAAACGCCTTGGGCCGGCCGCCTTCCAGCACAAACGCAAAGGTCGAGCCCGGCCCGGTGCACTGGCGCTTGTAGACGGCCTGGTAGGCCTCGTCCGCGATCATCTCGGGGTGGAATATCCGCACTTTTTCGTGCGGATTGCCGGCCAGCCACTGCGCCACCTTGGTGGCGCTGCGCGCGGCCTGCTTCATGCGCAGCACCACGGTTTCCATCGACCGCGTGATCATCCAGCACGAATGCGGATCCAGCTGCGAGCCAAAGGCGCTGCGGATGGCGCGCACCTTCTTGATCAGGTCCTTGGACCCCGTGACCGCGCCGGCCACCAGGTCGCTGTGGCCGCCCACGTACTTGGTCAGCGAATACACGCACAGGTCCACGCCGTGCTCGGCCGGCTTCTGGAAAATCGGGCCCAGCAGCGTGTTGTCGCACACCGAGATCGGGCGGTAGCCGTGGCGCGCGGCAAAGGCATCCAATTCGGTGGTCATGGCCTGGAAGTCGATCAGCGCATTGGTCGGATTGGCCGGTGTTTCCACATAGAACAAGCGCACCGGCCCCTTGGCCGCGGCGGCTTCCAGCGCATCGCGCATGCTTTGCGCCGACAGGCCGTCGTGGATCGGATGCGAGCCGATGCCCCATTCCGGAAAAATCTTGGCGATCAGGGTCTCGGTGCCGCCGTACAGCGGCACGGACTGCACCAGCTGGTCACCGGGCCGCAGAAACGCCAGGAACACCGCGCTGATCGCGGACATGCCGCTGGAAGTGACTGCCGCGTCCTCGGAACCATCCAGCAGCGACAGGCGGTCTTCGACGATTTCCAGGTTGGGGTGATTGAAGCGGCTGTATACCAGCCCAGCCGATTCGCCCTGCGGCAGCGGCTTGCGGCCCGACACCAGGTCGAAGAACTCGGCGCCGTCTTCGGCCGAACGGAAGGCGAACGTCGACGTCAGGAACACCGGCGGCTTGACCGCGCCTTCGGACAGGAAGGGATCGAAGCCGTACGACATCATCTGCGTTTCCGCATGCAGCGGACGGCCGGAGATGTCTTTCTTGTGATAGCTGGAATAACTCATGGTGTGCCTCGCTTTAGTGGAATTCGGCCTGCCGGGCGGACGGTGCGCGGGTTCATACACCATAGCGCCGGCCGCCGGGCAATGCAGCGAGTATGAGCCTGCCGGTCCCCAATATTCTTTCCATTTCTGTTCCAGGAATCAGATAATGGGAAATATTGTTTCCCATAGACTCGAAACCATGAAAGACACTGCCTTGTTACATCAACTTGACGCGATCGATTGGAAAATCATGAAAATCCTTCAAGAAGATGGCCGCCTGTCCAACGCCGAACTGGCCGAGCGTGTCTCGCTGTCGGCCTCGCCCTGCTGGAAACGCTTGAAACGCCTGGAGACGTCCGGCGTCATCCGCGGCTACCAGGCCATCCTGGACCGCCGCGCGCTCGGCATGGGCGTGGTGGCCTTTGTCAGCATCTCGCTGGACAACCACACCGAAAAAACCTGCCACGCGTTCGAGGCCGCGGTGGCCGCCATGCCCGAGGTGCTGGCCTGCCACAACACCACCGGCCAGCACGATTACCTGCTGCACATCGTGGCGCGCGACTTCGACGCCTATTCCGAATTCGTGCGCAACCGGCTGCGCACCTTGCCCGGCGTCAAGGAACTGCTCAGCACGCTATCGATGCACGAAGTGAAGTCGTCGACCAAGCTGCATCTGTAGGGTTTAGGCGAGTGGCGTCGCGCGAGCTGGTGACGTCACGGCTGCTGGCGCCCGCCTGTTCCTTACATTTCGCCTTGCACCACGCGGTTGCGGCCCTGGCGCTTGGCCTGGTAGAGCCCGCGGTCGGCGACCTGGATCAGGTCGGTGCAAGGCTGGTCGGTGACCGGGATGGCGGTGGCGGTGCCCACGCTGACCGTCAGCCACGGCCCGTCGCCCACGTCCTTCTGCGGAATCTGCATGGCTTCGACCGCGCGGCGCAGCTTTTCGGCGGCCAGGCGGGCGCTGCCCGCCGGCGTGCCCGGCAGTACCAGCGCGAATTCCTCGCCGCCAAAACGCGCCGCCAGATCGGTGGACCGGTCGCAGCTGGCGAAGATTGTGTTGGCCACGCGCTTGAGCGCCTCGTCGCCAGCAATGTGCCCATAGGTGTCGTTGTAGGACTTGAAATGGTCCACGTCGATCATCAGCATGCTGATCTCGCGGCCATCGCGGCGCGCGCGCAGCCATTCGGCATTGAGGTATTCGTCGAAATAGCGGCGGTTGCCCAGGCCCGTCAGGCCATCTGAATTGGTCAGGCGGCGCAGCTCCATATTGCTTTCCAGCAGTTGCTGCTGGCTCTGGCGCAGCGCCTGGTAGGCCTCGTCGCGCTGCACCATCGCCAGGTACGAGCGCGAGTGGTAACGGATGCGCGCCACCAGCTCGATCGAATCGGGCAGCTTGACCAGGTAATCGTTGGCGCCGGCCGCGAAGGCGGCGCTCTTGATGGCCGGGTCTTCCTTGGTGGACAGCACGATGATGGGAATGTCGCGCGTGACCGGATGGCCGCGGTATTCCTGCACCAGGCTCAGGCCGTCCACGCCCGGCAGCACCAGGTCCTGCAGGATCACCGTGGGCCGCGTCTGGATGGCGACGGTCAGGGCCTTGTAGGGATCCGAGCAGTAATGGAAATCGATGTTGCCCTCCGTGGCCAGGGCCCTGCGGATGGCTTCGCCGACCATCACCTGATCGTCGACCAGCAATACCATGGCCGCGTGCGAATTCAGGTCCGCCGAGGCAGGGCTGTCAATGGGAGGGTGCATAGTGTCTTTCCTTGATGTCTCGCTGTATCCGCCGCATCAGGCAAAAGCCTGTATCAGACGGGGTGCAATCTTATCCAATGGGCGGATTTCGACGGCAGCCTGCAAGGCCGCCGCGGCTTTGGGCATGCCATAGACCGCGCTGGTGGCCTGGTCCTGGGCAATGGTCAGGCAGCCCCGCTCGCGCAGCGCCCTCAAGCCGCGCGCCCCGTCCTGCCCCATGCCGGTCAGCAGCACGCCCACCGTCAGCCCGCGCCAATGCTGCGCGACGCTATGAAAAAAAACGTCAATAGAGGGACGGTACAGGCTTTCCTTGGGATTCTCGGTGTACCGCAGCGTACCATCCGCCACCAGGTGCAAATGGTCGTCCGTGCCGGCCAGCAGCACCTGGCCCGGCGCCGGCCGTTCGCCTTCGCGCACCAGCCGCACGGGCAGCGCCACCTGGTCATTGAGCCAGTCGGCCATGCCGGCGGCGAACGAGGCATCCACGTGTTGCACCAGCACGATACCGGCCGGGAAAGTCACCGGCAGGTCATGCAGCAACTGGGCCAGCGTGGCCGGGCCGCCGGCAGACGCGCCGATCACCAGCAGGCCCTGCGACGGGCTGGGCTGCGCCGTGCTGCGGGGCACCGGCGACAACGCCGTGCGGTTGTTGCCGTAGCGGCCGATCAGCCAGCCGATATTGCGGATCTTGCGCAGCAGCGGCGCGGCCGCCGTGCGCAGGTCGGCGCTGCCCACCACCGGGGTATCCACCGCGTCGAGCGCCCCATAGCCCATGGCGTCGAACACCCGGGTCGTGTGGCGCGCCACGTCCACGGTGACCACCACGATGGCGCAGGGGGCTTCGGCCATGATGCGGCGAGTGGCCTCGACGCCGTCCATGACGGGCATGACCATGTCCATCAACACCACGTCGGGGCGGTCCAGCACGCATTGTTCCAGGGCCTCCTGGCCGTTGGAGGCCACCCAGGCGACCTCCAGCCCCGGTTCGAGCGCGATGACGCGCCTTAGGGTTTCGACCGCCATCTGCAGATCGTTGACGATGCCGATTCTCACGTTCGCGCCTTTCCAATCAGGTCTTCGACGGCGTCCAGCAGGGCGTCGTCGTGGAAGCTGCCCTTGGCGAGGTAGTAGTCGGCGCCGGCATCCAGCCCGCGCCGCCTGTCCTCTTCGCGATCTTTGTAAGACACTACCATCACCGGCAGGCTTTGCAACTTGGGATCGGCCTTGATCCGCGACACCAGCTCGATACCATCCATGCGCGGCATGTCCACGTCGGTCACCACCAGGTCGAAGGATTCGTTGCGCAGCATGTTCCAGCCGTCCATGCCGTCCACCGCCACCGCCACGTCAAAGCCGCGGTTCAGCAGCAGCTTGCGCTCCAGTTCGCGCACGGTCAACGAATCGTCCACCACCAGCACGCGCTTGCGGCGGCGCGCCTGCGCCACCGGACCGCCACCGTCCACGCGGGTCAGCCGCCCGCCTTCGACCAGTTTCTGCACCGACAGCAGCATGTCTTCGACGTCCAGGATCAGCAACGGCGTGCCGTCGTCCATCAGCGAGCCGGCCATGACGTCCTGCACCTTGCCCAGGCGCGGGTCCAGCGGCTGCACCACCAGCGTGCGCTCGCCCACGTAGCGGTCCACGGCGATGCCGTAGAGCTTGTCGTGGTCGCCCACCACCACCACGGACAGGGTCTCGGCGGCGGGCGCCGGCTCGCCGGACCGCAGGATCTGGCGCGCCGACACCAGGCCGATCTGCCGGTCCATGAAGCGGAAGTGCTGATGCCCTTCCAGTTGTTCGATGTCCTGCGCCCGCACTTGCAGCGCATGGCTGACATAGGCCAGCGGAAACGCGTAGATCTCGCCCTGCACCTCGACCAGCAGGCTGCGCACCACCGACAGCGACAGCGGCATTTCCAGCACAAAGCGCGTGCCCTGTCCCGTCTGTTGGTGGATACGCACGGCGCCGCGCAGCTGGCGCACCATGGTCTGCACCACGTCCAGCCCGACGCCGCGGCCGGATATCTCGGTGACTTCCCCGCGCGTGCTGAAGCCAGACAGGAACAGGAATTCCAGGAGCTCGGCCTCGCTCAGGCGCGCGGCGGTTTCCGCGTTGGTCAGCTTGCGCTGCACGACTTCGACCCGCAGACGGTCCAGCGAGATGCCGCCGCCGTCGTCGCTCAGTTCGATCAGCAGCATGCCGGCGGCGTGGCGCGCCGAGAGCCGGATCAAGCCCTCGGGCGGCTTGCCGGCTTCCAGGCGGTCCATCGGCATTTCGATACCGTGATCCACCGCGTTGCGCAACAGATGCATCAGCGGCGCGTCCAGCTTGTCCAGGATGTCGCGGTCGACCTGCGTGGTGTCGCCATCGATTTCCAGCCGCACCTGCTTGCCCAGCGAGCGGCCCAGGTCGCGCACCATGCGCGCCATGCCGCCCACGCCGTCGCCAAAAGGCCGCATGCGGCAGGTCAGCGCCGTGTCGTACAGGCGTTGCGCCAGGTGGCCCATACGCCAGCCGAATTCATCGACCTCGCTGGCGCGTTGTGTCAGTTCCTGCTGGCAGGCTTCGACGATACGCTGCGCGTCATCCAGCGCCGCCTGGCTGCGGGCGTCCACGTGCGTCTCGGCCAGCGACGCCCGCAGGCTGTCCAGCGCCTGGCTGGCGCCCGATTGCAGCCGCCGCAGGCGTAGCATGGACGCGCTGAAAGGCGCGATCCAGTGCGACTCCACCAGGGTTTCGCTGGACAGGCCCAACAGCTTGTTGAGCGTATCGGCCGTGACCCGCAGCACCCGTTCGCCTTCGCCCAGGCTTTGGTCCGACACGCGACGCGCGGGCGGTGGCGGCGGTGGCGGATCGCCGGGCCGTTGCAGCGGCGGCAGGAAGTCCGAGGGCTTGGGCGGACGCTCGACCACCGGCGCGGCCGGCGGCGCATTGGGCGCGTTGGACAGGCGCGCCACCAGGTCGTCGATTTCTTCGCCCAGCTCGACGCCGGGCGTGGCCACCCGCTGCAGCAGGTCAGCCCCCAGCAGCAGCGCGTCGATGTCAGCCGCCTGCAGGCGCAACCGCCCTTCCTGCGCCGCCACCAGGCAGTCTTCCATGGCGTGCGCGATGCGCACCGCCGGGTGCAGGTCGACAATGCGCGCGGCGCCCTTGAGCGAATGCGCGGCGCGCATGCAGGCCTCGAGCTGGGGCGCCGACGTGGGGTCGTGCTCCAGCGCCAACAGGCCGTTGTTCAGCACCTGCACCTGATTGCGGGTTTCCAGCTGGAACAGTTCCAGCAGCGAGGCGTCGCGCATCTGGTCCGGGTTCACGCCAGGCTCCGTTCCAAGGCTTGCATCAACAGATTCTCGTCCAATACGCCCACGCTGCGGGCGCCGCAGCGTGCCATGCCGCGCGAATATTTCAGGCTGGCGCCTGCCACCGTGGCCGGCAGGCCTTCCAGCGCGTCCAGGTCCACCGAGTGGATGCCTTCGACCTCGTCGACCGGCAGCACCACCGCCCGCCCCGCCCCGCCGAAGATCAGCATGCGCGCGGCAGCGGGCCGCTCGCGCCCGGTATCGGCCGCCATCGTGTCCAGCCCCAGCAGGCGCGCCAGCGACACACAGACCGTCAGCGTGCCGCGCACGTTGGTCACGCCCAGCACCGCCGGATCGCGCCGGTGCGGCAGCGTCAGGATGGCGCGCGTGCTGGCCACTTCGTCCAGCGCCTTGGTCGGCAGGCCCAGCCATTCGCCTTGCAGGCGGAACACCAGCAGCGACGACAGCCGGGCTTGCGCCGCCTGGGCGGCGGCCGTGTCCGCGGCGCTGTGCTCGTGCGTGTCGGCCTGCGGCGGCAGGCGGTCCAGAATGCGCTTGGCCGCCGCCGCGTACACCGGGCAATTGCGGCAATGCACGTGCTCGGGCAGGCGCTCGCAGCGCTTGTCGCCGCGGATGCCGATGCGGTTCCAGCAATCGTCCACTTCGGATAACCGCGCCAAAACGTCACTCACGGCGGGCCTCCTGGCGCGCGGCGCGCGCCTGCAAACGGCGGGCGCCTTCCTGGTCGCCGTCGGACGCGATCAGCGCGGCCAGGTGCAGCAGCGCTTCGCGATGGGTCGGGTCCAGGTACAGCGCCTTGCGGTAGGCGGCCTGGGCCTGGCGCGCGTCGCCTTCGGCGTCCTGCAACAGGCCCAGCAGATACAGCGCTTCGGCGCTGGCGCCGTGGCGCTCCAGGTGGGCGCGGCATTGGGCCATGGCATCCGGCACCCGGCCCTGGTCGGCCAGCACGGCGATCTCGCGCAACGACGCATCCACGCTCTGGCTGCCGGCCGCGGACGGCTGCCGTTGATCCGCGGCCGGGGTCTGCGCGGACGCGGCTCCCAGCGGCGCCGTGGCTTGCCAATGGCTTCCCGCCGCAACGGCAGCCGTCTCGCGGGCCGGCGCATGCCCCTGCGCGCGGGTGACGGGACGCGGCGCGGGCGGCGGCGTCCAGGCCAACGCCGCCGGGGCAGCGCTTTCGACCGGCGCGGCCGCCGGCTCGGCGCGGAACGCGAAGGCGCGCGCCATCGGCACCGCAGGCAGGCGACGGCCGGTCATCAGGCTGGTCTCGGCCGGCCCGACGAACAAAATGCCGTCGCGGCGCGTGAAGCGCCGCAGCACGCCCACGGCGCGTTCCTGCGTGGCCGCGTCGAAATAGATCAGCAGATTGCGGCAGAACACGAAGTCGTATGGCACCGTGTTCTGCAGCAGATGCGCATCGAACAGATTGCCCGCCAGGAAGTGCACGCGGGCCGTCACCTGGCTGGACAGCTGGTGGCCGTTGGCGGTTTCCGTGAAATAGCGGTCGCGGTACGTCAGATCGTCGCCGCGGAACGAATTGCGGCCGTAGCAGGCGCGACGGGCAAATTCGACCATGCGCTCGCTGATGTCCACCGCGTCGATCTGGAAACGCGATGCCGGCACGCCCGCGTCCAGCAAGGCCATCGCGATGGAATAAGGTTCTTCGCCGCTCGAACAGGGCACGCTCAGCACGCGCAGCATGCGCGCGGCGGTGTCCGGCGCGGCCAGGCCTTCCGTGGCCGCCCTGCCCGGTCCGCTGACGCCGCCCGTCCCGAACAGACGTTCACGCGCCAGCGCCGCCATGGCGGCCTGCGACTCCGGATAGCGGAAGAACCAGGTCTCCGGCACGATCACGGCTTCGATCAGCTGCTGCATTTCGGCGGGCGAAGTCTGCACCCGCATCAGATACTCCTGCTCGTCGTCCAGGTCCACCGCCTGCATGCGGTGACGCACCGCGCGTTCGACGGCAGCCTTGCCGATCGAGCCGCTGTCCAGCCCCATCTTGCGCTTGAGCACCGCGCTGAAGTCATCCACCAGCATCATGGCCGGGCTCCTGGCGGTTGCGCCGGTTCGATGGGGAACAGCAGCGCGCGCACGGGCTCGGGCAGCAGATCCGGCACATTGACGGCCTGCACCATCCCGCGCGTATCGCTCAGCACCGGCCCCAGGTAACGCGCGGCCGGGGTGTCCAGCCCCACGGGCTGGAACGCGGCCGGATCATAGTGAACGGTCTCGGTGGCCTGCTCCAGGATCAGGCCCAGCAGACGCGCCTGCGCCTGGCCATCCGGTCGGTAGCGCACCAGCGCCAGCCGGGTACTGGTCACCATTGCCGCGGCGCCCGCGCCGGCCAGCGCGCTCAGGTCGATAGCCGGCACGGCCACGCCGCGGCAATCGAACATGCCGGCCACCCAAGGCGGCGTGCCCGGCACCTGCTTGAATCCGCGCATGCCCAGCACCTCGACCACGTCGCCGGCGTCCAGCGCATAGCGGTCCGGCCCGATGCGAAACAGCAGGTACAGCCGGCGCCGGGCGGCGGCTTGACCGGCCGCGGCGGGCGGAATGGAGGCAAGCTCGGCCATGGCCGCGTCAGACCTTGAAGCGCGACACGCCGCTGCGCAGGTCGTTGGCCACCAGCGTCAGCTCTTCGATCGCCAGGCTCGACTGGCGCAGCGATTCCACCGTCTGCTGGGCCGCGTCGCTCAGTTGCTGCAGCGCCTGGTTGATCTGTTCGGCGCCGGTCGCCTGCGCCTGCATGCCTTCGTTGACCATCTGCACGCGCGGCGCCAACGTCTGCACCTGCTGGATGATCTGCGACAGCTGGTCGCCCACCTGCTGCATGTCGGCCATGCCGCGGCGCACCTCTTCCGAGAACTTGTCCATGCCCATCACACCGGCCGACACCGACGACTGGATCTCGCGCACCATCTGCTCGATGTCGTAGGTGGCCACGGCGGTCTGGTCGGCCAGGCGCCGGATCTCGGTCGCCACCACCACGAAGCCGCGGCCGTACTCGCCGGCCTTCTCGGCTTCGATCGCGGCGTTCAGCGACAGCAGATTGGTCTGGTCGGCGACCTTGGTGATGGTCGTGACCACCTGGGTGATGTTGCCGGCCTTTTCGTTCAGGATGGCCAGCTTGGCGTTGACCGAGCCGGCCGCGCCGACCACGTTGCGCATGGTGTCCTCCATGCGCGCCAAGCCGACCTGGCCGCTGCCCGCCAGCGAGGCCGTCTGTTCGGCGGCACTGGACACTTCCGTCATGGTGCGCACCAGTTCGCGCGAAGTGGCCGAGATTTCGCGCGAGGTCGCGCCGATCTCGGTGGTGGTGGCGGCCACTTCAGATGCCGTGGCCTGCTGCTGCTTGGACGTGGCCGCGATCTCGGTCACCGAGGTGGCCACCTGCACGGCCGAGCGCTGGGTCTTGCCCACCAGGCCGGTCAGCTCGTCCACCATGCCGTTAAAGCCCCCTTCGATGGCGTTGAACTCGTCCTTGCGCGCCAGCGTCAGGCGGCGCGTCAGGTCGCCGCTGCCGGTGGCTTCCAGCGTTTTCACGATGGCGCTCATGGGTTTGACGATGGCGCGCAGCAGCAAGAAGCCGCAGATGATGGCGGCGACGATCGCCAGCCCCAGCGACACCAGCATGCCGACCTCGGCCTTGTCCACCGCCTTCTGGATGCTGATGGCCGATTCGTCGGCCTGCACCTTGTTGGCCGCCACCATCTTTGCCAGCACGTCGCGGCCGGCATAAAACGCCGGACGCAGGTCGGACTTGATCTTGACTTGCGCCCGCGCCGGATTCGGTCCCATCGAGGGATCCAGTATCTCGCCGCGGATGCGCATGTAGACCTGCAGCGCCTTCTCGAAGTCGTCGAACATGCGCTGATCGTCGCCACGCACCACGGTGCGGCGGTACTGCTCGATGTCCTCGCGCAACTGCTGGTCGTTCTTGGGCAGCGCGGCCAGACCGGCCAGGCGCTCCTGCTCGGTGTCGCTATTGAAGGCGTCCTGCACCACCACGAAGCCCGCGAACCACGACGAACGGATTGAGGTGCTGTAGTAGATGCCCGGCACGGCGTCCGTATTGATCGATTTGGCCTCGGCCTCGACCTGCAACAGCCGCTGGTAATCGACCACCACCATCAGCGCCATGATGGCCAGGATGACCAGGAAGCTGGCGATGATGCGCTCGCGGAGTGTCAGATTCTTCATACCGGGGACCTTTGTGCTGTGTCGGCTCGCCAGCGCCCGGATCGGCACGGTCGAGGTTTCCGGCGCGTATTTTCCGCGCGCTTGCCACCCATTCATGACGGGATGTCTAAATGATCAACAATTATTGCAAAGGCGCAGCCTATCAGCTATGAAAAAACAGGGGAAACCCCGCCATCTTGGCGCGGTTCGTCGGAAAAAAGCAAAGCCCTCTTACAAGGGCTTGTCTTTTACTGTGACAACGCGTACCGAATATCCCTAAAACTGCGGCGGACGCTGCCCCACCCAGTCGCGCACCTGTTCATAGGCGTGAGCCAGTTGCAGCACCGCCAGGTCGCCGCGCGGCGGACCGATCAGCTGCATGCCCATGGGCAGCCCCGCCGCGCCGAACCCCACCGGCACGCTGATCACCGGGCAGCCGGCCAGCGTCCAGGGCGTGACGGTTTCCATCCAGCGATGGTAAGTATCCATGGCGCGTCCGGCGATGGCCTTTGGCCAGTCAAGCTCGGCGTCGAACGGGAACACCTGCGCGGTGGGCACGGCCAGGAAATCCACGTCCTGGAACATCGCCAGCACCCTCTGGTACCAGGCGCTGCGTGCTTCGGTGGCCTGGAACACCTGGTGCGCGGTCATGCCGTCCATGCCTTCGACTTCCCAGATGACGGCCGGCTTGACCAGCTTGCGGGTCTCGGGGTTACTGACCAGGCCGTGCAACTGCCCGCCCACCAGCAGGTGGCGGTGCGCCAGCCAGATGCGCCACAGCTGCGCGGGGTCGAACGGCACGCGGTAGGCGTCGACCTGGCAGCCGGCCGCGCCCAGGTCCGTCAGCGCCTGCTCGCACAGTTCCAGGATGCCCGGCTCCATCGGCAGGTAGCCATTCCAGTCGGCCAGCCAACCGATGCGCTTGCCGCGCATATCGGCGTCCAGCGGCTGCGCGAACACGGCCGGATCGTCGCCCAGCGACAGCGGCACGCGCGCATCGGGCCCGGCGATCACGGACAGCATCCGCGCCACGTCGCGCGGCGTGCGCCCCATGGGGCCCTCATAGGACAGCTGCTTGAGGAAGACCTCGTTGGACGGCCCGAACGGCACCCGTCCGGCCGAGGGACGCATGCCATACACGTTGCAGAACGCCGCCGGATTGCGCAGCGAGCCGCCGAAGTCGCTGCCGTCGGCCACGGGCAACAGGCGCGCGGCCAACGCCGCCGCCGCGCCGCCGCTGCTGCCGCCCGCGGTCTTGGTGGTGTCGTAGGGGTTGCGGGTCGTGCCGTAGACCTTGTTGTAGGTATGCGAGCCCAGGCCGAATTCCGGCACATTGGTGCGGCCGATGAAAATGGCTCCGGCCGCGCGCATGCGTTCCACCAGGATCGAGTCGTGCTGGGTCACCTGGTCCTTGTAGACCAGCGACCCCATCGACGTGACCATGCCGCGCACCGCGGTCAGGTCCTTGGGCGCTTGCGGCATGCCGTGAAACCAGCCCAGCCATTGCCCCGCCGCCAGCTGCGCGTCGCGCTCGTCGGCCTCGCGCAGCAGGTCTTGCGCATCGCGCCGGGCCACGATGGCGTTCAGGCGCGGATTGACCTCGTCGATATGCTGCAGATAGGCCGTCATGACTTCGCGGCAGGAAACCCGGCGCTGGCGGATCGCGTCCGACAGCGCATGGGCGGGCATGGCGACGATATCGTTCAGGCGGCCCGAGGCCGCCGGCGTGGCTGCGTTCATGGTGTTGTGGTCTCCTCTTTGTACGGCGACGATACTACGCCGCAACCCGGGCCCTTGAGAACCCGGCGAGGAACCTCCCGGAAATGCCGGCCGGGCAAGACACCCGCGGAATCAGACGGACGGACGCGCAAATACCAGCAGCGTCGACGTGGCCGAGGCCAGCAGGCGGCCCTGCGCGTCGGTCAACTTGGCTTCGGCGTATGCCACCCGCTGGCCGAACGACAGCACCCTGCCCTCGGCCCGCAGCAGGCCGCTGTGGCGCGTGATGGCCTTGTGATAGGCCACCTTCAGTTCCAGCGTGGTGTAGGCCTGCTCGGCCGACAGGCGCGAATGCACCGCGCAGCCGCAGGCCGAATCCAGCAAGGTGGCGGCATAGCCGCCGTGCACCGTGCCGATGGGGTTGTAGGCGTGCGGGCCGGGCGTGCCGGCAAACACCGCCAAGCCTTCCTCGGCCTCGACGAAATCAAAGTCCAGCGACACCAGGATGCCGGGCTTGCGGCCCGAGGCCAACAAGGCGCGCAATTGCTCCAGGCCGCTCAGGCCGGCGCCGGTCTGATCGACCAGACTGGGTTCGCGTTGCGGGGCGGCGGACGTGCCGCCCGCCGGATTCGACGATGCAGTCATGCGGTGTGCTCCAGGAACGAAAGGCGATAGCGAGAACCAAGGCGGCCGGGCCCTCGAGAAGCCATACCCGGCCACGAAGGCGGGTTAAGATCTGAATATGACGAACATCATATAGCAAATGCGCCGCCAGGTCTGCGCCGCGGCGCAGCCACGGCAAGCGCCCAGATTTTCGCGCGCCCAGCCCTACTCGAACAGGTGCTGCGCCAGATGATCCACGAACACACGCAGCTTGGGCGACGGGTGCCGGCTGGCTGGCCATAGCGCCCACATCGTGCCGTTGCCGCGGGTGCGCTCGTCCATCACGGATTGCAGCCGGCCCGAGGCCAACTCGTCGCGAATCGTGAAATCCGGCAGGCACACGATGCCCAGCCCGCTCAGCGCCAGGAAGATCCGCATCTCGACGCTGTTGCACACCAGGGTCAGCGGCAACTCAGGGGTCTGCGCGTCGGGCCCGGTCTTCAGGGGCCATTTCTCCAGCTTGCCGGTGCTGGGATAGCGGTAGTGCAGGCAGCAGTGGCGCAGCAGATCGCTGGCGCGCCGCGGCGTGCCGTGTTGCGCCAGATAGTCGGGCGACGCGGCCAGGATGCGGCGAAACGGCCCCAGGCGGCGGCGCTTCAGACCGGAATCGTCCATCTCGCCGGTCCGCACCACGGCGTCGTAGCCTTCGCCGATCACGTCGACCATGCGATCGGTGAAATCCAGGTCCAGCTCCACCTGCGGGTACCGCTTCATGAAACTGGCCAGCGCCGGCTCGAACAGCCCGCTGTAACGCGGCAAGCTGACCCGCAGCCGGCCGCTGGGCGTGCCGCTGGCTTCGGACAACTCCAGTTCAGCCGCCTCGACCTCGCACAGGATGCGGCGGCAGCGCTCCAGGAATTTCTCGCCTTCCGGCGTCAAGGCGATGTGGCGCGTGCTGCGGTGAAACAGCCGCACCTTCAGGCGCGCTTCCATCCGCGCCACGCTCTTGCCAACCGCCGACGGCGACACGCCCATCACGCGCCCCGCCTCGGCGAAGCTGCGCGTGTCCGCCACCAGCACGAAGACGCCGATACCGCTCAGGCTGTCCATGTTCCGGCCTTTTCCCCATCGATTTCAATGCGGACATTCATGTCCGGAATATTCGGAATCCTAGCCTATTTTTCTTTTATCGGCGCTTGCCTATTCTGCGGGCACTGCATCGGTTGCGCCCTGGCTCAACCGGTTTCCTTCTTGCCGATCCGGCCTTGCACCATTTTGTTCCGACCATGACACCGCCTGCCCTTTCCCCTGCCCCCAACCGCTGGCTGCAATTGCTGGCCGCCTGTCTCACCGCCGTGCTGATTCCGCTGTGCTTCACCGGCCCCGCCGTGGTGCTGCCATCGATCAGCCAGGCGCTGGGCGGCACGCCCGTGCAACTGAACTGGATCCTGAACGGCTACATCCTGGCCTACGGCAGCGTCATCATGGTGTCCGGCAGCCTGACCGACCTGTACGGCCCGCGCCGCGTCTGGCTGGGCGGGCTGGCCTGGTTCTGCGCCTTTACCTTTCCCATCGCCTGGGCGCCGTCGGCCAGCTGGATCGACTTCCTGCGCCTGATGCAAGGCGTGGGCGGCGCGGCGGCCTTCGCCGCGGCCATGTCGTCCCTGGCGCCGCTGTTCCATGGCGCGGCCCGCGCCCGCGCCTTCAGCCTGCTGGGCACCACGTTCGGCATCGGCCTGTCATTCGGCCCGCTGATCTCGGGCTGGCTGGTGCAGACGGCCGGCTGGCGCTGGGTCTTCCATGGCACCGGCCTGGTGGGGCTGGCCGGCCTGGCGCTGGTAGCGGCCAGCGTGCGCGCCACGTCCGGCGCGGCGCAAGGCCGCTTCGATTGGCGCGGCGCGCTCAGCTTCACCGGCGCGCTGGGACTGTTCACCTACGGCATGCTGCTGGCGCCCGAAAACGGCTGGGCCGACCTCGCGGTCGCCGGCTCGCTGCTCCTGTCCGCGCTGCTGGCGGCCGCGTTTGTCGTCACCGAAATGCGCACGCCCCATCCGATGCTGGACCTGACGTTGTTCCGCGGCGCGCGCTTTGTCGGTGTGCAGGTGCTGGCGGCCTCGCCCGCCTTTCTCTTCATCGTGCTGATCGCCATCCTGCCCGGGCGCTTCATCGGCATCGACGGCTACAGCGCGCTGCAAGCCGGCCAGCTGATGATAGGCCTGGCCGCGCCCTTGCTGGTGGTGCCCTTCCTGGCCGCGCTGCTGACGCGCTGGGCCCGCCCCGGCGCGCTGTCCTGCGCGGGCCTGCTGGCCGTGGCGGCCGGCCTGGCGTGGCTGGCGCGCGACCTGGCCGGCGGCGCGCAGGGGCTGTGGCTGCCCATGGGCCTGATCGGCATCGGCATCGGCCTGCCCTGGGGCTTGATGGACGCCATGGCGGTCAGCGTGGTCGAACGCGAACGCGTCGGCATGGCCACCGGCATCTTCAACACCGTGCGCGTGTCCGCCGACGGCGTGGCCATCGCCGTCGTCAGCGCCTTGTTGGCCACCTTGATTCACGCCCAGGCGGCCACGGCCTTGCCCGGCGCCGGCCGCCAAGACCTGCTGCAAGCCGCCAACCGCGCCGCCCTGGGTCAGTTGGCCGAGGCCGCCGAGCTGCTGCCAGGCGCTGGCGCCTTGCTGCACCAGGCCTATGACGCGGCCTTCGGACAGGTGCTGTACGCGCTGGCGGTGTTTGCACTGCTGCTGGCCGGGTTGGTGTATGCGTTGCTGGGCAGGCCAGAGGCGGCCACGGCCGCGGCGCGCCCCCAGGTTTCGTGAACGCCATGCAGGCCGGACAGCCGGCCACTTGTTTGCGCCAGATCAACCCGGCACGCCCGCCCCGCACCCTACTATTTCGCGTTATCCATCGCGCCGCCAGGAGCCGCCCTTGCCCCAAGCCGACCTCTGCACCGAAGCCGAAATCCGCGATCTGGTGCATACCTTTTACGCCAAGGCGCGCGCCGACGACGCCCTGGGGCCGGTCTTCCAGGCCCAGATCCACGACTGGGACGAACACCTGGCAACGCTGTCGGACTTCTGGTCGGCCGTGCTGCTGGGCACCCGGCGCTTTACCGGCATGCCGATGCCCAAGCATGTCGCCATGCCGCACCTGAGCGCCGAACTGTTCGAGCGCTGGCTGGCGCTGTGGGGCGAAACGCTGGCCGCGCTACCCAACCGCGCGCTGGCCGATGCCGCCAGCGAGATGGCCAAGCGCATGGCGCGCAGCCTGTGGTACGGCTACCAGCTCAGCCGCGATCCCAACCAGGCGCTGACGGAACTGCGGTCCGCCTAACGCTGATTTCAGTCCACCCGCCACCAGCTGGGCAGCAGATTGCGCACCTTGGCGCGGCGATAACGATCGTCGATCAGGTGCACCGTGCCGACGTCCTGCTCGGTGCGGATCACCCGGCCAGCCGCCTGCACCACCTTTTGCAGGCCGGGGTACAGATAGGTGTAGTCGTAGCCCTGCTCCTGGCCATAGCGCAGGTCCATGGCGCGCTTGATGTTCTCGTTCACGGCATTGACCTGCGGCAATCCGAGAGTGGCGATGAACGCGCCGATCAATCGCTTGCCCGGCAAATCCACCCCTTCGGAAAACGCGCCGCCCAGCACCGCGAACCCCACGCCCTGCCCGTTTTCGGTGAAGCGCGCCAGGAACGCCGTACGGTCGGTTTCGCCCATGCCCGGCGTCTGCAGCCAGATCGGCACCTGCGGATGGCGCAGCCGCATCAGGTCGGCCACCTGCCGCAGGTAATCGAAGCTGCTCAGAAAGCCCAGGTAGTTGCCGGGCCGACGCGCGTATTCCGCGGCAATCAGGTCGGTGATGGGCGCCAGCGAACGCTCGCGGTCGCGATAGCGGGTAGATACGTTGCCCACCACCTTCACTGCGAGCTGTTCGGCCTGAAACGGCGCAGCCACGTCGATCCAGGCGGCATCCGCAGGCAGTCCCAGGGTATCGCGATAGAACTGCTGCGGACTCAAGGTGCCCGAAAACAGCACCGTGGCATGCGCCGCCGCGTGGCGCGCCGCCAGGTACGGCGCCGGAATCACGTTACGCACGCACAGCGTCGAAGGCGGCGTCTTGGCGCCCAGCGCGCGCCCGTCGGCCCGCGTCACGTCGAACAGCGCGTGCGAGCCGAACTGCTCGGCCAGGCGCATGAAATGCAGTGCCTCGAAGTAGAACGCCAGCACCGGGTCGTCTTGCGCCAGCGGTGACTCGCCCAGGTGGTCGGTGATGGCGGTCACGGCCTTCTGCACCGCCGCCAATACCCCGGCGGGCGCGGCATCGTACGCCTGGTAAGCCTCGGCCTGCTTCTTGTTCAGCGCCGTCCATGAGCGCTGCAGGCCGTCCAGCGCCTTCTTCAGCGGCTTGGGCGCCGCCTGCCGCGCCGCGGCCAGCGACAACTGGTGCAATTCGCCCGTGTACATGCGACGGGCGCGCTCCACCAGGTTGTGCGCCTCGTCCACCAGCACCGCCACCTTCCACTGATTGGCCTGCGTCAGCGCGTGCAGCATGGCTGTGGAATCGTAGTAGTAGTTGTAGTCGCCCACCACCACGTCGCTCCAGCGGATCAGTTCCTGTGACAGGTAATACGGACAGACCTGGTGCGCGCGGGCCACGGCGCGCACAGTAGGCGCGTCCAGGCGGCTTTGAATCTGCGTCAGCGCCGCCTCGCGCGCCGCCGGCAAGCGGTCGTAGAAACCCCGCGCCAACGGGCAGGACTCGCCATTGCAGTCTTTGTCCGGGTGCTCGCAGGCCTTGTCGCGCGCCACCAGGTCCAGCACCCGCAGGCCGGGCGCGGCGGGCTGCGCGTTCAGGGTGTCCAGCGCCTCCAGCGCCAGATTGCGCCCCGAGCCCTTGGCCGCCAGGAAGAACACCTTGTCCAGCCCGGCGCCCGGACTGGCCTTGAGCAGCGGAAACAGCGTGCCCAGTGTCTTGCCGATGCCGGTCGGCGCCTGCGCCATCAGGCAACGGCCGTCGCGTGCCGTGCGGTACACGGACACCGCCAGCTCGCGCTGGCCGCTGCGGAATTCGCCATGCGGAAACGCCAGTTTTTCCAGCGCGGCGTCGCGCGCCTGGCGATGTGCCAGTTCCGTGCCCGCCCACGCCAGGAAGCGCCCGCATTGCGCTTGGAAAAACGTCGCCAGCCATGCCGCGTCGCGGCCTTCGGTCAGCACGGTTTCTTCTTCGGTGGTGACATTGAAGTACACCAGCGCCACCCGCAGCTGGGTCAGGCCGCGCGCCTGGCACAGCAGGTGGGCGTAGACCCGCGCCTGCGCCCAATGCGCCGCGCGGTGATTCTCGCGCACGCTGTCCAGCTTGCCTCGGTAGGTCTTGATCTCTTCAAGCTGGTTGGCCGCAGGGTCGTAGCCATCGGCGCGGCCACGCACCAGCAGGTTTTCGTATTGGCCCGACAGCGCCAATTCGGTTTCGTAGGCGGGCCCGCGCCGGCCCGTGACCACGCCATGACCCGCCATGCCTTCCAGCCCGCTCGGCGCGGGCGTGAAGCGCTGGTCCAGGTCGCCCGCGCGGGCCGTGAACTCGCACAGCGTGCGCACCGCCACGGCGTAGGTCATGCCTGGGCCTCGCGCCAGCGGACGTGGCAGACACGCACCGGCATGTCATGCGCCGCGCAATACGCCAGCCAGCGGATCTGGTTGTCCTGCAGCTTGTCGCCCGGGCCCTTGATCTCGATCAGTTCATAGCCGGGCGCGTCCGGCCAGAAGCGGATCAGGTCGGGCAGGCCCGACCGGTTGGCCTTCACGTCGCGCAGCAGCCGCTCGAAAAACAGCTTCAGGTGCGCCGCGGGCAGGCAGTCCAGCGCCTGTTCCAGCAGCGTGTCCGACAAGGCGCCCCAGAACACGAACGGCGACTGCACGCCCCGCTTTTCCATATAGCGCTGGCGTATGGTGGCGCGGTACTCGCCCGTGTCCAGCTGCGCCAGGCAGTCCGCGAACAGCGCCTGGCGCCGCGCGTGAAAATCCGGCGCGTCCAGATCGGCCGGGCCGCGCTGGAAAGGATGGAAAAACGCACCGGGCAATGGCGCGAACACCGCCGGCCAGCAGAGCAGGCCGAACAGCGAATTGATCAGCGCGTTCTCCACGTAGTGCACCGGCGCGTCGTCGCGGTGCAGATGGTCGCGCGCGGCGAATTCCACCGGCGCGGGCGGCTGGGGCCGGTCCAGCTCCAGGTCCAGGCGGATCACAGGCGCGGCCGCCCCGCCGCTCGGCGCGCCCTGTCCCAGCTTGCGCCGCAAGCGCGGCAGCATGCGCGCCAGGCGCTGGGTTTCTTCTTCGCTTTCGGGTTGCGCCTGGGCCTGTAAGGCCAGCGCCAGCGCCTCGTCGAAACACGCCATGCGTTCGTACATCCGGATGCGGCGATGCCGCGCCCCGGGATAGGCGCACAAGGCATAGACGCGCTGGGCAGCCTGCCAGTCTTGCGCGCGTTCGCAGGCCTGGCCGATGCGCAGCAGCACCTTGGCGCGGCGCTTTTCCAACCAGGGGTTGTCGCTGGCGCAATCGGCCACCGCTTGCAGCAACGCATCGACGTCCAGGCCGTCGTCCAGCGCCCGGCGGCAGGCATGCAAGGCCAGATAGCGGTCCACGTCGTCGCGCGTCTGGAACGCCCGCGATGAAGCGTCGAACGGCACTGCTTCGTACTGGAACACGCCCAGATCGGCCAGCACGAATTCGGACCAGTCTTGATGCAGATTGCCGAAGAACATCAGGCGCAAGCGCTCGCACAGGTCGGCCACGGCCACGCGCCAGGCCGGATCGCCGCCCGGCCGCCACGCCGCATACGGTTGCGCCTGGGGTTGCGTCGCCCGCAACGCGTCCAGCAAGTCGCTCTTGCGCGCCCCCTTGGCCACGGCCCCGGCAAAGATGCGGTCCAATTCCGGCCGCGTATGCAGCGCGAACAGCTCGTCCAGCGTCATGGGCGCATCGGCATCAAGCCAGCCCAACGCCAGCAGCGGCGCCGCGGCCTCCTGCGTGCTGGAGATTTCGTCGTACACCAGCCGGCTGGCGCGAAACCACGGCCCGCGCCGCATCAGCATACGCACCAGCAGCGCCTGGGGGGCCTGCGGCAACGCCGCGAAGTCCGCCAGGAAGCGGCGTTCGCGCTCGTCCAGCAGGTCGGCGTAGCGTTCGGCCACCCAGGCCAGGGCGCGCTGGAAATTGTGCAGGTAGTAGTAGCGGTGCGGGGCAAGCATCGGCGGGGCCGGATGACTGGTTATTTATCCAGTAATCATAGCAGGCCGATCAGCCCCGCAAGCGCCGACCCTGATGACGCAAGACGCAAATTCATCCATGCCGCACGATCTCGAACCCCTCGTCTTCCTGCGGCGCCACAAAATACGCGGTGATGGCGTCGTACTGCGCCTCGCTGGTCGTGAACGGATGCATGCCCGACGCGTTGCGCGCCCGCAGCCGCGCCTTGCAGACCTCGTCCGGCAGGTCCAGGAAATGCAACTGGTGACCGCAACCCGCCGCCTGGGCGGCCTCGCGCAGCCATTCGCGGCTGCGGCGGGTGTTGGCCGGAAAATCCAGCACCACCGACAAGCCGGCTTGCACCAGCGCCACCACGTGGCTGCCCAGCGCGTTGCGCAAGCGGCTGGCGCAGCGGCCGTAATCCGCCACGTCCAGGATCTCGCCGGGATACAGCGCGGCCAGCCAGGCGTCCTCGCTGATCAGCAGCGTGCGCGGTTGCGACGCCAGTTGCGCGGCCAGGGTGGACTTGCCGGCGCCGATCTTGCCGCACAGAAAGTGCAACATTGGCGTGGGAACGTAAGGGGAAAGATGGGCTTGCATGGCGTGCCTTCAGGAAAGAAACCAGGCGGCGGGCCAACAAAAAACCCGCCAGTGGCGGGTTGATGTAGCGATGATCCGACGCGCGCTAACCCACCATTGGCCTAATGGTGGTAATAATCAAGGCGAACGAGGGTTGCGGGCGGTTCATGCGAAGATGATGCGCGCGCCTGGCGACGCTGTCAAATGCGCGGACGCGGCGTCCATGGCCAACACCCGCAACAACGCAAGCCACAACCGCCAACCGTCTGCCAACACTCCCGCAAGGATGCCATGCCCGCCCCCACCGTGACCCTGCGTCTGGCCACCGCCCGCGACGCCGACGCCATCGCCCGGATGCACGCGGCCAGTTGGGCCGTCACCTACCGGGGCCTGCTGCCCGACGGCTTTCTCGACACGAACCTGGCCAGCGAACGCATGGTGCACTGGCAAGACAAGATGCAGGAAGCCAACGCCGGCGCGCAAGCCGTGTTCATCGCCGAACAGGACGGCCAACCCATCGGCTTTGTCTGCGTCAAACAGGAACATGACAGCCCGGACGGCGTGCTGCTGGACAACCTGCACGTGCTGCCCGCCTACCAGGGCACGGGCGCCGGCAAGCGCATGGTGGCGCAGGCCGAAGCCTGGGCCCGCGCCCGCGGCGCCTCGCATCTGTACCTGTACGCGCTGGAAGGCAACACCCGCGCCATCCATTTCTACGAGCGCCAGGGCTGGCAATACGCCGGCACCGAGACCGACCAGATCGGCGGCGTCACGGCGCAGGCGCGGCGCTACGAGCGGCCGCTATAGGACTGCGGTAGCCGCCCATGAAAACGGCGCCACGCCGCCCGAAGGCAACGCGGCGCCGTTGGCCGCACGCGAAACGCGTAGGACTAGCGCTTGGGCTGCGGCGCCGCGCCTACGTCCTTGCGCACCTTGGCCACGTCGGACGCGCTGACCTTGGCGCCCTGGTTGCCCCAGCTGGCCCGCACGAAAGTCACCACGTCGGCGACTTCCTTGTCGGTCATGCGCCAGTCAAAGCCCGGCATGGCGTACGCGGTCGGCGCCGCCGTCGTGCCCGGCATCTGCGCGCCCTTGAGCACGATGTGGATCAGCGAGGTCGGGTCCGCCGAATTCACGGTCGAGCTCAGCGCCAGCTGCGGGAACGTTTCCGTGTAACCCTTGCCGGTGCTGCGGTGGCAGGCCGCGCAGTTGTTCAGGAACGCCATGGCACCGTCGCCCTTGTCCGTGCCCGTGCGCAGCGCCTGCGCCACGGTCTCGTTGTAGGCCAGCGGCTTGGTCGCGTCCTTGTTGACCGGCGGCAAACTCTTCAGATACACCGCGATGGCATTCAGGTCGGCATCGGTCAGGTGCTGGGTGCTGTCCTGCACCACCTGCGCCATGCCGCCAAACGCCGCCGAGTGGCCATTGCGGCCGGACTTCAGGAAGGCTGCGATGTCTTCCTTGCTCCAGCTGCCCAGGCCATCGGTCATGTCGCCGCGCAGGTTCTTGGCGAGCCAGCCTTCGACCACGCCGCCCGACAGGAACGCAGAACCGTCCGCGTCGCTCAGCGCCTTTTCCTGCAAGGCGACGCCGCGCGGCGTATGACAGGTGCTGCAGTGGCCCAGGCCTTCGACCAGGTACTGGCCGCGCAGCAGCGCCTGCTTGTCCGCATCCGCCACGGCCGCGGCGTTGGCGGCCGGCGCCGTCGCGACGTCCGGCGCGAACATCCAGCGCCACACGCCCAGCGGCCAGCGCATCGACAGCGGCCAGGTGATGTCGGTGTCCTTGTTGGCCTGCTTGACCGGCTCGACGCCGTGCATGAAGTAGGCGTACAGGGCCTTGACGTCATCGGGCGTCACCTTGGCGTAGGCGGTATACGGCATGGCCGGATACAGCGAATGCCCATCCTTGGCCACGCCGTGGCGCACGGCCCGGTCGAAGTCCTCGTAGGTGTAGTTGCCGATGCCCGTGTCCTTGTCGGGCGTGATGTTGGTCGAATAGATCGTGCCCAGCGGCGACTCGATCCCCAGGCCGCCGGCGAACGGCTTGCCGTTGGTGGCGGTATGGCAGGCGATACAGTCGCCGGCGCGCGACAGGTATTCGCCCTTCTTGATCAGCTGCGCATCCGCGGTAGCCGGGGTGCCGTCGGCAGCCCAGGCGGCGCCGCAGACCAGCACCGAAAGCGCCGCAACAATGGTTTTCTTCATCATTGTGGGCTCCTTAGGCCTGGACCAGCGGGCCGGGGTTTTTGAGGTACTGGTCGCGGATCGCTTGCGCGGCCCAGTACGCCAAGGCGCCCACCAGTCCGGTCGGGTTGTAGCCCATGTTCTGGGGGAACGCGCAGGCGCCCATCACGAACACGTTGGACACGTCCCAGCTTTGCAGGTACTTGTTGACCACGCTTTCCTTGGGGTTGGACCCCATGATGGCGCCGCCAGTGTTGTGCGTGCTCTGGTAGACCCGGGTGTCGTAGCGGGCGCCCTTCTTGCGCACGGCCACGAAATGCTTTTCGGGCTTCATGGCCTTGGCCACTTCGTCCATGCGGCCGCCCATGTAGCCGAGCATGTCGAATTCGTTGTCGTGCCAATCGAACGTCATGCGCAGCAAGGGTTGGCCGAAGCTGTCCTTGTAGGTCGGGTCCAGCGACAGGTAGGCGTCGCGGTACGACATCACCGAACCGGAAATGCCGATTGTCATGTAGCGCTGGTAGGCATCCTGCACGCCGGCCTTCCAGGCCGTGCCCCAGCTGGGCGTACCCGGCATGGTGGGCGTGGTCTTGATGGGACGGCCGCCGTAGCGCACGTGGCGGATGCTGGCGCCGCCCACGAAGCCCAGCGGGCCGTGGTCGAACTGGTCGCCGTTCAGGTCGTCCATGCCCACGCCGCCCGCGCCCGTGCCCACGAAGGGGTTGAGCTGGGTGCCCTTGGGCAGCAACACGTTGACCGCGCCGTTCATCTGGTAGGCGTAGTTCTTGCCGACCACGCCTTCGTTGGTCTTGGGATCGTAGGGCTTGCCGATACCCGACAGCAGCAGCAGGCGCACGTTGTGCATCTGGTAGGCCGACAGGATCACCAGGTCGGCCGGCTGATCGACCTCGCGGCCCTGGGCGTCGATGTAGGTCACGCCGATGGCCTTCTTGCCGGTCGAATCGAGGTTGACCTTGATGACGTGCGACTGGGTGCGCAGTTCGAAATTGGGCTTTTTCAGCAGCACCGGCAGAATCGTGGTCTGCGGCGACGCCTTCGAATACATGTAGCAGCCGTAGTTTTCGCAAAAACCGCAGAAATTACAGGGGCCCAGGCGCACGCCGTACGGGTTGGTGTACGGGCCGGACGCGTTGGCCGCGGGCGCCGGATACGGGTTGAAGCCCACCTCGCGCGCAGCCTTCTCGAACAGCTGGGCGCCGTAGGTGTTGGCCAGCGGCGGCAGCGGGAATTCCTTGCTGCGCTTGCCTTCCAGCGGGTTGCCGCCTTCGACGATCTTGCCGTTCAGGTTGCCGGCCTTGCCCGACGTGCCGCAGACGTACTCGAACTTGCTGAAGTACGGTTCCAGTTCGTCGTACGTGACGCCGAAGTCCTGGATGGTCATGCCTTCGGGAATGAAATTCTTGCCGTAGCGCGTTTCGTAGCGCGTGCGCAACTCAAGCTCTTCGGGCAACGTGCGGTAATGCATGCCGTTCCAGTGAAAGCCCGCGCCGCCCACACCGGTGCCCAGCAAGAACGAACCGTTCTGGCGGTACGGCACCGCCACGTCGTCCACGCCGTGGCGGATCGTAACGGTTTCCTTAGACAGGTCCTGGAATAGTTTGCCGCGCACGGAGTACGCCAACTCGTCCAGCACCTTGGGGTATTCCGCGTCCTTGGGCGTGTCCTGCATGACGCCACGCTCCAGCGCCAGCACGTGCAGGCCGGCTTCGGTCAGCTCCTGACCCAGGATCGCGCCGGTCCAGCCGAATCCGACCAGGACGGCATCGACTTTTTCTTTCTTGATACCCATGGCTTACCCCTTTTCCCCAGAAATCGATACGGGCCCGTAGGGGTACTTGACGTTGGGCTGGTCGACCCAGTCCATGAAATCGCCGCGCGCGCCGGGGAAACCCACCATCTTCCAACCCACCATGTTCTTGTTGCCGCCGTACATCGGGTCGGCGAAGAACCCTTCCTTGGTGTTGGACAAGAGGAAGCTGAAGAACGTCTTGGCGGGCACGCTGTCCAATTCGATCTTGCCGCCTTGCAGGTCTTTCAGGATCTGCTCTTGCAGGGGCTTGTCGAGTTCCGCGTAGACCTTGCTGTGGGTCTTCTTGCACCAGGCATCACAGGCCTCGATGCCGTGGCGATAGACCTCGCGCGGGTTCTGGTTCAACTGGTAGCCCAGTTCGGGCGCCACGTCGGGATGGAACGGGCCCTGCATGTACCAGAGCTTGCCGTGGCCGAACGGCGTTTCCATCTGGCGGTCGATGAATTCCGGCACGCCGGCTTCGATCGCGCCCGGACCGTACTGGTCAGCGGGGATCAGGTGATCCACCGCGGCGACGATGAAGTTCCATTCGGGCTTGGTGAAGTAGGTGGGCTGGTAGGCCTTGGCCGCGTTTGCCGCGCCGCCTTCCGACGCGTTGGTACAGGCCGTGGTCAGCGTGCCGACCGCCAATGTGGACGCCGGCACGATGGCCAGCGCCTGCAGAAACCGCCTGCGCGGCTTTGCATCTTCTGTCATAGACATCTCCGTGAGAATTCCAAGTTGTCCTAGCGCGCTACCGAACATGAACCCTGGAAACACGAACTGCCGAGCTAGAAACAACACGCTTTTCGTTACAGAAAAACAGCTTTCCCTTGAAAAGGGACATAAGGGGAAGCGGTCCCCATTATGCGCTTTTTGGCGCATCTGATCCGCTCATAAGACCGGATCAGATTGCATTTCTTGACTTGGGATTCAGTTTTGCATTAAGGACACTGTAAGAAGACAGTGAGTGGGCGACGGGTCTGTATAGTGCGGAGGCCCGATTTCCTGCGCGGCCAGACAGACGTACGGCTTGCTAATAAAAGTTACTCACGGACACCATTCCATGACAGAGAAAAGCAAAACGTGGCGCAGCACGACCACCACGACCCGCTGGAGCTCGACAAAAGGCCTGACCCGCGAACAGCGCGACAGCCTCGATTCCCTGCTGGACGGCGCCGCTGACGCCGCCAATGTGCGCGTCAGCGAGCAATGGAGCTACGCCAGCGGCGGCGAAGACGGCCCCTTCAAGGTCGAGATCAAGGACGGCGCGGTCACCGTGAACGGCCAGCGTTACGACAGCCTGGACGAGGTGCCGCGCGCCGACCGCGAGCGCATCGAGGCGCTGCGCGGCGGCCTGGCGGACGGCGGGCTTTGGGACATGCTGAAGAACGCCGGCATCGACATCGGCGGCCTGGCGGGCGCGCCGGACCAGCGCGATCCGGCCAAGCCCGAATTCATCATCGAAACGGATATTCCCGACGTGCGTAGCGCGGCGCCTGCCGTGAGTGGCGCGCCGCAGGCGCAAGCGTTTCCGGCAAGCGCGTCGTCGCCAAACGCGCCGGCGCCCGGCGCCGTGCCGCGCAGCGGCGGTGGCCTGCTGCGCATGGTGCTGGTGGTGGCGGCCGTGGGCCTGGTCTGGTGGGTGTTGCGGCTGATGAACGTGGTGTGACCACGGCGCCCGCTATAGCGCGGGCGCTTTCCCTTCCAACGAGGGCCCGGCGGAACCGGCTAGGTGGTCGTCTGCACGTGCAACCGGCTGGTCTGGCAGCGGTGCAGCGCGCGGTAGTGTTCCAGCGGCCGGCCATTGGCGCCGTAGGCAATGGATTCGATGCGCAGCAGCGGCTCGGGCTCGGTCATGCCCAGCAACGCGCAGGTTTCGGCGTCAGGCAGCACCGCGTCGATCCAGCGTTCGGCGCGCACGATGCGCAGGCCATACTGGCGGCGCAGCACGTCGTACAGTGAACGGTTTTCCAGCCGGGTGCGGTTCAGCCCCGGCGCCAGGTCCGCGGGCACCGCGGTCTCAACCAGCAGCTGCAGTTCGCCATCGACGCTGCGCAAGCGCTTCAGCGCGACGACCTGCGCATCGAAGGCCAATCCCAGCGACGCCGCTTCGCGCTCGGTCGGTGCGCGCAGCTCCTGCAGCAGCACCTGGGTGCGCACCGTGCGGCCCTTGCGTTCCATCTCGTCCGAAAAGCCCAGCACCGTGGAAACGAAATCCTCGTCGCGCTCGCGCGCCGACACGAAGGCGCCCTGCCCCCGGATCTTGTAGATCAGGCCATTGCGCACCAGGTCGGCCAGGGCTTCACGCACCACGATGCGCGAAATGCCGTATTGCTCGCCGAACTCGGCCTCGGTAGGCAGCTTGGCGCCGACGGCCAGCTCGCCCTGCAGGATCTTGCCGCGCACCACGTCGCGAAACTGCGTCCACAACGGGGCGCTGGCGCTGCGGTCCAGCACGGTGTCTTCGGTAGGGGTCGAGCTGCTCATATCGTGACGGGGCTTGAAACGGAAAAAGGAACACAATGCCGGTCCCGCAAGGTGGCGATGCAGGCCTGCAATTCGTCGTCGCGGCGCGCGGGGCTCCAGCCCAGCTCGGCCGCGGCGATGCCGGCCAGCTCGGCCGCCAGCGCGGCGGTCATGCGGCCGCGGATGGCCAGCAGCGTACGGCGGATGACCAGGTCCGCCAGGTGCTGCACGGCCGTCTCGCGGCACAGGTAACGGACCTCGGCGGCCGAATAATCCGGCGCGTGCCGCAGCGGCGCATCGCCATCGTCCGCGAAGCCGCGCGCCAACGCCTGCGCGCCCGACCCATAGCGGTTGACCAGCTCGGCCACGCGCGGACGGGTCAGCCCGCTGACGGACTGGATGCGATCGAGCAGGCGATCCAGCCCCGGCGCGTCGGCCGGCATGCCGGCGCCGCCGCCGATGGCCAGTTGCTCGGTCGAGTGCGTGCGGGCGCGGCCCAATTGCCGCAGCACCGCGTCGGCCGCCAACTGCGCCAGCGAACGGAAGGTGGTCCATTTGCCGCCCACCAGGCACACCAGCGGCACCTCGCGCGCGGCATTCGGCGGATCGATCGCCACCGCGTGATCACGCGAAATCTGGCCCGGCTTGTCGGCATCCGACTGCGCCAGCGGCCTGACGCCGACGTAAGTGTAGACCACGTTGCCGCGGCCAAAATCCAGCCGCGGAAAGACCTCGCGCAGCACGTCCAGCAGGTAGTCGATCTCGGCCGGCTCGGTGGCTGCCTGATCCGGATCGTCCACCGGAATATCGGTCGACCCCACCAGCACGCGATCCAGAAACGGATACACGATGCAGACGCGGCCGTCGGAGGCCTCGAAGTACGCCATGCGTCCGCGCAAAGCGTCGCGCAGCGCGGGATGATCCAGAATCAGGTGCGAGCCCTTGGTGCCCATGACGCGTGACCCCGCGCCCTGCAAGGCTCCCGCCGAGCGGTCCAGCCACGCGCCAGTGGCGTTGACCACGGTGTCGGCGGTGACCTGCACCGATTCGCCCGTGAGTTCATCGCGCAGCGTCACCGTGCGCCCCAGGCACGCGGTGACGCTGCAGTAGTTGGACGCGGCCGACGCGGGCTGGTCGCGATGGCCGTCGCGGATCAGTTCCAGCACCAGCCATTCGGGGTGGCGGATCCAGGCGTCGTAGTACGTGGCCGTCCAGCGCACCGACGCGCTGAACAAGGCGCCGTCGTCGGCCGGCACCCGCGCAATGCGGTGTTCCGGCATGACGCGCTGGCGCCGCCCCAGGCGGTCGTACAGCCGCAAGCCCAAGCCCACCACGCACAGGCCGCGTGCGCCGGGCGAGGCGCGCAGGCCGGCAAAGCGCAGCACGCTGCCCACCAGGCCGCCGAAACGACTGGACAGCGGCACCACGGTTTCCAGCGGCCGCACCAGATGGGCGGCATTACGCAGCAGCAGATTGCGTTCGCGCGTGGCCTCGGCCACCAGCGAAAACGCGCCGCTTTCCAGGTAACGCAGGCCGCCGTGGATCATGCGCGACGGCGCGCTGCTGGCGCCGGCCGCGATATCGCCCTTGTCCACGATCAGGCAGTCCACCCCTTGCAGGCACAGGTCGCGAAACACCCCCGCGCCATTGATGCCGGCGCCCACGATGACCGTGGAAAAATGCCGGCCGGCCAGCGCTGCCGGACGCGCATAGGGCGTGGCGGCGGTCATCGCGCGGCTCCCGCTATCTGCGCGAACGCCGGCGCCATGCTGTCCACCAGCGCGTGAAATTCCGTATAGAAGTCCGCGTGCGCGGCGTGTTGCCGCGGATCGGCTTCGACCTGTTCGCGCGGCGCCGGCAGGCAATCGCCCGCCCCTTGCGACAGCGCCGCATAGCCCGCCGCGCCGCGCGCGCCGGTCTCATCATCGCCGCAGCGCTCTACCGCATGGCCCAGCAGGCCGGCCAGCAACTGCGCCATGCGCCGGTCGCGGGCGCCGCCGCCCAGCGCGGCCACCCTGCCCGCCACACCCAGGCCCTGCGCCGCCAGGCGTTTCAGGTGCCAGGTATGCCAGGCCGCCACGCCGTCGACCACGGCGCGGGCCAGGTGGGCGCGCGTGTGGTGCCCCTGCAATCCCACGAAGCCGGCGCTGGCGCCCGCCGGCCAATTGCCGCCATTGATGAACGGCAGAAAGCGCAAGCCCTCGGCGCCCAACGGCACCGACATGGCGCATTCAACCACCGCCGTCGCATCCGGAAATTGCAGCGCGCGCGCCGCCCAGGCCACATTGGCCATCGACGACGGACTGTTCTCCAGATACAGCCTGCGATCCGGATCGCCAAAGCGAACGATGGCGCCGACCTCGGGCTTGGGTTCGCGCGCCGGGGCCACCACGGCGTTGACGCACCAGGTGCCCAGCACCGCCACGGCATTGCCGTGGCGCTCGGCGCCCACCGCCCGCAGCGAGGCGAGCAGATCGATTGCGCCCATTGCCACCGGCACGCCGGCCGGCAGGCCGAAGGTTGCCGCGGCCCCGGCCGACACCCGGCCGATCACCGAACCGGCCGCAACGATCGGGGCCGCCTGCGCGGCCAGATCGGCCAGGCCGGCGGCCTCGAACGCCATCGCCGACCAGACGCCCGTCTTCAGCGTCAGCAAGCCCGCCGTGCTGGCGTCGCTGGCATCGGTGGCGATCTGGCCCGTCAAGAGAAACGCCAGATAGTCCTTGGCGAACAGCAGGTGGCGGGCGCGGCCGCGCAGCGCCGGGTCCGCCTGGAAGCGCTCGGCCGCGATCAGCGACGATTGCCCCGACCACGGCCGGCAACCAACCTCGTCGTAGAGCGCATCGCCCAGGCGCAGCCCCAGCGCGCGGGCAAGGCCCGCGGCGCGCTGGTCGGTGGACGCCACCGCGCCGCCGCCCAGCAGCTGGCCGGACGCATCCAGCAGGTACAGCCCCGCTCCGTGGCCGGTGCAACTGAGCGCGCGCACCTCCCGCACCCGATCACCCAGCTGGGCAGCGACGCCCCGCAGGGCGTGCGCCAGGCCGGTCTCGATGGCATCGGCGGCCAGTTCGCAGCCGCCCTGCGGCAACTGCCGGTAGGGCAACGCGCCGCCCGCGGCCGCCAGGGTGGCCCCGCTCCCAGCTTCGAAGGCAACCGCCTTCAAGCCCGTGGAGCCCATGTCTATCCCGAGGTAGATGTCTGTTCTCATGTCATAACATTGTCTACAGAAATTTTTTGCAGGATAGCAGTGTTTCCCCTAGTAATCTAAAAATTTCGGCTGCCATATAGTGCTCTCGATGTCATAACAACGAATTGGTCGAATCAGACCGATCAGCAGGTTCCCGGGCCCCAGGGCCGTTGGATCAATGCAAGGACGAGGAGCGGAAACATGAGACGAGATTTCTTGAAGACCGTGGCGGCGGCGGGCGCGGGCCTGGCCAGCGCCAATGCCTTTGCGCAAGCCGCGCCGCAGGCCCCCGGGCTGCGCGGCAACCCCAACGACGTCTACGTGATGAACGTGATGGTGTCGGGCGTGGAGTACTGGTTCCCGGTGTACGAAATGATGAAGCAGCTGGGCCAGTCGCTCGGCGTGCGCACCCGCTATTCGGGCACGCCCGAGTACGACGTCAACAAACAGCTGGCCTCGTTTGAACAGGAACTGGCGCGCAAGCCGGCCGGCATCCTGCTGCATCCGATGAACCCTGACCCCTTCATCGAACCCATCAACCGCGCCGCGGCGATGGGCATTCCGGTGGTGACCTTCGCCGCCGATTCGCCCAACTCCAAGCGCGTGTCCTTCGTCACGTCGGACAACGACCGCGAAGGCGCGCAGGCCGCCGACGCGATCGCCGCCGCGCTGGGCGGCAAGGGCGAATACGCGGTGCTGGAAAACCCCGGCCAGGACAACCACGACCGCCGCATCGCGGCCTTCATCAACCGCATGAAGACCAAGCACCCCGGCATGAAACTGGTGGGCCGCGCGGCCAGCAACCAGGATCCGAACAAGGCCTACCAGGCCACGTTGAGCCTGGCGCAGGCCAACCCCGGCCTGGGCGCCCTGTTCATGCCCGAGGCCAACTCCGCGCTGGGCGCCGCGCAAGCCAGCATCGAAACCAAGAAGAACATCAAGGTGCTGTGCTGCGACGTCAACGCCAAGATCCTGGACATGATCAAGTCCGGCGAGGTGTTCGGTTCGGTCAACCCCAACCAGGGCGTGCAGGGCTACATGGGCATGATGCTGCTGTTCCTGGCGCGCAACCAGCAACTGATCGACCCCATGAACGACGCCAAGCGCAACGGCAGCAACCCCATGGCGGTGCCGTTCCTGGACAACGGCCTGTCGATCGTCAGCAAGGCCAACGCCGACGACTTTTATTGGGACAAGTACCTGGCGCGCCGCGGCACCAAGGGCATCAACGAATGACGCCCGCCGCGCCCCTGCTGGAACTGCAGGGCATCAGCAAGCGCTTCGGCGCGGCGCAAGCGCTGGCCGGCGTGCACTTCTCGCTGCAACGGGGCGAAATCCATGCCCTGTGCGGCGAGAACGGCGCCGGCAAGTCGACGCTGATGAAAATCATCGACGGCATCCATGCGCCCGACGCCGGCGCCATCCTGCTGGATGGCCAGCGGGTCGTCATTGACGGCCCGGCGCACGCCATGCGGCTGGGCATCGGCCTAGTGCACCAGGAAATCGCGCTGTGCGGCGACGCCACGGTGGCCGAAAACCTGTTCATGCCGCACATCAACACCCAGCCAAGCGCCTGGATGGACTACGCCGACCTGAACCGGCGCGCCGTGCAGGTGCTGCGGCGGTTGGGGCAGGACATCGACCCGGCGTTGCGGGTGGACCAGCTGGGCATCTCCAGCCAGCAACTGGTCGAGATCGCCCGCGCCCTGACGCTGGACTGCAAGGTGCTGATCCTGGACGAGCCCACCGCGGCGCTGACCGAAGTGGAGTCGGCGGCGCTGTTCCGCGTGCTGCATGGCCTGAAGGCGCAGGGCATCGGCATCATCTACATCAGCCACCGCATGGCCGAGATCTTCGAGCATTGCGACCGCGTCACCGTGCTGCGCGACGGCCGCGACGTGCACTGCGCTTGCATTGCCGACATGACGCCGGACGCCCTGGTGCGCAGCATGGTCGGGCGCGACCTGGGCAACTATTACCCGCCCGGGCAGGCCGATACCGGCCAGCCGCCCGAAACCCTGCTGGACGTGCAGGGCATCGATGACGGCGCCCGCGTGCACGGCATCTCTTTCAGCCTGCGGCGCGGCGAGATCCTGGGCATCTCCGGGCTGATGGGCGCCGGCCGCAGCGAGCTGGCCGAAACCGTCTGCGGCCTGCGGCGCGCGCGCCAGGGCTCGGTCAGCCTGCGCGGCAAGCCCCTGCGGCTACGCCGCTACGCCGACGCCCTGCGCCACGGCATCGCCTATCTCAGCGAAGACCGCAAGGCCGCCGGCCTGTTCCTGGACATGCCCATCGAGCAGAACGTGTCGTCGATGGCATTGGCCCGCATCAGCGGCCGCTTCGGCCTGTTGCGTCGGCCGGCCGAACGCCAGCTGGCCGTCGACCTGGGCGCCAGGCTCAAGCTCAAGTCCGCCGGCGTGGGCCAGGACGCCGCCTGCCTGTCGGGCGGCAACCAGCAGAAAGTGGCCATCGCCAAGCTGCTGGCCACCCGCCCCGCCGTGCTGCTGATGGACGAACCCACCCGCGGCGTCGACGTGGGCGCCAAATCCGAAATCCACCACCTGCTGCGCGAACTGGCCGACCAGGGCGTCGGCGTGGTGGTGATCTCATCCGAATTGCCCGAAATCATCGGCCTGTGCGACCGCGCGCTGGTGATCCGCAACGGCAGGCTGGCCGGCGAGCTGGCCCGCGCCGACATGACAGAAGAAAAGCTGCTCAGGCTGGCCTCGGGCCTGGGCGCACAGGAGACGGCATGATGACGGACCTACCCTCCCCGGCCTCCGCCAGCGCTGCGCTGGCGCCCCAGGCAGCAGGCGCGCCGCCGCGCCTGCGCCACCGGCTGGCCAGCCTGCGCGAAGCCGGCCTGCTGCTGATCATCGCCGCGCTGTGCATCGTGATGAGCTTCGCCTCGCCCCACTTCCTGACCTGGGAAAACGTGCGCGCGATGCTGCTGTCGTTTTCCATCGAAGGCATCGTCGTGGTCGGCATGACCTTCCTGGTCATCGTCGGCGGCATCGATCTTTCAGTGGGCTCGGTGGTGTGCCTGGCCATGGTGGTAACCGGCAAGCTGTTTCTGATGGGACTGGATCCGTGGACGGCGGGCCTGGCCGCCATCGCCGCCAGCGCCGCGATCGGCGCCATGATCGGCGGCTGCGTCACGCGCATCGGGCTCAGCCATTTCATCGCCTCGCTGGCTTTCATGGTGATCGTGCGCGGGCTCTGCCTGGCCATCACCCAGGGCACGCCGCAATCGCTGTTTTCCTTGCCGCCGCAGTTCAAGTTCATCGGCCAGGGCACGATCGCCGGCATTCCCGCGGTGATCCTGATCTTCGGCGCCATCGTCGCCCTCAGCGACTTCGCGCTGCGCCGCTCGGCCCTGCTGCGCAAGGTGTTCTACACCGGCAGCAACGAAAAGGCCGCGCTCTACGCCGGCATCCGCACCGGCCGCGTCAAGTTCTGGGTCACCGTGCTGTGCTCGGCGCTGGCGGGCCTGGCCGGCGTGGTCTACACCGCGCGCTTCGGCGCGGCCACGCCCACTTTCGGCGTCGGCATGGAACTGAACGTCATCGCCGCCGTCGTCATTGGCGGCGCCAGCCTGAAAGGCGGCTCGGGCACCGTGCTGGGCGCGGTGCTCGGCCTGGCGCTGCTGTCGGTGGTGACCAGCTCGCTGATCCTGCTGGACGTGTCGCCGTACTGGCAGGACGTGGTCAAGGGCCTGATTCTCCTGGGCGCCGTCACCGTCGACCATCTCATGAACGTCAAGAAGGGACATCGATGAACACCATCACACTGGGCGCATGCGCCATCCGCTGCCAAACCGTGGGCCTGGGCACCTGGGCCATGGGCGGCTGGATGTGGGGCGGCAACGACGACGCGGCCGCCATCGACGCCATCCGCGCCTCGCTCGACGCGGGCGTGCAGTTGATCGACACCGCCCCCGCCTATGGTCTGGGCCACGCCGAAAGCCTGGTCGGCCGCGCCCTGGAGGGCCGCCGCGACCAGGCCGTGATCGCCACCAAGTGCGGCCTGGTGTGGCACACCCGCCAGGGCCGCCATTTCTTTGACGAAGACGGCCAGGCCGTGCACCGCCATCTGGGGCGCGCCTCCATCTTCCATGAAGTCGAGCAAAGCCTGGCGCGCCTGCGTACCGACTACATCGACCTGTACATCACCCACTGGCAGGACGACACCACGCCGGTTGCCGAAACCATGGACGCCCTGCTCGACCTGAAGCGCCAGGGCAAGATCCGCGGCATCGGCGTCAGCAATGTGGACGCGGCCACGCTGGCCGAATACCTGCGCCACGGCCCCGTCGATGCCATCCAGGAACGCTACAGCCTGATCGACCGCGACATCGAAGCCACCCTGATGCCGCTGTGCCGCGAACACAAGGTCGGCATCCTGGGCTACTCGTCGCTGGCGCTGGGCCTGCTGGCCGGCCCCATCGATCCTGGCCGCCAGTTCGGCGGCGATGACCAACGCGCCGGCAACCCGCGCTTTTCGACCGGCAACCGCGTTCGCCTGCAAGCCTTCTTCCAGGACCTGGAGCCGCTGCGGCAACAGCTGGACTGCACGCTGTCGCAACTGATGATCGCCTGGACCACCCGGCCCGGCGGCGTCACCGTGGCGCTGTGCGGCGCCCGCGACGCCCGCCAGGCCACCCAGAACGCGCGCGCCGCCGCGCTGCGCCTGGATCCCCCACACATCGCCGCTATCGACGCGGCGGCCCAGCGCCACCTGCAAGCGCTGGACTGACCCCGGAGCCCTCATGCCGCACCTCAAACAAGCCCGCCTGAATCGCCTGCTGAACGCCGGCCGCTGCCTGGACATCGCCGTAGACCACGGCGTCTGCAACGAGCCCAGCTTTCTGTCGGGCCTGGAAGACATGCCCGCCGTCATGGCCCAGCTGCTGGCCGCCGGTCCCGACGCCATCCAGCTGAACTACGGCCAGGCCGATCTGCTGCAGCAGCAGCCCGGCCGCGACAAGCCCGCCCTGGTCATGCGCCTGGACATGGGCAACCCCTACAACGCCACCATCCACCGCGTCATGTGGGCGGTGCTGCAAAACGAACAAGACCCCGTGCTGCCCGCCGTGCAGATGGACGCGGCCTGCGTCGTGGTCAACCTGTTCATGCTGCCCGGCGAGCCCGACCTGTTCCGCCAATGCGTGGCCAACATCGCCCGCGTGCGCGCCGACTGCGACCGCTACGGCATGCCCCTGATGATCGAGCCGCTGGTCATGGCGCCGCATTCCGAGCGCGGCGGCTACATGGTCGACGGCGACGCGGAAAAAATCGTCACGCTAGTGCGGCTGGCGCGCGAAATGGGCGCCGACATCGTCAAAGCGGACCCCACCACCCATGCGCAGGACTTCCACCGCGTGGTGCAGGCCGCCCGCTGCCCGGTGCTGGTGCGCGGCGGCGGCCGCGAAGACCTGCGCCAGGTCTTTGGCCGCTCACGCGAGCTGCTGGACCAGGGCGCCGTGGGGCTGGTGTATGGCCGCAACGTCTACCAGCATGCCGATCCGTCGGCGGTGGTGCGAGCGCTGATGGCGCTGATCCATGACGGTGTGGACGCCAAGCAGGCATGGGATATCTACGAGCGTTGACGCCAGCCGATTCCCCAGGCGCAGGCCGCCAGCGCCGCGGCCACCCCAAACGCCACCCCCATCCCCCGCGCCACCGCCGCGGGCGGCGCCTCGGTCAGGTCCGCCGTCCCCGCCGCCAGGGCGAACACCGCGCCCATGGCCGAGGCCCCGGTCACCAGCCCCAGGTTGCGCGACAGGCTCAACATGCCCGCCACCAGCCCGCGCTGTCGCGCGTCGACGTCGGCCATGACGCCGGTATTGTTGGCGGCCTGAAAGACTGCGTAGCCGATGGTCAGCACCACGATCGGCCCGATATAGCCAGCCACGCCCAGCGCCGGCGGCAACGCCGCCAGCAGCGCCGCGCCCGCGACCATGGCCGCCAGGCCGCGTCGAGCGATCCGCGCCGCGCCATGGCGGTCCACCAGGCGCCCCGCCGGCACGCCGCACAGCGCGCTGACCAGCGGCCCCGCCGACATCACCAGCCCCGCCATGGCCGCGTCCAGCGCCAAGGCCTGAGTCAGGTAGAACGGGCCGACCACCAGCGTGGCCATCATCACGGTCGACACCAGCGCGTTCATCGCCAGGCCGGCTCCCAGCTCCCGGTCGCGCAACATCGCCGGGCGCACCAGCGGCGCCGCCAGCCGGGCCTCGATCCGCAGGAACAGCCACCCGCCGGCCGCCGCCGCCAGCAGCAGCCCGGCGTTCAGCGCCCCCCAGTGGCCGCGCCCCAACGTCATCGCCAACGCATAGGCGCCCAGCGTGACTGCCAGCAACACCGTGCCGTTCACGTCGACGCCCGCGCCGCCCGCCCTGGGCCGGTCTGCCGGCAGATGGCGAGCCACCAGCGCCAAGGCCAGCAGGCCCAGCGGCAGGTTCGCCAGGAAGATCAGACGCCAGCCCAACGCCGCGATCAGCACGCCGCCCAGCGTCGGTCCCAGCGCCGTGCCCACCGCCGACATCGTGCCCAGCAAGCCCATCGCACTGCCGGTCCTGTCCTTGGGCAGGATGTCGCCCACGAACGCCATCGACAGCGCCATCATCACGGCGGCGCCCGCGCCCTGCGCCGCCCGCGCCGCGATCAACCACCCGAGCGTGGGCGCCACGCCGCACAACGCCGACGCCACGGTGAACACCACGATGCCCGCCAGCAGCAGGCGCCGGCGCCCCCACTGGTCCCCAAGGCGACCCGCGCCGACGACGCAGATCGTGACCGCCAGCAGATACGCCAGCACGACCCACTGCACCTGCGGAAACGGCGCGGCAAAGGCCTGCGCCAGCGCCGGCAGGGCCACGTTGGCGCTGCTGGTACCCAGGGAGGCCAGCAGCAGGGATAGCGACAGGCTCGCCAACGCCCAGGCGGCGCGCGGGGCCGATACAACGGCCAGGGGGGGATCCTGGGCGGGATGCCGGCCCTGGCGCGCCGCAGCGCTCCCGACCGGGTTCGGGTTCGGGTTCGGGTTCGGGTTCGGGTTCGGCAAGGATTCGGACATGATTTTCTGCGGCGGCGGGCATCAAAACGGCCGCCCGACGTGCACCGGACCGGCCCCAACCCGCAGCGTAGGGCCGTCTCACGTAGGGCGGAAGACGCAGCATTTGCACTTTATCCCTGCACCAGACGCCATACCGCGCCGCCGCCGTGCTACCGTCCCGCCATGTCCCGCCCCGACCTCAATCTGCTGCTGACCCTGGACGTCCTGCTGGCCGAAGGCAACGTCGCCCGGGCGGCGCGCCGTCTGCACCTGAGCCCGTCGGCCATGAGCCGGGCGCTGGCCCGCCTGCGTGAAACCACCGGCGATCCCCTGCTGGTGCGGGCCGGCCGCGGCCTGGTGCCCACGCCCCGTGCCATCGAACTGCGCGATCACGTCGCCCAGCTGGTGCAGGACGCCCGTGCCGTGCTGCGCCCCGCCGAGCTGCTGGACCCGGCGCGGCTGGCGCGCACCTTCACGCTGCGCACCAGCGACGGCTTCGTGGAAAATTTCGGCGCGGCCCTGATCGCGCTGGCCGGCCGCGAGGCGCCCGGCGTCACACTGCGCTTCGTCGCCAAGACCGACAAGAACAGCGCCCCGCTGCGCGACGGCAGCGTAGACCTGGAAACCGGCGTCATCGGCTCGGGCAGCAGCCCCGAGATCCGCACCCGCGCCCTGTTTCGCGACCGCTTCATCGGCGCAGTGCGCGCCGGCCATCCGCTGGCCAAGGGCAAGATCACACCGGCCCGCTACGCGGCCGGCCAGCACGTGCTGGTGTCGCGGCGCGGGCTGGACAAAGGCCCCATCGACGAGGCCTTGGCCGCCTTGGGCCTGACCCGTCAGGTCGCCACCATCGTGGCTGGCTTTTCCGATGCGCTGACCCTGGCGCGCGGCACCGACCTGATCGCCAGCGTGCCCGAACGCCACACCGGCAATCTGCGCGCCGGCATGCACAGCTTTGCGCTGCCCGTCGGCACGCCGGAAATCACCGTATCCATGCTGTGGCATCCGCGCATGGACGCCGACCCCGGCCACCGCTGGTTAAGGGAGAGCGTGCGGCAGGTGTGCTCGGGTTAGCGCCGCCCCGCGCCCGCTCGCTAGGCCCGCAGCCGGGCCCGTTCCGGCCACATCCAGGACTGCTCGCGGAATTCCTGCGGCGGCATGTCGTAGGCGCGCCGAAACGCGCGGGTAAAGTCCGACGCGCTGCCGAACCCCAGCCCATAGGCGACTTCCATCACGGTCAGATGCGGATACCGCACCAGCTCCTCGGCCGCCAGCCGCAGCCGCAGCAGACGGATATACGCGCCCAGTCCGCCCTCGTGCTGGAACAGCCGGTACACCGTCGGGCGCGGCAGCCGCAGCGCCTGCACCACGGATTCCGGCGTCAGCTCCGCCTGGTGCAGGTTGGCCTGGATGTAGCGGCGCACTTCGCCGAACATCGCTGCCCGCACCGCCGCCCGGGCATTGCCCGCCAGCCCGGCCTCTTTGCCGAAGGCGGCCAACAGCAGGCGCACGCAGTCGGTGATGCCGGCCTGGACCTGCGCCGCGCTCAGGCTGCACACCGACTGCCCCAGCGCGGCCGCCTGGCTGATCGCCAGGCGGGTCAGCGGCATCGTGTCGCGCAGCATCCGGCCGTGAATAGCCTGCGGGTCCGGAAACACTTCCTGCACCAGGCCCGCCGGCACGAAGAAGGTCAGCATGCGGCAGGCATGGCGCAGCATCCGCACCGGCTGGCCCAGGTCCACCGCCAGCACCCGCGCCGCGCCGCCCTCGTCCCCCGCGCGCGGTCCATTGCGCACCGACACCCCGTCCACGCCCCCTTCCAGGAACACATGGAACGCGAAGTCGCGGATGTTGTCCCGGGAAATGCGCACCAGCGACCGTTCCAGCCGCATCGCGTCGGAACGGCAGTCGGTGAACATCAGTTGGCCGACGCGGTAACGGTCGATCGAGGCGTTGAAGGGTTGCTGCAGCGCATCAAGGCTTGGCAGCACGTCCACCACGTGCCCGACCTGGTCGCGCCAGGCCAGCAAACGGCGTTCGGGGGCCTGCGCCGCGACATCGAAATGATGATGGGCGATATCGGGCGGAAGCGGCGGCGTCGAGCCGGCCAGGTAAGCATTCGGATTCACGCTTGGAGATCGCTGCGCGGATGGCTGCAGGCTGAGCTGTCCAGAGCATAACAAAAAGTAAATACCAGGCAAAAAGACCGAAACTGAGACGCACGGTATAGCCGTGCGACCGACAGTATCTAAGCTGGCTGCGAGATCCCGCAGCAGTATGCGGACTCGGGCCGAAGTACCGCAAGCAGGCGGGGCGCAGCGATCAGGTTTCTCGCGCTGCGCCGCACAGCTATTTCGCGCATTCCCCCTCCCCGGGGAATGCGCTTTTTTTGTCATTGCGCGCCAGCGCAGGAGAGGCTTCGCGAAACAGCTACCATAGCGCTTTTGCCCGTTTACGCTGCGCCGCCACATCCATGCCCACCCTGGTATTCCGCTCGCCCCGCCCCGCCGACACCGACCGCTGCTTCCAGATCGAAACCACGGCCTACGAAGGCGACGAGGCCGCCACCCACGCCAAGATCGCCACCCGCATCGCGCAATATCCCCAAGGGTTCCTGCTGCTGGAAGCGGACGGCGGCATCGTCGGTTTCATCAACAGCGGCTGCGCCCACGATGTGACCATGTCGGACGAGGCCTTCAAGGAGCTCGTCGGCCACGACCCGGACGCGCCCAACGTGGTGATCATGTCCGTGGTCGTGGACCCGGCCCACCAGGGCAAGGGCTATTCCAGCCTGCTGATGCGCAAGTTTGTCGACAATGCCCGGCAGTTGGGCAAGCAGACCATCCACCTGATGTGCAAGGAGCGCCACGTCGCGCTCTACCGCAAGCTGGGCTACCGCTACGTGCGGCCTTCGCCGTCCGATCACGGCGGTATGTCGTGGCATGAAATGGTGATGGACCTGTAGCGGCGCCTCTGCCGGGCCGCCAGGCGCTGTGCGCCGCGGCCCGACGACACTGCGCCATCCCGCCGTCAGTCCAGCTGGATCTTCGCGCTGTCGATGATTTCCTTCCAGCGTTTGGTCTCTTCACCGGACAGCTTGGCCAGGTCTTCGCTGGTGCCGGGGAACGGCACCGCGCCCTGGTCGGCTAGTTGCCCCACCAGCGCCTTGTCGTTGGCAATCGCGATCACCGTGTCCTGCAGCTTGCGGATCACCAGTGGATCCGTGCCCGCCGGCGCCATCACCCCGTACCACGACTCGACCACCGCGTCCTTCACGCCCGCCTCGGCCAGCGTCGGCACGTCCTTGATGGACGCGCTGCGCTTGTCGCTGGCCACCGCCAGCACCCGCACCTGCCCCGACTTCACGTAAGGCAACACATTGGGCAGGTTCGCGAACAGTACCTGCACCTGGCCCGACAGCAGGTCCGACGTTGCCGGCCCTGCCCCGCGGTAAGGCACATGCTCGAACTTGGCGCCCGAGCGGAACATGAACAGCTCGCCGGTCAGGTGATTGACCGAGCCCATGCCCGCCGACGCCATGTTCAGCTTGCCGGGATTGGCACGGCCATACGCCACCAACTCGTCCACCGTCTTGGCCGGCGCGTCCTTGGACACCGCCAGCACATTGGGCACCGTCGAGAACAACGCCACCGGCGCGAAATCCTTGTCGGCGTTGTACGGCAGGTTCTTGGACAGCAGCGGCAGGATCGACTGCTGGCCCATCGTCGCCAGCAACAGCGTGTAGCCATCGGGCGCCGCCTTCGCCACGAAATTGGCCCCGATGCTGCCGCCCCCGCCCGGCTTGTTCTCCACGATCACCGTCTGGCCCAGCGCTTCGGACATGTGGTTGGCCAGCAGCCGCCCCATCAGGTTCACCGTGCCGCCCGGCGCGAACGGCACCACCAGCGTGATCGGTTTGCTGGGATAGGCCGCCGGGGCCGCCTGGGCGCCCAGGCTGATCCCCCATGCCGCGGCCAGCGCCACGGCGAACTTCGGCAATGCATTGACCATGATTGATATTCCCCTTGCTTGATGTGATTTATACGGCGGCGCAGGATGCCGCGCCGTGTGCCGTGGTTCTTGCGTCTGTCGGGTTGAACGGTTACGGGTGGCGCCGCCTTATGCCGTGGCCACGCCGGCTTCAGATGCCGCCAACGCGGCAGCCTGGCGCTGCAGCGCCTCGCGCGCATCCGCCGCCCGCTGCAGCGCCGCGTCGATCGCCGCCTGCTGCACGGCCAGCCGCGCGCGCTGCTCGCCGATATGCGCCCGCACCAATTGCGGGGCCGGCCCGCCCTGCGACTGGCGCGCGGCCACGTTGCGCACCGGGTCCAGACAAGCGGCGATGTCCGCCTCGTCCAGCGTCACCGGACGGCCCAATTGCCCAGCCGCCGCCGACGTGATCATCGCCGGCGTGATCGCGCGCGCCGGCAAGCCTTGCTCGAGCGCCTGCCGCACCACCGCGCCAATGATGTGGTGCGCATCGCGGAACGACGCGTCCGCCCGTCGCACCAGCAGATCCGCCAGGTCCGTCACGGTCGAAAAGTCGTCCGCCGCGCGCGACGCCATGCGTTCGCGATTGGGCGCCACCTGCTCCACCAGCAGCTGCATCAGTTCCAGCGCCTTCAGCGCTTCCTCGCAGGACTCCCAGCAGGTACGGGTGCTTTCGCGGCTGCTGTCGCCGGAATGCGTGAAGTGGGTCGACTTCACCGTCGACAGCGCGGCCGCCGTCAGCCCGATCAGGTGCCCCGTCTTGCCGCGCAGGTACTCCAGCACCGCCGGATTCTTCTTCTGCGGCATGATGCTGGACGTGCTGGCGATGCTGTCCGGAAACGACAGATAGCCGAATTCCGGCGTCGACCAGATATAGAAGTCCTGCACCATGCGGCTGCAGGTGATCATCATGATCGACAGCGTTGCGCTCAGTTCCAAGGCGAAATCCCGCGACGCCACGCTGTCCAGCGCATTGGCCAGCGGACCGCTGAAGCCCAGCAGCGCGCTGGTGGCGCCGCGGTCGATCGGAAACGACGTGCCGGCCAGCGCGCAGGCGCCCAGCGGCGAGGCGTCAGCGGTTTCCAGCGCATGCGCCAGCCGGCCGATATCCCGCGACCAGGCATCCGCCAGCGCCGACAGGTAATAGCCATAGGTAATCGGCTGCGCCGCCTGCATGTGGGTGTAGCCCGGCATCACACAGTCCGCGTAGCGCTCGGCCTGCGCCAGCGCCGCTTGCGACACGCCGATCAACGCGGTACCGATGCGGGCCGCGAAATCGCGCGCCCGCATCCGGTCGATCGTGGCGCCGATGTCATTGCGGCTGCGGGCCGTATGCAACCGCCCGCCCAATTCCTGCCCCACCGCCTTGATCAGGTGGGCCTCGTAGTTGAAATAGGCCTCTTCACGCGCCGCGTCCAGCTCCACCGCGTGGGGCCCGTCCGCCTGCATCGCCAGCAAGGCCTGCGCCAGGCGCTGCGACGCTGCGTGGTCCAGGATGCCCTGCTCGCGCAGCATCAGCAGATGCGCCAGGTTGACCTGGGTCAACATCTCGAAATTGGCGAAAAACTCCCGGTTCAAGCGCGGAAGAAAAAGATGCTGGAGCACCTGGGGGGCCAGGGGTTGCTTCAAGCGGGTGCTGACTTTGGATTCCATATCGGTCCGGTGCGAAACAAGGAAAACCGTAGTCTCTCGCTCGGCCAATTCATACGTCAAATCAGATTCTTACGACTTCTCATACAAAATTGATATGATTAGACACGCCAGCCGCCGTGCCGCCAGGCCGCTTTGCTGGCCGCCCGTTCCCGCCCTGCCCGCCTAGGGATTTACCGCATGAACTTCAAGCAAGTCGAAGCCTTCCGCGCCGTCATGATGACGCGCTCGATGACCACCGCCGCCGGCCTGCTGCATACCTCGCAGCCCAACGTCAGCCGCTGGATCGCGCTGCTGGAAAAGACCCTGGGCTTCGGCCTGTTCCAGCGGGTGGGCACGCGCATCATCCCCACGCCCGAAGCCGAAGCCTTCTACGCCGACGTCGAACGCGCCTTCATCGGCCTGGAATCCCTGAACGACAGCGCCAGCTCCATCCGCCGGCGCGGCACCGGGCTGCTGCGGGTCGGCGCGGTCGGCTCCATCACCCAATGCGTCCTGCCCGACGCCATCCGCCTGTTTCGCCGCAAGTTCTCGGACATCCCCGTCGTGGTCAACACCGGCGGCTCGGACGTCGTCGCCAAATGGCTCGCCACCGGCGTCTGCGATATCGGTTTCTGTTCCCTGCACACCGACCTGCCCGGCCTGCATTACGAACGCATCAACACCGCTCACGGCGCGGGCATCGTGCCCGCCGCACATCCGCTGGCCGCCAGGGCGCGGCTCACGCCCGCCGATTTCCACGACGAGAACTTCATCTCGCTGCCCGCCGGCAGTTTCAACCGCGCCGCCATTGACCGCTATTTTCCCGACGACGCCCGCATCCTGTCGATCGAAACGCCCTACGCCACCACCATCTGCACCATGGTCAGCAAGGGGCTGGGCATCTCCATCGTCAATCCCGTCGTACCGCGCGCGCTGGGCATCCCGGACCTGCGCGAGATTCCGTTTTCAGAAAAGGTCGAATTCCACAGTTACGCGGTCACGTCCGACCACTACCCGGTCAACACGCTGGCCCGGCGCATGGCCGAGTGCGTGCGGGAAACCTTCACCGCGCTGGATATGCCGGCGTACTGACCACCGTCCGTCAACGTGACCGTGAGGTTCAGCGCATCACCGTGCCGCTGGAACGCGCCTGGGAAACCAACGACGGCGCGCTCGCGCGCAGCTGGGCGCTGGCCGGCCGCGGCATCGCCCGCAAGACCATCTGGGACGCCGCCGAAGACCTGCGCGCCGGCCGCCTGCAAGTCCTGCTGCCCGACTACAGCGTGGCCGAAGCCGGCGTGCACGCCGTCTTTCAAGGCACCCGCTACATGGCGCCCCGCGTGCGTCGATTGCTGGACTTCCTGATCGAGCGTTTCGACCATGCCAGCGAAGAACTACTGCCTGGCAGCCCGCCGCGTCTGCCCTAGGCGTCTTTACCCAGCACACGCGACAGCACCCGGCTGGCGTTGGCCGAACAATCCAGATCGTCCGGCCTGGCCTCGATGTCCTCGATGTCCTCGATCACCGCCGCCAGTTGCGCCTTGTTGTTGGCCAGCTTCGCCTGCAACGCCTCGATCTCGGCGACCTTGCGACGCAGCGCCGCCAACAGCGCGCCTTGATCCCAGTCGCCCTGCCCGGACGGCAGCAACGGCCGGATCTCATCCAGACTGAAACCGGCCTGCTGCGCGGTCGTGATCAGCGCCAGCGCCAGCGCCGCCTCGGGCGGGTAGACGCGATAGCCATTGGCGCCCCGGGCCGCCATCTTCAGCAGGCCGCGGCTTTCATAGAAGCGGATACGCGACGCGGCCAGTCCGGTGCGCTTGGCCAATTCTCCGATATTCAACGTTTTCCCCTTTTGCCGCCGCACCCGCAAAAAGCGCGCGCCAGCGCTTGACCTTCAATCTAACTTGAAGGTTAAGGTCTGGCAATCCCTGACTCCGTAAGCACATCATGTCCCTGTTCTCGCCCCTTACCCTGCCTTCGGGCAGCGTCATCCCGAACCGCATCGCCAAAGCCGCCATGGAAGAAAACATGGCCGATGACAATCACGCCCCCTCCGCCGCGCTGATCCGCCTGTACCGTTCCTGGGCAGAGGGCGAGGCCGGCCTCATCATCACCGGCAACGTCATGATCGATGCCCGCGCCATGACCGGCCCCGGCGGCGTCGTGCTGGAAAACGACCGTCATCTGGACCGCTTCAAGGCTTGGTCGGACGCCGCGCGTTCACACGGCGCACAAGCCTGGATGCAGATCAACCACCCCGGCCGCCAGATGCCCGCCGCCCTCGGCCAGGAAACCCTGGCGCCGTCCGCGGTCGCCCTGGACCTGGGCGCGCAATCCAAAAGGTTCGGCGTCCCGCGTGAAATGACAGCCGCCGACATCGCCGACGTCGAACACCGCTACGCCGCCACCGCCGCGCTTGCCGAGCGCGCCGGATTCACGGGCGTGCAGATCCATGCCGCGCACGGTTATCTGATCAGCCAGTTCCTGTCGCCGTTATCGAACCGCCGCCAGGATCGCTGGGGCGGCAGCCTGGAAAATCGTGCCCGCCTGCTGCTGGACACCGTGCGGCGCGTGCGCGCCGCCGTCAGCCCGGGCTTTGCCATTGCCGTCAAACTCAACTCGGCCGATTTCCAGCGCGGCGGCTTCTCGCCGGAAGACGCCCGCCACGTGATCGAGATGCTGGCGCCGCTGGGTGTGGACCTGGTCGAGTTGTCCGGCGGTAGCTACGAAGCCCCCGCCATGATGGGCGCCGCGCGAGACGAACGCACCCTGGCGCGCGAGGCCTATTTCCTGGATTTCGCCCGCGACATCGCCGCGGTCGCCACCATGCCCCTGATGGTCACCGGCGGCATCCGGCGCCGCGCCGTCGCGGACCAGGTGATCGACAGCGGCATCGCCATGGCCGGCATCGCCACCGCCTTGGCCATCGAACCGGACCTGCCTCGCCGCTGGCGCCAGGGACAAGCCAGCGCGCCCCAACTCAAGCCCATCCACTGGAAAGACAAGGTGCTGGCCACCGCCGCGCACATGGCGGCCGTGAAATACCAACTGACCCGCCTCAGCCGCCAACGCCGTCCCGCGCCCGGCGTGTCACCCGTCTGGGCGCTGGTCGTGTCGCAAGCCGGCGCCCAGCGCCGGACCTGCCGGTATCGCCGCTGGATGCAAGCGCGCGCGGACAGCGCCAGGGCGTAGGTATGCGGGGCGTACAAGCCTTACCGGCCAAACCAGCCCCGCCCGATCGGCCTTTCAGACATCGAAAAAACCACCCGCAACCAGAACCCGGCCACCGATGCCAGCAGCGCCTGCCCGACAGCATGTCCCTCTGTCATCGTCACATCCGCCCCCGACACATGGCGCAGCACCGCCTGCACCGGCTCAACTCGGCACCCATTTAGCATCCCCGCGGATGAGCCGCCAAGCGCAGGGCGGGCCTGCCTGCCGAAGGGCGAGCTCGACCATGACTCCGCCCCGCCTTCGCTAAACTTTTCCTCCCCAAGCCGGATATGTTGTCGAGGATGGCAAAAAAAGTCGATGCAGGTCCTCTTTGTCTATACATATCAGGAGATATCCATGACGCTAATCGCTGCCCAACAGGGCGCGGAATCCGCCCAGGCGCTTGAACAGGGCGCGGCGAGCAAGGTCGAGAAAAAAAAACCCCGCCGTGACGTCGAATGGTCGGTGACGCACAAGATGCGCCTGCCCCACAAGGTCGGCATGCCGCTGGGTTCTGGCGGCAGCGGCGACGACTCCGGCAGCGGCGGCGCCCCTTGAGCTGCGGCACGCCGCAGGCCCTGTTGTCCGCGTTGCCCGATCCCTCGCCCGCCCGGCGGCAGTAAGGGATTTTTTACTCTCTTTCCCGTATTCATGGTTTCACAGACCGACGCCGCAACGCCGCTCGGCCACCTCGCGCCGCTTCCGGCAACGCCAATGTGCCCGGCGGTCACGGGCACGGCCATCTTGACCGGCCGCCGCCTGCGCATCCGCCATGCTGATGGCGAGCTCTCCGTCACCGCGCCGCCCGCCTTCTTGCGCGCGGCGCTGGATCTCTGCGATGGCACGCGCCCTGTCGCTGCCATCTTGTCGGCATTGCCTACCGCGATCAATCCCGAGCGCTTCGCGGCCTTTCTGGCGGATCTGCTTGCGGCAGGGGCCTTGGTGGACGGCAACCTGTTGACGGCGCATGCATTGCAGTACGCCTCCCAGGCCGCCCCTCACGGCCGCTCCGCACCACCGCTGGACACCGACCGTCTCAGCCGCCGCCCGCGCTGGCCAGACGCAACGTCCACCACTGACGCTCTGAGTATCGACACCGTCGACGCAGCCGCCTGGATGGCGCCCCTGACGCACCGGATTTCCTGCTATGTCTTCGCGAATACCGCCATGCCAGCCGGCAGTCTCACGGGCTTGTTATGGGCGCTGTGCGGCATTGTACGTACCGCCCACGAGCGCCTTGGCGCCGATATCGCCCGCCGGACCATTGCATCCGCAGGCGCCCTGCATCAGGTCCAGCCTTACGTAGCGTTGCGGCGTCCTGTCGACGGCCATGCGCCGGGCATCTACCGCGTGCACTACCCCGGCCCGCGCCAGGTGGCTCTGGAGCGCGTCGGCGACGTCTCCCTGCTGGTACGCGCCTTCGTTCAGCCCTGGCATGTGCAGACGGCCACAGGCGCCATTTTCCTGGCGGGTGATATCGCGTTGGCAGCGACCCGCTACCGCAACCGCGCGGTGCAGTACCTGTACACCGAAGCCGGCGCCGCGCTGCATAACGGCGCGTTGGCCGCCACTGCACTTGGCCTGGGCTATGCCACGCTGGGCTGCTACGACGAAGCGGCCGTGCAGGCGCTCTGCGGCACGGGGCCACAACTGATACTGGGATCGGCGGTGTTCGGCCCATCGACGGATGCGCCCGTTCCGGCCGGGTCCGGCCCGGAACTGGAATTTTCGTGGATCGACACGAGCCTGCTGGACAACGGCGCCCCGCAGGCCGCGGCCCCCCCACTGTATCTGGCCCGCGCCCAGCAGCGGCGCAACGCGCCCGACGGCGACTATTCCTGGGGTGCAAGCCAGGACCCAGACACGGCCTATCGCAAAGCCAGCGCCGAAGTCATCGAGCGCCTGGCCTGGAACACGCCAGACGCGCCGGCCGAGGGCTGCGCCAACGACCTGCCAGGCACCCTGGACCCGTCCGCCTTCATCCGGTATCGCACGGCGCAATATCGCCGGCCAGGCTTCCCTTTTCGGCCGTTTTCCGCGACCCAACGCTATCACTGGACTCGTGCCGTCCACAGCGACGATGGCCGCTCCGCCTGGATTCCCGCAGATCTGGTCTACGCGCGGCCCTCGCTGGTCCGCGCTGGTCTTGCGCTCGTCCCGCCTCTGACGTACGCCACCACTTCGGGCTGTGCAGCCGGCGCCACACCGCCCGAAGCCATCGAACGCGCCCTGGGCGAACTGATCGAACGCGATGCGTTCATGCGCCACTGGCTCAGCCAGCACCCCGGCACACCCTTGGCCGACACCAGTTTGCCTGCCGATATCCAGGCACGCCTGCAACGCCTGCGCGCGCTGCCCAGCGAGATCAGCATTCAACGGCTGGACTCGCAGTGGGCGCACGTCTTCATCGTCTGGGCGCGCGATGACACCCGCTGCTTCACGACCCTGGGCGCCGCGGCAGGCAACGATCCGCACGCAACCCTGGCACACGCCCTGGCAGAACTGGAATCGCGCGTGCTGGCCTGGCGCCATGGCCCTGTCCCGATGATCAGCCACCCCGCCGCGGTGCGCACCCCGGCCGACCATTTCGAACTGTATGGCGTCAGGCGCTACTACCGGCGGGCCGATACGCTGTTCCAAGCCCATGCTGCCGCCATCGATTGGCGCGACCTGGCGCAGCGGCCCCTGCGCGGCGCGCTGGTGCACCGGCTGGCCGCGGCCGGCATGGCGCCCGTCATCGTCGACCTCACTACCACGCAGTGCGTGCTGGACCACGGCACGCGCCCGCTGCACGTGGTCAAGGCATTTGTGCCATCCCTGGTGCCCCTGTCTTTCGGCGTGGGCCTGGAGCCCCTGGGCATGCTCGCCCAGGTGCATCGCCACGCGAAATTTCCCCACCCATTTCCTTGACGACTCCCCACATGCTGACGGAAGCCCCCATCACCGCAGAAGACCTGCGCGCCCATGATCCCGCCAGGGTGTGCCCGATGCTGGCCGGTCCCGCGCTGATCGATGGCGACACGCTCACCGTACGCCAAGCCCACGGCGACATCGCCATTCGCGCCGACCGCGCGTTGCTGCGCCGGGCCTTCGCCTTGTGCGACGGCACCCGCTCCATCACGGAACTGCTGGACAGCGTCGCGCACCGCGACACGCGCGAGCGGCTCGGCCGGTTCATCCCCTTTCTGCTGGACAGCGGCGCCCTGGTGGACGCCGGGAGCTATCTGCTGGCCAATATGGGGTTTGCCTGGGGCAGTAGTCCCTATGGCCAGCCTGCACCCGACAACCTGTCCGAACGCATCGGCCAGCGGTTTGCAGGATCCGCCACTTCGCCAGCGAACAACGCCACGGCACCGGCCGGCTCGGTCCGCGCCCCCGCGCAAACCCTCGCAGCGGCGTGCCGTCCCTCTCTGCAACGCACCATCGCCCGCCTCCAGGACGACACCCTGCAAACGGCCCTGGCCACCCGCCGTTCGACCTATACCTACGGTGATGCCCCCGTGCCGCAAGAGGCGCTGGACGCGTTGGCCTGGTCGTTGACGGGCATTGTCTGCAACGACCGCGAGCGCGCGGGCCATCTCCTGCCCCGCCGCACCACGCCTTCGGCGGGCGCCATGCACCTGACCGAGGTCTACCTCGCGCTGCAGCGCCCCACTTGCGGCGCGCCTGGACAAACCCTGGCGCCCGGCCTCTACCGTGTCCGCTATCCCGACGCCTATCTCCTGCAATACGAATTGATCGCCCCGTCGCTGGCGACCCTGCCACGCGCCATCGCCAAGCCCTGGCTGCTGGAATCAGCCGCGGGCATGATCTTCCTGGCGGCCGACGCGCAACTGGCCGCGCTGCGCTACCGCAACCGCGCCGTGCAATACCTGTACACCGAAGCCGGCATGGCTCTGCAGAACGGCGCCCTGGCCGCCAGTCACCAGGGCCTGGGCTTCGTGGCGTTTGGCAGCTACTACGAGGCTATCGTGCGCAGCCTGTGCCGCACGCCGAGCCATCTGATCCTGGGTTCGGCGATCTTCGGCACCCTGCCCACCGCCAGCCAGCTGGCGCGGACCGACGCCGCGCCTGTCATGGATTTCACGTGGGCCGATGCCCCTTCCGACCAATACACCCTGCCCTACTATGTTGGCCGCGCCAAACTCCGGCACGGTCCGATCGACCGCCCCACTTGGGGCCGCGACACCGATCCTGTGCTGGCTTGCCGGAAGGCCGTCGCCGAGACCATCGAACGCCAAGGCTACTGCGAACCCCGCAACCTGCGGCAAGCCGCCTACGCCGACCTGACCGATGCCCTGCATCCGCACCACGTCGCGCGCTTCACCCCACAGCAGTACCGTCGCAAAGGCTTTCCTTGCGTGCCATTCGATGACCACGCCACGCAGCGCTGGGCCGACGCCGAACGCATCACCGACGGCCGGCGTATCGCCGTACTGGCCGATCTGGTCTACTCGGCCGAATCGCTGCGCAACCGCCATGGGCAAAGCGCGTTCTACTGGTACAGCAATTCCTCGGGCTGCGCCGCCGGCACCACCCAGGCCGACGCCCGCCTGGCAGGCACGCTGGAGCTGATCGAACGCGATGGCTTCATGCGCCATTGGCTCGCCCAGCAGCCCGGCACGGGCCTGCCGATCGACTCGCTGCCTGGCGCGTTCCAGGCCCGCGTCCGCGCCATCCTCGCCACGGGATTCTCCGTCACGGTCCAGGCCTTGCCATCCCCCTACGCCCAGGTAGCCTTCCTGATGGCGCGCCATGCCGAGCGGCGCGTTGCCTGCGTCAGCGCAGGCGCCGGGCTAGGCCTGCAACGCGCCCTGGAATCGGCCCTGGCCGAACTGGAATCCCGCGTCTTCTCGCTGCTGCATGGAATTGCCATCGGCCGCATCCGCCCAGCCAGCGTCCGCACGCCCGACGACCACTTCGACCTGTACGCCAGCCCCGCCTGGTTTCACCGGGCCGACAACCTGGCCGTCCCCGATACCCATCAACCTTTCGCGCAGATCGAGCGCCACGACCTGCCCGACGCGCAGGCGCTCTACGACGGGCTGGTCGCCCAAGGCATCAGCCCCTTGTTCGTCGACATCACGCCCCGCCAGAACGCACTGGGTTCAGGCGAACGCCTGGCCGTGGCGCGTGCGTTTGCGCCCGGTCTAGTGCCCATGTCATTCGGTAGCGGCATGGAACCGCTCGGCAACGTGGCCAGCCACCATCCCGCGTCGACTTTCCCCCATCCTTTTCCCTGAACGCTTCACCACCAGGAAACCCCATGCACCTGCCCACCGGCGTTGAAGTCCACGACGACTGGTTCACGCCCGACCTGCTCGAGCGCCTGACCCAGGCGTCCAACTGGATGCCCATGTACTTCCTGAACCGCGCCAGCCGGTTCGAAACGCACTCCCTGGACATCCATTGGTACTACCCCGTCGCCGTCACCGAAGAAGCGCTGTTCGGACGCGTCGAAGACCAAATGGACGCACTGGAAGACCCGCTCGATGTGCTGCGCGAAACCTGGGAAATGGTCGCCGCCAAGATCGGCGGCACCCTGGGCTTGTACGAATGCAGCGTCAGCGCCAACACCTTTGGCACCGAAGGCAACCCGCACTTCGACTTTCGCAACCGCACCGTGGCGCCCGCTCACCTCACCGTACTGATCTACTGCAGCCCGCAGTGGGACATCACCTGGGCTGGCGAAACGTTGATCTTCGATGAAAACGGCGAAATCAGCGGCGGCATCATGCCCCGTCCGGGCCGCGTCGCCATCTTGCGCGGCGACCCCCATCACGTCGGCCGGTCCGTCTCGCGAATCTGCCCCAGCGACCGCCGCGTGCTGGTGTTCAAGATGTGGGACGAAGACGCGCTGCGACCGCTGGTCGAGCAGGCCAGGCTCCGGGCGCCGCAGGTCTAAGCCGCTTCCCCAAATATCGACGCCAGCATATGGGGATACACGCCAGGATGAATCATCGGATGGCTGTTCATCTCCAGCAACCAGACCCGGTCTTCCGAGTCGATCACCGCATCCAGCGTAAACACCGAATTGCGCCGCACCGCCGCGTCGATACCGCGGTACAGCAACTGCCCCGCGTAGCTGAACTGCCCGGCAATCTCTGGCGATACCGACCGCCACACATTGCGGTTCGTCACCGTCACCCGGTCGTACGGCGTCATATAGCGGTAGTCCAGCATCACCTCCATACCGGCGGGCAGCACGGAATCCAGATCCACGCCCTGCCACGCCAGAATTTGCACTGACTCGTCCAGATTCAACGCCACATCGAAATTGCCGCGCGGCTGCGCCGCAATCTCGCGCAGGCTGCGCCGGCCATCCCCGGTAATCATCGGCGGCGTCAGCACCTCCAGCGCCACCGGATGGCCATTCCAGAACCACGCCTTGGCACTGCGGCCCCGTATGAACTGCTCATAGAACTCACCTTCGGCCAGCTCCACGTCCGCGTCCAATGGCGCCAACGGCCCGAACGGTCCACGGATACCGACGCCAAACGACCCTACCGCAGGCTTGACGATGTAGTCCGGCGCCAAATGCGCCCCTTCCGTCCAACTGGCCGTTACCCGCAGCCCATTGGCCACCGCATAGTCCTTGAATGCACGCTTGTCGTTGGACAACGCCCATGACTTCACCGCGTACGGCATCCAGCCAATGAAATTTCCATCCGCCGACATGTCGCGGTGGTAGACGATGCGACCTTCTTCTTCCCGGACGAATCGCGGGATCAGCACCACCTTGCGATCGTTCAACTGCAAAGACATCTCGTAGGTTTCGGGCGCCATGCGCATTTCCGCCCCCCGCTCAAGCGCCCATTCACGGATGGGGTACAGGTGTTTGATGGGGCGGAAGAGGTAGTGCATGAGGAATGGCGTGGCCGGAGGGTGCGTGGGCGTCAGGCAATTTGGTGGCCCAAGATCTAACTTCTCCCTTCGGCAAGCAATCGGTTTAGCGGCCCGTCCGCCCGCCTGTATCCGATACGACCCCGGACTGGCCGAAGGATTGCCCCCGTCAATCGGTCGGAAGCTCGGCGAGAAATCATCCGCCCCCGCCGCCGGCCCGGTCGTTCCCATCAACTCCCCGTTCACCACCAGCGACCGGATCGTCTGCCCGTTCTGCACGCGCTGCAAAATCTTGCCGTTGGCATCATTGACCAGCGTCTGGTTCTTGCTGCTGTCCTTGCTATCGACCACGCCGATCAGGTTGCCGTTGACGTCGTACTGGTACGTCGTCTGGCCCGGGTCCAGCGCGGTGCTGGTGCCCGACAGCGTCTTCTCCCGGTAGCCCTCGTAGCGCTCGTGGGTGTAGGTGTACGTGTTGGTGTAGGGCGAGCCGTCATACACCGCCGTCGAGTACTGCGTGACGTTGCCCGCCTGGTCGTAGCCGGAATACGTCGTGGCGTAGCCGCCCGACAGGCCCGCATCGGTCATCTTGACCACCCGCGCCGAATACAGCCGCCCGGCGCCGTCGTAGCCGTCATACGCCGCTGCTCGCCCGCCAGCCCCGACCGGTCAAAGAACGCCTTGCCCAGCGACCCGTCGATGCCGCTGAGCACCACGCGGTCGGCCCCGTCGTAGTAGCGCGCGTCCAGCAGCAGCCCGTCGCGCCGCAGCGTGGTCAGGCGGTTGATCGCGTCGTACGTGTACCGCTCCGTGGTGAAGCCGGCCGCCGTGCCGCCGTCGGCATAGAGGACCTTGTCCCAATACGTGTCCGAGAGGCGGTTGCCGTTGGCGTCGTACGTCAGCTTGTGGCCCTGGGCCGCGTTGATCTCCAGGTTGGCGTTGACCGCCTCGACCGTGGTCTGGCGGTTCATCGCGTCGTAGCCGTACCA
>NZ_LZZT01000046.1 GCF_014170305.1 Achromobacter sp. UMC71
CCTTCGGCAAGCGTGAATTCGATGATGGGCATGTCGCGAACAATCGTTGAAAGGGAAATCGGGCCGTTCAGCCCTGGCCGCCGGGGGGGGCAATCCCCCCGGCGGCCAGGGCTGAACGGCCCGATTTCCCTTTCAACGATTGTTCGCGACATGCCCATCATCGAATTCACGCTTGCCGAAGGCAGCCCCTATATTGAAATCAACCAGCTGCTCAAGGCCACCGGCGTGTGCGACAGCGGCGGCGCCGGCAAGATGCTGGTGGCCGACGGCCACGTAAGCGTGGGCGGCGTGGTGGAAAGCCGCAAGACGGCCAAGATCCGGCCTGGCCAGATCGTCACCTGTGGCGACGTCCGCATCGTGGTGCGCGCATGAAGCTCAAGATGTCGCAGAACTCCATTTTCGCGGTGCTGCTGCGCTCGCCGTGGTGGATGAGCGCGGGCGTGGCCGTGGTGCTGTCAGTGGGCGGTTTTGCCGCCCTGCCGCTGGACTATGCCGCCATGGGCGTGTTCGCTGCCGTGCCGTTCGCCGTCATCGCCATCATGGCGGCCTACAAGCAGTTGCGCGCCCCGTCCGGCGCCCGCGTGGAGGCCGTGGCGCAAGCGGCCGCCGCCATGTCCTGGAACGAATTTTCCGCCACCGTCGAAGCCGGTTTCAAGCGCGACGGCTGCGAGGTCGAACGGCTGCAGACGCCCGGCGCCGACTTCGCCCTGAGCAAGGACGGCCACGTCGCCCTGGTCAGCGCCAAGCGCTGGAAGGCCGCCCGCGTGGGCGTCGAACCCCTGCGCGAATTGCAGGCGGCGCGGGAAAAGCGCGGCGCGCGCGAAGCCATCTACATCGCCCTGGGCGACGTGTCGGACTACGCGCTGCAATACGCCCGCGCCCAGGGCGTGTCGCTGATGACGGCGCCTGAACTGACCAAGCTGCTGCGCGACCTGAAGGCCTGATCCGCGCCCGACCGCGGCGTGCGCGGCTGGCGCGGCCCGCTTGCCTGAACCTGGAGAACTCCCCGCATGATCTATCGCCTGATGGCCGACGCAGTGCTGGTGCTGCATGGCCTGTTCGTCGCCTTCGTCGTGTTCGGCGGCCTGCTGGCCCTGTGGCGCTGGCGCCTGGCCTACCTGCACCTTCCCGCACTGGCCTGGGGTGCGATGGTGATCGGCATGGGCTGGATCTGCCCCCTGACGCCCCTGGAAGTCTCGCTGCGCCAGCAGGCTGGCCAGCAAGGCTACGGCGGCGGTTTCATCGAACACTACATCCTGGCCGCGATCTACCCGGACGGCCTGACGCGCAATGTGCAGATCCTGCTGGCGGTCTTGCTGGTGGTGGGCAATCTCATCATCTACACGATGTGGGCCCGCCGCCGCCGCGCCAGCCGCGGCAAGCCCGCTGCGACCCTCCTCAGCCGACGCGCACGCTCGTAGGCGACGGCCTTTTCCCTGCATCCGGAGTTCCGCATGAGCTTCCTGAAGAAAATCCTCGGCCAACAACCCACGCCGCCTGCCGCCGAAGCCGAAGCAGCTCCCGTCAGCGATCCGGCACAAGACCCCAACCTGATCCGCGCCTACGACGCCTATGGCCGCGAAATCTTCGTGACCCGCGAGCAATGGCGCGAGAACGTGCTGGCCGGCGCCATCGAACAGCACTGGAACGACGCCGATTCGCTGTCCGGGCTGATCATCCAGTCGCTGGGCGATGGCTTTGCCGACGACATGCTCAAGCCCGCCGAGCGTCTGATTGAACTGGAGCCCGGCGCGGAACGCGCGGTGGTGCTGCTGGCCATCGTCTACATGAAGACCAGCCGGCTGGACGACAGCGAACGCGTCCTGCTGGAATTCATGCGGCAGCACGGTGAAACCGGCGTCACGCTGACCAACCTGGCCAAGATCCAGGACGAACGCGGCGACGAAGCCGGCGCCCTGGCCACCCTGTGGCGCGCGCTGGAACACGATCCCAACCAGGAAAACGGCCTGGGCTGGTACGAAGCCATCCACCGCGAACACGGCGGCGATGTCGCGGGCGTCACCGCCATGCGCAAAGTCGCGGCCCTGCCCGGCAGCTGGCGCGCGCAGCTGTGGCTGGCCCATGCCGAGCTGGGCGCGCACAACCTGGCCGGCGCGATCAAGCTCTACCAGGAAGCCCTGGCCCGCGCCGGCTCGCCCACGCCCGCCGGCCTGCTGATGCAAATGAGCGCCGACCTGGGCAATGCCGGCGCCATCGAACCGATCCTGCAACTGGCCGGCCCGCGCTTCGATGCCGCGGCGCACGGCGTCATGGTCGGCAACAACCTGATCCGCGCCCATGCCGAACTGGGCCAATACGACCAGGCCCGCCGCATTCTCGAGCAGCTCTACGCGCAGCAGCGCCCCGACTGGCAGGAAAACCTGTCGTACTGGGATACCGAACTGGCGCGCGCTACCCTGGGCGACGGCACCTTGGCCGAACCCGATCAGATGCGCTTTGCCATGCTGCTGGGCCGCGGCCCGGTCTGGCTGGCGCCCGAGTCGCCGGCCGCCAAGCTGTTCGACCCGATTCCGCCCAACCGCCCGCTGGTGTCGTTCCTGGGCGGGTCGGCTGAAATCGGCAACGCGCCTGACCATGCCGAGCGGCAACTGGCCGACGCCACCGGCCGCCTGAGCCGCGCGCTGCCGCTGTATTTCAACGAACAATTGGCGCTGCGCTGCGGCCTGCGCACGCAAACGCTGGTGCCATGGCTGACGCAACCGGACCCCGGCTTCGTGCTCAGCGGCGCGGCGTGGGACGACGCCGATGCCATCCGCTACGCCCAGCAATGCGAAGCGCAAAGCGACTTCGTCGTGATTTCTCACCTGGTCACCACCGCCGAACCCTGGCAGGCCCACGTGCGCGTGCTGCGCACCGACGACGAGGAATGCATCGGCACGGTATCGGCCCGATTCCCCATGGCCGAGCCCGCCGCCGCCCTGCAGCAGCTGACCGAAGACCTGGTGGCGCTGATTGCGCGCGCCGCGGCGCTTAGCCCCAAGAACGCCCCGGCGAACTACACGGTGCCCGACGGCGCGTCGTTCCCGCGCTACCTGCTGCGGCTGGAGCAATTGCTGGCGGTGCGCTGCAATGGCGCCGACGATAGCCGGCCCGGCCAGCTGAACGGCGAACGCGAGATCATCGACGGCAATATCCGCCAATGCCTGGACTTTCCGCACAGCCTCAACGTGCGCCTGCTGTTGGCGCAGACCGTGCGCGCCATGAAGCAGCTCCGGCCGGACGTGGTGCAGGAATTCGAAGAAAAGATCGCGCGGCTGCAGCGGGAACAGCCCTTGCCGCCCGAGGCGCAGGCGGCCGTGCAGGCGCTGCTGGCTTAAGGAGGCTGGCGGCGGCGCAATCGGGCCGCCGCGCCCTGCTCTGGATGCCGCCGCGCCAACGCCATGATGGGCGGGCGCCTTTACAGCGCGCGGGCGATCACCAGGCGCTGGATATCGCTGGTGCCTTCATAGATCTGGCACACCCGCACATCCCGGTAAATGCGTTCCACGGGAAAGTCGGCCAGGTAGCCATAGCCGCCTAGCGTCTGGATCGCGGCCGAGCAGACCTTTTCGGCCATTTCCGAGGCGAACAGCTTGGCCATCGATGCCTCGGTCAGCGCCGGCCTGCCGGCCTCGCGCAGCGCCGCGGCATGCAGCACCATCTGGCGCGCCGCGTGAATCTGCGTGGCCATGTCGGCCAGCCGGAACGACACCGCCTGGTGTTCCATGATGGGCTTGCCGAAAGCCTGGCGGTCGCGCGCATAGTCGCGCGCGCATTCAAACGCCGCGCGGGCCATGCCCACCGATTGCGACGCGATGCCGATGCGCCCGCCTTCCAGGTTGGACAGGGCGATCTTGTAGCCCTCGCCCTCTTCGCCCAGGCGCCACGCCGCCGGAATGCGCATGTCTTCAAAGGCGATCTGGCAGGTGTCCGACAGATGCTGGCCCAGCTTGTCTTCCACGCGGACCACCTGGTAGCCCGGCGTGTCGGTCGGCACGATGAACGCCGAAATGCCGCGCTTGCCGGCCTGCGGATCGGTCACGGCGAACACGATCACCGTCTGTCCGGTACGGCCCGAGGTGATGAACTGCTTGGCGCCGTTGATCACGTAGTGGTCGCCGTCACGCACCGCGCGGGTGCGCAGGCTGCTGGCATCCGACCCGGCCTGCGGCTCGGTCAGCGCGAAGCCGCCGATATGCTGGCCCGTGGCCAGCGGCCGCAGGAACTGTTCTTTCTGGGCATCGGTGCCGTACTTCAGGATGGGCATGCAGGCCACCGAATTGTGCACGCTCATGATGGTGGAGCAGGCGCCGTTGCCGGCCGCGATTTCCTCCAGCGCGACCGCGTACGACAGATAGCCGCTGGCGTTGCCGTCCCATTCCTCGGGCACCAGCATGCCGAAAAAGCCCAGCTGGACCATCTCGGCGATGGCGTCGGCCGGATAGTGGTGCTCGCGGTCCCAGCGTTCGGAATTGGGCGCCAGGCGTTCCTGGGCGAAACGGCGCGCCATGTCCTGGACGCTGAGCTGTTCTTCGGTCAAAAGCATGTTCGGTCTCCTGTGCGGGCAGTTCCAGGCTGGCGCGGGTGGGCGCCGCCCGTGTTTTCTTGCGCGGGCCGAACGCCTGGGATGCAGGCGCGGCACGATTGCGAGAATACACCGGCCAGGACGCCGGCCAGGCTCGCAAGCGGCCTGCTCGGCCGTCTTTAACCGCAGTGCGGATCGTGGTCGGGGTGCTGGCCCGGGAGCAGCCCCCGGTACTCGGGATGCTGCTTCAGGCGTTCCTGGAAGTCCCGCGCCAGCTGGTCGATGCGGATGGTCGAAAAGCGCGCCAGCAACAGCCGGCGCGACTCGGACAGCGCGCCGTCCAGCCCGGCATTGACCGCTTGCTCGACCAGGCACTTGGGTTCGCTGTCGGCCAGGCCCAACGCAAAGATCGGCGGCTCGCCCAGCGCCTGGTAGACGTCCAGCAGCGTCAGCTCGGACAGCTTGCGCGTCAGCACCCAGCCGCCGCCGTGGCCCTTTTCGGACTGCACATAGCCGCGTTCGCGCAGGCCGGACATCATGCGCCGCACCACCACGGGATTGGTATTGAGCATCTTGCCGATGCTCTCGGAGGTCAGCGGCGCGTCGTGCTCGGCCATGTGGATCAGCACGTGCAGCATGCGTGACAGGCGGTTGTCGCTACGCATCGGAGAGGGATTCCAGGTTCATCGATTGAAACATTATAAGTTGCGTGAAACCGCGCGATCGACTTATCATGCAACTTTTAAAGTATCGAGAAAGCCATGCAACTGGATATCCGCCCCCCGCGCTATGACGCCATCGTTGTCGGCGGCAGCTTCGCCGGCCTGTCCGCCGCCATGCAGTTGGCGCGCGCCCGCCGCCGCATCGCCCTGGTGGATGCCGGCCGGCCGCGCAACCGCTATGCCGCCCGTTCGCACGGCTTCCTGGGCCTGGACGGCAAATCCCCCACCGAAATCGTGCGCCTGGGCCGCCGGCAACTGGCCGCCTACCCCACGGTGGAATTCATCGACGGCACCGCCGCCCACGCCGAGGAATCGGCGGGACGTTTCCTCGTCACCATGGAGGACGGCAGCGTCCTGCATGGCGCCCGCCTGGTCCTGGCCACCGGCATGCGCGACGAGCTGCCCGCCCTGCCCGGCCTGCAGGAACGCTGGGGGCAGACCGTGCTGCACTGCCCCTATTGCCACGGCTACGAAGTGGCGGACCGTCCGCTGGGCGTGCTGGCGGCGCACCCCTTGTCCGCGCACCAGGCGGCGCTGCTGCCCGACTGGGGCCCCACCACCTACTTCACCCAGGGCGAATTCGAGCCCGACTCGGAGCAGACGGCCTTGCTGACCGCGCGCGGCGTACGGATCGAACGCACCCCGGTGGTGAACCTGCTGGGCCCGGCGCCGCAGATCGACGCGGTGCAACTGGCCGATGGCCGCCGCCTGCTGATCAATGCGCTGTTCGTGGCGGCCCGCGTGCACATGGCCAGCCCGCTGGCCATGCAACTGGGTTGCGCCTTCGATCAAGGGCCGATGGGGCCGTACCTGCGGGTCGACGATTTCAAGCAAACGACTGTGCCCGGTGTCTTTGCCGCGGGCGATGCCACGCTGCCGATGGCCAACGCGACCTTGGCCAGCGCCTCGGGCGTCATGGCGGGGGCCGGCGCGCACAACTCGCTGGTGCGGGGGTGACGCCGGCGCGGCGCAACGAACGCTATCGTCTCAGGTGCACTGCCAAAGATGCCCGCTAACGCGGCAATGCGCGCACCAGAAGGTGTAATTGCAGCCGCCGCTGCCCCAGAGCCATTCGCCGCCGCCTTCCTGCGGCAAGTCAGAATCCAGCTGCATCGCGTAGTCCATGTGCTTGCCGCAATCGGGGCACGGCGGATATTCCCCCTGCTGCACCCAGCTGGGCGGCCCGCCCACACGGCTCAGGTTCTGGCGGCTGTTGGAATCGCCCCAGTCCTGCCAGGCCCACCGCGCAGGGGCCTGGAACAGCGTCACGTCGGCCTCCAGCAAGGGCTCGGCGGGAAACTCCGGCGTCCACGGCTCGGCGCGTTGCTGCGACGGATGCGCCTGGGGCGCGCCCTGATCGTCGTGGCGGAAGAACAGCACCGACGCGTCCCTCTCCCAGCCTTGGCAGGACAGGCAGGTCGCCAATTCCAGCGGCGTATCGCAAGCAATGCCAGCCAACGCCGGTTGCGGCAGCGCCAGCAGCCGGTGCAACGGGCCGTGGCACAGGCCGCAGGTCGCGGTCAAGGCGCCGCCCATGCGGCCTTGCGTGATCGTGGCGGCGTCGGCCTGTGCGTCGATGCCAGCAGCCCCCGGCTCTGCGGAGGTCGCGGGCCTGCCGGTACGCACCGGATCAACACGGCATCCCGCCACGCCCCATGTCGGATGCAGCCGGTGAATCTCGCGCCGCCAGGCTGGCTGCGAGGCCTCCATCAGCTTGCGCTGCGCCGCGCTGAAACCGATGTGCAGCGGCCGCTCGCCGTGCAGCGCACGCGCCTGTCCATTGTCATCGGCATAGCCCACCGCCATCAGCCAATAGATGCCGTTCGGGTCATCCGGCGCCGCGAACACCCTGCGCCAGACATCCAGCACCAGCGCTGGCTGGCGCGAATGCAACACGGCGCGGGCGCGCAAATGTTCCAACGAGCCCTCTTCCGCCTCTGGCCCGACCTGCGCCAGCCAGTTACGCGCCGTCTCAGCGTCCAGCGCGCGCCAGGCGAAATCCACCCCAAAGCGCGGTCCGCCCTGGCCCTGATGCGCGGCCCTCAGCAGGCGATCCCAATCATCGGCGAACACCTCAGGCCATTGCACCGCAGCGGAATCCAGCACTTCCGCCAAGGCCTTGGACGTCTCGCCCTGCCTGGACCGCTGCCACGCCTGCCGCAGCGTGTCGGCGTAGGTGGCGTCATCCATCAGGTCCAGCGCGGCGTCAATGAAGGTGGCGTGTTCATGCCCCAGATCCAGGAACCGAGTGACCAGCTCGCCCAGCGCCTGCGGGTCATCGCGCCGCAAGCGCAGCACCTGGCCCATGGGGTCGTTGTTCTTCCAGCCAAGGCGCGCAAAGGCGTCCACGATCTGGGCCGGCGACATCGCGCCGCCGGCCTGTTGCTTGTCCGTCATGCGGCTTCCTTGCGGCCCGCGCTGGCGAATTTCTTCCAGTCTTCGTTGTCCACCAGCGTGGACCGGAACACCCGCAGCTTCTCGCACCCCTTGATGGACTTGAGCACCTTCTTGACCTGATCGCATACCGTGGCGGGCAGCCAGGGGCTGAGCGTGACGCGCTTGATGGTTGCCGGCGCCACGGGGATGCGCAGCACCGGTGTGTCGCGCGTCCTGCGGCACACGAACAGGCGGAATTCCTTTTCGTCGCGAAAGGCATGGCGCTTGAGAAACGGTAGATCGGCATCGGCCGGCGGCTGCTCGCGCAGCGACTTGATGGTGCGGTACTGCACCGTCTCGGCGCGCAGGTCGGGCACGCCAGCCACCTGCTCGACCAGTTTTTCCTTGTCAAACTCGATGCACACGCCGCCGCTGCCGTGCGAGAACACCCGCCAGTGATGGTAGGTTTCGGTCGCCTCGGCCATGCACAACGCGTAGATGCCGAGCAGGCGCTTGGCCCGCGCATATTCCTCGATGTAGAACGAATCGTTGCGATCGTCCCACGCCTTCGGGTTGAGCAGCGCCAGTTCTCCGGACTGCAGATAGTCGATCAGATAGGGAAGCTCGGTATATCGGCGCAACGAGGTAGCCAAGGCGGCGCTCCGGTGAAAAAAACCCAGGCGTCAGTCTACCCCGGCGCGACGTTACACTGGCCGATTCGCCAAGGAGACCCTATGCTTCAAAAGAATAGCGAAGGAAAACCCACGCCCAAGCGCCAATCCGCCACCAGCCAGCGATTCTGGTACATCGCGCTGGCGGGCACGCTGGCGGCCTGCAGCTACGAGCTCATTCCCTTGTTGCAAGGCCGGCTCCCGGCGCTGCAAAAACTTCTGGTGCCAATGCTGCTGCTGGCGTGGCTGTACCGCGGCAGCGAATGGCCCCGGTGGCTGCTGACCGCCTTGATGCTCGGCATCGGCGGGATGAACCTGTACCAGGTGATTCCCTTGCTCGAATACGGCGCCACCCTCTGGCTCAAAGCCCTGGTGTACATCCTGATCATGCTGGCCACGGGCCTGTATCTCGCACTGGCCACGCGGGATTTCACCCGCTATCAGAATTACGTCGCGATGCGCGACGGCCCTCGCGCCGCCGCCAGGAAACGCGCGGCCGAACGCTCCAACCGCGAGGGATCGGCACGCTAGGGCCTGAACGTTTGGCTTCACCGCTCGACGGCGGATGCCGATGCCGGCAGAACGGTGAAGATCAGCACGCCCAACATCGTCATGGCAATCCGGAACGCGGCCTCCAATCCATTCCAGCTGTGGGACATCCACATCCCGAACCACTCTCCCCCCACACTGGCGAACATGAACTGCCAGGTCACGAAGCCAAGGGTCAAGCCCTGGATGGCTCGTGTCTTGGCGGCGCGGAATTCCTGATCTGTCTTGCGCCGGGCCCGCAGCATCTGGCGAGCCCCCGCCAGGCACAGCACGGCCGTAGCGGCTTCGGCCAGGATGATGAGGACAAAGGCCGCGCTGTGAGCCAGCGGAGCATCGATGGACCGATAGTGAATGCCCGAGCCAGGAAAAATGGTATCCATCATCATGACGTGCTGAACGAACGGGTAGTTCGCGCCGGGGTCTGTGACATTGCCGAAAGCCACTAAAGCTGCGTGAACACCCATGCACAGAACCAGCAGGCTCTGTGAGATTCTCGTGATCATTCTTGCCCCCTGAAGAGATGACTCTGTCGGCGCGTCGCGCCGTAGCCGGAGAGGGTCGGCGGACACTACACCGATCCATTGAGCGAGTCTAGATCCGGGCTTGCGAAGCGCACTATTGGATATTTCTGAAAGGCGCGGCGGCACGCGCCGGCCGCGACCGACGTGAGCAGGCGGCCGTCGCGATGGCTGATCGGCCCTAGCAGCAAACCATGACGCCTTCCAGACAGCGGCGCGATCGGAATTGTCATTTCAATGTCCGCGAATTGTCGATCGGCGCCGTTCAGACTTTCATTCGCCACGCGGCAGGCCGACCACGCATCCGCCCGCGCGGCGCATCCGATATCCGCACCGTTCCCGCACCCGGAGTCTTTCATGAAAAAAATATTATTCGCCGCGGCCGCTACCGCCCTGTCCGGCGCCGCATCCGCGCAATCGTCGGTCACCCTGTACGGCCTGATCGACACCGGCATCGGCTACGCCAACGTCGACGGCCGCTACACCGACCCGGCCACGGGTCGCAGCACCCGCATCGACAACAGCCGCATCGGTTCGACCACCGGCACCACCGCCGGCTCGCGCTGGGGCCTGCGCGGCAAGGAAGACCTGGGCGACGGCCTGTACGCCGTGTTCCAGCTGGAGTCCGGCTTTGACAGCCGCAACGGCAGCTCGCTGCAGAGCAACCGCCTGTTCGGCCGCGAAGCCACTGTGGGCCTGGGCAGCGCCGATTGGGGCGAGATCCGCCTGGGCCGCCAATACAACATCGCCGCGCGGTACTTCTCGGGCATGTTCGGCTCGTCCTTCGGCGGCGGCTTCAACCAGCTCAGCACCGGCGCCGGCCTGGGCTTCAGCTCGGCGTACTACGTGCGCTACGACAACCTGGTCGTCTATGAAACCCCGTCGCTGGGCGGCTTGAAAGCCGCCGTCGGCTACGCCTTCAACGCCGACGACCGCCGCACCGCGCAAACGGGCTTCGCCACGGCCGACAACACCCGCGCCATCACCGCCGGCGTGCGCTACGACAATGGGCCGTTGATGGGCTTTGCCACCTACGACCAACTCAACGCGTCCAACAAGCTGCCCCAGAGCCAGGTCGACGCCACGCCCCGCTCGTACATCGTCGGCGGCTCGTACGACTTTGAGGTCTTCAAGGTGGCGCTGGCCTACAACCGCATCACCGACGGCTGGTTCGCGGGCAAGAGCCTGCCCAACGGCGGCAGCATCGGCGCCTTCACCGGCACGCCCTCCTACGCCTTCGCCAAGGGATTCCGGTCCAATTCGTACATGCTGGCGCTGGCCGCGCCGGTCGGCAAATCCGGCGGCGCGTTTGCCTCATGGCAACGGGCGGACGCGAACAGCAAACAGCTCACCGGGGGGGATTCGGCCAGCAATACGTATAGCCTGGGATACAACTACAACCTGTCCAAGCGCACGGACCTGTATGCCGTGGCGTCCTATACGACGAACTGGGCGTTCCTGGACAACGCCAAGGCGACCGAGGTGAACATGGGCATCCGCCATCGCTTCTGATGCAGCATTGAGGTCATAACAAGCTGTCTATTGAACCCCCGTTGACGACGCCATGCTCCGCGAAGGGAGGGATGGTGGTTCGATGCGCGCTGCCCGGGAAAAGGCAGCGCGTCTTTTTCTGGCCCGTCAGCCGCTATCGTCCACCGCGTCCTGCAAGACGGCGACACCCTGGCCGGGATCCAACGAGGACAGCGCCTGATTGACGATCAGCCAGGCATCGATGTCCTGGCCAAGCACGTGCAGGCGAAATCCGTTGTAGATCGCATAGTAGGCAGACGCCGCGGCATGCGGCAGCACCCAGTCCTCATCGCGCAACGCAATGATGGGCTCAAGATACCGGCTCTCGACGCCTGCCGTGTCGCGACGGTCTCTGACCGCCGCCAGCGCTTCGCGGGGCAATCCGGTATCTGCTTGCTGGCAAGACCCGGCCACCGACTCGACATAGGTCGGTTGCGCGTCCAGAGAATAGTGGGACTCCCAGACCGCAAGCGCGTGCTTCAACAAATGCAGATGAACACCGCGTTGGCGCTCGGGCGGGAAATCCAAGAAAGCCTCGGCCGCAAGGAACATGCTATCTGATGTGTCCGTGGTTCACAGATCAAGCAGCGCCGGCCGCCGCGCCAGCCACACCGTGGCTCCGCCGCAGGCGACGTCGTTCTGGACTTGCCGCACCACCTCGAAGCCGTTGTCGGCCAGCAACTGGCGATACTCGTCCTTGTCCAGGCTGCCGTGATAAAGCGGCCTGCCCTCGAACTGGCCGATGGCATGCCCGTGCGACGGGCCGCTGGTAAACATCAAGGCCGCACCGGGTTCTGCCCAGCGGCGAAACCGGTCGAACATCGGCCGCTGGTCATCGGGACGCAGATGGAAGAAGCTGTGCCAGGCGATCAGGCCATGGAACCTGTCCGGGCAGGAAAACCGCCGCATGTCGGCGGCGATCCAGCGCTGGTCGGGAAACGCCGCCCGGGCCGACGCGAGCAGAGGCTCGGACGTATCGATCCCGGTGATGAGGCAACCCTGCGCGATCAGATGCCGGGCGATGGGCCTCCCGGTGCCGCAACCGATGTCCAGCACCCGCGGCGCGGCCGCCGGCAGCAGGTCGCGGAATGCCGCCAGCCAGTCGGCCTCGATCAAGCGGTGCGCGTCGCGCTGCGCCTCGAATGCGGCGGCGTGTTCCTGGTAGATCGCGATGATGTCGTCAGCGTAGGGGTCGGACATGTCCAGCCTCGTGAAAACGCGGGCGGCGATGGCGTGCGCGGCCGCGCATTATCGGCATTCAGCGGTTGATGAGCATCGAGTAGCCGGGCGGCGTCTGCGCGTTGTCGATAAAGATGTAGGCCGTGCCATCCGAACAGAAGTTCGCCACTTCCGAGTAGCCGCCCTCTTGCATCGGCACGCAATTGTCGATCTGCAGCAGCAATCGGCCGGGCGGCACGCCTTGCGCGCCGTTTGCGGTCCAGTAAGGCACGCCGCCGAACTTGGTGCGCCATTCGGTGGCCCAGTCGTGGGGGTGCGCGATCTCGTCGGGCAGGTCGTCGTGGCGGCCGTAGTCGTAGAAATCGGCTTCCAGCTCGGCAGGCGCGCCGTCGTCGTCGGTGCGCCAATGGGCCACGCCAAGTTCGGGAATGAGTTCGGGGAAACCATCTTCGGCATGCTCCGGCGGCGCCGTCGGGCCGTCGCCCAGCGCCGTGCGCGGCAGGCTGAATACCGCGTTGGCGCCGCCGTCGCTTTCCCAGAAACTGCAAATGCTGTCCCACTCGCACTTGAAGGCGAACAGCACTTCGCCCGCCGGGATCGGCAGCTCAGGCGCGTTGTCGTCCGCGGACTGCCCGGGCACCTGGGCGAGAAAGCTCATTGCCCGGCCGCATTCCTTGCATACCGGCCAATGCGCGATCGGCAGGCCCCAAGGCAGACCGCCCAGCTTATGGACGAGACCCGGCGCCGCACCGGCGCAATACGTGGGGTAATGACTTTTCATGGAGGCACCTGAGTCGACGGAAGTCCCAGACTATATCGTCTGGCGGCTGCTTTGTCGTGACGCGGCGGTGACCCGTTCCTGCACTTCCTCGGCCGCAAACGGGCGCACCCCTGAAACGCGGGGCCAGCGCCTGTACTACGCCCTCGCCTTCACAGCGGCCCCGCCGCCAGCATGAAACTGCCGCCGCGGATCACATGCAACAGGCGCGGACGGCTGCCGCCATCCACCTTCTTGCGCAACCGGCGCATGGCGATGGCGACCGCCTGGCACTTGACGTGCTGGGGCCCCTGGGTCTTGGCCTGGGTCTTCCAGACCTGCTCGGCCAACTGCCAGCTGGTGAACACGGCGCCCGGGCTGCCCATCAACAAGGCCAACAGCCCGAATTCCTTGGGCGTCAGCATCAGCATCTGGCCATCGCGATAGGCGCGATAGCGCAGCAAGTCCAGCTCCAGGTCCGCGAACTGCAACCTGTCGCCGGACTCGGGCGTACCGGTGAGCATCACGTGGCCCATGCCGCGGTGTCCTGTAGGCCGCCTGCGCGCTTAGCGGCGCGCGTCGTTCTGGCGCTGGACTTCGGCCTGGTAGTCCGGCCCCGAGCGCAGCCGCACATACTCCGAGAACGCGGCCTTGTATTCGCGGCTGTAGATGTCCGGCGTGGCTTCGCCGCGCCAGAACTTGTCCACCCCTGCCTGCTTCCACAACGCCAGGTCCGCCAGGACTTCGGCGCGCGTCAGCGGCTGGCCGTAGGGGCTGGTCAACGCGGTGGCCGGCGCACCGGCCGATGCCACCTGCTGCGCCAGCGCGGTGCCGGAAACGCCCGCCGCCAGGGCCAGGACCAATGCGGTTTTACGAAGAATCTGCATGCTTCACACTCCTAGGTATCAAGTTGAGTACTGCACGGGATTCATTCTAGGAAGGTGATGCAGACAGAAAGCCGATAGGGAGATTACGTTTTTGACATCAAGAAAAAAGCGCCACGGACCCGCCGTGGCGCTTTGCAAAGGCGACGCGGCGACGGTCTTACCGAACCTTGCCCTCCTTCCAGGCTTCCAGCAGCTTCTCATACGCCACCGTCTCGCCCTTGGGCTTTTCATTGCCCAGCTTCTTCCACGGCGCGTGCTGATCCGACAGCCACTTGTTCGGATCGCTCTTGGCGTTCAGCTTGGGCGCGCATTGCGCCATGCCGGCCCGTTCCAGCCGCGCCATGACCTGGTCCATTTCGTTGGCCAGGTTGTCCATGGCGGCCTGCGGGGTCTTTTCGCCGGTGACGGCGGTGGCGACGTTCTTCCACCACAACTGGGCCAGCTTGGGATAGTCGGGCACGTTGTTGCCGGTGGGGGTCCAGGCCACGCGTGCCGGGCTGCGGTAGAACTCGATCAGGCCGCCGTAGTTGGCGGCGTTCTTGGTGAAGTAGTCGCTGTGGATGTCGCTGTCGCGGATGAAGGTCAGGCCGGTGATGGACTTCTTCAGCGAGACCGACTTGGACGTGACGAACTGGGCATAGAGCCAGGCGGCGGCCATCTTGTCGGGGTTGGTGGACTTGAAGAAGGTCCACGAGCCGACGTCCTGGTAGCCGTTCTGCATGCCGTCCTTCCAGTACGGGCCATACGGCGACGGGGCCATGCGCCACTTCGGCGTGCCGTCCTCGTTGACGACCGGCAGGCCCTTCTTGGTCATGTCGGCGGTAAAGGCCGTGTACCAGAAGATCTGCTGGGCGATCTGGCCTTGCGCGGGCACCGGACCGGATTCCGAGAAGGTCATGCCCATGGCCTGCTGCGGGGCGTACTTCTTCATCCAGTCGACGTACTTGGTCAGGGCGTAGACGGCGGCCGGGCTGTTGGTGGCGCCGCCGCGCGCGACCGAGGCGCCCACCGGGGTGCACTTGTCGTCGGCCACGCGGATGCCCCATTCGTCCACCGGCATGCCGTTGGGCAGGCCCTTGTCGGCGGCGCCGGCCATGGACAGCCAGGCATCGGTGAAACGCCAGCCCAATGACGGGTCCTTCTTGCCGTAGTCCATGTGGCCGTAGACCTTCTTGCCGTCGATTTCCTTGACGTCGTTCGAGAAGAAGTCAGCGATGTCCTCGTAGGCGGACCAGTTGGTGGGCACGCCCAGGTCATAGCCGTACTTGGCCTTGAACTTGTCCTTCAGGTCCTGGCGGGCGAACCAGTCGGCGCGGAACCAGTAGACGTTGGCGAACTGCTGGTCGGGCAGCTGGTAGAGCTTGCCGTCGGGCGCGGTGGTGAACTTGGTGCCGATGAAGTCCTTCAGGTCCAGGCCGGGATTGGTCCATTCCTTGCCGGCGCCGGCCATGTAGTCCGACAGCGGCAGGATGGCGCCGTAGCGGTAGTGGGTGCCGATCAGATCCGAATCCGAGATCCAGCCGTCGTAGATGGACTTGCCCGACTGCATGGACGTCTGCAGCTTTTCGACGACGTCGCCTTCCTGGATCAGGTCGTGGTTGACCTTGATGCCGGTGATTTCCGTGAAAGCCTTGGCCAGCGTCTTGGACTCGTATTCATGCGTGGTGATGGTCTCGGACACCACGTTGATTTCGGTGACGCCCTTGGCCTTGAGCTTGGCGGCGGTTTCGATGAACCACTTCATCTCGGCCATCTGCTGGTCTTTGGACAGGGACGACGGCTGGAATTCCGAATCGACCCACTTTTTCGCTTCCGGCTCGCCGGCCCAAGCCCCTGACGTACCGATCAGGGCGATGGCGGCCGCCATGGCGTGCATGCGCAATTTCATGACCTGTCTCCTCGATAAGTCTTCCCGTATCGTGCTGCGGACCGCTGGCCGGGGAAGACGCTGGCCGATAGTCCTTCCAAACCACTGATAGCGCGCGGGGTTCTAGCGCCCCGTCATCCTTTTCTCATGATCAAAGCCAGCAGCAGCATGGACAGCACGAAGCTGATCCACACCGATGGCGGCTCGTCCAGCGAAAACCATTCCACCGCCTTCTGGCCCAACCCGAGGAACGCCAGGTTGAGCCAGGCCGCGGCCATCAAGCCGATGAACAGGCGGTCGCCCCGCGTGGTGCGCAGGGGCAGGAAGCCCTTGCGCTCGACCGTGGGCGACTTCAGTTCCCAGACCGTCATGCCGATCAGCATCAGGACGATGCAGGAGAAGAACACGGCGACCGGGGTGGTCCATACCATCCAGCTGAACATGTCTGCCCCCTTAGACTCGGCCCATCGCGAAGCCCTTCGCGATGTAGTGGCGCACGAACCAGATGACGATGCCGCCGGGAACGATGGTCAGCACTCCCGCCGCCGCCAGCACGCCCCAGTCCATGCCCGAGGCCGAGACGGTGCGTGTCATGGTGGCGACGATGGGTTTGGCATTGACGGACGTGAGCGTGCGGGCCAGCAGCAATTCGACCCAGCTGAACATGAAGCAGAAGAACGCGGCCACGCCAACGCCGGACTTGATCAGCGGCAGGAAGATCGTCAGGAAAAAGCGCGGGAACGAATAGCCGTCCACATACGCGGTTTCGTCGATTTCGCGCGGCACGCCGGACATGAAGCCTTCCAGGATCCACACGGCCAGGGGCACGTTGAACACCAGATGCGCCAGCGCCACGGCCAGGTGGGTGTCCATCAGCCCGAACGAGCTATACAGCTGGAAGAACGGCAGCAGGAACACGGCCGGCGGCGTCATGCGGTTGGTCAAGAGCCAGAAGAACACGTGCTTGTCGCCGATGAAGCGGTAGCGCGAGAACGCGTAGGCGGCGGGCAGCGCCACCGCCAGCGAGATCACGGTGTTGATGACCACGTAAATCAGCGAATTGATGTAGCCCGAATACCAGGCCGGGTCGGTGAAGATGGTGCGGTAGTGCTCCAGCGTGAAATCCTGCGGCCACAGGGTCAGCGTGCTGACGATTTCGGTATTGGTCTTGAACGACATGTTCAGCATCCAGTACAGCGGCAGGATGGCGAACACCAGGTACAGCGCCAGGAAGGCGCCGCGCCACCAGGTGGATGAGTCACGCATTGGCACGCTCCTCGTCAAAGCCGCCGGTGGTGCCGGCGCGCTGCATCCAGTTGTAGAGGATGAAGCACAAGAGCAGGATGATCAGAAAGTAGATGATGGAGAACGCCGCCGCCGGGCCCAGGTCGAACTGGCCCACGGCCTTCTGCGTGAGGTATTGCGACAGGAAGGTGGTGGCGTTGCCCGGCCCGCCGCCGGTCAGGACGAAGGGCTCGGTGTAGATCATGAAACTGTCCATGAAGCGCAGCAGCACCGCGATCATCAGCACGCCGCGCATCTTGGGTAGCTGGATGAACCGGAACACGGCCAGGCGCGAGGCGCCGTCGATGCGGGCGGCCTGGTAGTAGGCGTCTGGAATGGCGCGCAGGCCCGCATAGCACAGCAGCGCCACCAGCGGCGTCCAGTGCCAGACGTCCATGACCAGCACGGTGACCCAGGCGTCGATGTCGTTGCCGGTGTAGTTGTAGTCCACGCCCAGCCACGACAGCGTCGCGCCCAGCAGGCCGATATCGGTGCGGCCGAACACCTGCCAGATGGTGCCCACCACGTTCCACGGGATCAGCAGCGACAGCGCGATGATGACCAGCACGGCCGAGGCGCGCCAGCCGCTGGCGGGCATCGACAGCGCCAGCAGGATGCCCAGCGGGATCTCGATGGCCAGCACGGCCAGCGAAAAGCCGATCTGGCGCAGCAACGCGCCGTGCAGCTCTTCGTCCTGCAGCACGGCGGCGAACCATTCAGTGCCGACGAACACGCGGCGCTCGGGCGAGATGATGTCCTGCACCGAGTAGTTGACGATGGTCATCAGCGGCAGGATGGCGGAAAACGCCACGCACAGGACGACGGGCAGGACCAGGAACCAGGCCCGGTGATTGATCGGTTTCATTGGATCAGTTCCTCGTCGCGGTAAAAGCAGGTGTGCGGATTCAGGGCCGACAGCCATACGGTGGCGCCGGCCGCCATGGCCGCGGCGTCGGCGCCCAGGCGCGCCCGCAGCGGCGTGCCTTCGAAATCGGCCACCAGCAGCGTGTAGGTGCCCACGTCCTGCACCCGGTCGACGCGCACGGGGATGGCGCCGGGCGTCCGGGCGTCGGTCAGGCGCAGGTACTCCGGCCGCACGCCCAGCTTGACCGGGCCGGCGTGGGCCAGCTTGGCGGCCAGGGCGTCGGACACGCCGTCCACGCGGCACTGCCCTACCCGCAACGCGCCGTCGCGCCATTCAGCCGGCAGGAAATTCATGCCGGGCGAGCCGATGAAGTGGCCCACGAAGGTATGGGCCGGACGCTCGAACAGGTCGTCGGCGCTGCCCACCTGGACGGCGCGTCCACGTGCCATCACCATGACCTGGTCGGCGAAGGTCAGCGCCTCGGTCTGGTCATGGGTGACGTAGATCAGCGTCAGCTTGAACTCGTGGTGGATTTCCTTGAGTTTGCGGCGCAGTTCCCACTTGAGCTGCGGGTCGATGACGGTGAGCGGTTCGTCGAACAGAATGGCCGACACGTCATTGCGCACCAGCCCGCGGCCCAGCGAGATCTTCTGTTTGGCGTCGGCGGTCAGGCCGCTGGCGCGGCGGTCCAGCACGTGCGACATCTCCAGCATTTCGGCGATGCGGCCGACGCGTTCGCGGATACGCTCGGGCGGCACGCCGCGGTTGCGCAGCGGAAAGGCCAGGTTCTCGGCCACGGTCATGGTGTCGTACACCACCGGAAACTGGAACACCTGGGCAATATTGCGAGCCTGCGGCGTCTTGCCGGTGACGTCCTGGCCATCGAACAGGATGCGGCCGTGCGAGGGGTGCAGCAGGCCCGAGACGCAGTTCAGCAAGGTGGTCTTGCCGCAGCCCGACGGGCCCAGCAAGGCATAGGCCCCGCCATCGCGGAAGGTGAATTTCAGCGGCAGAAGCGCGTAGTCCTCGTCGGCCTGGGGATGGGCGACGTAGGAATGGGACAGGTCCAGCTCGATCTGCGCCATCAGACCGCCCCTTGCGCGGCGGCGGGGCGCGCGGGCGCGGCCAGCAAGGCCCCGTCGCTGCCGAACGCGTAGGTTTGCGCGGGGTCGAAGTACAGCGTCAGGCGCTGGTCCAGCGTGTAGCGGTGCACGCCGGGCAGTTGCGCGACCACGTCGCCCGCGGCGGTCTGCGCGTGCACGAAGGTGTCGGACCCGGAGATCTCGGCCAGCTTGACCACGCCGTCCAGGCCGATATGGCCGGGCCGCGGCACGACGTCCAGGGCGCCGGCGCGCAGGCCGGCGGTGAGCTCGGCGCCGTCGCCCGGGGGCAGTTGCCGGTCCACCGCGATGCCGCCTTGCAGCGAAAAGCCGCCCTGGCCGCGGCGGGCGGCGAACAGGTTCATCGGCGGATCGCTGAAGGCGCGCGCCACGCGGATGGAGTTGGGGCGGTGAAAGACTTCGGCGGTCGGACCGTATTGCAGCAGTTCGCCCGCGTCCAGCACCGCGGTGTAGCCGCCCAGCAATAGGGCCTCGCCCGGCTCGGTGGTGGCGTAGACCACCGTGGAGCGGCCCTGGGCGAACAGCGCCGACAGCTCGTCGCGCAGTTCTTCGCGCAGCTTGTAGTCCAGGTTGACCAGGGGTTCGTCCAGCAGGATCAGCGGCGCATCCTTGGCCAGGGCCCGCGCCAGCGCCACCCGCTGCTGCTGGCCGCCGGACAGCTCGGATGGGTAGCGGGCCAGCAAATGGTCGATGTGCAGGCGCGCCGCCATGGCGCCCACTTTGTCGGCGATGCCGTCCGCGCCGCGCAGCTTGAGCGGCGAAGCAATATTGTCGAACACCGTCATGGACGGATAGTTGATGAATTGCTGGTAGACCATGGCGACGTTGCGCTGGCGCACCGGCACGCCGGTCACGTCCGCCCCGTCGGCCAGCACCCGGCCTTCGGTGGGCCGGTCCAGCCCGGCCATGATGCGCATCAGCGAAGTCTTGCCCGCCAGGGTCGCCCCCAGCAGCACGGTCATGGCGCCCGGCGCCGGGGCCAGGGTCATCGGATACAGGTGCGTCTGCGAGCCGGCTCGCAAACCTATCCTGTCCAGGGTCAGCTGCATCTGGTCTCCTACCTCTTATACGTCCCCGATTATTCAATCGGGCATCGATACTTGGGTACAGCGGCCCTTGCGGCGCGCAAGAACGCGCCGTTTCAGGTTTTTCTTTCAGATCGCTTTCGTTTTTTGTGCGTTTTACCGAAGAAGCGAACAAAAAACAATCTTGCAGTGCGTCATTATTTTTCGCTTTTGTTGTTTTATGATGCGAACATGACACTGAATCCTAGACAGAGCGCCTTGATCGAAATGGTGCGAGCCCAAGGCTCGGCCACGATCGAGGAGCTTGCCAAACGCTTTGACGTCACGCTGCAGACCGTGCGGCGGGACGTCAACATCCTGTCCGAAGCCGGCCTGCTGTCGCGCTTTCACGGCGGCGTGCGCATCGAAGCGTCGACCATCGAGAACATCGCCTACCGCAAGCGCCAGGGGCTGCATGCCGCGGGCAAGCAACGCATCGCCGAGGCCGTGGCCCGCGCGGTGCCCGATGGCTGTTCGCTGATCCTGAACATCGGTACCACCACCGAGGCCATCGCGCGCGCCCTGCTGCGCCATCGCGGCCTGCGTGTCATCACCAACAACCTGCACGTGGCGGACATCCTGTCGGACAACCCCGATTGCGAAGTCATCGTCGCCGGCGGCGTGGTGCGTTCGCGCGACCGCGGCATCGTTGGCGAAGCCACCATGGATTTCATCCGCCAGTTCAAGGTCGACATCGGCCTGATCGGCATTTCGGGCATCGAGGCCGACGGCACGCTGCGCGACTACGACTTTCGCGAGGTGCGCGTGGCCCGCACCATCATCGAACAATCGCGCGAGGTATGGCTGGCCGCGGACAGCAGCAAATTCAAGCGCCAGGCCATGGTGGAACTGGCGCACATCTCGCAGATCGACCGCTTTTTCACCGACGCGCATCCGCAGGAACCGCTAGCGCAAGTGCTGCTGGATTCCGGCGTGCGCTGCGAGGTCGCCGCCGCACCGAACGCGGCCAAGGCCGCCTGACGCGGCGCCCCGCCCCTTAAGAAACACCGTACTGATTACCTAGCGGCCCAGCCGCCAATGCATATGAACCAAACGCTTGCCACCGTCACCCCGCCCGACCGCAACCGCCTGCTGGCGCAACTGGACAACACGCCCGCGTGGGATGTGATCGTCATCGGCGGCGGCGCCACCGGCCTGGGCACCGCCGTCGACGCCGCCAGCCGCGGCTACCGCACCCTGCTGATCGAAGGCGCCGACTTCGCCAAGGGCACGTCCAGCAAGGCCACCAAGCTGGTCCACGGCGGCGTGCGTTACCTGGCGCAGGGCAACATCAGCCTGGTGCGCGAGGCCCTGCATGAACGCGGCCTGCTCAACCGCAACGCCCCGCACCTGGTGTGGCCGCTGGGCTTTGTGGTGCCGGCCTACAACCTGCTGGACCAGCCCTTCTACGGCATCGGCCTGAAGATGTACGACATGCTGGCCGGCAAGCTGAACCTGTCGCCCAGCCGCTGGCTGTCGCGCCGCGACACCCTGGCCAACGCGCCGACGCTGGCCGAGAACGTCAACGGCCGCGGCCTGAAAGGCGGCGTGCTGTACTACGACGGCCAGTTCGACGACGCGCGCCTGGCGCTCAGCCTGATGCGCACCCTGTTCGACCTGGGCGGCACGGCGGTGAACTACGTGCGCGCCACGGGCCTGACCACCACGGGCGGCAAGGTCGACGGCGTGACCGCGCAGGACGTGCTGGGCGGCGCCACCTTCACACTGCGCGCGCGCTGCGTGATCAACGCCACCGGCGTGTGGGTCGACAGCGTGCGCCGCATGGAAGACAAGAACGCGCAGACGATGGTGGCGCCCAGCCAGGGCGTGCACCTGACGCTGCCGCAGGAATTCCTGCCCGGCAAACGCGCCATCCTGATCCCCAAGACCGACGACGGCCGCGTGCTGTTCGTGGTGCCATGGAACGGCCACACCATCGTCGGCACCACCGATTCGCCGCGCAATGACCTGCCGCTGGATCCGGACGCCGGCGCGCAGGACGTGGACTTCATCCTGCAAACCGCTGCCCGCTACCTCAGCCGCAAGCCGACGCGCGATGACGTCACCAGCGTCTGGGCGGGCCTGCGGCCGCTGGTCAAGGCCACGGGCGATGCGTCCACCAAGTCGCTGTCGCGCGAGCACACCATCCTGGTGTCGCAGGCCGGCCTGGTGACGGTCACCGGCGGCAAGTGGACCACCTACCGCCGCATGGCGCAGGACGTGGTGGACACCGCGATCCAGCACCAGTTGCTGACGCAGGCCAGCTGCCGCACCGAGTCGCTGGCGCTGCACGGCGCGAACGGGCTGGCGCCCTCGCAGGAGCACGCCGGCACGCCGGACAGCTACTACGGCAGCGACCTGCCCGCGCTCAAGGCCTTGCCCGGCGCGGACCGCATGCTGGTCAAGAGCAGCGGCCTGTCCGAAGCGCACGTGCGCTTCGCGGCCCGTTTCGAATTGGCGCGCAGCGCCGAAGACGTGCTGGCGCGGCGCAACCGCGCGCTGTTCCTGGACGCCGACGCGGCGCTGCTGGCCGCGCCCGAAGTCGCGCGCATCCTGGCCGAGGAACTGGGCCATGACGCCGCCTGGCAGCAACGCACGCTGCAGGAGCTGGCCGGCGTGGCGGCGCACTACAAGCTGAAGTAATGCGCGCGGCCTCTGCGCGCGGCGATGTCCGCGCGAAGGTGCTGCAATGTCCGTGTCGGTGATTGGCGGCATCGCCAGCGCGGCAGTGTCCGCCGCCCCGGCTCAGGGCACGCGCAGCGGGCTGTTCTGGATCATTGTTTCAAAGACCCGCAACAGATCGGGGTCGCATTTGGACCCCGCTTCCAGATTCAGGATGCGCAGGATCTCGGCGTGCTTGCGCGCCGGGTGATAGGGCCTGGCGTCGCCCAGCGCGTCGTAGGAATCGGCCAGCGAGATGATGCGCGAGTGCAGCGGAATGTCGTGCCCGGCCAGCCCGTCGGGATAGCCCGAGCCATCGAAGTGTTCGTGGTGGTGGCGCACGGCCTGCGCGATCCGTTCACGCTGCGGCATGTCGCTGTGCAGGATGATGTCGGCGCCCACCGCGGCGTGCGACTTCATGATTTCCCAATCTTCTTTTTCCAGCCGCTTGGGCGAGAACAGCACGCGGTCCGGGGTGCCGATCTTGCCGACGTCGTGCAACCGGGCGGCCACGGCGACGGCCTTCTGCTCGTCTTCGGCCAGGCCGCAGGCGCGGGCCAGGGCCACGCTCAGGGCGACGACGCGGTGGCAATGGCGGCCGGTGGCAAGATCGCGTGCCTGCATTGCGGCGAACAGCGCGGCTTCACAAGATCCCGCGGGCATGGCGGAACAGGCAGCAGGCGCGGACGCGTCCTGCGGAGGTAAGTCTGGAGGCATTAGGCATGGCGCGCGCGGTTGCAACGGAACCGCGCGCCTGTGTCAGAAAGTATCAATTCTGACACAAGCGCGCGGGCCGCGCGGCGCGGCCTTCCGTACAACGATGCGGACATCGGCAGGACGCTGCGGCGCATCCTGACGACATGCGCAGGCGCATGCGCGGGGTCTGCGTCAGCCTTTCAAGCGATCCAGCAACGCCTGCGCCACGCCCACTGACGACGCGGGATTCTGGCCCGTGATCAGGAGCCCGTCGGACACGATGTAGGGGTGCCAGTCCGGTCCCTTGGTGTACAGCCCGCCCAGCGCCGCCAATTCGTCTTCGACCAGGAACGGCACCACGTCGGTCAGTTGCACCGCCGCTTCTTCCGCGTTGGAAAACCCGGTCACCTGGCGGCCCTGCACCAGCGGCTTGCCGTCGGCGGTCTTGGCGTGGCGCAGCACGCCGGGCGCGTGGCAGACCGCGGCCACGGGCTTGCCCGCGGCCAGCATGGTTTCGATCAGCGAGACGGACTTGGGGTCTTCGGCCAGGTCCCAGAGCGGGCCGTGGCCGCCGGGGTAGAACACGGCGTCGTAGTCGGCCGCCTGCACCTCGGCCAGGCGGCGCGTGGCGGCCAGGCGCTGCTGCGCGGCGGGGTCCTGGCGAAAACGGCGGGTGTCGTCGGTCTGCGCATCCGGATCATCGCTCTTGGGGTCCAGCGGCGGCTGGCCGCCCTTGGGCGAGGCCAGCGTCAGCGTCGCGCCCGCATCCAGGAAGGCGTAGTACGGCGCGGCGAACTCTTCCAGCCAGAAGCCGGTCTTGCGGCCGGTATTGCCCAGCGTGTCGTGGGAAGTCAGCACGATCAGGATATTCATGTTGCGCTCCTATGCATCGGGGCCGACGCGCACGATGCGCTTGCCCGCATTTTCGCCCTTGAGCAGGCCCATCAAGCCGCGCGGCGCGTTTTCCAGGCCGTCGACCACGTCTTCGCGATACTGGATGCGGCCGTCTTTCAGCAAGCCCAGCATGGCTTCGCGGAATTCGCCGTAGCGGTGCGCATACTCGTTGAAAATGATGAAGCCCTGCATCTTGATGCGCTTGGTCAGGATGGTGCGCATCAACAGCGGCAGGCGGTCGGGGCCGGCGGGCAGGCTGGTGGCGTTGTAGGCCGCGATCAGGCCGCAGACCGGCACCCGGGCGCGTGGATTCAACAGCGGCAGCACCGCGTCGAACACCGCGCCGCCAACGTTCTCGAAGTACACGTCGATGCCCTTGGGCACCGCGCGCGCCAGCAACTCGGACAAGGCCGGGTCCTTGTGGTCGATGCAGGCGTCAAAGCCCAGCGTGTCGACCACGTAGCGGCATTTGTCGGGGCCGCCGGCGATACCGACCACGCGGCAACCCTGGATCTTGGCCAGTTGGCCCACCACCGCGCCCACCGCGCCGCTGGCCGCGGCCACCACCACGGTTTCGCCGGCCTTGGGCTGGCCGATGTCCAGCAAGCCCATGTAGCCGGTAAATCCGGGCATGCCCAGTACCCCCAGCGAATACGACGGACGGTCGGGCGACTGGCCCAGCTTGAGCAGGCCGGCCCCGTCGGACAGCGCGTAATCCTGCCAGCCGGATTGCCCCAGCACCCACTCGCCCACCGGGTAATCCGGGTGCTGGGACGCCACGACCCGGGAAACGGTGCCGCCCACCATGGGGTGATCCACTTTGACGGGTTCGGCATAGGACGGCGCATCGCTCATGCGGCCGCGCATGTAGGGGTCCAGCGACAGGTAGACGGTGCGCAGCAGCATCTGGCCTGGTCCGGGTTCGGGCACGGCAACGGTTTCCAGGCGGAAATCGCTGTCGGCGGGCTCGCCGTGCGGCCGGGCGGCCAGGACGATGCGGCGGTTGATGGAGGACGATTGCGGCATGGCGTGCAGACTCCTTCTGTTCCTGGTTGGACCATTACACCATCGTTGGCGCGCCGCCTATCCGCCAACCCTGCCGGGTTCCCCTCTTTTAATTAATTAAATATTTAATTAGAATCTGCTCCATGCCGAATCCGCCTGCTCCCGCCCGCCGTCCGGGCCGCCCGCCCCGCCCCGACAACGCCGCCGTCCGCGACCAGCTGCTGGATATCGCCACGGACCTGTTCGCCGCGCAGGGCGTGGCCGCCACCCGCATTGCCCATATCGCCGAACGCGCCGGGGTGACCTCGGCCATGCTGCATTACTACTTCAAGAGCCGCGACCAGTTGCTGGACGCCGTGGTGCTGGAACGGGTGGTGCCGGTGATCAGCTTTGTCTGGAGCCCGGTGCCGCAGACCGCGCGGCGCGTGGACAGCCCGGCCGATACCGCGCGCGCCGTTATCGCCGAAATCGTGGCGCGGCTGGTGCGTTGCGCCGCTGACCGGCCCTGGCTGCCAGCGCTGTGGATGCACGAAGTCGTCAACGAAGGCGGCCAACTGCGCGAACGCGTGCTGCGCCACCTGCCGGCGCAGCGGTTGCAGGTATTCGCGGGGCTCATTGCCGACAGCCAGCGCGCTGGGGCCATCACGCCGGGCGTCGAGCCGCGGCTGGTGTTCCTGTCGATCCTGGGCCTGACGCTGCTGCCGCTGGCCACGTCCGGCCTGTGGCGCCGCATCTGGGAAAACGACCCAGCGACCCAGGCCATCGGGCACCAGGCCATCGCGGCGCACGCCACCGCCATGTTGACGGGCGGGCTGTTTTCGCCGGCCGCGCCGCTGACCGCCAGCCCGGCGCACCCCATGGCCACCGATAGCGGCGACGAGGCCATGCCCGCCGCCATGGCCGATACCCTTCTTCCCCCCACGCCTGCCCCAGGACGCTGATCATGCGCACCGACTCCCCCTTGCGCTTCGCGCTGCCCGTTGCTTGCGCATTCAGTCTGTTGCTGCTGGCCGCTTGCGGCAAAGGCGGCGATGCGGTGTATCAGGGCTACGTCGAAGGCGAATACCTCTATATCGCGTCGTCCGAAGCCGGCCGGCTGGACACGCTGTCGGTGCAGCGCGGCCAACAGGTCGCCGCGGCCGCGCCGCTGTTCGCGCTGGAAGCCACCCGCGAAACCGCCGCGCGCGACCAGGCCGGCGCCCAGTTGGCGGCCGCCGCTGCGCAGTTGCAGGACATCGCCACCGGCAAGCGCCCGGCCGAGGTCGACGTCAACCGCGCCCAGCTCGCCCAGGCCGAAGCCGCCAGCCGCCGGTCGGCGGCCCAGTTGGCGCGCGACACCGCGCAGTTCCGCGCCGGCGGCGTGGCCCGGGCGCAATTGGACGACAGCCGTGAGCAGGCCCAGTCGGATGCGGCGCGGGTGCGCGAATTGCGCGCGCAACTGGACGTGGCCAACCTGCCCGGCCGCCAGGACCAGCGCCGCGCCCAGGCCGCCCAGGTCGACGCCGCGCGCGCCGCGCTGACGCAGGCCGAATGGACCCTGGCGCAAAAGCGCCTGGCCGCGCCCGCCGCCGGGCTGGTCTTCGACACGCTGTACCGTGTGGGCGAATGGGTGCCAGCCGGCAGTCCGGTCGTCAGCCTGCTGCCGCCGGGCAACATCAAGGTGCGCTTTTTCGTGCCCGAGGCGGTAGCCGGTTCGCTCAAGCCCGGCCAGCAGGCCACGGTGCGCTGCGACGGCTGCGGCGATCCCGTGCCGGTGCGCATCGACTACATCTCGCCGCAGGCGGAATACACGCCGCCGGTGATCTACAGCCGCGAAACCCGCGGCAAACTGGTCTACATGGTCGAGGCGCGTCCGGCGCCGGACGCGGCGACGCGGCTGCATCCGGGCCAGCCGGTAGAGGCGGCGTTGCAATGAACGGCGCGCCCGCCTCCCCCCAAACGCCCGGCGGCTACGTCATCGACGTGCATGGCCTGAACAAGCACTTCGGCGACAAACACGTGGTCAACGACGTGTCGCTGCAAGTGCGCGAAGGCGAGATCTTCGGCTTCCTGGGCCCCAACGGCAGCGGCAAGACGACCAGCATCCGCCTGATGTGCGGGCTGCTCACGCCGGATTCGGGCAGCGGCACGTGCCTGGGCTACGACATCCTGAAGGACAGCGCGCAGATCAAGCGCCAGGTCGGCTACATGACGCAGAAGTTCTCGTACTGGGACGACCTGACCATCCGCGAGAACCTGGACTTCGTCGCCCGCATGTACGGCATGCCTCAGCGCCGCGAGACCGTGGACCGCGCGCTGGAAGACCTGGGCCTGAAGAGCCGGGCCGGGCAATTGACGGGGTCGCTGTCCGGCGGCTGGAAGCAGCGCCTGGCGCTGGCCGCCTGCCTGTTGCACCAGCCGCGCCTGCTGCTGCTGGACGAACCCACGGCGGGCGTGGATCCGACCGCCCGGCGCGACTTCTGGGAGCAACTGCACGAGCTGGCCGCGCGCGGCATTTCGGTGCTGGTCAGCACCCACTACATGGACGAGGCCGAACGCTGCCACAAGCTGGCCTACATCTCCTACGGCAAGCTGTTAACGCAGGGCACGGCCGACGAGGTCATTGCCGAGCAGCACCTGACCACCTGGGCCATTCACGGCCACAACCTGGTGCCGCTGGCGCAGCAACTGCGCGGCGCGCCCGGCGTGGACCAGACGGTGGCCTTCGGCTCGGCGCTGCACATCAGCGGCCGCGACGCCGCGCAACTGGAACGCACCCTGAACCAGGCCATCGCCGGCCAGGACTTGCGGCTCGAACAAATCGACACCAGCCTGGAGGACGTCTTCATCTATCTGATGAAGCAGTCCGCCGACAACTTCGCGAGCCCGGCATGAGACGCCACCTGGAAGGCTTTTCGTGGTCACGCTGGTGGAGCATGGTGCTCAAGGAATTCCTGCAGCTGCGGCGCGACCGCATCACGTTCGGCATGATCGTGGGCATACCCATCATGCAGCTGGCGCTGTTCGGCTACGCCATCAACACCAACCCCAAGCAGATGCCCACCGCCGTCATCGTGGCGGACCACAGCCCCTTTACCCGCAGTTTCGTGGCGGCCATGAAGTCGTCGGACTACTTCAATATCGTGGAGGAACTACCCGACGAAGAGGCCGGCCGCGCCGCGCTGGCGCAGGGCCGCGTGCTGTTCGTGGTGACCATTCCGCCGGATTTCACCCGCAAGCTGCTGCGCGGCGAACGCCCAGCCCTGCTGATCGAGGCCGACGCCACCGATCCCATGGCCACCGGGCTGGCGATCGGCTCGGCCAACCAGCTGGCCCAGGCCGTGGCGCAGAAAGACCTGACGGGCCCGCTGGCCCGCCTGGCCGGCGGCCAGCCGCCGTTCGACGTGCGGGTGCACCAGCTCTACAACGAAGAACAGATTTCGCAATACAACACCGTGCCGGGGCTGATGGGCGTGATCCTGACCATGACCCTGGTGATGATGACCGGGCTGGCCATGACGCGCGAACGCGAACGCGGCACCATGGAAAACCTGCTGGCCATGCCGGTGCGGCCGCTGGAGGTCATGACCGGCAAGATCGTGCCGTACATCGCCATCGGGCTGATCCAGGCCACCATCATCCTGCTGGCCGCGTATTTCGTCTTCCATGTGCCGTTCCTGGGCAGCCTGCTCACGGTCTACCTGGGCGCGCTGATCTTCGTGGCCGCCAACCTGACCGTGGGCATCACGCTCTCGTCGCTGGCGCAAAACCAGCTGCAGGCCATGCAGCTGACGATGTTCTACTTCCTGCCCAACATGCTGCTGTCCGGCTTCATGTTCCCGTTCCTGGGCATGCCCAAGTGGGCCCAGTACCTGGGCAACCTGCTGCCGCTGACGCACTTCAACCGCCTGATCCGCGGCATCCTGCTCAAGGGCAACGGCTGGTGGGACCTCTGGCCCGCCATCTGGCCGATGCTGCTGTTCACCGTCATCGTCATGACCGCCGCCGTGAAGTTCTACCGCCGCACCCTGGATTGAAGGCCGCCATGCCCAGCCCTCGCTCGCGTCTTGCCCGCGCCCCGCTCACCCGCCACATTGCCCCGGCCCTCTGCGCCCTGCTGGCGGGCTGCGCGGTCGGCCCCGACTTCACCCGGCCGGCCGCCCCGCCGGTCACGGCCTATACCGCGCCTCGGGAAGACGCGGCCGGCGCGCAGCCCCGTATCACCGCCGCCGATATTCCCGCGCAGTGGTGGCAATTGTTCCGCTCCGACGCGCTGGACGCGCTGGTGCGCCAGGCGCTGGACGCCAGTCCGACGCTGGAACAGGCCCGTGCCCGCCTGCGCCAGGCCGGCGAAGACCTGAACGCCGAGACCGGCGGCCGCCTGCTGCCGGCCGTCGACGCCAATCTTTCCGCCACCCGGCAGAAGGTCGACCCGTCGGCCTACGGCGTGCCGGTGACCGAACAGCCCGCGCCGTTCACGCTGTACAACGCGTCCATCGACGTGTCCTATACGCTGGACGTGTTCGGCGGCAACCGCCGCGCGCTGGAAGGCCTGGCCGCCCAGGTGGACTACCAGTCGCACGAATGGCAGGCCGCGCGCATGACGCTGGCCGCCAACGTGGTCACCACCGCCATCCGCCAGGCGGACCTGAACGAACGCATCGCCATCACGCGCGACCTGCTGGCCGCGCAGCAGCGCCAGCGCGACATCATGCGCCAGCGCCTGGCGGCCGGCGGTATCGCCGAAGCCGACCTGCGCAACCAGGAACTGCTGCTGGCGCAAACCGAAACCACCCTGCCGCCGTTGCAATATCAACTGGCCCAGGCCACGCATCAGCTGGCCACTTACCTGGGTCAGCCGCCCGCCGCCTGGCAGGCCCCGCCGCTGCGCCTGGTCGACCTGACCCTGCCCGCCGAGATTCCCGCCGGCGTGCCGTCGGCGCTGACCCGGCAGCGGCCGGATATCCTGGCGGCCGAAGCCCTGTTGCACCAAGCGTCGGCCGATGTGGGTGTGGCCACGGCCAATCAGTACCCGCGGTTCACCCTGACCGCCAGCTTCGGGTCGCAACGCACGCGGGCCGGCGATATCACCGATGGCGTCAACGTATGGAACCTGGGGCTGGGCGTGGTGCAACCGCTGTTGCGCGGCGGTGAACTGCGCGCCCGCACGCGGTCGGCCCAGGCTGCCTACGAGGCCGCGCAGGCCGGCTACCGGCAGACCGTGCTGGACGGTTTCCGGCAGGTGGCCGACGCCCTGCGCGCCGTGCAGACCGACGCCCAGGCTTTCGACGCCTACGACACCGCCTGGCGCCGCGCCGACGACGCCGCGCGCATCGCCCAGGGCCGCTATCAGGCCGGCGGCATCAGCCACCTGAGCCTGCTCGACAGCCAGCGCCAACTGCTGCAGACGCGGCTTTCGCGCAGCGCGGCCGACGCGGCGCGCTACGCCGACACCGCCGCGCTGCTGCAGGCGCTGGGCGGCGGCTGGTGGAACGAAGCGCAGGAACCGGCACAAAACGCTTCCCCGTAACGCCCCGCAAACCCGCGCCAAATCAGGGTTTGCAAAATCATGTCCGAGAATTCGGGTCAGAAAGTGGTGTTGTGCGACGTTTAGGAATCGGTTGTATCCGATGCATCATGCATGCGCTCAAGCTGCACAGATCTCGACAACGATTCATGAATGACCTACTAGACCTGATCGTCTTCTCGCCCGACCCCCGTCAACGCATGCACCGCAGTGATGCACTGGCGGGAATGGGTTTCTCGCCTCGCAACTGCGAGGATTCCAACGGCCTGTTCCGTCTGTTCCAGGCCCGGCGCACGCCGCTGCTGGTGATGGAAGCCGAATTGACCGACCTGTGCATGGCCGTCGCAGGTCTGCGCGCCATGGACACCACTGCCGGCATCGTCGCGGTATCCACCTTCGATTCCCCCGAAAACCGCATACTGGGCTTGCATTGCGGCGCCGATGCGTGCTTTCAGCCCGAAGTCGCCACTGCCGAGATCGCCGCGGCGCTACAGGCCCTGGTGCGCCGCGTGCCCGTGACCGGCCGCCGGCCGCTCGAGGCCGAGCCGCGCGCCGCCACGGCGGGCGCCGCCGACGGCAACGGCAAATGGCAGTTCCAGGACGCCGCCTGGACCCTGGTCAGCCCGCGCGGCAAGCGGCTGGCGCTGACCCAGGCCGAGCGCGACTTCCTGCTCAAGCTCACCACCAGCCCGGACAAGCGCATGCCCCGCGGCGACCTGCCGCCCGGCGATCCCCATGCCGGCCGCGAATCCGTGCGCCGCACGGACGTGGTCGTCAGCCGGCTGCGGCGCAAGGCGCAGGAAACCAATATGGAATTGCCGATACGGACGGTGTGGGGCTGGGGGTACGCGTTTACGGGGGATATCTAGGGCCTGTTCACACTAGAAGGCGCCTCGCATGAGTACCCAAATGAGTGACTATCAAGGTGCGAAGCGCAGTCGCGGCCGGCCCCCGGCGAGCATTCGCAACGCTGAGAGGCGCTCATTTGGGTACTCACCCTTCGGGCAGGCCGGCCCGGAACGAGGCTGGGCCGGCGGCCGGGCGGCGTATCATGCGACGTGGGGCGCCCTTGCCGGCGCTGGCCCCTGTTCAACCTCATCCGCCTTCGTCCCGCCATGGAAGTCTACGACCGCCTGCAAGCCTTGCTGACCCAGCACCAGGCCAGCTACCGCCTCATCTCGCACCCGGCCGCCGGCCGCTCGGTGGAGGTCGCGGCCGTGCGCGGCACCGCCGTCAGCCAGGGCGCCAAGGCGCTGGTGTGCCGCGTGAAAATATCGTCCAACCAGCGCAAGAACGTGCTGGCCGTGTTTCCCGCCGACCAGCAGGCTGACCTGGAAGCCATCGCCCGAGCGGCCGGTGGCAAGAAGGCCTCGCTGGCCTCGCAAGACCTGGCGCGTGAACTGACCGGCTGCGAGATCGGCGCGATTCCGCCCTTCAGCTTCAATCCGGACCTGCACCTGATGGTGGACCCGACCCTGCGCCAGCGGCACGATGAAATCGTGTTCAACGCCGGACGGCTGGATGCCTCCATCCTGATGCGCACCGAAGACTACTTCCGGCTGGCAGCGCCGCAAGAGGCGCCGCTGATCAAGAACTAGCCAACGCCCAGAGCCTGCCTTGTCTCGCCCGATCAGCCCATCCCGCGCCCGCGCTTCCAATATGCGCTGGCTGATGAGCCTGGCGCACATGGAGCCGTCGCCAGTCAGCCGCTGGGTGGCCCTGCGCGCCGCCCTGGCTATCGGCCTGCCGACCGCCGCAGGCCTGGTGCTGGACCAGAGCGCGGCGGCCGCGCTGGTGGCGTTGGGCGCCCTGCCCGCCATCACCGGCGACAACGGCGGCCCCTACCGCAACCGCGCGCTGTCCATCGGGTCCACCGTCTTCGGCGGCGCGCTGGGCTACTTCCTGGGCACGCTGCTGGCCGGCCACGGACTCTGGAGCGCCGCGGGCATGACCGTGCTGGTGCTGCTGGCCAGCCTGGTCGGCACCTTCAACAACATTGCCGCCGTCGCCACGTTGCAGTTCGCCACGTATGTGATCGTGGGCGCCAGCCTGACCTCGCCCCTGCCGCCCTGGCTGCCGTCGGTGCTGGTGGGAGCCGGCGGACTGTTCGGCCTGGCGCTGACGCTGCTGGGCTGGGTGGTCAACCCCATCGCGCCGGAACGCGCGGCGGTGGCGCTGGCCTACCGCAAGCTGGCCGCCATGTTCGCGGCCATCGGCACTTCGCGCATCATGACCGCGCGCCGCGACATGGAAGCCGCCATGACCACCGCCTACAACACGGTCCTGGCCGCGCGCGGCCGCGCCGCGGGCCCCTCGCCGCGGCTGGCGCGATTGGCCGCGCAACTGCAGGCCTGCACGCCGCTGTCGGACGCCGCCTTGGCGCTGGCGCGCGCCGGCCGGGTGCTGCCGCCGGAAGGCGCGCGGGTGATGAACCGGCTGGCGGACCGCGTGGAAAACGACGCCCCGCCGGCTCCGGCCGACGACATCGCCACGCTGCGCCAGGCCGGCTTGGCGCCCCTGGCCGATGCGCTGGCCGGGGTGCAGCCGCTGCTGGACGGCAGCGGCCCGGCGCAGCCATCCAGCGACTTTCCGGCCCTGCCGCCGGCGCGGCCGCGCACGCCCTGGCGCGTGCTGGCGCAGACCTACCGGCCGGGGCCGACCACCCGGCGCTACCTGATCCGGCTGGGGCTGTGCCTGATCGCCGCCGAGGCCGTCGCCCACGCCTTTGCGCTGCCACGCTCTTACTGGGTGCCGCTGATCGTGGTGGTGGTGTTCAAGCCAAACTTCGGCTCGGTCTTCGCCCGCGCGCTGCAGAGCTGCGCCGGCAGCGTGGTCGGCGTGGCCATCAGCGCCACCGTGCTGGCGCTGGACCGCAGCGGCATCGCCAGCCTGGTCACGGTGATCGCGCTGGCTGCGCTGCTGCCCTGGTCCATCCGACGCAACTACGGCCTGTTCTCGGCGATTCTGCTGCCCATCCTGATGCTCTTGATCGGCGCGCTGCAGCCGGGCAGCTGGCCGATCGCGCTGGCGCGGCTGGTGGACGTGGCGGTGGCCGCGGGCATCGTGCTGGCGGTGGGCTACCTGCCCTGGATGCGGATCGAACGCCACAACCTCGATCAGGCGGTGGCCAATGCCATCGACACGCTGGCCGCCTATCTGAATACCGTGTTCCAGGCCGACGCCGCTGCCCGCCATGAGCTGCGCGCCCAGGCCTACGCCCGTCTGTCGGACCTGCGCATCGCGTTGCAGCGCGGCCTGTCCGAGCCGCGCCTGGTCAGCCGTCGGGCACTGGCCTGGTGGCCGGTGGAAGTGGCGCTGGAGCGCGTCGCCAATGCAGTGTCGGACACCGCGTGGTCATTGCCTGCCGGCCAGCCGCCACCTGCGCCGGCCGAACTGGCGCAGCTGGCTGCCGTGCTGCACGCGATGGCCGAGGCCGTGACGAATGGCGCGCCGGTGACGCTTGACCCGGTCACCGCGCCCGTGCCAGCACTGCACGAAGCGGCCGCCGCCATCGAATCCCTGCGCGCGACGCTGACGGGCCCCGCGTTCGCGGCCACGCCCGGCAAGCCCGCCCCCTCGCAACCGAACGCCAACCAGGTCTGAACCATGTGTCTTGCCGTCCTGGCCCTGCACGCCGTGCCGGGCATCCCCGTCCTGATCGCCGCCAACCGCGACGAGTTCCACGCCCGCCCCACGCTGCCCGCCGCGCAATGGCCCGACGCGCCGCAGGTCTACGGCGGGCGCGACGGCCTGGCCGGCGGCACCTGGATGGGCGCGACCGCCCGCGGACGCTACGCGCTGGTCACCAATTTCCGCGAACCCGGCCGGCAGATCGCCGATGCGCCGTCGCGAGGCGCGCTGGTCGAGGACTTCCTGCGCGGCGCCCTGCCGCCCGCCGATTACATCGTCGCCGCGCATGCCGCGGGCCAGGCCTACAACGGCTTCAACCTGATCGTGGGCGATGCGCGCGGCGCCTGGTACGCCAGCAACCGCGACACCGCGCCGCGTGCCCTGACGCCGGGCGTGTATGCCCTGTCCAACCATCTGCTGGATACGCCGTGGCCCAAGCTGGCGCGCACCAAGACGGCCTTTGAACAGGTGTTGAAGGGCAGCCCCCAGCCCGATCTGCCTGCGCTGTTCAGCGCGCTGGCAGACAACCGTCCCGCCGACGATGCCGATCTGCCCGCCACCGGCCTGCCACTGGATCGCGAAAGACTATTGAGCAGCCCGTTCATCATCAGTCCGAACTATGGAACCCGCAGCTCGACCGTGCTGGCGCTGCGCGACGATGGCGCCGGCGAGCTGACCGAACGGCGTTTCGCCCCCGACGGCTCAGTCAGCGGCGAAAGCGCCCTGGCCTTTGCCTGGCGCGACGAGGGCGCAAGCGATATCCTGAAATAGGCTGCGGAAACAATCCGTAGGCATCCCTTGCTGCCTGCGGCGAACTCGCCACGCACATCTGGGTCGAATCCTGTGTCGCGTGATCATTCCGTCAGGAGAACCTCATGAACAAGCGCATTGAACGTTGCACCATGGCCGCCGTCATGGCCCTGGGCACCCTGGCCGTCGCCGGCGTCCTGTCCACCGCGCAGGCCGCCCTGCCGCCCGTCAAGCACCAGGGCAGCGTGCAGTATGTCAGCGGCGGCATCGGCCTGGACGAATCCGAAGCCCTCAAGGCCGCCGCCAAGGACTACCCCCTGGCGCTGACCTTCGCCGCCCAGCGCGACGGCAAGGCCGACTACGTCGCCAGCGTCGCCGTCAGCATCCACGACGCGCACGGCAAGGAAGTCCTGAAAGCCGAATCCGAAGGTCCCTACATGCTGGTGAAATTGCCGGCCGGCAGCTACAAGATATCGGCCACTTTCAATGGCAAGGCGCAAGACCGCGAAGTGACCGTGCAGAACAGCGGCACGGCGCGCGCCGTCTTTGAATGGAAGTGAGGCGCCACGCGCCGTGATGCGCGCTTGCGCTCACGGGAACGTTGCCGAGGGGCTGCGGCCCTTGAACACGTGGGCCGCCGCTTCGATTTCGTTGGTCCAGATCCCGCCGGCATACCCCGCGGGCACGCGGCGCATGTCGTCGGGCGTGTCGATACCGGTCGAAAACCCTTCCCCGTGATATGGCCCGACCAGGAACGCGCGGCTGCCCGCCTCGCGCAGCCGCGCCTGGAACCGGCCGGGCCAACCCCACAGCCAGGGCGCGACATTGATCGGCACCATCAGCAGCCTGCCATGGCAGGCCTGCGGCACCTGCCCGGTCCAGCCCATTGCCGCGTAGCGCAGCAGGCAGGATTTCAGGCCCGAGCGCGTCAACGTCAGCACATCCGGCGACAACTCGCGCAGGCGCGCCATCGGCTCGTCGCCGCCATAGGCCATGAAGTCGCGGCGCCGCTCGGGCGTCAAGGCATTGAACACGCGGGCCAGGGCCTCGCCCTCGGCCGCATCGCGGCTCTTGATGTGGATCAGGAAACGCTGGCGCGGAAAGGCGGCCAGCACCTCGTCCAGCGCCGGCATCAGCCCCACCCCGCGGCCCCGGAAGGGAAAAGTCTTGCCCCCGTCCGCCGTGTAGCCGTAGCCGATATCCAGCGCCTTGAGCTGGGCCATGGAATGCTCGCGCGTCACGCCGCGGCCGTCCGTGCGGCAGTCCAGCGTCCAGTCATGGAACACCGCGAACTGGCCGTCCGTGGTCGGGTGCACGTCGATTTCGACGATGTCGGCGCCCGCGTCGAAACTGACGCGCATCGACGCGATGGTGTTTTCCAGGTAGCTGTGGACCGGCGGCAGGATCCGCGTGGCCGTGCAGGTATCGGGCTGCATGCCGGCCGTGCCGTAGCGCTGCGCGACGCCGCGATGCGCCAGCAGCGTCGGCTGCGCGCCCGGAGCCGGCGCCGTCCAGTCGGCGTTGCCGACATAGATCAGCGCCGCCGCCGCGACGGCGGCGCCGGCCGCGATGCGCCGCTTGCGCACGCGGCTACACACCCGAGAACAGGATGGCGATCGTGAACCCCATGCCGATCGTCCACACCAGCGAGCGCAGCGCGCCCCAGCCCGCCAGGTACATCGCCAGATAGCCCAGCCGCACACCCAGCCAGCAGGCCATCAACGTGGCCACGTGCGCGGGCGGCGCCTGGTTATACAGGGCGAACAGCACCGCCCCGAAAAAGAACGGCAACGCCTCGAAGGTATTGATCTGCGCCGCGTTGGCGCGCGCGCGCCAGCCTTCCTGGCGGGCCAGCCAGGCGCGCGGATCGTTGTTGTCGAACTTCTTGCCGCCGGCCTTGGCCACAATCGTCGAGATGAACGGCAGGATCGCCGCCGCCAACATCAACCAAGCGATCATTTTCATTGCAGCTCCTTGTACGGGCGGAACGTCTCCCGCCAACTGGCGGCAAGCCGATGCCGCCGCTGCGGCATGGTCGCCTGAAAGCGCGAAAATGAAAAGCCCGGGCGCTTGCGCTGCCGGGCTTGCCGCGGCGCGGTCCGGCCACGCCTTCGTGGATGGCGGACCGGGTGTGCGGCCCTTGGATACGCCCGCATACACTAGCGGGCTTGCGACGCCGCCGGGGCACGCCTTGGGATGTCGGGCCGGTTGTGCTTCCGCGTGGACTTGTCCGCGGGGCGGCGATGCCGGATCACCCACTCGGACGCAGGCCGCCGCCATTCGTTTCAATGCAGGAAGATTCATGCCGCTCGCTTCTCCCGGTTCGCTCTTGTTCGTCGCCGCCGCCCTGTTGTGGCTACCCGCCACCCGCCGCTGGTCACTGCTGCCGCTGGCCGCGGCCTACGCCGGGGCCTGGAGCCAAGGCGGCATCGAACCGCTGGCGCTGGTGTGGCCGGCCCTGTTGGCGGTGGCCGCGAGGCTGATCCGCCCGGCCGCGCCGCCCGCCCTGCGCGCCGCCGGTCACACGCTGTTCCTGGTGTTGGCCGTACTGCTGTTCCTGCACTGGCTGCCGGGCTATCACAACCCGCTGGTGATTCCGCGCGCCGCGCTCACGCCCGACGCCGTGCCCTTCGGTATGTACCTGAACCTGGACAAGCCGCTGGTCGCGTTCTGGGTCATCCTGGCCGCCGCGCCCGTCATGGCGGGTGTCAACGCGCGCACGACCCTTGCCGCCGCGCTGACCGCCTGCGCGGCCGCTCTCGCGGCATGCCTGGGGCTGGCCTTGATCCTGGGCATGGTGGGATGGGCGCCGAAATGGCCCGAGTCCGGTTGGCTCTGGCTGGTCAACAACGCCTTGCTGGTGACGCTGACCGAGGAAGCGCTGTTCCGCGGCTATGTGCAGCAGCGGCTGACGCAGGCGTGGCGTGGCCACCGCTACGGCGCTATCGCGGCGCTGTTGACCGCCGCCGTGCTGTTCGGACTGGCCCATTATGCCGGCGGCTGGCAATGGATGCTGCTGGCCGGCATTGCCGGCGTGGCATATGGCGTGGCTTACCGCTACGGCGGCCTGACGGCCGCGGCGCTGGCCCACCTGGGCCTGAACGCGGCGCACTACGGGCTGTTCACCTACCCGATGCGCGCGATCCTCAATTGAAACGCGGGCCTGGGACCCCGCCTGCGGCCATGCCGCCAGCGCAATCCCAAGCCCGCGCTCGGATTCGGTCAGGCCACGCCGGGGCTGCCCAGGCAGGCAGCGCCCGAGAAACCAATCAGGCCATTCAGGCCGGCAACGCCGGATAGTCCGTGTAGCCCGCCGCGCCCGCCGAATAGAACGTCGACGAATCCGGCGCGTTCAACGGCGCATTCCGTGCAAAACGCTGCGCCAGATCGGGGTTGGCGATGTATTGCACGCCGAACGCCACCGCATCGACACGGCCCGCCTCGATCGCGGCTTCAGCCGATTCGCGCGTGTAGCCTTCGTTGCCGATGTACACGCCGCCGAACGCTTCGCGCAGCTGCGGGCCGATGCTGTCGGCGCCTTCATGTTCACGCACGCACAGGAACGCCAGGTTGCGGCGGCGTGCCGCCCGCGCCACATAGCTGAACGTCGTCAACGGATCCGAATCGCTCATCGTGTGCGAATCGCCGCGTGGCGACAAATGCAGGCCGACCCGGCCCGCGCCCCACACGCTCACGCAGGCGTCGATCACTTCCAGCATCAGGCGGGCGCGGCCTTCCAGCGAGCCGCCGTAGCCGTCGGTGCGGTGATTGGTGCCGTCCTGCAGGAACTGATCCAGCAGATAGCCGTTGGCGCCGTGCACTTCCACGCCGTCGAATCCGGCTTCCTTGGCCAGCAGCGCGCCGCGGCGGTAGGCCTCGACCACGCCCGGGATCTCGTCCGTTTCCAGCGCGCGCGGCACCACATAGCCGCGCTTCGGGCGTACCAGGCTCACATGCCCGTCCGCCGCGATCGCACTGGGCGCCACCGGCAGCTCGCCGTTCAGGAACACCGGATCGGAAATCCGGCCCACGTGCCACAGCTGCGCAAAAATGCGGCCGCCGGCGGCGTGCACCGCCTCGGTCACCTTGCGCCAGCCCTTGACCTGGTCTTGCGACCACAGCCCCGGCGTATCGGCATAGCCCACGCCCTGCGGCGTCACCGAGGTCGCCTCGGTCAGGATCAGCCCCGCGCCGGCGCGCTGGACGTAATACTCGGCCATCAGTTCATTGGGCACCCGGCCTTCGCTGGCGCGCTGGCGAGTCAACGGGGCCATGATGATTCGGTTCGGCAGGGTCAGATCGCCCACGCGCAGGGGTTCAAACAACTGGCTCATACAAACAATCCTTGCCCGGCGGTCGGGCGCTAGGTAGCGGCGGCAGGCTACATATCTTGGTTCAATTGCTGCAAAAACGCGGCAATCACAGGTTCATTGCGACGAAAGAACACCCACTGCCCCACCTTCGTGGGCGTAATCAGCCCCGCGCGCTGCAGCACCGCCAGGTGTGAAGACACCGTGGACTGCGACAGCCCGCAGCGCCCATCGATATGGCCCGCGCACACCCCGTTTTCAAAGGTATGCCCCGGCCGTTCCTCGAAGTGCGCCTCCGGCGTCTTCAACCACGCCAGGATCTCGCGGCGCACCGGATTCGCCAGCGCCTTGAGAATGGCGTCGGCATCAATATCCGGAGCGGCCGCCGCAGCGGTGGAAGGAAGGGTCGTCATATTCAAATATCGCAATTTATCGAATCTTATATCGAGACATCTCGATATATAGTCATGCCCCTACAGCCTGAGGGGCTTTCCGCCGCCGGAGCGCTGGAGATACCAGACCAGCACAGCGCCCCTACTCGCCCTGCACCCGCCCCCGCAACCGCTTCACCTCGCCATGCAGCACCTTGCGCTGCACCCGCCGCCGCTGCGACGCCCGCGTCGGCTTCGTCGCCCGCCGCGGCTTCTCGACCTTCGCCGCCGCCCGCACCAGATTCACCAGCCGCTCGATCGCCTCGGCCCGATTCTTCTCCTGGCTGCGAAACGACTGCGACTTGATGACAATCACGCCATCCTTGGAAATCCGATGATCACTCAACCCGCACAAGGCGTCCTTGATCTCGTCCGGCAACGACGAGGCCCGCACATCAAACCGCAGATGCACGGCACTGGAAACCTTATTGACGTTCTGCCCCCCGGCGCCCTGCGCCCGGATCATGGAGAACTCGAGCTCGCGCTCGTCGATATATAGAGAATCTTGAACATGAAACATAGCGCGTAAGTATAAGTGTTCCCCTCCGACGCCCCGCCAAGAACTACACGGCAGAACACCACTCAGCCCCAGCCAAGCCCCCCCGCCAGCCACGACCAGTCCTCAACGG
>NZ_LZZT01000047.1 GCF_014170305.1 Achromobacter sp. UMC71
TCCCTAGGCGGGCCCCCCCTTCGTCATCTTCGTTGTCGCCTTCGGCGCCTGCCTTCCGATTCCCTCGGGCGCATCTACACGCCCCGCCCTCACCGCCACACCCACCCCGCCCAGCGCTCACGATGAGGCTTAGTATCGGATGCTGGGGTGGCTAGTGTGCTTGGCATGGTAGCCATGGTCAGAGGGGGTATGGAGGAGGGTGCGGTGCCCGCTTCGTGCCGGCCGCGCGAAGCGCACCCACAACATGCTCAGCCAACGCAATGCCAAACGTGGCCGCCCGCGTGTCCGCCGCAAGGAACGAACTCCGTAGATCCGTTCTACGTCAAAAACACTTAAGTGGATAAATAAACTACATAAGAGATAAATCGAATCTGCTGAAGAACACTCAACCGTTACGAAGCAGCGCTCTCTTTGCCTCTCGGTACTCTGCCTCCAGGAGTGCCACAAGGTCTTCAACGGCCAGCACCTCTTGGCTGGAACCTACGCCTTGGCCAGCGCTCCATATGTCTTTCCATGGGGTGGGGCGGGTGGATTTGTCTAGGTTGGGGGGTGGGGCTTGGCTTTTGATTTGGTCTTTTATGTCTTCGGGGTTCAGGCCCGCGGCCTGGATGCTGGGGGTCAGGTAGTTGGCGGGGACACCTGAGAAATAGGGGGTGTAGAGCACGTCTGCGGCTTGCGCGCTCAGGACCATTTCCCGGTAGGTTTCGTTTGCGAGTGACTCTTTTGTCGCGATGAAGCGGGTGCCCATATAGGCGAAATCGCAGCCCAGGGCTTCCGCGGCCAGAATGTCCTTGCCGTGGCTGATGCAGCCTGACAGGGCCAGGGGACCGTCGTAGAACGCGCGGATTTCGTTGACCAGGGCGATCGGGTTCAGTTGGCCTGCGTGGCCGCCGGCGCCTGCGGCCACCAGGATCAGGCCGTCGACGCCAGCGTCCAGCGCGCGCTTGGCGTGGCGGACGGTTGTGACGTCGTGGTAGACCTGGCCGCCGTACGCGTGAGCGGTGCGGACCACGGTTTCGGGCGGATGCAGTGACGTGATCAGTAAAGGGACCTGGCGCTCCGCGCAGATGGCCAGGTCGCCTTGCCAGCGGGCGTTGCTGGGGTGGACGATCAGGTTTACCCCGTAGGGTGCCACCCGAGCGCCGGGGGCGGCGCGGCGTATCGCGGTCAGGCGGGTTTCGATGCGCGTGATCCACTCGTGCAGCTGTTCCTGCGGACGCGCGTTCAGCGACGGGAACGTGCCGATGATGCCGGCGCCGCATTGCGCGGCCACCAGTTCCGGGCCCGAGACCAGGAACATGGGGGCGCCGATGATGGGCAATCGGGTTTGCTGGCGCAAGGCGGGGGCTGGGCGCATAGGCAGGCTCCGGGTGGACGGCCTTAATTGGCCTGGATGTTCGCGCTTTGGATCACGTCGGCCCACAGCGCGTATTCGCGGTCGATGCGGCTTTGCAGCGCGGCCGCGTCGCCCGTGTTGATGGTGTAGCCGCCATCCGTCATCGCGCGGCGGAAAGCGGGATCTTGCGAGACTTCCGTCAGCGCGCGGGTCAGGCGGGCGCGGACCGGGTCCGGCAGCTTCCTGGGGCCTACCAGCGCGTACCAGCCCACCACCTCGTAGTCCTTCATGCCCGCCTCGATCATCGTCGGGACGTCGGGCAGCTCGGGGTTGCGCGTGCGCGACGTCACCGCCAGCGCGCGCGCCTTGCCGCTCTTGATGAACGGGATCGCCGTGCTCGTGATGTCGAACATGAACGTGATCTTGCCGCTGACCACGTCCATCATCGCTGGCGAATTGCCGCGATAGGGCACATGCAGCATCGGCACGCCGGCCTGCTTTTTCAGGAGTTCGGCGGACAAGTGGTTGGACGCGCCGATGCCGGCGGAGCCGAACGACACCGCGTCGGGATGAGCGCGGGCGTAGTCGACCAGTTCGCCCACGCTCTTGGCCGGCGCCTGCGGGCCGATCAGCAGCACGTTGGCGTAATCCACCACCAGGCCGATCAGCGAGAAGTCCTTGCGCGGATCGAACAGCGTGCTGCGTTGGACCAGCGGCGACATGGTCAGCGTGGGGCTGGCGGCAAAGCCCAGCAGGTAGCCGTCGGGCGGGGCCTTGGCGGTGGCGTCGGAGGCGATCATGCCGCTGGCGCCGGCGCGGTTCTCCACCACGACCGCCTGGCCGAGTTTGTCGCCCAGGTACTTGGCGAAGACGCGCGCGGTGGTGTCCACCGGGCCGCCCGGCGCGTAACCCACCAGCAGGCGGATCGGCCGGTCGGGGTAGGCGGTGTCGGCGGTGGCGGTCGCGCCGGTGGCCAGGGCGGCCACGGCCGCAGCCGTGGCGAACAGTTGTCTTAGGTTCACGCGCTTGTCTCCTTGTCGACAAGCCGGTCGTGGAGCGGAACGAAGCGTCCGAGCCTGCGCCGGCCTTTGTTTCAACGGCTACAACGTGGCGGCGGTGCCGAGGATGGCGGTGGCCTGGCTGGACAGCGTGCCGCCGTTGCCGTGCACCAACGCCAGGTCGGCGCCGGCGACTTGGCGCGCACCGGCCTCGCCGCGCAATTGCCGCACGGCCTCGATCATGATGAAGACGCCGTACATGCCCGGATGCACGCAGCACAGGCCGCCGCCGCTGGTATTGACCGGCAGCCGCCCGCCCGGCGCGATGGCGCCGTCCGCGATGAAGTCCTTGGCTTCGCCCTTGGCGCAGAAGCCCAGGTCTTCCAGGAACAGCAGCGTGTTGATGGTGAAGGCGTCGTACAGCTGCACCACGTCGATGTCGCGCGGCGCCACGCCGGCCATAGCGTAGGCGCGGCGGCCGGATTCGGCTGCGGCCGTCACCGTCAGGTCCTCCATCGACGAGATCTGGCGGTTCCAGACGGCGGTAGCGTTGCCCAGCACGTAGACCGCCGGGCGGGGCAGGTCGCGGGCGCGTTCGGCGCGCACCAGCACATAGGCCCCGGCGCCGTCGGTGACCAGGCAGCAATCGCGCACGCTCAAGGGGTCCGACACCATGCGCGCGGCCAGGATCTGTTCCAGCGTAGCCGGTTCGCGCAACTGGGCTTCGGGATTGAGCTGGGCCCACTGATTGGCGGCCAGGGCGACCTGCGCCAAGTGTTCTCGGCGGGTGCCGTATTGGTGCATGTGACGGGCGGCGGCCAGCGCGTAGGACGACAGCGGGCTCAGTGGATCGTAGGGCGTTTCATAGGGCTGCGGATCGAACTGCTTGCGCACCCGGCCGATCTCGGCGCGGCTCAGTGTCGAGGTGCGCTGGGTGCTGCCGTAGCAGACCAGCACCGCGTTGCATTGGCCCGACGCCAGCGCATGCAGTGCGGGCAGCAGGTGCGCCACGAAACTGGAACCGCCCAGCATGGTGCTGTCGATGAAGGTGGGGCGGATGCCCAGGTGTTCGATGACCGGCATTGCCCACATCGGGGCGGCCACGCTGGCGGTGCACAGGCCGTCGATGTCCTGCATGGTCAGGCCCGCGTCGGCCACGGCGCGCTGCGCCGCCTGCACCAGGATTTCCATTTCGGTATAGCCGTTGGCCTGACCCAGGCCGGCATGGCCCACGCCGGCGACCGCGACGGCGCCGCGCAAATCGTTCAGCGTCATGACGCCTCCTTGTTGGGTACGAACACCAGCAGGCCGCGGCCTTCCGTTACCTCCACCTGCGCCCGCACCGCCATGCCGATGCGCACGGCATCGGGCGCGATGCCCTCCACCCGGCTCATCAGGCGCACCCCTTCGGCCAGGTCGATCAGCGCCACGTTGTAGTCGCCGCCCGCTTCGGGCTTGCGCCGCACCACGGTGGTCGAATAGACGGTGCCGCGCCCGTCGGGCGTCGTCCAGGACAGTCGGTCGGCGCCGCAATGCGGGCACAGCATGCGGGGATAGAACACGGCGCGGGCACAGGCGCCGCAGTGCTGGAGCAGGAAGCGGCCCTGGTCCAGCGCCTGGCGGTACTGCGCGTCGACGCCGGTCGCGGCGTCGCTCATGGCGGTAGCGGTCATTGCGTGGGGATTCCGGATTGACGAGCCGCCAGTGTCGGGGCTGGCGCGGGCGCTTGCCATTCTTCATTGCTGAAGCAGGCCTTTTGCGAACCTGTAGTGCAGGCCCGGCAACGCGGCGGCCGCTCGTGCCCCGGTTGCCATCCCGTCATGCGCATCCCTACACCACGGCAAAAGCCGGCCTTCGGCAACCGCAGATTGTCCGGCGCGGCGGGCCATGGCTAGATAGCCGGCAAAGGAGGTAGGCCATGAATCTGACTTGGACGCCAGAAGAGCGCCAGTTCCGCGAAATGGTGCGCGCGTTCGCCGCGGACCGCTTGCCGGCGGACATTCGCGACAAGGTGCGCCGGCATCAACGCCTGGAGCGCGACGACTACGTGCGCTGGCACAACATCCTGGCGGACCGGGGCTGGGGCGCGCCGAATTGGCCCGTCGAACACGGTGGCACCGGCTGGAATGCGCTGCAGCGCCTGATCTTCGAGGTGGAATGCTTCAAGGCGGGCGCGCCGCGCCTGCTGCCGTTCGGCCTGTCCATGATCGGCCCGGTGCTGATGAAATACGGCAGCGCCGCACAGCAGGCCCGTTTCCTGCCGCGCATGCCCCGGGTCGAGGATTGGTGGTGCCAGGGTTATTCCGAACCGGGGTCGGGATCGGACCTGGCCTCGCTGAAGACCCGCGCGGTGCGTGATGGCAACGACTATGTCGTCAACGGCCAGAAGACCTGGACCACGCTGGCGCAGTATGCCGACTGGATGTTCTGCCTGGTGCGCACCGACCCTGATGCGCGGGCCCAGCGCGGTATCTCGATGCTGCTGCTGGATATGCGCGCACCGGGCGTGACGGTGCGTCCCATCCGCACGCTCGATGGCGGCCACGACGTCAACGAGGTGTGGCTGGAAAACGTGCGGGTGCCTGGGGAAAACCTGGTGGGAGAGGAAAACCACGGCTGGACCTACGCCAAATACCTGCTGGGTCACGAGCGTACCGGCATCGCCGGCCTGGGCCATTGCCATCGCGAACTCGACATCCTGAAGAGCATGGCCGCCAAGGCCACGTCCCGTGGCAAGCCCTTGCTGGCCGACAGCCGCATGCGCGACCGCATCTCGCGCATCGAGGTCGACATCATGGCGCTGGAAATGCTGTTGCTGCGGGTGGCATCCAGCAACGACGGCACGCCGGGGCCGGAAGCCTCGGTGCTCAAGATCCGCGGCTCCGAGATCCAGCAGGACCTGGCAATGTTGCAGATGGAGGTCGCCGGCCCGGACGCCTGGCCTTACGACCCTGCCTGGATGCTGGCCGACGCCGAGTTCCACGGCCCCGGCCCCGAGATGGCCGCCGCCGCCGGCGCGGGTTACGCCGATATGCGCAAGACCTCGATCTATGGCGGCACCACCGAAGTGCAGAAGGGCATCATCGCCCGCCTGGTGCTGGGCCTGTAGGCCCCATCGCTTCACGACTGGGAACACGACGCATGGACTTTCTCTATTCCGAAGAACAGCGCATGCTGGCCGACAGCCTGCGCCGCCTGGTGGACCAGGCATGGACCCGGCCGCAGCGCCGCGCCCGCGAAGCCGCCGGCCGGCTCGATGCCGACGCCTGGGGGGCGCTGGCCGACCTGGGCGTGCTGGGCCTGACCATCGCGCAGGACGCCGGCGGTTTCGGCGAAGTGCCGGCCAGCCTGCTGCCCGTGCATCTGGAACTGGGGCGCGGGCTGGTGGCCGAGCCGGTCATTCCCAGCGCGGTGATGGGCGCCGCGCTGATCGACGCCTGCGGCGGCGCGGCGCGGCGCCAATGGCTGCCCGCCATTGCCTCGGGTGAACGTGTGGTGAGCGTGGCCTGGCAGGAGCCGGGACAACGCTATCAGGCGGCGCCGGAAACCTGCCGGGCGGTGCGCAGCGATGCGGGCTGGCGGCTGGACGGCGCCAAGCACCTGGTGTGGCACGGCGCGACGGCGCACGCCTGGCTGGTCAGCGCGCGAGGCGGCGATGGTATGACCGTGCTACTGGCCGTGCCGGCGGACGCCGCCGGGGTGCGTGTCCTGGACACGCCGACGCTGGATGGGGCGCGTTGCGCCCGGCTGGATTTCAGCGGCGTCGCGCTGCCGGCGGACGCGCTGCTGGCGCAGGGCCCCGAGGCCGACGCCGCGCTGGCGCAAGCGCTGCAATGGGGCACTGCGGCGCTTTGCGCCCACGTGGCCGGCGCCATGGAACGCTTGCTCGAGATCACGGTGGACTATCTGAAGACGCGCCAGCAATTCGGCCAGCCGCTGGCCTCGTTCCAGGCCTTGCAGCACCGCCTGGCGGAAATGCTGGTGGCCAAGGAACTGGCGTTGTCGATGGCATACGTGGCGGTGGCCGCGCTGAGCGAACCGGACTTGGCGCAGCGCCGGCGCATGCTGGCCTCGGCCAAGCTGGAGGTCGCGCGCACGGGGCGGCTGGTCGCGCAACTGGCGGTGCAGCTGCACGGCGGCATGGGCATGACGGACGAGCTGGAGGTGGGCGACTACTTCAAGCGCCTGACGGTCGCGGATCTGCTGCTGGGTGACAGCGCCGAGCAGCTGGCCGTGCTGGAGGAACTGGCATGAGCACCGCTGCATACACCCAGATCGCGTTCACCCTGGAGCAGGGCGTCGGCGTCATCACGCTCAACCGCCCAGAGCGCCTGAACAGCTTCACCGCCGTCATGCACGCCGAACTGGCACGGGCGCTGGACACGCTGGAGGCGCACGCCGGATTGCGCGGCGTGATCCTGACCGGCGCCGGCCGCGGTTTCTGCGCTGGCCAGGACCTGGGGGAACGCAAACCGGCAGAGGACGGTTCGCGCCGCGATCTGAGCGAGAACCTGGAAAAACTGTACAGACCGCTCATCATGCGGCTGCGGGCGCTGCCGGCACCTGTGGTGTGCGTCATGAACGGCGTCGCGGCGGGCGCCGGCGCCAGCCTGGTGCTGGCCTGCGACGTGGTGTTCGCGGTGGAGTCGGCCCGTTTCATCCAGGCGTTCAGCAAGATCGGCCTGCTGCCGGATGCCGGCGGCACCTGGTTCCTGCCGCGCCTGGTCGGCTCGGCCCGGGCCATGGGCGCCGCCTTGTTCGGCGAGGCCGTCAGCGCGCGCCAGGCCGAGGCCTGGGGCCTGATCTGGCGCGTGGTGCCGGACGTGGAGCTGGACGCCACGCTGGCGGACGTCCGTGCCCGGCTGGCGGCCGGTCCCACCCGCGCCTACGCGGCCACCAAGGCGGCCTTGCACGCCTCCAGCGGCAACACGCTGGCGCAGCAGTTCGACCTGGAGGGCGCGTTGCAGCGTGAACTGGGCTACACCGACGATTATCTGGAAGGCATGCGGGCGTTCGCCGAGAGGCGCGCGCCGGCGTTCACCGGACGCTAGGCGGCCCCAGGCCCTGGGGACCTGGATGCTTGTGCCTGCACCGCACGACGCGTGACGGGCGCGGTTCGCGGCCTCCCGGCGCAGGCTTGGGGCCGCTCAGCCGGCCGCGGGCTGCCTGATCTGCTCGATCAGCTCGCGCGCACAGCCGGGCAGGGCGTCGATGTCGCGCACCAGCAGCTTGCGTTCGCGCACCACCCAGGGTTCGTCCAGCTCCACCACGCGCAGCTTCATTTCCGCGCCGTAGCGGCGCGCGGCCGAATCGGGGATGACACCCACGCCAACGCCCGCCTGCACCATGCGGCAGATCGAATCGAAGCTGTAGAGCTGGATGCGCTGCGGCAGGCGTTGGCCGATGCGCTCCAGCTGGTCGCGCAGAAACGCCACCAGGGTCGAGCCTTCGTGCATGGTGATGAACGGATAGCGCACCGCGTCGGCCAGCTTGACCTTGTCCTGGTCCTGCAGCGGATGGCCGTTGGGCACCACCAGCACCAGGCGGTCAGTGCTGAAGTGAATGGCCTGCAGCTCGGGCGCGTCGACCGGCCCGGCCACGATACCCAGGTCGGTGGTGCCGTCCAGCACGCCGCGCACGATGTCGCGCGTCAGGCGTTCCTGCAGGTCCACCGTGACGCCGGGGTGGCCCGACAGGAAATGCGCCAGGATGTCCGGCATGAATTCCGTGACCGCGGTGGTGTTGGCGAAAATGCGGATATGGCCCGCGTCGCCGTCGGCCTGCTCCTGGAAGTCGTGCTTCAGGTGGTCCACCTGGCGCATGATGACCCGGGCGTGCTGCAGCAGCCGCTGGCCGGCGGGGGTGATTTCCACGCCGCGGCTGTCGCGGTACAACAGGCGGGTATTGAGCTGGTTCTCCAGCGCCTTGATCCGCACGCTGACCGCGGCCAGCGACAGGTGCGCCCGCTTGGCGGCCTGGGTCAGGCTGGGGGATTCGGCGATATGGATGAACAGGCGTAGGTCGGCAAGATCGAAGTGCATGGCGCCTATATTACGGCGGCGGGCGCGGGGTGCACGATTCATGCGCCGCAAACCCCGCCTTGAGGAAAAACGAATTCACAGCGTGCGCGGCTTGCGGGATGCTACCCGTCAACCCCTATGACAAGGATATCGGCATGACATCGACAGACCCGGCCGCCTGGATTGGCAGCGGCGAGCGCCAGGCGGACGCGCTGGACCCCGGCCACGCGGCGCGCATCGCCGCCACGCTGGGAGGCCCGGCGCCCGCGCAGGGCGACCCTTTGCCGCCCCTGTGGCAATGGGCATTTTTCATCAGCACCGTCGGCCTGGACGGCTTGGGGACGGATGGGCACCCCGCGCGCGGCGGTTTCCTGCCGCCGGCGCACGACCGCAACCGCATGTGGGCGGGCGGCCGGGTGCAGTTCCTGCGCCCGCTGCGGGTAGGCGTGCCGGCCGAGCGCATCTCGGCGGTGGCCGACGTCAAGGAAAAGGCCGGCCGCAGCGGGGCGCTGCTGTTCGTCACCGTGCGCCATGAATACCGCCAGGAAGGCGAGCTGGCCATCCTGGAAGAGCAGGACATCGTCTACCGCCAGCCCACGCCGCCCAAGCTGACCGGCACCGAGCCGGCGCCTCAGGCAGCGTGGCGCGACACGGTCGAGCCGTCGGCGGTGCTGCTGTTCCGCTATTCGGCCGTGACCTTCAACGGCCATCGCATCCATTACGACCACCCCTACGTCACCGCTACCGAAGGCTACCCCGGCCTGGTGGTGCACGGGCCGCTGATCGCCACCGAAATGGTCGCCGCGTTCCAGCGCGCCCATCCCCACGCGCGTCCCACGCACCTGACCTACCGCGGCTTGCGCCCGCTGATCTCGCCGGCGCCGTTCCAGGTGGCGGGGCGGCTCGACGAACCCGGCCTGGCCCGCTTGTGGGCCGAGCAGGACGGCACGCTGGCCCACCAGGCCGAACTGAGGTTCACCGAATGAACAACCCGGCCCCCCGTCCGCTGGACGGCATCACCGTCATCAGCCTCGAGCACGCCATCGCCGCCCCGTTCTGCACCCGCCAGCTGGCGGACATGGGCGCGCGCGTCATCAAGATCGAACGCCCCGGCGCGGGCGACTTCGCCCGTGGCTACGACGAGCGCGTGCGCGGCTTGTCGTCGCACTTCGTCTGGACCAATCGCTCGAAAGAAAGCCTGACGCTGGACCTCAAGCGCGAGCAAGCCGGCGGCATCATGGAACGTCTGCTGCAAGACGCCGACGTGCTGGTGCAGAACCTGGCGCCCGGCGCCGCGGCCCGCCTGGGCCTGTCGTTCGAGGCGCTGCACGCCAAGTACCCGCGCCTGATCGTCTGCGACATCTCCGGCTACGGCGAAGGCGGCCCCTACCAGGACAAGAAGGCCTACGACCTGCTGATCCAAAGCGAAAGCGGTTTTCTATCGGTGACCGGTACGGCCGACGATCCGGTCAAGGCCGGCTGTTCCATCGCCGACATCTCCGCCGGCATGTACGCCTATTCGGCCATCCTCAACGCACTGCTGCTGCGTCAGAAGACCGGCCTGGGCAGCCGGCTGGACGTGTCCATGCTCGAAAGCATGGTCGAGTGGATGGGGTTCCCGATGTACTACGCCTTCGAGGGCGCGGCCCCGCCGGTGCGTGCGGGTGCGGCCCATGCGTCCATCTACCCCTACGGGCCGTTCCCCACCGGCGACGGCAATACCATCATGCTGGGCCTGCAGAACGAACGCGAATGGCGCGTGTTCTGCGCCCAGGTGCTGCGCCAGGCCGAGCTGGCCGAAGACCCCCGCTTTGCCTCCAACTCGCTGCGCACCGCCAACCGCGATGCCCTGCGGGCGCTGATCGTGGCGGCGTTTGCCGGCCTGTCCGTGCAGCAGGTCACCGACCGGCTGGAAGACGCCCAGATCGCCAACGCCCGCGTCAACGACATGGCGGGTGTCTGGGCCCATCCGCAGTTGCAGGCCCGCGCCCGCTGGAGCCAGGTCGACAGCCCCGCGGGCGCGCTGCCGGCGCTGCTGCCGCCGGCCAGCAGCAACGCCTTCGCGCCGCGCATGGCGGCGGTGCCCGCGGTGGGCCAAAACACGGATGCGGTGCTAGCATCACTGGGATACGCGCCGGATCAGGTGGCGCAATTCCATGCCTCGGAGGTCGTGTGATGCATCCCGTCGTTCGTACCGCGCTGTTCGTGCCGGCCTCGCGCCCCGAGCGTATCCCCAAGGCTTTGGCCGCGGGCGCCGATGCCGTCATCGTCGATCTGGAAGACGCGGTCGAGCATCTGGCCAAGGCCTCGGCCCGCGAGGCCCTGTGCGACTTCCTGGGCACGCATCCGCAGGCCCGGGTCTGGGTGCGCATCAACGACGCCTCCACCTCGTGGCACGACGACGACCTCAAAGCCTGCCGCGGCCGGCCCGCGGTGGCCGGCATCCTGCTGCCCAAGGCCGAAAGCCTGGCCCAGGTGCGGCACGTGGCGCAGACCGGGCTGCCCGTCATTCCCATTCTTGAAACCGCGCGCGGCATCCTGAACGCGGCCGAAGTGGCCGGCACGCCCGGCGTGGCGCGGCTGGCCTTCGGCAGCCTGGACTACGGCCTGGATCTGGGCCTGGCGCCCGATACCGGCGGCGCGCAGACGGTGCTGGATCACGCCCGCGTGCAGGTGCTGCTGCAGACCCGCGCGGCCGGACTGGCGCCCGCGCTGGATGGCGTGTTCGCCGGCGTCGAAGACCAGGCCGGGCTGTCGCGCGCCGCGGCGCATGCGCAGCAGATGGGGTTCGGCGGCATGCTGTGCATCCATCCCGCGCAGGTGGCCGCCATCCATGCGGCCTTCGCGCCCGATCCCGTCGAGCTGGCCTGGGCGCGCCGCGTCATCGACGCGCACCGCGACAAGGCGGCAGGCACCTTCATGCTGGATGGCAAGATGGTGGACGCGCCGGTTATCACCCGCGCGCGCCGCGTGCTGGCACAGGCGGGGGAAGCGGCTTCATGAGCGAAGCGCTCTTCATCGGGCATACCTATATCGACGTCACCGTGCTGGCCGACGAATGGCCCACCGGCGACGACAAGCGCGTGGCGCGCGACTACGCCGTGTCGTTCGGCGGCAATGCCGTCACCGCGGCGTTCGCCTGCGGCAAGCTGGGCACGCCGCCGGACCTGATGTGTTCGCTGGCGCCCGATTGGCTGGGCCACATGTACACCGACATGGCTGCCGCGCACGGCGTCACGCTGCACGGGCGCCAGGTGCGGCGCTCGTCGCTGTCGTTCATCATGCCCAACCATGGCAAGCGCGCCATCGTGCGGGCGCGCGACACCGACTACCTGAACGATTTTCCGCGCCTGGACGTGGCGGGCTATCGCGCGCTGCACCTGGACGGCCACCAGCCCGACGCGGCGCTGCACTACGCGCGCGCTTGCCGCCAGGCCGGCATCCTGACGTCGCTGGACGGCGGCGGGGTGCGCGAGAACACCGACGAATTGCTGCGCCATATCGACGTGGCCGTGTGCGCCGAACGCATGTGCGAACAGCTCGGCCTGTCGCCGCAAGGCTTGCTGGACCTGCTGCGCCAGCGTGGCTGCCGCATCGGCGCGGTGACCATGGGCGAGCGCGGCATGCTCTGGTACGACGAAACCGGCACGGTCGCCACGCTGCCGTCGCTGGACGTGCCCGCAGCGAGCATCGTCGATACCTCGGGCGCGGGCGACGTGTTCCATGGCGCCTACGTGTGGTCTTACGTGAACCGCCCCGAGCTGTCCTGGAAAGAACACTTCACCTTCGCGCGGGCCGCATCGGCGCACAAGATCCAGCATCTGGGCAACGAGGCCGGCCTGCCGACGGTGGGCGACGTCGAACGCGCCATGCTGGCATTCGCGCCCAAGGCATAGCCGGCCCGGTCACGGGGCCCGCGGATTTCCTCAAAAGGGCAGGCAAGGGCACGGCCGGTTCCGGCCGCGCCAGTCACGCGAGGCGTTCGATCGGCTGATCGGTGATGTCGCCGAGCCAGGCGTCGATGCTGCGGCCGGCCAGCGTCAGCGCGGGTGCCAGGTCGCGCAGCGGCCGCAGCACGAAGGCGCGCAGCTGCATGCGGGGGTAGGGCAGGGTCAGGCGTTCGTGCGCCAGCACCGTGTCGCCGTAGAGCAGCAGGTCCAGGTCCAGCGTGCGCGGGGCATTCTTGTATGGGCGTTCGCGGCCATGGCGCAGTTCCAGCGCTTGCAGCAGGTCCAGCAAGGCCAGGGGCGCCAGCGTGGTGTCCAGGGCGGCGACGGCGTTGACGAAGTCGGGGCCGGTGGCATCCACCGGCGCGCTGCGGTAAAACGGCGAGGCGGTCACCGCCTGGATGCCGGCCGCGTGGGCCAGTTCGGCCAGCACGGTGCGCAAGGTGGCCACGCTGTCGCCCAGGTTGGCGCCCAGGCCGATGTAGGCGCGCACGCTGCCGGCCATGGTCTTATTCGGCGCTGTCGGCGCTGCCGCCGGCGCCACGCGAGCTGGGACGGCGGCGCGGGCGGCGCTTGCGGGCGGCCGGCGCGGGGGCTTCGGCCGGGTCGCGCGGCTGGCGGCCCAGCGCTTCGATCATGTCGGCGCGGGTGGCGTCGTCGGCGTTGGCCAGGTCCATCCACCATTGCGCCAGCACGCTGTCGAACTCGCCGGCGGCGGCGCGCAGCTGCAGGAAGTCGCAGGCGGCGCGGAAGCGCGGCTGTTCGATCATGCGGAAGATGGTCTTGCCCATGCGGCGCTCGAAACGCGGCTGCATGAACCAGATTTCACGCATGTCGGACGAGAAGCGGCGCTGGATGGCCAGCTTTTCGGTCTGCTCGTCGAGCACCGAGTCGGCGGCCTGGGACAGCGCCGGGATGGTGTGCTCGCCCTGGGCGCGCAGCTGCTTCCAGCGCACGTCGACCTGCTGCCACAACAGCGCGGCGAACAGGAAGCTGGGGCTGATGGTCTTGCCGGCGCGCACGCGGGCGTCGGTGCGTTCCAGCGCCAGTTCCACGAAGTTCTCGCCGCCGGGTTGTTCCAGCACCACGTCCAGCAGCGGCAACAGACCGTTGTGCAGGCCGTCGGCGCGCAGCTGGCGCAGGCAGTCCATGGCGTGGCCGCAGGTCAGCAGCTTGAGCATTTCGTCGAACAGGCGTGAGGCCGGGACGTTTTCGATCAGGTTGGCCATCGTGCGGATGGGCTGGCGCGTGGCCGGATCGATGGTGCCGTTGAGCTTGGCGGCAAAGCGCACGGCGCGCAGCATGCGCACCGGGTCTTCGCGGTAGCGCTTGGCGGGATCGCCGATGATGCGGATCTGGCGCTTCTTCAGGTCGGCCACGCCGTCGTGGAAGTCGATGACTTCCTCGTTGTGCGGGTCGTAATACAGCGCGTTCATGGTGAAGTCGCGGCGGGCCGCGTCTTCTTCGTGCGACCCGAACACGTTGTCGCGCAGGATGCGGCCGTGCTCGTCGGTTTCCTGGTCGTCCGAGGCCGGGGCGCGGAAAGTCGAGGTTTCGATGATTTCCTGGCCGAACACCACGTGCACCAGCTGGAAGCGGCGGCCGATGATGCGGGCGCGGCGGAACAGCGGGCGGATCTGCTCGGGCGTGGCGTTGGTGGCCACGTCGAAGTCCTTGGGTTCCAGGCCGACGATCAGGTCGCGCACGGCGCCGCCGACGATATAGGCTTCATAGCCGTGCTGGCGCAGCACTTCGCACACCTTGATGGCGTGGCGCGAGACATTGCGGCGGTCGATGCCGTGCTTGTCGCGTCCGATGCGCAAAGGCCCCCGGGCTGCCGGCGCGAACAGTCGGCCGACGAATTTTTTTATGGTTTCGGTGATCATTTAGGACTTGGCATCTATGACGTGGTCGAACAGGTCGATCACTTGCCAGCCGCGTTCCTGGGCGATCTTGCGCAGGGTCGGGCTGGGGTTGGCGGCGATCGGACGGGTCACCTTTTCGAGCAGCGGGACATCATTGACCGAATCGCTATAGAAAAACGATTCGGAAAAATCCGCAAGTCCTAATCCCATGGCGCCCAGCCAATCGTTCACGCGCACCACCTTGCCTTCCTTGAAGCTGGGCGTGCCCAGGATGCGGCCGGTATAGCGGCCGCGCTGGACTTCGGCATCGGTGGCGACCAGGTGGGGCACGCCAAAGGCGCGGGCGATGGGGGCAGTGACGAAACTGTTGGTGGCCGTGACCACCGCGCACAGGTCGCCGGCTTCCAGATGGGATTCGACCAGGCCGCGCGCGGCGGGCGTGATCGACGGCCGGATGACCTCGGCCATGAATTCCTCGTGCCAGGCGGCCAGCTCGAACGGCGTATGCGCCGCCAGCAGGCCCAGCATGAACTCGGCGGCCTGCTCGGCGGTGAGTTCGCCGCGGTTGTAGCGGTCCATCAGGTCGTCGTTAAGGCGGCGGGCCTGGTCGGGATCGCCCGCGCGGCCGGTCCGCGCCAGATAGTCGGCCCATTGGTAGTCGCTATCCAGCGGCAACAGGGTGTGATCCAGGTCGAACAGGGCGAGACGTCGGGAGGTCATGTGCGTTGTGAATCAGGGTCTGCGAGCATGGCGCGCAAGAGGGGCAGGGTGATGGGACGGCCGGTGGCCAGGGAATAACGGTCCAGCGCGTCCAGCAGCGCAGCCAGCTTGCGGATGTCGCGCTCGTGGTGCGTCAGCATCCAGTTGATGATTTCGGGCGCCAGGTGCAGGCCGCGCTCGGCCGCCTGAGCGGCCAGCGCCGCCAGCTTGTCGGCGTCGGACAGCGGGTCCAGGCGGAACACCAGGTCCCAGCCCAGCCGGGTGCGCAGGTCTTCGCGCAGCGGCATCGACAGCGGCGCGCGGTCGCCGGCCACGGCCAGCGCGAAGGCGCGGCCGGTGGCGGCGGATTCGCGCCAGCGGTTGTACAGGGCGAACAGGCCCGCCTGGCGGTGCTCGTCCATGCGGTGCACGTCGTCCACGGCCACGAACTTGGGCATGGGCGACTTGGAATCGGCTTCGGCCAGTACGCGCAGGATGTTGGCGCTGTTGGCGGCTTCGATGTAGACGGCGTCGGGGCGCGCGGTCAGGGCGCGCAGCAGGTGGCTGCGGCCGCAGCCCGCGGAACCCCAGATGTACAGCGCGCGGCCCGGAGCCAGCGTGCGCACGGCCGCCAGCGCCTCTCCGTTGGGACCGGCGATGTAGTTGTTCAGCGATGGCGCTGGCGCGGGAAGAACGTCGAGCAGCAGCTGGCGGTTCATGAGAGGTTATCGATCAGGCGGGTGACGCAAGGCTTGGGCGTGGCCCAAAGCCGATGACGGCATTGCCCGCCAGAAACTGGCAAAATCGCTATCGGCCAACCCTACACTTTAAACCACCCGGGGGGGCGGTGTCGCGTCCAAGCCCTTTGCCTGGCTTGGCTTTGCGCGAAAATCCCGTCCCGCCGGCCTGGTTGCCGCCCGCCCGTCCGGGGCGGGTTTCGCCGGGCGTCAGCCTGGACCGGGCCGCAACATCGTAAAATGCAGGGCGTTCCACCCAAATTCCCAGCAATTGTTACATACCCCACGGCATTTCTCATGACGAATCAACCCAAAGCTCCCTTGACCTACCGCGATGCCGGTGTCGACATCGATGCGGGCGACGCCCTGGTCGACCGTATCAAACCGCTCGCGGCACGCACCATGCGTCCCGGGGTGCTGGCCGGTATCGGCGGCTTTGGCGGCCTGTTCGAAGTGCCCAAGCACTACAAAGAGCCCGTCCTGGTGTCGGGCACCGACGGCGTGGGCACCAAGCTGCGCCTGGCGTTCGACTGGAACCGCCACGACACCGTCGGCATCGACCTGGTGGCGATGAGCGTCAACGACATCCTGGTCCAGGGCGCCGAGCCCCTGTTCTTCCTGGACTATTTCGGTTGCGGCAAGCTTTCGGTGGACACGGCGGCGTCGGTGGTGGGCGGCATCGCCAAGGGCTGCGAACTGTCGGGCTGCGCCCTGATCGGCGGCGAAACCGCTGAAATGCCGGGCATGTATCCCGACGGCGAATACGACCTGGCCGGGTTCGCGGTGGGCGCGGTCGAAAAGTCGTCCATCATCGACGGCAAGTCCATCAAGACGGGCGACGTGGTGCTGGGCCTGGCGTCCAGCGGCGCGCACTCCAACGGCTACTCGCTGCTGCGCAAGATCCTGGAACGCGCCGGCGCCAAGCCCGACGACGACTTCCACGGCCAGAAGCTGGTCGACGTGGTCATGGCCCCGACCCGCATCTACGTCAAGCAAGTGCTGGCCGCGCTGGCCAAGCACGGCACCGCCATCAAGGGCCTGGCCCACATCACCGGCGGCGGCCTGCTGGACAACGTGCCGCGCATCCTGCAGCCCGGCCTGTCGGCCAAGCTGCAGCGCGACAGCTGGGAAATGCCCAAGCTGTTCCAGTGGCTGCAAGCCCAGGGCGGCGTCGAAGACACCGAGATGTACCGCGTGTTCAACTGCGGCATCGGCATGGTGCTGGTGGTGGATCCGGCCCAGGCCGACGCCATCGCCGCCACGCTGCGCGAGCAGGGCGAAACCGTCAGCAAGCTGGGTGAAATCGTCGAGCAGACCGACGGCATGCCCCAGACCGTGGTGGTCTGAGCCGGCGCGCTCGCATGAAAAACCCGCCCAGGTGAACTGATCCCCAGAAGTTGGACGGTCAGAAGCTAAAGCCCGAAGGCCTGAGCTCGGTATTGCACCGGGCTCAGGCCTTTTAGCTTGAGCTTGATGCGATCGTGATTGGTGTAATGGATGTACTGGCGGATGCCTGTCTGCGATTGATCGACGCTCTCGACGCGGTCTGGTCCTGCTGGCTTTGGCTGGCTGCTGGACAGGGGTGTTCGTTTAGAGCTCCGCTACGTCACGCAGCCGGACACCGTCCAACTGCGCCACAACCAGGGCATCAGACATCATCCGGTCGCAGATAGGAGAGGCCCCCAAACGCTCTTGGCGAAAGATGTGGGCATTTGCCACGGCGTCTGCTTTGAAGATCAGACTCGCTCCTCCCACCACGCTGTACCGCTTTACGTCCTGGCCAGTCTGGTGGTCGTGATCGAGCTTGATCTTCATCCGCGATCGGGCTTCGTCCAGTGCATGCCGCGTGCGCAGCACATTGCAGAGGTAGTACTGCGGACCGGGGGAGCCGTCGGCAAGGGTGAAGTCGCATGGGACGAATGCGAATGCTTCGGGGTCTACACGCAGGAATACCTGCCTGAGTGCCTCGGAGACAACCCAGATGCCTGCCAGCACTTCAAAGTCGCGCGGCAGCCCCCCTTTCTCCGGCACGTGCGCCAGATGTGGCCGCTCGGGGTATTGATCGGGTTCGCCAGTCGGTCGCTCGACAATATTCATGCCAGGATGGATCAGTGCGTCTTCGTTCGCAAACTCCAGCCCCGAAACCTGACCATTCCCTCTGAGGCTGGGATCAATGAGAAAGAACCTGCCCTTGTCGGACTCGGTCGCAACTGAAACGGGAATGGCGGTCTGCTCGTTCATAGGTTTCCAAGATCGTCTTTGTACGTGCTGCAGGTAAAGGTCTTGAGTCGCTTTCAGTCAACCCGGCCGCCGACCTGAAACACGGTCCTCCAAAGCGCTGACCTACCGTCCCACGGCCGTTCAGCCGCCGCCTTGGGGGGCGGTCGCCAGCGCCACGGCCACCGCATCGATGGTCTGCGCCACCGCGTCGGCCGCCAGGCAATCGACGATCACGCGGTCGGGCTGGGCCCGCAGCCAGGTGATCTGCCGCTTGGCCAGCTGGCGGGTGGCGGCAATGCCTTGTTCGCGCGCTTCGTCCAGGCTGATCTCGCCGTCCAGGTGGGCCCACATCTGGCGATAGCCGACGCAGCGCACCGACGGCAGCCCCGGATGCAGGTCGGGACGGGCATGCAGGCCGCGCACCTCGTCCAGCAGACCGTTGGCCAACATCGCGTCAAAGCGCTGCGCGATGCGCGCATGCAGCGCGGCGCGGTCCGAGGGTTCCAGGCTGATGGTCAGATAGCGGTCGGCGTCGTCGTCGGGCGGGCGCTGGCCGCGGCTGAGCAGGGCGGACATGGGTTGGCCGGCCAGCTGGCAGATTTCGAGCGCGCGCTGGATCCGCTGGCTGTCGTTGGGCGCCAGGCGGGCCGCGGTGACCGGGTCCAGCACGGCCAGCTCGGCATGTAGCGCCGGCCAGCCCATGCGGGCGGCGCGGGCTTCGAGTTCGGCGCGCAGCGCGGGGTCGGCCTGCGGCAGGTCGTCCAGGCCGTCGCGCAGCGCCTTGTAGTACATCATGGTGCCGCCGGCCAGCAGCGGAATGCGGCCGCGCGCGCGGATCTCGCCGATCAGGCGGCGCGCGTCGGTTCGGAATTCGGCGGCCGAATACGATTGCGCCGGGTCCAGGATGTCGAGCAGGTGCTGCGGCACCAGGGCCTGTTCGGCCCGCGACGGCTTGGCGGTGCCGATGTCCATGCCACGGTAGATCGTGGCCGAATCGACGTTGACGATCTCCAGTGGCCAGCGTTCGGCAAGCGCCAGGGTGGATGCGCTCTTGCCGGCCGCGGTGGGGCCGGCCAGGCAGATGACGAGCGGGGAGGAGGACGGCACGGGCAAGATCTATTGCCCGCGCAGGAACAGCTTGTCCAGGTCCGACACTGACCACTGCACCCAGGTCGGGCGGCCGTGGTTGCACTGGTCGGCGCGCTCGGTGGCTTCCATCTGGCGCAGCAGGCCGTTCATTTCCTCCAGGGTCAGCTTGCGGTTGGCGCGCACCGAACCATGGCAGGCCATGGTGGACAGCAGTTCATTGCGCTGCTCGGTCAATAGACGCGACACGCCCACGCCGGCCAGGTCGCGCAGCACGGCGCGGGCCAGCGTTTCGATGTCGCCGCGCGCCAGGATGGCGGGCACCGAGCGCACCGCGATCGAGGTGGGGCCCGAGGGCCGCATCTGAAAGCCCAGGTCTTCCAGCTGTTCTTCGAATTCCTCGACCACGGCCACGTCCTTTTCCTGGGCGTGGAATACCACCGGCACCAGCAGGTCCTGGCGTGGCAGGCTGCGCGCGTCCAGCGCCTGCTTGAGTTGTTCGTAGACCACCCGCTCGTGGGCGGCGTGCATGTCCACCAGCACCATGCCGCGGCGGTTCTGCGCCAGGATGTAGATGCCGTGCAGCTGGCCCAGGGCCATGCCCAGCGGGTGTTCCTCGCCGGCGGGCAGGGTGGACGCGGGGGCGGGCGCCGCCGTGGCCGCGTCGCGCAGCGGCTCGGTGCGGGCGGTGGTGTCGTCGTTCAGGGGGCGGTACAGCGACTGCCAATCCGCGGCCGGGATCCCCGCGGGTTCGGCGTGCAGGCGGAACGGCACCTGCGTGTGCGGACGCGCCGCCGGGGGCGAGGGCCGCAGGCCATACGGGGTGGCGTTGCCCTGGCCCGCGCCGACATAGCCGGGACGGGGCGAGGACTCGCCGGACAGCGGGGCGGGCGAGGCGCCGCTGGCAACCGCGGCGCCCGGCGCCACGGCCTGGCCCGATACGGCGGGCGCCACGGTTTCGAATTCATCATCGCGCTCGGCGGCGACCGGCGCCACGGCCGACGAGCCGCCCATCTGCGCCAGCGTCTGGCTGACCGCGTGCGTCACGAACCGGTGCACGGCACCGCTGTCGCGAAAGCGCACCTCGTGCTTGGCCGGGTGCACGTTCACGTCCACGGCGGCGGGGTCGATGTCCAGGAAGAGCACGTAGGCGGGCTGGCGGTCGCCGTGCAGCACGTCCGCGTAGGCGGCGCGCAGGGCGTGGCTGACCGTGCGGTCGCGCACGTAGCGGCCATTGACGTACAGGTACTGGCGGTCGGCGCGGGCGCGGGCCGCGGTGGGGCGGGTGATCATGCCCGCCAGGCTCACGGTGCCCACGGCGTGCGACAGCAGCAGGCCGTGCTCGGCGAATTCAGCGCCCAGCACGTCGCGGATGCGCTGCGGCGGTTCGGCGGGCAGCCACTGGCGCTGCGCGCGGTCGTGGTGGAACAGGCGGAAGGCGATCTGCGGATGGGCCAGCGCAATGCGCTCCATGGCGTCGACGCAATGGCCGAATTCCGTGGCCTCGGAGCGCAGGAACTTGCGGCGCGCCGGCACGGCATCGAACAACTGGCGCACGTCCACGGTGGTGCCCGGCGGGCCCGAGGCCGGCCCCACCTGCATGCTGCCGGCGTCGATCTGCCAGGCGTGCTCGCCGTCGCGCGTGCGCGAAATGATGGACACCTGGGCCACCGACGCGATCGAGGCCAGGGCTTCGCCGCGGAACCCCATCGACGCGACCGATTCCAGTTCGTTCAGATTGCGGATCTTGCTGGTGGCGTGGCGCGCCAGCGCCAGCGGCAGTTCTTCGGGCGGAATCCCGCCGCCGTCGTCGGTGACGGCGATGCGGCGGATGCCGCCGCCTTCGAGGCGCACTTCGATTGCACGCCCGCCCGCGTCGATGGCGTTCTCAAGAATTTCCTTGAGCACCGATGCGGGTCTCTCGATCACTTCGCCGGCGGCGATCTGGCTGATCAGCAGGTCGGGAAGCGCAAGAATGGAGCGGCGTTCTGTCATGGGGTGCCTCGGTGTAGCTAGATGGATGATTTTAGCCTCTTGATCCTGCCTGCTGATCCGGTGGGCTATATTCGTTGGCTGATTCCCCATCTGCTTTCAGGGCCGTATCGATGCTTGATTTTTTCCAAATGGTGCTCCACATCGACCAGACGCTTGGCGTCTGGGTCCAGCAATACGGCGTATGGGTCTATTTGGTGCTGTTTTTGATCGTGTTCGCGGAAACGGGGCTGGTGGTGCTGCCGTTTCTGCCGGGCGATTCGCTGTTGTTCATCGCGGGCGCGTTCGGCGCCACCGGCAACCTGGATCCCATCCTGCTGGCGGTGCTGCTGATCGTGGCCGCCGTCACCGGCAATACCCTGAACTACGCCATCGGCCGCTACATCGGGCCGCGCGTGTTTTCGATGAACCTGCGCTTCCTGGATCGCGGCGCCCTGATGCGTACGCATGCGTTCTACGAAAAGCACGGCGGCAAGACCATCGTGATGTCGCGCTTCATTCCCGTCGTGCGCACTTTCGCGCCGTTCGTGGCCGGCGTGGCCGACATGCCCGTGGCGCGCTTCCAGCTGTTCAACATCACGGGCGCGCTGCTGTGGGTCATCGGCCTGGTGGCCGCGGGTTACTTCTTTGGCAACATCCCGCTGGTGCGCGAGCACCTGAATACCATCGTGCTGCTGGGCCTGGCCGCGGCGATCGTGCCGGTGGTGGGGGCGGCGCTGTTCAAGCTGCTTCGCTCGCGCCGGGGGGGCTAGGGGCGGTCGACACGAAAAGGCGTTTTGCAGGCGCCACCCATCGTCGCGGCTTTGCCCTTGCGATGCGCCGCGCCGAGCGCGACGGGAAATGAAAAAGCCATGCGCTGGGGCGCATGGCTTTTTTCTTGGGGACCGGGTCTGCGATCTGCCGGCGCGTGGCCTCAGCTCACATCGCCCAGCCGCGCCAGCGGCGGGTTGGCGGTGAAGTAGCGCTGGATGCCGGTCATCATGGCCTGCGCCAGCTTTTCCTGGTGCGCCTGGGTCTTGAGCAGCGCCTCTTCCTGGGGATTGCTGATGAAGGCGGTCTCGACCAGCACCGACGGAATGTCCGGCGCCTTCAGCACGGCGAAGCCGGCTTGTTCTACGCTGTTCTTGTGCAACCGATTGATCTTTTTGATCTCGTCCAGGAAGGCGTTGCCGACCTTGAGCGAATCGTTGATCTGCGCGGTGGTGGACAGGTCCAGCAGCACCTTGGCCACCTGGCGGTCGTGGCTGCCCAGGTTGACGCCGCCGATCAGGTCGGCCGCGTTTTCCTTGTCGGCCATCCAGCGCGCCTGGGCGCTGGTGGCGCCGCGCTGCGACAGCGCGAACACCGACGAGCCGTTGGCCGAGGGCTTGACCCAGGCATCGGCGTGGATCGACACGAACAGGTCGGCATGCACCCGCCGCGCTTTCTGCACGCGCACATGCAGCGGCACGAAGAAATCGTCGTCGCGCGTCAGGTAGGCGCGCATGTAGGGCTGGCTGTCGATCAGTTGTTTCAGGCGCCGGGCGATGCGCAGCACCACGTCTTTCTCGCGCAGGCCGCTGCTGCCGATGGCGCCCGGATCTTCGCCGCCGTGGCCCGGATCGAGTGCGATGGTCAGCATGCGCTGCTTGCCGCGGCCCGCGGTGGCCGGCGGCGCCTTGGGCACCGCCAACGGCGGGGCCGGCTGCTGGCCGCGCACGCGCGGCGGTTCGGGCGGGTCGGCGCGGGTGGCGGGATTGCGCTGGATGTCTTCCAGGATGCGGGCCAGCGGATCGTCCGCGTCGGGGCCGTTCTTGTTCAGGATGGCCACCAGCGGATCCTGGGCGACCTTGGGATACAGGTCCAGCACCAGCCGGTACTGGTAGTCCGCCACCGGTTTCAGCGTGAACACCTGCGGCGCCACGGCTTGTTTCAGGTCGAACACCAGCCGCACCACGTTCGGGCGGTTCTGCGCGACGCGCAGGCTTTGGATGTACGGGTCGTCGGGACGGACCTTGGAGACCAGGTCGTTCAGCGCGGCGCTAAGGGTCAGTCCCTCGATATCGACCACCAGGCGATGGGGGTTTTCCAGGGTGAACTGTTCGGCCTTGAGCTCGCTGTCGAGTTCCAGGGTGACCCGGGTGTATTCGTCGGCCGGCCAGGTGCGCACGGCCAGGATCGTTGCCGCCTGGGCCAGCCGCGGGATGACCGGCAAGACGAGCAGGGTGGCGGCGACGCTGATCAGGCGGCGTCGGGTGGCGCCTGCTGCGGGGAGGGCGCCGTGTCGGGCGGGGGGACAATCGCGTTCAACCATGTTTGTCCTCGAGCGGTGTACGCGGTCAGGGTGGCGTCGCGTCCCTGGCCGGCGTAAGCCAGGGAAATCTGCAGGTCGGGCGGGGGCAAAAGACCCTCGGCCCGCTCCGGCCATTCGATCAAAACGACCGCATCTTCACGCAGTAAATCCCGGAATCCTGCGTCCAACCATTCGCGCGAATCACTAAATCTATAAAAATCAAGATGATAGAAGTATAAGTTAGAAACTTTATAGGATTCAAGCAGCGCGTAGCTCGGACTCTTGATTCGGCCTGTGATGCCGCATTCACGCAACAATGCCCTGGTGAAGGCCGTCTTTCCTGCCCCCAGGTCCCCTTGAAGATGGATACATGCGCCTGCCAGCCCGGTTTGCTTGCCAGAAACAAGCGGCGCCAGTTGCTGCGCCAGGGCGTCGGTGGCGGCTTCGTCGGGCAGGTGCAGGGTCAGGCTGCTTAGGGGAGCGGACATGGCGCAGGGCGGTTGGCGAGTGGTAAAAGGTTGGGAGGGAAACGCGGATTGACGCAATTATAGGAATTCGGGTTTCTGCTAATCTATAACTGATTGCTATTCTCAAATAAGTCGTGCCTGGCGGCTCCTCCGCCGACCGCGACGGACGCTGCTACGGAGCTGTAAGCGCCATGAAGACCCGCATCGAAAAAGACACCTTTGGCCCCATCGAAGTGCCCGAGGACCACCTCTGGGGCGCGCAGACGCAGCGCTCGCTGCATTTTTTCGCGATCTCCACCGAGAAAATGCCCGAGCCCCTGGTCAACGCGATGGCGCGCTTGAAGCGTGCGGCCGCCAAGGTCAACGCCGACCTGGGCGAGCTCGATCCCAAGATCGCCGACGGCATCATCCGCGCCGCCGATGAAGTCATCGCGGGCAAGTGGCCCAACGAATTCCCGCTGTCCGTGTGGCAGACCGGCTCGGGCACCCAAAGCAACATGAACATGAACGAGGTGCTGGCCAACCGCGCCTCGGAACTCCTGGGCGGCGTGCGCGGCGAAGAACGCAAGGTCCACCCCAACGACCACGTCAACCGCGGCCAGTCGTCCAACGACACTTTCCCCACCGCCATGCACGTGGCCGCCGCCGTCCAGGTCGAACACCACCTGCTGCCGGCCCTGAAGACCCTGCGCGCCACCTTCGCCGCCAAGAGCGCCGAGTTCTACGACATCGTCAAGATCGGCCGCACCCACCTGCAGGACGCCACGCCCCTGACCCTGGGCCAGGAACTGTCCGGCTACGTCGCCCAGCTGGACCTGGCCGAACAGCAGATCCGCGCCACCTTGCCCGGCCTGCACCAACTGGCCATCGGCGGCACCGCCGTCGGCACCGGCCTGAATGCCCACCCGCAATTTTCCGCCAAGGTCTCGGCCGAACTGGCCCATGCCACCGAAACCGCCTTCGTCTCGGCGCCCAACAAATTCCAGGCCCTGGCCTCGCACGAAGCCCTGCTGTTCGCCCACGGCGCCCTCAAGTCGCTCGCCGCCGGCCTGATGAAGATCGCCAACGACGTCCGCTGGCTCTCCAGCGGCCCGCGTTCCGGCCTGGGTGAAATCAGCATCCCCGAAAACGAACCCGGCAGTTCGATCATGCCCGGCAAGGTCAACCCGACCCAGTGCGAAGCCATCACCATGCTGGCTGCCCAAGTCCTGGGCAACGACGTCGCCATCAACATCGGCGGCGCCAGCGGCAACTTCGAATTGAACGTCTACAAACCCCTGGTCATCCACAACTTCCTGCAGTCGGTGCGCCTGTTGACCGACGGCATGGCCAGCTTCGACCAGCACTGCGCCGCCGGCATCGAACCCAACCGCGAACGCATCGCCGAACTCGTCGACCGCTCGCTGATGCTCGTCACCGCCCTGAACCCCCACATCGGCTACGACAAGGCGGCCCAAATCGCCAAGAAAGCCCACAAGGAAGGTCTCTCCCTCAAAGAGTCCGCCCTGGCCTTGGGCTACGTCACCGAAGCCCAATTCGCCGACTGGGTCGTCCCCGCCAGCATGACGAACGCCGGCAAGTAAGGCTCTCTGTCAGCGCGCAGCGATCACCGCTGCGACGCAAGACACCGCGTATGCAAAAACCGGCTGCTCGCGCAGCCGGTTTTTTTGCGGGCCCCGCAAACCTCTCACGCAAGCCCAGGCCCAGCAGCGCACCAACCCCAGCCGAACCGACATCACCCACCCCCCGCAAGCATCATCCACAACGGAATCGTCAAGGCAGAAATCAACGTCCCAAGGGAAATCAGGACGGCAACCATCCGCCCGTCCCCTCCCATCCGCATCGCCAGCACATAAGCCGCCGAAGCCGTAGGCAACGCCCCAAACAACAACAGCATCCGCGCTTCCAGCGCAGGCAGCCCCAGCAACCCAGCCACCCCCAAAGCCACCAGCGGCAACCCCACCAGCTTCACCACCAGCATCCAGGCAATCAAGCCCCCGTACCCCTTGCCACCCTCCCAGGCCAGGCTGGCCCCCACGCAAAGAATCCCCAACGCGATCGCCGCCGCGCCCAGCCGCGCTAGCACCGTATCCACCGGCCCCGGCAGATGCAGCCCCGCCAGATTGCAGGCCAGCCCCGCCAGCGTCGACACCACCAGCGGATTGCGCGCCAGCTCGCGTAGCAAGTTGCCGCCGTTGTGCCGCGCCAGGCCGTACACCGCCGCCACGTTCGCCATCGGCACTGCGAATCCGATGATCAGCGCCATCACTGTCTGGCCCTGCGTGCCGCCCAGACTGGCCGACAGCGCCAGCCCGATATATGTGTTGAAGCGAAAGCCACATTGCGCCGATGACGCCAGCCCCAGCGAAGACGGCTTGAGCACCAGCCCGGCCAGCCAGGACAGCGCCACGCCCGACGCGATCATCGCCGCTGTCGCCTGCAACAGTATTGCGGCGTTGCCCGCGCTGATCGGCGTGCGTAGGATCGATTGGAACAGCAGCGCGGGGAAGAGCACGAAGTACACCAGCCGCTCGGTGCCGGCGAAAAACTCGCGCGAGAAATTCAGTTTGTGGCGCAGCGTCCAACCCAGCGCAACCAGCATGAAATCAGGGAAAACCAGCAGTGCGACCGACATATGCGAGGTGTTTTTTTCGAGGTCTTGGCCGAGGATCGGCGCGCTATGCGACTGTAAGCATTTGCTGCTATTCTCCGTCATTCTGGCGGGCGCGTGTGCCACAAGCAACTCATAAACAGCACGGCTTTCTGCCCTGCACACAAAGCAATGCGCCCCACCGTTAACGGCTGACCCGTCCACAGACGGGTGCACCACAAAACGGTCCGTTCACAGACGGGCTCGCACACTTGGAGGAAACACACCCATGAATAAAGTTCGCTCCCTGGCTTTGGCCATCGCAGTGGCAACCGGTGCCGCAGGCACGCTCGGCGCTTCCGTCGCCCATGCCGCCGACAAGTACCCCAGCAAACCGATTCGCGTCATCGTCCCGTTCGCGCCCGGCGGCTCCACCGATATCATCGCGCGCCTCGTGACGCAGCGCATGAGCCAGGAATTGGGCCAGCCGATGGTCGTTGAAAACAAGGGCGGCGCAGGCGGCGCCATCGGCGCGGCCGAAGCCGCTCGCGCCGACAAGGATGGCTACACCTTGTCGATCGCCACCGTGTCGACCATGGCCGTGAATCCGGCCTGCCGTCCCAACGACCTGCCGTACGACCCGATCAAGGACTTCCAGGCCGTCACCAACTTCGCCAACACCGCCAACGTCGTGGCCGTGAATCCGAAGTTCCCCGCCAAGGACTTCAAGGGCTTCGTCGAAGAGCTCAAGAAGAACCCCGGCAAGTACTCGTACGGCAGCTCGGGCACTTGCGGCGTGCTGCACTTGATGGGCGAATCGTTCAAGATGGCCACGGGCACCGACATCGTGCACGTGCCGTACAAGGGGTCGGGCCCGGCCGTGGCCGATGCCGTCGGCGGCCAGATCGAAATCCTGTTCGATAACCTGCCGTCCTCCATGCCGCAAATCCAGGCGGGCAAGCTGCGCGCCATGGCTATCGCGTGGCCGGAAGACATCGCTGCGCTCAAGGGCGTGCCGAACTTCAAGGAAGCCGGTTTCCCGGTGCTGAACCAGCCGGTCTGGTATGGCCTGCTGGCGCCCAAGGGCACCCCGATGGAAGTCGTGAACAAGCTGCGTGACGCGGCTGTCGTGGCCCTGAAGGACCCCAAGGTCATCAAGGCGCTGGACGACCAGGGCTCGGCCCCGTCGGGCAACACGCCGGAAGAATTCGCCAAGGAAATCAAAGAGCAGTACGACTGGGCGAAGGACGTCGTGAAAAAGCAGAACATCAAGCTGGATTGATCGGTTGCAGGCGCGGGCCTGGCCCGCGCCTGGACACGCCAGACAAGAGCGCCTTCGGGCGCTCTTCTTTTTGCCTGACGCTCGTGTGCGGGGGCAGGACGATCAGGCGGCGGGCCGCGGCGAGTTCATGGCGCGCGGCCGTGCCTTTATCCGTCCAGCGCGGCCTGGCTCGCTTCGCACGCGGCGCGCAACCGGTCGATCAGGTCGCGATGCAGCGCCGACAAGGGATCCTGCTCGCGCGTCAGCACGCCGATCGGCACCCGCAGCGCAGGGTTCAGCCGCCGCAGGTGCATGCCCGCGCCCGGCATGGCCTGGGCCGTGACCGCGTCGACGATGGCGTCGCCCGCGCCCGCCTGGGCCAGCGCGCAGGCCACGTAGTGGGTCTGCACCCGCACGGCGGCGCGCGGATCCAGGCCCTGGGCGTCCAGGGCCATCTGCAGCAGCGCGCCGGACGCGTCGCTGGCATCCAGCAGGATCAAGGCGTCGCCGGCGATGTCGGCCAGCGCCAGCGGGCCGTGGCCGGGCTGGCGGCTCAAGTGGACCAGCTCGGTATGGCCCAGTTCGATGCGGGCCAGGCCGGGCGTGTCGCGGGTGTCGAAGGTCACCGCCAGATCCAGCTCCCGCGTCAGCATGCCGCGCGTCAGCTCGGCGCTGTGATGGGTGTGAATGTCGAAGGTCAGGCCCGGCTGGGCCTGGCGGCTGTCGCGCACCACGCCGGGCAGCAAGCCCAAGCCCAATGCCGGCGCGCAGCCCAGCCGCAGGTGCGCGTGGGGCCGGTCGCGCAGACTGGCGGCCAGCCGGCGCACGCTGTCCAGATCCTGGTTCAGGCGGGCGACTTCGGGCGTCAGGATGTCCGCCTCGCGTGTGGCGACCAGACGGCCCTTCACGCGATCGAACAGCCTGAAGCCCAGTTGCGCCTCGGCGCTGGCCAGCAGCTTGCTGGCGGCGGGCTGGGTGATGTGCAGCGCCGCCGCGGCTTGCGTGAGGGAGCCGGTACGGCGGATCGCTTCGAAGATCTCGATGTGGCGCAGGCGCATGGGGCGGGAATGTCGGCGCAAAGCCGCATTCTACGGCGCGGGGCGGCTGGTCCGCGGCCGATTTGTCTATCATGCAAGCTCATGCCGGCTTGCCGGCGTCACCTTCGGAGTCTGTCATGCGCATGAGTCCCTGCGCCGCCGTCCTGCTCGCTGCCGCGCTGGCCGCGATGCCGTCCGCCTGGGCGCGTTCGCCGGCCGCCACCGACGACCTCAATCCCGAAGCGGCCACCGGCACGCAAGCGCGCGAGCTGGTGCGCGCGCCGCATTTCATGATGGTCGCGGCCAACCCGCTGGCCACCCAGGCCGGCGACGAGATGCTGCGCCGCGGCGGCAGCGTGGTGGACGCCGCCATCGCCGCGCAACTGGTGCTGAACCTCGTCGAGCCGCAGTCCTCGGGCATCGGCGGGGGCGCCTTCATGGTGGTGTATTCGGCCAAGAAAGGCCGCATCGTCACCTACGACAGCCGCGAAACCGCGCCGGCCGCCGCGCGCCCCGATCGCTTCCTGGATGCGGACGGCAAGCCCTTGCCGTTCGCGCAGTCGGTCAACAACGGCATGGCCGTGGGTGTGCCCGGGCTGCTGCGCGGGCTGGAGATGGCGCATCGGCGCCAGGGCAAGCTGCCTTGGGCCGATCTGTTTCAGCCGGCCATCCGCCTGGCCGACCAGGGCTTTGCCGTGTCGCCGCGCCTGCACAAGCTGCTGGCGGGCAACCAGGAGCTGCCGCGCCAGCCGGCAGCCGCGGCCTACTTCTACGCGCCCGACGGCTCGGCCTGGCCGGTGGGCCACGTGCTGAAGAATCCCGCTTTCGCGGCCACGCTGCGGGCCGTGGCGCAGGGCGGGGCGGACGCCTTCTACCAGGGCGATATCGCGCGCGACATCGTGGCCGCGGTGCACGCCCATTCCAAGCCGGGCGATCTGGCGCTGGCCGACCTGGCAGGCTATCAGGCGCGCGAGCGCGAGCCGGTCTGCGGCGGCTATCGCGGCTATCAGCTGTGCGGCATGGGGCCGCCCAGCAGCGGCCCGATCGCGGTGCTGCAGATGCTGGGCGAGCTGGAGCAGTATCCGATGTCGCGCTTCGCGCCCGGCAGCGTCGAGGCCGTGCATTACTTCGCCGAGGCGGGCCGGCTGGCCTTTGCCGATCGCGACTTCTACGTGGCCGACCCCGACTTCGTCCGGGTGCCGGTGCGCGCCATGCTGAACCCCGCCTATCTGCAGGCGCGCGGCGCGCTGATCCAGCCCGACCGCAGCATGAAGGTCGCGCTGCCTGGCGACCCGGAGGACAAGCTCCTGTCGCTGGGCCGCGATAACGCGCTGGAGCAGCCGTCGACCAGTCACCTGGTGGCCGCCGACGCGGACGGCAATGCGCTGTCCATGACTACCACCATCGAGAACGAATTCGGCAGCAAGATCTTCGTGCGCGGCTTTTTGCTGAACAACGAGATGACCGATTTCTCGTCGTCATTCAAGGACCCCGAAGGCCGGTTGGTGGCCAACCGGGTCGAGCCGGGCAAGCGTCCGCGCAGCGCGATGTCGCCGCTGATCGTGCTGCGCGACGGCAAGCCCTACCTGCTGGTGGGTTCACCGGGCGGCAGCGCCATCATCAACTACGTGGCCAAGACCGTGGTGGCGGTGCTGGACTGGGGCCTGGACATCCAGGCCGCGGCCGCGCTGCCCAACATGGGCAGCCGCAACAAGGAAACCGAACTGGAAAAGGGCACGCCGCTGCAGGCGCTGGCGCCCGCGCTGGAGCGCATGGGGCATCCGGTGAAGATCACGGATTTTCCCAGCGGTATCCACGGCATCGTGATCGGGCCGGATGGCCTGCAGGGAGGCGTGGACCCGCGCCGCGAAGGCTTGGCCAAGGGCGGCTAGCGCAGGCCTGGCGCGATGCGGCCGCACGCCATGGCGCACGGCCGGTGCGGTGCGGCTAATCCAGCGCCGCCGGATCCAGCCGCATCTTGTCTTCCTTGCTGCGCGCCAGGTAGGTCACGCCCCACATCACCACACCCAGCAGCAGCAACCAGCCGGCGACCTGGTACTGGATCACGTCGCGCCCGGTCAGCGGCGTGACCAGGAACAGGCAGGCGGCCGCGCCCAGCCAGGGCACGACGCGGTTGATGCGGAAATGCTCGTGCTTGACCGGATGGCGGCGCAGCACCAGCACGGCCACGTTGACGAAGGCGAACACGCCCAGCAACAGCAGGGCGGTGGTGCCGCCCAGCGCGCGGATGGCCTCCGAGTCGCCCAGCGCCACCAGGATGATCAGGCCGAAGGCCAGCGCGGTGGTGAACAGAATCGCGGTCCACGGCGTCTGATTGCGGCGATGCACATGCGCCAGGAACGACGGCAGCACGCCTTGGCGCGACATGCCGTACAGCAGGCGGCTGGCCATCATCATGTTGATCAACGCCGAGTTGGCCACGGCGAACATCGAGATCACCGGCATGATGTATTCCACCGGCAACCCGGGCGCGGCGCGTTTGACCACCAGCACCAGCGGCGTGGTGCTGCTGGCCAGTTCGCCCACCGGCACCAGCGCCACGGCACAGATCGACACCAGCACGTAGATCACCGCCGTCAGCCCCAGCCCGGTCAGCATCACCTTCGGAAAGATGCGGCTGGGGTTGTGGGTTTCCTCGGCCATGTTGACCGAGTCCTCGAAGCCGACCATGGCGAAGAACGCCAGCGCCGTGGCCGAGGTCACCGCCAGGAACACGCCCTTGTCTTCGGGCGTGTCGAAGGCGATGACGCGCGAGAAGTCGGCCTGGCCCTGCGACATGGCGTAAAAGCCCAGCAGGATCACCATCAGCAGGCCCGACAGCTCGATCAGCGTCAGCACGACGTTGGCGCGCACGCTCTCTGATGCGCCGCGCAGGTTGACCAGCATTACCAGTGCCATGAAGCCCAGCGCGCCGATGGTGATCCAGGTCTTATCGGCCTGCATGCCGAAGGCGGCGAACATGTTCGCCGCGAATGCCTGCGAGGCGGTCGCGGCCGACGTCAGGCCCGAGCACATCACGGTGAAGCAGACGATGAAGGTCAGGAAGTGCACACCGAAGGCCTTGTGCACGTAGAGCGCCGCGCCCGCGGCTTTCGGATACTTGGTGACCAGTTCCAGATACGACAGGGCGGTCAGCAGAGCCACGCCGAAGGCCACCAGGAACGGCAGCCAGGCCGCGCCGCCGACTTCCTTGGCCACTTGCCCGGTCAGCGCATACACGCCCGTGCCCAGGATGTCGCCGACGATGAACAGCAACAGCAATTTGGGTCCCATGACCCGCTTGAGCGGGGCGTTCTGTTGCGCCTCGCCAGCGGCTGCCTGCGCCGTGGAATCATTCGTGGCCATAGTCTTTCTCCTTGTTCTCTTTTGATGGGGGAGTCGCGCCAGGGCAACGTCAGGGCCTGCCGTTGCAGCAGGCCCGAGTGACGGAAAAAGTCTAAATCGGCCATGGGGTGGCCAATGCAACAGTGATGCAACGAATTGTCTAAGCATGAAAAACATGCAAGAGACGCTGCGAGAACGGCCGACGGCGTGGGACGGGGCGAGTGAACGCGGGAGCGCCGGCATGAAACCGCCCACGCAGCGGTGGGCGGATGAAGGGGGGGTGGCAGCCGGACGGCAATCCAGGTTGCAACGTGTGACTACGGCGCCAGACGGATCAAGTCTGCGGCGCCAGATCCGGCGGCAGGCGCCGCAACCTGGCCGGCGTACGCGACAGCTTGATCGGCGATCCCACGCCGCGATATTCACCCTGTTCCAGCACCATGCCGCGATGTCTGGTGTGAGGATGTGCCAGGGCCTGGTCCACGGTCTGCACCGCCGCAGCCGGCACGCCGGCGCGCAACAGGCGGTCGGCCAGCGCCGCCGCGTCGTGGCTGACGAGCAGCGCCGACAGGTCGTCGCGCAGGGCCTGGCGATGGGTCAGGCGGTCGGCGTTGGCGGCGTAGCGCGGATCGCCGGCCAGCCCCGGCGCGCCCAGCACCTGCGCCAGCTGCGCGAACTGGCGGTTGTTGCCGACCGCCAGGAAAATCGGGCCGCTGGCGGTGGGCAGGGTTTCGTAGGGCGCGATGTTCGGATGCGCGTTGCCGCTGCGGCCCGGCGTCTTGCCGCTGTAGAAGTAGTTGGGCGCGTGCGGATGCAGCAACGACAACGCGCAGTCGTACAAGGTGATGTCCAGGAATTGCCCCAGATTGCTGCGCACGCGCTCGTTCAGGGCCAGCAGGATCGCCACGGCCGCGTTCAGGCCCGTCACCATGTCCACCACCGGCAGCCCCACGCGGGTGGCCTCGCCGTCGGCGTCGCCGTTCACGCTCATCAGGCCGCACATGGCTTGCGCGCAGGCGTCATAGCCGGGCAGGCCGCCCAGCGGGCCGTCGGCGCCAAAGCCGCTGACGCGGCAATGCACCAGCCGGGGAAACTGCTGGCTCAGCGTGTCGTAGCCCAGGCCCCACTTTTCCAGCGTACCCGGCTTGAAGTTCTCGACCAGCACGTCGGCGTCGGCCAGCAGGTGGCGCAGCAATTCCTGGCCGGCGGGCTGCGACAGGTCCAGCGTCATGCCGCGCTTGTTGCGGTTGACGCCGACGAAGTAGGAGGCCGTGTCGCCCAGGAACGGCGGGCCCCAGCCGCGGGTTTCGTCGCCGCCGGGCGGTTCGATCTTGAGCACGTCGGCGCCGTGGTCGGCCAGGATCTGGGTGCAGTACGGTCCACCCAGCACGCGCGACAGGTCGATCACTTTGCAGCCGGCCAGAGCGCCGGCATCGGGAAACTGTGGAGCCATGGGGCCTCTGGGGTCAGTCAATGGAAACATGGGCGCTCTGGATGAGCGTGCGCCACTTGGGCACTTCGGCGGCGATGAAGGTGGACAGACCTTGCGGCGTCTGGTCCTCGGCCCGCACGATGCCCTGGTTGCGCAGGGTCTGCTCGACCGCGGGGTCGGACAGCGCGGCCTGGAATGCCTGGTTCAGCTTGGCGGTCACGTCGGCGGGGGTGGCCTTGGGGGCGACGATGCCGAAGAACACGCTGACGTCGTAGCCCTTCAGCCCCTGTTCGGACAGGGTGGGCAGGTCGGGCAGGGCGTCGGAACGCTGTGCGCTGGCCAGGCCGATGGCGCGCAGCTTGCCGGCTTTGATGTACGGCAGCGCGGTCAGGATGTCGGTGAACGACATCGACACCTGTCCGCCCAGCAGGTCGTTCAGCGCCGGGCCCGTGCCCTTGTAGGGGATGTGCATGATGCGGGTGTCGGCCATCTGGTTGAACAGGATGCCTGCCAGGTGCGAGGACGCGCCGTTGCCGGACGAGGCGTAGCTGAGCTTGTCCGGATTCTTCCTGGCGTAGGCGATCAGTTCCTGCGCGTTGTTCGCCGGTACCGACGGGTTCACCACCAGGATGTTGGGCAGGTGGCCGATGCGGATGATGGGCGCGAAGCTGGTCTCGGGGTTGTAGCCCTGGTTCTTGTACAGGCTGACGTTGATGGCCAGCGGCCCCGAGGTGCCGAAGAGGATGGTGTAGCCGTCCGGCTTGGCCGCGGCCACGTATTCCGAGCCGATGTTGCCGCCGGCGCCAGCGCGGTTCTCGACGATCACGGTCTGGCCCAGCGGGGTCTTCAGTTTTTCGGCCAGGCGGCGCGCCAGGGCGTCGGTAGGGCCGCCGGGCGGGAACGGCACCACCAGGGTGACGGGGCGCGACGGGTAGGCGTCGGCGGCCACGGCGGGGGCCGTGGCGGCGATGGCGGCAAGCGCCAGCAGCAAGGGGGTGAACAGGTGTTTCATGGTTGTCTCCAGGGGGGGGCGCGCCGGCTGTGCCGCCGGCGTCGTGGGTCAGTCGTGCGCGTGGGCCGAGCCGCCCGCAACGCAAGGAAAATCGCGCGCTCCTGGCGTGCGGCGTGGGCCGCGCGGTGCGCCAGCCTATAGCGCGTGCTGCAGAATGCCGCGGCAGGCGGCGCTTTCGTCGGCGGCGATGGCAAAGGGATCGCGCGGCGCCAGGCGATGCAGCAGCACCTGGTCGGCCAGCAGCGCGCGGCTGGCCAGGCCGTCGCCCGCGGCTTCCCAGCGCAGCGCCGCCAGGGACACGGCGTGGTACAGCAGCGCGGCGGCCTGGCGGGCCAGTTCGGCATGATCGCCCTGCGCCGCATGTTCAGCCAGCGCATAGGTCTGTTCCAGCGCGCGGGCTTGCTGGTCGGCCAGCGCGGGCGGGCAGGGCACGCCGTCGGCCAGCAACTGCTCGACATGGCGGCGCAGCGCGGGCAGCGAGCCTTCCTTCTTGATGGCGCGCAGCACGTCCAGCGCCACGATGTTGCTGGTGCCTTCCCAGATCGATCCCAGGTGTGCGTCGCGCACCAGGCGCGGTTCGGTCCATTCTTCGATATAGCCGCAGCCGCCGCGCACTTCCATGGCGTCGCCGGTGACCTTGCGGGCGTCGCGGCAGGCGCGGAACTTGATCAGCGGCGTCAGGATGCGGGCCAGCGCCGGGTCGCCGCGGCCCTGGTCGGCATCGGCCAGCGCGCGCGCGGTCTGGAACATGACGCTGCGCGCCTGTTCGGCCCATACCGTCATCTTGACCAGCTGGCGCTGCATCAGGGGCATGTCGATCAGGCGTTTGCCGAAGGCGCGGCGGTGCTGCGACACGTAGATCGCCTCGGTTACCGCGCGGCGCATCAGGCCCGCGGCGCGCATGCCGTTGGACAGGCGCGAGTTGTTGATCATGTCGGCCATGTGCTTGAAGCCCTTGCCGCGTTCGCCCACCAGCCAGGCCGTGGCGCCCTCCAGCCGGATCTCGCCGCTGGCCATCGAGCGGGTGCCCAGCTTGTCCTTCAGGCGCAAGATGCGGTAGCGGTTGTGCGAGCCGTCTTCCAGGTCGCGCGGCAACAGGAACAGCGAGACGCCCTTCAGGCCCGGCTCGGGCTCGCTGCGCGCCAGCACCATCGCAAAGCCCGCGTCGGGGTTGGAGCAGAACCACTTGTCGCCGTGCACGCGCCAGGTGCCGTCGTCCTGGCGCTCGGCGGTGACTTCCGTGGCGCTGACGTCGGACCCGGCGCCCTGTTCGGTCATGAACATGGCGCCCTGGCGTAGCGTGTCGAAGTCCTGGCTGGTGACCTGCGGCAGCACGCGCTCGACCAGCGCCGGGTCGCCGAACTTGCGCAGCGTGCGCGCCAGCGAATCGGTCATGCTGACCGGGCAGCACAGACCGAATTCGGCCTGCACGAACAGGTGGCTGAGCGCGTACTTGGCGGCGGCGGGCATGGGTTCGGGCCAGCCCAGCACGCCGCCCCGATGCGACAGCGCCGCCAGGCCGAATTCGCTGTAGGCCAGCCGTTCCAGTTCGACGTAGGCGGGATGCTTGTCCACCCGCGATTCGTCGGCGCCCGCGCGGCTGCGCACCGACAGCGTGGGCGGATGCTTGTCCGCGGTCGCCGCCAGTTCGTCCATCCGGCCTCCAGCCAGTTCGCCCAGCCGGTCCAGGTGCGGCAGCAGGTGCGCGTGCAGGGCGGCGGGCAGGTAGCGCTGGGCCAGCGGCGCGGCGTAGGGATCGGCGCGGAACAGGTTCAGGCCGCGCGCGTCCGGCACGGGCGTGGCGGGGGGGGCGGCGACGGGTCGGACGGGGGTATCCATGGCGGCATCCTGCGGAAAAATGAGGGGATGCCCGGCATGGTGCGACGATGGATTAATCTATACAAATACCGTTTTGGTGTAGAACAATCCAAAAAAAATATGAATCTCGGGCGGCGCCGCGCCCTGGGAGGAGACCGATGGATCTGGACCCGCGCCTGTTGCGCTACTTCATCGCCGTGGCCGAAGAACGTCATTTCAGCCGCGCGGCCGCGCGGCTGCACATTTCACAGCCGCCGCTCAGCTACGCCATCCGCCAGCTCGAAGACAATGTCGGCGCGCGCCTCTTGGCGCGCACCAGCCGGCACGTGGAACTGACCGACGCCGGCCACGTGCTGTATCGCGAGGCGCTGACCCTGCTGCGCCAGGCAGAAGAGGTCCGGACCCTGGTGCAGCGGGTCGATGCCGGGCTGCGCGGACGGCTGCGCATCGGCTTCGTGGGGTCGATGCTCTATCGCGGCCTGCCGGCGCTGCTGGCCTGCATGCGGGCCGAGCTGCCCGACGTGGAGCACGTGCTGACCGAGCAGAATTCGCACGACCAGATCGAGGCCGTGCGCCGCGGCGAGCAGGACCTGGGCTTCATTCACGCCAATCCGGTGCCGGCCGGGGTGGCCGCGCGTGACCTGCTGGCCGAGCCCTTCGTGGTGTGCCTGCCCGACAGTCACGCGCTGGCCCGGCGCCGCTCGCTGCGGCTGGCGGAATTGGCCGCGGACGATTTCGTGTTCTTCGCCCGCGCGGCCTCGCCCAGCTATTACGAAACCGTGTTGTCGCTGTGCGTGGGGGCCGGTTTCATGCCGGTGATCCGCCACGAGGTGCGTCACTGGCTCAGCGTGGCCTCGCTGGTGTCGCAGGGGCTGGGCGTGTCGATCGTGCCCGCCTGCCTGTCGCGCAGCGGCCTGGCGGGCACGCGCTTCATTGCCTTCGAACACCAGGCGCGGTCGGTCAGCCAGGTGATCTGGCCGGCGGCAGCGCGTTCGCCGCTGCAGGACAAGGCGCTGGCGCTGGTCGAGCGCCAGTTCCCGGCCGGCTGATCGCGCTTATGCGGCGGGGGGCTGCCTGACGAAGCGGTTCGTCAGCGTGCCCAGGCCGGTCAGCGACACGTCGACCACGTCGCCGTCGCGCAGGTCGGGCGAATGGCCGTCAGTGCCCATCCACAGGATGTCGCCGGGGTACAGGGTCAGATACCGGCTCATCGCGCTGATGAACGCGTCCACCCCGAACAGCATGTCGTTCGTGCCGAAGCGGGTGGTTTCCTGGCCGTTCACACGCACCACCGTTTCCATGCGGTCCAAGTCGGCGCGCGTCTCGATCCAGGGGCCCATCGGCTTGAAGGTATCGCAGTTCTTGGACCGCCAGAACGTGCGGTCGGACGCCTGCCAGTTGCGCTCGCTGACGTCGTTGCCGATGGTGTAGCCCAGGATGCAGGCGCGGGCCTCGGCGGGGCTCACGTTCTTGACCTGCTTGCCGATCACGACCACCAGCTCGCCCTCGTAGTGCACCTTGGTGGCATCGGCCGGCATGCGCACGTCCTGGCCATGCGCGAGCAACGCATTATTGGCGCGGTAGCCGACATCGGGCTGCGTCGGAATCTGCTTGCCCTCGGTGCCGACATGCTTGATGTAGTTCAGGCCGACGCAATAGAACGTCGGCGGCAGCACCGGCACCTCGATTTGCACGTCGGCCAGAAGCAGGCTTTCCGCGCGCTTTTCATAGCCATGGAACGGGTCGCCCTGCACGGGCGTGATGCGTTCGTCTTCCAGGATGCCGTAGAACGTCTTGCCGCCTTGCGTGCAACGTATCCATTTCATGGTGGGTTCCTTCAAGCCGCCGGGGCGGCGAAACTGGGTTCGTCGTTGGCCATGCGGGTGATGAGCCATTGCCCGTCCCGCCGCGCCAGTTCGATGTGCGTACTGCGGATGTTCTCGATGCCCGTCAGCGGCGCGGAGCCGGCCAGCGGCGCGCCGCTGTCGTGCCGTACGACCAGCATGTAGGCGCGCATCGTGCAGTGGTCTGCATCCCAGGCGTCGGCCACCAGGTTGCTGATCAGGTGGTGGATGCGCTGGGTGGCGGACCGCGTGGACAGCGCGTCGCGCGCCGACTCGCGGCCGGCCAGCGTCTTGCCTTGCCGCAGCCAGACCCCGTCGGGCGCCAGGCGTTGCAGCAGTGCGTCGTAGCGGTTCTCGTCCAGATCGCGGAAGAACGCCATGACCTGGTTGTGGCACAGGGCCAGGGTGTCGTTCATGGGGATACCGTCTTCAGCATGTCGCTATCGATGTCCGTCAGGTTGCGCGCGCCGCACAGCTGCATGGTGCGTTGCAGTTCATCGCGCAGGATGTGCAGCGCCTTGCTCGCGCCGGGGTAGCCGCCGGCCAGCACGCCATACAACGTGGCGCGCCCGGTCAGGACGCCCGCCGCGCCCAGCGCCAGCGCCTTGAAGATGTCGCTACCGCGCCGGATGCCGCCGTCCAGCAGCACCGGCACCCGCCCGCGCGCGGCCGCCAGCACCTCGGGCAGGGCGGACAGCGAGGCGACGCCGGTATCCAGCTGCCGGCCGCCGTGGTTGGAGACGACCAGGGCATCCGCGCCCAGGCTGATAATGGCGTCCACGTCGAGCCCATTGACCACGCCCTTGACGATGAGCTTGCCGGCCCAGCTGTCGCGCAGCCGCGCCAGGTCGTCGAGCGTGAACGCGGGGTCGTAGTTGCGGCCAGCCACCGATTTCATCGCCCGGCGGTCGGCCGCGCGCCCTTCCAGGCCGGCCAGGCTGGGCATGACCGGCGGGCGCCGCAGCAGCATGTCCAGCGACCAGGCCGGCTGGCGAGCGAACTGGCAGAAGTTGCGCGGCGTGATCTTCATGGGAAACCCCAGTCCGTGGGCCAGATCGCGTTCGCGCTTGCCTCCCACCGGCAGGTCCACGGTGATCACCAGCGCCTCGTAGCCGGCCGCGCCCGCACGCCGGATCAGGTCCGCCAGCCGCGCCTTGTCCTGCAGGATGTAGGCCTGGAACCAGAGCCGGCCCGGCGCCTGGTCGGCAATCTCTTCGATGGAGGCCGTGGCCGACGTGGACAGCGCATACGGAATGCCGGCCTGCGCCGCGGCCCGGGCCAGCGCCACGTCGCCGCCGCGCCAGCCGAAGCCCACCGCGCCGGTCGGGCCGATGGCGCAGGGCAGGGCCGCGGTCGCGCCGACGAGCGGCGCCGTCATGTCGACCTGCGACACGTCGCGCAGCACCCTGGGAGCCAGCCGCAGGCGCTGGAACGCGCCGACGTTTTCGCGCAGGGTGATTTCATCCTCCGCCCCGCCGTCGTAGAAGTCGAAGATCGGCCGCGGCAGGCGCGCGCGGGCCGCCAGGCGCAGGCGTTCGATGGAATAGCAGTCGTCCAGTCGCGATGTCATGGTGTGGATTCCCAGGCGGCACGCGCCCGCTCATTCGCCTTTGACATTGCCTTTCTTGATCACGTCGGCCCAGCGCGCTCGGTCCTGCACCAGGAACTGCGTGAACTGTTCCGGCGTGCCGCCATCGACCAGCGCGCCCAGCGACGCCAATTGCTGGCGCACGTCGGGATTGGCCAGCGCCGCGTTGGCCGCCTGGTTCAGCTTGTCGACGATGGGCTTGGGCGTTCCCGCCGGCGCCAGCATGCCGACCCAGGACGCGCCTTCCTCGAAGCCCGGGTAGCCCAGGCTTTCCAGCGTGGGCACGCCGGGAAATTCGGGCTGCGGTTCCTTGGTGCCGATCGCCAGCACGCGCAATTGCTTCTGCGCCACGTAGTTGGCGATGCCGATGCTGGGATAGAACATGAACGAGATGCGCCCCGCCAGCATTTCCTGCAAGGCCGGGCCGTTGCCCTTGAACGGCACGTGCATCATCTTCATGCCCGTCATGGTGCCCAGCATCTCGGCAGCCAGGTGGGCCGATCCGCCGATGCCCGAGGAGCCGAAGGTGAGCTTGTCCGGATTCGCGCGGCCGGCGGCGATCAGTTCCTGCATGGTCTTGTAGGGCGATCCGTAAGAGGTCACCACCACCATGGGCAGCTTGGCGAAATTGCTGATGGGCGTGAAGTCCTTGACCGAATCATAGTTGTAGCGGTCCGGGTATAGCAGCGGGTTTACGTTCAACGTCAGCGACGTCACCAGCACCTTGTAGCCGTCCGGCTCGGAACGCATGACGTCGCTGGCGGCGATCGAGGCGCTGGCGCCCGGCTTGTTCTCGACCACCACCGAGGTCTTCAGCGTTTCCGACATGTGCTTGGCGAGAATGCGTGCAATCACGTCCGTCGGGCCGCCCGCGGCATAGCCCACTTGCATGCGGATGGGGCGCGATGGATAGTCGTCGGCCAGGGCCGGCGCGGCAGCGCCCGCCGTGGCGGCCACGATCAGCGCGGCGCGGAACAGCTGGGTCAGGGTATTTTTCTTCATCATGTCTCCTCCTTGTTTTTTGGTATGGGTACGGCCGTATCAGTACAGGTCGGGAAAGTACCGGTCGGCCATGACCTGGCAGCGCTTGATCAAGCGCGGCTCGTCGGGCCGGTAGTCGGCCACGGCGTTGTGGATGGTGCCCATGTTGTCCCACATCAACACATCGCCTTCCTGCCATTGGTGGCGGTAGCGATACTTCTCCTGCAACTGATGCTGGAACAGGAAAGCCAGCACCTCGTCGCTGCGCGCGGGGGGCAGTTCATTGATCTTCACGGAGTAGCCGGGGTTGGCGTACAGCACTTTGCGGCCGGTGATGGGGTGCGTCAGAAAAACGGGGTGCGATACCGGCGGCTTGCGGCGCTTTTGCTCGTCGGTCAGCGGAGGACGGGTGCTGCCTTTTTCCCGGCGCATCATTTCCCAGAACTTGTTGAAGTCGTGGGTAATGGTCATGCCGTCCAGTTCGGCCTTCAGGTCGTCCGGCAGCTCGTCGTAGGCGGCGTGCATGTTGGAGAACTCGGTGTTGCCCAGCGACCTGCCGTCGCGCATCGGGATGCGGATGCCGTACAGTACGTTGCTGAAGGCGATGGTGCGGCTATAGGACATGTCGGTGTGCCAATCCTGGCCGGCGTCGCTCAGGCCGATCGGCTTGCCGTCCTGCACCATGTTCGACAGGATCATGACTTCCGGCAGGCCCGGTTCGAAGTACATGTTCGCCACGTTCAGCTCCAGCGTGCCAAAGCGCTCGGCAAAGGCCTTCAGATGCGGCGCCTCGAGCGTCTGCTTCGGAAAGCTGACCACGCCGTGCCGGCCCAATGCCGCTTCGATGCCGCGGTAGTCGGCGTCGGCCAGCGGCTGCGCCAGGTCGATATCCAGAATGCGGGCGCCCAGCGAGCCAGCCCCTGCAACGATCTTCATGATGTCTCCTGTCTGTCGGATGTGTCTGGCGCCCCGGCAGGGCGCCATGTCGTGTCAACAGGCCCTAGAACGCGGCCCGCAAGATTCCCAATACGTCGGCCGCGCCGGTCAAGGCGCGCGGGTTCAGCGCCAGGCCGCGTTCCGTCATGACCGCGGCGGCCATCGGCGCCAATGCCGTTTCCGGCACGCCCAGAGCGGACAGCCGCGCGGGCATCGCATGACGGCGCTGCAGGTCCGCCACCCAGGCGGATAGCGTTGGATAGGGGCGGGGCGCGCGCCGGTTCACCGCGTCCAGCGCGGGTTGCAGGGCCTCGGTTGCCGCCGGTTCGTTGAACGCCAGCGCATGCGGCAGGATCACGCGATTGACCGCGCCGTGAGGCAGGCCCTGGCGCGACGCCACGACATGGCAGATGGCGTGGTGCAGGCAGCTGCGGGCCATCGACAGGGCCAGGCCGGCCAGGTGCGCGGCTTGCAGGATGGCGCCGCGCAGCGCGGCAGCGCGTGCCATCGTGTCGGGCTGGGCGGCTTGGAGCGGGGGCATGGCTTGCGCGGCGCCGGTGGCCAGCGCCTCGTCAAACAGATCTATCGCCCGGACCGCCACGCAGTCGGACACAGGCGAGCGTCCCAGGGAGTACAAGGCTTCCACTGCATGGGCGATGCCGTTCATGGCGGTGTCGCGTAGCAGGGCCATCGGCAGGTCCTCGCACAGCAGCGGGTCGATCAGCAGCGTGGCCGCCGCCACGCGCCGGTTCCAGAACATCAGCTTGTGCCCGTCCGCGCCGCGCACCCCGAACGACGAGGTGGTCTCCGCGCCGGACGCCGTCGTGGGCAGGCCGATGATGGGCAGCTGCGGCTTGAGGCGCAGCGGGATGTGCACGGTGGCGGGCGGCTCGAAGGCGGTCACGTGGTCCGCCAGGCTGCCGCCTTCGGCCAGCAGCAGGGCCAGGGCCTTGGCCGTGTCGGCCACGCTGCCTCCGCCTATCGCGATCAGGCAGTCCGCGCCGAAGGCCGCCACTTTTCTAGCCACTGTTTCCACAAATGCCACGCCGGAATGATTCGGCACGTCCGCCAGCAGCAGCGCATCACGTCCGTGCCAAGCCTTGGAGAGTGCCTGGAAACGATCGGAATCGACCATTCTGGCTTGCGCCAGGATCACCGGCCGGGAACAGCCCAGTGCCTCAAGTTCCTTTACTATCAAGGCCGAGACGCCTTCCCCGAAACAGACGTGCGTACCGAACAGGTGGTAATCGAAGGGACGCGGGCCGCGCACGGGCGCTGAAGTCGGGGGGGCTGAGTTCATGCGGCCAGTATAGTGACGCCGGTTACGCTGAAATATCACCAGAAAAGGAAATGGCTTTTTCCTTTTTGGAAACATACGGATCCAGAATGAACGTTATCGACTGCCTGGAAGTGTTCGTCGAAGTTGGCAAGAGCCTCAGTTTTTCCAAGGCGGCCGACAGCCTGGCTTCCAGCCGCTCGGCCGTCACCAAGAAGGTCGCCTGGCTGGAAGCGCACTTCGAGGTGCAATTGCTCAACCGCAATACCAAGCACGTCAGCCTGACCGAAAGTGGCCGCCTGCTGCTGGAAAACGCCGATACGTTGGCGCAGAGCCTGCTGAACCTGAAGGAACTGGTGCAAGGGCCGGTGCTGACGGCCAGCGGCCGCATCCGCATCGGCGCGCCGCCCTCGTTTGGCACGGTGCATCTGGTGCCGGCGATCCAGGATTTCCTGGCGCGCTATCCGGCTATCAAGGTGTCGCTGCTGATCGACGACGGCCGCAGCGACCTGATCGCCGAGAACATCGACCTATCCGTGCGCATCGCGCCGCGGCTGAAGGATTCCAACCAGATCGCCTACAAGATCACGGTGGTGCCGCAGGTGGTGGTGGCCACAACGGCTTACCTGGCGCGCCACGGCCGGCCGGAAACCCCGCAAGACCTGGAGCGGCACAACTGCCTGGCGCACAACCTGAAGGCCCCCACGGGGCAATGGAGCTTTACCGATGCGCAGGCCAATACCCACGTCGTGCGGGTAAGCGGGTCGTTCAATTCGAACCTGGGCGAAGCCATCCTGAACATGACCAAGCGCGGCGGCGGGGTGTCGATGCACCCGCGCTACATGGTCGAGCAGGACCTGGCCGACGGCGTGCTGGAAGTGCTGCTGCCTGACTACGAGCCGCAGGGCCTGGACATCCACGCCATCGTGCAGACCAAACGCAATCAGCCTGACAAGGTCAGGCTGATCGTGGAGCATCTGCGCAATTGGTTCAAGGACGCCGACTGGAAACGCTGACCGCCGGGTCTTGCGATGCGTCCGCCGGGCGTCGGCGGGCGCGTGGTGTTCCTAGCGGAACACCACGGTCTTGTTGCGGTTCAGCAGGATGCGGTGCTCGACGTGGCTGCGCACCGCGCGCGACAGCACCAGCGATTCGATGTCGCTGCCGACTTGGGTCAGGTCCTGCGCCGTCATGGTGTGGTCCACGCGCTCGATGTCCTGGTCGATGATCGGGCCTTCGTCCAGGTCCGAGGTCACGAAGTGGGCGGTGGCGCCGATGATCTTCACGCCGCGCGCATGCGCCTGGTGGTAGGGGCGGGCGCCCTTGAAGCTGGGCAGGAAGCTGTGGTGGATGTTGATGGCGCGGCCATTGAGCGCGCGACACATGTCGGCCGACAGGATCTGCATGTAGCGGGCCAGCACCACCAGGTCGATGCCGTACTGGTCCACCAGCGCCAGCACGTCCTTTTCCTGTTGCGCCTTGGTCTCGGGCGTGACGGGCAGGTGATGGAACGGAATGCCGTAGGACGCGGCCAGGCTGGCGTAGTCGTTGTGGTTGGACACGATGGCGGCCACTTCGGCGTGCAACTGGCCGCTGTGCACGCGGAACAGCAGGTCGTTCAGGCAGTGGCCCTGCTTGCTGACCATGATCAGCAGGCGTTCCTTGCGGCGGGCGTCATGCAGTTGCAGGTCCATGCCGTACTCGGCCGACACCTCGTCCAGGCGGGCGCGCAGCGCCTCCGGCGCCACGCCGACCGGCAGGTCGAAGTGCACGCGCAGGAAGAAACGGCCGGTTTCCTCGTCGCCGAACTGCTGCGAATCCAGGATGTTGCAACCCAATTCGAACAACAGGCCGCTGACGCGGAAGACGATGCCCGTGCGGTCGGGGCAGGACAGGGTCAGGATGTAGTCGTTGTGCTGCATGGCTCAGAAAAAAGAAGGGAAAAAAGAAAGGGCGTCCGCCCGCCGGGCCGCCCCAAGGGCGGACAGCCCCCTCGGGGGGCGGCAAGCGCGCGAAGCGTGTGCGGCGTGGGGGCTGTCCGTCCGCCGGGCCGCCCCAAGGGCGGACAGCCCCCTCGGGGGGCAGCAAGCGCGCGAAGCGTGTGCGGCGTGGGGGCTCATAATCTCGCCCGGGTCTCTTCCGCCAAGGCCAGGCTGGACGTCAGGCCCGGCGATTCTATGCCGAACAGGTTCACCAGGCCGGGCACGCCGTGCACGGCGGGGCCGGCGATGACGAAATCGGCAGCCGGCTCCTGAGGGCCGGATATCTTCGGCCGGATGCCGGTGTAGCCGGGTGTCAGGGCGTTGTCGGGCAGCGCCGGCCAGTAGCTGCGCACGGCATCGTAGAACACCTCGGCGCGGGCCGGATCGATGGTGTAATCCTCGGTGCCGACCCATTCGGTGTCGGGGCCGAACTTGGCTTGGCCGCCCATGTCCAGCGTCAGGTGCACGCCCAGGCCCGCATGCTGCGGCACGGGGTAGATCAGGCGCGAGAAGGGCGCGCGGCCGGCCAGCGTGAAATAGCTGCCCTTGCACAGGTAATCGGTGGGGATGCTGGCAGGCGGCACGCCGTCGATGCGGCGCGCCAGGGCCGGCGCCTGTAAGCCGGCTGAATTGATCAGCACGTTGCAGGTCAGGGTCATGGCGTCATCGCCGCCGAACTGCAGCGCGAAGCCGCCTTCGGGCCGCACCCGGCCGGACACCAGCGGGGTATGGAACACGCACTGGGCGCCCGCGTTTTCGGCATCGCCCTGGTAGGCCAGCATCAGCGCGTGGCTGTCGACGATGCCGGTGGATGGCGACACCAGCGCCGCGGTGCACTGCAGCGCGGGCTCCAGGCGCATCGCGTCTTCGCCGGAAATGAATTGCAGGTCGTCCACGCCGTTGGCGCGGGCGCGCTGGGCAATGCCTGCCAGCTGGGTGGCCTGTTCCGCGCTGGTGGCGACGATCAGCTTGCCCAGGCGGCGGTGCGCAATGCCACGTTCGGCGCAGTAGGCGTACAGCAGGTGCTTGCCGCGCACGCACAGGCGGGCCTTGAGGCTGCCCGCCGGGTAATAGATGCCGGCGTGGATGACTTCGGAGTTGCGCGAACTGGTGCCGGTGCCGATGGCTTCGGTGGCTTCGGCCACCAGCACTTCGCGGCCGGACTGGGCCAGGGCGCGTGCAATGGCCAGGCCGACCACGCCGGCGCCGATCACGACGCAATCGATATCGACGCTCATGGCGCCTTCCTGTCGGCGCGGGCGCCGGCCGGGGTCAGGTCGAAACCACCCGCGTGAAAGACCAGCGGCGGCTCGCCGCTATGTCCGCAATGTTCGACTTCGCCGACCATGATGACGTGATCTCCTTCGATGTAGCGGCTGCGATTGTGGCATTCGAACCAGGCGGCGCAGCGGCCGTCCAGCATGGGCGTGCCGGCCGGCGCATGGTGCACCGTCAGGCCGGCATAGCGGTCGGGCGTCTTGCCCGTGGCGAAACGGCGCGCCAGGGCGATCTGTTCGGCGCTCAGCACATTGACCACGTAGCGCTGGCACTGCTCGAAGGCGGCCAGCGACGAGGAATTGCGCGATAGGCTCCAGAGCACCAGCGGCGGATTCAGCGACACCGAGTTGAACGAACTGACCGTCAGCCCGATGGGCGCGCCGTCGAGGTCGGCGGTGGTCACGACCGTGACGCCGGTGGCGTAGCGGCCTAGCGCGGTGCGGAAGAAAGCAGCGTCGAAATCAGGGAAGGAGGCTGGCATGCAAATGAGAGTGGGGCGGGCGCCGCGGACGGCGCCCGGCAGCGTCAAGGCGACAGGCGTTCGATCTTCCAGCCCTGGCCGTCGGCGACATAGCGCAGACGGTCGTGCAGGCGCGACGGCCTGCCTTGCCAGAATTCAATGGAAGTGGGTTTGAGGCGATAGCCGCCCCAGTGCGGCGGACGCGGCGGCTGGTCGCCGTAGCGCTCGCGGAATTCCTGCTCGCGGGCTTCGAGCTCGGCGCGGGTGATCGGCTGGCTCTGGCGCGAGGCCCAGGCGCCGATGCGCGAACCGGCCGGGCGGCTATGGTAGTAGGCGTCGGATTCCTCGGCCGGCACTTGTTCGACCACGCCCTCAATGCGGACCTGGCGTTCCAGCGGCTGCCAGAAGAACAGCAGGCAGGCGCGCGGTTCGGCCGCCAGGTCGGTGCCCTTGCGGGATTCGTAATTGGTGAAGAACGTGAAGCCGCGCTCGTCGAAACCCTTGATCAGGACGATGCGGGCGCTGGGCTGGCCGTGGGCATCCACCGTGGCCAGGGTCATGGCGTTGGGTTCGGGGACCTTGGCGGCCAGGGCCTCGTCGAACCACAGGGTGAATTGCTCGAACGGCGAGGCGGCGGCCTGGCTTTCCAGCAGCACGTTCTTGTCGTAGCTTTGACGCAGATCGGAGACAGACATGGGGCGTTTGATTCAGCGTTGATAACAAGCAGTTTATACCGCCGCTGGCACGCTCCCCTTATTGACCCCGCGCAGGATCCGGGCAAGTTTCCGGCAGCCGCGGGCAGACAAGCCCTAGGCGCCCTCGGGCAACGGCCGGCCGTCTTCTTCCAGGTGGCGGGCGATGGCGTCCAGGCGGGCGTCGTGGATGCCGGCCGCGCGCAGGGCCTGGGCGGTCTGCACTACGTATTCGGTGCAGGGGCCGTAGCGTCCGGCGGCCCGGCGCACGATGGCCAGCAGTTCGGCCTCGGGCAGGGCGCGGATGTAGGCCGGATTGGCGCGGTTCATGACAAATACCAGCGCCTTGACGGTGCCGGCGTCGGTGGTGCAGTTGAGCCAGCGGGGCAGGTAGGCGCCGGTGGACATCTCGCGGTCCCACAGGGCCGGGAAATACGTCGGCACCTGGCTGCCCGCCAGGCGGTAGACCACGCCGCGGCAGGAGCCGCCGCGGTCCAGGCCAAACACCAGCCCAGGGCATTCGGGCGTGCCGCGATTGACCCGCGACCACAGGCACAGCGCCCGGTGGTGGCCATGCAGTGTGGCCAGGCGCCGTTCTTCGAAATCGAAATCCGGGCGCCAGACCAGCGATCCGTACCCATATACCCAGACGTCCTCGCCGGCCTGCCAATGCTGCAGCGCGGCGGTCAGCGAGGCTTGCCGTTCTTCGGGCGTCCACAGGCGAAAGGGCAGGCTGGCGCCGGCGATGCCGGCGGCGGAAGGAGAGGACTGCGTGTTCACGACTACGGTTTCCGGTCAGACTCGAGCGGGGGGTTGCGATTGGCCCAGCCCCCGGCCATCAGGGCCACGGAATAGGCCCAGAACAACGGGGCGACGCCGATGACCGCACCCAGCGCGCCGAAGGTCAGCGGCAGGGAAACCTGCGAACCATTGATCAGCGCCATCCGCAAGCCCACGGCCTCGGCGGCGCGCCCTGGCGGCGAATGCTGGTGCAGCAGTGAAAGCATACTCGGTTGGCAGCATCCCAGCGCAAGCCCCAGGATGAACGACAGCACGATCAGGACGCCAACGTCGGTGAACAGCGGGTAAAGCATGAAGTCGATGGCGGCGGTGGCCATGGCGACGCGCACCAGCGTCCAGGACCGGACACGGCGCTGAATCAGCGGCAATACCAGGCGGATGATGAATGTTGCCGCCGCGAACGAGGCAAGTATGACGCCGATGGTGGTGGCCGACAGGCCGATCGCGATGCCGAAAATGGGCACGACGAACAAATGTGTGTCCCAGGCGCCGGACAGGATCGTGTTGACCATCAGGATGCGCCGCAGCGCCGGCACCGCCAACAGCTCGGTCACGCGGCGGCGCTGGGCTTCCTTGGCGCCAGCCAGCAGCGAATCCACTGCCTTCAACTGGTGGCGCAAGGTGTACAGCCCGGCGGCCGACAGCAGCGGACCCAGCGTCAACAGGCCGAAGGCCAGCCGGGTGCCCAGGTGATCGATCGCCAGCCCGGCGATCAGCGGGCCCGAAAAACCGGATCCGGCCAGGGCCAGCGACATGTACGAGAAATTGCGCAGGCGTTGCGCGGGCTCGGCGTGGCCCAGCAGGTCTTGCGTGGCGACCTGGTGCAGCATGAAGCCGATGCCGATGCTGCAGGATGCGATCAGCAGCGCGAACTGGGTCTGCGATACGAAGGGCAGCGCGGTGCCGATCACCACCAGCGTGGTGCCGGTGACCAGTGGTCGCACGATGCCGACCCGGTCGACCCAGCGGCCGGCGCGTACCGAAAACAGCATCGGCAGCACCGCGAACACGGCGATCAGCGTGCCCACCTTGAAGGTGGACAGGCCCATCTGCAGCGCCGTCAGGGACACGGTGATCCGTCCCCCGGTCAGCGCCACGTGGTTCAGCATGGCCAGCACGCACAATAGCGCCGCCCCGGAAAACTCCGGGGCGGCGTGATGTGAAGAGGGGGATGGGGGCGAAATAGGCACGGATACGACTTAACTGCATGCATTCTGTGCCTATCATCGCGCTATGTCGAGGCGCGGTTTTTTTGCACTGCGGCAATCGTATTTCGGCAGTGGTGACAAGATAGGCGCCATCTATGGCCTAAGTCGGATAGGGTTGGGGCAAGATGGCGGCATGTTCGCCGCAAGGTCGGTTACAGGGCTTGCATGAATGCACCGCAACAGATGTATCGTTCACGCAACGGAACAATCATCCAATGCAGCGGCACAACCCTGGCCCGCTTTACCGTTTTTCACCCTTTCGCCACATCTTGGGCATCCTTTTGGCGCAAACCAGCGTTTAGGATGTGCAGGCAGTCTGGGCAAGCGCCGCCGGCCCTCTCCGTTTTTAGTTATTCGAGTGGCGGGCCAAGCACCCGCCGCCTCATCCGAACTGGTTCAATGAAAAAGCCTCGCAGCAAAGTCCAGCGCTACGTCCTCATCGCCGTTGTTGTCCTGATCATCGCCTATGGCGTCCGAGCCGCCTTTTTCTCGGCTCCGCCGGCGCCCACCTTCGCCGTGGCGGAAGTCACCCGCGGCAATCTCGAAGACAGCGTGCTGGCCAGCGGCACGATGGACGCCATCGAACGCGTGAGCGTCGGCGCGCAGGCCACCGGGCAGCTCAAATCGCTGAAGGTGGCGCTGGGCGACCGCGTCAAGAAGGGGCAGCTGGTCGCCGAGATCGACGACTTGACCCAGCAGAACGAGCTGCGCAACGCCGAAGCCGCGTTGCAGACCCGCCGGGCCGAGCGCGCCGCCAAGGTCGCCACCCTGAAGCAGGCCGAGCTGGCCTTCCGCCGTCAGCGCCAGATGCTGGCGGCCGACGCCAGTTCGCGCGAGGCCTACGAAACCGCCGAGGCCACGCTGGGCGTGACGCGCGCCGACATCAGTTCGCTGGACGCACAGATCGTCCAGGCCGAGATCCAGGTGGACACGGCCAAGGTCAACCTGGGCTACACCCGCATCGTCTCGCCGATCGACGGCATCGTGGTCGCGGTGGTCACCAAGGAAGGCCAGACGGTCAACTCGTTCCAGAGCGCGCCCACCATCATCAAGGTCGCCCAGGTGGCCACCATGACCATCAAGGCGCAGATCTCCGAAGCCGACGTGACCCGGGTCAAGCCGGGCCTGCCGGTGTACTTCACCATCCTGGGCGAGCCCGACCAGCGTTACCAGGCCACGCTGCGCGCGATCGAGCCGGCGCCCGAATCGATCCAGAAGGACGACGCCACGGCATCGCTGACCGCGTCCGGCTCCAGCTCCACCAGCGCCGCCGTGTACTACAACGGCCTGTTCGACGTGCCCAATCCCGACGAGAAGCTGCGCATTTCCATGACGGCGCAGGTGTCCATTGTGCTGGGCGAGGCCCGCGACGCGGTGGTGGTGCCGGCCTCGGCCCTGGGCAAGCGCGGCGAAGACGGCCGCTATGCGGTGCGGGTGGTCGACAAGGCCAACCAGACCGAGACCCGCCAGGTCAGGATCGGCATGAACAACAACGTGCAGGCGCAGGTGCTGGAAGGCCTGGAAGTCGGCGAACGCGTGGTATCGGCCGATGCCGCGCCGGTGGCCGCCGCCGCAGGGCGCTGAGATGGCCGGACCGCTCATTTCGTTGGCCGGGGTGCGCCGCGAGTTTCCCGCGGGCGAGCAGACCATCGCCGTGCTCAAGGACATTCACCTGACCATCGAGGCCGGGGAAATGGTGGCCATCGTCGGTGCGTCCGGTTCGGGCAAGTCGACCCTGATGAACATCCTGGGCTGCCTGGACCGCCCCACCAGCGGCGACTACCGCGTGGACGGCCGCAGCACGGGCGAGCTCGACCCGGACGAACTGGCCGAGCTGCGCCGTGAACACTTCGGTTTCATTTTCCAGCGCTATCACCTGCTGTCCGACCTGACGGCGCAGGGCAACGTCGAAGTGCCGGCTGTCTATGCCGGCAAGCGCCGCGAAGCACGGCTGGAACGCGCCGAAGACCTGTTGCGACGCCTGGGCCTTGGCGACCGGACGGGCCACCGCCCCGGCCAGTTGTCCGGCGGCCAGCAGCAACGCGTAAGTATCGCCCGCGCGCTGATGAACGGCGGCGACATCATCCTGGCGGACGAACCCACCGGGGCGTTGGACACGCATACGGGCCAGGAAGTGCTGCGCATCCTGGAGGAGCTGAACGCGGCCGGCCACACCATCATCCTGGTCACGCACGACATGAACGTAGCGCGCCACGCGCAGCGCATCATCGAGATCAGCGACGGCGAAATCGTGTCGGACAAGCGCAATCCGGATGCGCCGACAATCCAGGCGGTCCGCGAGGAACCCGCCGTGCTGCCGCCGCGGCCGGCCTGGCAGGCCTACCTGGATCGCTGCGGCGAGGCGCTGCGCATGGCGCTCCTGGCCATGAACGCGCACCGCCTGCGCACGTCGCTGACGATGCTGGGCATCATCATCGGCATTGCGGCGGTGGTATCCGTAGTGGCGCTGGGCGAAGGCTCGCGCCAGAAGATCCTGGAAGACATCAGCGAAATCGGCACCAACACGGTCGAGGTGTTTCCGGGCAAGGATTTCGGCGACGAAAAGGCCGTCACGATCCGCACGCTGGTGCCGGCCGACGCCGACGCGCTGGCGCGCGAGTCGTATGTGGACAGCGTGACGCCCGAAGTCTCCACCAGCAACACGCTGCGCTATCGCAACGTGGCGGTGAACGGCGCGATCCAAGGCGTAGGCGAACAGTACTTCCGGGTCCGCGCCGTGAAGCTGGCCGAGGGCAAGTTCTTTGACGCGACCAGCGTGGCCCGGCGCGCGCAGGAAGTGGTGATCGACGAAAGCACCCGCAAGACGCTGTTCGGCTCGCACACCGATGCCATCGGTCAGATCATTTTCCTGGGTGCGATGCCGGCCCGCGTGATCGGGGTGACCAAGAAAAGCGACACGGTGTTCGGCAACAACGAAACCCTGAATGTCTGGATCCCCTACACCACCGCGCTGTCGCGCGTGCTGGGGCAACAGCACCTGAAAAGCATCACCGTGCGCGTAAACGACGCCTCGCCGCCCGCCGCGGCCGAGCAGGCGATCACCCGCGTGATGCTGCGCCGCCACGTCGTGAAGGATTTCTTTGTGTTCAACACGGACGCGATCCGCAAGACGATCGAACGCACGACGGCGACGATGACGCTGCTGGTGTCGCTGATCGCGCTGATCTCGCTGATGGTGGGCGGTATCGGGGTGATGAACATCATGCTGGTGTCGGTGACCGAGCGCACCCGGGAAATCGGCGTGCGCATGGCGGTGGGCGCGCGCCGCAGCGACATCATGCAGCAGTTCCTGATCGAGGCGGTGCTGGTGTGCCTGATCGGCGGGGCGGTCGGCATTGCGCTGTCGCTGGGCCTGGGCGTGCTGGTGTCCAAGGCCACGGGCGGGTCTTTCCGCATGATCTATTCGACGGCGTCGATGGTGGCGGCCTTTACCTGCTCGACGCTGATCGGCGTGCTGTTCGGCTATTTACCGGCGCGCAATGCGGCGCGCCTGGATCCCGTTGAGGCGCTGGCCCGGGAATGAGGACAATGAAAGCAGTTTCCCTGATCTACAAACCCGCCGCGCTGGCCTTGGCGCTGGCCCTGTCCGGCTGCGGCGGCCTGCTCAAGACCGAGTACCAGGCGCCCGAGACGCGGGCGCCAGCGGCCTGGACGTACGCGTCCGACACGGCGGCGCCGCTGGCGCCGGCCGCGGCGCTGGCGGACGGCGGTGCGTGGTGGCGCAATTTCAATGATCCGGTGCTGAACGGCCTGGTCGAGGGCGCGCTGGCGCGCAACAACGATCTGGCCGCGGCTGCCATCCGGGTGCGCCGCGCGCAGTACCAGGCGGGCCTGGCCGAAGATCAGTTGATTCCACAACTGACGGGCAATGCCAGCGTGACCCGTTCACGCAATTTTTACGGCGACCGCGCGATTACCCGCGCCAACGGCACGGAGCTGTCGATCGGTTACGAGGTGGACCTGTGGGGCAAGCTGTCGCGCCAACGCGATGCGGCCGACTGGGAAGCGCTGGCCAGCGAGCAGGACCGGCAGAGTTCGGCGCTGTCGCTGGTGGGCACGACGGCAACGCTGTATTGGCAGACGGCGTTCATCAATCAACGTATCGCCAGCAGTCTGGAAAGCATCGCGTACGCGCGCAAGACGCAGGATCTGGTGCGGGCGCAGTACGCGGCGGGTGGGGCCTCGGCGCTGGAAATGGCGGAAGCGGAGCAGACGGTGGCCAGCCAGCAGGCGTCGCACGCGTTGCTGGTGCAGCAACATGTGGAATACGTGAACGCGCTGACGATCCTGTTCGACGGCCCGCCGGACCGCACGATGGCGGACCCGCCACGGCTGCCTCAATATCCTTTGCCGGAGGCGCGGGCAGGAGTGCCGGCGGAGCTGCTGGGACGCCGGCCGGATCTGCGGGCGGCTGAACTGCGGCTGCGCGAGGCGCTGTCGAATGTGGACGCGGCGCGGGCAAGCTTCTATCCGACGCTGACGCTGACGGGGTCGCTGGGAACGAGCAGTCCGACGCTGTCGAATATTCTGCAAAATCCGGTGGGGGCGCTGACGACGGCGCTGACGCTGCCGTTTTTGCAGTGGAACCGGCTGGGGCTGAATCTGAAGATTTCGCGGACGGAGTTCGATGAGCGGGTGGTGACGTTCAGGCAAGCTCTTTATCAGGCGATGGCCGATGTGGAAAATGCGTTGTCGAATCGGACGCAGCTGCGGGTGCAGGGGGAGCAGCTTGAGGCATCGTTGAAGGCGGCTCGAGAGGCTGAGCGGCTGTACGAGGTCCGGTATCGGGCGGGGTCTGTGTCGTTGCGGTTCTGGTTGGATGCGCAGGAGAAGCGGCGGGTGGCGGAGATTGCGCGGGATGAGAATGTGTTGAATCGGTTGGTGAATCAGGTGAAGGTTTATCAGGCGCTCGGTGGGGATGATTCTGTTTCTGCTACGAATGTGGAGTAGGTTTTCTACTTTTGTGGTTTTTGGTTTGTGGGCGGTCGGGAGTTCTTCGTAGGTCGCCCCTGGCGGTGGTGGCTTGCGGAGCGGGCGCCCACGATTGCGGTCCGGCGCGCGGGCGCCGGACTCCCCCTTCGTCATCGTCGTCCGCCTTCGGCTCCCTTCCGATTCCCTCGGGCGCATCGAGGTTGCCCGCTCCGCAAGCCACCACCGCCAGGGGCTACGGGTTTCTAGGTTTGTCGCGCTGCTGGACCTGTGGTCAGGGTATGAAACCTACGGTGCCGCCAAGCCGCGGCCGCGCGGGCGGCCACGTTTGGCATTTGTGTTGCTGACTGTGTGACGGTGGCGCTTCGCGCTGGTGGCGATTGGTTTTCTAGTGGTTCGCCACGGCCGGGGGGGGCGGTGATGGGCGGCGCGGCACAGGTTGGCCTGCTCGTGTTGATCGTCTCGCGCGCCGCCCATCGGGCGCTGCACAATTGCTGGGAATGCCACGGCGTTCGCGCCGATAGCGGGGCACGATTGGGGTTGTCGGGGCGTGGCAGTGGATGCGCGAAAGGGGGGGTACGCCTTGTACGGCCGTCCGCGCCGCCGGGACGGGGCGGGTTGGCACCCATATAAAATAGCCGCTATGAACACCCTCGATTCCGTCGATCTCGACCGCCGCTTCTCCAGCTTGTCACGCCTTTACGGGCCTGATGCTCCCAGACGTTTTCAAGACGCGCACATTGCCGTTGCCGGTCTGGGCGGGGTTGGCTCGTGGACGGTGGAAGCGCTTGCGCGTTGCGGGATTGGGGCGCTGACATTGATTGATCTGGACCATATTGCCGAGTCCAACGTCAATCGGCAGATTCATGCGCTGACGGATACCGTGGGGCAGTCCAAGGTGGATGCCATGGCCGAGCGGGTGTTGGGGATCAATCCTGCTTGCCGGTTGACGCGGGTGGATGACTTTGTGTCGCCCGAGAATGTGGGCGAGGTCTTGCCGGGGCCTTATACCGTCATCATTGACTGTACCGATCAGGCGGCGGCCAAGATTGCGATGATCTTGCATGCGCGGGCGTTGGGTGTGCCCATGTTGTTGTGTGGTGGGGCGGGGGGCAAGACGGATCCGCTGGCCCTGCGGGCAGGGGATCTGTCGGCGGCGGTCAATGATGCCTTGTTGTCCAAGTTGCGCAACAAGCTGCGGCGCGAGCATGGGTTTCCTCGGGCGTCGGACAAGAACGGCAAGGCCTTGAAGCGGGTGCCCAAGATGGGGGTGCATGCGTTGTGGTTCGATCAGCCGGCGATCTTGCCGGATGAATGGACGCGGGTGGGCGAGATGGAAGACGACATGGGCGTGGCCGCCCAAGCGGTGGCGCCGCAGGGATTGTCTTGCGCGGGGTATGGGTCTGTCGTGACCGTGACGGCGGCCATGGGGATGGCGGCGGCCAATGAGGCCTTGCGCTTGGCGCTGGGCTGAGTTGCTACAGCGCCACGAACACCATGCCATCTTCGATTCTGACGGGGTAGGTCGCCAGGTTGTCGCGTAGCGGCGAACACAGCGCGCGGCCGTCTCTAATGTCGAAGCGGCCCTGGTGCAGCGGGCATTCGATTTCGTGGCCGGTCAAGAAGCCGTCGCACAGGCGGGCGTTGCCGTGGGTACAGAGGTTGGCGGTGGCGTAGACGGCGCCTTCGACGCCGTAGAGCGCGATTTCCTGGTCGCCGGCTTGGACGGCGATGATGTCTTCTTCCGGTACGTCGGCCAGCGGGATGGCCTTGATCCATTGCGTTGTCATGTTGCGGTGTCCTGGTCAGGATTGGGGCAAACGGCAGGCTGGTGCGTGATGTGGCCTGCCTGGCGGGTGAGATTTGCGACACCCGGCGGCGTGGGCCGACGAGCGGTGCGCCACGTTCCGGTCAGATGGGATAGATCAACGAATTCGGAATCAGCTCGCTGTCGAAAATACACAGTCTTGATTCGAATTTCAGGCCGTCGGGGGTCTGGCGGATGACGTCCAGGTAGCGGCCTACGTTGAAGACGGTGGTGAGCTGGCAGGGTTTGGTGCGGAAGACGGCGTAGTTGGCTTCGGATTCGATGCGGTCGCCGGCCGCCGACAGGACCCGGGGCGCGCCGACGACGTGGCGCTGGTAGTAGGGGTCGTGGAAGATCGTGTCGGTGGCGCCGTAGATGCGGTCGCGCAGCATGCCGCGGCTTTCGAAGGACATCGTGGCCAGGGGGTAGCCGCGCTCGTGGTTTTCGCGGGGCAGGACTTTGTAGGCGCAATCTTCCAGGAAGAAGTCCGGCCACTTGTCCCATTGTCCGGCGTCCAGCGCGGCGGCGTAGTCGGTGTATAGGCGGGTCAGCGCGTAGTACAGGGGAAAATCCAGCATTTTTCAGGCCTCCGTTTCCATCACGCGGCGCCAGTAGGCATACATGCCGCGGATCAGCGTTTCGGTCACCATGTGGTCGGTGTTCTCGGCGGTCTTGCCGCCCAGTTCGGCCACGCTGCGGTGCCAGGGCTTTTGCTGGAAGCCGGATTGCGAGAACTCGATCACTTCGCCGTCGTCGGCGGACACGAAACCGGCAGGGCCGAACAGGTTGGCCTGGCGCAGGCGGCGCCGGGTCATTTCGGGCGTGTCGTCGGCGAAGCCGAAGTGGGTCCAGACGAAATCGAAGGCGTCGTGGCCGACGGGCTGGATGTGGCGGGTCGACAGCGAGTTGACCTGCTGCTGGATGATGACGCTGGGGAACAGGGTCATCAGCACGGCCGTCGGGCCGTTCCACCAGGGTTCGGGCACGATGTCCAGGAAGCGGTCGTCGTTCAGCGACATCTGTTCCTTGAAGCTGGAGACGCCGCTGGTGACGCTGCCCTTGCCGCCCTGGCCGCGGGTCGAGATCATCGCGGCGTGGCGGTAATGGCGGTCCATCTTCAGTTCGGACCGGTTGTCGGCCCGCCACAGGCCGAAGGTGACGAACCAGGTGTGCAGGAGGCCAGGGTGATAGGGGTCCTTGATGTTTTCCTGCATCAGCTTCCAGTTGCCGGGGATGCGCTGTCGGCTGTAGCCGTGCACCACCAGCTGGCGGCCGTCGAAGACGCGGTCGAAGTAATGCAGGATGTCGGGGCCCAGGTAGTCCTCCAGCGGTTCGACCTCGTGGTCGAACGAGGCAAAGACCACCCCGTTGCGACAGGCCACGGCCAGCTTGGTCAGGCCGTGTTCCTCGGGCTTGAAGTCCGGCGGCATGCCGCCGTTGATGCGGCCATCCTGCTTGACGCCGCGGCGGAACGGCACGCCGATCAGGTTGCCCTGCAGGTCGTAATTCCACTGGTGGTAGGGACAGACGAATTCGCTGCGGTTGCCCGAGAGTTCGCGGCAGAACTGCACGCCGCGATGGGCACAGACGTTTTCCACCACCCGCACCTGGCCGTCGTTATCGCGCAGCAGGATGACCGAGCGTTCGCCGACGGCGGTGCGCTTGAAATCGCCGGGGTGGGGAATTTCCGCCTCCAGGCCGACGTAGCTCCAATGGGCGCGGTAGAAGAAGCGGTCCAGCTCCTTTTGGTGCAGCGCGGCGTCGGTGTAGACGCCGAACGGAATGCGGTGCGTGCCGTCGGCAGGCCAGGGGCGCATGGTTTGTCTCCATTTTCAGGGGCCACGCGGCATGGGCGCGGCGTTTGTTGCATGATCGACCCGGCCATGAAATAAATAAATAGAATCTGCATGATGACAACAATCACCAAAATCAATATTGGTGGAGACAAGCATGAACCTGCAAGACATGGACCTGAACCTGCTGGTCGTCTTCAACGAGTTATGCAAGCACGGCCGGGTATCGGCGGTGGCGCGCAACCTGGGTATCTCGCAGCCCGGGGTCAGCAATGCGTTGGGACGGCTGCGCAAGCTGCTGGGCGATGAGCTGTTCCTGCGGACCTCGCGCGGCATGGTGCCCACGCCGTATGCCGAGGCGCTGGCCCAGCCCATCGCCGATGCGCTGGGCGCCTTGCACGGCACGCTGAATGCGCGGACGTCGTTCGATCCGGGGCATAGCGAGCGGGCCTTTGTCATCGGCGTCAACGATGTGGGCGAAACCTATTTCCTGCCGCGCTTGATGTGGGCGCTGGATGCGGCGGCGCCGGGCGTCACTATCCGGACCGTGCGCACCACGTCCATCGACGTCAAGGACGAAATGGAGCGCGGCCGCATCGACCTGGCGATGGGCTTCCTGCCGGGGCTGAAGCAGGGCTTTTTCCAGCGGCGCTTGTTTCGCCAGCCCTATGTGTGCATCTTCCGGCAGGACCATCCGCTGGCGCGCGGTGGGGTATCGGCCCGGCAGTTCCGCGCGGCCGAGCACGTGGCCATCGTGTCCGAAGGCACCGGGCACGGCGTGGTGGACCAGGTCATCGAGCGAGCAGGTATCCGCCGCCGCCTGCGGTTGACGGTGCCCCATTTCATGGCGGTGGGGCCGGTGCTGCAGGCCACCGACATGATCGCGGTGGTGCCGCAGCGCTTCGCCGACTGCGCCAGCAGGCCGTTCGGGCTGGCGACGGCGCCCTGTCCGGTGAAGATCCCGGAGTCCGTCATCAACGTGTTCTGGCACGCGCGCAACCATCGCGAGCCGGCCAATCAATGGCTGCGGCAGGTGGTGGTGGAGCAGTTCGCGGATTAGGGCCAGTTGACGCGCCCGGCGGCCTCAGGTTTCGCGCAGGGTCACGCCGAACCAGCCGCGCAGGGCGTTGGACAGGCGGATGTCGTCGGCCGCATGCAGATCGGCCAGGGTCAGGACGCGCTCGGTCACGTTGCCGGTATCCAACAGTTCGGCCCGCTGCACGCCCGGCAGGCAGCCGCTGTCCGTGGGCGGCGTGTACCAGTCGCCATCCAGGCGCAGGTAGACATTGCTGCGGCTGCCTTCGCACAGCTCGCCGCGTTCGTTCAAATAGACCAGATCGAAGATATGCGGATGCGCCGGCAGCCATTCGATGGTCTTGGTGTACCAGGGCCGGTAGGTGGTCTTGTAGCGCAAGAGCGGCTCGGACGAGCGCAGGGCCTCGGGGGCCAGCATGATTTCCTGCACGGCGGGCAGGGGCGGCAGCACCGCGGTCTGGATGTGGCGGCTGCCGTCGCGCGCGACCAGCAGGCGCAGGCGGTGCGCGCCCGGCGTGACCAGGCTGAGCGCCGCGATCATGATGTCGCTTTCCACCGTGCGTCCGCCCCAGGCGTAGCCCAGCGCCTTGCAGGACTGCTCCAGCCGGTGCAGATGGCGCGCCAGCAGCGGCACGCGGCGCTCGGCATCGACCAGGATGGTCTCGATCAGTTCGGGTTGCATGGGGGCTCCTGGGTAACGGCGGACGGGGCCGCGCTCTATCCTACTCTGCCGGCGCGGCTTGCGCATTCATGCACGCAAGATGCGGGCCTTCCAGTGGCATTCCTGCCATTCCTCGGCGGGGTCCGAATCATGCACGATGCCGCCGCCCACGCTGTAGACGCCGTGGCCGGCCGCGTCCAGCACCAGTGTGCGGATCGCCACGTTCAGCGAAAAATCGCCGTCCGGCGCCAGCCAGCCGATGCTGCCGCAGTACAGGCCGCGCGGCGCGGCTTCCATCTGGCGGATGCGGCGCATGGCGGCCACTTTGGGCGCGCCGGTGATGGACCCGCAAGGGAACAGCGCGCGCAGCACGGCTTCCAGCGTGGCGCCGGGGGCTTGCGCGGACACGGTGGACGTCATGGTCCAGACCGTGGGATAGCGTTCCAGCGAGAACAGGGCATCGACCTTGACCGAGCCCGGCTCGGCCAGGCGGCCCAGGTCGTTGCGCAGCAGGTCGACGATCATCAGGTTTTCGGCGCGGTTCTTGTCGCTGGCCAAGAGGGCCTGGCCCAGGCGGGCGTCCTCGACCGGGTCTGGATGGCGCGGCGCCGTGCCCTTCATGGGCCGGGTAGTCAGTCGGGCGCCGCGCCGGGCGACGAACAGTTCGGGCGAAAACGACAGCACCGTGCGCGCGCCGTCCTGGATGAAGGCGGCGTGCGCCACCGGATTGCGCGCGGCGATGCGCCGGTACAGCGTGGCGGCATCGCCCTGGTATTGCAGGTCCAGCGGCTGGGTATAGTTGACCTGGTAGAGCTCGCCGTCGGCGATCAGGCCGCGGATGGCGTCGATCTGGCTCACGTAGCCGGCTTCGGTCATGCGCGGCGCCGGGATGCTGATGGCGGCCGGCGGATCGGCGGCGTCCGGCGCATCCCACGGCGCCTCGTCGATCTGGCGCTCGAACACCAGCGCGGTCAGGCGCGGCGCGCCGTCGTCGCGCGGGGGCGTCCAGGGGCCGGCGGGCGCGGGCCGGGTGGCCTCGGGCAGCAGCCATTCGCCCAGTTCGTAGTCCAGCAGCAGCGCGACCCAATGGCCGCGTTGGCGGGCCGCATCGATGGCGGCCAGCGCGGGGCCGACCTCGGCCGCTGCGCGCGCCTCGATGCGGGACAGCAAGCCGTCCAGCCGCAGCGCGCGGCCGGCCAGCCGGTCTTCAAAACGACAATGCATGACGCTCTTTATTGTTGTGCCAGGAACTCCGCCAGGACCCGCCCGGTATGCGATTGGGCGCTTTGGGCCATGACGTGTTCCGGCGAACCCTGGCCCACCAGCTTGCCGCCGCCCGTGCCGCCTTCGGGGCCCAGGTCCAGCAGCCAGTCGGCTTCGGCGATGACGTCGAGATTATGCTCGATGACCACCACGGTGTTGCCGGCTTCCACCAGGCGGTGCAGCACGTGGATCAGCTTTTCCACGTCGGCCATCGACAGGCCCACCGTCGGCTCGTCCAGCACGTACAGCGTGTGCGGAATGCGCGAGGCGCGGCCGGTCTTGATCAGGCCGTCGGTCAGGCGCGCCTTGGACAGCTCGGTCACCAGTTTGATCCGCTGGGCCTCGCCGCCGGACAGCGTCGGCGACGGCTGGCCCAGCGTCAGGTAGCCCAGGCCGACGTCCTGCATCAGTTGCAGGGGGCGGTGGATTTTCGGGTGCGCGGCAAAGTAGCCGATGGCGTCATCGACTTCCATCGACAGCAGTTCGCCGGCGTTCTTGCCGCGCATCTGCACGCTGAGCGTGTCGTTGTTGAAGCGCGCGCCGTTGCAGGCGTCGCACGGCACCTTCACGTCGGGCAGGAAGTTCATCTCGATGGTGCGCATGCCCTGGCCTTCGCAGATCGGGCAGCGGCCGTCGCCAGTATTGAACGAGAAGCGCGCCGCCGTCCAGCCGCGCATGCGGGCCTCGCGGGTATCGGCGAACTGCTTGCGCACGTCGTCCCAGAAGCCGACGTAGGTCGCCGGGCAGGAACGCGGCGTTTTGCCGATGGGGGTCTGGTCCACTTCCAGCACGCGGTCGATGGCTTCCCAGCCCAAGATGTTCTCGCAGCCGGCCCAGCCCGGCGCCTTGCCTTGCGAGACGGCCTGCATCAGGTTGTCCAGCAGCACTTCGCGCGCCAGGGTCGACTTGCCCGACCCGGACACGCCCGTGACCACGCTCAGGCGGCCCACCGGAATCTTGGCGTCGACGCTGCGCAGGTTGTGCAGCCGCGCGCCCTGGATTTCGATCATGGGGGTGTCGGCCTCGACAGGGCGGCGGCCCTGCAGCGGATGCTGTAGCGGCTTGGCCAGGTAGCGGCCGGTGACGGATTCGGGGGCGTCCATCAGGTCCTGCGCGGTGCCCTGGGCCACCACGCGGCCGCCGCGCACGCCGGCGCCGGGGCCGATATCGATGATGTGCGAGGCGCGGCGAATGGTGTCGTCGTCATGCTCGACCACCACCAGCGTGTTGCCGTTGTCTTCCAGGCGCGCCAGCGCGTCCAGCAGGATGCGGTTGTCGCGCGGGTGCAGGCCGATGGTGGGTTCGTCCAGCACGTAGCAGACGCCCTGCAGGTTGGACCCCAGCTGCGCCGCCAGGCGGATGCGCTGCGCCTCGCCACCCGACAGGGTCGGCGCGGCGCGGTCCAGCGCCAGGTAGTTCAGGCCCACTTCCTGCATGAAATTCAGGCGGCCGCGGATTTCGGTGAGGATGTCGCGGGCGATCTCGCCTTCGCGGCCGCGCGCCACCAGTCCGGTAAAGAAGGTGTGCGCGTCCGACACCGGCAGCGACGCCAGTTCGGCGATTGACTTGTCGCGCCAGCGCACCGCGCGCGCGACCCGGTTCAGGCGTTGGCCGTCGCACTGGGTGCAGACCTTGGCCTCGCCTTCGTACCAGGCGTTCCAGGCGGTTTCCTCGCCGGTCTGCTCTTCGTCAAAACCTTGCAATTGCAGGCCGGTGCCGTAGCAGCCGGTGCACCAGCCGTGCTTGGAGTTGTACGAGAACAGGCGCGGATCGGGCTCGGGGAAGCTGGTGCCGCAGGACGGGCAGGCGCGCTTGACCGAGAAGTGCTGTTGCTGCAATTCGCTGTTCAGCGCGTCGTGCAACTTGTTCACCGGCCACACGACCGACATCACGCCCTGGCCGTTTTCCAGCGCGCTCTTGACCGCGGCGCGCAGGTCGGCCTCGTTGGCGGGGTCGACCACCACGTCGGCCACCGGCAGTTCGATGGTGTGTTCCTTGTAGCGGTCCAGGCGCGGCCACGGCGCCACGGGAATGAATTCGCCGTCGACGCGCAGGTGCGTATGGCCCTTGGACCCGGCCCACTTGGCCAGGTCGGTGTAATAGCCCTTGCGCGCGGTCACCAGCGGCGCCAGCAGGCCGATGTGCTCGCCCTTGTGGTCGCGCAGCAGGCGCGCGACGATCTGGTCGGTGTTCTGCGGTTCCACGGCCACGTTGCAGTCGGGGCAGTACTGCGTGCCCAGCTTCACATACAGCAGGCGCAGGAAGTGGTGGATCTCGGTCATCGTGGCCACGGTCGACTTGCGGCCGCCGCGGCTGGTGCGCTGCTCGATCGCCACAGTGGGCGGAATGCCGAAGATGGCGTCCACGTCCGGTTTGCCCGCCGGCTGCACGATGGCGCGGGCGTAGGCGTTGAGCGATTCCAGATAGCGGCGCTGACCCTCGTTGAACAGGATGTCGAAGGCCAGGGTCGATTTGCCCGAGCCGGACACGCCAGTGATGACCGTGAACTTGTCGCGCGGAATCTCGACGCTGATGTTCTTCAGGTTGTGCTCGCGCGCGTTGCGGATCTCGATGGACATATTGTCCTGGCGGCGCTTGCGCATCACCGATTGCAGCGGCGTGCCTTCGCCCGCGCCATAGGCCACGGCCGGTTCGGCGATGCGGGCCGTCAGGCCGGCTTGCTCGACTTCCTGCGCGTCGGCGTCGCTGGTCACCACCACATCGGCCGGCAGGATGCTGACTTCGTAGTCGCGCAGCGCCGCGCCGGTGTGCGAGGCGGGGTTGGCCATCAGGTCCTGCGGCGTGCCCACGCCCAGCACCAGGCCGCCGGCGTCGCCGCCTTCGGGGCCCAGGTCGATCAGCCAGTCGGCCGCGCGGATCACGTCCAGGTTGTGCTCGATGACCAGCAGCGTGTGGCCGGCGGCCAGCAGCTTGCGGAAGGCGCGCATCAGGCGCGCCACGTCGTCGAAGTGCAGGCCGGTGGTGGGTTCGTCGAACAGGAACAGGCTGCCCTTCTTGGCGACCTTGGCGGTGGAGATGCCGCTGCGTGCCGCCTCGGCCAGGTGGCCGGCCAGCTTGAGCCGCTGTGCCTCGCCGCCCGACAGCGTCGGTACGGGTTGTCCCAGCCGCACGTATTCCAGGCCCACGTCGGCCAGCGGCGCCAGGCCCGTCTGCACGTCGCGCAGGCCCTTGAAGAATTCCAGCGCTTCGCTGACGGTCATTTCCAGCACCTCGTCGATCGAGGCGCTCTTGCCCAGGTGCTCGACGCGCACTTCCAGCACTTCGGGGCGGAAGCGCTTGCCGTCGCAGTCGGGGCAGCGCAGGTACACGTCGGACAGGAACTGCATTTCCACGTGCTCGAAGCCGGTGCCGCCGCAGGTTGGGCAGCGGCCGTCGCCGCCGTTGAAGCTGAAAGTACCCGCGGTATAGGCGCGTTCACGCGCCAGCGGGGCCTGGGCGAACAGCTTGCGGATCGCGTCGAACGCGCCCACGTAGCTGGCCGGGTTGGAGCGCGCGGTCTTGCCGATGGGGGTCTGGTCCACCATCACGACGTCGGCGATCTGCTCGGCGCCCAGCAGGCGCTCGAACGCGCCCGGCGCTTCGGACGGCTTGCCCTTCTGCTTGAGCAGGGCGGGGTACAGCACGTCCTGCACCAGCGTGGACTTGCCCGAGCCGGACACGCCGGTCACGCAGACCAGCCGGCCCAGCGGCAATTCGATCGACACATTCTTCAGGTTGTGCGCGCTGACGCCTTCGAGCAGCAGGCGCGGCGTGTTGGCCGCCACCGGCATCGGCCGCGGCGCTTCGACGCGCTGGCGGCCGCCCAGATAGTTGCCCGTCAGCGTGTTGGCCGCGCGCAATTGCGCCGGCGTGCCGTCGAACACGATGTTGCCGCCGCGCTCGCCAGGGCCCGGGCCGATGTCGATGATGCGGTCGGCGGCCACCATGACTTGCGGGTCGTGTTCCACCACCACCAGCGTGTTGCCGGCGTTGCGCAGCCGGTGCATCACTTCGACCACGCGGTGCATGTCGCGCGGGTGCAGGCCGATGGACGGCTCGTCCAGCACGAACAGCGTGTTCACCAGCGAGGTGCCCAGCGCGGTGGTCAGGTTGATGCGCTGCACCTCGCCGCCAGACAGCGTGCGGCTCTGGCGATCCAGCGTCAGGTAGCCCAGGCCGACATCGCACAGGAACTTGAGCCGCGCGCGCACTTCGGTCATGAGCAGATCGGTGGCGGCATCCAGCGCGCCGGAGAACGACAGCTTGTCGAAGAAGGTGCGCACCCGCTCGATGGGCAGCAGCATCACGTCATGCACCGACAGCCCGTCCAGGCCGTCCAGCTGCGGCCGCGTCCAGTTGGCGCCGACTGGCATGAAGCGCTTGTAGCGGCCGTCATCGGGCGGCAGTACGGCATCGGCTTCTTCCTTGGTGCCCAGGCGCCACAGCAGCGCGTCGGGCTTCAGGCGCGCGCCATTGCAGGTGGGGCAGGGCGTGTAGCTGCGGTACTTCGACAGCAGCACGCGCACGTGCATCTTGTAGGACTTGGTCTCGAGCCAATCGAAAAAGCGCTGCACGCCGTACCACTGGTGCTTCCAGGCGTCGTTGCCGCCCTTCCAGTCGGGCGTGCCGTACAGCACCCAGCGCTTGTGTTCTTCGCTCATGTTTTTCCACGGCACCCCCAGCGGGATGCCGGCGCGCGGCGCGTACTTCTGCAGCTCGTCCTGGCATTCCTTGTACGACGGCGTGGTCCAGGGCTTGATGGCGCCTTCCAGCAGGGTCTTGTTTTCGTCGGGGATGACCAGGCCGAAGTCGATGCCGATCACGCGGCCGAAGCCGCGGCAGGCTTCGCAGGCGCCCAGCGGCGAATTGAACGAGAAGCTGCTGGGCAGCGGGTCGGTGTATTCGATGTTGCAGTCGGCGCAGTGCAGGCGGTCGCTGTATTTCCAGATATCGGCGTCGGCGCCCTCGGCGTCCATGACATAGACGGCCAGGTGGCCCGCACCCATGCGCAGCGCGGTGTCCAGCGCTTCCATCACGCGTTCGCGTTCGGTGTCTTTGAACCGGAAGCGGTCCTGGATCACGTGCAGGATGCGACGTTCATCGGATTCGGTCTTGGCCTTGCCCTTGCCCTTTTCCTTCTTGGCGCCCTTGGCCGGAGCCGTCGCACGGGGCACGGCGGTTTCCTCGGCATGCACGCGGGTGTAGCCCTGCTGTTCCAGGAAGCCGCGCACTTCGTCTTCGGTGAAGTTGGCGGGCACCGCGATGGGGAAGGTCACCACCAGGCGCGGATCGCCGGCCACGGCCGAGCGTTCGGCCAGCGAGTGGTAGATGGAATCGGGCGTGTCGCGCCGCACCACCTTGCCGCAACCGCGGCAGTGCAGCCGGGCGCCGCGCGCGAACAGCAGCTTTACGTGGTCGTTCAGCTCGGTCATCGTGCCGACCGTGCTGCGCGAGCTGCGCACCGGATTGGTCTGGTCGATGGCGATGGCCGGCAAAATGCCTTCGATGCGGTCTACCTGTGGCTTGTCCATGCGGTCCAGGAACTGGCGCGCATAGGGCGAGAAGGTTTCCACGTAGCGGCGCTGCCCCTCGGCGTACAGCGTGTCGAAGGCCAGCGAACTTTTGCCGGACCCCGATACGCCGGTCACGACGACCAGTTCGCCGGTGGCGATGGTCAGATCCAGGTTCTTGAGATTGTTCTGGCGGGCGCCAACGATGCGGATTTGGGAGCTCATGGACGGTATCGTAGCCTGAGGGAGGGGCCCGCCCGGGCGACGGCCTGTCGCTGGTTCCGGACGCGGCGATGTGGAATAATTGCCTATATAGTGAGGCATGAGTCCACAATGTGGTCACTCACTGTGATCAATCACGCGCTCAGCTGCTGTACAAATAAACAGTATCGCAGATTCGTCTGAAATTCGCGCGGTTTGCCTTGCGCATTCTGCATAAGCATTGTTAACGCTGGGCATCTACCCAATGTGGGGGTGATCGTGTCGGAAACCAAGGTGGCGGGCGCCGCGGCGTTCGCCAAGTTCATGACGGTGCTGCAAGCGGTGGCCGACGCCCCGCAGCCGCCCACGGCCGCCGCGCTGGCGCGCAGTTGCGGCTATCCCCGGCCCACCGCCTACCGCATCGTGGCGGCGCTGGCCGAGCAGGGCATGGTGGCCGAAACCGAGGGCGCCTATCGTCTGGGCCCGCGCCTGCTGGCCTTGGCCAGCCGCGCCTGGTCGCAATTCGACCTGCGCGCGGCGCTATCGGCCGACTTGCAGGCGCTGCGCGACGACACCGGCGAAACCGTGCACCTGGCGGTGCCGGCCGGCGCCGAAATGATCTACATCGACAAGCTCGAAAGCCCCGGCCCGGTCCGCATGGCCTCGCGTGTGGGGGCCGCCGTGGCGTTGCATTCCAGCGCGGTCGGCAAGGCCTACCTGGCAGCGCTGGCCGAGCCGGCGCGCGAGCGCCTGCTGCGCGACCTGCCTTTGGCATCGCGCATGCCCGGCACGCTGTCGACCCTGCCGGCCCTGCGCGCGGCGCTGGCCGACACGGCCGCGCGCGGCTATGCCATGGACAACGAGGAAAACGAACCCGGCATCGTCTGCTACGGCGTGGCGCTGCGCGACGCCGCCGGCCAGCCGGTGGCCTGCGTCAGCGTCAGCACCCTGCTGTTCCGGCGCCGCGACGATCCGCAAGCCGCCTATATAGAACCCCTGCTGCGGTTGCGCGACGCCGCCTCAGCCAAACTCGCCGTCCTGCCGGTGTCATCCGGCGGCGCCTGAACGCCCGTCCCCGAGGAATCCCATGACCGCTGCTCCCCTTGCCTCCAAGCTCGCCGCCCTGCTGGCCGCCCGGGTCGTGCCCGTGCTGCGCTACACCGACGCCAACACCGCCGCCTATGCGGCCGAAGTCGCCGTCGCCGCCGGCTGCACGACGCTGGAACTGACCTGGACCATCCCCGGCGTGACCGACCTGGTACGCGCGCTGCGCGACAAGCACGGCCCCAACCTGCTGCTGGGCGTGGGCACCGTGCTGAACGAAGAACAGGCCCGCGAGGCCCTGGTGGCGGGCGCCGACTTTCTGGTGTCGCCGGCCCTGGCCACCGAGATCGTGGACCTGGCGCACGCGGCCGACGCCCTGTGCCTGCTGGGCGCCTTCACGCCCACCGAAGTGCTGGCGGCACGCCGCGCCGGCGTGGACGTGGTCAAGGTGTTCCCGGCCGACACGGGCGGCCCCAAGCACCTGGCCGCGCTGAAATCGGTCTACCCGGACACGGTGTTCTGCCCCACGGGCGGTGTCACCGCCGAAAACATGAACAGCTATTTCGCGGCCGGCGCCGGCCTGGTCGGCATCGGCAGCAACCTGTACGACAAGGCCGCCTTCGCCGCCCGCGACACGGCCGCGCTGGTGACGCAGATTACCCGCACCCGCGAGGCCGCCCATGGCTGATTTCGATATCGTCGCGCTGGGCGAACCCCTGGTCGAACTGAACCAGACCAGCCAGGACCAGCTGCAATACCTGCAAGGCTTCGGCGGCGACACCTCCAACGCGGTGATCGCTGCGGCGCGCCAGGGCGCGCGCTGCGCCTACCTGACCCGCGTGGGCGACGACGCCTTCGGCGCCCAGTTCCTGGCGTTGTGGCAGGCCGAAGGCGTGGATACATCGGGCGTCGAGGTCGACGCCCAGGCCCACACCGGCCTGTATTTCGTGCAGCACGGCCCCGACGGCCACGCCTTCAGCTACCTGCGCCGCGGCTCGGCCGCCAGCCTGATGACCCCGGCCAGCCTGGCCGGCGGCCTGATCGAACGCGCCCGCTTCCTGCACGTCTCGGGCATCAGCTTGGCGATCAGCACCAGCGCTTGCGATACGGTCTTTGCCGCCATGGCCCGCGCCCGCGCGGCCGGCGTCCAGGTCAGCCTGGATTCCAACCTGCGCCTGCGCCTATGGCCCCTGGACCGCGCTCGCGCCATCCTGCGCGAAGCCCTCTGCCATGCGGACCTGTTTTTGCCGAGCATGGACGATATGCAGCACCTGACCGGCAACGACGACCCCGAACGCACGCTGGACTGGATCCGCGATGCGGGCGCCCCGGGCGTGGTGGTGCTGAAGCTGGGCAAGGATGGTTCGATCATCGACGACGGCAAGACCCGCACGCCGGTGGCGGCGCTGCGGGTGGACGCGGTGGATGCAACGGGCGCGGGCGACTGTTTCGCTGGCAGCCTGCTGGCGCGGCGCTGTCAGGGCGACGGCTGGGTGGACGCGGTGCGCTATGCGAACGTGGCGGCGGCGCTGTCGACGCTGGGTTATGGCGCGGTGAATCCGCTGCCCAGGGCAGAGCAGGTGCTGGCAAAGCTGAAGCGCTAGGCCTGGGAAATTCCGGCCCCAAAAGGAAAATCCCCGTCAGGCTCGCGCCTGGCGGGGATTTTTTCGATCAAGCCACCCAGGCAAAGCCCAGGTAACCAGCGGTCATTTAGACGCGCTTGATCTTTTCCAGCATCTTGAAAACACCCTTGGGCGACTTGACGAACAAGCGCTTGAAGGCCTTGCCCAGGCAACGGCGTTCCAGGGTGTTACGACGCACGCGTTTGCGTTCAGCCATGTTGATTCTCCTGTTGAATTTGCGGAAATCGGATTTGCGGTTGGAAGGTCCAACTTGCGGTGCTTCCAACCGACCGCACAACCGGATACTGGGCTGGCGGGGAAATTGGGTAACTCGGTATTCTAGCCTGAATTTTTTTGTTGCGCTAATTTTGGCTTTTCGGGGTTTGCTTTGCGGGGGCGGGGGGATCTTCGTAGGTCGCCCCTGGCGGCGGTGGCAGGCGGAGTGGGCGCCCACGATTGCGGTCCGGCGCGCGGGCGCCGGACTTCCCCGTTGTCATCGTCGTCCGCCTTCGGCTCCCTTCCGATTCCCTCGGGCGCATCGAGGTTGCCCACTCCGCCTGCCACCGCCGCCAGGGGCTACGGGTTTCGAGAATTGCCGCGCTGCTAGACCCGTGTTCAGGGAATGGAATCAGCAGGGCCGCCAAGCCGCGGCCGCGCGGGCGGCCACGTTTGGCATTGCATTGCTGGACAGTGTTGCGGGGGCGCTTCGCGCTGGTGGAGGTAGGGGTTCTTAAGGTTACGCAATTATTTTGGGGGGCGGTGATGGGCGGCGCGGCATGGGCTGGCTTGCGGGTGACGACGGTCTCGCGCGCCGCCCATCGGGCGCTGCACGTTGACTTGGCATGCCACGGCATCCGCGCCGCTAGAAGACTGGGGCCAGTCGGGCGTCAATTCAACGGGTGACCAAAACGCGCGCGTGCTCCGCAAGCGCGATAGCGGCATCGGTGTACGCAAGACGGCGCGTAAGTCTCGTAAGGCCGCCCGCGCGGCCGGCACGAGACGGGCCTCGCACCCCGCTCCACCCCCGCACTGATCTTCATCAATATGCCAATCGCGGCTTAAGAACTACTCAGCCGGCCCCAACTTGGGCCGAATGAAATCCATAAACGCCCGGGTCTTGGCCGGCTGAATACTCGACGGATACACCACGTAGATCGAAATAGGATCCACCGACCACCCCGGCAACACCCGCCGCAGAGAGTTCCGCTTGATGATCGGATCCAGCGCCTGGCAGTGCGGCATCCGGGTAATCGCCAGATCCAGCCCCGCCAGCGTTCCCGCGATACTCATATTGTTGGCGGCCAGATGCCCGCTGACCGGAACCAGCTCGCTCACCTTGCCGTTATGCAGCGTCCAGTGGGAATGCGCGTCGTCGATCGTCGTGCGCAGGCATTGGTGCTGTGTCAGGTCGCCGGGCGTCTTTGGCTCGCCGAAGCGTTGCAGATAGCGGTCAGAGGCATACAGGTAATTGTCCAGCGACACCAGCTCTTGCACCACCGCGCCGTCGCTGCGCGGCGTCAGTGATCCGTTGCCATTGCCGTTGTCGATATTCGCCGTCGGATAATCGCTATTGCGGCCGAAACGCAGAACGATATCGAAAGGCGTGCCTTGCGCGTCCGACGCCGTCATCATGCTCAGGTCGAACTCGCACTCCACCTCGGGGTAGCGGTCCGTGAAATCATTGATCGTTTCCGGCAGTAGCCAGATCGCCAGGCTGTAGGGCATCGATACCCGTAGATTGCCCGACGGGCCGCCCGACAGCGATTGCAGTTGCTCGTGGGCCAGGCGGGCCTCGTCGATCAGGCCCTGGCAGCGGCTCATGTAGGCCGCGCCCGCTTCCGTCAGGTCCAGGCGGCGCGTATTGCGGTTGATCAGGCGCAGCCCGATCGCTCGTTCCAGCTCGTTGATCCGGCGCGACAGCGTGGACGTGGGCATGCCCAGCGCGCGGGCGGCCAGGCTGAAGCTCTTGCGCTTGGCTACCTCTACGAACAAGGCGATGTCATTGAGCTGGACGGTCGAAGCTTCCATAGGCATTCCGGTTGGGGCCGCCCGAGTTTACGCCACTCCGGCGCCCGCCCCAACGGGCGACGCGGCGAGGTGATCCCGGCCTGCGCGCCGCATATTGTCAGATTTGATTGCAAATTTGCATGCCGTGCCATCGGTTCGCGCAGGCATATCCCCTACACTTCAGGCGAAAACACGCATACCAAGACCGCAGCGGTTATCCGGAAATCGCAAAAGGGCACAGCAGGCATGACCGAAACGTCGACGTTCTTTACCGTTCTGACGCCCACCTACAACCGTGCGGGCACACTGCACCGGGTGTATGAATCGCTATCCCGCCAGACCTTCCGGGATTTCGAATGGGTTGTCGTGGACGATGGCTCCACCGACAACACCCACGAAGCGGTGCTGGAATGGCAGCAGCGGGCCGACTTTCCGATCCGCTATGTCTGGCAGAACAACCAGCACAAGAAAACCGCCTTCAACCGTGGCGTGCGCGAAGCGCGTGGCCGGATGATCGTCGGGCTGGACAGCGACGACGAGATGCCGCCCGACTCGCTGGCTACCTTCAAGGCTGCCTGGGACGCCATTCCGCCCGCCCGCCGCGATTCCTACGTGGCCATCACCGGGCTCTGTGCGCGGCCCGACGGCAGCATCGTGGGCGACCGTTATCCGCAGGATGTGTTCGACAGCACCGCGGTGGACATCTACTTCCGCTACCGCATCAAGGGCGAGAAATTCGGCTGCATGCGCACCGATATCCTGCGCAAATATCCCTTTCCCGAAGACGTCGCCGGTTTCGTGCCCGAAAGCCTGGTGTGGTGGGCGATCGCGCGGGCGGGGTATCTCAGCCGCTTCATCAACCAGGTCGTGCGCACCTATCACGACACCCCGGGCGGCTTGAGCCAGGGGGCGGTGTCTGTGGCCAACAACGCCCAGGGGCTGTATCTGCTGGCCTGGGACATGTTGCAGCACCACCTGGAATTCTTCCGTTTCCGGCCGCGCGAATTCATCATGGCCGCCGCGCGCTATACGCGGTTCCGGCTGCACCTGAAACATTCCGGCGTGCCGACGGCGGTGCAGGCGTATCGGCTGACCCAGCCGTGGGCGCGGCTGATGGTGGGGGTGATGTGGCCGCTGGGCTATGCGCTGTACCGCCGTGACCGACGGCGGGGCGTGGCCTGAGAAAAAGGGCGGCGGGGCGCTGATCCGGATGGCCCCCCGCGCCGGCCGCATTCGCTTCAACGTTTGCACGGGGCCATCAAGTCGCCGCCGGCGCGGCGTGTCCCAGCCCCAGGTAGACCTCGACCACGCGCGGGTCCGCGGCGACCTGGGCGGCGGGGCCTTCCAGCGTGACCGCGCCGGTTTCCAGCACATAAGCGTAATCGGCCACCTGTAGCGCGGCGCGGGCGTTCTGTTCGATCAACAGGATGGACACGCCCATGTCGCGCAGGTGCGCGACGATGCGGAAGACCTCGCGCACGATGCGCGGGGCCAGGCCCAGGCTGGGTTCGTCCAGCATCAGCAGGCGCGGCTTGGCCATCAGCGCGCGGCCCACCGCCAGCATCTGGCGTTCGCCGCCCGACAAGGTGCCGGCCAGCTGGGCGCGGCGTTCCTGCAGGCGGGGGAACAGCGTGTAGACCTCGGCCAGCGTCTTGTCCTGGTCGCGCAGGCCGCGGCGGAAGCGGTCGAAAGCGCCGAGCGCCAGGTTGTCTTCCACCGTCATTTCGGCGAACAGCTCGCGCTTTTCGGGCACCAGGTTCATGCCGGCCGCCACCATTTCCTCGATCTCGGCGTGTTCCTGGCGTTTGCCGCCGAAGACGATCTCGCCGCGCGAGGGCAGCACACCCATGACGGCTGACAGCAGCGTGGTCTTGCCCGCGCCGTTGGGGCCGATGACCGTGACGATCTTGCCTTCGTCCACCGACAGGCTGACGCCCGAGATGGCCTCGACCTTGTCGTAGGCCACGCGCAGGTCGCGCACTTCCAGCAGTTTCGCACTCATTCTTCCACTCCGCCCAGGTAGGCTTCCAGCACCGCGGGGTTGTGCTGGATCTCGGCCGGCAGCCCCTCGGCGATCTTTTCGCCGAAGTCCATTACCACCACGCGGTCCACCAGGCCCATCACGAAATCCATGTCGTGCTCGACCAGCAGGATGGCCATGCCCTCGGCGCGCAGCTTCTTCAGCAGCTCGGCCAGCTCGCATTTTTCCTGGTAGCGCAGGCCGGCGGCCGGTTCGTCCAGCAGCAGGATGCAGGGGTCGGACGCCAGCGCCCGCGCGATTTCCAGAATGCGTTGCTGGCCCAGCGCCAGCGAACCGGCTTCGTCGTGCAAGTGCTTGCCCAGGCCGACGCGCTCGATCTGGCGGGCGGCTTCGGCCAACAGGCGGGCCTCTTCGGGGCGGTCCAACCGCCAGGCCGCCGGCAGCACGCCGCGGTGGCCGCGCAGGTGCGCGCCGATGGCCACGTTTTCCAGCACGCTCATGCGGCCCAACAGGCGCACGTGCTGGAAGGTACGCGACAGGCCCAGGCGCGCGATCTTGCGCGCGCCCGCGCCGGCTACGGGCTGGCCCAGCAGCGTGACCTGGCCTGAGGTCGGTGTGTCTACGCCCGAGATCTGGTTGAACATGGTGCTCTTGCCGGCGCCGTTGGGGCCGATCAGCGCCAGGATCTCGCCGGCGCGTATTTCCAGGTTCATGGCGTTGTTGGCCACCAGCCCGCCGAACTTGCGGGTCACGTCCACGGCCTTGAGCACTACCTCGCCGCGCGGCGGCATGGGCTTGCGCGGCAGCGGCTCGGCTTGCGGGTCGATCTTGCGCAGGCTTTTCCTGACCGGGAAGCGCCGCGCCAGCACCGGCCACAGGCCGCCGCGGGCGCGGTGCAGCAGCAGCACCATGCCGAAGCCGAAGATGATGACTTCAAAGTTGCCGGTTTGCCCCAGCAGCTTGGGCAGCCAGTCCTGCAGCCATTGCTTGAGCACCGTGAATACGCCCGCGCCCACCAGTGCGCCCCAGACCTGGCCGGCGCCGCCGATGACGGTCATGAACAGGTATTCGATGCCCATCTGCAGGCCGAACGGGTTCGGATTGACGAAGCGCTGCATGTGCGCGTACAGCCAGCCCGATGCGCAGGCCTGCAGCGCGGCGATGATGAAGATCACCATGCGCGAGCGGGCGGTGTCCACCCCCATGGATTCGGCCATCACGCGGCCGCCCTTGAGCGCGCGGATCGCGCGGCCCTCGCGCGAGTCCAGCAGGTTGCTGGTCGACCACATGGCCACCAGCAGGAAGGCCCAGATCAGGTAGTAGATCTCGCCGCCCTGGGTCAGCGACCAGCCGAACAGGTTGATGGCGGGCACGTCGGGAATGCCGGTGTGGCCGCCCAGCCCTTCGACCGAACCGAAGGCGAAGTACAGCGACAGGCCCCAGGCGATGGTGCCCAGCGGCAGAAAGTGGCCGGACAGCTTGAGCGTGATGGCGCCCAGCAAGTAGGCGATCACCAATGTCAGGAGCAGGCCGGCCAGCAGCGTGAGCCAGGGCGAGGCGCCCACCCAGGCCAGCCAGGCAGGCAGGGTGCCGGCCTGGGTGGTGAGCAGCGCGGTGGTGTAGGCGCCCACGCCGACGAACGCGGCCTGGCCGAAGCTGGTCAGGCCGCCGACGCCGGTCAGCAGCACCAGGCCCAGCGCCACCATGGCGTACAGGCCGATGTAGTTCAGCAAAGTCACATAGAACGGCGGCAGGAACAGCGGCGCGGCCGCCAGCAGCGCCAGGAAGGCGAGAACGAGGTGGCGCGGGGTCATTCTTCTTCTTCCTCGACGTGGTGGCTTTTCAGCGAGCGCCAGAGCAGCACGGGGATGATCAGGGTAAAGACGATGATTTCCTTGTAGGCGCTGGCCCAGAACGAGGAAAACGCTTCGATCAGGCCGACCAGTACGGCGCCGGCGGCGGCCAGCGGATAGCTCACCAGGCCGCCGATGATGGCGCCCACGAAGCCCTTCAGGCTGACCATGAAGCCGGAATCGAAATACATGGTGGTGATGGGCGCGATCAGGATGCCCGAGACGGTGCCGATCAGTGCGGCCAGGAAGAACGTGGCCTTGCCGGCGAACACCGGCGAAATGCCCATCAGGCGCGCGCCCAGCCGGTTGAAGGCAGCGGCGCGCAAGGCCTTGCCGTACATGGAGCGTTCAAAGAATTGGTACAGCACGATGATCAGCAGCGCCGACACCGCCACCACCCACAACGCCTGGCTGTTGACGTTGATCGGGCCCAGCGCCAGGCTGGCGTCGCTGAACGGCGCGGTGCGCGCGCCCTCGGCGCCGAAGGCCAACAGGCCCAGGCCGACCAGCGCCAGGTGCACCGCGATCGACACGATCAGCAGCACCAGCGTCGAGGCGGACGCGATGGGCTGGTAGAACAGCCGGTACAGCTGCGGCCCCATCGGCACCACCAGCAGCAGCGTCAACAGCGCCTGAACGGCCATCGGCAGCTGCGCCAGCGGCAGCCGGTAGAACAGCGCCGCCAGGATCAGCGGATACGCGACTTTGGCGCCGATGCGCCAGGCGCCGCGATTGCGGCCCGGCCGCTTGGCGCGCGCCAGCAGGTCGGCGGCGGCCTCGGCCAGCGCGAAGGCCAGCAGCAGCCATACCAGCAGCACCGGCTTGCCGGCCTGCAGGGCGGCCATGGTCAGCGCGCCGAAGGCGACGAACTCGCCCTGGGGGATGAACAGCACGCGGGTAACGGTAAAGACCAGCAGGATGGACAAGGCCAGCAGCGCATAGATGGCGCCGTTGGTGATGCCGTCCTGCCCGAGTATCAGGGCGATCTGGGCATTCATCAGTACTTCCGGATAAAACAGACAAACATGACGGCGACCTCATCGTGACCTAAGCGCTCCCCAGCGGGATGCCATGGAGCCGGCTTTGCCGGTCCATAGGCATGCCCCCTGGGGGGAGGCGCGTAGCGCTTCGGGGGGGCCTTTACCTTTACTTCACCAGCGTCCAGTTGCCGTCCTTCACGGTGATCAGCTCGCGGCCGCGGTCGTCAAAGCCGCTGTGGTCGGTGGCGCTCATGTTGTAGACGCCCTGGGTGCCGACCAGCTCGCGGGTCTGTTCCAGCGCGTCGCGCAGGGCGCTGCGGAATTCCTTGGTGCCCGGCTTGCCGGCTTTCTCGGCCAGCGGAATGGCCTTTTCCAGCAGCAGGCCGGCGTCGTAGACGTTGGCGCCGAACGTGGCGGGCTTGGAACCGTTGAGCTTTTCGTAGGCGGCGATGTAGTCGCTGGCGACCTTCTTGGACGGGTTGCTGTCGGGCATTTCCGGCAGCACCAGCATCAGGCTGGCGGCCAGCACCGTGCCTTCGACCTTCTTGCCGCCCAGCTTCAGGAAGTCGGGCAGCGCGGCGCCGTGGGTCTGGTAGAACTTGCCCTTGTAGCCCTGGTCGAACAGCGTCGTCTGCGGCAGCACGCTGGCGGCGCCGGGGGCGGCGATCAGCACGGCGTCGGGCTTGGCCGCCAGGATCTTCAGCGCCTGGCCGGTCACCGAGCTGTCAAAGCGCAGATAGCGCTCGTTGGCGGCGATCTTGATGCCCTTTTCGGCGGCCAGGCCCGAGAAGACCTTGTACCAGTTCTCGCCATAGGGATCGTTCAGGCCGATGAAGCCGACGGTCTTGATGCCGGTCTTGGCCATGTGGTCGACCAGCGCGCGGGCGATGATGTCGTCGTTCTGCGTGGTCTTGAACACCCACTTCTTCTGCTCGTTCATGGGCAGCACCACGGCGGCGGTGCCCACCGGCGCCAGCATCGGCACGCCCGCTTCGGCGGCGAACTGGATCACGCCCATCGCGTTGGGCGAGCCTGACGGCCCGATCAGCGCGTCCACGTTCTGTTCCGTGATCAGCTTCTTGAAGGCCGTGACCGAGTTGGTGGAATCGCTGGCGTCGTCCAGCGCGATGTATTCCACCGTCAGGTCGCCGATCTTCTTGGGCAGCAGTGGCACGGTGTTCTTCTGCGGAATGCCCACCAGCGCGGTGGGGCCCGTGGACGAGGAGACGACGCCGACCTTGACCTGGGCCAGGGCGGGCAGGGAACACAGCGCGGCCAGGACGGCGGCGGCCAGGGGGAGTTTCTTCGACAGCATGGCAAAACCTCCGGATGGAGAGCGTAAGGGGAGTGCGGCTGGAAAACGGAGAAAACAGGAACTGCTGGAAATATTTGCGGCTTGAACTTTCTGAGAGGCAAGGCTCAGCACTGTAGACCCGGTCCCCGTGCTTACCTATCCGTCAAAACCCGAAGCGGGCGTGAAACCGCCCATTCAGATGGTGATGGAACTGACGCTGGCGCCGCCGCAGACGAACAAGGTCTGGCCGGTGACGAAACTGTTGGCCGGGTCGGCGAAGAACATGACGGCGCGCGCCACATCGTCCGAACGGCCCAGGCGCTTGACCGGGATGCCGTTGGCCAACTGCTTTTCGCGTTCGCTGCCGGGTTCGATCACCTCGTAGAACATGTCGGTCTGGATCGGGCCGGGCGCCACCACATTGACGGTGATGCCGTAGGGCGCCAGTTCCAGCGACCAGGTGCGGGCCATCCCGACCATGCCGGCCTTGGTGGCGGAATAGGCGGTGCGGGTGGGCAGGCCCAGCGCGCCGCGCGAGGACATCATGACGATGCGGCCGAATTTGCGTTCCTGCATGCCGGGCAGGGCCGCCTGCACCAGGCTGATGGCCGCGCCCAGGTGGATCTGCGTCAGGCCGTGCAACTCTTCCTGCGTGACCTCCGGCAGCAGCTTGGGCCAGATCACACCGGCGTTGTGGATAACGTGGCTGACCGGAAACCGGGCCACGACTTCCGCGCCGGCCTGCGCGGTGGCGTCCGCGTCCAGCAGGTCCACCTGCACGTTGTGCAGGCGCGGGTGGCTGAAATCGGCGGCGCGGCGCGCCATCGAGATCACTTCGTAGCCGGCATCGAGCATGCTGCGGCAGATTTCGGCGCCGATGCCGGCGCTGCCGCCAGTGACGATCGCGACGTTGGATTGAGTCATGCGGGTTTCCTTTGCGTGCGGATCAGGCGCGGGGCGCCAGGGCCAGTACCCGCAACGGGCTGCCCGAGCCGCTGCGGATCTTCAGCGGCGCCGAGAAGATCACGGCGCCGGTGGGCGGCAGCTGGTCCAGATTGGTCAGGCACTGCAGGCCGTAGCGGTTGTTGCCGTGCATGTAGTAGTGGCAGGGGTAGGGCGGATTCAGGTGATGCGCCTGGCCGGCGTCGGTGCCCACCGACTCGGTGCCGAAGCCGTGCACGTCGCGTTCCTTGATCAGCCAGGGCACCACGTCGGCGTCGGGGCCGGGCGAATGGGCGCCGTCTTCCTTCATGTTCAGGTATTCGGCGGGCTTGGCGCGCTTGGACCAGTCGGTGCGCATCAGCACCCATGAACGGGCGGGAATACGGCCGTGCTTTTCTTCCCAGGCCTTGACGAAGTCGATGGTCAGCAGGAAGTCGGGGTTGTCGCGGGCCTCTGCAGAGCAGTCGATGACGCAGGCGCCGGCAATGAAAGCGTCCACGGGGATCGTGTCCACCGTGTTGTCCGGCTGGTCCTTGCCCGTGACCCAGTGCACTGGCGCGTCGAAGTGGGTGCCTGTGTGCTCGGAACACGAAAAGTTGTTCCAGTACCAGGCCGGGCCGCGTTCGTCGTAGCGCGAGATCTCTTCGATGCGGAACGGCCAGGCCTGGCCGAATTCCGGCGGCAGCACGATGGTGGGGAACTCCGGGGTCAGCGTCTCGGTCAGGTCCACCAGGCGGATGCGGCCCGAAACCAGTTCGGTCATGAATTGGGCAAGAATGGGTTGGCTCATCTGTTGCTCCTTTGGTTTTCGTGTCGTCGGATCGGGCGGCGCGTCAGGCGCCCAGCTCTCGTTCCAGTCCCTTGGGGTTTTCCGCCAGCCGCGCGCGGAACTCCTGCGCGACATCGCCGACGTACACGTCTTCGACGCCGTCCTGCAGCGCGCGCACGATGGCGCTCGCGATGGCCTTGGGCGCCACGCGCGGGGGCGGCGTGCGCTGCTCCCATTCGTGGTCGATCGGACCCGGAAACACATTCACCACCCGCACGCCCGCCGGCCGCATTTCGGCGCGCAGGCACTGCGCCAGCGACAGCGCGGCCGCCTTGGAGGCCGACCACATGCCGCGCGAGGGCAGGTTCACGTGGGCGTAGATCGACAGCACATTGACCCAGGCCGCCGCGTTGTTGACGCCGTCGGCCGCTCGGCCGCACAGCGCCGGACCGAAGCACTGCGCCAGCCGCATCAGGCCCAGCACGTTCACGTCCATGGCATCGCGGGCGGTGTTCACGTCGCGCCGGTTCAGCAGGCCGCCTTCGCGTTCCAGGTCGGCCGTGTTGACCAGGATCTCGACCTTGCCGCCGATGGACGCCGCGGCGCGTTCGACGGAATCGGAATCGGTGACGTCCAGCGCCAGCGTCTGCACGCGGGGATCGGCCGCCAGTGCGTTGAAGCCGGCGTCCTGGCGCCAGGCCTGCGGATCGCCCAGGAACACGGCGGGGCTGCCGGCATCCAGCAGCGCGCGCGCCACCGCCTGGCCGACCGCTGACTTGCCGTCGGTGACCAGCGCGCGACGGAACTTGGGATCGCACGAGGTTTCGCGCAGGGTCTTGTCGTCTTCCATGTTCGGCGTATTCCTTTCGGGCAGGGCGATCATCACGGCCTGGCCGGCGCGGTCCAGCTTCAGCGCCAGCCGCACGCGGGCGCCGTCGGCGCAGTCCTGGTGGATGTGGGCCACGACGGAGGGGCCGGCGTCCATGCGCACGGTGCCCACGCGCCAGGGCAGGCGTTCGCGGAAGTAAAGGTCGTTGCTGTGGTGCAGGGTGGTGCTGACCAGCAATTCGCCATGCGGGTCCACCGGCCGCCACGGCAGGCGGTCGGACAGGCAATGGCCGCAGGCGTCGCGTGGCGGATATTGCACCGCGCCGCAGTCGGCGCAGGTCTGCAGGTCGAAGCGGCCTTCGGCGGCCGCGGCCGTCAGCCCCAGCGCGGCGCGGCTGCGGGCGCCGGGCGGCAAGGTCGGCTGGCGGGTGCGCGCCACCGGGTTCTTGCGCGGCGGCTTGGCTAGCGGCTCGGTCATGCGTCGCTCCTTGCCAGGATGGCCGCGGCGGTGCACAGCCCGCGGTCGTAATTGATCATGCCGAAGCCACTGACCAGGCCCAGGCGTGCGTCGGCCACCTGGGTGCCGCCCGCCGTGCCGGTCAGTTGGCGCAAGGCCTCGACCATGCCCAGGTAGCCGCCGGCCGCGCCCGCCTGGCCCACCGACAACTGGCCGCCGTTGGTGTTGAAGGGCAGGCTGCCGTCCACCGTGAAGGTATTGGCGCGCACGAACTCGGGCGCCGCGCCCTTGGCGCAAAAGCCCAGGTCTTCCATCTGCATCAGGTTGATGACCGGGTAGTCGTCGTAGGCCTGCAGGAAATCCATGTCGGCCGGCGCGGCGTTCGCCATGCCATAGAGTTCGTCGATGTCCACGGTCCAGCCGCCGCGGGTCTGGATCGGGTCCTCGATCCAGGCGTTGTGGCGCTCGATGGTGGACAGGATGCGGGCGTAGGGCAGGCCCAGCGCGTTTGCGCGGGCCTCGGACATGACCAGGAAACCGTCGGCGCCCGCGCAAGGCATGACGCAATCGAACAGGTGGATCGGGTCGGCGATGACACGCGCGTCCAGGTATTGGGCCAGCGTCAGCGGCTTTTTCATCAGCGCGGGCGGGTAGCGCAGGGCGTTGTCGCGCTGGGCCACGCAGACCTTGCCGAAGTCCTCGCGGGTGGCGCCGGTGGCGCGCATGTAGTGGGCCGTCAGCAGTGCGAAGCTGGCGTTGGGGCCGCCTGCGCCGTAAGGATAGACGGCGTCCTGCGCAAAGCGCGAGAACTGGCTGACCGTGTTGCGGAACGAGTCCACCTGGTTGGTGTCGCCGGCGATGCAGGCGACGATGCTGGCGTCGCCCGCCTGCACCGCGCGCGCGGCGCGGCGCAAGGCGGCCACGCCGCTGGCGCCGCCCATCGGAATGTGATCGAGCCAGCGCGGGCTCATGCCCAGATGCTGCACCAGGCCCACGGCGGTGTCCGGCGCCAGCGTGAAGCTGGACACGCACAGGCCGTCGACATCCGTCTTGGCGATGCCGGCCTGGCGGATCAGCGCGGCCAGCGCCCGGCCCAGCCAGCCATGCGCGGCCAGCGTCGAATAGCGCTCGTACGGAATGCTGACGGGCAGGGCCGCCACCACGCCGTCGTAGCGGGCGCGCGGGGCGGTCATCGGGCAGGCTCCTGACGCTTTTTCATGGCGGTGGTGTCGACGCAGCAGGGCGTGCCCGGCAACGTCGGCGCCAGCGTCTTCATTTCGCCGCGCTGGATCTTGTTGGTGGTAGTGAGCGGCAGGCTGTCGACAAAGGCGACATAGCCGGGCGCCTTGTAGTAGGCCAGCTGCTGCAGGCTCCATTGCACGATGCCGCGGGCGGCGTCGGCGCGGGCCGCGTCGCTGGCGGGCGGGGTTTCGGCGACGATGCAGGCCAGCACCTCGTCGCCGCGTACCGGGTCGGGCACGGCGGCAACCGCCACGGCCTTGACCAGCGGATGCTGCAGCAGCACGCTTTCCACTTCCACTGCCGAGATGTTCTCGCCGCTGCGGCGGATCACGTTTTTCTTGCGGTCGACAAAGCGCAGCGCGCCGTCGGCCTCGCGCCGCACGATGTCGCCGGTATGGAACCAGCCGCCTGCCCAGGCCTGGTCGGTGGCCTCCGCGTCCTTCAGGTACCCGGCGAAAAAGCCGTAGCGCGGATCGGCGCCGGCATGGCGCACCAGCAACTCGCCCGGTTCACCGGCCGCCGCCTCGCCGCCATGATCGGCCACGATGCGCACTTGCACATCGTCTTCCTCGGCGCCGAAGCAGCTTTCGCCGATATGGCGCGGTTCCTTGTTGGCGATGATGACGGCGCCCGCGCCCGTCTCCGTCATGGCCCAGGCCTCCAGCAGCGGAAAGCCGAAGCGTTCCTCGAACGGTTGCTGCAGCTTGCGGTCCACGCCCGCGCCGAAGCCGAAGCGGATGGCGGGCTGGCGGTCTTGCGCGGACGGTTCGGCCTTCATCAGGATGGCGGGCATCACGCCCAGGTAATGCAGCACGGTGGCGCCGGAGTCGCGCACGCTGTCCCACCAGGTCTTGGGATGGAAGCGATCCAGCGGAATCAGGCAGCCTCCGGTCAGCACCATGGCCATGGCGGAATAGGCCATGGCGTTCATGTGTACCAGGGGCAGCGGCGTGAGCATGCGTTCCTGCCCCGGGCGCAGCGCGGCCAGGCCGCCGATGCGGGCGTACCAGCCGCCGGCGTGCAGGAAGTAGCGGTTAGGCAGGATGCAGCCCTTGGGCCGCCCGGTCGTGCCCGACGTGTATAGCAGCGCGCATTCGGTCAGTTCATCGGGCGCGCCGGTCAGCGGCGCGGCGAACGGCGCGGCTGGCGGCGCATCGTGCGGGGCCATCACGCGCAGCGGGCGGCCGGCGCGCTCGGCCGCGGCCAGCAGCTCGGCATGGCGTTCGGGCAGCGCCACCGCCAGCGCGATCTCGGAGTGACCCGTCAGGTATTCCAGTTCGGCCGCGCGCAGGTCGGGGTTGATCGGCACCACCGACACGCCCAGGGCGTTCAGCGCGAACCAGTGCAGGAAGAAGGCGGGGCGGTTTTCCAGCAACAGGCCGGCGCGGTGGCCGTGGCCGTAGCCGGCGCGCGCATAGGCGGCGCGCAGCGTTTCGATGGCGCTGGCCGCCTGGGCGTAGCCCAGTTCGCCGGGGCCGATGGCGTAGGCCTCGGCGGTTTCGGGCAGGATGCACAGGAAGGGCCTGGCGCCGTGGCGGGCCGCGGTGTCGCGGAAAGCCTGATGGACGGTGGTGCTCACAAGCCGCTCCTACATGAACAGTTGGATGTTGCCGAAGGCGGCGTCGCAATTGACCAGGTCAACGCGTTTCAGGCGAATCCGCAGCGCGCCGTCCTGCTCCACCAGATGGTGGGTCGTCCAGCCGGCGTACAGGGTCTGCGCGTCCTGGCGGGTTTCGACATAGTGGAAGGCGGTGCGCAGTACGTGGCGGCCTTCGTCGGGCGCCGATTCCGGATGGCCGCGCTCGATCGTGGGCGCCTGCAGCAGGTGGTGGCAGCGGCTCTTGGGCTGTTGCGAAAAGGTACGCTGGCCAGCCAGCCGCTCGACCCGCACGCGCAGCAGCAGTTTGTCTTCGTACATCAGCGAGGCGTGCAGCTTGGCGTCCGTCTGACCGTGCGCCAGCGGCATCCAGTAGTAGCCGTCCTCGGTATACAGGTCCAGCCAGTCCTCGAAGCGCAGCTCGTCGAGCAGGCGCGCTTCGGCGTAGACGAAATCGATCAACTCGCGGTCGGTGAAACTCATGCCGCCTCCGTCTGCGTCATGTAGCGGCCCCAGGCGCGGTACTGGTTGCGCATCTGCCATTCGTTGGTGCCGTTGGTGGTGACGTTCCTGCGCCCGATTTCGTCGGGCGAGTACAGCCGGCCAACGTTGACCCAGTCGCGGGCCCGCGATTGCAGGCCGTCCTGCGCGCGTTCGTACATTTCCAGGTCGTCGTGGCCGACCACGGACGTGGGGGCGTTGATCAACCGGTTGTACATGAGGGTGCGTTCCAGCAGCAGGTCGGGCGCGCCCACCAGGCGGAAGGTCCAGGATTCGACCAGCGTGCGGTCGGCGGCAATCGGCTTGAACACGCGCAGTGTCTGGATCGGGCCCTTGACCATGATGTTGGGGAAATACACCGTGTTGTGGCGCACGTCGCCCAGGATCTGGCTGGCGCGTTCCTCGCCATAGGCCGACACCATGGATTCCCAGTAGCCTGGAATGCCGGAGTAGGAGGCGTGGATCGAATCCGACACGCCCGTGTGGCCGTGGCCATTTTCCCAGACGCGGATGCCCATGTTCTCGAAGAACTCGTAGGGCGAGATGAACGGCGCGAACAGTTCCACCGCCATGGGCTTGGGCGTGCCGGCCGGGGCGGCTTCCCAGACCTTGACCGCGGTGCCGGCCGACGACTCGTGCGCCACCATCGGGTGGCAGGTGTCGGTCTGGTTGTCCACCAGCATCTTCCAATTGCAGCGATGCATATAGCGCAGCACGCCGCCGGCCACTTCGAGCCGCCCCTCGGGTGAGCGGTCGACCATATTGTCCAGGGTCGACAGCGCGTCGCCGAAGAAGTCCTCGAACGACTGGCCTGCGGGGTTCAAGCGGCAGAACACGAAGCCGCGATGATTGCGCACGTCTTTCACGGCCGCCATCCCCTGGCTGGCTTCGCATTGCTCCAGACCGGTGTTCTCGTAGCCCTTTTTCAGGGGGATCGACAGCAGGCTGCCGTCGGTCTTGAAGGTCCAGGCATGGTAGGGGCAGCGGAAGAACTTGCCCGTATTGCCGCAGGCCTCGCCCGCCACCATGGTGCCCTTGTGCGGGCAGCGATTGTGCAGCACCCGCACGGTGCGGTCGCTGTGGCGCACCATCACCACCGGCTGGTTGCCGACGGTGGTGGTGATGTAGTCGCCGGGGTTAGGCACCTGGCTGTCGTGGCCGACGTAGACCCAGGTGTTGGCGTACAGCCGTTCCATTTCCAGGTCGAACAGCTCCTGGTCAATGAACAGGTCCTTGTGCACCTCGGTCTCGCGCAGCAGGGCGCGGATGGCGTCGGGGTTGTCGCGGTATTTGGCCATGCTTGTCTCCTTGCTGCGCCCGGCCCTACAGGTCCAGCACCAGGCGCGCCGACTTGGCGCGCGAGATGCAGATCTGGATGATCTTGCCGCTGGCTTTCTCGGTGTCCGACAGGTAGTAGTCGCGGTGGTCGGGCTCGCCTTCCAGCACGGTGGCCTGGCACACGCCGCATTCGCCGCGCTTGCAGTCGTACATGGGATCGCAGCCTTCTTCTTCCATGACGTCGACGATGGTCTTGTCGGCGGGAATCGTCAGTACCCGGCCGGATTGGCGCAGTTCGACCTCGAATGGCTGGTCGCCGGCCTGCGGCGCGGCGCTGGCGAACAGCTCGAAGTGGATGTGGGCATCAGGCCAGTGACGCGCGCGGGCGCCCTGGATAACCGCGTCGATCAGGCCCTTGGGGCCGCACACGTACAGGTGCTGGCGCGGGTTGGCGGCATCCAGCAGGGCCTGCAGGTCGAAGCGGCACGACGGTTCGTCGTCAGCGTGCAAAGTCAGGGCGTCGCCGGCCAGTGCCTGCAGTTCCGGCAGGAACGCCAGCTGGTCGCGGCTGCGGCCGCTGTAGTGCAGGCGGAAAGCGCGGCCGGCGGATTTCAAGGCCGCCGCCATGGACGCGACCGGCGTGATGCCGATACCGCCCGCGATCAGCACCACCGGTTCGTCGCCGGCCGGGGATTCGTGCAGCGGAAAGTCGTTCTTGGGGCCTTCCACGGTCAGCGTGTCGCCCACCGCCAGCCCGTGCATGTGGCGCGAGCCGCCCTGGCTGGCTTCTTCCAGGCGCACGCCCAGGCGGTATTCGGTGGGTTCGGCATAGCGGCCGGCTTCGGCGGCCAGCTGTACCAGCGAATAGCAGCGCGGCTCGCACAGGCCGGGCACCGACACCTTCAAGTGGGCGCCGGGGCCGAAGGCAGGCAGGACGCCGCCGTCTTCGCGCGTCAGGCGCAGCGAGCGGATCAGGGGCGATTCCTGGCGGATCTCGCGGACGATGAGTTTCAGGGTTTGCACGGCGTTCGTCTCTATCTTGTGGGTCAGGCGGCCAATTTGTGGGCCAGCGTGTCGGCCAGCTGGCGTTCCATGGGGCCGCATTTCTCGTCGGCCAGCGCGGCTTCACGCAGCGACCGCAGCGACGCCGCGGCATCGGGCCGGCCAACCAGTTGCGCGGCCGCCGCGATCAGCTGGCGGTACTTGCCGCCGCCGCGCACGTGGGTGTCGCTATAGCCCTTGACCAGGCGGCGGCAGTTGACGGTTTCCACGGCCAGGTCGTAGTCGCGCGGCGCCAGGCTGGATATCAGATCCAGCCACTGCGTCAGCGCGGCCGATTCGATCTGGTGGCGCAGCGTGCGGCGGCGGAAACGCCGCATCCCGGCCAGCAGATACAGCATCATGAAGCCGCCCAGGGTGCCGCTTTGCATGCGCCGGCCCTTGCCCAGGCGCCGTTCGACGAAGCCGCCAAAACCTTTGGACTGCTCCAGCCACCGGCCCAGGCCCGCGGGCAGCGTGCCGCAGATCTCTTCCAGCCGTGGATGCATGAATTCGGTGGTGTAGACAAGCTGGTCCGGTTTGGCGCCGACTTCGCTGCGCACCCGTTCGAAGCGCGAGCCGCGCGTCTTCAGGTCGGCCACGCGGATCACGTCGTCGTACGCCATGGCCGTGGCCAGGTAGCGCGCGGCGGCGCAGGTCAGCGCCCATTGCCTGGCCTCGCCGCCATGGCGCGCGTCCAGCTCGCGGATGTGCTGCATGCGGGCCAGGTAGTCCTGGGCATAGGCCAGGTCCTGGAATTCGATCTGGCGGCGCACGCCGGCCGCCAGCATGGGTTGGGCACAGGGCGGGAAATCGCGCGAAATGGTGTCCAGCAGCGCTTGCGTGCGCGGGCTGGCGGCGCGCGCGGGCAATGCCGGCACCGGACGCGTCAGGTCGATAGCGGCGGGTTGCGCGGGCGCCTGGTCGGCGGCTTCGAAGCCCAGCGCGAAAGCGCGCAGGCTGGCCTCGACGCCGACGCCGGCGCGGCGCACCGTGGCCTCAAAGTCGTCGCGCGAGAACGGCAGGGCGCCGCTGCCGGCTACCGCGCCGAACAGGCTGGCGCTGATGACGCTGCCGGCCCGGTCGGCCAGGTCTTGCAGATCAAAGCACAGGAACCGGCGCGCGGCGGCGCGGCCGGCCTCGAGCACCTTGTTGGGATCGGCGATGCCGTTGCCGGGCGCCGACTTTTCGCTGACCGCGTAGCTGCGGTGCGACGAGGCGATCAGCACGCTGCGGTCGGGCGTGACCAGGCCGCGCTGGATAGCGCGGCCGCCTTCCATCAGCTCGGCCGCCACGACCAGGTCGACGTCGCCCGGCGTGGGCATCAGCGCCAGCGCGGGCGGACGGCCGGCGCGGGCCACATCGGCTTCCGGCAGCAGTTCCAGGTAATAGATGGTGGCGCCGGTGCGCTGGGCCACGCCGGGCACGGAAGTGGTCTGGGCCCACCAGCCGGCGTGCTCGGCCATGTCGACGATCCAGTCGGCCAGCACGCCGCCGCCTTGGCCGCCCATGGCCAGGATGGCGATCTTGATGGGAGTGCCTTGCTGCAATGCCACCGGGTTCATGGAGCGGGTCCTTACAGGGCGAATTTGGCCAGGCGCGCGGCGCGGCGCCGTTGCAGATAACCGATCACGCCCTGGCGCAGGCGCGCCAGGAAACGGTCGCGGCCGCTGGGGTTGTGCACGATGTCGGCGCGGTAGAAAGACGGGCACAGCACCGCGGCATGGGCGACTTCGCCGCAATTGCCGCAGCCTACGCAGCTGCTCTCCACATGGGCGACGGGGTCTTCCTTGAGCGGATCGCCGCTGTCTTTGACGGTTAGCGACGGGCAACCGGACAGCCGGATACAGGCGTGGTCGCCGGTGCACACGTCGGGGTCGACGCCAAAGCGTTCCTTGACCACGCGCTTGCCTTCCTTGACCGCCTTGTTGAACAGCGGCTTGATGCGGCGCTGCTTGTTCAGCATGCATTCCGACTGGGCGATGATGACTTTGGGGCCCTTGATGTCGGTGGTCAGCGCTTCTTCGAGGGTGGCGCGGACCTTGGCCACGTCATAGGTGCGGTCCAGCGTGCGCACCCATTTCACGCCCACGCCGCGCACGGCCTGGTCGATGGGGTTGTTGGTGGACCGGTCGGGATTGTCGGCGCGAGAGGACAGGATGTCCTGCCCGCCCGTGGCCGAGGCGTAGAAATTGTCGACGATGACAATGACGCCGTCGTACTTGTTGAACACGGCGTTGCCGATGCCCGAGGCCAGGCCGTTGTGCCAGAAGCCGCCGTCGCCCATGATCGAGATCGGCCGCTTGGCCGCCGGCACGTTGAACGCGGCCGCGCTGGACGCGCCCAGGCCGTAGCCCATGGTGGTGGCGCCCAGGTTGAACGGCGGCAGGATCGAAAACAGGTGGCAGCCGATATCGCACGAGATATGGTGCTGGCCCAGCGTTTCCTGGGCCAGGGTCAGGGCCGAGAAGATAGGCCGCTCCGGACAGCCGGTACAGAAGCCGGCTGGGCGCGGCGGCACCACGGCGGCCAGGTCGGCCACTTGCTTGTGGAAGGTGATGGGCTGCTCGACCGGACGCGGCGCCGGCTTGGGCCGGGTGATTTCGGTGATCTCGAGCTGCGGGGCAGGGGCGGCGCCGCTGTCCGCGGCTACCGCCGGATGCGTCTGCAACGATTCCGGCCGTTCGCGCTTGAGGAATTCGCGCAGGCCATCGCGCATGACCTGGGTGGTGTATTCGCCCGCCATCGGCAGCACGTCCTTGCCGGACAGGCGGGTGTCCACGCCCGCCTTGCGCAGCACCGCGTGCAGGTTCTGTTCCAGGTAGTCGGGCTGGCCTTCTTCCAGCAGCAGCACCGCGCGCTTGCCGCGGCAGAAGTCGATGACCTCGTCTTCGATGACGGGATAGGCCACGTTCATCACATACAGCGGAATGCGGCTGTTGCCGAAATTGTCGGCCAGGCCCAGCAGTTGCAGTGCCCGGATCACGCCGTTGTACAGGCCGCCCTGCAGGATCAGGCCGATATCGTCCTGGTCGCCGTCGAAGTGTTCGTTGAGCTTGTGCGCTTTGATATAGCGGATGGCGGCCGGCCAGCGTTCCTTGATCTTTTCCTGTTCATGCAGGAAGGAGGCGGGCGGCAGCACGATGCGGCTGGTGTCGCGCGCCGGGTTCTCCAGCGCCTCGGCCAGCGAGAACGCGGGCCGCTTGTTTTCCTTGGCGATGAAGCGGCCATGCACGTGGCAGCCGCGGATGCGCAGCTGCAGCATCACCGGCGTCTTGCTGGCTTCGGACAGCGCGAAGCCGTCTTCCACCGCCTTGACCATGCTTTCCAGGTTGGGGCGCGGATCCAGCAGCCAGATCTGCGATTTCATGGCGAACGCGTGCGAGCGTTCCTGCATGATGGACGAGCCTTCGCCGTAGTCTTCGCCCACGATGACCAGCGCGCCGCCGGTGACGCCGCCCGAGGCCAGGTTGGCCAGCGCGTCGGACGCGACATTGGTGCCGACGGTGGATTTCCAGGTGACGGCGCCGCGTATCGGATACATGACCGACGCGGCCAGCGTGGCGGCGGCGGTGGCTTCGGACGCGCTGGCCTCGAAGTGCACGCCCAGCTCCTGCAGGATGTCGTTGGCGTCGGCCAGCACGTCCATCAGGTGCGAGATCGGCGACCCCTGGTAACCGGCCACGTAGCCCACGCCGGATTGCAGCAGTGCCTTGGTGACGGCAAGAATGCCCTCGCCGCGGAACTCTTCGCCCGCGCCGATGCGCAACTGCTGGACTTCTTTCTTGAAAGACCTTTCAGCCATCTCGAACTCCTCCACGCGGACCGGCATCCGGGTCCTCAAGCGTTGCTGCTGCGCAGCAAGGCCACGTCACGAAATTTCACGCTGAAAAATACTTTAGGAGTCAACGTTTTAGCTGTCAACAAAAAAGATGAAATTTCATGGAATAAAAAAAATATCACGCTAAAACAAGGGTGTATATACTGGTTGTCCTCAGCATTCGATGCCCGTAAAAAGCCTCTTGATGGTGCAAAAACGGGTTGCGATTCGGGGTATACCCTGTGCTGCGCAACAGCATTGCGTCACGCCGTGGCGGGCCTTCGCGCCGTCGTGGTGCAATGCGCCCTGCGGCATGACGCCGCCTATCCATATTGGTGCGTGGGAGCAAAGCAACATGCGGTCGGACAAGCAGAGCGGAACCCAGCCCACCGGTGCGCGGTTCGTCGACGACTACCTCGCCTACCTGCTGGCGCAGGCCAGCCAGCGCATCTCGGCGGAATTCCATCAACAGGTGAAGGCCGCGGGCCTGTCGGTCACCGAATGGCGGGTGCTGGCCAGTCTGGAGGGCAGCCCGGGCGAAACCATCGGCGATCTGGCGGTGCTGGCCATCACCAAGCAGCCGACCCTGAGCAAGGTGGTGCAGCGCATGGAAGCCGACGGACTGGTGGCCCGCACCGGCGTGCGCGCCGACCGCCGCCAGACGCGGGTCGGCATCACCACCAAGGGCCGCAACCTGATCGCGGCGTTGTGCGATCAGGCCAACCAGCACCAGAAGGCGGTGCTGGCGCCGTTCGGCGAGGAAAAGGCGGCGCTGCTGATCGACATGCTACGAGTGCTGATGACGGAACACGTGCCGCTCGATCTGCCGCTGGACACAGACGAATAGGACTCGTCCGGCAGGTGAACACTGTTTACTTGGCCGGATATGCGATTTTTTTGTCATTTCTTTATATGTCCCTATTTGTGTTTCTCCTGTGAAAACCGTCTCCGGTACGCATAAACCCTGAATTGACGGGGGTCTTCCGGCTAGGCAATATCGCGCCGGTATTCAGACTACAGTCAGGAGTTGACACCTATGCGCCGCACTTTGATTGCCATCGCGATCGCCGCCGCCGTGGCCGTGCCCTCGATCGGGCAAGCCAAATCTTTCCGTTGGGCCGCCCAGGGCGACATCCTCACCTTCGATCCGCATTCGCAGAACGAAGGCATGACGATCGCCGCCAACAGCTACATCTACGAACCGCTGGTGGACTACGACAAGGACTTCAAGGTGGTGCCGCGCCTGGCGACCGAGTGGGAGCAGGTTTCGCCCACCCTGTACCGCTTCAAGCTGCGCCCCGGCGTGAAGTTCCATGACGGCGCCGCCTTCACGGCGGACGACGTGGTGTTCTCCGTGCACCGCGCCATGGCGCCCACGTCGAACTACAAGGCTTACACCACCGGCATCAAGGAAGCGCGCAAGATCGATGACCTGACGGTCGAGATCGAGACCTCGGCGCCCAACCCGGTGCTGCTGCGCCAGTTGCCCAACGTGTTCATCATGAACAAGGCCTGGTCGGAAAAGAACAACATCGCCAAGCCGCAGGACTTCGTCAACAAGGAAGACACCTTCGGCGCGCGCAACACCAACGGCACCGGCCCGTACAAGCTGAAGTCGCGCGAAGTGGACGTGCGCACGGTGTTCGAAGAAAACAAGGACTGGTGGAACAAGGCCGGCAAGGTCGGCAACGTCACCGAAGTGGTGTTCACGCCGATCAAGCAGAACGCCACCCGTACCGCCGCGCTGCTGTCGGGCGAGATCGACTTCGTGCTGGACCCGGCCGCGCAGGATCTGGACCGTCTGCGCCAGTCGGCCAAGGTGGTCGAGGGCAACGAATACCGCACCATCTACCTGGGCCTGGACCAGAAGCGTCCCGAGCTCCAGTACTCGAACATCAAGGGCAAGAACCCGTTCCAGGACATCCGCGTGCGCGAGGCGCTGTACCGCGCCATCGACGTGGACGCCATCAAGCGCGCCGTGATGCGCGGCCTGTCTGCGCCCACCGGCACCATGATCGCGCCGCAGGTGCATGGCTGGACCGAGTCGCTGCACAAGCGCGTGCCCTACGATCCCGAAAAGGCCCGCGCGTTGCTCAAGGACGCCGGCTACGACGGCACCCTGAACTTCACGCTGGATTGCCCCAACAACCGTTACATCAACGACGAGGCGATCTGCCAGGCCGTGGTGGGTATGTGGGCCAAGGTGGGCGTGAAGGCCACCATGAACGCGATGCCGCGGTCGACCTACTTCCCCAAGGTGCAGAACTCCGACACCAGCGCCTACCTGTTCGGCTGGGGCGTGCCGACGTTCGACGCCATGTACACGCTGCAGAACCTGATCCGCACCAAGGGCGAAGGCGCGGACGGCATGTACAACCTGGGCAACTACAGCAACAAGGAACTGGACGCGATCATCGATCGCATCAAGACCGAAACCGACGCCGCCAAGCGCGATGCCGATATCCAGAAGGTGCTGGAAGTCCACGCCAAGGAATTCGGCCACATCGCGCTGCATGATCAGGTCATTCCCTGGGCCATGCGCAAAAACGTCTCGGTCATCCACCGCGCCGACAATCGCCTTGTTGCCGATTGGGTCAAGGTCGACTGATCCCGGCTAACCAGATCGCGAAGCCCCGATAAGGCCTGTCAGCCCCTGAAGGCCTCCAGGGGCTTCGCCGTCTTTGCTTTTCCTGCCTATGTTTGCTTTCATACTGCGTCGCCTGTTGCAGGCCGTAGCGGTGATGCTCACCGTCGCGCTATTGGCCTTTGTGCTTTTTCAATACGTCGGCGACCCTGTCACCATCATGCTGGGACAGGACGCCACCGATGCCGAGCGCATCGAATTGCGTGAACGCCTGGGGCTGAACGAGCCCGCCATCGTTCAATTCGGCCACTTCGTGGCCAACGCCGCGCAGGGTAATTTCGGCATCTCCTTGCGCCAGAGCGAGCCGGTTTCCACGCTGCTCAAATCGCGCCTGCCGGCCACGCTGGAGCTGTCCATGGTGGCGGCTCTGCTGGCGCTGGTGGTGGGCGTGCCGTTGGGCGTCTATACCGCGCTCAAGCGCAACAGCCTGCTGTCGCAGCTGTTGCTGGCCGGCTCGCTGCTGGGGGTGTCGTTGCCCACCTTCCTGATCGGCATCCTGCTGATCCTGGTGTTCTCGGTGCAGCTGGGCTGGCTGCCCAGCTATGGTCGCGGCGAGACCGTCAGCGTCGGCTGGTGGACGTCCGGCCTGTTCACCGCCACCGGCTGGAAGCACCTGATCCTGCCTTCCATCACGCTGTCGCTGTTCCAGATGACCCTGGTGCTGCGGCTGGTGCGCTCGGAAATGCTGGAAGTGCTGCGCTCGGACTACATCAAGTTCGCGCGCGCCCGGGGCCTGAAGCGCCGCGCCATCCACTTCGGCCACGCGCTGAAGAACACCATGGTGCCCGTCATCACCATCACCGGCCTGCAACTGGGCGGCATCATCGCCTTCGCCATCGTGACCGAGACGGTGTTCCAGTGGCCGGGCATGGGCCTGTTGTTCATCCAGGCGGTGCAATTCGCCGACGTGCCGGTGATGGCCGCGTACCTGTGCCTGATCGCGCTGGTGTTCGTGGTGATCAACCTGATCGTCGATCTTCTGTATTTTGTCGTGGACCCGCGCTTGCGCTCCGGGCTGACCCGCGGCGGAGGTGGCCACTGATGCGCGCCGTTCTGAAACGCTGGTGGGACAGCGATATTGCCTGGGCCTGGCGCCGGGCGCCCGTGGCCATCGCGGCGACCGTGCTGTTGGCCCTGCTGTTGATCGGCTCGTTCGGCGCCGGCTGGGTGGCGCCGCACAATCCGTTCGACCTGACCAAGGTGGAACTGCTGGATGCCCTGCTGCCGCCCGCCTGGGAGGCCAACGGCCAGCAGACCTATCTGCTGGGCACCGATAGCCAGGGCCGCGACCTGTATTCGGCGATTTTGTACGGCACCCGCGTGTCGCTCCTGATCGGCCTGGCGTCGGTGCTGCTATCGATGCTGATTGGCATCGTGCTGGGGCTGATCTCGGGCTACGCGGGTGGACGCATCGATGCGTTCATCATGCGGATCGCGGACGTGCAGCTGTCGTTTCCGGCGATCCTGATTGCGCTCTTGATCGACGGCGTGGCGCGCGCGGCGGTGCCGCGCGAGCTGCACGAGATCATCGCGTTCCCGGTGCTGATCGGCGCCATCGCGCTTGCCGGCTGGCCACAGTATGCCCGCACGGTGCGGGGGTCGACGCTGGTGGAGAAGAACCGCGAATACGTGCAGGCCGCCCGCGTGATCGGGGTGGCCTCGCCGGTGATCATGTTCCGCCACGTGCTGCCCAATGTGCTGGGGCCGGTGCTGGTGCTGGCCACGGTGCACCTGGCGACGGCCATCATCACCGAGGCGACGCTGTCGTTCCTGGGGGTAGGGGTGCCGCCGACGGCGCCGTCGCTGGGCACGCTGATCCGCATCGGCAACGATTTCCTGTTTTCCGGCGAATGGTGGATCACCATCTTCCCGGGCGCGGCGCTGGTGCTGCTGGTGCTGTCAGTCAACCTGCTGGGCGACTGGCTGCGCGATGCGCTCAACCCGCGTCTGAACTGATGGATGGCGCCATCCGGATGCCGCGGGTAGCGGGCGCGGCAGCAGTATTTGGAAATTTAATTTTGAGAAACCCATGAGCGCTTTACTTGAAGTCCGCAATCTGCGCGTCGAGTTTCCGACGCGCCGCGGCACCCTGCGCGCCCTGGACGACGTGTCCTTTTCGATCCAGGCGGGCGAAGTCCTGGGCGTGGTGGGGGAATCGGGCGCGGGCAAGTCGCTGACCGGCGCGTCCATCATCGGCCTGCTCGAACCGCCGGGCCGCATCGCCGCCGGCGAGATCCTGCTGGCGGGCCGCCGCATCGACAACCTGCCGGACGAGCAGATGCGCCGGGTGCGGGGCCGCGAGATCGGGGCGGTGTTCCAGGACCCGCTGACCTCGCTGAACCCGCTGTATACGGTGGGCCGCCAGCTGGCCGAAACCATCGTGACGCACCTGGACCTGAGCTGGTCGCAGGCCCGCAATCGCGCGGTCGAGCTGCTGGCGTCGACCGGCATTCCGGCGGCGCGAGAACGCATCGACCACTATCCGCACCAGTTTTCAGGCGGCATGCGCCAGCGGGTGGTGATCGCGCTGGCCCTGGCGGCCGAGCCCAAGCTGGTGGTGGCCGACGAGCCGACCACGGCGCTGGACGTGTCGATCCAGGCGCAGATCATCGAGCTGCTCAAGCGGCTGTGCCGCGAGCACGGCACGGCGGTCATGCTGATCACGCACGACATGGGCGTGATCGCGGAAACGGCGGACCGCGTGGCGGTGATGTACGCGGGCCGGGTGGCCGAGATCGGCCCGGTGGCGGACGTGATCCATCATCCGCGCCATCCGTATACGGCGGGGCTGATGGGGTCGATCCCGTCGCTGGAAGGGCATGCCGAGCGGCTGGTGCAGATCGACGGCAGCATGCCGCGGCTGAACGCGATTCCGCCGGGCTGCGCCTTCAATCCGCGTTGCGGGCAGCGCCTGCCGCGTTGCGGCCAGGACCGGCCTGAGCTGTTGCCGGCGGGCACGTCGCGGGCGGCCTGTTGGCTGCATGAGGGGGCCGCGGCCCCAGGTGGCAAACAATCGGAGGTGGCGGCATGAGCGCGCCGTTGGTGCAAGTGAAGGACGCGGCGCGCTGGTTCGATGTGTCGCCGCCGTGGTTGGAGCGCAAGCTGGCGGGCAAGCCGCGGGTGATGCTGCGGGCGGTGGACGGCGTGTCGTTCGAGATCGCGCGCGGCGAGACGCTGGCGCTGGTGGGCGAGTCCGGCTGCGGCAAGTCGACGGTGGCGCGGATGCTGGTGGGCCTGTATGGCCTGACGCGCGGCGATATCCATTTCGACGGCCAGCCGTTGTCCAAGATGTCGGAGCCGGGCGGCCGGGCGCTGCGCAAGCGGCTGCAGATGATTTTCCAGGATCCGTATGCGAGCCTGAACCCGCGCTGGCGGGTGGGGCGGATCATCGCGGAGCCGATGCTGACGCATACGGCGATGACGCCAGCCGAGCGCACGGCCCGCGTGGGCGATCTGCTCAAGCAGGTGGGGCTGGATCCGGCGGACCAGAGCCGCTATCCGCATCAGTTTTCGGGTGGGCAGCGCCAGCGCATTTCGATTGCGCGGGCGCTGGCGGTGAATCCGGAGTTCCTGGTGTGCGACGAGCCGACGTCGGCGTTGGACGTGTCGGTGCAGGCGCAGGTGCTGAACCTGATGAAGGACCTGCAGCGGGAGCTGGGGCTGACCTATCTGTTCATCTCGCACAATCTGGCGGTGGTACACCATGTGGCGGACCGGGTGGGGGTGATGTATCTGGGGCGCATGGTGGAAGTGGCGCCCCGGGATGAACTGTTCGCGCGGCCTCGGCATCCCTATACGCGGATGTTGCTGGAGGCGATTCCGGATATCAATGGGGCGGGCAAGCCGCGCACGGCGGTGGCGGGGGAAGTGCCCAATCCGTTGAATCCGCCTTCAGGGTGTACGTTTCATCCGCGGTGTCCGCATGCGGATGCGCGGTGCAAAGCCGAGGCGCCGGTGGCGGTGTTGGCGGGAGCGTCGGTCGTTGCTTGCCATGCGGTGCAGGAGGGGAGGACCTAGGCTTCTTTTCTTGCTGGCGGTGGGGTTCTTTAGGCGTCTGGCACGGCGTGGGGAGGGTCTTGCGGGGTCGCGGTGACGCGGCCGCGCGGGCGGCCCGTCGCCGCATTTGGCCTGCGGGGCGTCGTTGCGTTCTGGGTCAGCTTCGGGTTTAGGGGAGTTTTGATTGTCCGACGTCTGCGTCGCCGCGGGGGTCAGTGACGGTGACCCGGGTCGTTTGGATCATGCGGATGGTCGTGGCCGAGGAGGTCGTCTTCGTCGTCGTCCGCTTCGTCGTCTTCTTCGTCAGGGTCGGGCAAGGGTTCTTCGGTCAGGGCGAAGGGCAGGACGTCTTCCAGGTTGTCGGACCAGGCGGATTCTTCGCCGTCATGGTCGAGCTTGATGAAGCGTTCGCCTTCGTTGAGCGAGATCTGGATGGCCCAGAGGTAGAGGCAGTCGTAGGTGTCTTCGCCGGTTTGGGGCAGGCCGCGGTTGCCCAGGAGGCGGGCGCCGGCGCCGCCTAGCTGGACGTGGGTCTGTTCTTCGTCGGGTTGGGCGTTTTCGTCGATGGGCACGCCGTACGTGACCCATTCGGTGCCTTCGTCGCCCAGGACGACTTCGGCCAATACCGGTTTGCCCAGGTAGGCGCTGAGCGCTTCGGCGGTCTTGGCCAGCATGTCGAGTTCGGTCGCGCTGAAGTGGGTCAGGGAAGGCGGGGGCGTGGCGGAGGCGGACATGAGGGTTCCTGGGCGCGATGATGCCGCGGGTACGGCGTTACGGAAAAACAGACGCTATTGTCGCGCGATCAGGCGGGGCTTGCATCGGACGGGTGGATGACGAGGTTAGCGGGGGGGGCGTGCGGGCGCGCACCGCGGTGGTGCGGGACGGGCACGGGGCCGCTCAGGCGGCGCGTTTGCGGGCGCTGTCGGGAGACTGGCCGGTCAGGCGCTGGAACATGGCGATGAAGGCGGACGGGGTGCTGTAGCCCAGATCGCGGGCGATGGCCTGGACGGATTGGCCGGCCTCGAGCATGCCCAGGGCACTGACGACGCGCAGGCGCTGGCGCCATTCGTTGAAGGTCATGCCCAAGTGCTGCTGGCAGTGGCGCAGCAAGGTGCGTTCGGTGATGCCGGCGGTGGCGGCCCAGTGGGCGGCGCCGCGCTTGTCGCCGGGCTGGTTTTGCAGGGCGGCCAGGATGGAGGCCAGGACGGGCTCGTTAGTGGACGGCAGGTAGCTGGCGTAGGCGCGGGCGACGTGGATCTGGTCGATGACGACCTGGGCCAGGCGCCGGTCGGCGGGGGTGTCGGGGTAGGTGATGCCGCGCCGCTCGAAGTCGGCCAGGACCGCGCGCATGACGGGGCTGATTTCGAGGGTGCAGGGGGCGGGGGGCAGGTTGGCGCAGGCGGCGGCGGGAATGTCGATGCAGGCGTAGTGGACGTCGTCCTGGTTCTGGCAGCAGTGCTCTATCTGGGGCGGTATCCAGATGGCGTACTGAGGCGGGGACAGGTAGGTGACGCCTGCGATGCCGATTTCCATGATGCCGGACAGGGCGAAGTTGAGTTCGCCCCAGGGTGACGTGTGGCGCCTGACGCGCGAGTGCGGCAGGAAGTGCAGGATGCGGCAGGCCAGGGGGTAGGGGCGGCCGGGGCCGAGGTCCGGGGGTGAAGCAGCCATGTCCGAAGTTCGTAGGGGTTTGTCCGATTTTCATTATATACATCAAGTCGGACATAGGCCTACACTGGCCAGCCATTCCTGTCTGGCAGTACCGCATCCATGACGCGCGCAGTTGCTTCGTCGGGGTCTTCCCCGGCTTCTTCCCACATTCCGGCCCGCTATTTCCTGTTTCCGCTGCTGGCGGCGCTGATCTGGTCAGTCAACATGATCGTCACCAAGATGGCGGCCGGCGTAATCTCGCCGGCGGTCATCGGCTTTTACCGCTGGGCGCTGGCGGGCGTGGTGTTGACGCCGTTCGCGCTGCCCGGCGTGTGGCGCAACCGGCGCGTGGTGCTGCCCTATCTGCCCAAGTTCGCGGTGCTGGGCGGGCTGGGCATGGCGCTGTACCAGGGCTTGGCCTATGTGGCGGCGGGCAGCACCACGGCGACCAACATGGGCATCATCACGGCGATGATTCCGCTGATGACGATCGCGGTGGGCGCGCTGGTGCTGCGCGAGCGGCCATCGGCGATGGCGATGCTGGGCGGCCTGCTGTCACTGGCGGGGCTGGCGCTGCTGATCGGCGAGGGCGATCCGTCCCGCCTGCTGTCGGTGGGCGCCAACCATGGCGACGTGCTGATGGGCCTGGGCGCGCTGGCCTATGCGCTCTACGGCGTGCTGCTGCGCCGTTGGGGCCTGCCGGTGGGGCCGTGGCAATCGCTGTATGTGCAGGTGGCGTTCGGCGTGCTATTTCAGCTGCCGGCCTTCCTGATGGCGCCGGCCTCGCCGCTCAATGGCGACAACCTGCCCTTGGTGCTGTATGCCGCCGTGTTCCCGTCGCTGTTCGCGCCGTTCCTGTGGATGCAAGGGGTGCGGCACCTGGGGCCGAACCGCGCCAGCATGTTCCTGAACGTGATGCCGGTGGCCACAGTGGCGATCGCGGCGCTGTTCCTCGACGAGAAGCCCCACCTGTTCCATATCGTGGGCGGCGCGATGGCGCTGGCCGGCGTGATGCTGGCGCAGATGCGCGCGCCGTTTGCCGGGGCCAGGCCGGCCAAGGGCGGGGCGTAGCGCCCTCGGTATTGGATCGGTCTTGCCCCGGTATCAATATCGGCAGCGGCGGCGAAGCGCGATGCCGTGCTTGCCGGGTCGCATGTCAGCCGGGCGGTGGGGTGCCCCGCCATAAGTCCAGGGCGTGGTCGACGGCGGTCCGCGCCGAGACGCGCCAGCCGTGTCCGGCGCCCACTTCAAAACGGACGGCGAGTCCGCGGTCGATCAGGGACTGGCCCACGGGCAGGAAGTGCTCGGGGTCGAGCAGCGCGGGCTGAGTAAAGCGCTTCCAGACACGCTGGCCGTCTTCGATGATGGGCGAGGCCTCGGGCTGTCTGGGGCGGTCGGGCCAGGCGCGCAGCTCGGCCAGGTGCAGCATGGTGCAGGCGTCGAAGCCCACCCCCAACAGCAGGATATCGGCGTCGGCCGCCAGCAGCTTGGCTAGCGGCGAGGCGTCGCCGAACGGATCTTCCAACTGATGGCCGGCTGTGATGCCGGCGGCGCGCGGGCCGATGGCGGCGAACGAACAGGTCGGGTGCTGGCTGCGGCGCACGCCGGGCCAGGTCCGGAACAGTTCGGCCACCGTGCCCATGCGGCGAGTCGGCGTAATGGCGGCATCGTAGGCCGGCATCTCGCGGCGCAGGGTGTCCAGCCATCCGGTCGGCACGGGAGGCGCCTGCCACAAGGCCGGGTCGGTCAGGTCGGAGGAATGCGCGGGCATGGCGACCAGGCCGTCGGGGCCGACGACATCCAGCAGCGCCTGGATGACGGCCACCGGGCCGCCCGCAATCCAGCCCAGCGCGCTGAGCGAGGTATGAACCAGCAGCGCGGCGCCCGGCTGCAAGCCGGCGGCGTGCAGTTGCACGGCCAGGCTGGCGCGGGTGGCGGGGGACGGGGTGCGGGCGAGCAGATCGGCTTCGGTCATGGGGCGGCGTATCCGGGGCCGCGCAGGGGCAGCCGGCAGCCGTAAATATAGCGTCGTCTACGGGGTGACCGCGCCTGACGCGCACCTGTCAGGGTTCCGGCCTACAATCGACGGTTCATCAGCTTTCTTTCCCTATACGAGCCCATGGCCCAATACGTCTACACCATGAACCGCGTCGGCAAGATCGTGCCGCCCAAGCGGCAGATCCTGCGCGATATCTCGCTTTCGTTTTTTCCTGGCGCCAAGATCGGCGTGCTGGGCCTGAACGGCTCGGGCAAGTCGACGCTGCTGAAGATCATGGCTGGCGTGGACCGCGAAATCGAAGGCGAGGCCACGCCCATGCCGGGCCTGAACATCGGCTACCTGCCTCAAGAGCCGCAGCTCAATCCCGAGCACACGGTGCGCCAGGCCGTCGAAGAAGGCCTGGGCGCGGTGGTCACCGCCAAGAAGCGCCTGGACGAGGTCTACGCGGCCTACGCCGAGCCGGACGCCGATTTCGATGCGCTCGCCGCCGAGCAGGCTGAACTGGAAGCCATCATCGCGGCTGCCGCCTCCAGCGGCGCCGACGACATCGAACACCAGATGGAAATCGCCGCCGACGCGCTGCGCCTGCCGCCCTGGGATGCCGTGGTCGGCAACCTGTCCGGCGGTGAAAAGCGCCGCGTGGCGCTGTGCCGTCTGCTGCTGTCCAAGCCCGACATGCTGCTGCTGGACGAACCGACCAACCACTTGGATGCCGAAAGCGTCGAGTGGCTCGAACAGTTCCTGCACAAGTTCCCGGGCACTGTCGTGGGCGTGACCCACGATCGCTACTTCCTGGACAACGCCGCCGAATGGATCCTCGAACTGGACCGCGGCTACGGCATCCCCTGGAAGGGCAACTACAGCTCCTGGCTCGAGCAAAAGGAAGACCGCCTCAAGCAGGAAGAGTCCTCTGAATCCGCTCGCCAGAAGACCATCAAGAAAGAACTCGAATGGGTGCGCCAGAATCCCAAGGGCCGCCAGGCCAAGGCCAAGGCGCGCATGGCCCGCTTCGAGGAACTGTCGTCCTACGAATACCAGAAGCGCAACGAAACCCAGGAAATCTTCATTCCCGTGGGCGAGCGCCTGGGCAACGAGGTCATCGAATTCAACAACGTCAGCAAGGCCTATGGCGATCGCCTGCTGATCGACAACCTCAGCTTCAAGGTGCCGCCGGGCGCCATCGTCGGCATCATCGGCGCCAACGGCGCCGGTAAGTCGACGCTGTTCCGCATGATCGCGGGCCGCGAGCAACCCGATTCGGGCGAAGTGAAGGTCGGCCAGACCGTGAAGCTGGCCTACGTCGACCAATCGCGCGACGCGCTCGAAGACAAAAAGACCGTGTTCGATGCGGTGGCCGACGGCGCCGACATCCTCACGGTGGGCAAGTTCGAAATGTCGTCGCGCGCCTATCTGGGCCGCTTCAACTTCAAGGGCGGCGACCAGAACAAGGTGGTCGGCCAGTTGTCCGGCGGCGAACGTGGCCGCCTGCACATGGCCAAGACCCTGATCGCCGGCGGCAACGTGCTGCTGCTGGACGAACCGTCCAACGACCTGGACGTCGAAACCCTGCGCGCGCTGGAAGACGGCCTGCTGGAGTTCCCCGGCAGCGTCATGGTCATCAGCCACGATCGCTGGTTCCTGGACCGTATCGCCACGCACATCATGGCGTTCGAAGGCGACTCGCAAGTGGTGTTCTTCGACGGCAACTACCAAGAGTACGAAGCCGACAAGAAGCGCCGCCTGGGCGAAGAGGGCGCCAAGCCCAAGCGCCTGCGCTATAAGGCGCTGAAGTAATTCCGCCTGTGATGTAGTCCGAGAAATCCCGGCCGTTGTGCCGGGATTTTTTTGAGGTGTTAGAATCAAAAACAGCATCATTTGATGCTGTTTTTGATTCAAATTCACAACGGAGAGGTCCGCATGCGTACCACTGTGACACTCGACGACGATCTGCTGGAACTGGCCCGAACCTACACGGGTATTCAGGAAACGTCGGCGCTGCTCCAGCAAGCGCTGACCAAGCTTGTGCAGAAAGAAGCCGCGAAGCGGCTGGCCAAGCTGGGCGGAAGCTCTCCCAAGCTGAAGCCGATACCTAGGCGTCAAACGGAGACTGCCGATGATCTTGGTTGATACCTCTGTCTGGATCGATCATTTGGCTGAGGGTGAACCCCGCCTTGAACGCCTGTTGAATGATGAAAGCGTGCTGATGCATCCATTCGTGGTTGGGGAGCTCGCGCTTGGCTCCTTGGGAAGGCGCGAAACGGTAATGGATGCATTGACGTTGCTACCCCAAGTCGTGAGAGCGAGTCACAACGAGGTGATGCATTTTCTGCAGGCCGAGAGACTATTTGGCAAAGGAATCGGCTATGTGGATTTGCACCTTTTGGCCTCAACTCGATTGACACCGGGTGCAACGTTGTGGACCAAGGACAAGCGTCTGCGGTCGCTTGCCAGTGAACTCAGCTTGTTCGCCGAACTCCCTCAATATCATTGAACCAGCCATACGTTGCCTGTCGGCCAGAGCGCTATGCTGGGGTTGTCCCACTGATTTCTGGAGATCCACCATGTTGCTGCAAGCCTCCGATTCCATCTTGCTCATCGTCGACATGCAGGGCCGCCTGATGCCCGTGATCCACGACGGCGAGGCCGTGCTGGCGACCGCGCACAAGTTGGCGCAGGCCGCGCACTTGCTGGATGTGCCGGTGGTGGCCACCGAGCATCACAGCAAGATGCTGGGCGTGACCGTGGCGCCGTTGAACGAGTGGGTGCAGTCCACATTCCAGAAGATGCATTTTTCTTCCACGCGCGAGCGCGGCTTCGATGCGTGGCTGCCGGCGGCGCGCAAGACCGTGCTGGTGGCGGGGTGCGAGGCGCATATCTGCGTGTTGCAGACCGTTATCGGTTTGACCGAGCTGGGTTACAAGGCGGTGCTGGTGTCGGATGCGGCCGGGTCGCGCAAGCCGTCGGATCATCACGCGGCGCTGCGTCGCGCACGCGCGCATGGCGCAGAGATCGTCACGTCGGAAATGGCGATTTTCGAATGGATGGAAACTTGCGAGCATCCGCGCTTCCGCGACGTGTTACGTCTGGTCAAATAGCGCGGGCCACCTGCAACACTGTCCGAGGGGACCGCAAAGATTCCCTCGCCGTTTGACACAATTCCTGGGCAAACCTCACACCGTGGGCCGGGATATTTTGCGATCCTGAAGGTTCTAAACCCATAAGGGGTATCGTGCGCTCGCGTCTGGATCTAGGTGCGGCCCCGGGTACAAGAATAGGAGCCTCATCATGAAGATCGCATCTGTTTCCAAAATCTGTGTCGCTGTTGCCATGGCCGCCACGATGGCGGGTTGCTCGTCCTGGGACAGCATGAGCCATCGCCAGAAGAGCACGGTGGGCGGGGCGGCGCTTGGTGGTGTGGCGGGTGCCGTCATCACCAACGGCGGCATCCTGGGCACCGTGGGCGGCGCGGCCATCGGCGGCGTCATCGGCGACCAGGTGGGCAAGCACTAAGCCATCTTCCGCCCATGAAAAAACCCTCGGGAAACCGAGGGTTTTTTTATATTCGCGCGGGCTTGCCGCCAGCCGCGCAGACGGGTCTGCGCGGGGGCGTGCGTCAAGCTTCGCTTTGCGGCATTTCGATCTTCACTTCCAACACTTCCAGCGTGTCCTGGCGTTCCAGGTGCACCTTGATGTCTTCGGGATTGATCTTCACGTACTTGGAAATGACCGCGATGAGTTCCTGCTGCAACTGCGGCAGGTAGTCGGGCGAGTCGCCGCGGCCCCGCTCGTGGGCCAGGATGATCTGCAACCGCTCCTTGGCGACGGAAGCGGACGATTTCTTTTGACCAAGCAGAAACGACAGGAAGGACATTGCTTACTTGCCTCCGAACAGGCGTTTCAGGAAACCCGGCTTTTCGTAGTCGGTAAAGCGCAGGGCCTTGTCTTCGCCCAGGTAACGGGCCACGACGTCCTTGTAGGCCTCGGAAACGTCGGTCTCTTTCAAGTGGATGGCGGGCAGGCCTTGGTTGGACGCCTGCAGCACGGCTTCGGATTCGGGGATGACGCCGATCAGCTTGATGCGCAGGATGTCTTCGATGTCGCCCAGCGACAGCATTTCGCCGTCGACCACGCGTTTGGGGTTGTAGCGCGTGAGCAGCAGGAATTCCTTGACCGGCTCGCCGCCGTCGACCGCGCGCTTGGACTTGGCCGCCAGGATGCCCAGGATGCGGTCAGAGTCGCGTACGGACGAGACTTCGGGGTTGGTCACCACCAGCGCGTCGTCGGCGAAATAGGCGGCCATCAGCGCACCCGTCTCGATGCCGGCCGGCGAGTCGCAGACGATGTAGTCGAAGCCCATTTCCTTCAGGTCGTTGATGACCTTTTCCACGCCTTCCTGCGTCAGCGCGTCTTTGTCGCGCGTTTGCGAGGCGGGCAGGATGAACAGGTTTTCAAGCTGCTTGTCCTTGATAAGCGCCTGGTTGAGCGTGGCTTCGCCTTGGATCACATTGACGAAGTCGTACACCACGCGACGCTCGCAGCCCATGATCAGGTCGAGATTGCGCAGGCCGACATCGAAGTCGATGACAGCGGTCTTGTGGCCCCGCATCGCGAGGCCCGCGGAAAAACTGGCGCTCGTCGTGGTTTTACCCACGCCGCCTTTGCCGGAAGTCACCACAACAATGCGTGTCATGACGATCAAACCCTTATGTTCGAATAAATCGCGTTATCGTAAAGCAAAAAGCCCATGTAAGGCTTCTTACAGAATGTGTTGAGACCAGGTACCGCTTTCCGGGTTGCCGCGGGCCCGCGAAACGGGGCGCGGCGTGGAAGGGGGCTTGCCCCGCGACTCGCCTGCCGGCGCGCCGCAGGGCTCGCCACTTAAGCTTTCAGGGCCTCGATGCGCAGCGTGTCGCCGTCCAGGCGCACCAGCGCCGGTTGGTTCTGCAGCGACTTGTCGAGCTTGTCTTCCACCACGCGGTACACGCCGGCCACGGCCAACAGCTCCGCATCCAGGTGGGTGGTGAAGATGCGCGCGGACGTATCGCCGCGCGCACCGGCCATGGCCTTGCCGCGCAGCGGGCCATACACGTGCACGTTGCCGTCGGCAATGACTTCGGCGCCTTGGCTGACCATGCCGATCACGACCAGATCAGTGTGGCGCGCATAGACGCGCTGGCCGGAACGCAGCGGCTTGGTGATGACCAGGGCCGATGACGATTGCGGCGCGGCCGGCGTCGGGCTGGGCGCGGACGTGGTGCTGCTGGCGGCGCGTTCGGGCAGGGGCTCGGCAGCGGACTTGCCCGCAGCCGGGTCCGCAGCCTTGTCGGCGGACGCTTCCGTGGAAGTGGGGGCGGGCGCGATTTCGACCGCGGCGGCCGGCACCGACGGCACCGGCGTGGCGACGTCGTTCGGCGGAGCGGTGTCCACCACCGGCATCGCGCGGGCGGCGGGGGTGGACAGTTCCACGGCTGTCAGGCCTGCCGCGCGGGCCGCGGCCAGGTTGGCGCCTTCGGCGACCACGCCAATGGGGGGCAGGTTATGTCCGCGCAGGGCAGCCACCAGGGCAGTCCAATCGATTTTTTCCTCGACGCGGCTGGCGTCGATGACCACGGGCTCGTTCTCGAAGAAGCTGCCCGCGTCGGCCATGCGCTTGGCCAGCGCGGCGTTCAGGCGTTCGGGGTCGGCGCTGTGCAGGACCACCCGGATGGCATACAGGGTGGCGCTCTTGAAGTCCAGGGCTAGGGATTCAGTGTTCATCTTGAGTGGGGCTGGCGGTTCTGGACGCCTGAAAGGGGCGCGTGCAACCGGCTGCGGAATGTCGGGGATGATAACCCGCCCGGGGGCCGTTCAATCGATCGGCCAAGGGTAAAAACCGCCCAATTTACGGCTGGCGTCGGCCGCAGCGGCCCCCACCAGCGCCGCATGGCCGCGCTGCAGCCGGGGCGTGGGCATGGTCAGCGTGACCGCGCCGGCCAATTCCCCCCTTTCATTGAAGACCGGCGCCGAGATGCCCGACAGCTCGGGCATGCGATCGCCTTCCAGCACCACCACGCCGCGCTGGCGGATGGATTCGTAGGGTTCGCCCGGCGCGCCCGAGAACGCCGTCAGCACGCGGCCGCCCGCGCCCCGGTCCAGGGGCAGCAGGTCGCCGGCCCTGATGTGGTCGCGCACGGGTTGCGGCGAATCCACCCGGTACAGGCACAGGCGGTGTTCTCCCTGGCGCACGTGGAACGCGGCGCTTTCGCGGGTGGCGCGGGCCAATTCTTGCAGAACAGGCATGACCACGGCTTCCAGCGAGAACGAGGCTGCATAGACAAAGTGCAGCCGCGCGATTTCCGCCCCCAGGGCGTAGTGCCCCTCGGCGGTGCGTTGCACCAGGCGGCCGTGCTCCAGCGAGGCGAGCAGGCGCAGCACGGTGCTTTTGTAGAGCTGGGTGCGCTCGGCCAGTTCGGCCAGGGTCAGGGCCCGGTCGCCGGCGCGAAAGGCGGACAGCACCGACAGGGCGCGATCCACCGCCGCGGCGCCGCCGGGGGCGGCGTGCTGGTCGGCAACAGAGGGCTGGCTGGCTTTTCTGGGCATGGCAAGGCGGCCTTTCGGGCAGGCAGGGTTGACACCCGGAAACCGGATGGGGAATAATTTATAGAACGTCGTTCTATCTTATAGAACGCTAAGGAGAAAGTCAATGCCCCAGATTCTAGTCAGCGAGGTCGGCCCCCGGGATGGGTTGCAGAGCATCGCCGCCGTCATGCCCACGCCCGCCAAGCTGCGCTGGATCGCCGCGCTGGCCGCGGCCGGCCTGCGCGAGATCGAAGTCGGCTCGTTCGTGCCGCCCAAGCTGCTGCCGCAGATGGCCGATGCCGCCGAAGTGGTGGCCGGCGCCCGGCGCCTGCCCGGCCTGGGGGTGGCGGCCCTGGCGCCCAACCTGCGCGGCGCCCGCGCCGCGTTCGAGGCCGGCGCGGCCAAGGTCACGCTGCCGGTGTCGGTCAGCGAGGCTCATTCCCTGGCCAATGTGCGCAAGACCCACGCGCAGATGCGCGACGAAGTGGCGGCCGTGGTGGCCCTGCGCAACGCTGAATTTCCCAGCGTGAAACTGGAAGCCGGCCTGTCCACCGCCTTCGGCTGCACCCTGGCCGGCCAAGTGCCGCAGGCCGACACGCTGCGCCTGGCCGCGGCCATGGCGCAACTGGGCGTGGACGAAGTGGGACTGTCCGACACCACCGGCTGCGCCAACCCGGCCCAGGTCAAGCGCTTGTTCAAGGCCCTGCGCGCCGAGCTGGGCGAGCGCGCCGGCGGCGCGCACTTTCACAACACGCGCGGGCAGGGCCTGGCCAACGTGGTGGCCGCGCTGGAAGCGGACGTCGATACCTTTGACGCCAGCCAGGGCGGCCTGGGCGGCTGCCCCTACGCGCCCGGCGCCACCGGCAATATCGTTACCGAAGACCTGGTATTCCTGCTCGAATCGATGGGGCTGGACACCGGTATCGACATGGATGGCCTGTTGGCCGCGCGCGCCGCGCTGCGCGAGGGGCTGCCCGGCGAGCCGCTGTACGGCCACGTGCCCGACGCCGGCCTGCCCAAGGGCTTCACCTATGCCCGGGAGGCCGCATGAATCCGCAACCGCACGCCGCCGCCGCGCAAGCCGCCGAACCGCCTCTGCCGCTGGCCGGCATCCGGGTGGTCGAATTCACCCACATGGTCATGGGTCCCACCTGCGGCATGATGCTGGCGGACCTGGGCGCGGAGGTCATCAAGATCGAGCCGGTGCAGGGCGACAACACGCGCCGCCTGAAGGGCTCGGGCGCGGGTTTCTTCGCCATGTTCAACCGCAACAAGAAAAGCCTGCCCGTCAATCTGCAGGACCCGCGGGGCATCGAGCTGGTGCTCAAGCTGATCGCCAGCGCCGATATCGTCAGCGAAAACTTCAAGGCCGGCACCATGGCCCGGCTGGGGCTGGACTACGCCACGCTGTCCAAGCTGAACGAGCGGCTGATCTATGTCTCGCACAAGGGCTTTCTGCCCGGTCCTTACCAGCACCGCACCGCGCTCGATGAAGTGGTGCAGATGATGGGCGGCCTGGCCTACATGACGGGTCCCGAAGGCCGCCCCCTGCGTGCCGGCGCGGCGGTCAACGACATCATGGGCGGCATGTTCGGCGCCATGGGCGCGATGGCCGCGCTGCTCGAACGCGCGCGCACCGGCCGCGGTCAGGAGGTGCAAAGCGCGCTGTTCGAGAACAATGTTTTCCTGGTCGGCCATCACATGATGCAGTACGCGGTCACCGGCAAGCCGGCCGCCCCCATGCCCAGCCGCATCTCGGCCTGGGCCGTGTACGACGTCTTCACCGTCAAGGACGGCGAGCAGATCTTCCTGGCGGTGGTGTCCGATACGCAATGGAAGCTGTTCTGCGACGCATTCGGCTTTGCCGACCTGGCCGCGGACGCGCGCCTGGCGGGCAACAACGACCGCGTCGAGGCCCGCGCGTGGCTCATGCCGATGCTGCGCGAACGCATGGCGCAGCTGCCCGCCGCCGGCATCGCCGCCCGCTTCGAGGCCCAGGGCCTGCCATACGCGCCCATCGCCAAACCGCAAGACCTGTTCGACGACCCGCACCTGGCCGCCACCGGCGGCCTGGCGGACATCACCTTGCCGCAAGACGGGGCGGACAGCGGTGCGGCCACCGGCGGGCAGGGCGTGCACGCCAAGGTGCCGCTGTTGCCCATCACGCTGGGCGGCCGCCGTCCGGGCGTGCGTACCGATCCGCCGGCATTGGGCGCGCAGGGCGCCCAGTTGCTGGAAACCCTGGGGCTGAGCGCGACGCAGATCGCGGCCCTGACCGAAGCAGGCGTCGTAGGGCCTGTGAACTGACCGCGCGCGCCCCGGGCGCAACGATGAATATCTCTGGAGACAACCGCATGAACCCCTTCCCGCGCCTTCTTCCGCGCTGCCTCGCCGCGGCCGCAACGGCCGTCGTCGCCGTCGCCACCCTGGCCGCCGCCACGCCGGCCGCTGCCGCCTTTCCCGAACGGCCTATCAACCTGGTTGTGCCCATGCCCCCGGGCGGCGGCACCGACGTCGTCAGCCGCCTGCTTGCCGAGCGCCTGGGCCTGGCCACCGGCTGGAGCCTGGTGGTGCAGAACAAGCCCGGCGCCACCGGCAACATCGGCATGGACTATGTGGCCCGCGCCCAGCCCGACGGCTACACCGTTGGCATGGGCCAGGCCGCCAACCTGGCGATCAACCCCGCGCTCTACCCGAAGATGCCCTTCGACCCGAAAAAGGACTTCACCCTGGTCGGCCTGATCGCCGCCCAGCCCGTGGTCCTGGTCGTGCGTGCCGACTCGCCGTACAAGACCCTGGCCGACCTGATCGCCGACGCCAAGCAAAAACCCGCCTCGTCCCTGCGCCTGGCCTCCGCCGGCAACGGCACCATCGGCCACATGTCCGGCGTCATGCTCGCCCGCCGCGCCGGCATCGAATTCCTGCACGTCCCCTACAAGGGCGCCGGCCCCGCCGTCACCGATCTCGTCGGCGGCCAGACCGACCTCTACTTCATCACCCCTCAAACCGCCTTCCCGCTGCTCGCCGCCCACAAACTGCGCGCCCTGGCCGTCACCTCCAACGCCCGCCTGGCCGCCTTGCCTGACGTCCCCACCGTCGCCGAATCCGGCTACCCCGGCTTCGAAGCCTCCGCCTGGACCGGCCTGGTCGGCCCCGCCAACATGCCCCCCGACCTCGTTGCCCAACTCAACGCCCGCATACAGACCGTCCTGAAAGACCCCGACCTGATCAAACGCCTCGAAGCCGAAGGCAGCCAACCCCTGGGCGGCACCCCCGCCGACTTCGACGCCTACATGAAATCCGAAACCGCCAAATGGGCCGACGTCGTCAAGGCCGCGAATATCAAGATGGACTGAGCGGGCAGGGAGTCCACCGCAAGCGCAGCGCACGCCCTTTCGACGAACCGCAGTGCGTAAGCCCCGGCAGGGCCGCCCGCGCGGCCCTGCCCAAACCAAACCCCCAGGCCGCGCCCGTCGCACGCTGCGACTCCCCGGCCCCCAGTCCACCCATAAAAAAAACGCCCCATAATGAACTGACCCCCGAAAGTTGGACGTAGATCCAACCTTCGGGGGTCAGCTCATAAAGAGGCGCCTTTCTCAAAAAAATCCAGGCAGCGATTTAAGCCTGTCCCCAAGAATCCCTGAGGGTCACCACCCGATTCAAAACCGGCTTCTCCACGGAAGACTCCTTCAAGTCCGCCGTGAAATACCCCAACCGCTCAAACTGCCAGGTCGCCCCTGGCGTTGCCACGGTCCCCGGTTCCAGCCAGGCGGTCACCGTCTGCTTCGAGTTCGGATTCAGGCAAGCCAGGAAATCCTTGTCCCCGCCATCGGGCCGCGCATCCGCAAACAACCGGTCATACAGGTGAATCTGCGCCGGCACCGCATGCGCCACGCTCACCCAGGTGATATTGCCCTTGACCTTGACGCTGTCCGCGCCCGGCGTGCCGCTCTTGGTTTCCGGCAGGTACTCGGCCTGTACCTCGACCACTTCGCCGGCCTCGTTCTTGGTAAAGCCCGTGCAGCGCACCACGTAACCGTACTTCAGGCGCACCGTGTTGCCCGGGAACAGGCGGAAATACTTCTTGGGCGCTTCCTCGCGGAAATCGTCACGCTCGATCCAGAGCTCGCGCGACAGCGGGAATTCACGCACGCCCGCTTCCGGGTCATGCGGATTGCGCGGCGCCGTGCACAGCTCGGTCTGGCCTTCCGGATAGTTGGTGATCACCAGCTTGATCGGGTCCAGCACGGCTACCGAACGCGGAGCGATCGGGTCCAGGTCGTCGCGCACCGCCTGCTCCAGCAGGCTGTAATCGATGCGCGAATCGGACTTGGACACGGCCGTGCGGTCGCAGAACAGGCGGATCGAGGCCGGCGTATAGCCGCGGCGGCGCAGGCCGAAAATGGTCGGCATGCGGGGATCGTCCCAGCCGTCCACGTGGCCTTCGCGCACCAACTGCAGCAGCTTGCGCTTGCTGGTGACCACGTAGCTCAGGTTCAGGCGGGCGAACTCGTACTGGTGCGGCAGCGGCTGGGCCAGCTTGCCCAGCTCGGCCAGGCGCGTCAGGATCCAGTCGTAGAACGGGCGCTGGTCTTCGAACTCCAGCGTGCAGACGCTATGGGTGATGCCTTCCAGCGCGTCTTCCACCGGGTGCGCCCAGCTGTACATCGGGTAGATGCACCACTGATTGCCCGTGCGGTGGTGGGTGGCATGGCGCACACGGTACATGACCGGGTCGCGCAAGTTGATGTTGGGCGACGCCATGTTGATCTTGGCGCGCAGCACCAGGCTGCCGTCCGGATGCTTGCCGTCGCGCATTTCGCGCAGCAGCGTGATGGACTCGGCGGCCGGGCGGTTGCGCCAGGGCGAGTCGATGCCGGGTTCGGTCAGGGTGCCGCGGTTGGCGCGGATCTCGTCGGGGCTCTGTGCGTCCACGTAGGCGTGGCCGGCCTCGACCAGCGCTTCGGCGAACTCATACATATAGCCGAAGTAGTCGCTGGCGAAATACAGGTTGTCGCGGCCGTCGGCCTTCCAGTCGAAACCCAGCCAGTGCACGGCTTCGATGATGGCGTCGACGTACTCCTGGTCTTCCTTTTCGGGATTGGTGTCGTCAAAGCGCAGGTGACAGACGCCGCCGAAATCGCGGGCCAGCCCGAAGTTCACGCAGATGCTCTTGGCGTGGCCGATGTGCAGGTAGCCGTTGGGCTCCGGCGGGAAGCGCGTGCGGATGCGGGCCGGATCGGCTTCGCCCTGCTGTTGCACGGCCGCCGGGCCAGGCTTGCCAGCCCAACGCTTACCCTGGAAGCGGTTGGCTTGCAGGTCGTCTTCGACGATGTTGAGCAGGAAATTGGATGCGGCGGGAGTCGGCGTCGTGGCGGAGGTCATTCTTGAAAGAATAGGAAAAAGCAGCGACAAAGCGTCAATTTTGCCACGTTCCCGGGACGGGCCCTTTTCCGGGGCTGCGCAAGCGGTTTCAAAGTGTCCCCCATCGTCATGTAACTGGCTCTACACTACGGCCCATCATGGATATTTCCACCCTATCTTTGGCCCGTGCGCAATTCGTGGCCAGCCTGAGCTTCCTGGCATTGTTCCTTGCCGTGGCCCTGGCGCTTGCCTGGGTCCTGCTGTTCTTCAAGATCCGCGCCCGCGTGTCCGGTCAGGGCGGCTGGACGGCCGCCTACCGCTTCTGGGTCCGCATTTTCGCGCTGTCCTTCGTGCTGACCCTGGCGGCCTGCGTGCCGGTGCTGATCCAGATCGGCAGCCTGTGGGCCGGCCTGATGGACAAGATCGGCAATATCGCGGGGCCGCTGCTGGGCTACGGCATCCTGTCCGTCTTCATCCTCAAGTCGTGTTTCCTGGGCGTCATGCTGTTCGGCCAGCGCCGCGTGTCCGACGGCGCCCACACCCTGGCGGTGCTGATGGTGGCGGTGGGCCAGCTGGTGGCGCTGTTCTGGGTGCTGGCCCTGCAATCCTGGATGCAGACGCCCGACGGTGCCGTGCTGGTCGATGGCCGCTACCAGGTCTACGACTGGGTGGCAGTGGTGCTCAACCCCTCTGTCGGCTGGCGCATGGCCGTGGTGGTGGTGGGCTCGGCGCTGGCCGCCGCCTTCCTGATGATGGGCGTGACCGCGATGCAGGCGCTGCGCCGCCCGCTGGACGACGGTGAACGCTGCACCTTCAAGACCGGCCTGGCCATCGCCGCGCTGGCCGCCGTGTTGCAGATACCCGTGGCTACGGGCGCCGGGCAGATGGTGGCTCAATACCAGCCCGCCAAGGCCGCCGCGGCGGCCGGCTACTGGGAAAGCGGCGCCGAGCCGCGCCTGGTGGTGTTCGGCTGGCCGGACGCCCGCGCCCACACCAACGTGGGCGACTGGACCTGGCGCAACGCCGGTGGCATGTGGCTGCACCGCAATGAAGACGGCACCTACCAGGGGCTGGACAAGTATTCCGGCATGCTGCCGCCGGTGGCGCTGACCTTCTGGTCGCTGCGGGTGGCGGCCGGGCTGGGCCTGTTGATGCTGGCCGTATCCTGGATCACCTTCCTGTGGACCTGGCGCCGCGGCCTGGACGTGGCCGTTCTGCCGCCCTGGTGGCAGCGCGTGCTGTGCGGCATGATGTTCTCCGGCGGCATCGCCGTCGTGGCCGGCTGGTGGGTGTCCATCATCGGCCTGCAGCCCTTTGCCGTGAACGGCACCGTCACGCAATCCGAAATCCTGGGCGCCGTGTCCTCCAGCACCGTGCTCTATGGCTTGCTGGGCTACGGCTTGCTGTATGCGTTGCTGCTGGCGGCCTTTGCCGGCATGTTGTTCCACGCGGCGCGCTACGGCGTGGTGCCGGTGCGCAAACTGAGCGGGGGTACGCCATGATCGCGATGCTGGCCGCCTCGCAAGGGCTCAGCCCCGAGGATCCTTCCTTCTGGATGCCGCTGGCGTTCATGGGCCTGCTGTTCGTCGTCATCGCCGCCGGCATGGTGCTCGACGGTTTCGACCTGGGCGTGGGCATTCTGCTGCAACTGGCGCCCGAGCAAGAGCGTGGCCGCATGATGAGCCTGCTCAGCCCCTGGCGCGACGCCAACGAGTTCTGGCTGTTGCTGGGCATGGGCCTGTTCGCGTCGGCGTTTCCCTTTGCCTGGGGCGCGGTGCTGGGCAAGCTTTATGGGCCGCTCACCTTCATGGTGCTGGGCGTGATGCTGCGCAGCGTGGCGTTCGAATTCCGCATCCGCGCCCGCAACGAGGCCAAGCCGCGCTGGATCTTCGGTTTCTGGGCCGGGTCGCTCATGACCGCGTTCGGCCAGGGCATGCTGCTGGGCCGCATCGCCACGGGTTACCAGTCCGATGCGGGCTACGGCTGGTTCGCCTTGTTCGTGGGCCTGTGCGCTGTGGCTGCCTACGTGCTGCTGGGCGCGTCGTGGCTGGTGATGCGCGTCGACGGCGACCTGCAACGCCGCGCCGCCAACTGGGCGCGCCACGCGATCCGCTGGACCGCCGTCGGCATGGTCGCCATCGCGGTCACGCTGGGGCTGGCCAACGCCGGCATCTTCTATAAATGGAGCAACATCGCCCACCTGAGCCTGGCGGCCACGGTCTGGGTGCTGATGCTGGCCGGTTTCGTCGCGGCCGAAATGCTGCTGGCCCGCCTGCCGGGCCGCGCCGACCGCTTCAACTGGCTGCCCTTCGTGCTGTGCGTGGCGCTGTTCCTGCTGATGCTCAGCGGCCTGGCCTACAGTCTGTTCCCCTACCTGATCCTGGATGACATGACCCTGTGGGACGGCGCCGGCGCGCTGGGCTCGATGCGGTTGGTGATGGCGGGCGCGGTGGTGGGCATTCCGGTGGTGCTGGTGTTCAACATCCTGGCCTACCGCTCGGTGTTCGGCAAAGAGCGCGCGCCGGTACCGCTGCTGCCGCCGCCGTCGCCCTGACGGCGGGCGCCGCCTGGGCCGGGCAATCCCGGTCTGGCGTCAGGCCAGCAGCCTTACAGCACCGGCCGCGCTACCCGTTGCAGGATTTCTTCGCCGTAGGCTTCCAGCTTGCGCGCGCCCACGCCGCTGATGTGGCTCAGGGCGTCCATCGATTCCGGTTGGGCTAATGCGATTTCCCGCAGCGTGGCGTCATGGAAAATGACATAAGCGGGCACGCCGTGGCTCTTGGCGACTTCGCCGCGCCAGGCGCGCAGCGCCTCGAACACCGGTTGCAGCTCGGCCGGCAGGTCCACAGCGGCCGCCTTGGTCCGGGTGCCGCCGCTCTTGCTGGAACGGGCCTTCTTTTCGGATTCGCGCCGCAGCATCAGCTGGCGTTCGCCCTTGAGCACCGCGCGGCTGCCTTCCGTCAGGGCCAGGGTGCCGAAACCTTCGCTGTCCACCGTCAGCAGGCCCTGCGCCAGCAACTGGCGCAGCACGCCGCGCCAGGCGGTGTCGCTCAGGTCTTCGCCCACGCCGAACACGCTTAGCGTTTCGTGGCCGTGCTGCCGGGTGCGGTCGGTGACCTTGCCGCGCAGGATGTCGATGATGTGGCCGGCGCCGTAGCGCTGGCCGCGTTCTTTCCAGAGCCGGTACACGGCCGACAGCACCTTTTGCGCGGCCACGGTGCCGTCCCAGGCCTGGGGCGGATCCAGGCAGACGTCGCAGTTGCCGCAGGCGGTGATCTGCTGGCCGAAGTACGCCAGCAGCCGCACGCGCCGGCATTCCACCGTTTCGCACAGGCCCAGCATGGCATCGAGCTGCTGGCCCAGCCGGCGGCGATAGGATTCGTCGCCGGGGGACTCGTCGATCATGCGGCGCTGCTGCACCACGTCTTGCAGGCCGTAGGCCAGCCAGGCCGTGGCGGGCAGGCCGTCGCGGCCGGCGCGGCCGGTTTCCTGGTAGTAGCCCTCGACCGACTTGGGCAGGTCGATGTGGGCCACGAAGCGCACGTCGGGCTTGTCGATGCCCATGCCGAACGCAATGGTGGCCACCATCACCACGCCGTCTTCACGCAGAAAACGCGATTGATTGGCGGCGCGCACCTGGGCGCTCAGCCCGGCGTGATAAGGCATCGCGTCGATGCCCTGGTTGCACAGGAATTCGGCGGTTTCCTCGACCCGCGCCCGCGACAGGGCGTAGACCACGCCGGATTCGCCCTCGTGCTCGGTGCGGATCATGTCCAGCAACTGCTTGCGCACCTCGTTCTTTTCGACGATGCGGTAGCGGATATTGGGGCGGTCGAAACTGGAAACGAAGTGATGCGCGTCGTTCAGCGACAGGCGCTGGGCGATCTCGTTGCGGGTTTCGGCGGTGGCGGTGGCGGTGAGCGCGATGCGCGGCACGTCGGGCCAGCGCTCGTGCAGCATCGACAGGCCCAGGTATTCCGGCCGGAAGTCGTGACCCCACTGGGACACGCAGTGGGCTTCGTCGATGGCGAAGAGAGCGACCCGGCCGCGCTCCAGCAATTGCAGGCAGCGGTCGGTCAGCAGGCGTTCGGGGGCGACATAAAGCATGTCCAGTTCGCCCGCCACGAAGGCTTCCTCGACATCGCGGGCCACGCGCCATTCCTGGGTTGAATTCAGGAACGCGGCGCGCACGCCCAGTTCGGTCAGGGCGTCGACCTGGTCCTGCATCAGCGCGATCAGCGGAGACACGATGATGCCGGTGCCTTCGCGCACCAGGGACGGGATCTGATAACAGAGCGATTTGCCGCCGCCGGTGGGCATCAGGACCAGCGCGTCGCCGCCGTCGATGACCTGCTGGACAATGGCTTCTTGGTCGCCGCGGAAGGATTCGTAACCGAAAACGCGCTGCAGAACACCTAGGGCGCGCGCGTCAGACATGGGGGTAGGCCGTGAGCATCATGCCGGGGATTTTAAGCCGCAAATCCGGACGCCCGGGCGTAGCTGGATATTTCCGTCCGCCCGGCGGGCCGGTTACCAGCTGAGCCAGGTGCCGCGCATGAACGTATCCACCGGCATGCTGAGGTTGGCCCGCCACTCGTAATTGCCGGAAATGATGTCGCGATCGGCCCCCACCGCCAGCTTGACCTTGGGCGCCACGAACATGCTGTGGGTCAGCCCCACGCGTTGCTCGGCCAGCGCCGAGCCCTCGTGCAGCCCCGAATAGGTGCCGCTGAGCGTGCCCCAGCCGGTGATCGGCACGCCGGCCGACAGGGTGTTGCGGGTTTGCGGGGCCGCGGCTACGCCGCCGGTATAACTGGACAGGTCGCCAAAGCCGGCCCCGATCTGCTCGTTGGTGTAGCCCAGGTTGACCGCATCGGCCACGTCGACGTTGTAGCCGAAGCGGTAGCGCCAGGCGCTGGCGGCATCGAACGAGCTCTGGGTGGCGCCGGCCTGGAAGGTGCCGTAGCTGCCGGCGGCATAGGTGGTGCCCATGCCGCGGGTGGTCAGGGACGGGGCGCTTTGCATCTGGCCTTCCAGTGTCAGCGCGGGCGTCAGCCCATAGCGCACGGTGCCGGTGCCCACGGACGCGCCGTAGTCCACCGCCCCGGACGTGGCGCCCGGATCCATGCGGTTCAGCTTGCCCAGCGACGACGAATAGCCGAAGCTGCCTTCGGGCAGGGTGGCGCCTGACCCTTGCCAGTTGGAGATCTGCAGCCCGCCCACCGGCGCGCTGCTGCCCCAGGCGGGGGCATTGGCGCTGATGTTGCCCACCGCGACGGTCGGGCCCGAGGTGTTGCGGTAGACCCAGTTGCGGTCGCCGCCGTAGCGCAGGCCGTCTTGCCCGCTGACCGAGGCGAACCAAGGGCGGCTGGGCCGCGACACGCCGGACATCACCACCACGGGCGCCCGGGGGATGTCCCCGCTTTCCAGGCCCAGCGCGTATTCAGGAAAATCGGGGGCGGCGGCCTCGGCGGGGGCGCAACCCAGTGCGCCGTCGCTGCTGCCAGAGAGCGTCGAGCCTGTCCCCGGTATCACGTCCGCATCGGACGCGGTCCCGGCGACGCTGGTGTCCAGGGCGGGCTCGGCCGATTGCAGATCGCAAGGCGAGGGATCCAGCGGCACTGCCCGCGATTCGATCGATGGCGCCGGCCGCACCGGTACCGGCTGTACCGGCGACAGGACGCCGATGCCGCGGGCCACGTAGGCGGGGACGGGTGTCGGAGAGGAGGCAGCGGATGGGCCGCCGAACGCCGGGGTCAACGGGCAGGCCAAGCCAGCCGTGAACGCCGCGTGCAACAGCCGTCTGCGCCAGAATGCAGGGGCGACCATAACGACAGTGTAGAAAGGGGACGCTGCCGCATCTGTAAACGATCTTTAGTAAACCGGACCAGGGACTGCGGACAGTGGGACTATTTTAGGGCCAGTTGCGGCGGACCTGCCACGCTTGCTCGAATTGGCCGCCAACGGCGGCAAACATCGTGCAACAGGTATATTTCAGATGATTTCCTGCCCCTTGCTCCGGAAGGCGGACGGCTCCACTATGGCATCCATGGACACTCACCACACCAAGCTGCTGGTCGTCGACGACGACCCGGCCCTGCGGCAATTGCTGGCCGACTACCTCAACCGGCACGGCTACGACACCCTGCTGGCGCCGGACGCCAGCGACCTGCCGTCGCGCATTACCCGCTACGCCCCCGACCTGCTGGTGCTGGACCGCATGCTGCCCGGCGGCGACGGCGCCGACGCCTGCCGCCGCCTGCGCGAGCAGGGCGAAGACATCCCCGTCATCCTGCTGACCGCCCGCGACGAGGCCGTCGACCGCATCATCGGCCTGGAGGCCGGCGCCGACGACTACGTCGGCAAACCCTTCGACCCGCGCGAACTCTTGGCCCGCATCGAGGCGGTGCTGCGGCGCAAGCGCGGCCCCTCGGCCCTGACCAAGGACGCGCCGGTGTCCTTCGGCCCGTTCCTGTTCGACCCGTCCACCCGCCAGTTGTCGCGCGAGGGCACCGTGGTCAAGCTGACCGGCGGTGAAATCAACCTGCTGGAAGCGTTGGTGCGCAACGCCGGCAAGCCGCTGTCGCGTGAACGCCTGCTGGCGCTGGCGCGCGACGATGATGCCGGCGAACGCAACGACCGCGCCATCGACATCGCCATCCTGCGCCTGCGGCGCGTCATCGAAGACGATCCCAAGCAACCCCGCTGGATCCAGACCGTCTGGGGCATCGGCTACCGGTTTTCACCCTGATGCGCCTGTCTGCCGATTTTCTGGTGCCGCGGTCGCTGCGGGCCCGGCTCATCCTGCTGATCCTCGGGTCCGTCCTGCTGACGCAAGCGGCCACGCTGGTGACGGTGTCCTACTTCCGCCATAAGTTCATGGAAGACGTGGCCATCGGCTACATCACCACCACTATCCGTACCCTGCGCGCCGCCGTGTCCCAGGTACCCGCCGAAGACCGCGCCGATTTCGTGCGCGCGGCATCGCAGAACCAGTGGCGCCTGTGGTCGCGCGTGTTGCCCGCCGAGGCCAAGCTGCAGCGCTTCAACGGCCGCCGGCCGCCGCCGCATTCCGCCCAGCGCCCGCCGCCGCCGCCCCCGCCGCCTTCGACGCAGATCCAGGGGCCGCCCCCGCCGCCCGACATGCGCGTCGACGAGCGCGAAGTCGAAAACGGCCACGACGCGCAGCGCGCCGAGCGCGAACGTGAAGAACACGTGCGCCGCTACAAGCCCGAACCCGACGACGTGCGCCGCGACCTGCGGGCGCTGGTGCAGCAGCTGAACGAGCGCTTGAACGACGGCACCCGGGTGGCGCTGTCGCGCGGCCCCACGCCCGAGATCTTCATTTCGCTGGCGCCCAATCCGGCCAGCGAAGATGCGCCGCGCCTGCGCGAATGGCTGGTCATTCCGCTGGACCGCCTGGACCCGCCGGTAGCCACGCCGTTTATCGCGGCCTGGCTGGGCGGACTGGGCCTGTTGCTGCTGCTGGCCGTGGGCTTCTCGTGGCACATCACGCGGCCCATCACCCGGCTGGCCGATGCTGCCGACCGCCTGGCCGCTGGCCAGCCGCAGCGCGTGGAACCCTCCGGCCCGCACGAGACCCGCGTTCTGGGAATGCGCTTTAATGCCATGCTGGATGCGCTGGCCGAATCCGACTCCGTACGGCGTACCCTGTTGTCGGGCCTGCCTCACGACCTGAAGGGTCCGCTGTCGCGCATGTGGCTGCGCATCGAATTGGCCGACGATTCCGCCCTGAAGGAAGGGCTGCGCACCGACCTGCAGGACATGCAGCACATGGTCGACCAGTTCATCGGTTTCGTGCGCGGCACCGATCCCGCCGCCTACCGCTATGCCTCGATGGTGCTGCCCGACTGGCTGACCGAACGCGTCAACGCCTGGCGCGGCGCCGGCACCGACATCCGCCTGAAGACCGCCGGCGACGATTCCGCGCTGGTGGTGCAGGGCGACGCGGTGGCGCTGGGCCGCCTGCTGGACAACCTGATCGGTAATGCCCTGAACCACGGCGCGCCGCCGGTCGATGTCAGCTTGCGGCGCGAAGACCGCTACGCGGTGCTGGATGTATCGGACCACGGCCCCGGCATCGTGCCCGAACGGCGCCTGGAGGCGCTGCGGCCCTTCAGCCGGCTGGACGACGCCCGCACCCGCACCGGCAGCGTGGGCCTGGGCCTGGCCCTGGCCGAGGCCATCGCCCGCGCCCACGGCGGCTCATTGGAACTGTTGCAGGCCGAATCGGGCGGATTGTGCGTTCGGGTCAAGCTGCCGGTCGCGGAAGGCGCGTAACCCGGCCGCGCCCGCCTGGGGGGCTGCGGCGCAGGGCGTCCGGGTTTGAACCGTCCGGCACGGGCCGCCCCGGCACGGGCCGCCCCGGCATGGGCCGCCCCCTGTTTTTCACGCGGGCCGGTTTCGTGCCCGGCCGTTACGGTACGATGCAGCATCCTGCTTCGCATCCCGTTTTTCCGCACCATGGCCATTCAGTCCGATTCGCTTTCTTCCCGACCCGACGCCCCTCGCATCGTGGCGCCCCAGCCGGTGTCGCCCAACGAGGAGTCGATCGAACGCGCCTTGCGCCCCAAGGCGCTGGAAGAATACGTCGGCCAGCAGCGCGCCCGCGAGCAGCTCGAAATCTTCATCGCCGCCGCCCGCAAGCGCGGCGAGGCCCTGGACCACGTGCTGCTGTTCGGCCCCCCGGGGCTGGGCAAGACCACGCTGGCCCACATCATCGCGCATGAAATGGGCGTGCAACTGCGCCAGACTTCCGGCCCCGTGCTCGAGCGTCCCGGCGACCTGGCCGCGCTCTTGACCAACCTGGAAAAGAACGACGTCCTGTTCATCGACGAAATCCACCGCCTGTCGCCCGTGGTCGAGGAAATCCTCTACCCGGCGCTCGAGGATTTCCAGATCGACATCCTGATCGGCGAAGGCCCGGCCGCGCGCAGCGTCAAGCTGGATCTGCAGCCCTTCACGCTGGTGGGCGCCACCACGCGGGCCGGCATGCTGACCAATCCGTTGCGCGACCGCTTCGGCATCGTCTCGCGGCTCGAGTTCTACAACGCCACCGACCTTGGCCACATCGTGACCCGTAGCGCCGGCCTGCTCAATGCTGGCATCACCCCGGACGGCGCCGCCGAAGTCGCGCGCCGCGCCCGCGGCACGCCGCGGATCGCCAACCGCCTGCTGCGCCGTGTGCGCGACTACGCCGAGGTCAAGGCCAGCGGCACCATCGACGCCGATGTCGCCGGCCGCGCGCTGGCCATGCTCGAGGTCGACCCGCAGGGCCTGGACCTGATGGACCGCAAGCTGCTCGAAGCCATCATCCACAAGTTCGACGGCGGTCCCGTCGGCGTGGACAGCCTGGCCGCCGCCATCGGCGAAGAGCGCGACACCATCGAAGACGTGATCGAACCCTACCTGATCCAGCATGGCTACCTGCAGCGCACGCCGCGCGGCCGCACCGCCACGCTGACCACCTGGCGCCACCTGGGCCTGACCCCGCCGGCCGGCACGGCCAGCGGCAGCGGCGAGCTGTTCGGCAAGTAATCGGCGGGCAGGGCGGCGGCGCGAATGCCGCCACGGGTTTATGATCCGAGGGTTTCGATTTCGACTCTCTCCGCGATCAAAGGACTGTTTCCATGCTGCCCGAACTGCCCTCTTTCGACGATGTCGCGCGCGCCAGCGAACGCCTGGCTGGCAATGCGCACCGCACGCCCGTGCTGACGTCCTCCACGGCCGACGCCATCGCCGGCGCCTCGCTGTTCTTCAAGTGCGAGAACTTCCAGCGCATGGGGGCCTTCAAGTTCCGCGGCGGCTACAACGCGATCGCGCGCCTGACCCCGGAGCAGCGCGCCGCCGGCGTGGTCACGTTTTCGTCGGGCAATCACGCGCAGGCCATCGCGCTGGCGTCCAAGCTGCAAGGTGTCAAGGCCACCATCATCATGCCGCTGGACGCCCCGGCGGCCAAGCGCGCCGCCACCGAGGGCTATGGCGGCCAGATCGTCACCTACGACCGCTATACCGAAGATCGCGAACAGATCGCCCTGCGTATCCAGTCCGAGACCGGCGCCACGCTGATCCCGCCCTATGACCACGAAGATGTCATTGCCGGCCAGGGCACCGCGGCCAAGGAACTGTTCGAGGAAGTTGGCGAGCTGGACTACCTGTTCGTCTGCCTGGGCGGCGGTGGCCTGCTGTCCGGGTCGGCGCTGTCGGCGTTCGCGCTCAGCCCGCGCTGCCAGGTCTACGGCGTCGAGCCGGAAGCCGGCAACGATGGCCAGCAATCGCTGCGCAAAGGTGAAATCGTCCGAATCCAGGCGCCCAAGACGCTGGCTGACGGCGCCGCCACCACCCACCTGGGCCACCTGACGTTCCCGCTGATCCAGAAATACGTGCGCGACATCGTCACCGTGACGGACGAGCAACTGGTCTCCACCATGAAATTCTTCGCCGAGCGCATGAAGATGGTGGTCGAGCCCACCGGCTGCCTGGCGGCCGCGGCGGTGCTGCAAAGCGTGGTGCCCGTGCGCGGCGCGCGCGTGGGCGTCATCATCAGCGGCGGCAACGTCGACCTTCCGGCCTACGGCAAGTTGCTGGCCAGCTGACCGTCATAGGCATGGCCCGGGCCGCCCGAGCGGCCCGGCGCTATCCTCCGCGCGCTTGCGGCGATGGCCCGCGCAGGGCAGAATCGGGCTTGAATCCTGAAGAACAGGGGCTGCTCCATGCGTATCCTTGTCATCGGCGGCACCGGCTTCATCGGCCGTCACCTCATCGCCCGGCTATCCGGCGCGCAACATCAGATCCTCGTGCCCACCCGCCGCTACGGCCTGGGGCGAGACCTCCAGCTACTGCCTACCGTCACCTTGCTCGACAGCAATGTGCACGACGACGCCGCGCTCGATCGCCTTGTGCGCGGCTGTGACGCGGTGGTGAATCTGGTGGGGATCCTGCACGGCAATTCGGGCCGCCCCTATGGGTCCGATTTCGCGCAGGCGCACGTTCACCTGCCGCAGCGCATCGCGCGAGCCTGCCGCCGCCAGGGCGCGCGCCGGTTGTTGCATGTCAGTGCGCTGGGCGCGGATTCCGCCGGCGCCAGCATGTACCAGCGCTCCAAGGGCGATGGCGAGGCCGCTATCCAGCAGGAACTGGCCGACTGGCGCGAGGGCGGCTGGACGATCTTCCGCCCGTCGGTGGTGTTTGGGCCGGACGACAATTTCACCAATATGTTCGCGCGGCTGGCGCGCTGGCTGCCCGTGCTGCCGCTGGCGGGCGCCGACGTGCGGATGCAGCCGGTGTACGTGGGCGACGTGGTGGCGGCAATGGTGTCCGCACTGGGCAATACGCACACCTGGGGCAAGACCTACGAACTGGGCGGCCCGCAGGTCTATACGCTGGGCGAGATCGCGCGCCTGTGCGCCAGCTGGAGCGGCCATCCGCGGCCGGTCATCGGCGTGCCCATGGGCGTGGGGCGCATGCAGGCGATGTTGTTCGAATGCCTGCCCGGCAGGCCGTTGATGTCGCGCGACAACCTGGATTCCCTGCGTCGCGACAATATCTGCATCGGGCCGATCGCGCCCGAATTGAACGTGGTACCGACCGGGCTGGAAGCCGTGGCGCCGGGTTACCTGGCGCCCGCGCGCTAGCGGCTGGCCCGTCGCCGGCGTGGCCCAGCCGGAGCGTTCAACGCACCAGCGACTTCAATGCCTGCTTGATGCCGTCCGACACGCCCACGCCTTCGGGCAGGGTCTTCAGAGCGGCCAGCGATTCTTTCTCGGAATATCCCAGCGCCAGGAGCGCGTTCAGGATGTCGGACTGGTTGTCCGGCGTGGCGTGCGAAGCGGCGCCGATGTCCGCGCCCAGCTTGCCGCGCATTTCCAGCAGCAGGCGCTCGGCGGTTTTCTTGCCGATGCCCGGCACGCGGGTCAGGCGTCCCGATTCCTGCAAGGTAATGGCCTGGGCCAGGTCGGCCACCGACAGGCCCGACAGCACCGACAGCGCGGTGCGCGCGCCGATGCCGCTGACCTTGATCAGCTCGCGGAACGCGCTGCGTTCGCCAGCGGTGGCAAAACCATAGAGGATGTGGGCGTCTTCGCGCACCGTCAGGTGCGTGTAGAGCGTCACGCGCGCGCCGGTTTCCGGCAGTGAATACAGCGTGCTCATGGGCACGTCGATGTCATAGCCCAGACCGTTGACGTCCACACAGACGGTAGGCGGCAGTTTTTCGATCAGGGTTCCGGTAATGCGTCCGATCATGGCGGGGATGGCCTGGCAAAAGAGAAGGCCGCGAAAGGCGCGGCGGATGCGGGGATTCTATACGGGTCTACACGCCGCGTGGGCGCGGCGCGCAGGCTCAGCCGATCAGGCGGCCGTTGCGGATGCGGGTCTTGCCGCTCATGCGCAGGCTGGTGCCCAGGCGCTCCAGCTTGTCCTGCAGGGGCCCCACATGCGCGTGGCAGATGGCGCAGGCCAGCGCGTCGGCCGAGTCGGGGGCGGGCATACCGTCCAGCGACAGGAGGTGCTGCACCATCATCTGAACCTGTTCCTTGGCCGCGCGTCCGGTGCCGACCACCGCCTTCTTGATCTGCAACGCGGTGTACTCGTGCACTGCCAGCGAGCTGTCGGCCAGTGCGCACAGCGCCGCGCCGCGGGCCTGGCCCAGCAGCAGGGTCGACGCGGGATTGGTGTTCATGAAGACGATTTCGAGCGCGGCCACGTCGGGTTGCGTGTCGCGGGCCACCTGGCGCAGATTGTCCAGGATGACCTTCAGGCGTTCGGACAGCGTCAGCGCCGGCGGGACCACGATGGTCCCGCTGGCCACGTAACGCAGCCGCGAGCCGTCGGCATCGATCACGCCGAAGCCGGTGCGGCGCAGGCCGGGATCGATGCCGAGGACGCGCATCAGTGGCGGAAGTGACGGGTGCCGGTCAGCACCATGGCGATGCCGTGCTCGTCGGCCGCGGCGATGACTTCGTCGTCGCGCATGCTGCCGCCGGGCTGGATCACGCAGGTCGCGCCTGCCGCCACCACCACGTCCAGGCCGTCGCGGAACGGGAAGAACGCGTCCGACGCCACGGCCGAGCCCTTCAGGGTCAGGCCGGCGTTTTCCGCCTTGATCGAGGCGATGCGGGCCGAGTCGATGCGGCTCATCTGGCCGGCGCCCACGCCCAGGGTCATGCCGCCGCCGACGAACACGATGGCGTTGGACTTGACGTACTTGGCGACCTTCCAGGCGAATGCCAGGTCGTTCATTTCCTGTTCGGTCGGCTGGCGCTTGGACACCACCTTCAGCGCATCGCGCGGCACGTTGTAGGCGTCCGGGCTTTGCACCAGCCAGCCGCCGCCCACGCGCTTGATGTCGAAGGCGTTCTGGCCCGGGCCCATCGGCACTTCCAGCACGCGCACGTTCTTCTTGGCGGCCAGGATGGCCAGCGCGGCACCGTCGTAGGCCGGCGCCAGCAGCACTTCCAGGAACTGGGCGCTGACGGCTTCGGCCGTCGCGGCGTCCACCGGGCGGTTGAAGGCAATGATGCCGCCGAAGGCCGACGTCGGGTCGGTCTTGAAGGCTTGCTGGTAGGCGCCCAGCGTATCGGCCGCCACGGCCACGCCGCAGGGGTTGGCATGCTTGACGATGACGCAGGCGGGCGCCTCGAAGCTGCGCGCGCATTCCCAGGCGGCGTCGGCGTCCGCGATGTTGTTGTAGGACAGTTCCTTGCCCTGCAACTGGCGGTAGTTGCCCAACAGGCCGGCCGGACGTTGCGGGTCGACGTAGAACGCCGCGGTCTGGTGCGGGTTTTCGCCGTAGCGCAGCGCCTGTTCCTGCTTGATCTGCAGGGTCAGGGTGCCGGGCCATTCCTGGCGGGCCGGCACGGCGTCCTGCGCCGGTTCGGCCTCGGTCAGGCTGGTCAGGTAGGCGGCGATGGCGCCGTCGTAGGCCGCCGTGTGGGCGTAGACCTTGGCGGCCAGCGCCAGGCGCAGGCCATACGAGGTGCCGCCGCCGTTGTCCATTTCGGACAGCACGCGCGAATAGTCGACCGGGTCGATCACGACCGTCACGCCGCCGGCGTCGGTGCCGTGGTTCTTGGCGGCGGCGCGCAGCATTGCCGGGCCGCCGATGTCGATGTTCTCGACCGCGTCGGCAAAGGTGCAGTCCGGCTTGGCCACCGTTTCGCGGAACGGATACAGATTCACCACCAGCATATCGATGCGATCGATCCCGGCGGCCTTGATGGTGTCCATGTGCTCGGCGCTGTCGCGGCGGGCCAGCAGGCCGCCGTGGATCTTCGGGTGCAGCGTCTTGACGCGGCCGTCCAGGATTTCGGGCGAGCCGGTGTGGGCGGCCACTTCGGTGACGGTCAGGCCGGACTCGGCCAGCAGCTTGGCGGTGCCGCCGGTCGACAGCAGGCGCACGCCGCGCGCGGCGAGCGCGCGGGCAAATTCAACGATGCCGGTCTTGTCGGACACCGAAAGCAGGGCGGTTTCGATTTTCATGGTGAGGGACGGGAGTGGGGCAGGTGCCCCGGTCTCGCTTCAGGTCGGGATGGGAAATCTGGAAAGGGGCGGCGCCAGGGGCCCGCCCGCAAGGCAACGCTATATCTGGATGTTATGAGCCAGCAGCTTCTTGCGCAGGGTATTGCGCGTGATGCCCAGCATTTCGGACGCCCGCGACTGGTTGCCGCCAGACCGTTCCAACGCCACTTCAAGCACCGGGCGCTCCACGCAGCGCATCACCATGTCCCACATATCGTGGGGCTCGGACTCACCCAAGTCTTCGAAATAGCGCTCCAGGCTGGCGCGCACGCATTCTTCCAGGACATCTTTCTTGCTCATTTGAGTACAGATATTTTTATGTTGGTGATGAGGCGGTTATGCCGCCAGCAGGGCTTTCGCGACAGGCGCCGGGTTGGTGTTGCCGTCGCGAGAAATATTGAGGAACCAGTCCGACACCGCCCGCCACTGGTCGCGGGTGTTGTCGATAAGGTTCATGCGGTCGCGGAACGAGTCCGCATCCGGCAGGCCGTCCAGATACCATCCTATGTGCTTGCGCGCCGTGCGTACGCCGGTGTGTTCGCCATAGAAGCGGTAGTGGTCGTCGAGATGTTCGAGCAGCAATTCGCGCATTTCCCCATAGCTGGGAGGGGCCAGTGTTTCGCCCGTGCGCAGGTAGTGGTCGACTTCGCGGAAAATCCAGGGACGGCCTTGGGCCGCCCGGCCGATCATGACCGCGTCGGCGCCAGTGTAATCCAGGACGCGCTTGGCTTTCTCGGGAGAGTCGATGTCCCCGTTGGCGATCAGTGGAATCTTCAGCTCGGCGCGGACGGCGCGGATAGTGTCATATTCCGCCTCGCCCGTATAGAGGTCGGCGCGGGTGCGGCCGTGCAGCGTCAGCGCGGCGATACCGGCGTTTTCCGCCATGCGGGCCACGCGCAGGGCATTGCGGCTGTCGCGGTCCCAGCCGGTGCGGGTTTTCAGGGTGACGGGTACGCCCAGCGGGGCGCAGGCATTGACCACGGCGTCCAGGATGCGGGCGATCAGGTCTTCGTGGCGCAGCAGGGCCGAGCCCGAGGCCACGTTGCAGACCTTTTTCACGGGGCAGCCCATGTTGATGTCGATGATGCGCGCGCCCTTGTTGGCGTTGAATACCGCCGCCTCGGCCATCATGGCCGGATCGGCGCCGGCGATCTGCACCGACACCGGCGCGATTTCGCCGTCGTGGTTCAGGCGGCGCGAGGTCTTGACGCTATCCCACAGCTTGGGGTTGCTGGCGGCCATTTCCGAGACGGCGTAACCGGCCCCCAATTTCTTGCAGAGCTGTCGGAAAGGACGGTCCGTCACGCCCGCCATGGGCGCGACAAGAACGTTGTTGGGAAGGGTCCACGGGCCTATGCGCATGGTCACATTTTAACCGGCTCGATCGAACCCTCTTTTCCGTCCTGCAACAGTTTGGTAACAGGTAGACGAAAAAGCAGGACGAAATCAGGCGCGGAACCCCGTCAGCAGGTGCTGCGCCAGCGGCGCCCGCAAGGGGGCGGCCAGGTCCAGGCCCAGCAGGGCCAGGCCACAGGCATGCTCCACGGGAGCAAGCCCGGTGGCGAAGATGCGCGGCATCAGATCGGTCAGGCCGGCGGTGACGACGCGGTCGAATTGGCGCGCCCGGCCGAAATCAGCCAGCGCGGCGGTCGGGCTGGCGTTCGGCTGGGCCAGCCAGCCGCCCAGGGCCTGGGCCAGCCTGGCGGCATCGCGCAGGCCCAGGTTCAGGCCCTGGCCGGCCACCGGATGCAGCGTCTGCGCCGCGTTGCCGATTGCGGCCACGCGGCCCTGCACCAGGGCGCGCCGGGCGCTGAGCGCCAGCGGGAAGACATGGCGCGGCGCCTGGCAGGACAGCCGGCCCAGGCGGTCGCCGAAGGCTGCGGACAGCGCCTGCGAAAAGGCGGTGTTGTCCAGCGCGGCCAGTTCGGCGGCGCGCTCGGGCGCGTTGCACCAGACCACGGAATAGGCATCGGGCAGTTGCGGGTGCGGCAGCAGCGCCAGCGGGCCTTCGGGGGTAAAGCGTTCCCAGGCCCAGCCGCGACGCGGCAGGGTGGCGTGGGCGGTGGTCAGGAGGGCGTGCTGGCCGTAATCGCGGCGCACGTCGCTGGCGCCGGCGCCGTCGGATTGCACGGCGATGCGGCAGCTGAGCGCCGCGTCGCCCTGGCGGATGCGCACGCCGTCGCCGTCTTGGCCGTCGACCTGGGCCGGCGGGCCGGACAGCAGCGTGACGCCGCTGGCGGCCACGCATTCCTCGAGCTTGGCGTGTAGAGCCGAATAGGCGACCACGCAGCCCAACTGCGGCACGCCGAAATCAGTGTGCTGGATCACGCTGCGGCCCAGGCGCCCACGCTGCGACACATGGATATTGAGGATGTCCGCCGCCTTCGCGGGCCAGGCGTGCAGGGATTCGAGCAACACCCGGCTGCCGTGGTTCATGGCCAGCACGCGGGGATCGGCGGCCGGGACGGCGGCGGGCGCGGCCGGCGCCGGAGTTGCGCCGGCCAGCAGGGCGATGCGGGCCGGGTCCGGCGCCACGCGCGCCAGCATCAGCGCCAGCACGCGGCCCACGGGGCCAGCGCCAAGAATCGCAATGTCGAAGGCGGAGATAGTCATGCCCGGATTTTACCCGTCCACTACAATCCCGGGCAGCCGGCGCGGCTTGGCGCCAGGGACCTTTCTACCGGTTGATCGATATGACGCAGCTCGAGGCTTCTTCTTCGCTTTCCGCCGACATCGGCCGCCGTCCGCGCGGCAAGGTCGCCGTCGGCCTGCTGGCCTGCCTGTTCGGCTGGCTGGGCGCGCACTGGTGGTACCTGGGCCGGCGCCACGCCTGGCTGGTGACGCTGGTGGCGGCGGTCAGCCTGTTCTGCGCGTTCCGCTTCTACCCGGTCTGGTACGACAACCCGGCGTTCTTCGTGCTGTTCATTCCCATGATCGACGGCTTCATCGAAAGCGCGGTGTTTTCATTGATGCCCGACGAAAAGTTCGACCGCCTCTACAACCCGGGGCAGGGCGCGGCCAACAAGACGGGCTGGGGCCCGGTGCTGGTTGCCATCCTGGCCTGCCTGGTGGGCGCCACCGTGTCCATGTTCGCCATCGCGATGTTGGTGGTGTACATCTGGGTCGCGATGGGCTGGCTGGACGGCCTGGTGCTCTGAACCGGGCAGTGCCTCATTCGCGCATCAGCGCTTCGATTTCACTGGCCTGCACCGGCACGCCGCGGGTGATCAGTTCGCAGCCTTCATCCGTGACCAGCGCGTCGTCCTCGGTGCGGATGCCGATGTTCCAGTAAGCCTCGGGCACGTCGTCGGCCGGACGCACGTAGATGCCCGGCTCGATCGTCAGCATCATGCCCGCCTGCAGCGTGCGCCACGGGCGTTCGGCGCCCTGGCCCGCGCCGCCCGGTTGGCGATAGTCGCCCACGTCGTGCACGTCCAGCCCCAGCCAGTGGCCGGTGCGGTGCATGTAGAAGCGGCTGTAGTCGCCCGATTCGATCACGCCGTCCAGCGATCCCTTCAGCAGCTTCAGATCCAGCATGCCCTGCGCCAGCACGCGCACCGCCGCCTCGTGGCCGTCGTTCCAGCCGCGCCCCGGCGCGGTTGCCTGCGCCGCCGCTTCCTGGGCGGCCACCGTCAGGTCGTACAGCGCGCGCTGCGGGCCGCTGTAGCGGCCGTTCACGGGAAAGGTGCGGGTGATGTCGCTGGCATAGCTGTCGACCTCGCAGCCGGCGTCGATCAGCACCAGATCGCCGTCGCGCAGCACCGCCTCGCCGGCGGGGTAGTGCAGCACGCAGGCATTGGCGCCGGCGGCCACGATGCTGTTGTACGCCACCGCCTGGGCGCCATGGCGGCGGAACTCGTATAGCAGTTCCGCTTCCAGTTCGTATTCATGCATGCCGGCGCGGGCGACGCGCATGGCGCGGACGTGTGCGCCGGCGGAGATCTTGGCCGCCCGGCGCATCGCGGCGATTTCCGCGGCATCCTTGATCAGCCGCATTTCGGCGATGATCGGCCGGATGTCCTGTTGCCGCTCGGGCGGCGCATGGCCGCCGCGGCTGGCCTCGCGCGCCGCCGCCAGCCAGCGGTGCAGCCGGCCGTCGCTGCGCTTGTCGCCGGCCAGGGGCGCATACAGCGTCGGCTGGTCCAGCAGCAGCTTGGGCACCAGTTCGTCCAGTGCGTCCAGCGGGTGCGCGTCGTCAAAGCCGAAATGCGCGGCCGCGGCCTCGGGGCCGAAGCGCCGGCCTTCCCAGATCTCATGCTCGACGTGGCGCGGGCGGCAGAACAGCAGGGCGCGGTCGGTGGCGCCGGCGATCAGCACCACCCAGGCGCCGGGCTCGGTAAAACCGGTCAGGTAGAAGAAATCGCTGTCGTGGCGGTAGGGATATTCGGCGTCGCGGTTGCGGATGGCCTCGGGGGCGGTGGCCAGGATGGCGATGCCGCCTCCGTCCGCGCGCATCCGGTCCATCAGGCGCTGGCGCCGGGCGGCGAAAGGGGCGATGTCGTCGGGAGGCAGGCTCATGGGTAACGGGGCGGCGGGGCCGCGCAGGAAGCTGGGATGCCGTTTACTTTACTCGCCGTGCCGCGGATGCGACAGTGCGGCGGCATTGGCGCGCAAGGAGCGCGGATTCATTGGACTGTCATGGACGGACTGCTACAATCGCGGCTCTGTCATTGGGGAGTAGCCATCCTTTGTCCCCAAAGGAGTTAGCGTCAACAGACTTGGTGGTTCGGTACCGCGTAGCGGCTGCCAGAACTCCATGGCGCTAACGGTCTCCATGTCGCGGCCCGCCCGCGCATGGATCAGCCAGGCGAGACCTTTGGCCGCGTAGCGTTCACCCTAGCCGGGCGAGCCGTTGCGTCGCGCCAATTGGTTTCTGCTCGTCCGGCTGCGTCTATATGTTGCTCACCCTGTTTCTGTTTTTCCTGTCCGCGGCAGTGATCTATCTCGCCTGCGAGTTCTTCGTGAACGGCGTTGAGTGGGTCGGACACCGGTTCCATCTCGGCGCCACCGCCACCGGCACCGTGCTTGCCGCCTTCGGCACCGCGTTGCCCGAGAGCGCCGTCACTTTCATGGCCGTGGTCTTCGGCGAGACCCCCGAACAGAAAGACATCGGCGTCGGCGCCGCCATGGGCGGTCCGCTGGTGCTGGCGACCCTGGCCTACGCCGTCGTCGGATTCGCCCTGTGGCGCGCGCGCCGCGGCCAGTCCACCCAAGCCAACTGTATCAACGCGGACCAGCGCCGGCTGGCCCGCGACCAGGCCTGGTTCATGGGCATCTTCATCTTCAAGGTCGGGCTGGGCCTGTTGGCCTTCGCCTGGAAGCCCTGGCTGGGCATCCTGTTCCTGGCCACCTACGGCCTGTACATCAAGCGCGAACTGAGCAACGACGAGGAAAGCATCGATAGCGAGGACCTGGAGCCGCTCAAGCTGCGTCCGCGCGATGACAATCCGTCCATGTTCTGGGCGGCCACCCAGACCATCCTGGCCCTGGTGGTGATCGCCGGCGCCTCCCATGTGTTCGTCAACCAGATCGAACTGCTGGGCGTCGCCATGGGCGCTTCACCGCACGTGGCGGCCTTGCTGCTGGCGCCCGTCGCCACCGAACTGCCCGAAATCATGAACGCGCTGATCTGGGTGCGCCAGGGCAAGGAACGCCTGGCCCTGGCCAATATTTCCGGCGCCATGATGATCCAGGCCACCATTCCCAGTGCGCTGGGCATCTTCATGACGCCCTGGCTGCTGGATGGCCCGCTGTTGGCCGCGGGCCTGTTCACCATGCTGTCCATCGGCCTGTTGTGGCTGCGTTTCCGCCGCGCCGTCATGAGCGTGCCGGCACTGTCCGCGGTGGGCGGTTTCTATGCCTTGTTCGCGGCCTACCTGGGCTGGCATTTCTACGCCTGACAAGGATCGGGATGCAAGGCGCGCGCGCCCTGCATCCTTTTTCGCACAATGGGGGCTTTTTATACCCTAAACCTTGTCCATCAGTGGAAACCCGCGTAAAATTCCGCTGTTATCCATCTCAGGAGCAGTCTTCGTGAATACCGATTCCGGCGAAAGTAGTCGATCTTGCATCGACGTCGCTGTTTAACAGGTCCACGCAGAACGCCCTCTGCCGCAGCCTGTTGAACAGGTTGCGGTTGTATCCCAAGCCCCAGGCAGCACCGGGGCGGTAGCGCAAGCCCACGGCTTGCCGGGATTCTTCCCCCGACATAATCCGCCAGAACCGCCGCTAGTCGCAGCGCCAGCGTTCGTGCACGTTTTTTTCGTGCCACCCGCCCAGCGCCGTGCGTGCGTGCGCGCGTATCCGCGATACCGCTCCCCATTTTGCAATGGAGGTCGTTATGCGTTTCTTCGACTTGTTCCTGCGCCGCGCCGGCGTGGACCGCGCCACCGCCCTGGGCCGCCGCCGCGGCACTTCGCGCCTGACCGTCATCTGCCCGCGCGATGAACTGGGCGCCCTGCGCAAGCAGATCTGCCTGGACTTCAGCGCCGCCGGACTCGATGTTTCGCAGGTGCAGATCGACCAGGGCCGCGATCCTGGCATGGCTTCGGCCTGCATCACCGTCAATTGCCCGCCCGAACTGCGCGCCGAACTGATGTCGCAAGCGCGTCGGCTGAGCGCCAATCCCGCTGTGCGCCACGTGCATTTCGGCGCCCAACCGCTGGCGGCCTGAGTCCGCCGCCCATCCCCCCAGGAGAGACCATGCCCAGTGCCTTAGACCCCGAGCCTCGATCGCGCCCCACGCGTGGCGCCGGTTTGTCCGTCTGACCTGTCTTCTCCTTGCGAGCCGACTGGCCGGATAGTCACCCGGTCCGTACGGAATCCGCAGCCCTGAACCCCCGGCCAGGCCCGCCACGCGCGCGCCGGTTCCGCCGGCCCAGGTTCTTCCGCTAGTTTCCCGTTCCGCTTCACGCTCCCGGCGCGCCCATCGACGCGATCCGGACACCGGCAACATCGCCCCGGTGCCTGCGCACGCCTGTACGTGGCGGATCCGGCCTGCTTTGCGCAGGCCGTGGCCCCGTGCTGCCTGCGATCAGGCCTGGCCGCGTGCCGCCCGTGTCTCTCAGAACAACACCAAAAAACCCCGAGCACTCCGATGTTTACATTCCTGAAGACCTTTTTCTCTTCCGCGGCCGGGCTGCGGCGATCGGGGCGCCACTTCCGGCGTTCCCCCATGCTTGAACAGGGCAGCGGCCAGGCTGTCGCCGTGTCGTCCGACGCCTCGCGCCGCGCCAACCGCCGCATGCTGGACGTGGCGCGCATGGACTTCGATGCGCTGTTCGCGATGTTCCGCAGCGGCCGCGGCGGCCTGTCGCAGGCCCAGGCCGAAGAAGCCCGCGCCCGCTACGGCGCCAATGAGGTCGATCACGAAAAGCCGCTGACCTGGTATGCCCACCTGTGGCAGTCGTTCCGCAATCCCTTCAATCTGCTCCTGACCGGCCTGGCGACCCTGTCCTGGGTCACCGATGTGTACATGGCCGAACCCGATGACCAGTCCTGGAAGGGCGTCATCATCATCGGCTCCATGGTGGTCATCTCCACGCTGTTGCGCTTTGTGCAGGAGCGGCGCTCGAACCGCGCGGCCGAAGCCCTGAAGGCGATGGTGCAGAACACCGCCACCGTCTTGCGCAGCGACGCCGCCGGCATGGCCGAGGGCGACACCCAGCGTGTCTTCGGCGCCACGCTGCACGCTTCTGGCTCGCGCCAGATCGAAGTGCCGCTGGCCGAACTTGTGCCCGGCGATGTGGTGCTGCTGTCTGCGGGCGACATGATTCCGGCGGACTGCCGCATCCTGGGCGCCAAGGACCTGTTCATCGCGCAGGCCGCGCTGACCGGCGAATCGCTGCCGGTTGAAAAGTACGCCGTGCAGCGCGCCGAGACCGCCAACTCGCTCGAACTGGAAAACATGGCCTTCATGGGGACCAACGTGGTCAGCGGGTCCGGCAGCGCGCTGGTGGTCGCGACCGGATCGGGCACGTACTTCGGCCAGCTGGCCGGGCGTGTGACCCAGACCTCGCGCATCCCTACGCAATTCCAGCAGGGCATCAACCGCGTGAGCTGGGTGCTGATCCGCTTCATGCTGGTGATGGCGCCGATCGTTTTGCTGATCAACGGCTTCACCAAAGGCGATTGGCTCGAGGCGTTGTTGTTTGCGCTGGCGATCGCCGTGGGCCTGACCCCGGAAATGCTGCCCATGATCGTCACTGCCACGCTGGCCAAGGGCGCCGTGCGTATGTCGCGGCGCAAGGTCGTGGTCAAGCGGCTGGACGCCATCCAGAACCTGGGCGCGATGAATGTGCTGTGCACCGACAAGACCGGCACGTTGACGCAGGACCGCATCGTGCTCGAGCGCCACACCGACGTGTACGGCGCCAGCAGCGACGACGTGCTGGCCTATGCCTACCTGAACAGCTATTACCAGACCGGCCTGAAAAACCTGTTGGACGTGGCAGTGCTGCGCCATGCCGAGGTCGAGCGCCAGCTGGACCTGGCCGCCAAGTACCGCAAGATCGACGAGATCCCGTTCGATTTCTCGCGCCGTCGCATGTCGGTGGTGGTCAGCGAAACCGAGAACGGGCGCGAACACCACGAGCTGATCTGCAAGGGCGCCCTGGAAGAAATGCTGTCGGTCTGCACCCGCCTGCGGGTAGGCAGCGACGTGCACCTGTTGACCGACGCGCGGCGCGCGGACATCCGCCGCGTGACGGCCGACCTGAACCGCGACGGGTTGCGCGTGATCGCGGTGGGCGTGCGCGAATTGCCGCCTACGCAGCAAGCCTACGGCGTGGCGGATGAATCCGATCTGGTTCTGGTGGGATACATCGCCTTCCTGGATCCCCCCAAGGAATCCACTGGCCCGGCGCTGGCGGCCCTGCGCGGGTCCGGCATCGAAGTGAAGGTGCTGACCGGCGACGTGGAGCTGGTCACGCAAAAGGTCTGCCGCGAAGTGGGGTTCGAGGTCCGCAAAGTCTATCTGGGCGACCAGATCGAAGCGATGGACGACGCCCGCCTGGCGGTGGCCGTCGGCGAGGCCAATGTGTTCGCCCGGCTGACGCCGGCGCACAAGGAGCGCATTGTGCACATGCTGCGCGCCCAGGGCAATACGGTGGGTTTCATGGGGGACGGCATCAACGACGCGCCGGCCTTGCGGGCGGCCGATGTGGGGATTTCCGTCGATTCGGCGGTCGATATCTCGAAGGAAGCCGCCGACATCATCCTGCTGGAAAAAAGCCTGATGGTGCTGGAAGACGGCGTGATCGAAGGCCGCAAGACCTTCTGCAACATGCTCAAGTACCTGAAGATGACCGCCAGCTCCAACTTCGGCAACGTCTTCTCGGTCCTGGTGGCCAGTGCCTTCCTGCCGTTCCTGCCGATGCTGCCGATCCACTTGCTGCTGCAGAATTTGATGTACGACATATCGCAGACGGCCATTCCGTTCGACAATGTCGATGAAGAACTTCTGAAAAAGCCGCAGCAATGGGATCCCGCCGGCCTGGGACGCTTCATGGTGTTCTTTGGCCCCATCAGCTCCATTTTCGACATCGCCACCTATGCGCTCATGTGGTACGTGTTCCAGGCCAACGCGCCCGAACATCAGACCCTGTTTCAGTCGGGCTGGTTCGTCGAAGGGCTGTTGTCGCAGACGCTTATCGTGCATATGATCCGCACACGCAAGATTCCGTTCCTGCAGAGCCGCGCCGCCTGGCCGCTGATGGCGATGACGGTGATGGTGGTCGGGTTGGGGCTGTTCCTGCCGTTTTCGCCCTTGGCCGGCTACTTCCAGCTGCAGGCGCTGCCGTGGTCGTACTTCCCGTGGCTGGTGGGCATCCTGCTCAGCTACTGCGTCCTGACGCAATTGCTCAAGGGTATCTGGGTCCGCCGCTACGGCTGGCAATAGTCAAACCGAACCACCTGGCGGCGGGCATCTGGCCCGCCGCGGATTCAGGAGATAGCTATGAGAATCACGACTGTTGCCACGACGCTGATGGCGGGCGCGGCAAGTATTCCCCTGATGGCGCACGCGGCCGGCGACGGCCCGGGCGTGCAACTGTACGGCGTGGTCGACGCCGGCATCGCCACCACCCATACGTCGGGCCAGGGCAGCCATAGCGGCCTGCTCAACGGCGGTCTGACCGATTCCTTGTGGGGCCTGCGCGGCAGCGAAGACCTGGGCGATGGCTGGAGCACCCGCTTCCAATTGGAAAGCGGCTTCGATCCGTCCACCGGCAAGCGCGCCGACGACGACCGCCTGTTCAACTACGGCGCCTGGGTCGGGCTGGCGCATGAACGCTACGGCGACCTGCGCCTGGGCCGCCAATACACCGTCGGCAAGACCTACGGCAATGCGCTGGAGCTTGCCTCCTGGAAGGAAATGGGCATGGGCGCCACCTTCAAGGCGTCCGACAACTATCAGTTCAGCAACCTGGTCAACTATTACACGCCTACCTGGCAGGGCTTCCAGGCCGGCATCGGCTATGCCTTCGATGCCGATGGCCGCGACCGCTTCCAGACCGCCGCCAACAACCGCGCGCTCAGCCTGGGCCTGAAATACGAGGACGGACCGCTCCTGGCGGTGGCCACCTGGGACCAGATGCGTCTGGCGGATCCGCCCGCCGGCAACAATGGGCGGCCGCAGGCGGTGCAATTGGGGGCGTCCTATGACTTCGAGGTCGTCAAGGTGTCGGTGGCCTGGTCGCGTCAGCGCAACGGCTACGTCGGCCTGGACGGCGGCGATCCCGACAATCTCGGCCAGAACCTGGGGCCGGCGGCCTTCGCCCGCGGCGGCGCCATCAACGCCTGGCTGCTGGGCGCCAGCGTGCCGGTGGGGCATGGCACCGTGGTGGCGCAGTGGTCGCTGGCCAGTCCGGACTGGACGTGGGAAGACGGCTCCAAGGCGCGTAATGCGCAGTTGGTGACCCTAGGGTATACCTATGACCTGTCGCCGCGCACCACGCTCTATGCGTTCGCCGGCTACGCGTCCAATTACACCCTGGATAACCAGTTCGACCCTGGCCATTCGCATACCTCGCGTTTTGGCACGGGCATTTCGCACCGGTTCTGAGCCGGACGGGGGGCGTCCGGGTCTACTACAATCGACCCGGTTGCGTGTTTTGGCCCGGGCGGCTTCCCCCCGCTGGCATTTTCCGGATGACCCGCATGGACAGTCTCGAATGGCTCATACCCTGGGAGTTCTCTCCCACGCTGGTGGCCTCCTTCCTGGTGGCCATCGTGCTGTTTGTGCGCGGCCAGCGCGTCCATCACGTATCGGGCGCGCGCCGCGTGCTGTTCTGGACCGGCATGGTCCTGCTGTACCTGTCCATGCACACGCGGCTGGACTACTACGCCGAGCGGATGTTCTTCATCCATCGTATCCAGCACCTGGTGCTGCACCACCTGGGGCCGCTGGTCGTCATGGCGGCTTTTCCTGGCCAGGTCATGCGCGCGGGCCTGCCGATGTCCTGGCGCGTCCGGCTACGTGATTTCCTGTGCACGGGTTGGGGCCGCGGCACCGTGGCCGTGCTGACCAACAAGATCTTCGTGCCGACCCTGTTCGTGTTCCTGGTGCTGGTCTGGCTGATCCCGTCGGTGCAGTTCTATTCCATGCTCGACTGGCGGCTGTACCGCGTGATGAACTGGTCCGTGGTGATCAGCGGCTTCATGTACTGGAACCTGATCCTGGACCGCCGTCCCAGTCCGCCTGCCGCGATGACGCCGGGCGGCCGCGTGATTTCACCGATCCTGACCATGCTGCCGCAAATGGTGGCGGGGGCGGTCATCGCCTTTACCGAAAGCGATATCTATCCGCTGTTCGAGCTGTGCGGCCGCGCCATCGCGATGTCGGCCCAAACGGACCAGACCATCGGCGGCCTGACCATGTGGATTCCGGCCGCGCTGGTGGAAGTGATCGGCTTGATGGTGGCCCTGGGGACGCTGATGCGGCTGTCGGCCAAGGGCCGTCTGCGCAAGGCCGACCGCGACGCCCTGGCGCAGGCCCGTGCCCGAGCCCGGGCGGCGTCCGTCTGAAGACTGCCGGGGCTGGCGCGCCGCGAGGGCGCGCCAGATGGGGATGCGCGGCTGCCGGATCAGTCCGGCAGCAGACCGTGGTACTTCTTGCCCAGCGCCACGGTGGCCTGGAACATGCCTGCCTTGTTGCCGCAGTCGTAGCGCGTGCCTTCGTAGCGGTGCGCGTACACCGCGCGTTCGCGCATCATCGAGGCGATGCCGTCGGTCAGCTGGATCTCATTGCCCGCGCCCATCTTGGTCGAGCGCAGATGGTCGAAGATCGCGGCTTCCAGCACATAGCGGCCCACCACTGCCAGCGTCGAGGGCGCGGCGGCGGGATCGGGCTTTTCAACGATGTGGGTCACGCGCTCGGTGCGGCCGTCGGCCTGGGCATCGCCGGCCCGGGTGGCCACGATGCCGTACTTGCGCGTGTCTTCGCGCGGCACGTCCTGCACGCCCAGCACGCTGGCGTTCTGGAGCATGGCGACGTCCACCAATTGCTTCAGGGCGGGAGAGTCGCCGTCGATCAGGTCGTCGGCCAGCAGCACGGCGAAGGGCTCGTCGCCCACCGCCGGAGCGGCCGACAGCACGGCGTGACCCAGGCCCAGCGGCGCGGATTGGCGGATATAGAGGCAATTGACGTGGGCAGGTAGAATGCCCCGCACCATCGCCAGAAGCTCGTGCTTGCCTTTGCTTTCAAGGTCGGACTCGAGCTCGGGGGCGGAGTCGAAATGGTCTTCGATGGCGCGCTTGTTGCGACCCGTAACGAAGATCAGGTCCGTGATGCCGGCAGCCACGGCTTCTTCGACGGCGTACTGGATCAGCGGTTTGTCGACGACGGGCAGCATTTCCTTGGGCATCGCCTTGGTGGCGGGCAGGAAACGCGTGCCCATGCCGGCGACAGGGAAAACGGCTTTACGGACGGGACGCATTGAAACCTCGTAGGGGGTAACGATGAAACATTTTAAGCGCATCGCTATCATAGGCTTATGAACCGCAGGAAAATGCCATCCATTTGCTCGATTGCGCAGCGGGGCGCGATCGCCGGAATCTGTTTCGCCCTGGTCGCGCCGACCTTGCCGGTGGCCGCCTGGGCCCAGCCCGTGGGTTTGCCCACGATGGGCGCCGCATCCGCCGCGGACCTCTCCCCCATGCTGGAGCGCAGCCTGGGTGAGGCCATCATGTCGCAAGGGCGCCGCGATCCCACCTATATCGACGACCCCGAACTCAGCCAGTACCTCACCACCATGGGGCGCAAGCTGGCGGCGTTTTCGCCCGGCGCGGTGCCTGATGTCGAGATGTTCGGCGTGCGCGATCCCGAGATCAACGCCTTCGCCATGCCGGGCGGCTTCATCGGCGTCAATACCGGGCTGATCGTGTCCTCGGGCAGCGAGTCCGAGCTGGCGGCGGTGCTGGCGCACGAAATCGGCCACGTCGTGCAGCGCCACATCGCGCGCGGCATGACCCAGCAGAACCAGAACAGCATGGTGATGCTCGCCAGTCTGGCGGGCGCGCTGCTGGCCGCGCTGGCCGGCGGCGGGGGCAACCTGGCGATGGGGGTGGCCGCATTCGGCCAGGCCGCCGCCATCAACCGCCAATTGGGCTTTTCCCGCGATGCCGAACGCGAGGCCGACCGGGCCGGCTTCACCATGCTCACCAAGGCCGGCTACGACGCCGAGGGCATGGCGCAAATGTTCTCGCGTCTGATGAACGCGTCGCGCCTGAACGAAGGCGCGGGCGGCGGCTCGTGGGCCAGCACCCACCCCTTGTCCATCGAGCGTATGTCCGATGTGCAGAACCGCGTGCGTTCACTGCCGCCCGCGCGCCACGTCGACAGCGACGACTTCTGGTACGTGCGCGCCAAGATGCGCGTGGTGCAGGGGCGCGACGCGGTCAGCCTGCGGTCGGCCACGCAGCAATTGCAGGACGAAGCCCAGGCCCTGTCCGGCGTGCGCCGCTCGGCCGCGTATTACGGCCTGGCGTTGCAGGCCTTTCAGCGCAACAGCCTGGATGAGGCCGAGCGCAACATGGGGCTGGCCTCGGCCGACGGGCGCGATTCGCCGCAAATGGCCAAGCTCGCCGTCGATATCGCGCTGGCCCGCAAGGACTACCGGCGCGCGCAGGACCTGGCGCAGGCCGCCACGCGCCGCTGGCCCGAGCAGCGGGCGCTGGGCCTGGCCTACGCCACCGCGCTGCAGGCCAATGGCCGCCACGCCGAGGCGCAGGACTATCTGCGCGCCAAGATCAAGCAATGGGGTTCGGACGAGCCCAGTCTCTATCAGATGCTGGCGCAAAGCGAAGAGCGCAACGGCAAGCCGGTGCAGGCGCGCCGCGACCTGGCGCGCTACTACGTCATGACCGGCGCCTTCGCGGCGGCCGAGTCGCAGCTGCAGCAGGCGCGTAGCATGTCCACCGATTTCTACGAGCAGTCGCAGATCGACGTGCAGATCAAGGAAGTCAAGGACAAGCTGGCCGAAGAGCGCCAGTTGCTGGAACGCTTCAAGTCGGGCTGATTCAGGCCGGGTTATCTGTGCCGGCCGGACGCAGGCGCGCTACAGCCCGGTCTCGAAGAAGCGGCCCAGGCGCTGCGGCAACCACCCCAGGTGCGCCGGAAAGGCGCCCGTCGGAAAGCCGGCATGGCCGCCGTCCGTGGGTTGGTGCAGCAGGATGCTCGACGAGCATTCGTCCGGCTTGGGCAACGCGCTGGCCGGAATGAATGGATCGTTCAGCGCATTGAGCACCAGCGTCGGCACCGATATCTGCGGCAGCCACGGCTTGCTGGACGCGCGGGTCCAGTAATCGAGGGCATTGCGGAACCCGTGCATCGGCGCGGTGTAGGCGTCATCGAAATCGCGCAGGTCGCGCGCATGGGCGATGCGCATGACGTCGATGGCGCCCGGATAGCGATGGGCCTTTTCCAGCACCTTGTGCTTGAGCGTTTTGAGGAAATGGCCCGTATAGACCTTGCGGTTGAAGAACCCCGTGGACAGGGTCTTGCCGCAGGCCACCAGGTCCAGGGGCACGGACACGCCGGCGCACGCGGTCAGCCAGGAGGTGTCTTCGTGGTGTTCGCCCAGGTACTTGAGCAGCGCATTGCCGCCCAGCGATACGCCCACGGCGTGCCAGCGTGCATGCGGAATGCGGTCGCGCACCGTCTTGAGCAGGAAGCCGACCTCGGCGGAATCGCCGGAATAATAGGCCCGCGCCAGGCGGTTGGGCACACCCGAGCAGCCGCGGAAATGCGCAATGACGACGATCCAGCCGCGCGCCCGGAAATGATGCGCGATGGACTGCGCATAGCGGCTGTTGCTGCCGCCTTCCAGGCCATGGAACAGCAGCAGGGCAGGGGTGTCGGCGGTTTGCGGCAGCGATTTCCAGTCGGCGTCGGTCATCCAGCGGGCCGCGGCGGTCTTGCCGTTGGCCACGGGGCCTTGTCCGCTGACCGGCGCGCCGTCGGCCGCCTTGTGAGGGAACAGCCCGGGGCCGGTCCAGTCGAAATCGACGAAATCGGTGTCAGGCGTTTCGACGCGGTCGCGCACGAAAGCGATGCGGTGGTACTGCGCGAACAGCGCGGCGTAGACCGTCTGGGCATCGCCTCCGGGCAACCAGGAGGGAACAGGGCAGGGCGTGGTATCGAAACGAGCAGCAGCCAAAAAAATCCACCCGCCTTCAGTGCAGCATGTCGGGTACGTCGTGCAAGTCGAGCACTCCGGCTTCCGTAGGCGCCGACGAGGCATGGTGCATGACCATGCGCCAGCCGGTGGGGCCCTTGTGGTAGATGTTCGTGGCGTAGCAGTTGGCGAACTGCGTGCCTTCCCGGGTGCGTACCGCCACTTGCTCGACCAGCACGTGCACCGCGCACATCATGCTCAACATGACCAGCGGGCGCAGCGGGCGGATATGCAGGGGGCCGTTGGCCAGCACGTGTTGCCAGGATTCGTGCACCGCCGAGTGGCCGACGATGCGCAGGCCTCCCGGATGGATGCAGACGACTTCCTCGTCGTCCGCCCACACTTGCATCAGGCGGACGGTGTCCCCCTGCTCAAGGGCTTCGTAGAACGCGTGTTCTGCTTCTTCGGGCGTGGCGAACATGATGGCGGGAACGGTTTGGCGGTTGCGGCGAAGGCTTAGTGGTGGCCGTGCAGCACGGTGCCGGGCTTGAGCCGGTATTCGGCGCCGCAGTAGGCGCAGCGCGCCGAGCCGTTGCGCGCGACGTCCAGGAAGACGCGCGGGTGCATGCTCCACAGCGGGGCCTTGGGGCCGGGACAGAAGACGGGCAGGTCTTCGGCGCCGACTTCAATGACTTCGTGGGGGTGGGGGACGGCGGCCGGGGCAGCAGCGGTCATGGAATTTCCTGAATAAAAATACCGATGGACGGTAGGTTGGGGCAGTAATGCCGCCCTGGCGGGCAGGGCGGCGCGAATCAGACTTTGCTCAGCCAGTGATGGTACTTCGGGTTGCGGCCATTCACCATGTCAAAAAACGCTTTCTGGAGTTTCTCGGTGATGGGGCCGCGCCGGCCCGAGCCGATCTGGCGGTTGTCGACCTCGCGGATCGGCGTGACTTCGGCGGCGGTGCCGGTGAAGAAAGCCTCGTCGGCGATGTAGACGTCGTCGCGGGTCAGGCGTTTGGTAACAATGCGCAAGCCGAAGTCGGCCGCCAGGGCGTGGATGGTCAAGCGGGTGATGCCGGTCAGGGCCGAGGCGATCTCGGGCTCGCAGAGCACGCCGTCCTTGACGATGAACAGGTTTTCGCCCGAGCCTTCGGCCACGAAGCCTTCGGTGTCCAGCAGCAGGGCTTCGTCGTAGCCGTCCTGCAGGGCCTCGGTATTGGCCAGGATCGAGTTGGCGTAGGTGGTGGCCACCTTGGCGCGTGGCATCGTCACGTTGACGTGCTGGCGGGCGAACGACGACACCTTGACCCGGATGCCCTGCGACAGGGCTTCTTCGCCCAGGTAGGCGCCCCAGGGCCAGGCAGCGATCGCCACGTGCACCTTGGCGCCCTTGGGCGACACGCCCATTTTTTCGGGGCCGTAGAACACCAGCGGCCGCAGGTAGGCGGATTCGAGCTTGTTCTCGCGCACCACCATCCGCTGGGCCTCGTTGATCGTGTCGCGATCGAAGGGCATCGGGATCTGGTAGATGTGCGCCGAATTGAAGAGGCGGTTGGTGTGGTCTTCGAGACGGAAGATCGCCGTGCCGATCTCGGCGTGGTAGGCGCGCACGCCTTCGAAGACCGACAGGCCGTAGTGCAGGGAGTGCGTCAGGACGTGCGTGGTCGCGTCGCGCCAGGGCACGAGTTTGCCGTCATACCAGATGAAGCCATCGCGGTCAGCCATCGACATGGTCTGCTCCCTCTCAATGTGAGGGCCGTATTGTATCAAGCGGCGAGGTTACAATAGGCCCCTATTCGCGCACCGGCGTGGTGCCTCCGGGCCTTCCGCGGGCCCGGCGGGCGAGCAGGTTGTCGTGCGTTTCCTTCCATAGAGTCTCCATGTCGTCCTGTCCGAATACCCAGGGGTCCGCCGTTGTCCTCTGAGTCCGCGTTGTCCGATACCGAAGATCCGCGGGTGGCCCGCCAGGAGCGCATCGCCGCGTTCCGATCCGGGGTGCACGCCATCGTGCCGGCCCTGATCGCCACCGCGACCTGGGGCCTGGTGACCGGCGTTGCCATGGTCAAGTCCGGACTGACCGAATCCATGGCCCTGGCCATGACCCTGCTGCTATACGCCGGCTCGGCCCAGCTCACCTCTTTGCCCCTGATCGCCACCGGCGCGCCGCTGTGGCTGATCTTCGCCGCGGGCTGCGTGGTGAACCTGCGCTTCCTGATCTTCGGCGCCGCGCTGCAACCCTATTTCCGCCACCTGTCCTGGCCCAAGCGCCTGGGTCTGGGTTACTTCACCACGGACATGGGCTTCGTGCTGTTCATGCCCCGGTTCGGCGACGCCGCCGAGCGCGGCACCCGCGAACAGCTCTGGTACTTCATCGGCGCGGTTGCCCCTGGCTGGGTCGTCTGGCAGACCTCGTCCATTGTGGGCATCTACCTGGGTACCATGGTGCCGGCCGGCTGGTCGCTGGACTTCGCGGCGGTGCTTGCGCTCTTGGCCATCACGGTGCCGCTGGCCAATTCCAAGCCCATGCTGGTGTCGATGCTGGCCGCCGGCGTGGTGGCCTGGACCGGCCAGGTGCTACCGCTGCGTCTGGGCCTGGCTGCCGCGGTCATCGCCGGCGTCGTCGCCGGCATGTGGGCGGAACGTTTCTTCAAGGCGCGCCAATGACCCTCTGGCCTTCCGAGATCTACGTCTATTCGGCCATCCTGCTGCTGGCGCTGTGCAGCGTGCTGACCCGCGCCGGCTTCATGCTGTTCGGCGACTACATTCCCTTGCCCGACGGCGTGCGCCGCGCCCTGCGCTACGCGCCGGCGGCCGCGCTCACCGCCATCGTGGTGCCGGACCTGCTGCCCTGGAAAGCAGGGCTGGGTCCGATATTCGACTACAAACTGGTGGCCGGCATCGTAGCCATCCTGGTGTTCCTGCGCACCCGCAGCGCGGTGCTGGTCATCGTCGTCGGCATGGTGGTCCTGTGGGGCTTGCGCTGGCTGGCCGGCTGATGGCCGTGCTTGCTATGCTTGGTGTCCGCTGGGTGGACACTAAGGTTGCGCGGCAGACCCCGCCCGGCAGGGGGCGGGGCCGGTCCGCGGCGCATTCCTGACACGCGCTTGCCCGTGTGGTAGGCCGGCTGCGCTAAAATCAACTTATCCACAGCAATCCGGGCCTGGTACTGCCCTCATAAGTATCGAAACCAGAATGCGCCGCCTGGCCTGCAAGGCAGGGTGCAGATTGCCCGTGACGCGCGTTGCGCGCCTGGGTGGTTTGCACGTGGCCGCGTGAGCGTGGCGCGCGTTCCGGTTGTCCCGATGCATATGTAGTGCAGTGCTCGAAGCACTCTCGTTTTGTTCTTTTTCAATGGTCCCGGTATCTGCCAAACCCTGATGACTGAATCCACTCAATCCGCAGCACCCACCGCCGCAGCGCCCGCGCCGACGCCCACGTTCTCCGACTTCGGGCTGCATCCCCTGCTGTTGCAATCGATCGCCGAAACCGGCTACACCACGCCCACCCCCATCCAGGCCCAAGCCATCCCCGTCGTGGTGGAAGGGCGCGACGTCATGGGCGCGGCCCAGACCGGCACGGGCAAGACGGCGGCGTTCACGCTGCCCATCCTGCATCGCCTGATGCCGCTGGCCAACACCAGCGCCTCGCCCGCGCGGCACCCGGTGCGCGCGCTGATCCTCACGCCCACCCGCGAGCTGGCGGACCAGGTCTACGAAAGCGTCAAGCGCTACAGCAAGCAGACGCCCCTGCGTTCTGCGGTTGTGTTCGGCGGTGTCGATATCGGGCCTCAGAAAGAAGCGCTGCGCCGCGGCTGCGAAGTCCTGGTGGCTACCCCGGGCCGCCTGCTCGACCACGTCGAGCAAAAGAACGTGAACCTGAGCCAGGTCGGCATCCTGGTGCTGGACGAAGCCGACCGCATGCTGGACATGGGCTTTCTGCCCGACCTGGAACGCATCATCCGCTTGTTGCCCGCGCAGCGTCAGGGTCTGCTGTTCTCGGCTACCTTCAGCAACGAAATCCGCAAGCTCGGCCGTTCGTACCTGAACCACCCGGTGGAAATCGAAGTCGCGGCGCGCAACGCCACGGCCACCACCATCACGCAGATCGCCTACAAGATGGCGGGCGACAAGAAGCGCGCCGCCGTCGTGCACCTGGTGAAGTCGCGCGGCCTGAAGCAGGTCATCGTGTTCTCGAACACCAAGATCGGCACGGCGCGCCTGGCGCGTGAACTCGAGCGCGACGGCGTCAAGGCCGAATCCATTCACGGCGACAAGACCCAGGCCGACCGCATGAAGGCGCTTGAAGCCTTCAAGGCCGGCGAACTCGAAGTCCTGGTCGCCACCGACGTGGCGGCTCGCGGCCTGGACGTGGCCGGCGTGCCTTGCGTCATCAACTACGACCTGCCGTACAACGCCGAAGACTACGTGCACCGCATCGGCCGTACCGGCCGCGCAGGCGCCTCCGGCGAAGCCATCGCTCTGTTCACGCCTGACGAAGAGCGCTTCCTGCTCGACATCGAAAAGCTCATCAAGCGCGAAGTGCCGCGCGGCACGCTGGATGTGCCCGCCGACCTGGTCGCCCGTAGCCATGGCCGCGGTGAAGAGCGTGGTTCCTCGTCGCGCGAAGGCCGTGAAGGCCGCGAAGGCCGTGAGGGCGGCCGCGAGCGCGGCGGCCGTTCGTCGGACCGGCGTTCGGGTGGCGGCTACGGCTCGAATTCGTCGCGCCAGCCCGTGGACGATTTCTTCCTCAAGCCCTACGAACCTTCGGCCGCTTCGGCACCCGCCGAAGAACAGGCGCCGCGCCAGAACGGCAATTCGACCGCGCCCAAGCGCCAGGTTGCCGTCTTGCTCGGCGGCAGCCGGAAATAACGCCCTCACGCCGCCCGCACTGCGTGCGCTAGCAGCCCCCGAAAGGGGGCTTTTTTGATGCGCCGCCCCAAAAGAGAACGCGCCCTTGCAGGGCGCTTTTTGTTTGCCGGCAATTTAGGCGCGGACGTGTCAGGCGGCAAGCAGCCTGGGCAAGTCGGGCAGGGCCGACGTCACCACCGGGCTGTGTTCGTCCAGGCTTTCCAGCAGGCGTTCCAGGTGGCCGATGTGCGGCAGCATGGGGCCGTAGAAAACCACGCGGCCGCCGATCTGGACCAGCAGGGTGGGGAAGTTCTCGACGTCGACTTCGCCCAGCAATTCGGCGTGATCCTCGATGTCGATCCAGGCGAACACATGCTGCCGGAAGGTGCCGGACAGCGTGCGCAGCTTGGGTTTGTATTCCTCGCAGGTATCGCACCAAGCGGCGCAGAAACAGGCGACGAGCCAGGCCTGGGGCGAAGCCGCCAGTTGGGCGCGCAGGGCGGAGAGATCGGAGCCGGGTACTAGGAGCGTCATACGAGCGAAGGCAGGCGTGTTTGACTATCATACCCGGGATGCCCACCTTTCATTTCCGATGCCATGACTGCCTTGCGCACTGATTCCCAACCCGCCGGCGCCGGCCGTTTTACCGGCCCCGCGGGCAGCGTCGCGCAGGCTTTCAAGCGCGCGCTGGTGTCCCAATGCCACCCGACGATGCTGTTCGCGGTGCTGCTGCCTTTCCTGATCGCGCTGGTCGGCGCGTTCCTGCTGCTCTGGTTGTTCTGGACGCCCCTGACCGACTGGCTGCGGGTCGAAGCCTCGCACTGGGACTTCGTCAACCGCACGGACGAATGGCTGGTGGCGATGGGGCTGTTCTCGCTCAAGATCTACCTGATTCCCGTGATCGCCGCGGCCATCCTGTTGCCGGTGTCCGGCATCCTGGGCCTGGCCATCGCCGCCGTCTTCGTCATGCCGCTGGTGCTGCGTCACGTGGGCCAGCGCGAATACGCCGGCCTGGCTCACCAGGGCAGGTTTTCCACCGCCGTCAGCGTCTGGAACGCGGTCTGGGTGTCGGCGGCATTCGCCGCCGGCTGGCTGCTGACTTTGCCCTTGTGGCTGGTGCCGCCCATGGCCGTGGTGCTGTCGGTGTTCTGGTGGGCCTTCGCGTTCTCGCGCATGATGCGGCTGGACGCCATCGTCGAACACGCCAGCCCCGCCGAGCGCAAGATCATCCTGAAGCGCAACAACGGCGGCTTCTGGGTCATCGGCCTGATCTGCTCGCTGCTCAACCTGCTGCCGCCGGCCTGGATCATCCTGCCGGTGTTCTCGGCCCTGGTCTACGCGCATTACGGGCTGGACGCCGTCCAGCGCCTGCGCCAGGAACGTACCATCGACGTCGCCTGACGGCGGCGACCCCATTCAACCCGCCTCAATCTGGAACCGGACATGGCTGCAGAATCCGCCTCCCGCCGCATCGGCCTCATTATCGTCGGCGACGAAATCCTGTCGGGCCGCCGGCAGGACAAGCATTTCTCCAAAGTCGTCGAACTGCTGGCCGCCCGCGGCATGCAGCTGAGCTGGGCGGAATTCCTGCCCGACGAGCGCGACACCCTGGTGGCGGCCTACCGGCGCAGCTTCGCGACCGGCGACGTGGTGTTCTCCTGCGGCGGCATCGGCGGCACGCCAGACGACCACACCCGCCAGGCCGCCGCGGCGGCGCTGGACCTGCCGCTGGCCCTGCACCCGGAGGCCGAACAGGCTATCGCCCTGCGCACCGCCGAAATGGCGGCCAAGGGGCAAGGCACGGCCGACATGAGCGCGCCGGAAAACCAGCAGCGGCTGCAGATGGGGGTGTTTCCCGAAGGCTGCGAGATCGTCCCCAACCCCTATAACCGCATTCCGGGCTTTTTCATCCGCGACCACACCTTCGTGCCGGGCTTTCCCGTGATGGCCTGGCCCATGCTCGAATGGACCCTCGACACGCGCTATCGTGCATTGCAGCATGTGCGCCAGCACGCCGAGCATTCCTTCCTGGTGTTCAGCATGCCCGAATCGCGCATCACGCCGGCCATGCAAAGTGTTGAAACCCGCTGGCCGGGCGTGCGCGCCTTCAGCCTGCCCAGCGTGGGCGAGGCGGGCGGCACGCCGCACATCGACCTGGGCGTCAAGGGTGAACCCCAGGCGGCCGCCGAGGCGCTGGCGTTCCTGCGGGCCGAAGTGCTGCGCCTGGGCGGCAAGCTGGCGCCTCCCGCGGCGTGATGGCACAAAACGGGGCGCGTCCCCGTTTTATCCTTGCAAAAAGCGGTTGCCAAACCTGCCGGTAAATTTCACAATACGGGAAAGAACTGTTTGCTGCGTTGCCGCAAGACCGGTCTCTTTCGGTGGCGCCGCGCGAGCCCCTTCCCATCCTATGTCCCGTCTTTCCACCACCCGCAATCCCCTGGACGCCGAGGCCGATGGCGCTTCGTCCCATCCCATCGCGATCCAGGTCATCGAGCGCGCCATGCGCCTGCTCGACGCGCTGGCCGCGCAGCCCGATCCCGTCACGCTCAAGGAATTGTCCGCGACCACGGGCCTGCATGCGTCCACCGCGCACCGCATCCTGAATGATCTGGTCGTGGGCCGTTACGTCGAGCGGGTGGACAACGGCCTCTACCAGCTGGGCATGCGCCTGCTGGAGCTGGGGTCGCTGGTCAAGGGGCGGCTCAACGTTCGCGAGGCCGCTATTTCGGCCATGCGTTCGCTGCACAAGCTCACCGGTCAGACGATCAATCTGTCGGTGCAGCAGGGCGACGAAATCGTCTACATCGACCGCGCCTGGAGCGAACGCTCGGGCATGCAGGTGGTGCGCGCCATCGGCGGCCGCGCGCCCTTGCACCTGACGTCCACCGGCAAGCTGTTCCTGTCCACCGGCGACACGCGCCAAGTGCGCGCCTACGCCTTGCGCACCGGCCTGGCCGGTCACACCCGCAACAGCCTGACCGACCTGGACCGGCTGGAACGCGAGCTGGCGCTGGTTCGCCGCCACGGCTATGCGCGTGACAACGAAGAATTGGAATTGGGCGTGCGCTGCATCGCCGCGGGTATTTTCGACGATACCGGCAAGCTGGTCGCCGGCCTGTCGATTTCGGCGCCCGCCGAGCGCCTGCAAGACGACTGGATCAAGGCCCTGGTCGACACGGCCGCCAGCATCTCCGAAGCGCTGGGCTACGAGCCGTCCGTGTCCAGCGGCTTCAACGGCCTGGGGCTGGCGGCGCAGGCCATGCGGCCCTGATCCGCGGCAGCGCGCGCTGCGCCCCGCAAAAGAAAAAGCCCCGCAAGGGGCTTTTCTTGATTCCGGCGCGAGCCGGTGGGCGTCTGCTCGGCAAACCCGCCGTGGCGGGCCTGCCGGCAGGGGCCAGGTTTATTGCTGCTCGACGCCGGCCTTTTTGAACAGCTCGGCCCATTGCGGCACTTGCTGCTTGACCTTGGCGTCCAGCGCTTGGGGATTCGCTTCGGCGGTCAGCACCGTGGCGCCCAGCTGCTTCATGCGTTCCTGGAACTTGGGATCCGCCAGACCGGCCTGCAGGCTCTTGATCAGCTTGTCCACGACGGGCTTGGGCGTGCCCTTCGGCACCCACATGCCATGCCAGATGCCGACTTCGAAGCCCTTGAAGCCGGACTCGTCCATGGTCGGCAGCTTGGGCAGGGTGGGCACGCGCTGCAGGCTGGTGACGGCGTAGGCCTTGACCTTGCCGCTGTCGATCTGCTGCGTCGTGTTGGTAGTCTGGTCGCAGAGCAGGTCCACCTGCTTGCCCAGCAGGTCGTTCATGGCCGGCGCGGTGCCCTTGTACGGGATGGTCAGCAGTTGCACGCCCAGGGCTTCGACCAGCATAGTGCCGCACAGGTGGCTGGCGGCGCCGATGCCGGCGTTGGCCAGCGAGACCTTGTCCTTGTTCTTTTTGACGTACTCGGCCAGTTCCTGGATGGTGTTGGGCGGGAAGTCCGAACGGGCAATGATGGTCATGGGCACATCGACCACCAGGCCGATGGGTTCGAAACTCTTGTAGGGGTCGTACCCCGGATTCTTGTACAGGGACGGCGCGGTCGAGAAGCCGGCGTGCATCAGCAGCACCGAATAGCCGTCCGGCTGGGCGCGGGCCACTTGCGTGGTGCCGATGGTGCCGCCCGCGCCACCCTTGTTTTCGACCACGACGGTCTGGCCCAGCGAGTGCCGCATGGCTTCAGCCAGCGAACGCGCGACGTTGTCCGTCGGACCGCCGGCGGCGAAAGGCACCACCATATTGATGGGGCGTTCCGGGAATTCCGCGTGGGCGGCGCCGGCCGCGAGCATGGCGCTGGCCGCGAGCAGGGCCGAAAGCGTGCGGGGGATGAAGGTCATGAAGTCTCCGATTGCAGGGGGTTTTGCTTGCTGCGATGTGTTTTTGATCGCTGACTTATCGTTTGTGTTTGTCTGTCATCAGCGTGCAAGCAGTGTAGAAAAGAATTGATACGCCGTCATGTCCGGTATTTCCCGAATCATGGGAAATCCTTGCGCGGGATCAACCCCCTGCGCGGGCGTGCACTGTTAAAGTGCAAATAGTTGTTGCGTTGCACCAATATTGCTTGACAAGGTTTTTTTGGCCCGTAGAATGTGAATTGTGCAGTGCATCAAACGGGCCGGCGGTAGCTTGTAGTACCAGTTTCCGCGCACGTTCTTATCGTTTCGTCGCAGACACCATCCTTACCTGCCGGAAAGCCTCCGGCTACCCCTAAAAGGAGCAATTCTATGAGCGCTATTCCGCAGCAAGTCCTGGACCGTCAACAAGCCAGCATCAACACGTTCGTGGCCGCCCAGTCGGCTGTGTTCGCCGGTTTCGAAAAGCTGGTCGAGCTGAACCTGAAGGTCGTTCGCGCCACCCTGGACGAAGTCGCCCAGAAGTCGCAGCAAGCCGCCTCCGTCAAGGATCCGCAAGAAGCCGCGGCTTTCGCCTCCGGCCTGTTGCAACCGGGCGCCGAAAAGGCCCTGGCCTACACCAAGCACGTGTATGACATCGTTGCCGGCGTGCAGGGCAACCTGGTCAAGCTGACCGAAGAACAAATCGCCGAAGGCCAACAGCAACTGACCGACGCCGTCGAGCAGTTCTCCAAGAACGCCCCCACGGGTTCGGAAAGCGCCGTCGCCCTGATCAAGTCGTCGTTGGCCACCGCCAACAGCGCCTACGATTCGCTGACCAAGGCCGCCAAGCAAGCCGCCGAAGTCGCCGAGTCCAACCTGAATGCCGCCGCCAACGCGACCTTCAAGGCCGCGACGGATGCCGCCGACGCCGCCACCAAGGTTGCCAGCCGCAGCCGCCGCAGCGCCTAAGTATTTGGCGCGCAGTGCTGCGCAAATCGCAGTTATGTAGTACTGTTGAGTGACAGAGCAGAGCTGGAATTAGGGCCACCCTTCGGGTGGCCTCTTTTTTTGCCTGCGCTGCGGACGCCGGGGGCGCGATGCCCGGGCCAGGCCTGTGGCGTCACTGGCGGGCGATGGCCCGCACGCATTCGCCCACCAGGGCGGGGCCGCGGTAGATCAGGCCCGTGTACAGCTGCACGGCATCGGCGCCGGCCTGCATTTTTTCCTGCGCCTGACGGCCCGACAGCACCCCGCCCACGCCGATGATCGCCAGGCTGTCGCCCAGGCGCTCCTTCAGGCGGCGGATCACCGCCAGCGACAGTTCATGCACCGGCGCGCCCGACAGGCCGCCAGCTTCTTCGGCGTGCGCCATGCCCGTGACGGCGTCGCGCGACAGCGTGGTGTTGGTGGCGATCACGCCGTCGATGCCGTGGCGGGGCAGGGCATCGGCGATGGCGTCGATCTGTTCCGTCGTCAGGTCGGGGGCGATCTTCACCGCCATTGGCACGCGGCGCTGATGCTGGTCTTCCAGCGCGCGGCGCTTGTCCGCCAGTTGCGCCAGCAGCGCCGACAACTCGTCGCCGCCTTGCAGGGCGCGCAGGTTCTTGGTGTTGGGCGACGAGATGTTCACCGTCACGTAGTCGGCGTGAGGATAGACCCCCGCCAACCCGATCAGGTAGTCGTCGGCCGCGCGTTCGATCGGGGTGTCGGCGTTCTTGCCGATGTTCAGCCCCAGGATGCCGCCTTGCTTGCGCCATTGGCTGCGCTGCACATTGGCCAGAAAGGCGTCCAGGCCCTGGTTGTTGAAGCCCAGGCGGTTGATCAGCGCATTGGCGCGCGGCAGCCGGAACATGCGCGGCTTGGGGTTGCCCGGCTGGGCGCGCGGGGTCACCGTGCCGACTTCCACGAAACCGAATCCCAGATTGCCCAGCGCGTCGATATAGGCGCCGTTCTTGTCCAGCCCCGCGGCCAAGCCGATCGGGTTGGCCAATTGCAGGCCCATGAGCGTGCAGGGCGCCTTGGGCTGCGCATGCAGCAGCTTGCGGGTCGCGCCGCAATCATAGGCCCGCTGCAGTCCCGACAGGGTAACTTCGTGGGCGGTTTCCGCGTCCATGGCGAACAGCGCCGGGCGGGCCAGGGGGTAGGCGTGGAAAAGGATCGACATGGAGCGGGATTGTAAAGCGTCTTTGGCCGGCTCAGCCGCCCGCCGGCGGCCCGTGGGCGGTCAAGCGTGCCGGGCTCAGGCCGGATCGCCGGGCAGGGCGCCGGCCGGCGTGGCGGAGGCGGGGGCGTCGCCCCAGGCGCCGTCGATCAGGTATTGGGCCGGGTGGAAGCTGGCCTTGTAGGACATCTTGCGGCTGTCCTCGATCCAGTAGCCCAGGTACAGCCAGGGCAGGTTCAGGGTGCGGCACTGCTCGATCTGCCACAGGATGCTGTAGGTGCCCAGGCTGCCCGCGATGTCGGGGTCGTAGAAGGTGTAGACGGACGACAGGCCGTCGTCCAGCACGTCGATGATGGACACCATCATCAGCACGCCAGCGGGGTCGCGGAATTCGACCAGCCGGGTATTGACGCGGCTGGTCAGGAGAAACTGCGCGTATTGGGTGCGGCTGTCTTCGTCCATGCCGCCGCCGGGATGACGGCCCTGCTGGTAGCGGGTGTACAGCCGGTAGTGCTCGGGCGACCAGGCCAGTTCCGCCACGAATGATTGCAGGCCGCGATGATCGCGCCAGGCGCGGCGTTGGCTGCGGTTGGGGGCGAAGCCGGCGGTGTCGACCCGCACCGGCACACAGGCGTGGCAGTTGTCGCAATGCGGACGGTAGGTGAACAGGCCGCTGCGGCGAAAACCCTGCTCCACCAGTTGGGAATACGTGCCGGCGTTGATCAGGTGCCCGGGCGCGGCCACCTGCGACCGAGCCTGGCGTCCCGGCAGGTAGCTGCAAGGGTAGGGTGCGGTCGCGTAGAACTGCAGCGTGGAGAAAGGTAATTCTTTTAGCTGGCTCATCTGGGGTCCCGGCGTGCGGCGCCAAGTCCGTGACGGGATGCATACATATTAACGCTTAACCCGGGGCGGCAGGTTCCGCGTCGGCGGCCAGGGGAATCAGCCTGCCGGCGCTGTCCAGCCGGCCGGGTGTCCAGTCGATGGCCGGCGCGGCCGTGGCGGCGCGCACATGCGACAGGAAGCGCGAGCGCGGCACGGGCTGCGCGCCCAGGCTGGCCAGGTGGCGCGTCTGCTGCTGGCAGTCGATCCATTGCACCCCTTGGGCGCTGACGTACCGGATCAGGTAGGCCAGCGCGATCTTGGAGGCGTTGGGGACGCGGGTGAACATGGACTCGCCGAAGAACATGCGGCCCAGGCTGATGCCGTAGAGACCGCCGGCCAGCTCGCCGTCGATCCAGGTCTCGATGCTGTGGACATAGCCGGCCGCGTGCCAGGCGCGGTAGGCCTCGCGCATGGCGGCGGTGATCCAGGTGCCGGGCTGGCCGTCGCGCGGCGCGGCGCATTGCGCCATGACCTCGGTAAAGGCCGTGTCGACCCGGACCTCGATGCGCGGCGCGGCCTCATATTCGTGGCTGGCGATCTGGCGCAGCTGCTTGCGCAACGAATGCGAGGGCGCGAAATCCTTGCAGGCCAGCACCATGCGCGGGTCGGGGCTCCACCACAGCACGGGCTCGCCTTCGGAATACCAGGGGAAGATGCCGCTGGAATACGCCTGGATGAGCCGGTCCGTCGACAGGTCCGCGCCGGCCGCCAGCAGGCCATCCGGATCGGTCAACGCGAACTCGGCGGGCGGAAACGGGGTGTCTGCGGCAAGCCAGGGCAGCTTCAACGGTGCGATTCTAGGGTGTAGTGGTGAGGGCCGAATGTGCCGCGCTTGCGGTCCTCGAAGTAGCGTTGCAGCGTGGTGGCCACGGTGCGGAACGCCAGGTCGTCCCAGGGGATGTCGGCCTCGTCGTAGAAGCGGGCTTCCAGGCTTTCCGGGCCGGGATCCAGCTCGGGGCCCAGTACCTCGGCCAGGTAGAACACGTGCACCTGCTCGATCTGCGGCACGTCGATAATGGTGTAGATATCGCCCAACCGGATGCGCGCGCCGGATTCTTCCAGCGTTTCGCGGCCGGCGCCCTGCGCGGTGCTTTCGCCCAATTCCATGAAACCGGCCGGCAGCGTCCAGGTGTTGTAGCGCGGCTCGATCGCGCGGCGGCACAAGAGGATGCGGTTGTCCAGCACCGGCACCGTGCCGACCACCAGGCGCGGGTTCTGGTAATGGATGGCGCCGCAGTGGTCACAGATATCGCGTTCGCGGTTGTCGCCCTCGGGCACCCGGCGGTTCACGGGCGAGCCGCATTGGCTGCAGAAGTTCGCGCGGCGCGGCGCGGGAAAATATTCGAGGGGCGATTTGGCGGTCATGGGGTCGATTCTAACGGCTGCGGCGCCGGCTGGCGCGCCGGGCGGGGACGGCCGGCGTGCGGGTGCCGAAGCGCGCTTCCAGGTGCTCGACGAACGAGCGCACCTTGGGCGACAGGAAGCGCCGGTGCGGGTAGACGGCGTACATGGAAATCGGGGAGTGACCATAATCCTGCAGCAGCGCCACCAGCCGGCCGGCGCGGACGTCGTCGCCCACCAGGAATTCCGGTTGCAGGATCACGCCGTGTCCGGCCAGCGCGGCGGTGCGCAGCACGTCGCCATTGTTGGCGCGCAGCGCGGCATTGACCCGCACCAGATGGGTGGTGCCGTCCTTCTCGAAGTGCCATTCGTTGCCGGTGCTGGCGTAGGCGTAGTGCAGGCAGCGATGCTGCTTCAAGTCTTCGGGCGTGCGCGGGGTGCCGTGGCGTTCCAGGTAGGCGGGAGCTGCGCACACCAGCAATTGTTGCGCCGCCAGCGGTCGCGCCACCAGCGACGAATCCTGCAGCGGCCCGATGCGCACCGCGACGTCGTAGCCGTCCTCGACCAGGTCCACCACCCGGTCGTTCAGGTCCAGGTCGATCACGACGTCCGGATAACGCAGCAGATATTCGGCGATGGCCGGCCCCAGGTGCAGGATGCCGAACGACACCGGCGCGCTGATGCGCAGGCGGCCGCTGGGCGCCTGGCCTTCGGCTTGTAGCGACAATTCCAGATCGGCCACTTCCGCCAGGATCGGCCGCACCCGCTCATAGAAGGCGCGGCCGGCGTCCGTCATGCTGAGCTTGCGGGTGGTGCGGTTCAACAAGCGCACGCCGTATTTTTCTTCCAGGTAGGCGATCTGCCGGGTTACGACGGAACGGGCCTGGCCCAGCTTGTCCGCGGCGGCCGCGAAAGAGCCCAGTTCAACGACCCGGGCGTAGGTCTGCATGGCGGTATGAGTGTCCACGGGGTGTCCTGGATTGTTACCGATCGGGGAACAATAAGTTGCGATTTTGCATGTTTATCTTTGTTTTTGGAATCGCAAGAATAGCGGCCATGAAGAATCTTCCCGTCCTGGGCGATTCGCTCACGGAGAATGCAATGATCGATACCCGTACCGCGCCCTATGCGGCGCTTCTGCTGCGCATTGCGCTGGGCGTGATGTTCCTGGCCCACGGCCTGACCAAGCTGCTGGTGTTCACGCTGCCCGGCACCGCGCAGTTCTTCGCCAAGATCGGCTTTGCGGGCTGGCTGGCCTATCCGGTGACGTTCTTTGAGATCGGCGCCGGCGTCCTGTTGATCCTGGGCGTCGTACCGCGCTGGATCGCCGTCATCGCCACGGTGCAGCTGTTCGTTGCGTCCACGGTCCATTTCGGCAACGGCTGGGGTTTCAGCAACCCCAACGGCGGCTGGGAGTACCCCGTGTTCCTGTCGGTCGCGGCCGCCGTGCTGGCGCTGCTGGGCGACGGCAAGTACGCGCTGGTCAAGAGCGGCCGCGGCTGAGCGCCTCGCGCATCAGTCTGTCAACCAGATTGGACGTCGCACCGGTTTCGGCGGGCACCTAGAATGGGCCGGTCGTACCGGTGTTTTTATCTCTGGAGATTCCATGACGTTCACGCAGCGCGCCTTTGGCGCCATCCTGATTGCCGCCGCCTTGTCGCCCGCCGTGCATGCTTCGCCCGAGCAAGAAGCCGCCAACAAAGAGGCGGTGCTGGCGTTCTACGAGAAAGGCCTGAACCAGAAAGACGCGGATGCCGCCTTGAAGTACGTGGGCGACCGCTATGTGCAGCACAACCCCAACGCGGCTGATGGCCCCGAGGGTTTCCGGAAATTCGTCGCCTTCCTGCGCGACAAGTATCCGCAGTCCAACAGCGAGATCAAGCGGGTCTTCACCGACGGCGACTACGTGATCCTGCACGTGCACGCCGTGCGCGAGCCGGGTACGCGCGGCAATGCCATCATCGACATCTTCCGCCTGGAAAAGGGCAAGATCGTCGAGCACTGGGACGCGGTCCAGCCGATACCCGAGCAGTCCGCCAATACTAATGGCATGTTCTAAGAGGCATTGCGCGGGGGCGCGATCCACGCGGCCAGCAAGGCCTGGCGCATCGCGCCGAAGCTGATCTATGCCGCGGGATTGGCCTGAAAGCCCAACGTCGCGGCCACGTCGGCCTGATCGATCAATCGCAGCGGCGAGGCAGGATAGGCGCCGGGCAACGCGATGCGGATCGCCTGCCCGGGCGCCAGGCCATCCAGCACATCCAGCAACGGTGCACCGTCTTCGGTAGCGAGCCGCTCCAGCAGGGCTGGCAGGTCGCGGTCCAGCACGATGCCGGGCCCCGGCGGAGTCATCGCATATAACTGGCCGGCATCATCCAGCCACCAGCCGCTGACCGTTTCCACGGCCGCATCGGTATGTGTGACCAGCGCACGGCTGTCATCGCTGAGACGTAGCACGTACGGCGCCGCGTCCAATCGCACGTACACGCGCTGCGGCCCGTTCTGGAAAAACCAGCGGCCCGCGTCGTCGTGTTCGTAATTGCGGTTGATGAAACCCAGGATCTGCGTGTTGGTGATCGACTCGCCCGGCCCGCCTTGCGCGGCCAGGCCCTGCGGGTGCAGGCGCCAGCGTCCGCGCGCGTCCAGCGACAGCCAGCCAAACACCGCCGGTACGTCGGGCCAGCGGGCGATGGCGTCTTTCACCGAAGGATCCATGGTCAGGGGCGGATGATGATGGGCGGCGGGTTGATGATGATGGCGGGTGCGGGCATCGGCACCATGACCGGTTGCGGTGCGCCGTAACCGTAGCGGTAGTCGTCGCGGCACTTGCGCTTTTCGCGGTAGTCGCCGTTGCGCTTCCACTTGCGCTCGACCTCGCAGGCGCCGTCCCAGTACTTCTCTTTATACTCGCCACGGCCATGGCCGTGGCGGTGATGATGCCGATCGGAATCCGCTTCGGCCGCAAGTGGCGCCAGCGTCATCAGCGTGGCCGCGGACAGGGCGAGCAGGGTCGAGGGGGCGCGTCGGGGACTCGGTTTTTTGTGATTGTTGTGCATGGCATCGTCGTCAGATGAAAACGGCGTCACCTTAGCAACCAATCGATTGACCGGGCGTAGGGATGGGTAACGAGATGCAGGGAAGGGGGAAGTGCAGGAGGGAAAATACTGGAGGCGCAAGCCGGAATCGAACCGACGTACACGGATTTGCAATCCGCTGCATAACCACTCTGCCATTGCGCCAGTACTGCAAGAAAAAAGGAAGCGCGGTGTTGGCCGTTGCTTCCTTTTTGTATTTGGAGCGGGAGACGAGTCTCGAACTCGCGACCTCAACCTTGGCAAGGTTGCGCTCTACCAACTGAGCTACTCCCGCTTGGGGTACTGCTGGCTTGTTTTCAAGCCGTTGTTTTCCAGCCGTACTGCATCTGTTTTTGGCAGGGCTTTTCGAAAAAGGCCGTGTCCACCAAAGACAGCGATTATACACAGTTTTCCGAATTGTGCCGATGCATGAGCCGGAAACCGGATCATCCAACAACGTAGCGGCGGTAATGAAACGGCCTGCTGCGTAAGTGTTGGAGCGGGAGACGAGTCTCGAACTCGCGACCTCAACCTTGGCAAGGTTGCGCTCTACCAACTGAGCTACTCCCGCGCGGGGCACTGCGGTACTGCTTTGAAGAGGCGAGAGTATACATCAAATCGCGCAAGGGTCAACGAAGGGCTGCGCCGATGCGCGCTTGGCGTGGGGGCTTGGCGGTGCCATGGTTCGAGCGTGCATCATGGCCCAGCCCAAATTGCGCTTCTTGGCGCTTTTGCGCCGTGTCGTGCCGTTGCACTATGCCGGTACGCGGTGTCGTCCGCAACCCATCGAAAAAAGGTACGAGTGAAATGAGCCAGCGTTTGAATTACTTCCAGGTGTCCGCTGATCTGTCCAAGCACTACATGGACTTCAGCGCTTCCCTGAAAAAGAAGGCCGTCATCAAGGAGTTCAACGATCTGGTGACGATCCGCGCCTCGCAGATCAACGGCTGCGGTTTCTGCCTGGATATGCACATCAAGCAGGCCAAGATCGGCGGCGAGCGTGAACTGCGCCTGCACCACATCGCCATCTGGCGTGAATCCCAGCTGTTCAGCGCCCGCGAACGCGCCGCGCTGGCATGGACCGAGGCCCTGACCGTGCTGCCCCCGCACGGCGTGTCCGATGCCGTCTACGAGCAGGTCCGTGGCCAGCTGTCCGAAGAAGAGATCTCGGACCTCACCTTCCTGGTGGTGGGCATCAACGGCTGGAACCGCCTGAACGTGGCGTTTCGCACCGAGCCCGGCTCGGCGGATGCCGCGTTTGGCCTGGACAAGGCCGGCTTGAACTGATGTTGGCGCAGCGGGGCGCCCGCTGTCATCGAAAGGCCTGCCCATCCGGGCAGGCCTTTTCACATCAGCGCCAGAATGCGCCGGCCTAGCTGTTCGGCGCGTTCCTGCGATTCGATATTGGTAAAGCTCATCAGCAGGCCTGATCCGCAAGGCGCCGCCGTGGACCAGCGCGACAGCGCGTGCGCATAGATGCCGTTTTCGACCATGCGGCGGGCCAGCGGGCGGTCGGTATGGTGCCCCTTCATCTTGACCAGCAGGTGCATGCCGCCCGGCTGTGGATTGATGGGCATGCCGGGCCCGAATACCTTGGCGAGCCCCGCGGCCGTGGCCTCGCGGCGTTCCGAATACAGCCGCCGCATCCGCTGGATGTGCCGCGCGAAATGCCCCTCGGTCATGAATGCGCAGACCAGCGCCTGGGTCAGCCCCGGAATGCCGTTGCCGAGCACCCGGTTGACGTCCTCGAAGCGCCGGATCTGCGCGTCGGGCACCACCAGGTAGGCCAGGCGGATACCGGGAAACATGACCTTGCTGAAGGTGCCCGCGTACAGCACCCGGCCATGGCGGTCCAGGCTTTTCAGTGCTGGCAGGGGACGGCTGATGTAGCGGTATTCGCCGTCGTAGTCGTCTTCAACGATCCAACGCTGATTGCGCTCGGCCCATTCCAGCAACTGCTGGCGCCGGGTCAGCGACAGCGTCACGCTCAAGGGGCTTTGATGCGCGGGGGTCACCACCGCGGCGCTGGCGTCGGGGGCTTGCTCGATGCCTCGCGACACCATGATGCCTTCGGCGTCCACCTCGACGGGGACGCGTTCCAGCCCGGCGTGGGTCAGCAGCTCGCGCGTGGGCGGATAGCCCGGATCTTCCACCCAGGCCTGCTGGCCGGGCTGCAGCAGCGCCTGGATCACCAGGTTCAGGCTTTCGCGGTAGCCGGACGTGATGAAGACCTGGGCCGGCGTGCAGTGGATACCGCGGGCCACTTGCAGGTGGGCGGCGATGGCGGTGCGCAGCGCGGGCAGCCCGTCGGCCGGCGGATAGGACAGGTCGGCTGCCTGCGTGGCGCGCAGGTGCCGGGCGCCCAGCCGTGCCCAGATCTTGCGCGGAAACGCGTCCAGCGCGGGCAAGCCCATCTGGAAGGGCAGCAGCGACGGCGGCTGGCGCCAGGTGTCCGGATCCGGCTTGGCCGGCGCGGGCGGCGGCTTGGGGGCCGGTTGCGCATGCAGCCCGGGCGTCACCACCGTGCCGGCTTGGCCGCGCGGCTGCACATAGCCTTCGGCATGCAGCAGCGAATAGGCCATCTCGATCGTGCCACGGGCCACGCCCAGGTCCTTGGCCAGCGCCCGCGCCGACGGAATCCGGTCGCCGGGCTTCAGCGTGCCCTGGGCGATGGCGCCGCGGAAGCGGTCATAGATCTGGCGGTATAGCGGCTCGTCGCTGGCAGCGGCGGACGGCGGAAGGCTGTCGATGGGAGACCGCGTCATGGCCTAGTCCAAAGTTCAATTTATGGTTCTTCAAATTATGGCATGGGCTGACTAGCATGAGGTCTGCGTCGGCCGTTCCGGCCGCGGACCAACCCGGTCACGGCATCGCAGCCGAGTCCGGCAAGACAGGACAGTCATGAATCATCAGGACATACGCCATATCGAAACCGCCGAGGCGCTGCGCGCCTGCTTCCCGGTCATGCGGGAGTTGCGTCCGCACTTGGCCGGCGAGGCCGACTTCGCCGCCCGCATCGCCCGCATGCGCGCCGAGAACTACGCCTTGCTGGCGGTCTGGGAGGGCGGCGAACCCGTCGCGCTGGCCGGTTACCGCTACCAGGAAAACCTGATCTACGGCCGCTTCCTGTACGTGGACGATCTGGTCACCACTGAGCGCAGCCGCGGCGGACGCCATGGCGCAAGCCTGTTGCAGGCGCTGGAAGGCATTGCCCGCGATGCCGGCTGCGCCAAGCTGGTGCTGGACACCGGCCTGGGCAACGCCCTGGCGCAGCGCTTCTACTTCCGCCAGGGGCTGTTGACCGGCGCGATGCGTTTTTCGAAGGTCCTGGGAGAGCAAGCGGCATGAGCGTCCTGCGTTTGACTTGCAGCCCGCGCGGCGTGGGCTCGGAAAGCCATCGGCTGTCCCAATCCGTGGTGGAACATCTGGCTCGGCATGACCCCGTGCGCGGCCGCGACATCGTCGAAATCGATGCCAACTTGCTGCCGCACGTGGACGTGGACTATGCCCATGCCCTGGGCTCGCCCGCCGACCCCGGCAGTGACGTTTGCGGCCGCGGCTCGCTGCGTCAGTCCGATCAGTTGATCCAGTCGTTGTCCGACGCGGACTACGTCGTCATCGCCACGCCGATGCACAACTACACCGTGCCATCGGCCCTGAAAGTCTGGATCGATCACGTCGTGCGGGTGCGCAGCACCTTCAGCGTGACGCGCGAAGGCAAGGTCGGCGTGCTGGCCGACCGGCCGGTATTCGTCGCCGCGTCATCGGGCGGCCTGTTCTCGGGGCCTGATGCGCGGCAGCCCGATTTCCTCACACCGTACCTGAAGGCGGCCTTGGCCACGATCGGTCTGAAGCGCCTGGCATTCTTCTCGGTGGAGGGCACCGCCATGGGCGGACAGGCGCTGGAATCGGCCAGGCTGCGCGCGCAGGAGCAGATAGCGGGGCATTTCGCGGCGATGTGATGCTGTCTTGCCATGCTCGTTGCCAGGTCTCTGGCGGCGCTTGCGGTGTTTGCCTCCAGTGTGCGCGCCGAGGTCTGGCGCCGTTACCGGCGGACCTCGGTGACCTGCAGGTAGCCGGAGGCGAACGGCTTGATCGTGCAATGCGTCGGCGGGTCAGGGAACAGGTCTTGAGAAAAGATCAGCCCGGCATAGTCCAGGTCGTTGTCTTCTTCGGGAGTGGCAAACGCCAGCAGGTCGTAGGCTTCACCGCCGAAAAGGGCGCGGCGATACCCAGAGAGCGCTTGCAGGCGTGCATGGAGCGCGTCGCGGATTATTTCCAGCGGCTGCGCATCGCATAGCTCCGGCCGTGACGGTAGCGTTGGGGGAATGCCATAACCCATTCCTTGCGGCCACACCTCGACAAACCAGAGGCCCCTTTGATGGCTCCGGTGTGTCGCGCAGATTGCCGGTGCGCCATCGGGCAACTCGACCACGAATTCGTGGAAGTGCGCCACAGCGGCTGCGGCCATGTCCGCATTCGCGCCGCAGTCGATGCCGAGATTGAAGTACGTTGCCATGACTTCCTGTGCGGACGTATTGCCCGATCTTTCAGGCGCAGGCTGTGGCCGCTTTCCCGAATACGTTCATTGCGCCATCCACACGTCTTCGTAGCCCTGGTCGTCAATGATGAATTTTGCGCCGGGTGGCAGGTGCAGGTAGTTGATGACCTGCGGCAGCAGCTCGGTCAGGTGCGCGGTGTGGACGGGTTGATAGAAGTCTGCCGCATCGGAGTATTCGCCGCAATGGATGAACCAGCTGATGGTGCCATTTTGCGGCAGGGCGATGCGGGTGCCGTAGATGGGCATCTGCCCCAACGTGGGCATGGCGACGGCGATCCTGTCTTCAGGAGGCGTGTCAGCCAGGCCATATTTGGCGCACATGCCATTGCGTGCTTGCATACCGGGAGCCCCTTGCTACATGCGGCGATCTGGCGCGCCAATGAAAAAAGGGCCCGCAGGCCCTTTCGTCAATCTGCACAGCGGTGGTGAAACGCGCTACGCATCAAAATTTGGAGCGGGAGACGAGTCTCGAACTCGCGACCTCAACCTTGGCAAGGTTGCGCTCTACCAACTGAGCTACTCCCGCATGGGTTCGCAGTGCCCAGCGCGATGCTGGTTGCCTTGCGGCGTGCAAACCATTTTTTATTGCCAACCCCAGTTCGGTTGCTCTTGGGTTTAACCCCGGGTTTTAACCCTTGGTTTTAACCCTTGGCTTTAACCTTGGCAGATACCTTTTCTGGCGTTGCCCGATCAACTTGGTTATCGATCAGAAGGCGCGCATTCTACATGATTTTTTTAGATCGTGCTGGCCGCTGGCAGGTTGCCGGGGCAGGCGGATCGCGCTGAACTGGGCAATATCGGGGTTGACCGTGCTGCCAAGCTCAATCAAGTAATATGAGCGAAGACCAAAAATATAGCATAGCCAGTAGTATCCATGTCAAATTCTCCCGCTACGGCGCCTGTGCTGGTTCCCCGGCAGCAGGACCTATCCGCCCTGAATACGCTGGGTCTGGCCGCGACGGCCGAGGCTTGCGTGACCCTGGACGCCGCCGCCCAATTGCCGGCGCTGTCCGATCTGGCCGTGCGCAGCGGCGGCCCCCTGCTGGTGCTGGGCGGGGGCAGCAATCTGGTGCTGCCTCAATCCGTTCCGGGGCTGGTGGCGCGGGTGGCGCTGCGCGGCGTGCGTTTGTTGCGGGTATCGCCTGACGCCTGGCTGGTCGAAGCCGCGGGTGGCGAGACCTGGCATGGTTTCGTGGCCGAATGCGTGCGCCAGGGCTGGGACGGGCTGGAAAACCTGGCCTTGATTCCCGGCACGGTGGGCGCGGCGCCCGTGCAGAATATCGGCGCCTACGGCGTCGAGCTGGCCGACCGGTTCGACAGCCTGACGGCCTGGGATGTACGCGCGGGCCGCTATGTCGAGATGAACGCGGCGGACTGCCGCTACGCCTATCGCGATAGCGTGTTCAAGCACCAGCCGGCGGGCAGCTGGGTCATCGTCTCGGTGCGTTTCCGGCTGCCGCGGCCTTGGCAGCCGGTGCTGGGTTATCCGGATCTGCAGCGCCATCCGCGGCTGGCCCAAGGCGAGCCGGCCGCGCGCGACATTTTCGACGCGGTGTGCGAAATCCGCCGCGCCAAACTGCCGGACCCGGCCGTCACTGGCAATGCCGGCAGTTTTTTCAAGAATCCGATTGTCTCGGCCGCGCAGCGCGATTCGCTGTTGGCGCAGCACCCCGCGATGGTGTCGTATCCGCAGCCGGACGGGCGCTACAAGCTCGCGGCCGGTTGGCTGATCGACCAGTGCGGCTGGAAGGGCCGCAGCCTGGGCCCGGCCGGCGTGCATGATCGCCAGGCGCTGGTGCTGGTGAATCGCGGCGGCGCCACGGCCGCCGACATCATGGCGCTGGCGCGGGCAATCCAGGCCGATGTGTCCGAGCGCTACGGTGTGATGCTGGAACCCGAGCCGGTGGTGGTCTAGGCCTGTGCGGAGGCGCCTTCTAGTGTGAACAGGCCCTAGTCCCGCCGCAGCTGGCAAAAGCGCAGCCATGAAAAAAGGACCCGAGGGTCCTTTTTTCGTGGGCAGGCTATGGCGCCGGGATCAAAGCCCCAGCACCGCCTGCATGTCGTACAGGCCGTTGTGCTTGCCTTCGAGGAAGCGCGCGGCGCGCAGCGCGCCTTCGGCATAGGTGGCACGGCTGGCCGACTTGTGGGTGATTTCGATGCGCTCGCCGATGCCGCAGAACGACACGGTGTGATCGCCGACGATGTCGCCGCCGCGCAGTACCGAGAAGCCGATGGTGCCGGGCTTGCGCACGCCGGTGTCGCCGTGGCGGCTCCAGGTGGCGACGTCGGGCAGCGCCACATCCCAGGCGGACGCAATGGTTTCACCCATTTTGAGGGCGGTGCCGGACGGCGCATCGACCTTGTTGCGGTGGTGCGCTTCGAAGACTTCGACGTCGTAGCCGGAGTTCAGGATGCGCGCGGCCATGTCCAGCAGCTTGAGCGTGGCGTTGACGCCCACGCTCATGTTGGGCGCGAACACGATGGCGGTCTTTTGCGCGGCCACTTCGATGGCGGCGCGGCCGTTGTCGTCAAAACCGGTGGTGCCGATGACGGCCTTCACGCCCAGCTTGGCGCAGGCCTGCAGGTGTTCCAGCGTGCCCTCGGGGCGCGTGAAGTCGATCAGGCAGTCGGCGTTGGCCAGGGCGTCCAGGTTGTCGGTGATGGCGACGCCGGTCTGCTGGCCCAGCGGGGCGCCCGCGTCCTGGCCCAGGGCCGTCGAGCCCTTGCGGTCGAGCGCCACGGCCAGTTGCAGGCCATCGGCTTTCAGGACGGCGTCGATCAGCATCTGGCCCATACGGCCGCTGGCGCCGGCAATAGCAATACGCATGTGGTGAATCCTTGGGTTAGCGCAGCGGCTCGGGGGCGTTGCCAGGCTGGCCGGGGTATTGGTTCATGGGGCTGACGGGGGCGGCGGCGTCACGCTTCTTTTGGTCTGCTTCCTGTTGGCGCCGGGCTTCGTCTTCGCTCAGGCGCTTGTCGGCCTTTTCATCGGCAACAGCGTCGGGCGTGTTCAGCTGATAGGGCTGCAGGTCAGGCTGCTTGTCGCCTTCCCAGCGCGTCAGGCGGTCGTTCTCGAACCAGACGGTGAATTTGCGTTCTTGGGCTTGGCCGTAGCCGGGCTTGAAATAGTAGGGGTAATCCCAGCGGTTGGCGTGCAGCACGCTGGTCAGCGTGGGGCTGCCCAGGGCGAAACGCACCTGCTCGCGCGTCATGCCGGGCTGCAGCAGGGCGACCTGCTCCTGGGTGATCCAGTTGCCTTGCTGAACGCCGGCCTTATAGGGGAAGCCCCATTTGTTTCCCGTGCAGCCAGCCAGGGCGACGGCCAGGGCGGCGATGGCCAAACCGGTCTTGAGCGAGCGGGAAGGAATTCGTGCAATCATGGACACTACGCGCCCCTATTATTTGGAAGCAGACAAAACCGTTATCATAAAGGTTTCATAAGGATAGTTCTGCGGGGCGGCAGGAATTCTGGTGGGGCCGGCTCGCGGTTACCCGGTATCCTTGCCCATGCCAACGCGGACGGAGAGCGATTACACCATGAGCGACCAAAGCGAACTGAAAAACATGGGTTTGAAGGCGACGTTTCCCCGCCTGAAAATTCTTGATATCTTCCGTAAGTCCGACCAGCGCCACCTCAGCGCCGAAGACGTCTACCGCGCCCTCATCGGCGAAAACGTCGAAATCGGCCTGGCCACCGTCTACCGCGTGCTGACCCAGTTCGAACAAGCCGGCATCCTTGCCCGCAGCCAGTTCGACAGCGGCAAGGCCGTGTTCGAGCTCAACGACGGCGATCACCACGATCACCTCATCTGCACGAACTGCGGCAAAGTGGTCGAGTTCTCGGACCCGGACATCGAAAAGCGCCAGCAAAAGATCGCCAAGGACAACGGCTTCGCGCTGGAAAGCCACGCCATGGTGCTTTACGGCATCTGCGGCAGCTGCCTGAAAGGCCGCTGAGCTTTTCTTCGCGGGACCCACTGACCCCGGCCGCGCTCGCCGCGGTTCAGTGAAGGCAAAAGCCCCTTCTCCAGGAAGGGGCTTTTTTTATTCCTGCAAGGGATGACTGGTTGGCGAGCCGGGCAGGGGATCAGGCCGGCGTCCGCCCGAATCCGTCCAGCATTTCGCGGGCGTGTTCGCGGGTGGTGGCAGTGAGCTTGATGCCGCCCAGCATGCGGGCGATTTCCTCGACCCGGGCGCCGTCGTCCAATTCTTCGATGCGGGACCGGGTGGTGCCGCGCGATTCGGTCTTGCTGACCAGGAATTGGTTGTTGCCGCAGGCTGCCACCTGGGGTAGGTGGGTCACGCACAGCACCTGGTGGCGTTCGCCCAGTTCGCGCAGCAGCTTGCCGACGGCTTCGGCCACCGCGCCGCCCACGCCGCTATCGACTTCGTCGAAGATCAGGGTGGGCACACGCGCCGCGCGGCTGGCGATGACGGACAGCGCCAACGAAATGCGCGACAGTTCGCCGCCTGACGCTACCTTGGCCAACGGCCGCGGCGTGGTGCCGGCATGGCCGGCCACCAGGAATTCGACCTGCTCGTTGCCGTGGGCCGATGGCGCGGCGGTGGCCAGGGCCGGCTCGAACTTGCCGCCCTGCATGGCCAGTGTCTGCATGGCTTGGGTGACTTGCTTGCCCAGGTCCTTGGCGACCTTGCGGCGCGCCGTGGTGAGCTTGGCGGCGGCGGCATCGTATTGCGCCTGGGCCGCCTGGGCTTGCGCGCGCAGCGCGTCGATATCGGTGGCGGCTTGCAGCGCGGCCAGTTCGGCGTGCAGGTTGTCGCGCAGTTCGCACAGGGCGTCGGGCTCGACGCGGAATTTGCGGGCGGTTTCGAACACCGTGCCCAGGCGCGCTTCGACGTCGGCCAGGCGCTGGGGATCCAGGTCGACGCGGCTGACGTAGTTGTTCAGATCGGACACGGCCTCGCTGATGGCGATGCGGGCGGATTCGAGCTCGTCGTAGATGCCTTGCAGGCCGGTATCGTGGCGCAGCATCTGCTGGATGCGGTGATTAGCCGCGGTCAGGCGGTGATGCGCGGAATCGCCTTCGCCGTCCAGCGCGTCCAGGATCTGCGTGGCGCCGTCCAGCAGCGATTGCGAGTGCGACAGCCGAGTGTGCTCGGATTGCAGCGCGTCCCATTCGTCGGGTGCCAGGCCCAGGCGGTCGAGTTCGTCAACCTGCCATTGCAGCCGTTCGCGTTCGGTGGCCAGGCTGGCGGCGTCTTTTTCAGCGGATTCCAGTTGGCGCGCCAGCGCGCGCCATTGCTTCCAGGCCTGGCCGACGGTCTGGCGCAAATCGCCATGGCCGCCGTGCGCGTCCAGCAGGTCGCGTTGGGCCTCGGGGCGCATCAGGCTCTGGTGCGCGTGCTGGCCATGGATGTCCACCAGGCTATCGCCTAGCTCGCGCAACTGTGCGACGGTGGCGGGCGTGCCGTTGATATAGGCGCGGCTGCGGCCTTGCGCGTCGATCACGCGGCGCAGCGACAGTTCTTCGTCGGCATCGATCTCGCGTTCGGCCAGCCAGGCGTGCAGGGCGCGCGGGGTGTCGAACACAGCAGTGATGTCGGCGCGCGCGGCACCTTCACGCAGCACGCTGACGTCGCCGCGTTCGCCCAGGGCTAGCGCCAGGGCGTCGATCAGGATGGATTTGCCCGCCCCGGTTTCGCCGGAGAAGACGGTAAAGCCGGGACCAAAATGGATTTCGGTCTGCTCGACGATGACAAAGTCGCGGATGTGCAGGGTGCGCAGCATGTCTGGGCGCTAACTACTCTACGTTATCGGTGGCCTGCGGCATCAGGTTCCAGTGCAGCTTGCGGCGCAGGGTGGAGAAGAAGCTGTAGCCTTCCGGATGCACGAAGCGGATGGTATAGGGCGCACGCTGCACGACGATGCGGTCGCCGGGTTGCAGGTCGGACCAGGTCTGCATGTCGAAATGCACGCTGGCGCCGACTTCGACGCGGCCCATGGCGGTCAGGGTCATGTTCAGCACGCCGCTGTCGGGAATGACGATGGGGCGGTTGGACAGCGTCTGCGGCGCCACGGGTACCAGCACCATGGCGTTCATGCCGGGATGCAGGATGGGGCCGTTGGCCGACAGCGCGTAGGCGGTCGAACCGGTGGGCGTGGCGATGATCAGGCCGTCGGCGCGCTGCGTGTACATGAAGGCGCCGTCGAGTTCGACGCGGACTTCGATCATGCCGCCGCGCCCGGCGCGGTTCAGCACCACGTCGTTCAGGGCCGTGGCGGAATACATCTTCTGATTGCCGCGCCAGACGCTGCCTTCGAGCAGCATGCGGGCTTCCATCTGGTAGCTGCCTTCGAGCACCCGCGCCAGCGCGGCGTGCGCGTCCTGCAGCGGGATGTCGGTGATGAAGCCCAGGCGCCCGTGGTTGATGCCGACCAGCGGCACGCCATAAGGCGCCAGATGGCGGGCGGCGCCCAGCACCGTGCCGTCGCCGCCCATCACGACGGCCAGCGACGCGCTCTGGCCGATCTGCTCGAGTGTGGCGACGGGGAATTCAGTCAGTCCGGTATTGCGGGCCGTGTCGGCATCGACCAGCACCTGCCGGCCCGCTTGCGTCAGGGCGAGCGCAAGCGCTCGCAATGGTGCGTCCAGGCCGGTGTCCTGGTATCTGCCGATCAGCGCGACGGTGGGAAAGTGCATGGTGGCGGGGCGAATCAGAAAGCGAAACAGCGAAGGCAAAACCGGTCCGGAAGCGGCCCGTTAGCCGATTATATGGGGCCGCATATCGGCTTGCGGGACAAAAATCGCCTTAATTGGAAAAGATTCCCTAAAATACACGCTATGGATGACCGCGCACGCGCATTACTGAAGGCGTTGATCGAACGCTACATCGCCGATGGGCAACCAGTCGGTTCGCGGACGCTTTCGAAAGTTTTCGATCTGTCTCCCGCCACCATCCGCAATGTCATGGCGGATCTGGAAGAGCTGGGGCTGATCCACAGTCCGCATACGTCGGCGGGGCGCGTCCCCACGCCGCGGGGCTATCGCATGTTCGTCGATTCCCTGCTGGCGGTGCAGTCGTACCAGATCCAGCCCCACAACATGGGTGAGATGCTGTCGGCCGCCGAGCCCACCCGCGCGGTCAATGCCGCGGCGGCGCTGCTCTCGAACCTGACCCAGTTCGCCGGCGTGGTGCTCACGCCCAAGCGGGCCCAGGTGTTCCGCCAGATCGAATTCATCCGCCTGTCGGACAAGCGCGTGCTGCTGATCATCGTCACCCCCGATGGCGACGTGCAGAACCGCATCCTGTTCGTGCAACGCGATTACGTCGAAGCCGAATTGCTGGAAGCCGGCAATTTCTTCAACATCCACTTCGCCGGCAAGTCGTTCGACGCGGTGCGGCGCACCCTGTCCACCGAACTGGCGCAACTGCGCGAAGACATCTCCCGCCTGATGCAGGCCGCGGTCGAGGCCAGCGCCGAGGCCGCCGAAGACGGCGATGCCATGGTTATTTCCGGCGAACGCAAGCTGCTCGACGTGACGGACATCGCGTCCGACATGGACCGCCTGCGCAAGATGTTCTCGCTGTTCGAAAAGAAAACCGACCTGCTGCAGCTGCTCGATGTGTCCAGCCGGGCCCAGGGCGTGCAGATCTACATCGGCGGCGATTCGCAGCTGGTGCCGATGGAAGAAGTCTCGGTCATCACCGCGCCGTACGGCGTGGACGGCAAGGTGGTCGGCACGCTGGGCGTGATCGGTCCCACCCGCATGGCCTACGAACGCGTCATTCCCATCGTGGACATCACGGCGCGCTTGTTGTCCAACGCCCTCAGCCACAACCAGTAGTTCCATTCGAACCGACAGCCTCCTTGCGGAGGAAGGGGAGTTTTTGTGTTTCTTCGCCTGTTCAAGTATCTCTGGCCTGAACGCTACCTGCCCGAAGCCGAGCAGGACGACCCCTTCAACGAAGACCCGCCGCCGCGGGCGCCGGGCAAGGTCGGCGTGCTGCTGGTGAATCTTGGCACGCCGGACACCCCGGGCAAGAAAGACATCCGCAAGTACCTGGGCGAGTTCCTGTCGGACCCGCGCGTGATCGAGATTCCGCGCTACCTCTGGAAGCCCATCCTGCACGGGCTGGTGCTGACGATGCGCCCCAAGAAGCTGGAGCCGCGCTATGCCGGTGTCTGGCTCAAGGAAGGCTCGCCGCTGATGGTCTACAGCCGCCGCCAGGCCGAGGGCGTGCAGGCCGCCCTGACCGCCGCCGGGGTCGACGCGGTGGTGGAGCTGGGCATGCGTTACGGCAATCCGTCGATTCCCGATGCGATGACGCGCTTGCGGGCCCAGGGCTGCGAACGCATCCTGACCGTGCCGTTGTATCCGCAATATGCCGCCAGCACGACCGCCACCGTGGTCGACGCCGTGACGCGCCATGCCGGCCGCCTGCGGGATCAGCCCGAACTGCGTTTCACCAAGCGCTTTCACGAAGAGCCTGCCTACCTGGACCCGCTGGCCGCCAGCATCGAAGCCTATTGGGCCGAGCATGGCCGGCCGCAGAAGCTGGTCATGAGCTTTCACGGCTTGCCGCGCTATTCCATCGAACTGGGCGACCCGTATTACCGCGACTGCATGGAAACCGCCCGGCTGCTGTCGCAGCGCCTGTCGCTGCCGCGCGAGCAGATCGAAGTGACCTTCCAGAGCCGCTTCGGCACCGCCCGCTGGCTGGAACCGTACACCGAGCCCACCCTCAAGGCGCTGGCCGCATCCGGGGTGACCGAGGTGGATGTGGTGTGTCCGGGATTTGTGGCAGACTGTCTGGAAACCCTGGAAGAGATCAGCCTGGAATGTCGCGACGCCTTTCTCGGGGCGGGCGGCAGACAGTTCCGTTACATTCCGGCGCTCAACGACGATCCTGTCTGGATCGCAGGGTTGGCCACCCTGGTGGAACGGCACTTGCAGGGGTGGCCCACGCATCCACGGACTTGAAGGAGAGGGCGCATGCACCATGATCCCAAGACGGGCAAGGTTGTGAAGAAGGGGCGCGTCAGCACCCCGGTGGACGAAGACCAGGTCGAGCACGAACTGGACGAAGCGCTGGCGGAAACCTTTCCGGCCAGCGACCCGATCGCGATCAGTCCCGAACCCGATGACGATCACCGGGTAGACCGCGCCCTGAAAGAGAGCTTTCCCGCCAGCGACGCGGCCGCGCCGGCGCAACCGCACAAAAAATGACCTGCTTCGTGATCTGTGCGCGATGTGGCCCTGTTTTGGTGGGTATTGCCGTCTGAAGAAGGGTTTTTGACCGATTTTTCCTACGGTTTGCCGGCGCCTGAGGGCACCCGGGCCTGGGGGCGCGGCAGGGGAATATTTGCTTTCCCGGGCTTGAAATAGGGGTATTGGCCCCCATTCATGTCTGCGAAAGCCATTCTTTTTGGAGGATTCCCCATGACGGCACCCCACGAGCCTGTAGACCAGACGCCCGGATTCGGCGAGAACGCCGATGCGGCCCCCGCCGCCCAGGACGCCGCGCAGGCCGAGCTGAACGAGTTGCGCGCCCAGCTGGACGCGGCCCAGGCTACCGTCAATGAGCAGCACGACCAACTGCTGCGCGTGCATGCCGAGGCCGAGAACGTCCGCCGCCGCGCCCAGGAAGAAGTGTCCAAGGCGCGCAAATTCGGCATCGAGTCGTTCGCCGAAAGCCTTGTGCCGGTCAAGGACAGCCTGGAAGCCGCGCTGGCCCAGGCCGACCAGACCGTGGACACCCTGCGTGAAGGCGTCGAAGTCACCCTCAAGCAACTGGCCGCTGCGTTCGAGCGCAACCTGCTCAAGGAAATCGCGCCGGCCCAGGGCGACAAGTTCGATCCGCACCTGCACCAGGCCATTTCCTCGATTCCCGCCCAGCAGCCCGCCAATACGGTGGTGCAAGTGCTGCAAAAGGGCTATGCCATCGCCGACCGCACGCTGCGGCCGGCCCTGGTGGTCGTGTCTGCCGGCCAAAGCTGAGCGGGCGGCGCGCCATGACTGATCCCCGTTTCGATCCGGCCCAGGTCTTCGCGGTATTCGGCATGCGTCATGTCGACACTGCGGGATTTGACGCGGCCGTGGTCCAGGCGCCGGGATCGGACCTGCGCTGCGTGTTTCTGTGGGGCCAGGATTGCTATAACTGCAATCTCTTCAAGCAGGCGGCCTTGCTGCACCAGGAAACCCTGCTGGGCCTGGGTTTGAGCTGGTTTGAAGCCGACGTCTATGCGGATGAACCGCTGGGCCGCCGCTTCTCGTTGCATGGTGTCCCCACTTTTGTGCTGTATCGGGCCGGAAAACGGCTGGGGCGCATTACCGGCTGGCCCGGTTTGCCCCAATTCACGGCGGCGATTCGCCGCTTGCAGGAAGCGCCGGCTGAAAATTCAAGCCAGGCGTCTTGAAAAACCCTGTGAGCAGCCCCAGTTATGTGGGGACAAGAAGTTTCCCTCTATTTTCATAGATTTATTCAAGGTAACCCGACCATGAGCAAAATTATTGGCATCGACCTGGGCACGACCAACAGCTGCGTGGCTGTCATGGACGGCGGCCAGGTCAAGATCATCGAAAACGCCGAAGGCGCCCGTACCACCCCCTCGATCGTCGCCTACATGGACGACGGCGAAACGCTGGTGGGCGCGCCCGCCAAGCGCCAGGCGGTGACGAACCCGCGCAACACCCTGTACGCGGTGAAGCGCCTGATCGGCCGCAAGTTCGAAGAAAAGGCGGTGCAGAAGGACATCAACCTGATGCCCTACACCATCACCCGTGCCGACAACGGCGACGCCTGGGTGGAAGTGCGTGGCAAGAAGATGGCGCCTCCCCAGGTGTCGGCTGACGTGCTGCGCAAGATGAAGAAGACCGCCGAGGACTACCTGGGCGAAGAAGTGACCGAAGCCGTCATCACGGTGCCGGCCTACTTCAACGACAGCCAGCGCCAGGCCACCAAGGACGCAGGCCGCATCGCCGGCCTGGAAGTCAAGCGCATCATCAACGAGCCCACCGCGGCCGCGTTGGCGTTCGGCCTGGACAAGACCGAAAAGGGCGACCGCAAGATCGCCGTGTATGACCTGGGCGGCGGCACGTTCGACGTGTCCATTATCGAAATCGCCGACGTGGATGGCGAAAAGCAGTTCGAAGTGCTGTCGACCAACGGCGACACCTTCCTGGGCGGCGAAGACTTCGACCAGCGCATCATCGACTACATCATCGCCGAGTTCAAGAAGGAACAAGGCGTTGATCTGTCCAAGGACGTGCTGGCCCTGCAACGCCTGAAGGAAGCGGCTGAAAAGGCCAAGATCGAACTGTCCTCGGCCCAGCAGACCGAAATCAACCTGCCGTACATCACGGCGGATGCCTCGGGTCCGAAGCACTTGAACCTGAAGATCACGCGCGCCAAGCTGGAAGCGCTGGTCGAGGAACTGATCGAACGCACGATCGAACCCTGCCGCGTGGCCATCAAGGACGCCGGCGTGAAGGTTTCCGACATCGACGACGTGATCCTGGTCGGCGGCATGACCCGCATGCCCAAGGTCCAGGAAAAGGTGAAGGAATTCTTCGGCAAGGATCCGCGCAAGGACGTGAACCCCGATGAAGCCGTCGCCGCTGGCGCCGCCATTCAAGGTTCCGTGCTGTCGGGCGACCGCAAGGACGTGCTGCTGCTGGACGTCACCCCCCTGTCCCTGGGTATCGAAACCCTGGGCGGCGTGATGACCAAGATGATCCAGAAGAACACGACCATCCCGACCCGCTTCTCGCAGACCTTCTCGACCGCTGACGACAACCAGCCGGCCGTGACGATCAAGGTGTTCCAGGGTGAGCGCGAAATCGCCGCGGGCAACAAGGCCCTGGGTGAGTTCAACCTCGAAGGGATCCCGCCGTCGCCTCGCGGTATGCCGCAGATCGAAGTCACCTTCGACATCGACGCCAACGGCATCCTGCATGTGTCCGCCAAGGACAAGGGCACCGGTAAGGAAAACAAGATCACCATCAAGGCCAACTCGGGTCTGTCGGAAGACGAGATCCAACGCATGGTCAAGGATGCCGAGGCCAACGCCGAGGAAGATCACCGCGTGGCCGAGCTGGCCCAGTCGCGCAACCAGGCCGATGCGTTGGTGCACGCCACCCGCAAGTCGCTGACCGAGTACGGCGACAAGCTCGAGGCTTCCGAAAAGGAAAGCATCGAAGCCGCCATCAAGGCCCTGGAAGACACGCTGAAGGACGGCGACAAGGCCGCGATCGACGCCAAGGTGGAAGCCCTGTCGACCGCCTCGCAGAAGCTGGGCGAGAAGATGTACGCCGACATGCAGGCGCAGCAAGCCGCCGGCCAGCAGCAAGCGGCCGACAACGCGAAGCCGGTGGACGACAATGTCGTCGACGCCGACTTCAAGGAAGTCAAGCGCGACCAATAATGGCCGGGCGCTGACCTGCCTCTGCCGCCCGGTAGCCGGAGAAATCCGCCTACCGGGCGAACTCATTCTGTAGCACTGAAAAGAAGGCTCGTTTTTGAGCCCACGGATCATGGCAAAACGCGACTATTACGAAGTCCTGGGCGTAGCGAAAAACGCCTCGGACGACGAACTCAAGAAGGCCTATCGAAAGCTGGCCATGAAATACCATCCGGACCGCAATCCGGACAGCAAAGAAGCCGAAGAGAAGTTCAAAGAAGCCAAGGAAGCCTACGAGGTCCTGGGTGACGAACAGAAGCGCGCCGCGTATGACCGTTACGGCCACGCGGGCGTGGATCCCAATTCCGCCGGCATGGGCGGGGCGGGCATGGGCGGCGGCTTCGCCGACGCCTTTGGGGATATCTTCGGTGAAATCTTCGGCGGTGGCGGCGGTGGCCGTCGCGGCGGCGGCCCGCAGGTGTACCGCGGCGCCGACCTGAAGTACGCGCTGGAAATCACGCTGGAACAGGCCGCGGCCGGTTTCGACACCGAAATTCGCGTGCCCAGCTGGGAAAACTGCGACACCTGCCACGGTTCCGGCGCCAAGGCCGGCACCCAGCCCAAGACCTGCCGCACCTGCGGCGGCTCCGGCGCGGTGCGCATGCAGCAGGGCTTTTTCAGCGTGCAGCAGACCTGCCCGACCTGCCACGGCAATGGCAAGGAAATCACCGATCCGTGTCCCGCCTGCGACGGCGTGGGACGCATCCGCCGCAACAAGACGCTGCAGGTCAAGATTCCGGCTGGCATCGACGACGGCATGCGCATCCGCTCCAGCGGCAACGGCGAACCGGGCATCAACGGCGGCCCGCCGGGCGACCTGTATGTGGAAATTCACATCAAGCAGCACAAGATCTTCCAGCGCGATGGCGACGACCTGCACTGCGAGCTGACCATCCCGTTCACCACGGCGGCGCTGGGCGGCGAGCTGCAGGTGCCGACCCTGGGCGGCAAGGCCGAGATCTCGATTCCCGAAGGCACGCAGTCCGGCAAGACTTTCCGCTTGCGTGGCAAGGGTATCCGCGGCGTGCGCGGCAGCTATCCGGGCGACCTGTACTGCCACGTGGTGGTCGAGACGCCGGTGCGCCTGAGCGACGACCAGAAGAACATCCTGCGCCAGTTCGAGGCCTCGCTGAACGACGGGGGCGATCGCCACTCGCCGCAAAGCAAGTCCTGGACCGACCGCGTGAAGGAATTCTTCAGCTGAACCGCCTGGACTGATCGCGCCGCTTGCCGGCGCGCCGCAGCCCAAGACCTGGAGCGCATCCGGGCTTGGGCTGTTTTCATGGGCGCGACGGGCAAGGCGTGCGTTGCGGGTCCGATGCGCGGACAATAAAAAACCGCGGCTTATCGCCGCGGTTCGTCCTGCTGGTACAGCAACTGCTTCCATCAACTGCTACTTCGTACTGCTACTTCGTACAGCTACTTCGTACAGCTACTACGACTTTCCACAGGGACTGCTTTTACATCTACTGCTACTGCGACTGCTCCGCCGCTGTCGCCGGAAAAAACCGGCCCCAAGCCATGATGCCGCCTGAGGCCGGCCGGGCTACAGCAAGCAGCTCACCGGGTGATCGGCGGGTACTCGAGTTCGCCGAACGTGTACTGGCCGCTAGCCTTGGCTTGCGCGAGTTCTTGCTGGACTTCGGCGCGCGACTTGGCGCTGGCCGAGGCCGCCTTGACGGGCGGGTATTGCAGTTCACCGAAGGTGTATTCGCCGCTGGTCTTGGCTTGTTGCAGCTGGGCTTGCACTTCTTGCGAGCTCAGGCTGGTGGTCTGGGGCAGGGCGGGCGGGTAACCTTCTTCACCGAAGGTGTATTGGCCGCTGATCTTGGCTTGTTGCAGCTCGGCGGCGACCTGGGCGCTCGTCTTGCCTTGTTCAACGCCGGCGGCTTGGGCGCCAGCGCCAACCAGGGCTAGGGAAATCAGCAGGGTAGTTGTCAGGGTTTTCATAATGACCTCCAATTCGTTTTAAGCGGGGCCGAATCCGGCGGCCCTCCGTCGTGGTTCGTTGTTTGTTCCCGATGACTGAATTGTGCGCGTCATCTCACCTGGGATAAACCCGCATATCTTGAAAACATCTTTCCAAATAGCCGTGTAATCCATCTGTTATGGAGATATCTCCCCGTAAATGGCATGGTCTCTCCGGCCGAAGCGACGAAGGGGGAGTAAAGGGACAAAGCGAGCGCCCATGAAAAAGCCCCTGCCGGGGCAGGGGCCTGGGACGCCGCGGGGCGTCAGCGCATCAAGGTGCTTTTTTCTTGAAGTCGCCGGCAACCGCCGTGCTGAAGCCGTCCGGGCGCAGGTATTTGCGCAGCGCGGCGTTGACCGTTTCGGGCGTCAGGACGGAGATCTTCTTGTCCATCTCGGCGGACCATTCAAACGTGCGGCCGCGTTGCAGGTAATCCAGCCAGGTGCTGGCCAGGACGTCGTCCTGGGCGCGGGCCAGATTGCGGTAGTTCAGCAAGGCGGTAATGCCGTCCGAGATTTCCTTGTCCGTGAAGCCGTCTTTCAGCACGCGGGCCAGTTCTTCGCCGATGGCCTTTTCCAGGCGTTCGCGGTTTTGCGGCGCGTAGATGGCGTACATGGTCCAGCTGGCGCTGGGTTCGAAGGACGACACTGACAGCGAGCTGCGCACGTTGTAGGACAGGCCTTCGGTTTCGCGCACGCGGTTCCACAGGCGCGAGGTTTCCGAGGCGCCGAACAGGTAGTTGGCCAGGTACAGCGCCGGGTAATCGGCATCGGTGTCCTGCAGCTTCAAGGGCATGCGCGAGACGTAGAACGCATTGGCCTTGTCGGGCGTGTCGATGTCGAACTGCTTGGCGGGAATGTCGCGGTAAGGATTGCCCACGCGGGTGTAGGCGGGGGCGCGTTTCCAGCCGGCCAGGCCGTCCTTGATGGCCTTTTCCACGGCCTCGGGTTCGAAGTCGCCCACGGCCGAGTATTCGACCTTGCCGGCGCCGTAGAACTTGGCGTGGAACTTGACGAGCGCATCGCGGTTCAGCGCGCGCACGCCGGCCAGCGATTCTTCAAACGTCGGCACGTAGCGCAGGTCGTCGGCAGGCCACGGATTGTCCTGGCGGGCCAGGGCGCGTCCGGCCAGGGCCTGCGGCTCGGTCATGGCGTTCTGGATCGAGGTCTCGAGTTGACGCTGGTATTCCTCGAGCTGTTCCTTGGGGAAGTTGGCGTTGCGCACGATGTCCAGCGCCAGGCGGGTCAGTTCGGGCAGGTTCTCACGTTTGGTCGACATGGCGATCTTGAGCGTGGTGCCCGCGCCGCTGAAGCCCAGTTCCGCCTGCAGCTTGTCCAGGCGGTCCTGGATGTCCTGGCGCGAGAGCTTGGCGGTGCCGCGCGTCAGCAGGTCAGCCACGGCGCCGGAATTGACGCGCTGGCCGAGCAGGTCTTTTTCGTTGCCGAACTGGATCAGCATCTGGGCCTGCACGCGATTGCCGCGCGTGGCCTTGGGCAACAGCGCCAGTTCCACCGGACCGTTGGGCAGGTCGAGCTTCTTGCGCTGGGTCAGGCGGTCGATGTTTGCAGGCGTGGGGTCGAAGGCCGAGGCGGCCTTGAAGTCGGGGTCGCCCTTGTAGTCCTTGAACACCGCGGTCAGGTCCACGCGCTGCGTCTGCGGCGCGCGCACGGGCTTCTCGGTGGGGATGTAGCGGCCTTCGATGCGGTTGCTTTGCACCAGGTAGGTCGTGGCGGCCTGCTGCACTTCGGTCAGCGTGGCCTTGCGGGCGCGGTCGCGCTGCAGGAAGAACAGGCGCCAATCACCGGCGGCGATCGCTTCGGACAGCGCGACGCCGACCTGCTCGGGATCGCTGTAGGTCTGTTCCCAGGAGGTCAGCCACTTGCTGCGTGCGCGATCCAGTTCCTGCTGGGTGAAGGGCTTCTTGCCCAGCGTTTCCAGCGTGGTCGTCAGGGCCGTCATGGCGGCGTCCAGGCTCTTGCCCGGAGTCAGCTGCGCGGCGAACATCGCCAGGCCCGGGTCCAGGCTTTCCATGGTGAAGCCGAACACGCCGGAGGCGAGCTTGGTGGGCACCAGCGCGTGATAGAGGCGGCCCGAGGGCGTATCGGCCAGGATGGTCGCGGCCAAGTCCAGCGGCACGAAGTCGGCGCTGCCGGCGGCGGGGATGTGGTACATCGCGGCAACCAGCGGCGTGCCGCCGGTGCGGCGCAGCGTCACGGCGCGTTCGCCGTCCTGGGTGGGCTCGACGGTGTATTCCGGCGGCAGCTTGCGGTCGGGCTTGGGTAGCTTGCCCAGCGTTTCCTCGATGTCGGCCAGCGTGGCCTGCGGATCGAATTTGCCGGCCACGATCAGCACCGCGTTATCGGGCTGGTAGTACTCGTGGTAGAACGCGCGCAACTGCCCGATGTCGACGTTTTCCACGTCGGAGCGGGCGCCGATGGTGTTCTTGCCGTAGCTGTGCCACTGGAAGGCGGCCGATTGCATCTTCTGCATGAGAATACGGAAAGGGCTGTTTTCACCGCTTTCCATCTCGTTGCGCACGACGGTCATTTCGGAGTCCAGGTCTTCCTTGGCGATCAGGGAATTGACCATGGCGTCCGCTTGCCAGCCCAGGTACCACTTGAGGGTGTCGGGGTTGGACGCGAAGCTGGCGAAATAGTTGGTGCGGTCGCTGGACGTCGAGCCGTTGGCCTGCAGGCCGCGGCGGGAAAACTCGCCCATGGCGTTGCGGGTGGTGGACGTGCCCTTGAACAGCATGTGTTCGAGCAGGTGGGCCATGCCCGTCTGGCCGTAGTTCTCGTTGCGGGAGCCGACCAGGTAGGTCATATTGACCGTGGTCGAGGGTTTGGATTCGTCGGGAACCAGCAATACCCTCAAGCCGTTGCTCAGGCGGTATTCGGTGATGCCTTCAATCGAGGCGGCCTCCGTGACGCCGGCCGGCAGGCTGGCGGCTCCGGCCTGAAAGGCCAGGAAGGATGAGAACAGCAGCGCGCCCAATGGGCGCGGCAGCTTCGATATGGACAGGCGCATGGCGGACTATTCCTTTGGCATGGCAGAATCCGTTGGAGTGTATACGGTGGGAATGGTTCAGGGGCGCGCCCCGGCCCGCCACGCCGTCGTTCCATCAGGAATCGAACATGTCCTTATCACTGGAAATCGAAACCCCGCGCCTGGTGCTGCGCCAATGGCTGGCAGCCGACCGCAAGCCGTTCGCCGACATGAACACGGACCCGCGGGTGACGCAATTCCTGCTGCCCATGACCGCCCAGGAAAGCGATGCGCTGGCCGACCGCCTGGCCGCGGGTATCGATGAATACGGCTGGGGCTTCTGGGCGGTAGAAGCGCCCGGGGTGGCGCCGTTCATCGGTTTCGTGGGACTGAAGGCCCTGGCGCCGTCGTTGCCGTTTGCGCCCGGCGTGGAAATCGGCTGGCGCCTGGCGCAGCCCTATTGGGGCAAGGGCTACGCCGGCGAGGCCGCGCAGGCCGCGTTGCGGGTGGGGTTCGAACAGGTCGGCCTGTCCGAGATCGTCTCGTTCACCGTGGTCGACAACGCGCGCTCGCGCGCGGTGATGCGGCGGCTGGGCATGCGCGAAGACCCGCAACGCTTCGATCATCCCGCGGTGCCGGACGGCCATCCGCTGAAGGCCCATGTCCTGTACCGGTTGGATCGCGACACCTGGCGGGCCGAAAAAAACGGTGACGCGGATAACGGCGTGGCGCCGGTTGCGGCGGCATAAGCGGCGCAAAGCCGCGCCAATATGCAATGTTGCGGTGCAATGTCCTGGCGTGGCAACGCGGATTTGAGATCGGAGCGGGCGCGGGTGTAAGCTTCCTAGGACGTAGTTGATGTTGCCGACGGGATGCGCGACAGCCGTCTACAGGCTTCCCGTCCAACGCCAGCCGCCGCCTCGGCGGGCTGCGAGACCGGCCATTCGCCGGATCCCGGCCGTTGCCCCGCAGGCGACGACGGTGCTTGTCGTTCGCGCCTTCGCCGCCGGCATCCTGCCGGCGCATCTTTCGGAGGAACGACCCATGCTGACCGAGATCGTCACGCGTGCTTTGTCCCAATTGACCGGCAGCCCCATGAGCGGCGACCGCATCAAAGGACAGTTTCAGTACGCCTATGCCAGTGATGACGGCCAATTCGTGGCCATTTTGACCCATGACATGACCACTTACGTGGTGGACCTGAGCACGCAGCGTTACTTCGCCGAGTGTGGCGGTTCGCCCAGGGGCTTTGCGGGGCATGTGCTCGAGATGGAGGGTGCCGCGGCGCGCCAGCATCCCTGGCCCGCCGCCAACGACCTGTTTGACCTGGACATGGATGCGGACGAACTGTCCTGGCACCAGTGCCCCGGCATGCGCGGCAACGCCGACGCCGCCAACCGATCTGTGGAGAGCCGCGCCGCCTGAGAGTGGCCAGAAGCGGCAGTACCCTCACTGAACCGGCGGGCATCGCCGGTTTTTTTTATGGCGGCGGCGCTGCCCGGCTGGCTACAATTCGCGCCATGACTACGCCCGCTGATATCGGCGCCCCGGACGGCGCCACCCTGGTCGACTGCACGCACGCGCGTCACGCGGACCAGATTCTTGCCATCTTCAACGACGCCATCGCCACGTCGACGGCCCTGTACGACTACAAGCCGCGGCCGCCCGAGTCGATGCTGGGCTGGTTCCAGGCCAAGGCCAACGGCGGCTTTCCGGTAGTGGGGTTCGAGAACGCGGCGGGCGAGTTGATGGCCTTCGCCAGCTATGGCACGTTCCGCGCCTGGCCGGCCTACAAATACTCGGTCGAGCATTCCGTCTACGTGGACGGACGTTTCCGTGGAATGGGCCTGGGCGAGGCGATGATGCGCGTGTTGATCGAGCGCGCCCGCGCCAACCAGGTGCACTTGATGATCGGCGGCATCGACGCGGCCAATCAGGGCAGCATCCGGCTGCACGAAAAGCTGGGCTTCACCCATTCGGGCACCATCCGCGAGGCGGGCTTCAAGTTTGGCCGCTGGCTGGACCTGGCGTTCTACCAGCTGACGCTGGACACGCCCGCGGAGCCGGTGGACGGCTGAGCTACTTCGACAATACCCGCATCGCTTGTTCCAGGCCCGCCACCGTGACCGGGTACATGCGGTCCTGCATGATGTCGCGCATCAGTGCGATGGACTGGCGGTATTGCCAGGACGCCGTGGGCTCGGGATTGAGCCAGACGGATTTGGGCCACGCGTCCAGCAGGCGGCGCATCCATTGCGCGCCGGGCTCCTGGTTGTAGTGCTCTACCGAGCCTCCCGGCCGCAGGATTTCGTAGGGGCTCATGGTGGCGTCGCCGACGATGATCAGGCGCCAGTCCGGGTTGTACTTGCGCAGCACGTCCCAGGTGTCGAAACGCTCGTTCTGGCGCCGGCGGTTGCTTTGCCACAGGCTTTCGTAGGGGCAGTTGTGGAAGTAGTAGACCTCGAGATTGCGGAATTCGCTGCGGGCCGCTGAAAACAGTTCCTCGACTCGGCCGATGTGGTCGTCCATGCTGCCGCCCACGTCCAGCAGCATCAGCACCTTCACGGTGTTGTGGCGCTCGGGGACCATGCGCAAGTCCAGATGGCCGGCGTTGCGGGCTGTGCTGGCGATGGTGTCGTCCAGGTCGAGCTCGAGCTCGGCGCCTTGCCGCGCGAAACGGCGCAAACGGCGCAGCGCGACCTTGAAATTACGCGTGCCCAGTTCGACCTGATCGTCGTAGTCTTTGAACTGGCGCATGTCCCAGACCTTGACCGCGCTACGGTTGCCGGCCGACTGGCCGCCCACGCGGATGCCTTCCGGGTGGTAGCCGCCATTGCCGAACGGCGAGGTGCCGCCGGTGCCGATCCATTTGCTGCCCCCCGCATGGCGTTCCTTCTGTTCTTCCATGCGTTCCTTGAAAAGCGCCATCAGCTTGTCCCAGCCGTGCTTTTCGATCGCGGCCTTTTCTTCCGGCGACAGGCTTTTCTCGAACTGCTTGATGAGCCAGTCCAGCGGGATGTCCTTGCCGGCCGGCAACGCTGCCTCGATGCCCTTGTAGTAGGCGCCGAAGGCTTTGTCGTAGCGGTCGTAGAGCGATTCGTCCTTGACCAGCGTGGCGCGGGCAAGGAAGTAGAAGTCGTCCAGCGTGGGCGTCATCAGGTCCTGGCGCAGCGCATCCACGAGCGTCAGGTATTCCTGCACCGAGACGGGCAGCTTGTGGGCCCGCAGGTGGTAGAAGAAGTCGATCAGCATGGGTGCCGCCGTGGGAGTGCCGCGGCTAGCGGCGTGGCGCGCCGCGGGTCATGGAGGCCAGCCGTTCGAGCAGGTGAACGTCTTGTTCGTTCTTGAGCAAGGCGCCGGCCATGAGCGGCACCGCGGTAGCGGTGTGCGCGTCGATCTGGGCCGCGCTGACGTCTTCGGCCAGCAGCAGGCGCAGCCAGTCGAGCAGCTCGGAAGTGGACGGCTTTTTCTTCAGGCCGGGCGCATCGCGCAGGCTGAAGAAGGTGTCCAGCGCCGCGCGCAGCACGTCCTGCTTGAGTTCGGGGAAATGCACGCCCACGATCTCGCGCATGGTTTCGCGGTCGGGAAAGCGGATGTAATGGAAGAAGCAGCGACGCAGGAACGCGTCAGGCAGGTCTTTTTCGTTGTTGGACGTGATGATGACCAGCGGCCGATGGCGCGCCGAGATCGTCTCGCGCGTTTCGTACACATGGAATTCCATGCGGTCCAGTTCGCGCAGCAGGTCGTTGGGGAATTCGATGTCGGCCTTGTCGATTTCGTCGATCAGCAGCACCACCGGCTGGTCGGCGTCGAAGGCTTGCCACAGCGTGCCTTGCACGATGTAGTTGCGGATGTCGCGGACCTTTTCGTCGCCCAGCTGCGAGTCGCGCAGGCGCGACACCGCGTCGTATTCGTACAGGCCCTGATGCGCCTTGGTGGTGGACTTGATGTGCCATTGCAGCAGCGGGCGGCCCAGCGCGCGCGCGACCTCTTCGGCCAGCATGGTCTTGCCGGTGCCGGGTTCGCCCTTGATCAGCAACGGGCGCTGCAGCGTGAGGGCGGCGTTGACGGCAAGCTTCAGATCGTCGGTGGCGACGTAGCTGTCGGTGCCATCGAAGCGGACAGGCGAGGCGAAAGGGGCGGGCTGGGCTGCGGACATGGATCGGCGGGCTTCTCGGGGTTGACGGGGATCAAGACCATCTTAAGGTATTAATCCTGAGCAATTATCGTACAATCAGGCGGTTTTGCAGTTGGGTTCGACCCGCAACGTGTTTGCCGGGGGCCTTTTCGTGTGAGCAGGCCCTAGTCCCTAAGCCATACCAAGAAGAGCCATCCCAATGAAGTTGCGATTCTCTCTGAAGTACACGGTTTCCGTGCTGGCCGCGTTGGCATCCTGTGCGATCGCCGGCCAGGCATATGCTGCAGATGCAGCGCCGGTCGGTAATGTCCAGAACGCCCGCGACAAAGTGTCCATGTGCATCGGTTGCCATGGCATCGAAGGCTACAAAGCGACTTTCCCCGAGCTTTACCACGTTCCGATGATCGCTGGCCAGAACGCCAAATACATCGAAACCGCCCTCAACGAGTACAAGAAAGGCGCGCGCAGCCATCCCACGATGGACGCCATTGCCGGCAGCCTGTCCGACCAGGACATCGCCGATCTGGCCGCGTACTACTCGAATCTGAAATAACAGGGGGCAACAACATGAACCGCACCATGCTTGCCCTTGCGGGCGCAACGCTGGCCATTTCGGGCGCTGCCGCCCAGGCCCAGGACCTGACGGCCGGCAAGGCCGTTTTCGACAAATTCAATTGCGCCTCGTGCCACGGCGCCGACGCCAAGACGGCGGTGGATCCTGCCTACCCGACGCTGGCCGGCCAGCACGCCGATTACCTGGTGCATGCGCTCAAGGCCTACCGCCGCGGCGCCTCGGGCAGTGCGGCCACGGCCAATGTGCGCAAGAACCCGATCATGGGCGCCTTCGCGACCCAGCTGTCCGACCAGGACATCAGCAACGTGGCCGCCTGGCTGGCCGCGCAGCCCAGCGACCTGGGCGTGCGCAAGTAAGCAGCGCAACAGCCTGGCCGCTATTGAAAAACCCTCGGGCGACCGAGGGTTTTTTCATGGGCGGGGGGCTAGCCGGATGCGCCGCGGGAGCGGTGCGCCGGCAGGCCCTAGCGCTCGGCGCGCTGGCGGATCAGGTCGATGTAGGTGTCGCTGTCCAGCGGCGTGCCCAGGCGCTGAGCTTCCCAGACCACGCGACCCAGGCATTCCATGATTTCGTGCGCGGCCTGGTGCGCGTCGGTGCGCGCCACCAGGCGCTGGTAGGCGCCGCGGATGCCCGGCGGGTGGTCGATCGACAACTGCTCGGCGATGGCCAGGTGCATCGACAGGTGCAGGAAGGGGTTGGTGCGGCCCTTTTCCACGTCGTATTCCGCCGTCATGGCGTCTGGGCTTTCGAGGTCGCCGTGGTATTCCGGATGTTCGATGATCCAGTCCAGGGCCATGGCCTCGAGCGGGGTCAGGACCTCGTTGGCGCGGTGCTTGCGCCAGGTTTCGATGAAGAATTCGCGGACTTGGTCGCGGGAGGGGTTGAACATCTGGGGGGACGCCATGCGGGCTATAGAGGGCTTTATTTTACCGCCCACGGCCGCCCTGGCCGCCCGGCGGCGCCAATGCGATATAGAATTGGTTGCTATCCGCTATCCAGTGCGCGTTTCGCCAGGCCGTGCGGCCCGCGGACCGCACGCCAGCCGATGCGGCGCGCGTGCAGAAAAACCACCCGGAGCAAATGGAGCATTCATGTCCTACCAACATATCAAGGTGCCCGCTGGGGGCCAGAAGATCACGGTCAACGCTGATTTTTCGCTGAATGTGCCTGACCAGCCCATCGTGCCCTACATCGAGGGTGACGGTACCGGGGCGGATATCACCCCCGTCATGATCAAGGTTGTCGACGCGGCGGTGCAAAAGGCCTACGGCGGCAAGCGCAAGATCCACTGGATGGAAGTCTATGCGGGCGAAAAGGCCACCAAGGTCTATGGCCCGGACGTCTGGCTGCCCGACGAAACCCTGGAAGTCGTCAAAGACTACGTGGTCTCGATCAAGGGCCCGCTGACCACGCCGGTGGGCGGCGGCATCCGTTCGTTGAACGTGGCGCTGCGCCAACAACTGGACCTGTATGTCTGCCTGCGCCCCGTGGCGTACTTCAAGGGCGTGCCGTCGCCGGTGCGCGAACCGGAAAAGACCAACATGGTCATTTTCCGCGAGAACTCGGAAGACATCTACGCGGGCATCGAATACATGGCCGAAAGCGAGCAGGCCAAGGAGCTGATCCAGTTCCTGCAGACCAAGCTCGGCGTCAAGAAGATCCGTTTCCCCAACACCTCGTCGATCGGCATCAAGCCGGTGTCGCGCGAGGGCACCGAGCGCCTGGTGCGCAAGGCGGCGCAGTACGTCATCGACAATGACCGCACGTCGCTGACCCTGGTGCACAAGGGCAACATCATGAAGTTCACCGAAGGGGGCTTCCGCGACTGGGGCTATGCGCTGCTGCAGAAGGAATTCGGCGCGCAGCTGATCGACGGCGGCCCGTGGTGCAAGTTCAAGAACCCCAAGACGGGCCGCGAGATCATCGTCAAGGACGTCATCGCCGATGCGTTCCTGCAGCAGATCCTGCTGCGTCCGGCCGAATACGATGTCATCGCCACCCTGAACCTGAACGGCGACTACATTTCCGACGCGCTGGCCGCGCAGGTGGGCGGTATCGGCATCGCCCCGGGGGCGAACTTGTCTGATTCTGTCGCCATGTTCGAGGCGACCCACGGTACGGCGCCCAAGTACGCCGGCAAGGACTACGTCAATCCGGGTTCCGAGATCCTGTCGGCGGAAATGATGCTGCGCCACATGGGCTGGACGGAAGCTGCCGACCTGATCATCTCCAGCATGGAGAAATCCATCCTGTCCAAGAAGGTCACGTACGACTTCGCCCGCCTGCTCGAGGGGGCCACCCAGGTGTCCTGCTCGGGCTTCGGGCAGGTCATGATCGAAAACATGTGATCGAGGTCGCATTCGCGCACCATCAAAAAAGCCCGCAAGCCGCAAGGCCTGCGGGTTTTTTGACGCCGATTCTGCATAATCCTCAATAAGAAAATGAGGGAAGCCCTTATGCCGAGATGTGTATATGTAAGGTGAAGTTATTCAAATTGTGATTATTACAGCAGTATAATTCCCGCGTTTCCAATGCGGTATTCCCCTTTGCTCGGCTGATTTTCCGATACATGGCAACTCCTGCTTCCGATATGCCGCCTTACGATGCTCCGGCATGCGTCCGTGGCTTGCGCGACGCCAAGCGGATTGCGCTGCTGATGGCGCCCAGGCTGGGTGACACGCTGCTGATGATGACCATGGCGCATAACCTGGCCGCGCATGGCCGCGAGGTCACGGTCTTCGGCGATTTCGCCTATGGCTTGCGCGGTTGGTTTCCCGGGATGAATATCCAGCCCTCGCTGCCCCAGGAGCGGGCGGCCCAGGCGCTGGCGGATTTCGACTGTGCCGCGCAGATGCATGTGGGCTGGCCCTATGCCTTGCATGGCTATGCGGCGTCCTATTTCTATTACGACGCGCATGTCGTGATTACCGGCAAGGGCTTCGTCAAACTCAACCAGATCAGCGATTACTGTCGTGACGCGCTCGGCTTGCCCTTGTCCAGCACGGACATCGGCCTGCGCCCGCCGGTGGCGGGGCGGCAGCGGGCTTTTGAAAAGCGCGTGGCGGTGCATCCCTCTTCCACGGGCGCCCAACGCTGCTGGGCGCCGCGACACTTTGTCGAATTGGGCCTGCGCCTGAAGCGCCAGGGCTATGAGCCGGTGTTCATCCTGGCGCCCCACGAACGCGCTGAATGGGGCTGTCTGACGGAAGCCGGGTTGCCGATCCAGCAATCGCCTTCGCTGGCCGACGTGGCCGCTTTTCTGCATGAGTGCGGCTGGTTCATCGGCAACGAATCCGGGATTGGCCACCTGGCCTCCAGCGTCGGCGTGCCGACCTTGACCCTGACCGGACGGCCTACCCGCACCAAGGCCTGGCGCCCGGGCTGGTCCATGTCCCGCATTGCCTATCCCGCCTATATCCCCGGCGGCCGCTGGCGCGACCGGCTTTGGCGCGAATGGCTGCGGCCGGGCAGCGTCATGGCGGCCTTCGAAGGCCTGACACGGGACTACGAAAGATCCATGGCGGCTGCGAAAGTCGCGCGTTCTTGACCCTCCATCCGCGGTTTCCGCAAGCCTGGGTAATTCACCCCCCGCTTGCGGGAACCGTTGCGGCCCGATGGCTGACTAACCCCTCACTCCAGATACCTGATCGATCCCACCAAAGATCAAGCTGACTCACCTATGCCCACTTTTTGCTTACGCAGCGTCGCTTTCCTGGCGCTGCTGGTTCCCGCCCTGGCCTTGACCAGCGCGGTCGGCGGTCCGGCCGTCATTTACCTTGCCGCCCTGATTGCCATGGCGACGATGGTGGCCAATGCCGCCAAGCATTGGGAGCCATTCGCGCTGAAAGAGCTGGCGGCGATGGCGGTGGCGCTGACGGCCCCCTTGGTGGCCATGCTGATCAGCAGCAGCTATCTGGGCGTCTGGAGCGGGTCCGAGAACGAGAAGCTGTTGCGCTTCGCGCTGGCGGTGCCGGTCTGTTGGCTGTTGCTGCGCGTGCCGCGGAACTGGCTGCAGCATGTGCAATGGAGCCTGCTGTTCGGCGCCATCGCCGGTTCGCTGATGTTGATTGTCATCGTGCATTCGCCGAGCCTGGGCCGGGGCGCCGTGTCCGATTTCGGCGGCCGCTACAACGCGGTGGCATTTGCCGATCTCACGATTTTCTTCGGTCTGGCGGCGCTGTTGACGCTGCCCTGGAAACTGTCTCCCTGGCCGCGCCTGGAGTCGGCGCTCAAGATCGCGGTGGTGCCCTTGTGCATCTACGGCGTGTGGGTATCCCATACGCGCAGCAGCTGGGCGCTGCTGGTGGTGTTCGGGCTGGTGTATCTGTCGACCAAGCGCCAGTGGGCGCGGCGCACCAAGCTGCTGTTCCTGGGCGGCCTGATCGCCGTCATGGCGGTGGTGGCCGCCGTGTCCTGGTATTCCAAGGAAAGCCGCTGGAAGAATGTGCTGACCGACGTGGATCGTTACGAGCAGCATGACCGCGACACCTCGGTGGGTATCCGCATTCAGCTCTGGAAAGCGTCGTGGCTGATGTTCAAGGAAAGCCCGCTGGTGGGCGTAGGCGTGCCCAATTTCCGTTCCGAACTGGCCAAGCTGGAGAAGCAGGGCGTGGTGACCGAGCTGGTGTCGGTGGACTACGGCGAACCTCACAACGACATGCTGGGGGCGCTGGCAGGCTATGGCTTGCTGGGCTTGCTCAGCATCCTGGCCCTGTACCTGATTCCCGCGGCCATCTTCTGGCGCCGGTCCGCCAGCGCAGACCCGGTGGTGCATGTGGGGGCGCAGATTGGGATGCTGTTCTGCCTGGGCTATTTCGTGTTCAGCCTGTCCGAGATGATGTTCCGCAACATGCGCAGCGTGCCGATCTACGCGGTGACGGTGGTGGTGCTGTTTGCGCTGACATCGGCGCGCACCGGGTTGGCGCAGCAGCGCCTGTCGGCAGCCAAGCGCTAGCTGCCTCGCCGAACCCTCGGCGGTTATCGTCACGCTTGAAAAGACAAGGCCTTCGGGCCTTGTTTTTTTCGCGCGCGCGTTGCGCATCCAAATGCCTTGCGGGCTTGATGTAGATCAAGCGGCCCCCCACTGGTCAGTGAAAACCCTGGCACTCCCCCGTATTCTGACGGCACGCAACATATAAACCGTCACATTCCGCTGCCTTTTGTTATTAGGAGCGGGGGGCATAGAGAAGAGGGCCTATGAATAATTCAAGCTTGCGTAAAGAGCTGCTGTGGTTCGTGTTCGCCATCGGGGCCGCCGTGCTCGCATTGGGCGCCTGGGATGCCTGGGAACGGCGTTCCGAGATGCTGGCCGAGCGCAAGACGGAGCTGCGCCACGTGCTGGACCTGGCGGCCAGCATCATGCAGAACGGCAAGCAGCGGGCGATCGACGAGGGCCTGCCCGTCGAGCAGGCCCAGCGCAACGTGGCGCAGCGCCTGGCCCAGTTGCGCTACGGCGCGGATGGTTATGTCGGCGTGTTCAATGACGGCTACACGTTGCTGGTGCATCCCGATGCGAAGATGGCGGGCACCAACGTGCGCGCGGTCAAGGATAGCGATGGCGCGCCGATCTTCGAGAATCTCTACGCGCAAGGCAAGGACGGCGGCGGTTTCGTCGACTATCGCTTTCCGCGGCCGGGCGCCGACGACGCGCTGCCCAAGATCAGCTACGCGGCCTACGACAAGGAATGGGGCTGGTTGATGTTCACCGGCCTGTACGTGGACGACGTGGACGCCGCCTTCGTCAAGACGCTGTGGCGCCAGGGCGCGGTGACGCTGGTGCTGCTGGCGCTGCTACTGACGGCGGCATTGCGGTTTTTTCGTTCGCACATCATCCGGCCGCTGGACGAGGCGGTGGCGGTCTGCGAGCGGGTGGCGCATGGCGACCTGTCCAGCATCATCTCGCGCCACCACCGGGGCGAGATCGGCCGCCTGTTTGACGCCATGGCGTTGATGCAGGAACGGCTGGACGTGGCGGTGCGCAGCATCGTCCATTCCACCGGATCGATCGCCGCGGCGTCGCGCCAGATCGCGGCGGGCAGTATGGATCTGCATGACCGCACCGAGAAGCAGGCGGCCGCCCTGGAGCAGACCGCGGCCAGCGTGGAGCAGATCACCGCGACGTCCAAGCAAAGCGCGGACCACGTGCGCGAAGTGAGCGCGCTGGCCGGTGAATCGGCACAGCTGGCGCGGCAGGGCAGCGAAGAAACCCAGCATGCGATCGATGCGATGCGCGAGATATCGCAAAGCTCGCAACGGATCGACGAGATCATCCGCCTGATCGACGAGATCGCGTTCCAGACCAATATCCTGGCGCTCAACGCCGCGGTGGAAGCCGCAAGGGCCGGCGAGCAGGGACGCGGGTTCGCGGTGGTGGCGGGCGAGGTCCGGGCGCTGGCGCAGCGCTCGGCGACCGCCGCCAAGGAAATCAAGACGTTGATTGAGGCATCGTCGAACTCGGTGTCGCGCGGCAGCCTGCGGGTGGAACAGGCCAGCGCCACGATGAGCAGCGTGCTGGAATCGGCTGCCACCAGCGCGCCGCTGATGGGTGAGATCGCCACGGCCTCGGCCGAGCAAAGCGTGGGTATCGAGCAGATCAACCAGGCGGTGACGCACCTGGACAGCGTGACGCAGCAGAACGCCGCGCTGGTGGAAGAGTTTGCCGCGTCGGCCGCCACCCTGCATGATCAAGCCGACGACTTGGCGCGCGCGGTGGCGGTGTTCAAGCTGTCTGCAGCCTACTAGGCGAGCCCTGCATCACACTCATGGCCCGTTGCAGGCGCGGGGTGAGTTCGCGGCTGGCGCTGGTCATGGGCAGCCGCAGCTCATCGGCGACGAGTCCCTGCAAGGCCAGCGCGCGCTTGATCGGCGCCGGATTGGGCTCGGCGAACAGCAGGCGGATCAGGCCGCGCAGCGGCTCGAACAGTTCGCGCGCGGCTTCGGCGTGGCCGTCGCGGGCCAGTTGCATGACTTCGACGAAGCGCTCCGGGAACAGATGCGCGGCGGCGGGAATGGCGCCGCGTCCCCCCGTCAGGAAGTGATCCAGCAGGGCCATGTCTTCGCCGCACAGCCCATTGAGATGGCCGCGCGCGTTCAGCGCCATCAGCACGGGCGGATTGCATTCCTTGACCGCGCGGAAATTCGGCAGGAGCGCCAGCGATTCCATGGTTTCGACTGTCATCGAGACGCCCGCGCGCTTGGGGATGTTGTACAGGATGATGGGCCGCTCGGTGGCCCAGGCGATCTCCCGGTAATGCCACAGGATGCCTTGTTGCGACGGCCCCAGGTAGTAGGGCGGCGGCACCAGGTAGCCGGCGGGCGCGTACTTGTCCAGGCGGCGGATGGCGGTGGCAACGCCGCGCGTATCGACGCCGCCCGCGCCGAACACCAAGGGCAGGGCATGAGGATCACGGCGGATGGCCTCGATCATGTCGATCTTTTCGGAGATGGCCAGTAGATTGCCTTCGCCGGTGGAGCCGAACAGCACCAGGCCGGCCACGCCCGCGTTGCGGTAGTAACGCGCCAGCGCCTGGGCGGCCTCGCAATCCACGTAGCCGCCGCGCATCGGGGTGATCATCGGCAACCACAGGCCTTCGAAGGAGGCGGTTTGAACGGGGGTATCCATGGCTTACTGCACCGTGATGGCGGCCGCGGGACGCAGCGGGCCGAATTCCGCTTGGGGCAGGCCGCACATCACGGCATGCATCAAGGCGTCGACCTGATCCTGCGCGCAATGCAATTGCAGCACGCTCTGGCCGTGGGCATGGTCCACCGATAGCACGTACACGCCGATTCGTTCACCCAGTTCGCGGTGCAGGGCCAGCCGGACCTTCAATGCGTCCAGCGTATCGATCCTGACGGTCAACGACACCATCTCGGGGGCGTGCGGCGCCTGGGACGGGGCCGGACGATCAAAGGAAGCGGACCTGCTGCGTTCTTGTCGGGGGATCATGGCGGGGCGGGGGCGGTGCCGCTGTAGCGGCGTGCCGCGTATCCGGTTGGTTGATGACGATTCCACTATAGAAAGCGGGCCGTAAAACCTGCCGATAAATGCGGGCGCCGCGCGTAAAAAGCGCGTCAACGCCCGCCGTCTCAGAATGTCTTGGTGACGGACAACAGGCCGGTGGCGCGGCCCATGTAGCGGCCGTGGCTGTTGGTGTAGGCGGCGCGGTCGGCATTGGTGTCCAGATAGGCCACCGACACGGCCAGGCCCTGGCCGAAGTCCTTGGTCAACCCCAGCTTCCAGTCGGTGTACGAGGCGTTGCTGACGTTGCGCACGGTCTGGCGGCCAACGTGGGCGTTGACGGTCAGGCCCCATAGGCCGGTGTCGAAGTTGCCGGTCAGGTCGAAGTATTGGCTGTACTTGCTGTCGGCAAAGCCGAACAGGTTGGTCATGGCGACGGAATACTTGAACATGACCGGGCCGTAGCCCAGGCCGGCATACAGCTCGGTGGTGTCGGGGCTGGTGAAGCCGGACGGGTAGTCGCCGGGGTAGTAGTACTGCATCACGCCCAGGTCGAACGGCACGTCCTGGGCCAGGTTGCCCTTGTAGCCGCCGTAGAAATCCATTTCGACGGGGGCGGACACGTCATGGTTGCTGTCGCCCAGCCAGCTGATGCTGGAGTTCCAGTTACCCAGGTACAGGCCGCTGGAGTGCGTGAAATCGAAGCCGCCCTGGATGGCCGGCTTGTTGTTGGTCTGCATCAGGCCGCGGTAGCGGTATTGGCTGGCCAGGGTGACGTTGGCCGTCAGTGAGTAATCCGGGGCCGGCTCGGTGGCGGCGTCGGCATCGGCGGCATACGCGGGGGCGGCCAGGACCAGCAGCGCGAGCGCGACGAGGGTAGTGCGGGACATGAACTTCTCCTGTGTTGAGCGGGATCGCCACGATAGGAGAAGCGGCATAAATGGCGAGACAAGAGTGATGCGCCGCGTATAAAAGACGCATCAATGCGGGCCGGGCCCTAGCCCGCGAATCGGTACCCCACGCCGATCTCGGTCAGCAGATAGACGGGCTGGGCGGGGTCGGCTTCCAGCTTTTGCCGCAGATGGCCCATGTAGATCCGCAGGTAGTGATTGCTTTCGACATGCGAGGGGCCCCAGACCTCGCGCAGCAGCTCGCGGTGCGTCATGACCTTGCCGCGGTGAGCCAGCAGCGCTGCCAGCAGGCGGTACTCCATGGCGGTCAGGTGCAGGTGCTGGCCGGCGCGCTCGACCACGCGTTTGGAGAAATCCACCCGCACATCGCCGAAGCTGATCTCGGCGGCGCTGCCGGCGCCGCCGCGGCCGTGGCGGCGCAGCAGCACGCGCAGCCGCGCCAGCAGTTCGCTGACGCCGAACGGTTTGGTCAGGTAGTCGTCGGCGCCGGCATCCAGGGCGGCAACCTTGTCGGCCTCGGCGGTGCGGGCGGACAGCACCAGCACCGGCACCTCTGTCCAGCCGCGCAATTCGCGGATCAGGGTCATGCCGTCTTCATCGGGCAGGCCCAGGTCCAGCACCACGGCGTCGGGCTGGCGGGTGCCGGCCTCGATCAGGCCGCGCTTGACCGTTTCGGCCTCGAACACGGTGCAGCCCTCGCTTTCCAGGGCCTGGCGCACGAAGCGCCGGATATTGGCGTCGTCTTCGATAATGAGGACGGTAGGCTGAAAGTCGAACATGCGGTGGGCTCAGGCGATTTCGGGTTGGATCGGGGGGGGCGTGCCCAGGGGTAGCGTAAAGACGAACTGCGCGCCGGACGGCTGGCCGGGCGCGTGCTCGACCCAGATGCGGCCGTGGTGGGCGACGATGATGGCTTCGCACACCGCCAGGCCCAGGCCGACGCCGGGTGTCGCGGATTCACGTTCGCCGCGGGTGAATTTCTCGAAGATGCGGCGCTCGGCGCCAGGGGCGACGCCCGGACCGTTGTCGCAGACGGCGACGCGCAATTCGCCGTCTTGCGCGCTGGCGTGCAGGCGGATGGCGCTGCCCGCCGGGGTGTATTTGGCGGCATTTTCCAGCAGATTGCAAAGCACCCGCTCGATCAGCACGCCATCGCATTCGACCAACGGCAGGCCGGACAGGCTGTCGACCGACACGCGGTGCGCGGCCAGCGCTTCGCGCATGGCGGCGAGAGACGCGCCGACCAGTTCTTCGATGGATTGCCACTCCGGCCGCAACGGCGTGTCGCGGCTTTGCAGGCGGGCCATGTCCAGCAGGTTGGCCACCAGCGCGTGCATGCGCTGCGCCTGATCGCGCATGGCGCGGATGGTTTCCTGGATGTCGGCGGGTAGCGCGCCGGGGCGGCGCATCAGGGTGTCGGTCATGCCGACCAGGCTGGTCAGGGGCGTGCGCAGGTCGTGCGAGACAGCGGCCAGCAGCGAGTTGCGCAGCTTTTCGGATTCCATGCTGACCAGGGCCTGCTGCGCGACTTCGACGTAATGCAGGCGTTCCAGGGCGATAGCGATCAGTGTGGCATAGGCCTCGATCTGGCGGCGCGAATCCGGATGCGAGAACAGGCTGCGGCGCGGAGCGGCCAGGGCCAGCACGCCGCGGGTGCGCATGGGCGCTTTCAGGGGCAGGTACAGCAGGTCGCTGTTGGACAGCGTGGCGGTGCCGGCGCCCGCGGGCTGGCCGTGGTCATAGACCCATTGGGCCAGCGCGGATTCCAGCGGCGGCATGTCGTCGGCGGCGGGCGAGGCCAGCTTCAGGCGGTCGTCCAGCCCCAGGATGTAGAGCGCGCAGCGCGAACCGAAGGTGGCGTGGACGAAGGCGCCCGCGGACGCGACGATCTGCTCGGGCAGCAACGCCGACGACAGTTCGCGAGCGAACTCATACAGGCTGCGGGCGTCGGCCTCGCGCTTGACCGAGGCCTGCGCCTGCAGCCGCAGGCCGGCGGTGAGCTGGCCGATCAACAGGCCCACGGCCAGCAGCACGCCGAAGGTCAGCAGGTATTGCACGTCCGACACGGCAAAGGACGCCAGCGGCTGCACGAAGAAGAAGTCGAACAGCCCCACGCTGACGACCGAAGCCAGCGCCGCCGGGCCGCGGCCGTGGCGCAGCGCCACCGCCACCACCGCCAGCAGGAACAGCATGACGATATTGGTCTGGTGCAGGGCCGGGAAGGCCAGCGTCGATAGCAGGGTGGCGGCCGCGCAATAGCACAGCGCCCAGGCGTAGCCCGCCAGGGCCGGCGTGCCGCGCTCGTCCACGGCCAGGCGCTGGCGGCGGCCGAGCGTCAGGGGATCGCGGCCGGGGGCGCTGGCCGCCGGCAGGGGCGGCGCGCCCAGCCGGATGATGTCGATTTCGGGGCAACCGGCGGCCAGCATGTCGGCAAAGCTATGGCGCCGCCACAGCCAGCCGGGGCTCATGGCCGCATTCAGCAGGGCCGACAGCGACAGCCGCAGGCGCTGCAGCCCGCTGGCGCGGGTTCGGCCGACGATGGCCTTGGTGATGTTGTGGCGGCGCACGTAGCGCACCACGGCATCGACCATGTCGCCGCCGGCCAGGGTTTCGCTGCGCGCGCCCAGCGAGTCGGCCAGGGCCAGGCTGCGTTGCAGTCGTTCCTGTTCGGCTTGCGGCGGCGGCGCTGCGCGCGGCACATCGATGGTAACGACATGCAGGTCGCATTCCAGTTGCTGGCTCAGGCGATGCGCGCTGCGGATGACGTATTCGGCGTCGGCGTCGGGGCCGATGCAGGCGACCACGGCCTCGCGTGTGCGCCAGACCGGTTCGATGGCGCGGTCGCGGCGGTAGGCCTGGACGTCGTCGTCGACGTGGTCGGCGGTGCGGCGCAGCGCCAGTTCACGCAGGGCGATCAGGTTGCCCTTGCGAAAGAAGTTGCGGGTGGCGTGGCGCGCCTGCTCGGGCAGGTAGACCTTGCCTTCCTTCAGGCGGCGTAGCAGCTCATCGGCGGACAGGTCCACCAGGATGACTTCATCGGCCGCGTCGAAGACCTCGTCGGGCACGGTTTCCCAGACGCGCACGCCGGTGATGCTGCCGACGGCCTCGTTCAGGCTGTCCAGGTGCTGCACGTTCAGCGTGGTCCAGACGTCGATGCCGGCGGCCAGCAGTTCCTGGATGTCCTGCCAGCGCTTGGCATGGCGCGAGCCGGGGGCGTTCGAGTGCGCCAGTTCATCGACCAGGACCAGATCCGGATGCGCGGCCAGCGCGGCATCCAGGTCGAATTCCTTGAGCGCGTGGCCGCGGTACGAGACGTCTTTCAGGGGCAGTACCGCGATCCCTTCGAGCAGGGCGGCGGTTTCGCGCCGGCCATGGGTTTCGACGATGCCGGCCAGCACGCGGGCGCCTTGGGCGGCGTGGGCGCGCGCGGCCACCAGCATGGCGTATGTCTTGCCGACTCCGGCCGACGATCCGAAATAGACGCGCAATTTGCCGCGCACCGCCTGGCGCGCGGCGTCGTCTAGGGTTTTCAGGAGCGCGTCCGGATCGGGACGCTCGCCAGCATTGTCAGCCATGGACGCGCAGGGAAAGGGTGGGGACGGCTGGCAATACTATACGCCCGCGCCTCATTTGACCGGCGCCAGCTTGTCCAGCGCCAGATTCAGCTTCAGCACGTTGACCACGGGGTCACCCAGCACGCCCAGCCAGGGCTTGGTGGTGTTGGCCTGGATCAGCGCGTCGACCTGATCACGCGGCAGGTTGCGGGCCCGGGCCACGCGCGCGGCCTGGTAGGCCGCCGCGGCGGGGCTGATGTGCGGATCCAGTCCGCTGCCCGAGGCGGTGATCAGGTCCACCGGCACCGGCGTGGGATTGTCCGGGTCCGCGGCCTTCAGGGCGGCGATACGGGCCTGGATGGCCTCGGCCAGCGCCGGGTTGCGCGGGCCGAGGTTCGAGCCGCCGGAGTTGGCGCCGTTGTACGGCATGGGCGAGGTGGCCGACGGCCGGCCCCAGAAGTACTGGGGCGCGCTGAACGACTGGCCGATCCATTCCGAGCCGACGACCTTGTCGCCCTGGCGAATCAGCGAGCCGGACGCTTCGTGCGGGAATACGGCGGCGGCAATGCCGGTAGTCAGGAAGGGGTAGGCCAGGCCTGTCACCAGGGACAGGGCGGCGAAGACGACCAGCGCGGGGCGCAGGATGCCGCCTTGGCGCGGCAGGGAGAGAGCTTGTTTCATGATGGTTTCCTTTCCAGTGGCGGGCGCGGGTCAGACCCAGCCCAGGGCGGCCAGCACCATGTCGACCAGCTTGATGCCGACGAAGGGCACGAGCAGTCCGCCCAGCCCGTAGATCAACAGATTGCGGCGCAGCAGGATGGAGGCGCCCAGCGGCCGGTAGCGTACGCCCTTCAAGGCCAGCGGGATCAGCACGATGATGATGAGCGCGTTGAAGATCACGGCCGACAGGATGGCCGAGGCCGGCGTGGTCAGGGCCATGATGTTCAGCACGTTCAACTGCGGATACACGGTGGCGAACGCGGCCGGGATGATGGCGAAGTACTTGGCCACGTCGTTGGCCACGCTGAAGGTGGTGAGCGCGCCGCGGGTCATCAGCATCTGTTTGCCGATTTCGACGATCTCGATCAGTTTGGTGGGGTTGGAATCCAGGTCCACCATGTTGCCCGCCTCTTTGGCGGCCTGCGTGCCCGAGTTCATCGCCACCGCCACGTCGGCCTGGGCCAGCGCGGGTGCGTCATTGGTGCCGTCGCCGGTCATCGCCACCAGGCGGCCTTCGCTCTGGTAGGCGCGGATCAGCTTGAGCTTGGCCTCCGGCGTGGCTTCGGCCAGGAAGTCGTCGACGCCCGCTTCGGCGGCGATGGACGCCGCGGTGAGCTTGTTGTCGCCCGTGATCATCACGGTCTTGATGCCCATGCGGCGCAACTCGGCGAAGCGCGATTGAATGTCCGGCTTGACGATGTCCTTCAGTTCGACCACGCCCAGCGCGCGGTTGCCATCGCTGACCATCAGCGGCGTGCTGCCGCGGCGGGCCACGTCTTCGGCCAGGCGCAGCACCTGTTCGGGCACCACGGCATCCTGGGCAGCCAGCCAGGCTTGCACAGCGTCGACCGCGCCCTTGCGAATCAGGCGGTCCTTCAGGTTCACGCCGCTCATGCGCGATTGCGCGGTGAAGGGGACGTACTCGGCATCCAGCGCGTGGGTGGCGGGCGAGTGGATGGACTTGTCCGCCAGCAGCACGATACTGCGGCCCTCCGGGGTTTCGTCGGCCAGCGAGGCCAGGCGTGCGGCATCGGCCAGCTCGCGCGGCGAGACGCCGGGCGCGGGCAGGAAGGTGGACGCCTGGCGGTTGCCGAAGGTGATGGTGCCGGTCTTGTCCAGCAGCAGCACGTCGACGTCGCCCGCGGCTTCGACCGCGCGGCCCGAGGTGGCGATGACGTTGGCGCCCATCATGCGGCTCATGCCCGCCACGCCGATGGCCGACAGCAGGCCGCCGATGGTGGTGGGGATCAGGCACACCAGCAGCGCCACCAGCACCGTCACGGTGACTGCGCTGCCGCCGCCGGCGGCCGTCACCGAGTAGATCGAGAACGGCATCAGCGTGGCGACCACCAGCAGGAACACCACCGTCAGGCCGACCAGCAGAATGGTCAGGGCCAGCTCGTTGGGTGTCTTCTGGCGCTTGGCGCCTTCGACCATGGCGATCATGCGGTCCAGGAAGCTTTCGCCCGGATCGGCGGCGATGCGCACGAAGATCCAGTCGGACAGCACGCGGGTGCCGCCGGTGACCGACGAGAAGTCGCCGCCGGATTCGCGGATGACCGGGGCCGATTCGCCAGTGATGGCGCTTTCGTCCACCGACGCGACGCCGGCAATCACCTGCCCGTCGCCGGGGATGGTTTCACCGGCTTCGACCAGCACCACGTCATTGCGGCGCAGCAGGCCCGACGGCTGGCTGACGGCCTGGTTGCGCCAAAGATCGGGCTGGGCGCGGCTGGTGTCTTCGTCGCGAAAGCCCTTGAGCAGCCGCGCGTTGATGGTGGTGCGCAGCCCGCGCAGCGTGGCGGCCTGCTGCTTGCCGCGGCCTTCGGCCAGCGCTTCGGCGAAGTTGGCGAACAGCACGGTGAACCATAGCCACACCGAGATCGCGAGGATGAACCCCGCCGGAGCCTCGGCCTGGCCGCGCAGCGCCATGATCCACAGGATCGTGGTCAGGATGCTGCCCACGTACACCACGAACATGACGGGGTTTTTCAGCTGCGCGGTCGGCGACAGTTTGCGTAGGCTGTCCAGCATCGCGGGGCCGACGAGCGCGCTCGACCACATGCCGAACTTGCGTTCCTGCACAGCGGCCGACGGCGCGCGGGCGGCGCCGCCGCCGGCGCCTTGGGTTGGCATATCAATCTTGGCCATTTTCTTTCCTAGCCTGTTGCATTCAGGGTTGCAGGTGTTCCGCGACCGGGCCCAGGGCCAGCGCGGGCACATATGTCAGGGCGCCTACCAGCAGCACCGCGCCGATTAGCAGCACCACGAAGAGGGGGCCGGTGGTCGGCATGCTGCCGGGGCCGGCGGGCAGGCGGCGCTTGGCCCCCAGCGAGCCGGCCATCGCCAATATGGCGACGATGATGGCGAAGCGGCCGAACCACATCGCGATGCCGAGCAGCACGTTGTAGAAGGGCGTGTTGGCGGACAGGCCGGCGAAGGCGCTGCCATTGTTGTTGGCGGCCGACGACAGGGCGTAGAGGATCTCGGAGAAACCGTGGATGCCGGGGTTGAGCACGCCCGCCTGGCCGGCCGTCACCGACACCGCCAGCGCCGTGCCGCCCAGCACCAGCAACGGCGTGGCCAGGATCACGATCGACACCATCTTCATGTCGTAGGCTTCGATCTTCTTGCCCAGGTATTCTGGCGTGCGGCCAATCATCAGGCCGGCAATGAACACGCCCAGGATGGCGAACGCCAGCATGCCGTAGAGCCCCGAGCCAACCCCGCCGAAGATCACCTCGCCCAGCTGCATCAGCAGCATCGGCGACAGGCCGCCCATGGCCGTCAGCGAATCGTGCATGCCGTTGACGGCACCGCAGGACGCCGCCGTGGTGATGGTGGCGAACAGCGAGGTGGCGGCGATGCCGAAGCGGGTTTCCTTGCCTTCCATGTTGCCGCCAGGCGAGAACGCGGTCATGGCGCTGTCCACCCCGGTCTGCGCGGCCATGGGGTTGGCCTGCTGCTCGAAATAGGCCGTGGTCAGCGCGAACACCGCGAACAGCACGGTCATGGCCGCCAGGATCGCGATGCCCTGGCGCCGGTTGCCCACCATCTCACCGAAAGTGAAGCAGAGCGCGGCAGGAATGGCCAGGATCGCCAGCATTTCCAGGAAGTTGGACAGCGCGGTCGCGTTCTCGAAGGGATGGGCGGAGTTGGCGTTGAAGAAGCCGCCGCCGTTGGTGCCCAGCAGCTTGATCGCTTCCTGTGAGGCGACCGGACCCATGGCCAGCGTCTGGGTCTGGGTGACGGCTGGATCGGTCACCGGCTGGCCCTTGTCGTCCAGCACCGGCTGGCCTTGGGCGTCTACGCGCGGCTGGTCGTAGTGCAGGGCTTGCACCGTCTGCACATCCTGGTAGGAGCTGAAGTTCTGGATCACGCCCTGGCTGACCAGCGCCAGCGCCAGCACCAGCGACAGAGGCAGCAGCACATACAGCGTGCAGCGGACCATGTCGGCCCAGAAGTTGCCCAGCGTGGCCGAGCAATGGCGGGCCAGCCCGCGGATCAACGCGAACAGCACGGCAATGCCGGTGGCGGCCGACACGAAGTTCTGCACCGTCAGCGCCAGCATCTGGGTCAGGTAGCTCATCGTCGATTCGCCGCCGTAGCCTTGCCAGTTGGTGTTGGCCACGAAGCTGATGGCGGTGTTCAGCGAGGAATCGGGCGAGACGGCGCCCAGGCCGGCCGGGTTCAGCGGCAGCATGCCCTGGATGCGCTGCAGGCCGTAGACCACCACGACGCCCAGGATGTTGAAGGCCAGCACCGCCAGCGCATAGCGCTTCCAGCCCATTTCAGCCTGCGGGTCGATGCCCGCAAGCCGGTAGATGCCACGTTCCAGCGGGCGGCCCCAGGCGGTCAGCCGGGAGGAGCCGTTTTCCATGGCGATGCGGATGTAGCGCCCGAGGAAGGGCGCTATCGCGAGCAGGACTGCCAGGTACACGACCAGCAGTCCGACGAATTCGGCAGTCATCAGAACTTCTCCGGTTTGAACAGGGCGACCAGCAGGTACACGAACAGCAGCGCGGCCGTGACGCCGCTAAGCCAGTAGAGCCAGGTCATGATTGCTCTCCGGAAGACAGGGCTTCGCAGAACGAGAGCAGGGCATAGGTCAGCCCGGCCATGGCGGCGAAGACGGCGATATAGATGGCATCCACGTTTTTCCTCCCGGGAGCCAGGCTCCCTTCGAACGACGGGCCTCGCGCGGCATTGGGGGATGCGGACCGCGCGGGCGAAGTGACCAATCAGGACACCGGCAGGTTACGGAGCAGGGGGTAAAAACGGGGTATAGCTTTGGCGCAGCGGTGTAAACGGAACGTAAAAACGCTGCGGCATCATGGTGGCCGGGGCGGGGCCGCACAGGGTGTGCAAGCCTGACCTTGGCGTGCCCGGATGTGGGCATAGGAGGCTCCCGATTTTTTGAGGCATGCTCAAGATCGGGCGAATTCCGCCGGCCGGCGGCGTCCGGAAATCAAGAATTTCGGCCAAAAAATCCCAACATTTGGAACGGATGGCCGAAAATGCACTTATATGGTGCAAGGTATATGTAAATGAATGCGCCGAATTAGGGCATTCCCCTAGTGTGACATTCCCGCATCTGGTGCAGAATCTCTTCCCATGCAGGTGAGGAGACAAAGCCCTGCATGGGCAATTACCGGCGGCACCGGTACATAAAAAAGTAGCAGTACTCAAAAAAAGCAAAACGCACAACGGCTGGCACCAGGCAGTGCCGGCCGTTGTCGCATAAAAATCCCGCATTTCGTCCGCCCAGGGTTTTTCTAGCGCTGCGTTTCGCGATATTCCCCAGGTCTTGCTCACGCCAGCTATGCCGGAATCCCGCGCTTCCTCCTCTTCTTCGCCCGTCCCCACTCCCTATTGGCGCCGCAACGTGTGGCTGATTGCGCTGCTGCTGGTTGTCTGGGCCGCGCTGACCTTCATCCCGTCCTATTTCGCGCGTAGCCTGTCGTTCGACTTCATTGGCTGGCCATTTTCGTTCTGGATGGCGGCCTACGGCGCGCCGCTAGCCTACTTGATCATCATTGCGATATACGCCCGGGTCATGAATCGCGCCGACCGCCGCGCCGACGAGGCCAAGGGGAGCCGCTGATGCCGTTTGGCGGAGATACCCCGCAGGAATTCAGTATCCGGCTACGCCGCATCTATGTGTTGTACACGGCCGGCTTCGCGCTGATGATCCTGTTGATGGCGCTGGCGGAGATCCTGGGCCTGCCGCGCAACTGGATCGGCTACGTCTTCCTGCTGGTGACGGTCAGCCTGTACGCGGGCATCGGGATCGTCTGCCGCACCTCGGACCAGGTTGAATACTACGTTGCGGGCCGGCGGGTGCCGGCCATCTATAACGGCATGGCGACCGCCGCCGACTGGATGTCGGTGGCGTCGTTCATCGGCGTGGCGGGCACGCTGTACCTCACCGGATACGGCGGCCTGGCCTACATCATGGGCTGGACGGGCGGCTACGTGCTGGTGGCGATGCTGCTGGCGCCGTACCTGCGGCGCTTCGGCCAATACACCATCCCCGACTTCATGGGCGCGCGCTACGGCGGCAACCTGCCGCGGCTGGCGGGCGTGGCCTGCGCCATCCTCTGTTCCTTCACCTATCTGGTCGCGCAGATCTACGGCGTGGGCATCATCACCACGCGCATGACCGGCATTTCGTTCGAGCTGGGCATCTTCGTGGCGCTGGGCGGCATGTTGGTCTGTTCGTTTTTGGGCGGCATGCGCGCGGTCACCTGGACCCAGGTGGGGCAATACATCATCCTGGTCATCGCCTACCTGGTGCCGGTGGTGTGGCTGTCCGTCAAGCACACCGACATGCCGGTGCCGCAGCTGTCGGCCGGGGTGGTGCTGCAGCAGGTGACGGAAAAAGAGGTCTACCTGCAGAACGATCCGGCCGAAATCGAAGTGCGCCGGTTGTGGCAGGAACGCGCCGACGAAATGGCCCAGCGGGTGCGCGACCTGCCGGAATCCTGGACGCTGGAAAAGGACAAGCTGCGCAGCCGCCTGGCGCAACTGAACGCGAGCGACGCGCCCATGGTCGAGATCCGCTCGGTCGAGCGCGAGCTGGCGGCGTTTCCGCCCAATGTGGACGAGGCCAGGATCGCCTGGTCCCAGGCCAAGGCCACCTTCGAGGCCCGCGCCGCGCCATTGACGCCGCATGCGGAGCCGTTCCCGTCCAAGGACCCGCAGGAACAGCGCAACATGCGCATCAATTTCCTGGCGCTGGTGCTGTGCCTGATGCTGGGAACGGCGGGCATGCCGCATATCCTGATGCGTTCATACACCACGTCCTCGGTAATCGAGGCGCGCAAGTCGGTGTGCTGGTCGCTGCTGTTCATCCTGCTGCTGTACTTCATGGCGCCGGCCCTGGCGCTGCTGGTCAAGTACGAGGTCTATACCCAGGTGGTGGGGTCTAATTTCCTGAGCCTGCCCAACTGGGTGCATGCCTGGAGCGCGGTCGACAGCAACCTGCTGGATGTCACCGACATCAACCGCGACGGCGTGGTGCAACTGAGCGAAATCAGCATCGGCGCCGACGTGGTGGTGCTGGCCATGCCCGAGATCGGCGGTTTGCCCTACGTGATTTCCGCACTGGTGGCGGCAGGCGGGCTGGCGGCGGCGCTGTCCACTGCCGACGGCCTGCTTCTTACCCTGTCCAATTCCCTGTCGCACGACATGTGGTACCGCATGGTGTCGCCGCGCATGTCGGCCGCGCGCCGGGTGATGGTGTCCAAGATCCTGCTGCTGGTGGTGGCCTTTGGCGCCGCATGGGTTGCGGCGCGCAAGCCGGCCGACATCCTCTTCATGGTGTCGGCGGCGTTCTCGTTCGCGGCGTCTTCGTTCTTTCCGGCGCTGGTGATGGGCGTGTTCTGGCGCCGCGCCAATAAATGGGGCGCGACGCTGGGCATGGCTGCCGGGCTGGCAGTGACCTTCGCCTACATGACGCACACCCATCCATGGTTGCGCGAATGGGTGCTGGGCATTTCGCGCACCCAGCCGGTGGACCTGTGGTGGGGCATTCAGCCGATCGCGGCGGGCGTGTTTGGCGCGCCGGTGGCGTTCCTGACCATCATCGTGGTGTCGCTGCTGACCCCGCCACCGGACCGCGCCACCCTGGCGCTGGTGGACTATCTGCGCAATCCGGGCGCGCCCAAGCCGCAGATCGAAAACAGCTAGCGCGACGTACCGCCGTCGGCCGTCAATGCGAGACCGACTTCGAAAAAATGTTCATGACCACCACCCCGGCGATGATCAGGCCGATGCCGATCAGCGCGGGCGTGTCCAGGTGCTGTTTGAAGAACACCGCGCCGACGATGGAGATCAGCACGATGCCCACGCCCGACCAGATGGCGTAGGCGATGCCGACCGGCACCTCGCGCAGGGTCAGCGACAGGAAATAGAACGAGATCATGTAGCCGAACACCGTTACCACGGACGGCAGCAGACGCGAAAAGCCGTCGGAACTTTTCAGCGCGCTGGTGGCGAAGATCTCGGCGATGATGGCGATGCCCAGGTAGAGCCACTTCATTTGCGCGGTCCTTCGGATTGGCGCAGCAGCACCAGCAGGGCGCCGGCGCCGCCTTCGCGTTCGGGCGCTTCGGAAAACGCCAGCACCTCGTTCTTTTGCACCAGCCAGGTGCGCGCCTTGTCTTTCAGCACGGGTTCCAGCCCTTCCGAGCCATAGCCCTTGCCGTGCACCACGCGCACGCAGCGGATGCCGTGTTCCTGGCATTCGTCCAGGAACGACAGCAGGGCGTGGCGCGCCTGTTCGACCCGCAGACCGTGCAGATCGAGTTCGGCGCCGGCACGCCACTGGCCGCGGCGCAGGTTGCGCGCGGTGTCGGGGGCGGCATCGCTGCGCACGAATGCCGTGCCGCCTTCTGACAGCAGATGCGTGATCTCGCCGCCGTCGGAGACGCCAGCATCGGCCCGGTGCGGCGTCTCGCCCAGGGCGTTGGCGCGGCGCAGGGCCGGGGCGGGTTCAGGCGCGGGCTTGTGCTCGACGCGAGGCGCATGCTTGATCGGCTTGACCGACTGCATGGTGCGGCGAAACGCGGCCAGGTCGTCGGCCGGATCGGCATCCGGCGACGCAGCGGCCGCGGGCTTTTTCAGCGCCGCCACCCGCTGGGCGAGGGCGGCGCGCTCTTGCTCGGCCTGGAGATCTTTCTTCAGGCGTTTCAGGTCGGCCTGGCCGACCTTACTGCCCCGCATTCTCCAGCCACCGTTGTGCGTCCAGGGCGGCCATGCAGCCCGTGCCGGCGCTGGTGATGGCTTGGCGGTAGACGTGGTCCTGTACGTCGCCGGCGGCGAACACGCCGGGCACGGACGTCATGGTCGCCATGCCGGACAGGCCGCTCTTGGTGACGATGTAGCCGTCTTTCATTTCCAGCTGGCCCTGGAAAATTTCGGTGTTGGGCTGGTGGCCGATGGCGATGAACGCGCCGGTGACCTTCAGGTCTTCGGTGGCGCCGGTGTCGACGTGTCGCACTCGCACGCCGGTCACGCCGCTGTCGTCGCCCAGCACTTCTTCCAGCGTGTGGAAGACCTTCAGTTCCATGTTGCCGTTCTCGACCTTGCTCATCAGCTTGTCGACCAGGATAGGCTCGGCGCGGAACTTGTCGCGGCGGTGGATCAGGGTGACTTTGCGGCAGATGTTGGACAGGTACAGGGCTTCTTCGACGGCGGTGTTGCCGCCGCCGACCACGACCACGTCCTGGTTGCGGTAGAAGAAGCCGTCGCACGTGGCGCAGCCGGACACGCCGCGGCCCATGAAGGCTTCTTCGGAAGGCAGGCCCAGGTACTTGGCCGAGGCGCCGGTGGCGATGATCAGGGCATCGCAGGTGTAGATCTTGCCGGTGTCGCCCGTGAGGGTGAACGGGCGCTTGGACAGGTCGACCTTGGCGATGTGGTCGAACAGCATTTCGGTGTTGAAGCGCTCGGCGTGCTTCTGGAAGCGCTGCATCAGGTCCGGGCCCTGCACGCCATCGGCGTCGGCCGGCCAATTGTCGACGTCCGTGGTGGTCATGAGCTGGCCGCCTTGGGCCAAACCTGTAACAAGAACCGGGTTCAAATTGGCACGTGCCGCATAGACGGCCGCCGTGTAACCGGCAGGGCCGGAACCGAGTATCAAAACTTTAGCGTGCGTGGGCGTGGACATGGGCGGGTATCTTTAGGTTAACGCCCAATTATAATGAGCCGCATGCCGCGTATCTCGACTGCTTCTCCGCGCGCTTCGCGCAACACCCGCAACGGGCCTTCGCCACTGCAGACGCGTATCTCCGCGTTGCTGCGCGAGGCCCGCTGGATCCTCTTTGCCGCCCTGGCGGCTTGGCTAACCCTGGTGCTGGCCACCTGGAGCGCCGCCGACCCGGGCTGGTCGCATTCCGTCCCCGCCGGCGCCATCCATAACCGGGGCGGGACCCTGGGCGCCTACCTGGCGGACATCCTGCTCTATTTGTTCGGCTTCTCGGCCTGGTGGTGGGTCATTCTGCTGCTGCACCGGGTGCGGGCGGGCTACCGCCGCCTGGCCAGCCATCTTCGTGTTACCAATAGTAAACAGCCGGAAGTGTTGCCGCGTGTCCACTGGGAAGAGGGCATCGGCTTTTTCCTGCTGTTACTGGGCTCGCTGGGCATGGAAGCCCTGCGCCTGGCCAGCCGCGGCACCCATCTGCCGGGCGCGTCGGAAAACGCCAGCGGCGCGGGCGGCGTCATCGGCCACACTCTGGCCGAGCTGACCAGCCGCAGCATCGGTTTCACCGGCAGCACGCTGGCCTTCCTGGTCATGCTGGCGATCGGCCTGAGCCTGTTCTTCTCGTTCTCGTGGCTGACGGTGGCCGAGCGCGTGGGTTCCTGGATGGAAGGCATGGTGCGCCGCGTGCGCAATTCCTACGCCGCCCGCGAAGACCGCAAGGTCGGCGAGGTAGCCAAGGCCGTGCGGACCGAGCAGGTCGTGGCCAAGCAGGAAAAGCTGGTGCACGAGCAGCCGGTGCGGATCGAACCGGCCATCACGGTGGTGCCCAAGTCCGAGCGCGTCGAAAAGGAAAAGCAGCAGTCGCTGTTCTTCGCGCCCTCGGGCGGCGAAGGCGACCTGCCCGCGATCAGCCTGCTGGATCCCCCGCTGGCCAACCAGGAAACCGTGTCGGCCGAAACCATCGAATTCACTTCGCGCCTGATTGAAAAGAAGCTGGCCGACTTCGGCGTCTCCGTCACCGTGGTGGCGGCGCAGGCCGGCCCGGTCATCACGCGCTACGAAATCGAACCGGCCACCGGGGTCAAGGGTAGCCAGATCGTCAATCTGGCCAAGGATCTGGCCCGCGCGCTCAGCCTGGTCAGCATCCGGGTGGTGGAAACCATTCCGGGCAAGAACCTGATGGGCCTGGAATTGCCCAACCCGCGCCGCCAGATGGTCCGGCTATCCGAGATCCTGGGGTCGCAGACCTATCACGCCAGCCATTCCGTGGTGACCATGGCGCTGGGCAAGGACATCGCCGGCAACCCGGTGGTGGCCGACTTGGCCAAGATGCCTCACTTGCTGGTGGCGGGCACGACCGGCTCGGGCAAGTCCGTCGGCATCAACGCCATGATCCTGTCGCTGCTCTATAAAGCCGACGCCTCCCATACCCGCGTGATCCTGATCGACCCGAAGATGCTTGAAATGAGCGTCTACGAAGGCATTCCGCATCTGCTGGCCCCGGTGGTCACCGACATGCGCCAGGCCGCCAACGCGCTGAACTGGTGCGTGGGCGAAATGGAAAAACGCTATCGCCTGATGAGCAAGATGGGCGTGCGCAACCTGGCCGGCTACAACACCAAGATCCGCGACGCCATCAAGCGCGAAGAGCCGATCCCCAACCCGTTCTCGCTGACGCCTGACCAGCCCGAGCCGCTGGCGCCGTTGCCCACCATCGTGGTGGTCATCGACGAACTGGCCGACCTGATGATGGTGGTGGGCAAGAAGATCGAAGAACTGATCGCCCGCCTGGCGCAAAAGGCGCGCGCGGCCGGCATCCACTTGATCCTGGCCACCCAGCGACCCAGCGTGGACGTGATCACCGGCCTGATCAAGGCCAACATCCCGACCCGCATCGCCTTCCAGGTGTCGTCCAAGATCGACTCGCGCACCATCCTGGACCAGATGGGTGCCGAGACGCTGCTGGGCCAGGGCGACATGCTCTACATGCCGCCGGGCACCGGCCTGCCGGTGCGCGTGCACGGCGCATTCGTCAGCGACGACGAAGTGCACCGTGTCGTCGAAAGCCTGAAGGCTCAAGGCGAACCGAACTACATCGAAGGCCTGCTCGAAGGGGGGCTGGACGGCGATGGCGGCGAAGGCGCCAGCAGCGTCACCGGCATCGGCGGCGACGCCGAGTCCGACCCGATGTACGACCAGGCCTGCGAGGTGGTGCTCAAGCACCGCCGCGCGTCGATCTCGCTGGTGCAGCGCCATTTGCGCATTGGTTACAACCGTGCGGCGCGGTTACTCGAGCAGATGGAGCAATCGGGTATGGTGTCCGCGATGCAGTCCAATGGCAACCGGGAGATCCTGGTTCCCGCCGCCGCCCGAGAGGAAGCATGATGAAGACGTTTCGCGGCCTGGCCGCCGCCCTGGCCTTGTGCGTGGCCCCCGCGCTGGTTCCTGCTTCGGCCCTGGCCGCCAGCGCCCAGGAGCAGTTGCGTTCGTTCGTCACGACGGTGACCGCCGCGACGGGGTCCTTTTCGCAGTACACGGTCAGCACGCAGGGCCGCACCCAGCCGGCGCAGACGGGGGTGTTCTCGTTCCAGCGGCCGGGCAAGTTCAAGTGGGCGGTGCAAAAGCCCTACGAGCAATTGGTGATTTCCGATGGCCGCCAGGTGTTCCAGTTCGATCCGGACCTGGCGCAGGTGACCGAGCGCAAGGTGGACGCGGCCATCGGCACGTCGCCGGCGGCGATCCTGTTCGGGTCGGGGTCGCTGGAGCAGTCGTTCGACGTGTCTGCCTTGCCGTCCAAGGATGGAGTCGATTGGCTGCGGGCCAAGCCGCGGACCGCGGATGCGGGGTTTTCGCGGGTGGATATCGGGATGAAGGACAATCTGCCCGTGCGGGTGGAGTTGCTGGATTCCTTTGGGCAGACGACTCGGGTGGATCTTTCCGGGATTTTGCCTAATCCCAAGTTGGCGGATAAGGAATTTCAGTTTGTGGCGCCCAAGGGCGTTGATGTCGTCAAGATGTGATGCTCTTGTCGCTGCGCGCGACGGGGCGCGGCCTGTTTGTCGGTGACGGGGCTTCTTCGTAGGCCCGCCCGTCACGGGTTGGGCGCTGATGTGCGCGCCTACGATTGCGGTCCGGAGCGTTCGCTCCGGACTTCCCCTTCGTCATTCTCGTCCGCCTTCGGCTCCCTTCGAATTCCCTCGGGCGCATCTAACGGCGCGCACATCAGCGCCCAACCCGTGACGAGCTACGTATTCGGAGAATTGGGGCGTTGTCAGGCCGGGGGCTGGGGGAGAAGTTTGCGTCGCTTGCCCCAGGCCGGCCGCGCGGGCGGCCTTTTGGGGCTTCGGCAGTGTGCTGCGTCGTGGCGTTGGCGCTGCGCGCTTGCGCAGCGTCTTTCCCAGGTGCCACGTTAGGATAGTCGCCCGGCCGCCCGGCCGCCCGAAGGCCGGGCAGCCCCCTTGGGGGGCAGCAAGCGCGAAGCGCACAGCGTGGGGGCCAACATCCCTCCCGGCCGCCCGAAGGCCGGGCAGCCCCCTTGGGGGGCAGCAAGCTCACGCAGTGAGCGCGGCGTGGGGGCGCTTCGCCCGGCCGCCCGGCCGCCCGAAGGCCGGGCACCCCCCTTGGGGGGCAGCAAGCTCACGCAGTGAGCGCAGCGTGGGGGCGCTTATACGCCACACAATCAATTTCTACTTTGGCGTCCACCATTAGCGGGGACTGCACGCAGGCGCGCGCGGGGGGATTGTTGCCGAAGTATTCCTTGAACACCTTGTTGAACGACGGGAAGTCGCGGGCGTCGTCCAGCCAGACGCCGCAGCGGATGACGTGTTCGGGGCCGTAGCCGGCTTCTTTCAGGATGGCCAGGACTTGTTGGATGGCCTTGTGGCACTGGGCGACGGTACCGCCTTCGATGACTTCGCCATTTTCCATGGGGACCTGGCCCGACACGTAGAGCCAGCCGTCGGCGGCGACGGCGCGGGCGAAAGGCATGTGGGAGCCGCCTTGGCCGGTGCCGCCGGCGACGCCGTAGCGGGTGATGCCGTTGTTGTCGGGGGTAGGTACGTTGCTCATGGGGAGGCTCCTAGATAGCGGGGGGGGAGGCGGCGAAGCTGGTGCGCAGGTCGCCGTTGCGGGGCAGCCAGCGGCCGGCGCGGTCGCCGGTAGGCTGGCCCTGGTGGTAGGACAGGGCGCCATTGACCCAGACGGCTTCGATGCCGGCGGCGGTCTGGACGGGGGCGGCGAAGGTGGCGCGGTCGATGACCGTGTCGGGGTTGAACAGGACCAGGTCGGCGTGAAAGCCCTGGCGGACCAGGCCGCGCTCGGCCAGGCCGAAGCGGGCGGCGGACAGGCCGGTCATTTTGTGGACGGCCTCGGCCAGCGGGAACAGGCCGACGTCGCGGCTGTAGTGGCCCAGCACGCGGGGAAAGGCGCCCCACAGGCGCGGGTGCGGCATGGGATCGTTGGGCAGGCCGTCCGAGCCGACCATGGTCAGGCGGTGCGACAGCACGCGGCGCACGTCGTCTTCGTGCATGTTGTGATACACCGCGCCGGCCGGCTGCAGGCGCTTGGCGGCTTCCAGCAGCGGCACGCCCCAATCGGCGGCGATGGCGGCGAGCTTGCGGCGGGCCTGCTCGGGGTGCGGCACGGACCAGGTGATGTCGATGTCGAATTCGTCCGTGACCTGTTTCAGGTCCAGCGTGGACGAGCTGGCGGAATAGGGGTAGCAGTCGCAGCCCACGTGCTGCATCCGGCCGGCGTTCTCCAGCGTGAACAGCACTTCCTTGGTGCGGCCCCAGTTGCCGGCGCCGGCGCATTTCAGGTGCGACACCACCACCGGCACGCGGGCGTGCAGGGCAATGTCGAAGGCCTCTTGCATGGCTTCCAGGATGGCGGCGAATTCCGAGCGCAGGTGGGTGGTGTACAGCGCGCCGAACTCGTCCAGGGCCTCGGCCAGCAGCTTGACCTCGGCCGTGTCGGCTTCGATGGCCGAGCCATAGGCCAGGCCGGTGCTCAGGCCGATGGCGCCGTGCGCCAGGGCATCGCGCAGTTGCTCGCGCATGGCCAGGACCTCGTCGCGGGTGGCGGCGCGGTCCAGGCGGTCCATGTGGTTGTTGCGCAGGGCCGTATGGCCCACCAGGGCGGCGACGTTCACCGCCGGCCGCGCGGCCTCGATGGCGCGGGTGTAGGCGGCAAAGGTCGGGTAGGCGAAATCATCGCGTTGGCCCAGCAGGTTCATGGGGTCCGGCGGGTCGCCGCGCAGCGACACGGGCGAGGCGCTGATGCCGCAGTTGCCCACCACCACGGTGGTCACGCCCTGTGACAGCTTGGGCAGCATGCCGGGGGTGCGAATGACGTTGGTGTCGTCGTGGGTGTGGACGTCGATGAAGCCGGGCGCCAGCGCCAGCCCCGTGCCGTCGATGACCTGGCGCGCCTTCGCCTGCGGCAGGTCGCCAATGGCGGCGATACGGCCGTCGGCCAGCGCCACGCTGGCGACGTATTCGGCGCCGCCCGAGCCATCCAGCACGCGGACGTTGCCTATCAAGGTGTCGTACATCATGGATTCCAGTTCAATCGCCCAGCGGCAAGCGGTTGGGGCCGCCGCGGTGCTCGTCCAGCGCCAGCTTGATGCGGCGCAGGCGTTCGCGGTTTTCTTCTTGATTCAGCATGGCCAGTTCGGTCGATAAGAGATCGATGGCCAGCATCATCGCGTAGCGCGACGCCGAGGGTTTGTAGATGAAGTCGGTTTCGTCCGTGCGGATCGGCAGCACCACGTCGGCAAGCTTGGCCAATTCAGAGGTGGCGTCGGTGATGGCGACAATGCGCGCGCGGTATTGCTTGACGATGCGGGCGGCGCCGACGATTTCCGGCGTCAGGCCCGAGGCCGACAGGATCAGCACCGCGTCGCGCTCGTCCAGCGTGGCGGCAACCATGCGCAGTAGCACGGCGTCGCTGTAGACGGCAATCGGATAGCCCAGGCGGACCAGCCGCGATTGCACTTCCTGCGCCAGCACGGCCGACGCGCCGCCCATGCCGAAGACGTAGATCATGCGGGCGCCATCGACGATGGACGCGGCGGCCTCGAACAGCGGCTCGGTGAAGGTCGGCAGGTGGGCGCGCAGGGTGCTTTCGATGTCGGCGTAGATGCGCGCGTAGAAGGTGCTTTCCTCGGCCGGCGCGTTCTGGTCCAGGAAGCGGCTGCCCACGGTGCTGGCCTGGGCCAGCTTCATCTTCAGGTCGCGGGTGTCATCGCAGCCGACCGTGCGCGCGAAGCGCGAAATGGTGGCGATGCTGACGCCGGCCTTGGCGGCCAATTGGTCGACCGTGGCGCTGGCGCTCCAGATGATGTTGTCCAGGATGGCGTCGGCCACCTTGCGCTCGGTCACGCTCAGGTCGTCCCGGCGGCTGCGTATCTGGAAGACGATGTCGCGGATGATGTTCATGTGGTGTTCCTGGATCAAGTCGGGGGCTCGCGCCTACGCGGCCAGCTCGGGGTCGCCGATGCGCGAACAGGCCACGAAATGGCCCGGGCCGACGCTGACGTCGCGTGCCTCGATCGTGGCGCAGGCCTCGATGGCGTGCGGGCAGCGGGTGCGGAAAACGCAGCCCGACGGCGGGTTGACCGGGCTGGGGATGTCGCCCTTGAGCAGAATACGCGAACGCGGCGCGCGCGGGTCGGGCACCGGTGCGGCCGACAGCAGCGCCCGGGTGTAGGGATGCCGCGGCCGGGCGTAGACCTCGCTGGTCGGCCCGCGCTCCATCACGCGGCCCAGGTACATCACCACGACTTCATCGCACAGGTAGTCGACCACGGCCAGATCGTGCGCTACGAACAGCATGGTCAGGCCCAGGTCGCGTTGCAGGTCCTGCAGCAGGTTCAGCACCTGCGCCTGTACCGAGACGTCCAGGGCCGACACGGGTTCGTCGGCCACGATGAAGTCCGGCTCCACGGCCAGCGCGCGGGCGATGCCGATGCGCTGGCGCTGGCCGCCGGAGAACTCGTGCGGATAGCGGCGGCTGTGATCGGCATTCAGGCCGACGCGTTCGAGCAGCTCGCCGATGCGCGCCTCGCGCCGGGTCTGGGCCAGTTGATGGGTGTCCAGCGCTTCGCCCAGGATCTCGGCCACGGTCATGCGCGGATTGAGGCTGGCGTAGGGGTCCTGGAACACGATCTGCATGCGGCGGCGCCAGGGCAGCATCTGCCTTTCGGACAGATGCGTGATGTCCTGGCCATCGAACAGCAGGCGGCCGGCGGTGGGCGCGAACAGGCGCAGCAGCGCGCGGCCGGTGGTGGTCTTGCCGGAGCCGGATTCACCCACCAGGCCGACGATGGTGTTGCGCGGCACGTCGAAACTGACGCCGTCCACGGCCCGCACCACGGGCGCGTTGCGCGCCTGCGACGTGGGGAAGTGAACCTTCAGGTCCTCGATGCGCACCAGCGGGTCGGCGGCGCGTACGGGCAGGGGGCTTGCGGTCATAGCGGGGTCACCTTGATGCAGCGGGCGCGGTGCTGGTCCTGCACCGTCACCAGTTCAGGCACGGCGCGCAGGCAGTTGCCGTCGGCCAACTCGCAGCGCGGCGCGAAAGTGCAGCCGCCAGGCAGCGACAGCACGCTGGGCACGTTGCCCGGGATGGCGCGCAGGCGCTCGCCCGAGGCCAGCAGCGCGGCGGTCGGCAGACAGGACAAGAGGCCGCGGGTGTAGGGGTGGGTGGGCTGTTCGAACAGGTCGTAGACGCCGGCGTCCTCGACCACGCGGCCCGCGTACATCACGGCTACGCGGTGCGCGATCTCGGCCACCACGCCCAGGTTGTGGGTGATGAACAGGATGCTCATATTCATCTCGGCCTGCAGCCGGCGCAGCAGATCCAGGATCTGCGCCTGCACCGTGACGTCCAGCGCGGTGGTGGGCTCGTCGGCGATCAGCACGGCCGGGTTGCAGGCCAGCGCCAGGGCGATCATGACGCGCTGGCGCATGCCGCCCGACATCTGGTGCGGGTACTCGTGGACGCGCCGGTCGGCGGCCGGAATCTCGACGCGGTCCAGCATGTCGCGGGCGCGCTTCATGGCCGCCGCGTGCGAACCGCCTTCGTGCTGCAGCACGGCTTCGGCGATCTGGTCGCCCACCGTGTACAGCGGATTCAGGCTGGTCATGGGCTCCTGGAAGATCATTGCGATCTCGGCGCCGCGGATCCGGCGCAGGGTCGAGGCCGATGCCTGGGCCAGGTCGTGCTCCTGGCCGCGGCGGTCGCGAAAGCGGATCTTGCCCGCCTCGATGCGGCCCGCCGGCTTGGGCAAGAGGCCCATGATGGACAGGCTGGTCACGGACTTGCCGGAACCGGATTCGCCAACGATGGCCAGCGTTTCGCCGCGGGCCAGGTCGAAGGTCACGCCGTCCACCGATTTGGCGACGCCGTCGCGGCTGTGGAACCAGGTTTTCAGGCCTTCCACCGACAGCACGACGTCTCGGGTGCTTGCGGTCATGATTACAGCTCCTTGCGCAGGCGCGGGTCGAGTACGTCACGCAGTCCGTCGCCCACCAATTGCAGCGACAGCACGGACAGGACAATGGCGATGCCCGGGAAGATCATGATCCAGTCGGCCGAGCCCATGTACTGCTGGCCGGCGTTGATCATGGTGCCCCAGGTGGGAATGTCGGGCGAAACGCCCACGCCCAGGAACGACAGGCCGGCTTCAGCCAGGATCGCGTAGGCGAAGATGAAGGTGCCCTGGACCAGGATGGGCGACAGCAGGTTGCGCAGCACGTGCACCGTGACGATGCGCCAGGTGCTGACGCCCAGGGCGCGGGCGGCTTCCACGAACGGCAGTTCGCGGATCACCAGCGTCGAGGCGCGCACGATGCGGGCCAGGCGCGGCGTGTACACGATGCCCAGTGCGATCACCACGTTCACCAGCGACGGACCCAGCGCGGCCACCAGCGAGATGGCCAGCAGGATGTCGGGAAACGCCATCATGGCGTCGATCAGGCGCGACACGAACTTGTCGGCTGACCGGAAAAAGCCGGCGATCAGGCCCAGGGCAATGCCCAGCACGCTGGACAGGATCACCACCGAGAAGCCCACCATCAGCGACAGCCGGCCGCCATGGATGACGCGGCTGAACACGTCGCGGCCAAAGTCGTCGGTGCCGAACCAGTGGGTGGCGCTGGGCGCCTTGAGCCGGTTCATGATCGACAGTTTGTAGGGGTCGAACGGGCTGACCCAGGGCGCCAGCAGCGCGGCGGCCACCAGTACGACGATGACGATCAGGCTGATCAGCACTGTCTTGCGCGCCACCAGCAGGCGCAGGACCTGCCAGCGGTCGACGCCGGACGTTGGGGAAGTTGCGATGGCCATATCAGTAACGCACTCGGGGGTCGACCAGCAGGTAGAGCAGGTCGATGAACAGATTGATCAGGACGTAGATCGCGGCAATGATGAGCAGCGCGCCCTGGATGACGGGATAGTCGCGGCGCAGCACGGCCGACACGACCAGGCTGCCCACGCCGGGCAGGCCGAACACGGTTTCGGTCACGACCGCGCCGCTGATGAGCAACGCGGTGGTGAGGCCCAGCACGGTCAGGATCGGAATCAACGCGTTGCGCACGGCATGCTTGAGAATCACGCGCGTTTCGGTCAGGCCCTTGGCGCGCGCGGTACGCACATAGTCGTCGCGCAGCACGTCCAGCATGCTGGCGCGGATGAAGCGGGTGATCAGCGCCGAATTGACCAGCCCCAGCACCACGGCGGGCAGCATCAGGTGCGACACGCGGGTCGCCAGCGACGCATCCGGGCCACCATAGCCGGACACCGGCAGCCAGCCCAGCTTGACCGAGAACAGCTGCATCAGCAGCAGCCCCAGCCAGAAGCTGGGCACGCTGGAGGTGAACATCGAGAACGACAGCACCGATTGGTCCAGCGTCGTGCCGCGTTTGACCGCCGACAGGATGCCCACCGGCAGCGCGATCGCGGTGGCGATCAGCAACGACATCAACGTCAGCAGCAAGGTCGGTTCGGCGCGATCGGCCAAAGCCGACAGCACCGGCTTGTTCATGAAGATGGACTGGCCCAGGTCGCCCTGCACCAGCTTGCCCAGCCACGACACGTACTGCACGGGCAGGGGGCGGTCCAGCCCCAGCTGGTGCTCGAGCGCGGCGATGTCGGCCTGGCTGGCCTGGGGCCCAAGCATCACGGCAGCGGGGTTGCCGGGCGTGACGCGGATAATCACGAACACGATGGTCGCGACGATGAACATCACGGCCACCAGCCCGACCAGCCGGTTCAAGAGATAACGCAACACAGTGGAATCCTAAAGATCGGTGCGCAGACGGCAGGCGCCTTGGTTCAGGCAGGGCGGACCGGTATCGGCCCGCCCCAGGCCCGGCTTACGGTTGCTTCGCTTACTTCGGCGCCTTCCAGGCGTTCCAGAAGTACGGCCACGGCGCGGGCTTGACGCCTTGCAGCGACGGCGAGCGGGCGGCCTGGGCGTTGAAGTCGCCCACCTTCACGAAGGGGATCTCGTCGTACACGGCCTGCTGCACGTCGGCCCAGCGCTTGACGCGTTCTTCCTGGGTGCGGGCCTGATTGAAGGCGTCCATCACCTGCGCGCGGCGCGGCGTGTCCCACCAGCCCGGCGCATCCTTGGACGGGAAGTCGATCAGGGCCGGTTCGGGCAGGAAGACGCTGTGGGTAATGAAGATGTCCCACACGGCAGGATCCTGGCGGCGCTGCGTCAGCGTGGCCCAGTCCACCACCTGCATGTCCACCGTGAAACCGGCGGCCTTCAGGTATTCCGCGGCCACCAGCGCCATCTTGTAATGGAACTCGTACTGCTGGCTGGTCAGAATGCGGATCTTCTTGTCGGGCAGGTTGGCGCTGTCCAGCAGCTTCTTGGCGGCAGCGGTGTCGGCCTTGTTGTAGACCTTGCCGCCCAGCGACGTGGCCCAGGGGTAGCCTTCCGGATACAGATCGCCGTTGAGCTTGTAGAAATCCTTGTTGCCGAAGGCGGCATACAGCATGTCTTCTTCGTTCAGCGCCAGCTGCACAGCCTGGCGTACCGCCAGGTTGGACATGATGCCTTGCTTGGTGTTGAGCACCAGGCGGGGCCAGCCAAACGGCTTGAGCATCACCGGATCGGAACGGCCGCCCTTGAGCTTGTCCAGCGCTTCCACCGGCAGCGAGTCGACGTAGTCGAACTGGCCCGCGGCGGCGGCTTCGGAACGGGTGTTGGCGTTGCCCACCGGCACGAAGCGGATTTCGTCCAGGTACTGCTTGCGCGCGCCGCCATAGCCGTCGGGCTCGCCTTCGCGCTGCTTGTAGCCTTCGAAGCGCGTCAGCTGGATGTACTGGTCCGGCACGCGGGCCTTGAGCTGGTAGGGGCCGGTGCCGACGATCTCGGTCAGCACGGGCGCGATCTTGCTCTTGGGCATGATCACGGCGGCGGCATTGTTCATGGCCAGCAGCGCGGTCAGCGGCGCGTAGGGCTGCTTGAGCGTGATGCGGATCGTGTTGGCGTCGGGCGCTTCGATGCTGGCAATGACCTTGGCGGCCATCTTGCCGCGCGTGGCGGTTTCGGTCCAGCGCTTGAGCGAGGCCAGCACGTCCGACGAATCCATCTTGGAGCCGTCATGGAAGGTGATGCCCTGGCGCAGGGCAATCGTGTAGACCAGGCCGTCCGGCGTCACCTCGGGCATCTTGTCGGCCAGCAGCGGGGTCAGGTTCCACTTGGCGTCGAAGGTGTACAGCGTTTCGAAGAAATGCTGGGTCAGGATGCCCACCAGGTCGGCGGTGCTGGTCATCGGATCCAGCGTCGGCGGCTCGCCGATGGTGGCCACTGAAATCGTGCCTCCCTTGACCGGCGTGGCACAGAGGGCGGGGGTCGACAATGCGGTCAAGCCAATTGCGCCGGCCGCGAGCAGGCTCTTCAGCCCACCGCCTCGCCGGGAGGTACGGAAGTTCATGATTCTCTCTCCAGAGGGTCAAAAACAGGTTGTCGCGTAATTCGGAAACGGCGCCGGGTTCCCCAAGTTTTCTCGTGCCCCCTTGGGGCCTGGCGCTAAGGCGTCAGGCAGGGGGCGTTCAGAAGAAGGTCTCGGCCACGTCGGTGACGCGGTACTGCTCGTCCACCAACAGCACCTGGCGCCACTTGTCGAACGTCAGGCAGGGGTGGGAAATGTCGAAGGCGATCATGTCGCCGACCTGGATGTCGTCGGCCTCGCCGATCTGCATGAAGGCATGCTGGTCCATCATGGCGGTCAGCTTCCAGTGCGCGGCGGCGGCGTGAGGGGCAGGGGCCTGGCCCGGGCGGTAGTGCAGCGACGGCGTCGGCAGGCCGGCGTCGAAGGCCGCGTCGCGCTTGCCCATGGCCACGATGGCGCGGCCCGGCTCGGGCAGCGATTGCACGTAGGCCCACACCTGCAAGGCGGGCTGCAGGCCCGGTTCCATCTTGTGGGCGACGGGGTTGTGCGCGTTGATGCGTTCGGCGGCCGAGCGGTAGACGCCGACGTCATGCGACAGGTAGCAGCCCGGGCGCAGCACCACTTCCAGCGGCGCGCCGATGTCCAGTTGCGAGAATTCCTCGGCCACCACGTCGAACCAGGCCGAACCGGCGCCGGAAATCAGCGCCGGGCCGTGCTTGCGCAGGCGGCCGGCGGCGGCCAGGCCGCGCAGTGCGTCGGTGGCGCGGCGCAGGAAGGCGCGGATGGCCGCCTCGTCCTGCAGCACGCCTTCGTAGACTTCGATACCGGCCAGGGCCAGGCCGGGCCAGCGGCCGATTTCCTCGACCACGGCCTGCAACTGCGCGTCATCGCGCACGCCGGTGCGTCCGCCCGTAGGGCCCAGTTCGATCAGCACGGGCAGCACCAGCCCTTGCTCGCCGAAATAGCGGCCCAGCTGGGCGGCATTGGCGGCGGAGTCGACGATGCAGAAAAAGGTGAAGGCCGGATCGCGCAGCAGCTTGGCGATCAAGGCCATGTTGGCGCGGCCGACCAGCTGATTGGCCATCAGCACGCGGCGGATGCCGTGCTGGTAGGCGGCGGCCACCTGTGGCGCGGTCGCCAGGGTGATGCCCCAGGCGCCATTATCGATCTGGCGCTTGAACAGCGCCGGGCTCATGGTGGTCTTGCCGTGCGGCGCCAGTTTCACGCTGTACGCTTCCATGAAGCGCTGCATCCATTGCAGGTTGTGCCGCACCCGGGACTCATACAGCACCGCCACCGGCAGGCTGACGTCTTCGGCCAGCAGGTTCCAGTTCAGCGCCGCCACGTCGGCGGTGGTACAGGCCTCGGGGAAGGCGCCCAGGCCTTTGCCGTTGACGTCCAGAGGGGCTGCGGGAGAGGAGGAATGGGTCATGGCGGGCGCCTGTTTATGGAAAATATTTACGTCAAATCAGTTTTTTTTCATTATCGTGAAAGAAATTTACAAGCGGCAGTTGGGAGTTACCCGTAGTGGACCGGTTTGGCGGCAGGGCTGCCGATGAGCGCGAGTTGGCGCGACAATACGGAATTCGCGGGTCTGCCTGCCCGCTGCCCCACACAAGGAAGAGTCATGCTGAAAGTCGCTTTGGGCCAGTTCGCCGTCAGCCGCGTCTGGGAAGAAAACGCCCAGGTTTGCGTCGATCTCATGGCGCGCGCCCGCGAGGGCGGCGCCGGCCTGCTGGTGCTGCCCGAAGGCATCCTGGCGCGCGACATCACCGACCCCCAGATCGTCCTGAAAGCCGCGCAACCGTTGGACGGCCCCTTCATGACGCGTCTGCTCGAGGCCAGCCGCGGCTCGCAGCTGGCCACCATGATGTGCGTGCACGTGCCCACCGGCGAAGGGCGGGTCTGGAACACGCTGGTCACCATCCAGGACGGCCGCATCGTGTCGCAGTACCGCAAGCTGCATCTGTACGACGCCTTCACCATGAAGGAATCGACCAACGTCACCCCGGGCAACGACATCCCGCCGCTGCTCGAACTCGGCGGCCTGAAAATCGGCCTGATGACCTGCTACGACGTGCGTTTTCCCGAACTGGCACGCCGCCTGGCGCTGGACGGCGCCGATCTGCTGGTGCTGCCGGCGGCCTGGGTCCGCGGCCCGCTCAAGGAGAAGCACTGGGAAGTGCTGGTGACGGCCCGGGCGCTGGAAAACACCTGCTACGTCGCCGCCGCCGGCGAATGCGGCGAACGCAATATCGGCTGCAGCATGGTGGTGGACCCCCTGGGCGTGGTCACGGCCCAGGCCGGCGAGGCGCCTGCCCTGGTATTCGCCGACATCGACCCCGAACGCCTCGCCCATGCCCGCAAAGTGCTGCCGGTGCTGGCCAACCGCCGATTCGCGGCGCCTGAACTGGCCTGACGGCCGCCTGGGCCGGGACACCCGGCGGGCTCGTCGCTTAAAGGGGCGGATCCTGGCTGAAAACGCGCCTGGCGGCCGGCCCCAGACCCTCGGCAGGGGGCGGGTCCGGCATGGTGTAATACTGGCTTGATTTCCTTGCCGTCTTCCCCCATCTGCTGCCAATGAGCAACGATCTCTTCGCGGCCGATCCTGCGCATCGGCCCTACGTGCCCCTGGCCGAACGCCTGCGTCCGCGCTCGCTGGCCGACGTCGTCGGCCAGTCGCACCTGCTGGGCCCCGACAAGCCCCTGCGTGTCGCCTTCGAATCGGGCCGTCCGCACTCCATGATCTTCTGGGGGCCGCCCGGCGTGGGCAAGACCACGCTGGCGCGCCTGATGGCCGACGGCTTCGACGCCCAGTTCATCGCCATTTCGGCCGTGCTGGGCGGCGTCAAGGACATCCGTGACGCGGTCACCGTGGCCCAGGTGGCGCAAGGCCAGGGCCGCCGCACCATCCTGTTCGTCGACGAAGTGCACCGCTTCAACAAGGCCCAGCAGGACGCCTTTTTGCCCTACGTCGAAAGCGGCCTGTTCACCTTCATCGGCGCTACCACGGAAAACCCCTCGTTCGAGGTCAATTCCGCGCTGCTGTCGCGCGCCCGCGTGTACGTGCTGCAGTCGCTCACCGCCGAAGAACTGCAGCAGCTGGTCGACCGCGCCGCCGATGCGCTCAACGATGGGCTGGATGACGGCGCCAGGATCCACATCGCGCCCGATGCGCGCGAGCAACTGGCGGCCTGGGCGGACGGCGATGCGCGGCGTCTGATCAGCGCGGTGGAAGTGGTGGCCGAATCGGCCCAGTCCGCCGGCCGCGACACTGTCGACGCCGAGTGGCTGGAAATCTCGCTGTCGCAGAACCTGCGGCGCTTCGACAAGGGCGGCGACGCCTTCTACGACCAGATCAGCGCGTTGCACAAGTCGGTGCGCGGCTCCAACCCGGACGCCGCGTTGTACTGGTTCTGCCGCATGATCGACGGCGGTGCCGACCCGAAATACCTGTCGCGCCGGCTGGTACGCATGGCGGTGGAAGACATCGGCCTGGCCGACCCGCGCGCCACCGACCTTGCCGTGAACGGCGCCGATATCTACGAACGGCTCGGCTCGCCCGAAGGCGAACTGGCGCTGGCCCAGGCGGTGGTCTACATGGCCTGCGCCGCCAAGTCGAACGCGGTCTACAACGCCTACAACCAGGCCCGCAAGTTCGCCGCCGAGCATGGCAGCGCGCCGGTGCCTATCCACCTGCGCAACGCGCCCACCAAGCTCATGAAGCAACTGGGCCACGGCAAGGCCTATCGCTACGCCCACGACGAACCGCACGGCTACGCCGCGGCCGAGCAATATTTCCCCGATGGGCTCAATCCGTCCTTCTATCGGCCGACCGATCGCGGCCTGGAGGCTAAAATCCAGCAAAAGTTGGCATTTCTGCGCGAGCTGGACGCAGAAGAACGTGCCAAGAAACGGTAACGGGCGCCGCCCGTTGCTTCTCGCAACCTCACCGACACCACTATGCTAGACCCGATACTGCTGCGCAAAGACCTGCAAACCGTCGTAGACCGCCTCAAGAGCCGTGGCGTGTCCTTCGACACGGAACGGTTCAACGAGCTGGAATCCCGCCGCAAGGCCGTCCAGACCGAAACCGAATCCCTGCAGGCCCGCCGCAACGCGCTGGCCAAGCAGATCGGTCAGCTCAAGGCCAAGGGCGAAGACGCCAGCGCCGTCATGGCGGAGTCGCAGGCCGTGCCCGAACGCCTGAAGCAGCTGGAAGACGAGCTGGCTTCCTTGCAGCAGCCGCTGAACGAGCTGCTGATGTCGGTGCCGAACCTGCCGCACGCCAGCGTGCCGCTGGGCGAATCGGCCGACGACAACGTCGAAGTCCGCCGCTGGCTGCCCGCCGCGGCCGGTGCTGACGGCAACCCGCAGCCGCTGGCCTTCGAAGCCCGTGACCATGTGGCCATCGGTGAGCCGCTGGGCCTCGATTTCGACATGGCCGCCAAGCTGTCGGGCGCGCGCTTCTCGTTCATGCGCGGCCCCATCGCCCGCCTGCACCGCGCGCTGTCGCAGTTCATGCTCGACCTGCAGACCGGCACCCACGGCTACACCGAGTGCTACACCCCGTACATCGTCAACGCCTCGACGCTGTACGGCACGGGCCAGCTGCCCAAGTTCAAGGACGACATGTTCGCCGTGTCCAAGGGCGGCGGCGACGACGACCCCAAGGTCGACGAGCACGGCAAGCCTTTCGTGCGTGAAGACCAGTACCTGATCTCCACCTCGGAAATCACGCTGACCAGCGTGGCGCGCGACACCATCCAGGCCGCCGCCGACCTGCCGCTCAAGCTCACCGCCCACACGCCGTGCTTCCGTTCCGAAGCCGGCAGCGGCGGCCGCGATACGCGCGGCATGATCCGCCAGCACCAGTTCGACAAGGTCGAAATGGTCCAGGTCACGCAACCGGACCAGTCCTACGAGGCGCTGGAAGACATGGTCGGCCACGCCGAACGCGTGCTTCAGCTGCTGGGCCTGCCGTACCGCGTCGTGCTGCTGTGCACCGGCGACATGGGCTTTGGCGCGGCCAAGACCTACGACCTGGAAGTCTGGCTGCCGGCGCAAAATACCTGGCGCGAGATTTCGTCGGTGTCCAACTGCGAAACCTTCCAGGCCCGCCGCATGCAGGCGCGTTTCCGCAATGCCCAGGGCAAGCCGGAATACGTGCACACCCTGAACGGTTCCGGCCTGGCCGTGGGCCGCGCGCTGGTGGCCGTGCTGGAAAACCACCAGCAGGCGGACGGCAGTGTGTTGGTTCCCGAAGCGCTGCAGCCTTACATGGGCGGCCTGACAGTATTGAAGCCCTGACGCGAACCGCGTTCGGATAAATAAAAAGCGGAGCCTCGTGCTCCGCTTTTTTATTGCCGCTGGATGGTCGTTTTCAGATGCTATCGGCCAGAAGGGGGATAGGGTGCATACCGACGATTACTTATGATCAAGACATATTCCTGTCGTGTTGGAGGATTATGCTGATGGCGTGAGTGCTTGATTTTGATGTGAGCAATTGTGTATTTTTAATAAAAGGGCCGGATAGTTCCGGCACAATACGCATGCGTTCTACACGCTTCATTCACTTATATAACAAGGAGTTGTCCATGACTTCAAGAATGATTGGAGATTTTCGTGTGAGATGCTCTGTGGCCCAGGATGGCGAACAGGGCTACCGCGTGCAGATATGGACTCGCCGCGTAGGCGGTACCGCACCGGAAAAATGCTGGACTGTGCCGGGACAGGCACCGTTCGCAAGCTTGCACGAAGCAGAACAGGAAAGTCGGCAATTGTTTGAAGAAATCAATGGTGTGCGTTTCAACGGTGAACCGGAGTTTGCTCATGCGTCCGCATAATGGTTGGTGGCGGGCATCGAGCTCGCCGCGTCGCTGGATTGATCTTGTTCAGGAAACGCCGCGTTGGGTTGATGGCAAACCCAGCACGGTGCCGCAGTCCCCGCCCGCCGTCTCGGCTGGCAAACCCGCTCAGGCCCCCGCGGCCTGACACGCTTCCCATGGGACACCGGAAATTGTCCCGCAGGAAAAAAGGCCACTCGCAAGAGTGGCCTTTGGTTTTTGGGGGGCGCCCCATCGGGCGCCGGGCTGGCTTAGCGGTGCCAGCCGTTGTGGTAGCCGCCGCCACGGTAGTAGCCCGGGCCGGGACCGCGGTAGTAGCCGCCGTGACCGCGCCAGTAACCGCCGCCGCGGATGTAGACCGGAGCGGGGTAAACCACTGGCGGGGCTACGTAGACGGGCGCCGGACGGTAATAGACGGGAGGCGGCGGCGCGTAGACCGGAGCCGGCGCCACATAGACCGGGGCCGGGGCGACATAGACCGGAGCCGGGTAGACCACCCCGGGCACGCCGATGGAGATCCCGACGTCCACGCGCGCCAAGGCGACGCTGGAGATCAGCAGACCTGCGGCACCGACACCTGCGATTAGCCATTTTTTCATGTTGCACCTGCCTACTGCGTGACGCAGCAAAGTTATGTATTCGTTGAGGCCATTTTCGGTCTTTTCGGTTCCGCAGGGGTAAGTGGGTCCGCCTCAATAGCGACAATCCGCAACGGTTGCCGCCAGCTCGGGGACGGGCTTGTTGCATCGCGGCAGATCGTGCCCGCTCTGGTAAACCCGCAGTTGAAATCGACTGAAATACGGTGGAATGCGCCGAAGTCGCGAGGGCGGGTTACAGGTGGTCACTATCAGGGGGGCGATTTGATGGCGGGCAAGCAACACCGGTGCGCCTGCCTCAGGCGGGCGCAGGCGGCCGGTTCAGGTTTCATCGGGTTGTTGGCACCGGAACTCGACCACCCATACCCATGGGTTGGCGGCCCAGGCATGGGCCCCGTAGCGTTCGCACCAGGTCAAGGCAAACGCGGTTTGCAGCGGTACCCCCGGCAACAGCGCCGACGAGTGATAGAGCGCCTGCGTGCCTTCGGCGCGGGCATCCGCATCCGACAGTTTTTGCAGCCGCTGAATGCGCACCCCGACAACGACGGCGGTGGTGAACGGTTTGCCGGTTTCGTCCTCGAGAATAATGCTCTCGCCTGATTTGCCGTATGGGCAACTGACCCAGGGAGAGGTCTTGCGCAGTTCGCCCGAGCCTTCCTTGGCCGGCCCCATCGCGACCCATTTTCCGGAGTCCGATGCGTCCGCATACCAGGCGGTGGTGGGCTTGGTGGGCTGAGGTTTGACGATACGGCGGGTCTGTACCTTATACCCGTCCAAAATGGCTTGCTTGAGCGGCTCGCTGAATTGAAGTGCCTGCCTTTTCATACGCCGTTGTTCCCCTCACGATCAACGCTTGCGCGCTAATGATGCTGCGGCCGAGTCGACGCGTGCCAACATGGCGGGCTCGCTGGAGCCTCGCATGAAACAGTATGACGCGTAGCCGTCGTCATGTCAGGCAAAGGGTTAATTGTGTGTCTTTTTGAATACGCCCTGGCGTTGTTTGTATACTCGGTTCATGAACACAGACCTGCATGATCTCAAGCCCGGTTACTACTGGTACACCATGGCCTCCGACCCGCTGGCCGTCATCCATATTCATGAAGACGGCGGCGCCACGCTTATGGGCACTGACTATCGCCTGGGCGCCGAAGGCGTGGCCGACATGATTCGCCAGGGGCAGCGTTTCTTCTGGATCGAACCGCCGCAGCAAGCCTGAGCCGGCGCGGCATTGCCGCCGCCGACCGCCTGCGCTGCGCGTCAAGGACGCCGCCATGACCGACCTGTTGTTAAACAACGTTCGCCTGCCTGATGGCACCGCGGCCGACGTGCTGATAAGCCGCGGCCGCATCGAACGCATCGGCTCCGGCCTGCAAGCGCCCGCCGGCGTGCCGCGAGAGCAGGGCGGCGGCGCGCTGCTCCTGCCCGGCCTGGTGGAGGGGCATACCCATCTGGACAAGACCACCTGGGATTCGCCTTGGTACGTGAACCAGGTGGGGCCGGCGCTGACCGACCGCATCGCCAACGAGCGGGCCTGGCGCGCCGCCAGCGGTCACGATGCCGCCAGCCATTCGCGCGCGTTGGCGTTGGCCTTCCTGCGTGAAGGGACGACTCGCATCCGTAGCCATGTCGACGTCGACACCGATGCCGGACTGCGCCATCTGGAAGGCGTGCACGACACCCGGCAGGCGCTGGCCGGCCTGGTCGAGATCCAGACGGTGGCGTTTCCGCAATCGGGCTTGCTGATCCGGCCCGGCACCACCGGGCTGCTGGACCAGGCGCTGGCGCAGGGCGCCGACGTGCTGGGCGGCCTGGATCCGTCGGCCATCGATCGCGATCCGGCGCAGTCGCTGGACGTGCTGTTCGGCCTGGCCGACAAGCACGGCAAGCCCATCGATATTCATTTGCACGAACCGGGCGATCTCGGCGCGTTCACGCTGGACCTGATCCTGGACCGCACCCAGGCGCTGGATATGCGCGGCCAAGTTGTCGTCAGCCACGCGTTCTGTCTGGGCGGTGTGGACGCCAAGCGCCTGGAAGGCCTGCTCAAGCGCATGGCTGCGCTGGATGTCGCGGTGCTGACCACGGCGCCGCCGTCGCGACCCGTGCCCGCCCTGCGGGCCTGTCGCGAAGCTGGCGTGACGCTCTTCGGCGGCAACGACGGCATCCGTGATACCTGGACACCCTATGGCAGCCCCGACATGCTGGCGCGCGCCATGATGATCGGCCTGCGCAACGACTTGCGCCGCGACGATGAAGTGCAATGGGCGTTTGACTGCGTGAGCATTGACGCGGCCCGTGCCTGCGGTTTCGCGGATTATGGGCTGATGCCTGGCGCGCGTGCCGATCTGGTGCTGGTTGCCGCCAGCGGCATCGCCGAAGCCGTGGCGCAACGCGCGCCGCGCCGCCTGGTGGTGTCCGGCGGCATCGTGGTGGCGCGCGACAGCCAATTGCAGGGCGGCTTGGCGGCGTAGGGTCCGGTCAGGGCTGCCGGGCCTTGCGCGGCGGCCCATCTGTTCTTGTTCTATCCTGGCGGCCTGCCGCCGCCTGGCTCTCCGCCAGTTCCACGAACGCCCGCATCAATTCCGAACGCACGCCGGAACGCGGCCAGAGCGCGCCGACGGTCCGCGACGGGCACGGCGCCGGCAAAGGCCAGCGCTTGACGGGCGCCGGCGATGCGCCGGTGGTGGCCCAGTCGGGCAGCAGCGCCACCCCCAATCCTTCCGACACCAGCTTGGCGATCGAATCGATGCCATCCAGCTCGAACCTGACCTGCGGGCGCAGATTGCGGGCGCGCAGGTAGTCGTCGGCCATGCGGCCGCCCACCACGCTGCGGTCGTAGCGGATATAGGCTTCGCGCGCGATCACGGCCAGTGGATCCTCCACCACCATGTCGATGGGCGTCACCAGCACCAGCGGCTCGCGCCGCAGGTCCCGCCAGACGCAGGACTTGGGCAGGGTGAACATAGGGTGCACCAGCAGCGCGCCGTCCAATTCGCCTGCCAGGACCTTGCTGTAGAGCAGGGTGGTGGGGGCGGGTTCGATATAGATCTCGATGTGGGGATGGCGCGCCGCCCAAGTGCGTAGCACCGGCGGCATGATGCCGGTCAGGGCGGTGGGGGTGGCGCCCAGGCGCAAAGGGCCCGCCGGCAGGTCTGACTCGGTGGCGGCCGAACGCAGGTCGCGCAGATCGCGCAACAGGTTGCGCGCGCGCTCCAGGATGCGGGTGCCGGCTGGCGTGGGCTTGACGGTGCGGCCCGAGCGCGCGATCAGCGCACTGCCCATGTCGGCTTCCAGCGCCCGCAGGCGCTGCTGCACCGTGGCGGGGGTCAGCCCCTGGTGGCGGGCCGCCTGGGCGATGGAGCCCAACTCTACGACATGCACATATGTCTGCAGGAATCTCGAATCCATGGCCTGGCGCTCTGAGAAGGTGTTTTTTTCATATTCTAAAGATGCCTCAAGATAATTGTTTGTTTCTTTGTTGACGGCAAGAATGCGGTTCAGCGTTGCGCCGGCGCAAAGCGCGCCAGCGACGCAACCCGCACTATTTCCGTTATCAGGAGTTCAGCCGTGCCCATCATTGAATCCATCGACGTTTGCGCCGCCGCGGTGCCCTTGGACAAGGTCACTTCGTTTTCGAACCGCACCGTCTCTACCCGCCATTACGGCCTGGTGAAGGTCCGCAGCGCCGATGGCGTGGAAGGCATCGGTTTTTGCTACGTGGGAAGCGCCGGCGGCGCGATCTTCGAGGCGGCGGTCCAGAGCCTGCTGGCGCCGGTGCTGCTGGGCCGCGATTCGCACGCCGTCGAAGGCCTGTGGCAGGCGATGTACCAGGAAGCGCTGCTGCAAGGACGCCAGGGCACGGTGATGCGCGCGCTCAGCGCACTGGACATCGCCCTGTGGGACCTGAATGCCAAGACCGCAGGCCTGCCGTTGCACAAGTTCCTGGGCGCGATGGAGCTGGAATCGGTGCCGGCCTATGCCAGCGGCGGCTACTACCTGGACGGCAAGACGCCGCAGCATCTGGGCGAGGAAATGGCCAGCTACGTCGCCAAGGGCTTCAAGGCCGTCAAGATGAAGACCGGCCGCCTGTCCCCGCGCGAAGAAGAAGCGCGCCTGAAGGCGGCGCGCGAGGCCGTTGGGCCGGACGTCGAGCTGATGATGGACTGCAATAACGCCTGGCAGGACGTCACCCAGGCCATGCAGTACATCCGCCGCTTCGAGCAATACGAACCGTATTTCATCGAAGAGCCGTTCGGGCCGGACGACATCGACAGCCACGCCAAGCTGGCGCGCTTGACGCATCTGCCGATCGCCACCGCTGAAATCGGCTATGGCCGCTGGTATCACAAGGAGCTGCTGGACAAGGGCGCGGCCGGCATCCTGCAGACCGACGCCGCGGTGTGCGGCGGCATCACGGAATGGAAGCGCATCGCCGCGACCGCCGCCAGCTATGGCGTGGTGGTGTGCCCGCACTGGTTCCACGACGTGCACGCGCCGCTGGTGGCCGCCACGCCCAATGCGCGCTATGTTGAGTTTTTCTGGGACGATCAGGTCCTGAATTTCCGCAAGCTGGTGGACCGTCAACTGACCCACAAGCAAGGCCGCGTGGTGCTGCACCAGGAGCCCGGACTGGGATTCGGTTTCGACGAACGCATGGTCGAGCGTTACGGCAAGTGGACCCGCATCGGCCGCTGAACAGGAGAGTCTTCATGAGCACCCAAGCCGCGGACCGGCCGCAAGGCGTGTATTCCCCGGTCCTCACGCCGTTCAACGCGGACCTGTCGCCCAGCGCGCCGCGGTTCGTCGGACATTGCCGCGCGCTGCTGGAGCAGGGCGCGGGGCTGGCGATCTTTGGCACCAACTCGGAAGCCAACTCGCTCAGCGTGGCGGAAAAGCGCCAGATGCTGGATGCGTTGCTGGACGCCGGCCTGCCGGCTGCGCGCATGATGCCGGGCACCGGCGCCTGCGCGTTGCCCGATGCGGTTGAGCTGACCCGCCATGCGGTCAATGCCGGCTGCGGCGGAGTGCTGATGCTGCCGCCGTTCTACTACAAGGGTGTCAGCGACGAGGGCCTGTTCCGCGCCTTCGCGCATGTCATCGAGCAGGTCGCCGACGCGCGCCTGCGCATCTACCTGTATCACATCCCGCCGGTGTCGGGCGTGCCGATCAGCCTGGGGCTGATCGACCGGCTGCTGGGGGCGTTTCCGGGGATCATCGCCGGCATCAAGGACAGCTCAGGGGACTGGGCCAACACCCAGGCCATGCTGCGCGACTTCCAGCCGCGCGGCTTCGACGTGTTCGCTGGCACGGAAACCGTGCTGCTGGACACGATGCGCGCGGGCGGCGCCGGCTGCATCACCGCCACCGGCAACGTCAACGCGGCGCCGATCGTGGCGCTGTACCGGAATTGGCAAGCCCCGGACGCTGAAGACCGGCAACGCGCGCTGAACGACACGCGCGCCATTTTCCAGTCATATCCGATGATCCCGGCCATGAAGGCGGCCATCGCGCAGCGGCGCAATGATCCGGTCTGGATGACGGTGCGGCCGCCGCTGGTGGAACTGACGGCGGCGCAAGCGGCGCAGTTGGCCCAGCGGCTGGCGGCCCCGGCTGTCTGAGCAGGGAGGCAGGACAGGCCGCGGTCGCCCGCCGGTCGCGCATCGCGATGGGCGGGGGGAGGCGGCGGGCAGGGCTTACTTAAACAGTCGCCAGGCATGAACCCGGCGCGCGAGGAGACAAGCATGCAACGTAGGCATTTCATTACCGGCGCCGCGGCGCTGGGGGCGGCGCTCGTTCTGCCGTCGGCCCGGGCGCAGGATCTGCCGCCCGGCCCGGTCAAGATCGTGGTGGGCTTTCCTGCGGGCGGCGGCACGGACGTGCTGGCGCGGCTGCTGGGCCAGAAGTTGGGCGTGATGTGGGGCATTCCGGTGATCGTGGAAAACCGGGCGGGCGCCGCAGGCATCATCGCCGCCGAGCAGGTGGCCCGCCAGCCGGGCGACGGCAACACCTTGCTGATGGCGCACGTGAACAGCCACGGCATCGCGCCGGGCTTGCAACCCAAGCTGGGCTATTCGGCCGAGCGGGATTTCTCGCCCATCGCGCTGGTGGGCAAGACGCCGACCCTGCTGATCGGCGGCGCGGCGCAGCCCGCCAAGACCCTGCCCGATCTGGTGGCGCTGTGCCGCGCCCAGCCGGGCAAGGTCATCTTCGGCTCCGCGGGCAGCGGTTCGGCCCAGCACCTGGCGCTGGAGATCTTCAAGGCGCGCGCCAAGATCGATGTGCTGCACGTGCCCTACAAGGGGTCGGCGCCGTTGATGAATGACCTGATGGGCGGCCATGTGCAGTACTGCTTCGAGGGCATGACCACCGCCACGCCGCTGATCCAGTCGGGCAAGGTCATCGCGCTGGCGCAGACGCTGCAGCAACGTTCCAAGAGCCAACCCAATGTGCCGACCGTGGCCGAGCAGGGCTATTCGGGGTTCGAGGCCAGCATCTGGTTCGGCATGGTCGGTCCGGCCAAGATGCCTGGCGCCATGGTCCAGCGCATGAACCAGGACATCGACCGGGTGCTGGCCATGGCCGACGTGCAGGAAAAGCTGGCGCAGGTCGGAGCCGAAGACGGCGGCGGCAGCGTGCAACGCTTCGCCGATTTCATGCGAGACGAGCAGCGCAAATACGCCAAGACGATTCAAGACGCGAAGATCGTGGCTGAAGGTTGAACGCAAGTCGTGAGGACTGCCCGATCCTGGCGTGGCCGTGATCGGATAGCCGCTATTGCAGGGCGCCTGGATGCGCGCAGTCGATGAATGAGGCGGCCAACCCGGCCGCTTTTTTTTGCGCGCCGTCAACGCGCGGGAAGACCGGCGCGGGCACGATTGGCGTTCGTCGGCCGGAGCAGGCGACGCAAACAGGGGAACTTCCGTCAAATAGTTCTGCATTTCGCGGGATGTCGGCCAAATCCGGACTGCTAGCATCCTCTGGACCCTCGCGAGAACCCTCGATATCGAATTCTCCGGCGGCATTTTCCTTGATGCATGATGACTACTATTTAGGGGCGGACCATCCAGGGCTTGCGGGCATCTGGCCGACATTGGCGGCGCACTTTCATGCGATGCCATTGCAACCGCCGGAATGCGCCTTCAATCCTGCCTGGGTGGCAGCTGGAGGCAGTATGAATAATATGAAGCTCGGAACCCGCCTGGCGGGTGGATTTGCCGTCTTGCTGGCCATGATCATCACGATGTGCATCGTGGGTCTGGTCAGCCTGGCCAATATCAACGCATCGGTCGAAACCGTCACGCAGCGGCTGCTGATCAAAGAGCGCCTGATCAGCGATTGGGCCCGCAACATTCAGACCGGGGTGACGCGAACCACGGCGATCGCCAAGAGCGCCGACGCCAGCCTGGCCGGCTTCTTCACGGAAGAGGCCGCCACGTCCACGCGCAACTCCTCGGCGTTGCAGCAAAAGATCGAGCCGCTCATCGAAAGCATCGAAGAGCGGCAGCTGTGGGAAGGCATCGGAAAATCGCGGGCGGAGTACCTGCGCACGCGCGATGACATCTTCAAGGCCAAGCAGGACGGCAATGCGGAGGCCGCCAACAAGATCTTCACGCAGGAATTCCTGCCAGCCACGCGCCAGTTCATCGACCAGATCACGAAATTGTCCAACCTGCAGCGCGCGGAAATCGACGCGCAAGGCGCCGAGATCGAAAGCGCCTACCGCACGGCCAATTTCTGGATGATCGTCATCGGATCCATCGCGGTCGTGAGCGGCCTGCTGCTGGCGGTTCTGCTGACGCGCGGCATCACCCGGCCGCTGTCGCAGGCGGTGCGCGTGGCGCGCACCGTCGCCGCCAACGATCTGACCAGCACCATCATCGCGACCTCGCGCGACGAGATCGGCCAGTTGATGCAGGCGCTGCAATCCATGAACGCGAATCTGGTCGACACCGTCGCCAGGATCCGCACGGGCGTGGACAGCATCGCGTCCGCCTCGGGCGAGATCGCGGCAGGCAATACCGATTTGTCTTCCCGCACCGAACAGCAGGCCGCCTCGTTGGAAGAGACCGCCGCGTCCATGGAAGAGCTGTCCTCCACCGTGAAGCAAAACGCCGATAGCGCCAAGCAGGCGAACCAGCTTGCCGCGGCGGCTTCGGACACCGCGTCGCGGGGCGGCGCCACCGTATCCGAGGTCGTGAGCACGATGAGCGCGATTTCGGCCAGTTCCGTCAAGATCGCCGATATCGTTTCCGTGATCGATGGCATTGCCTTCCAGACCAATATCCTGGCCTTGAACGCCGCGGTGGAGGCGGCGCGCGCAGGCGAGCAGGGCAAGGGCTTCGCCGTGGTCGCGGCCGAGGTGCGCACGCTGGCGCAGCGCAGCGCGCAGGCGGCCAAGGAAATCAAAGTCCTGATCGAGGACACCGTGTCGAAGATCCGCCAGGGATCGGGCAGCGCGGAGCGTGCCGGCACGACGATGCAGGACATCGTCAGTTCGGTGCAGCGCGTGACCGACATCATGGGCGAGATCGCCGCGGCATCCGCCGAGCAGGCGGACGGCATCGAGCAGGTCAACCGCGCCGTATCCCAGATGGACGAGGTCACGCAGCAGAACGCGGCACTGGTGGAAGAGGCCGCGGCGGCAGCAGGCTCCATGCAGGACCAGGCCGCCGACCTCACCCGGGCCGTCAGCGCGTTCAAGCTGCCGGGCGGCAGTCACGAAGCGGGCCGGCCGGTCCTGGCCGCTGCCGGGTCAGCCGCCTCTGCAGCGGGCGGGGCGCTGCGCATCGCGGCGTATTGAAAAGAAAAAGGCCAATCCCGAGGGATTGGCCTTTTTGGAATACTGGCGGAGAGGGTGGGATTCGAACCCACGGTACGGGGATACCGTACGCCTGATTTCGAGTCAGGTACATTCGACCACTCTGCCACCTCTCCGTGGCTGGATTCCGCAGCGGTGTCCGGTCTTGCGCAAATGGGGTTTAGGCCATCAGCGCTTTTCCTTTCACTATCAGATCCCTGGTCGGAAGAATCTGCGTTGTCGGAGCAGCGAAGCCCGCAATTCTACAGCAAAAAAAATATTTGTGTAAAGCCCCCCGGTTTCGGCGGCTACAGAGAGTTTCATCGGCTTTCGCCGCGGGCATTCTTTGCGCAGAATCGGGCTATCTCGACCCCGCCGCCTTGCCCAGATGAACCTGATCCTCATCCTGTTGCTCGCCGCCGTCCTGTGCGTGCCCCTGACCCAGCGGTTGGGGCTGGGCGCCATCCCGGGTTATCTGCTGGCCGGGGTGCTGGTGGGGCCGTCGTGCCTGAAGCTGGTGACCGATGTGGGTGACATGGTCAACGTGTCGCAGTGGGGCGTGGTGATGATGCTGTTCATCATCGGCCTGGAACTGGCGCCCAAGCGCCTTTGGGCGATGCGCCGCGAGGTGTTCGCGCTGGGATCGCTGCAGATGCTGGCTTGCGGACTGCTGCTGGGTCTGGTGTTCGGCGCAGCCTTGCGCCATATGGCGGGCATGGAGTGGCAGGCGGCGGTGCTGTGTGGCCTGTCGCTGGCGCTGTCGTCGACCGCCGTGGCCCTGCGCCTGCTCGATGAGCGCCAGTTGACGCGCACCCCGATGGGGCGGTCAGCGCTGGGCGTGCTGCTGTTCCAGGACATGGCGGCGATCCCGATGCTGGTCGCGGCCGGGCTGCTGGGCGCAGGCGGCGCAGCGGAGCCGTCCTTCAAGGAAGCGTTGATCGCGGTGGCTGTCGTGGCGGCCGCCTACCGCCTGCGTCTACTGGGCTGGGCGGCCAAGGCCCAACTGAACGAACTGTTCACGGCGGCCGCGCTGCTCATGGTGATTGGCACCGCCCAACTGTTCGACCATGCCGGGCTGTCGGCCGGTTTGGGAGGATTCCTGGTGGGCGTTCTGATGGCGGAATCGCGCTATCGCGACGAGTTGGAAAAGGCCATCGATCCCTTCAAAGGGCTACTGCTGGGCCTGTTCTTCGTGGCGATCGGCATGTCTGTGAACCTGCATGTGGTGGCCGAGCACTGGAAGTTCATTCTGGCGGGCGTGACGGCGCTGCTGGCCGTGAAGGCGGCGGTACTGTACGGCTTTGCCCGCTTTCTGGGGCTGCCGCGTTATCACCGGCTGCTGTTTGCCATGGTGCTGGCGCAGGGCGGCGAATTCAGTTTCGCGATTTTCAACGAGGCCTGGGACAACCACCTGATGGACCTGGGCCAGCGCGATGTCCTGGCCGTAGTGGTGGCGATATCGATGGGCGTGGTGCCCATTCTGATCAAGCTGCTCGAGCGGGTGCCCGAGCGTTTGGGCGGCATGGCGGATTTGCCTGTGGTGTTGCCCGCAGCCGAATCCGAGCCTGGCCCGCCGCCTGCCGTCGTCCAGCCGGCTGCGGCTGGACGGCGGCAGGCGGTATCCTCTCACTCGGACAAGCCCGGCGCTTGACCCCGCGGCCCGTGGGGACATGGCATGATTGCCGCCTCGCCGGGCAGCTACACTTGACGCTGTTTTTTCAGCCGTGTTTCGCCCGCGGTGCCGGCCAGCGTGATCCGGCCGACGCCCGCATTCCGCGCCCAGCCACAGGAGAACATCAATGCTCAAAGGAAAAGTCGCAGTCGTCACCGGTTCCACCAGCGGGATCGGCCTGGGTATCGCCACGGCCCTGGCCCAGCAAGGCGCCGATATCGTCCTGAATGGGTTTGGCGACGCCGCCGAGATCGAAAAGCTGCGCGCCAGCCTGGCCGCCCAGCATGGCGTGAAGGTGCTGTACGACGGCGCGGACCTGTCCAAGGGCGATGCCGTGCGCGGCCTGATCGACAATACGGTTCGCCAGACGGGCCGCATCGACATCCTGGTGAACAACGCCGGCATCCAGCACACCGCGCTGATCGAGGATTTTCCCGCCGACAAGTGGGACGCCATCCTGGCGCTGAACCTGTCGGCCGTGTTCCACGGCACCGCCGCGGCCCTGCCGCACATGAAAAAGCAAGGCTTTGGCCGCATCATCAACATCGCGTCGGCGCACGGCCTGGTGGCCTCGGCCAACAAATCGGCCTACGTGGCCGCCAAGCATGGGGTGGTGGGCTTCACTAAGGTGACGGCCCTGGAAACCGCCGGCCAGGGCATCACCGCCAACGCCATCTGCCCGGGCTGGGTGCGTACGCCGCTGGTTGAAAAACAGATCTCGGCGCTGGCCGAAAAGAACGGCGTGGATCAGGAAACCGCCGCCCGCGAACTGCTCAGCGAAAAACAGCCGTCGTTGCAGTTCGTCACGCCCGAGCAGCTGGGCGGCACGGCCGTCTTCCTGGCGTCCGATGCCGCCGCGCAAATCACTGGAACGACCGTCTCCGTCGATGGCGGATGGACGGCGCGCTGATAAAGGAACCTGAATGCTGTTTCTGCTTTCCCCCGCCAAAAAGCTGGACTACGACTCGCCCGTTCACGTCGAGACCCACACCCAGCCCTTGTTCGTGGATCAGGCCGCCGGCCTGATCAAGGTGCTCAAGACCAAGAGCGCGGACGATATCTCCGAGCTGATGAGCTTGAGCCCGGCCCTGTCGGAGCTCAATGTGCAGCGCTACGCCCACTGGAAGCGCACGTTCACGCAGGCGAATTCGCGCCAGGCGGTGCTGGCCTTCAATGGCGATGTCTACGAAGGGCTGGACGCCTCGTCCCTGTCGGCCAAGCAGCTGGATTGGGCGCAGGAACACGTGGCCATCCTGAGCGGCTTGTACGGCGTGCTGCGGCCACTGGATCTGATGCAGCCGTACCGCCTGGAAATGGGCACGCGGCTGGCAACGCCCAAGGGCAAGAACCTGTACGAGTACTGGGGCAGCGGCATCGCCGACTACCTGAACGAGCGCCAGGCCGGGCAGAAAGCGCCGGTGATCGTCAACCTGGCGTCCGAAGAGTATTTCAAGTCGGTCGACCTGAAGGCGCTCAAGGCCCGCGTGGTGCAGTGCGTGTTCCAGGACTGGAAGAACGGCGCCTGGAAGATCATCAGCTTCCACGCCAAACGTGCCCGCGGCTTGATGGCGCGCTACGCTATCCAGCACAAAGTCGCCAAGCCGGAAGGCCTGCATGGTTTTGACCTGGAAGGCTACAAGTTCGACGCCTCGGCTTCCGCCGAGGACAAGCTGGTGTTTCGCCGCAAGGTCTGAGCGGCGCGCCACCAGGTTAAAAAACGCCGGCCTCGCAAGAGGCCGGCGTTTTGCTTTTGGCGGGTCAAGGCGGCTTCAGGCCGGGGCAGCCACGGGCGGCGCGTGCTGCGGATCCGCCAGGGCATGCAATTCCTGGCGGATCATGTGGGCGGCCTTCAGCATTTGCTTGACCGGATACACCAGCGCCGCCTGTTCGCCTTCGGTGTCGAACTGGGTGGGCAGGTTGGCCGGCGCCTGGGTGCGGTTCTCGTCAAGCAGGTCGACCATGCCGGTCAGCGCCTGTTGCACGGCGGCGGGCGTGGCGGGCAGGGCGGCCAGGATGGGGATCGCCGCCGTGATCTGCGAGGCCAGCACATGGTTCTGGATCAGCAGGTTGTTCAGTTCGGGCACGCTCACCTGGTGCGATTTGGGTTCGCTCATCATGCGGTAGAAGGCTTCAGCGAAATTGCTGAACGAAATGTGCACGTTCTTGCGCGCCAGCCGCCAGGCCAGGTCGGCGTCAGTGACCGCCGGGGTCTCGTCGGCGGCGGCCCCCACCGGCGCGCCGTTGGCCTGCATGGCTTCGACGTAGCGCAGGCCGGCCATCAGGTATTCACGATTGGCGCGGGTGGCGGCCGCGGCCAGCGGCTTGAGGTAGCGCGCTTCCCACCAGGGCAGGATGTAGCTGCAGACCAACGCCAGCGCGCAGCCCAGCAGCGTGTCGATGGCGCGCTCGCCGATCACCGCCATGGACACCGTGCCGGGCGAGACGAAGTGGAACACCAGCACCACGAACAAGGTGTTGAAGATGGCGCTGGCCATGTAGTTCAGCTGCACCAGGCTGTTGCCCATGATGCAGGCGCCCAGTAGCACCGCGAACAGCAATTCCGCCCGGTCGGTCACGTTGAACAGCAGCAGCGCGCAGATGCAGCCGATCAGTGTGCCCATCAGGCGCCAGCCATTGCGCTGGCGGGTCAGCGCGAAGCCCGGCTTCATGATGATGACGATGGTCAGCATGATCCAGTAGTTGTGCGCCGAGAACGCCGGCGACAGCCAGCGGCTGGCCAGCGTCATGGCGATGGCGGCGGCCGCCGTCACGCGCAGCGCGTAGCGAAAGTGCGGCGAATCCAGCCGCAGGTTGCTGGTCAGCAGCCCGAAGCGGAATTCCTGGCGCGAGATGAAGCGGGTCAGCGACTTGTTGATGCGCAGCACGTCGGTGGGCTTGGCATGCGGCGAGGCCGCGGTGTGGTCGGCCAGGCGGTCGACGATGCGCGCGGAATTGCGCAGGCGCCGCAGCACCTGCACGATCAGCGCCAGCATCTCGGGTTCGCGCTCGCCCAGGCCCTGCTGCTTGAGCTGTTCGATTTCGTATTCGATGGCGCGCAGCTCGGCCTTGGCGCTGCTGCGGTACTGCACCTTGCGTCCGCGCGAGACGTCCAGCGCGATGCGGTTCAACTCCAGCGACATCTTCACCAGCGCGTCGCGCATGAACATCAGGCAGTCGTTGCCGGCCAGCGTGCGGCGCAGGGCGGCGTAATCGGTATGGGTGGCCACCAGCGTGTCCAGCAACTGCAGCATGTCCACGAACATGTTCCAGATCATCACGCGCTGGCGGTCGCCGAGGCCCTTGCCGCGGGGCAGGGCGCGCAGCACCATGTCGCGCGCCGCCTGGTGCTTTTCGGTCATGACCGACTGGCGCTGGATCAGGTTGCGGTAGGCCTCGTCCAGGTCGGCGGTCTCGTCGTAGAAGGCCGCGCGCGCGGCCACGTAATCGGCGGTGGCGAACAGCGCCACCGACATCGCCTGCTGTTCTTCGCGCAGCCAGAACAGCCGCGAGAACAGCAGGCTGAAGGCAACGTAGAACAACGCCCCGCCCAGCGTGGCGGCGGCATGCGCCAGGACCTCGTGCGGTTCCAGCGGGGAATGCATGGTCAGGGTCATCAGCAAGAGGCCGGCAAAGCCGATCAGGCCGCCGCGCTTGCCGAACACCGTGAACATGGAATAGACGAAGCACTGCGCGATCACCACCAGCCAGATCAGCACGGGGTGGGTCGACGCCAGCCCGGTGATGATGACGGTCAGCGTGCCCAGCGCCGCGCCGCCCAGCATCTCGTTGGTGCGGTGCCGCTGCGGCCCGCCGGGCTGGTCGATGATGGCCAGGCACTGCGCGCCGAAGGTGGCGACCAGGCCGGTGGTGTAGTGGCCGAACAGCCCGCCCAGCACCAGCACCGGCAACAGCATCCCCACCCCCTGGCGCACCCCGCCGAAGAAGTAGTGGCTGTAGAGGAAGCGGCGAATGCTGGCAATGCGCAGATCCATGGGGCGGGGCTCGGCAGCGGAAGACGAAACAAGTATATAGATCCGCATCAGGAACCGTTCTTTTCCCGAGGGAAAAGCGCTCCCCTTTGGGGGCAGCAAGCGCGCGAGGCGTGTGCCCGCGTCGGGGCGTTCTATTTGGGGGTCAGATGGTTGCGGGGTGTGCCTGCAACCTTCTCGCAACGGTCCGAAATACGCCGATTTGCTACCTTTGCCGCAACGCGGTAAATTGCTCCACTTGCGCCGGTCTGCCTATCCGAAACCGGTGCGTTGAGGCAGATGGCCAGGGTCACCTCCCAGCCATCTCGCAGCAGTTACACCTGCCGTTGGCCGCGCCACAAGCGTGTGTTGCCAAGGCTTCCATTTCGACCTCCAGCGTCCCCCAGGGGCGTTTGCACTGCGTTCTGTCGAGCGTGTGCCGGGTCGGCAAGGTGTCCGGGTGGCGTGGCTCCGTGAGCCGCTAAGCGCCGGATCATGTTGTCGTAGCCGGTATGGGTTCCGTTGCCGCCGTATCCGGGCGAGCAGCAGTCAGGGTTGCAGGGCCGGTACTGAAAGGAAATACAACATGGAACTGAATGGCGCCGATATCGTCGTGCGCTGCCTGGCCGATGAGGGCGTGGAACACGTTTTCGGCTATCCCGGCGGCGCGGTGCTTTACATCTACGACGCGATCTTCAAGCAAGACAAATTTCAGCATATCCTGGTTCGTCACGAGCAAGCCGCCGTGCACGCCGCCGATGCCTATTCGCGCTCGTCGCAAAAGGTCGGCGTCTGCCTGGTGACCAGCGGACCGGGCGTGACCAATGCCGTCACCGGCATCGCCACCGCCTACATGGATTCCATCCCCATGGTCATCATCAGCGGGCAAGTGCCCACTGCGGCCATCGGCGAGGACGCCTTCCAGGAATGCGACACCGTCGGCATCACCCGTCCCTGCGTCAAGCACAACTTCCTGGTGCGTGACGTCAAGGACCTGGCCGAAACCATGCGCCGCGCGTTCTACATCGCGCGCACCGGCCGTCCGGGCCCGGTGCTGGTGGATATCCCCAAGGACATCACCGTCGCGCAGTGCAAGTACACCCCGCCCAAGGGCGAGATCTCGATGCGTTCCTACGCGCCCGTCAACAAGGGCCACCAGGGGCAGATCAAGAAAGCCGTGCAGATGCTGCTGGCCGCCGAGCGGCCGATGATCTACACCGGCGGCGGGGTCATCCTGTCGAACGCCGCGCCCGAGCTGAACAAGCTCGTGTCGCAGCTGGGCGCGCCCTGCACCAGCACCCTGATGGGCCTGGGCGGCTACCCCGCCAGCAGCGGCCAGTTCGTGGGCATGCCCGGCATGCACGGCACGTACGAGGCCAACATGGCGATGCAGCACTGCGACGTGCTGCTGGCCATCGGCGCCCGCTTCGACGACCGCGTGATCGGCAACCCCAAGCATTTCGCCCAGAACGCCCGCAAGATCATCCATATCGATATCGACCCGTCGTCGATTTCCAAGCGCGTGCGCGTGGACGTCCCGATCGTCGGCAACGTCAAGGATGTGCTGGCCGACCTGAGCGCCCAGTACGAGGTCGCCGCCGCCGAGCACAAGCCCGCGTCCATCACCAAGTGGTGGGAGCAGGTCGAGACCTGGCGCGGCAAGGAATGCCTGAAGTTCGCCAACTCGGACGAAGTCATCAAGCCGCAGTACGTGGTGGAAAAGCTCTGGGAAGTGACCGGCGGCGACGCCTTCGTCACGTCCGACGTGGGCCAGCACCAGATGTGGGCGGCGCAGTACTACAAGTTCGACAAGCCGCGCCGCTGGATCAACTCCGGCGGCCTGGGCACGATGGGCGTGGGCCTGCCGTACGCCATGGGCGTGCAGATGGCCAATCCGGGGCATGACATCGCCGTCATCACCGGCGAAGCGTCGATCCAGATGAACATCCAGGAACTGTCGACCTGCGCCCAGTACCGCCTGACGCCCAAGATCGTCTGCCTGAACAACCGCTTCCTGGGCATGGTCCGGCAGTGGCAGCAGATCGACTACGGCTCGCGCTACTCCGAGTCGTACATGGATTCGCTGCCCGACTTCGTCAAGGTGGCCGAGGCCTATGGCCACGTGGGTCTGCGCATCGAGCGTCCGGCGGATGTCGAGCCGGCGCTGCGCGAAGCCTTCAAGAAGCACAAGGACCGCCTGGTCTTCCTGGACTTCATCACCGACCGCACCGAAAACGTGTGGCCGATGGTCAAGGCCGGGCGCGGGCTGACCGAAATGCTGCTTGGCTCTGAAGACCTGTAAGGAGGCCACCATGAAGCACGTGATTTCCGTCCTCCTCGAGAACGAACCCGGCGCGCTGTCGCGCGTGGTGGGCCTGTTTTCGGCGCGGGGCTACAACATCGAGACCCTGACCGTGGCGCCCACCGAGGATGCCACGCTGTCGCGCATGACCATCGTCACGACCGGTTCGGATGAAGTCATCGAGCAGATCACCAAGCACCTGAATCGCCTGGTGGACGTGGTCAAGGTCGTGGACCTGACCGAAGGCGCGCACATCGAGCGCGAGCTGATGCTCGTGAAGGTGCGCGCGGTCGGCAAGGAACGCGAGGAAATGAAGCGCATGGCCGATATCTTCCGCGGCCGCATCATTGACGTGACCGACAAGTCCTACACCATCGAATTGACCGGGGTGCAGGAAAAAGTACAGGCCTTCCTGGAAGCCCTGGACCGCAGTGCCATCCTTGAAACCGTACGCACCGGCGTGTCCGGCATCGGCCGCGGTGAACGGATTTTGAAGATTTGACCGGCCTTCCAGGCCACGCCGCACCCTACATCTGAACCCATCGAATATCCAAATACTGGAATCTGGAGCACAAACATGAAAGTTTTCTACGACAAAGACTGCGATCTCTCCCTCATCAAGGGCAAGACTGTTGCCATCATCGGCTACGGTTCGCAAGGCCACGCGCACGCGCAGAACCTGCATGAATCGGGCGTGAAGGTCGTCGTCGGCCTGCGCAAGGGCGGCGCCTCGTGGAACAAGGCCGCCAACGCCGGCCTGGAAGTCAAGGAAGTCGCTGACGCCGTCAAGTCGGCCGACATCGTCATGATGCTGCTGCCCGACGAGAACATTGCTTCGGTCTACAACAAGGAAGTGCACGCCAACATCAAGGCGGGCGCCGCGCTGGCCTTCGCCCACGGCTTCAACGTCCACTACGGCCAGGTCGTGCCGCGTGAAGACATCGACGTCATCATGATCGCCCCGAAGGCCCCCGGCCACACGGTGCGCAACACGTACAAGCAAGGTGGCGGCGTGCCCCACCTGGTGGCCGTGTACCAGGACAAGTCGGGCGCCGCGCGTGACGTGGCCCTGTCGTACGCCAGCGCCAACGGCGGCGGCCGTGCCGGCATCATCGAAACCAACTTCCGCGAAGAAACCGAAACCGACCTGTTCGGCGAACAGGCCGTGCTGTGCGGCGGTACCGTCGAACTGATCAAGGCTGGTTTCGATACGCTGGTGGACGCCGGCTACGCGCCCGAAATGGCGTACTTCGAGTGCCTGCACGAACTGAAGCTGATCGTCGACCTGATCTACGAAGGCGGCATCGCCAACATGAACTACTCGATCTCGAACAACGCCGAGTTCGGCGAGTACGAAACGGGTCCGAAGATCGTTACCGACGAAACCCGCAAGGCCATGCGCCAGTGCCTGACGGACATCCAGAACGGTGAATACGCCAAGCGTTTCATCCTGGAAAACGCCGCCGGCGCTCCGACGCTGACCTCGCGCCGCCGCATCAACGCGGAATCGCAGATCGAGCAAGTGGGCGGCAAGCTGCGCGCCATGATGCCCTGGATCGCCGCCAACAAGCTGGTGGACAAGTCCAAGAACTGATCCTGGCACAGCGCGGGGCCTGGCCCCGCGCCCACGGGTCGAAGCGGCATGCCTGCGAGGGCATGCCGCTTTTATTTTCAGGACAGGGTGCTTATTGAGGCGGGCACGGCCCTTGCTGCGGCCCGTTGACCGGCCAGATGAGTTAACCTTTCGATGTCCGTCGTAAGTAATTGAGACTATGCCCAATTTTTCCATGCGCGATTCCGAAAACCGCCACCGAAGCATTTATCTGCTGCCTAACGCATTTACCACCGCCGCGTTGTTCGCGGGGTTCTATGCCGTGGTGCAGGCGATGAACAACCGCTTCGAGGTCGCCGCCATCGCCATTTTCGTGGCCATGGTGCTGGACGGCATGGACGGCCGGGTGGCGCGCCTGACCAACACGCAGTCCGCGTTCGGCGAGCAGTACGACTCGCTGTCTGACATGACCTCGTTCGGCGTCGCGCCCGCGCTGGTCATGTACGAATGGATCCTGAACGATCTGGGGCGGTGGGGCTGGCTGGCCGCATTCGTCTACGTGGCCGGGGCCGCGCTGCGCCTGGCGCGCTTCAATACCAATATCGCCGTGGTCGACAAGCGCTACTTCCAGGGGTTGCCCAGCCCCGCGGCGGCGGCGCTGGTCGCCGGTTTCGTCTGGCTGGCCGTGGACAACAAGCTGCCCATCCATGACAGCGTCATGGCCTGGGTGGCCTTCACGCTGACCATGTACGCGGGCATTACCATGGTGTCGAACGCGCCGTTCTTCAGTGGCAAGAGCTTCGCTCTGGGCCGCAGCGTGCCGTTCTGGGGCATCCTGCTGGTGGTCGCGGTGTTCGTGTTCGTGTCCAGCGATCCCCCGGTGGTGCTGTTCGGCCTGTTCGTGCTGTACGGTTTTTCGGGCTGGGTCATCTGGGCCTGGCGCTGGAACCGGGCGCGCCGCCTGCAGCAGGAACGCCGCAGCCAGTCGTCCTGATACCGGGCCTGGCCGCATTGAAAAACCCGCCGTCAGGCGGGTTTTTCAATGATGGACCGGGAAAGCGTCAGCGCCACATGAAGCGGTCGTCGTCGTACATCGGATCCGGGCCGGGGTGGAAATGCGTCATGGAATTGCCGTCGCGGCCCATGTACACGTACATCAGTGAATTCCAGACGCCGTTTTCCTTGTAGCGGTAGGACCACACGACTTCGCGCTTTTCGCCCAGGCCGGCTTCTTCGATGCGGGCGGGCGGGCCGAATTCGCAGCGCACCCGGTCCGGGCCCCATTGGCCCTGTTCAAGCACCTTGAAGTGGGCGTCGGTCAGGAGCGGCAGGACGCGGTCGACGCGGCCGTCGGTGCCGACGTTGGCGCCCCAGGCGAACTGGCCCATGGGCTGTTGCGTCCAGATCACACGGCGGCCCCCGCCCGCTTGCGGGCATTCGAAGTTGGGGGTGCCGAACTGGGCCTGTACGTCCGCCAGGGGCGTACCGGGGGCAACCTGGGTAAGGTTGGCGCAGGCGGCCAGCCCCGCGAGGGCGGCGGCAGCCAGGGTGGTGCGGGTAAATCTGTAATAATTAGACATAATATTGCTCCTCTTGCCGCCCGCGAGGGGCGGGGGCGGACGCTGGACAGGGGCCTGGCGCCGTCACTGGGGTAATTCTAGCGAATCAGCTATAATCATCGAGCTTTATCGCGTGCATTGATTTTGCGGGCGTCTTTTGCGGACGTGTTGCGAAGTGATGTGCACGATGCTTTGCGCCGGCAAGCTGCAGTGAGAACGCAATAAAAAGCTTGGCCGGCAGCGAATTTTTCCAAACCACGTCAGGGCGCCTCGGCCCTGTCGCATGTCCGAAGAGGTCATCAATGTCTGTAGCTGACATCAAGAAATCCGATATCGTTGCGCAGTTCCAACGCGCTCAAGGCGATACCGGCTCCCCCGAAGTTCAGGTGGCTCTGCTCACCGCCCGTATCAACGAACTGACCGGTCACTTCAAAGAACACATGAAGGACCATCACTCGCGCCGCGGTCTGCTGCGTATGGTCAGCCGTCGCCGCAAGCTGCTCGACTATCTCAAGGGCCGCAATCCCGATTCGTACCGCGCACTGATCGAAAAACTCGGTCTGCGTAAGTGATCGACGGGGCTGGCTCCCCATGACGCAACCGTGGTCGGTGCGACGTATGTCGCGACGGCCACGGTTTTTCATTTGTAAGGAATAATCGTCATGTTCAACAAAGTGACAAAATCGTTCCAATACGGCCAGCATACGGTCGTCCTGGAAACTGGCGAGATCGCTCGCCAGGCCTCCGGCGCCGTTGTGGTGTCGATCGAGGACACCGTCGTCCTGGCCACCGTCGTGGCTTCCAAGAAGGCCAAGCCGGGTCAAACGTTTTTCCCGCTGACCGTCGACTACATCGAGAAGACCTACGCTGCCGGCCGTATTCCGGGCGGGTTCTTCAAGCGCGAAGGCAAGCCTTCCGAAAAGGAAACGCTGACGTCGCGCCTGATCGATCGTCCGCTGCGTCCGCTGTTCCCCGAAGACTTCTACAACGAAGTCCAAGTGGTCATCCACACGCTGTCGGTCAATCCTGAAATCGATCCCGACATCGCCGCCATGATCGGCGCCTCGGCCGCGCTGGCCATCTCGGGCATCCCGTTCAACGGCCCCATCGGCGCCGCCCGCGTGGGCTACATCGACGGCCAATACGCGCTGAACCCGACCGCCTCGCAATTGAAGTCCTCGAAGCTGGACCTGGTGGTTGCCGGTACGGAAAACGCCGTGCTGATGGTCGAATCGGAAGCCCAACAGCTGTCCGAGGAAATCATGCTCGGCGGCGTGGTCTACGGCCACGAGCAAATGCAAGCCGTCATCAACGCCATTCACGAACTCGTGAAGGACGCTGGCAAGCCCGATTGGGATTGGCAAGCGCCGGCCAAGGACGAAGCCCTGATCGCCGCCGTGACCTCGGCTGCCCAGGAAGGCCTGAACGCCGCCTACCAGATCCGCGAAAAGCAAGCCCGCACCGCCAAGCTGCGCGAAGTGTCGGCTGACGTGTCGGCCAAGCTGGCTGCCGCCGCCGCTGAAAAGGGCGAACCGCTGCCGGACGCCGTCACCGTCGACAACATCATGTTCTCGCTGGAATCGGCCATTGTCCGCGGCCAGATCCTGAACGGCGAACCGCGTATCGACGGCCGCGACACCCGCACCGTGCGTCCGATCAGCGTGCGTCTGGGCGTGCTGCCCCGCGCACACGGCAGCGCGCTGTTCACCCGCGGTGAAACCCAGGCGCTGGTCGTGGCCACGCTGGGCACCAAGCAAGACGAACAGATCATCGACGCGCTCATGGGCGAGTACCGTGACCGCTTCATGATGCACTACAACATGCCTCCGTTCGCCACCGGCGAAACGGGCCGCATCGGTGTGCCCAAGCGCCGCGAAATCGGCCACGGCCGCCTGGCCAAGCGCTCGCTGATTCCGCTGCTGCCGGCGCCGGAAGACTTCCAGTACACCATCCGCATCGTGTCGGAAATCACCGAGTCCAACGGCTCGTCGTCGATGGCTTCGGTCTGCGGCGGCTCGCTGGCCATGATGGACGCCGGCGTGCCGGTCAAGGATCACGTGGCCGGCGTGGCCATGGGCCTGATCCTGGACGGCGGCAAGTTCGCCGTGCTGACGGACATCCTGGGCGACGAAGATCACCTGGGCGACATGGACTTCAAGGTCGCGGGCACCGAAAACGGCGTCACCGCACTGCAGATGGACATCAAGATCCAGGGCATCACCAAGGAAATCATGCAAGTGGCGCTGGCGCAAGCCCGCGAAGGCCGCCTGCACATCCTGGGCAAGATGAAGGAAGCGCTGGACGGTTCGCGTGGCGAGCTGTCGGCTTTCGCCCCGCGTATGCTGACCATCAAGATTAACCCCGAGAAGATCCGTGACGTGATCGGCAAGGGCGGCGCCACCATCCGCGCGCTGACCGAAGAAACCGGCACCCAGATCGACATCTCCGACGACGGCACGATCGTAATCGCCAGCGTCGACGAAGCGCAGGCCAAAGAAGCCCAGCGCCGCATCGTCGAGCTGACCGCCGACGTCGAAGTGGGCCAGATCTACGAAGGCTCGGTCCTGCGCCTGCTGGACTTCGGCGCCATCGTGCAAGTGCTGCCGGGCCGCGACGGCCTGCTGCACATCTCGGAAATCGCCAACTACCGCATCGCGAACATCAACGATGTGCTGAAGGTCGGCCAGCAAGTCCGTGTCAAGGTCATCGAGGCCGACGACAAGGGCCGTCTGCGCCTGTCCATCAAGGCCATCGGCGGCATCGAGCAGCAGCAACCCGCTGCCGCGCCCGAAGCTGCCCCGCAAGCGGAACCGCAAGCCGAATAAGGCCTGCCTGACGTTTGTCGAAAACGGCGCCGCGAGGCGCCGTTTTTCATGGCCTGGCGCCGCGCTGATTCATCTTCTTTCGTCTTGGTATCCCTGGCATCTCCCATCTTCGCGCCCCTTACGGTAAAGTCTTGCGCGTATGAGACGAGCGCCGGCGCCGGCGCACAGGCCGGCAAGGCGCCAGACAGGGGAACGGGATGGATCGGGCATGACGCGATGGCAAGGACCCGCAGCGGTTTCGGCGGCCGTATTGCTGCTGGGGGCGCTGCTGACGGGCTGCATGTCCAGTCCCGGCCCGGGCCAGGGTTCGCCCAAGGGCGAAAGCATGTCGGCGGACCAGTTGGTCCAGACCGATTTCAATCGCACCGTCACACTGGAAGTGCGCGACAACCTGGCCAGCCTGTACAGCCTGCTGGACAAGCTCTACCGGCGCAATCCGCGTGAATGGCGCAAGACGGGCGCGCCGGATCAGGCGACGGCGGTGTCCCGGGTCAAGCATTCCATCGAAGTCCGCATTCCGCCGGCCGACCTGGCGGGCCTGCACGACATCCAGATTCTGGCGGTGTCGCTGGATCCGAACTATTCCGGCGACCGGGTCGGGGCGTTCATCTACGGCCTGGCCGACACCATCATCGCCGCCCACAATGGCAAGACCCGGCTCTACGCCACCGACGCGTTGGACGGGCAGCGGGTCTACAATGCCGCACGGAACGTCGAGGCGGCGGCCTGGCTGCTGGCGTCGCGCCGCAACAACCAGGGCGAGCCCTTGCTGCTGGCCAACGAGATATCGCCGAACGCCACCAACCTCAGTTTCGAGCGCGAGTTCGGCGCCATCATCGGCCGGCTCGACCTGATCGCCAACCTGCTTGGCGAGAACTCGCGGCGCATCGGCATCAACTATGCGCAAGGCCTTTTGCTGTTCAACTTCCTGCCGGTGCGCTAAACGGGATTTTCCATCGTGATCGATATCGCTTCCATCCAGACCGCCCGCGAAAACCTGCGCGGCCAGGTGCTCAAGACCCCGTTTACGCTGTCGCGCACCCTGTCCGACATTTTCGGCGCCGAGATCTGGCTGAAATTCGAGAACCTGCAATTCACCGCCAGCTTCAAGGAGCGCGGCGCGCTGAACCGCATGCTGACGCTGTCCGAAGACGAGCGCCGCATGGGCGTCATCGCCGTCTCGGCCGGCAACCATGCCCAGGGCGTGGCCTATCACGCGCAGCGCATGGGCGTGCCGGCCGTCATCGTGATGCCGCGCTTCACGCCCACGGTCAAAGTCGCTAACACGCGCCGCTTCGGCGCCGAGGTGGTGCTGGCTGGCGACACGTTCGATGACGCCAAGGCGCATGGCTACGAGCTCGCCAAGCAGCGCGGGCTGATCATGATCCACCCCTATGACGACGAAGCCGTCATTTCGGGACAGGGCACGGTGGCGCTGGAAATGCTGGAAGACCAGCCGCAGCTGGACACCCTGGTCATCGCCATCGGTGGCGGCGGGCTGATTTCGGGCATTGCCACCGCGGCCAAGGCGCTCAAGCCCGGCATCGAGATCATCGGTGTGCAGACCGAACGCTTTCCTGCGATGTACGCCGCAGTCAAGGGCGTGTCCATGCCGCAGGGCCAATACACCATTGCCGAAGGCATCGCCGTGAAGTCGCCCGGCGCGCTGACGCAGCCCATCGTCAGCAAGCTGGTCGACCATATCGAACTGGTCAGCGAAGCCGACATCGAGCACGCCATTGTGGTGCTGCTGGAAATTGAAAAGACCGTGGTCGAAGGCGCCGGCGCGGCCGGCCTGGCCGCGCTGCTGCGCGCGCAAGAGGCGGGCAGCGAGCAGTTCAAGGGCAAGCGCATCGGCCTGGTGTTGACGGGCGGCAACATCGATCCGTTGATGCTGGGCGAGCTGATCGAGCGCGGCATGGTGCGCGCGGGCCGCCTGGCCCGCATCCGCGTGGATCTACGTGACCTGCCCGGCGCGCTGGCGCATGCCACCAAGCTGATCGCCGATGCGCAGGCCAACATCACCGAAGTGCATCACCAGCGCGCGTTCACGTCGCTGCCGGTGCGCAATGTGGAAGTGGACTTCGTGTTGCAGACGCGCGGGCCCGAGCATATCCAGGAAGTGATCGACATCCTGAATGCGGCGGGCTTCGCCGCGAGCAACCACGACCATTGATGCGGCTGCGCGCGCCGCGTGGCGCGTCAGCAGCCGCCCAGTTCCGGGTCGCGCCCCACCTGGTTCTTCAGCCGGTATAGCCGTTCGCGGTGTAGTGTCGTGGCCAGCGGCTCGGGCTCGCGGCCCAGCGCGATGTAGTCCGCCGGGATCTGCGCGATAGCGTCGCGCATGCGGCCGGCATCGTCCTGCCACCATTGCGCCAGCATGCGATCCGGGTTGTACACGTCCAAGCCCTGGCGCCGCAGTTCCGAACGGTTGAAATCCTTCAGGTTCCAGGTCAGCACCTGTACGGCCGGCGTCTTCGGCAAGCCGCAGCGCGCGCGGCGCGCCAGTCCGGCCGCGATCACGTGGAAGTCCTTGGGGTCGCTGTAGCGCAACGAGGCTTCGTAGACCTGCGTGTCGGCTTCGTTGGCTTGGGGAAAGCGCGCGTTCATCTCGGCCCAGAACTCATCCAGGACTTCCGGCGGGATCTCCCAGATGCGCGAGGCGTTGCGGCGCCATTCCTCGCCGATGCGTTCGGTCCAGACGGGGGCGAACACGCCGGCGTCGGCCAGGCGCAACAGCAGGCGCCGCAAGATGCCGGACATGAGCACGCAGGCGTCCAGGACGATGAAGGGCGGGGTAAGGGAGGGCGTGGTCAAGATGGAGCGGATCGCCGTGGGCTGGCGCGCATGCACCCGGACTTGCCGGGCGGTAGGGTGTCAGAAGGTCGAGGCAGAAGAATAATGGTTTTTCCCGCGATGCGCGCGCTACGGGCGTAGGCGCCCAAGCGCAAGCCAGGAGGGTGGTGCCCGAGACCGGAATCGAACCGGTACGGCCTTGCGGCCGAGGGATTTTCTTACCACTTCGGCTTTCGCCGCCAGCGCGCGAGCGCTGTTCGTGGTCTGGAGCACGCCTTCACCATAGCCTTGCGGCCTTAGGTGCCCGCCGTCTGCTCTCTACACCTTCCCGGTTCTTTCAAATCGGGCTTGGCTCGGCGTTGGCTCGGAACAGGTCCAGGGCATTCGCCGAGTTTGACGGGCTACACCTTTGGAGTTTCCTCCAAAGGGCTCAAATTAGTTCAAGTCCCTTGTGTCTACCAATTTCACCACTCGGGCATTGCGGGCCTCATGCGGGGCCGCAATGGGATACCTTGGGCGCCGCAGGGGCGCGGGCGGTATCCGGCGGGCGTGACTATACCACTTGGGCCGGCAGGTTCCGGTCTTGCGCCGGTCCGCTACGGGAAATCACGCAAGGAACTGCACTGACTGCCGGGCGCGCTCGTCCACGTTCAAGGTGAACACGTCCGGCCGCGAATAGTGCCCGACCACGTCGAAGTCATAGCGGGCGCGAATCAGTTCGTCGATGTCCACCTGGGCGGTCAGGAGGCCGGTCTGGCCATGCAACGGGCCTGCCAGCACGTCGCCCAGGGGGCCGACGATCAGCGAGCCGCCGTTGATGAGCGGGCGCTTGGGGTCCCAGCCAGGCACGTCCAGGCCCAGGTCCGCCGGCGAGGGTTGGACCTGGCAGGCACTGATGACGAAGCAGCGGCCTTCGTGGGCGATGTGGCGCATCGAGCATTGCCAGATGTCGCGCTCGTCGACGGTGGGGGCGCACCAGATCTGCACGCCCTTGGCATACATGGCGGTGCGCAGCAGCGGCATGTGGTTTTCCCAGCAGATGGCGCCGCCGGCGCGGCCCGCGGCGGTGTCCAGCACGGGCAGGGTGGAGCCGTCGCCCTGGCCCCAGATCAGGCGTTCGGTGCCGGTGGGCATCAGCTTGCGGTGCTTGGCGGCCAGGCCCGTGGCCGGATCGAAGTACAGGGCGGTGCAATACAGCGTGCTGCCCGCGCGTTCGATGACGCCGATCACCAGGCTGGCGCCGGTGCGTTGCGACAGCCCGGCAAGCGCGTCGGTTTCAGGCCCGGGCACGTCGATGGCGTTCTGGTAGTAGCGGGCATAGGCCTCGCGGCCTTCGGGCAGGCGATAGCCCAGCCGGGTGCCGAAGATCTCGCCCTTGGGGTAGCCGCCCAGCAGCGCTTCGGGCAATACGACCAGGACCGCGCCGGATGCGGTGATTTCGGTTTCGAAGGCCAGTATTTGTTCCAGGGTTTTTTCCTTGCCTTCGGGCGAGGCGCCGATCTGCAACGCGGCGACGGTCTTGGCGGACATGCGGATTCCTTGGTGTGGGTGAATGCAGCCAGTGTCGGGGCGGGCCTAAAATCAATCAATCCCGTCTGAAGATAAATGATATGAATAAAATTGATATCGAATCGACCGACCTGAACCTGCTCAAAGTGTTCGAGGCAATCTACGACGAGGGCGGCGCGGGCCGGGCGGCGTTGCGGCTGGGCGTGACGCAGTCGGCCGTGAGCGCCGCGCTGGCGCGGCTGCGCACGCTGTACGCGGACCCGCTGTTCGTGCGCACCGGGCGCGGGCTATCGCCCAGCCTGCGGGCGCGCGAGCTGCGGCCGATCATCGGCGAGGCGCTGGACAAGTGCCGCCAGAGCCTGTCGCTGGCCAGGCCTGGCGCGGCAGGGTTTGCGGGGCGGTCCGTGACGCTGGGGCTGTCGGACGATTTCGAGATTGCGCTGGGGCGCGCCGCGATCGTCGCGTTGGCGCAGGCCGCACCCGGATTGCGTCTGATCTTTCGGCAAACCCACAGCCGCCTGGCGGCGGACATGCTGATGGCGCGCGAGGTCGATTTGGTGATCGCGTCCGGCGGGCTGATCGCGCCAGCGCTGCAACGCGTGACCGTGGGGCAGGGCGGTTATGCCTGCTTGGTCGATCCGGCCAGTCTTGCGCCTGGCCAGGACAGCTTGTCGGTGGCAGCGTTTACGCAGCGTCCGCACGTACTGGTGTCATCCGGCGGTTTCATCGGCGTGGTGGACGAGGTGCTGCACGGCATGGGGCAGACGCGGCGGGTGCTGGCGGCGACCACGCACTTTTCCGCGCTGCCGTTCCTGTTGCAAGGCAGCGATGCATTGGCGACCTTGCCGGCCCACGCGGCGCGCGGCTTGGCGGCGATGGCCGGTTTGCGGATGCTGCCGTGTCCCATCGCCATGCCGGGCTACGCCATCGAAATGGGGTGGCGCGCTGACGCGTTGCGCGACGAGGCCGTGGCCGCGGCCCGGCGTTGTCTGCTGGGGTTGCTGGAAGGGTACGGCTGGCTTTGAGGCGGGGGCGCAGGGCGCCGCCCGCCGTTCGCTTATCTGCGCCCGAACAGCCGTGCCAGCAGGCCGCGCGGCGCGGTGGCCGCCTGTTCCGCCGCCAGGGCGTTGTCCAGCGACAGTTGTTGATACCGAGGCTTGCCGTTCTGTTGATAGGCCGCCGCGGCCTGGCGGAAGGCCGCGGCGGATTCGGCGTGGCGTTGCATGGCGCCGTAGATCTCGCCGCGCGAATACAAAGCCCAGTCGCGGTATTCCGGATCCATCGCGACCAGGCGATCGCAGGCCGCTAGCGCGTCGTCGTGGCGGCGGGCGGCGATCAGGGCATTGATGGTGTCGGCCTGCAGCATGCTGTCGTCGGGCCAGCGTTGCTGGGCGCGTTCGGCGTCGGCCGCCGCCTCCGCGCCGCGCTCAAGTCCGATCAGTGCGTCGATGCGCACGCGGCGCCACTTGACCCAATCGGGGTCCAGCGCGATGGCAACCTCGGACAAGGGCAATGCTTCGCCATGGCGTTCCAGGCGGACGAGCATGTCGGCGGCATTGCCCGGCAGGAAGTCGTTCTTCGGCGCCAGTTCGTAGCCCTGCAGGTAATAGGCCAGCGCCTGTTCCCACTGGCGTTGGTCGCGTTGCGCGTTGCCGGCCACGAACAGCAATTGGGCGTCGCCGCTGGACAAGGGGTCCAGATCGCGCAGGGCCTGTTCGGCCAGTTCCGGCTCGCCGCTGCGCACATATTCGCGGGCCTGTTCCTTGCGGCCTTCCCAACCGTTGTCCGATAGCGCGTCCAGGCGCCGCCACAACGGCTTGGCTTCGTCGGCGCGGCCCAGCCGGTGCAGCGAGCGGGCCTTGCCTTCCAGCGGCCAGTCCCAGTCGGGCTCGCGGCGCAGCAGGCTGGTCCATTCCTCGACGGCATCGGCGTGGCGGCCCATGGCCTGCAGGCAAGACGCGCGGTTGTGCTGGATGGCGTTTTGCTCGCCCAGGATGGCGCGCGACCGGTCGAACATGGCGATGGCCTTGTCCAGGTCGTCCAGGCGGCGGTAGGTATTGCCGGCGTCGTACATGAAGCGGCCGTTGCCGGGAGCGAGCGCGACGGCGCGCTCGAAATAGGGCACGGCCTCGCTATGGCGGCCAGCATTGGCCAGGTTGGATGCGATGTAGCAGTGCGGGGCGCCGGCCTGAGGCCGTTGCTGGATCGCGCGGGTCCAGCAATCGATGGCGTCCTGCAGCCGTTCGTCGTTGATCAGCACATAGGCCTCGGCCATCAGCAGGCCGAAATGCGAGGGCGCGCGTTGGCGGGCGTCGCGCAGGATGCGCCAGGCTGCTTCGTGGTCGCCGTCGTCGTACTCCGCCGTGGCCCGCACGCGCAGGGCGTCGGCGCACTGCGGGTCCAGCGCCAATGCGCGCGCCAGGTCGGCATCGCGGGCCGCGGGGGCGCCGTGCTTGTCGTGGCAGCGGGCGCGTAGCGCCCACACCTGGGCGGCGTTCGGCTGCTCGCGCACCGCTTGTTCGCACAACGCGAGCATCTGCGGATTGTCGTCGCCGTCGTCGGCGCGGAATATGGATTCGATCAAGCTGGACATGCGGGATTCCTCAAATCGGGGGCGCCGTGCATCAGGGCGCGATGGCGCCGGCGGCATGGCGGCAGCTGTAGGGGCGGTCGGCGGCGGCGATGTCATCGCTGCCGCATTGCCAGCGGCGGATGCCGCCGCCCTTGCGTTCGGCGCGCAGCTCGGGCAGATAGACCAGATGCTTGCCGCCCAGCGACGGCGCGTCATCGGTGCCGGCCGGGCCGGCGATGGTGAAGCGCAGCACGCCGTTCACGGGATTGAGCTCCAGCTTGGAAAAGCCGCTGGATGCGAGCGATTCGGCCGTCACGCCGAGGTCTTGCGGCGAGGCGGCGAACTTGCCGGTGCTGCGGTAGTGGTTTTCCGCCAGCATCCGGACGGGGTCCGACACCAGATCCAGCCGCCGCACATCGGCCATCAGGGGGCTGTCGGGCTCATGCTTGCCCAGCGTCAACGCGGCCAGCACGAAGCCGCCCAGCACCAGTACCACGGCGCCCGCGGCGAACAGCAGGAATTTGCCGGCGCCGGTGACCGAGCGCGCCTGCCCCAGGGCGGCCTGCACGGCCCGCGGATCGGCCTGGGTGGACACCACGTAGGTGCCGGCGGCCCAGTTGTGCATGGCGCGATCGCCGAAGATGGCTTGCTGGATATGATGGAACAGGCCGGGCAACACCAGGTTCAGCGGGAACTTCATCAGGTGCCGCCAGATGGACCGCGCGAGGCCCGGGCTTGCGCCGTTACGCGTGACCACGCGCTGCTTGAACAACCGCTTGCCGGGCGAGCCTGACCCCCAGGCATCCATCAGGGCGGGCAGCAACAGGCCGATCAGGCCGGCCGCCAGCCACAGCAGCGCGGGCGCCGGTTGTTCCAGCAGCGCTTGATAGCTGAGGGAGGCGGCCGATGAAAACGCGAACATCGCCGCGATCATCGTGGCGGCGTCCACGGCGCTGGCCGCCAGCCGCGCCCAGATGCCGGGAAAGGGCGCTGCGCGCTGGGAACCCGTGGCCTTGGCGCCCTGCCTGGTTTTCGGGGCCTTGCGGGGCGCGGCGGGCGCCGCTGCCGCGGGCAATGGCGCGTGACAGCTGAAGCAGTGGGTATGGGCGGCCGGGTTCTGCCAATTGCATTTAGGGCACTGCATGGTCTGGGTCTTATTCTGGTTGTGAGGTGATGGCGCGTGTCCTGTGCTGCGTGGACAAGCCCTGTGCCGCAGGGGGCACGCGATGGCCAGGCGCAGTGTATCGAACTGCAAGGCAATCGGCTGGGGAAAACCCCGATCCCTGTCCCGGAGGCGTCGCGGGAAACTGCCCGCATGAAGCGCCCCTTGCCCGCCCAGCCTCACCCCCGTGACATCGACCCGGTTTCCCTGCGCCTGTTCCTGGCGGCGGTGGAGGCGGGCAGCCTGGCCCGCGCCGCGGCGCGCGAGAACATCGTGCCTTCGGCGGTCAGCAAACGCATGATGGAAATGGAAGAGGCCTTCGGCGTGCCGCTGCTGGAGCGGGGCGTCAAGGGCGTGCAGGCCACGCCGGCCGGCCAGGCATTGGCGGGCCACGTCCGCGTGCTGTTGCTGCAGATGGACCGCATGCATCGCGAGATGGCGGGCTTTGCCACCGGCGTGCGTGGCCGCATCCGGCTGGCGGCCAGCGTGGCGGCGCTGTCGGGTGACCTGCCGGCGCAGATCCAGTCGTTTCGCCGGGCCTATCCCCAGATCGAGATCGCGCTGGAAGAAAGCACCACGCAGCAGGTCTTCCAGGAGGTCCTGGAAGGACGCGCCGACGTGGCGGTGGGATCGGATTTCGGCCACGAGGGCCTGCAGGTGTTCCCCTGCGGCTACTGTGAATTGGCCGCCGTCGTGCCGGCCCAGCATCTGCTGGCGGACAGCGAGATACTGGACTATGCCCAACTGCTGCCTTACGACCAGATCGAGCTGAACCGCGACAACGGCATCAGCGCGGTGTTCAAGCAGGCCGCGCAAGAAGCCGGCGTGGCGCGCCGCATCAGCGCGCGGGTCAGCTCGCACGAGACCATCTGCAACCTGGTCGCGCGCGGCATGGGCGTGGCGGTGGTGCCCATGTACCTGAAGCCGCGCCATGCCAGCCAGGACATTCGCTTCATTGCCCTGTCGGGTCCGTGGTCTGGCACGCCGTTGTGCATCGCGGTGCGCGAACTCGAGGCCTTGGCGCCCGCGGCCCGCGCGCTGCTGGCGCACATGGGGGCGGTGCCCCAGCCCTGACGCCGCGCCGCGTCATGCCGGGCTAGGGCTAACCCGGACGTTCCCAAACGAGAATGCCCCGGTGCTGAAAGACCGCTTTTCCGAACCTGCCTTGCCCGCGATGATGGCTCCGTACCGGCCGTCGGGCATGCCCCTTCGGCTTCCCGTTCACGGCAGCAGGCAAGAGGAAACGTTGATGACCGCAGCACCGGCTTCACCCTTCATGGACAGCAGCGAACTGCCCTTGCGCGGCATCAAGGTGCTGGAGCTGTCCCACATGATCATGGGACCCGCCGCAGGCCTGGCGCTGGCCGACCTGGGCGCCGAGGTCATTAAGGTCGAGCCCATTGACGGCGATCGCACGCGGCGGCTGAAGGGTTCGGGCAGTGGCTACTTTCCCGTCTTCAACCGCAACAAGCAAAGCCTGTCCATCGATCTGAAATCGACCGAAGGACAGGCGCTGGCGCGCCAACTGGCGTTGCAGGCCGACATGGTGGTGGAGAATTTCCGCGACGGCAGCCTGGCCCAGTATGGGCTGGACTACGAGACCCTGGCGGCGGACAACCCCGGGCTGATCTATGTGTCGCTCAAGGGCTTTCTGTCTGGTCCCTACAAGCATCGCACCGCGTTGGACGAGGTGGTGCAGATGATGGGCGGGCTGGCCTACATCAACGGCGGCGCCGATACCCCGCAACGCGTGGCCGCCTCGGTCAACGACATCCTGGGCGGCACGTTCGGCGTAGTGGGCGCGCTGGCCGCGCTGCACGATCGCCACGCCACCGGACGCGGCCGCCATGTGCGCTCGGGCCTGTTCGAAAACAACCTTCTGCTGGTGGCGCAATTCATTGCGCAGTTCCAGCTGACCGGTGCCGCGCCCAAGCCTTTCGGCGCCGAGCGCAAGCCGCCATGGGGCGTGTACGACGTGTTCGAGACCGCCGACGGGCGCGTGTTCGTGGCCGTGGTGGGCGATGCGCAGTGGCGCAATTTCGCGCAGACATTCCTGCCGCCCGAATGGGCGGCCGATCCGCGCCTGGCAACCGCCGTGGACCGCGAGGCGGCGCGGTCGTGGCTGGTGCCCGGCGTGGGCGAAATCCTCAAGACCTGGAAGACCGACGCGCTGTGCGCGGCGCTGGAGGCGGCGAACCTGTCGTATGGCCCCATCCGCCAGCCGCATGATCTGCTGCAGGACGAACACTTGAACGCCGGCGGCGCGCTGCTGGCCACGACGTTGCCGGATGGCGGCGAGATATCGGCCGCGGCGCTGCCCATCGAGTTCGATGGCCGCAAGGCCGGCAAGCGCTCCGATCCGCCCGCGCAAGGCCGCCATACCGAATCCATTCTGCGAGGGCTGGGCCTGGATGGCGCGCGCATCCAGGCCTTGCACACCGCGGGAATCATCCGCTGCGAAGGCCGTTGAAGCGGTTGCCGAACGGGCCGTAGAGCCTGTCCACGTCGAGGCGGCGCCAGATCGCCAAGACATCCATCAATGAGGAGACTATCCGATGATCCGCAAACTCTTGGCGGTGGCCAGCCTGGCCGTCGCCTGCGCCGCCCACGCGCAGGACTATCCGAACAAACCCATCCGCATCATCATCCCGTCCACGCCGGGCGGCGGCACCGACTACATCGGACGCCTGATGAGCAACAAGCTGCACGAACTGAACGGCTGGGCCGTGGTGCCCGAGAACAAGCCGGGCGCGGGCACCGCGCTGGGCCTGGCCGAAGCGGCCCGCTCGCCCGCCCAGGGCTACGACCTGGTGATCGGGCAGTCCGACAACGTCACCCTGATTCCGCTGTTGATGAAGGTGGCGTACGACCCGCTCAAGGACCTGGCGCCGGTGGCGCTGGTGGCCACCACGCCGATGGTGCTGCTGGTGGCCGACAGTTCGCCTTACAAGACGCTGCCCGAGGTGATCGAAGCTGCCCGGAAGGATCCGAACAAGTTGTCCTATGGCACGTCCGGCACCGGCGGTGGCGTGCACATTGCCATGGAAATGCTGCAGCACGAGGCGGGCTTCAAGATGCAGCACGTGCCCTACAAGGGGTCGGCGCCCGCACTGGCCGACCTGATGGGCGGGCATCTGCAGTTCGCGGGCTCGTCGATCTCGTCGGCGGCCTCGCTCATCAAGGCGGGCAAGGTGCGTGCGCTGGCGGTGACCTCGCCCAAGCGCAATCCGGCGTTGCCGGAGGTGCCCACCGTGGCCGAGCTGGGCTACAAGGATTTCAGTGTGGTTACCTATTACGGCGTGCTGGCGCCGGCCAAGACGCCGCCCGACGTGGTGGCGCGATTGAACGCCGATTTCAACAAGCTGCTGGCGCGCAAGGACGTGCAGGACGCGTTGGCCTCCCAAGGGTTGGAAACCGACCCCGTGTCCGCCGAGCAGTTCGCCGCGCTGATTAGGGCGGACATCGGCAAGGCCCGCCAGACCATCGCCGCCGCCGGCATCGTGGTGCAGCAATAGCCGCTGGCGCATTCGACAAGGAAACGTCATGGATCAGCAAGTGAGGCTGTGCGAGGTCGGTCCTCGCGACGGGCTGCAGATGGCGCGGGGCATGATGCCGGCCGCCGACAAGCTGCGCTGGATACGGCAGCTGGCCGCGGCGGGCCTGCGCGAAATCGAGGTGGGCAGCTTCGTGTCGCCGCGGCTGGTGCCGCAGATGGCCGATACGGCACAGGTGCTGCCCGAGGTCCTGGGCCTGGACGGCGTGACGGTTTGCGCGCTGGCCTGCAACCTGAAGGGCGCCATGGCGGCCTACCAGGCGGGCGCGCACGTGATCGCCATTCCGGTGTCCGTCAGCGATACCCATAGCCACGCCAACGTCGGCAAGGGCACGGACGCTCAGGTGGATGCCGTAGCCGCCATCGTCGATTGGCTGCGGGCGCAGGCCCGGCCCGTGCGGGTGGACGCCGCCGTCGCCACGGCCTTTGGCTGTTCGATGGAAGGCGCGGTGCCGGTGCGGCGGGTGGCGCAGGTGGCCGCGGCGGTGACGCGCGCCGGGGCTGACGAGATCGCGCTGGCCGACACCGTGGGATACGCGCATCCCGCCCTGGTGCGCGACGCCGTGCGGGCCGCCCAGGACGCCATCGGCGCCCGGTTGGTCAAGCTGCACCTGCACGACACGATGGGGCTCGGGCTGGCCAATGCGCTGGCCGGGCTGGACGAGGGTATCCGTGCGTTCGACGCCTGCCTGGGCGGCCTGGGCGGGTGCCCGTTCGCGCCCGGCGCGTCGGGCAACATCGTTACCGAAGACCTGGTGTTCATGTTGGAAAGCATGGGCTACCGGACCGGCGTCGATCTGGGGCGGCTGCTGGCTGCACGGGAACTGCTGGCGGCGTCGTTGCCGCAGGAAACCTTGCGCAGCGGCGTGGCGGCGGCGGGCATTCCGAAAACCTACCCGGCGGCGTTGGCAGCCTGACGAGGCAGGCCGCGGCGGCTGCGTACTGCCTGCTCGGTCTCGGCCGCTACGTCGCGATCGCGTCCGGCTCCCGGCGTTGCGCGAAGAGGAATACGTGGTGATATTTATCGCGCATGGGATGGCGCGGCTGGTCAACCCCGGGTATCGGCGGGACGAACGGCGTGAACAGTCCCAGGGCGTCGACATGCACCGGAAACGGCGCGCGCTCGGGCGTGTCGTTGTAGCCCAGGATCAACAGGCCGCCGGGCTGGAGCACTGCATGGCATTGCGCCAGCATGCGCTCGTAGCCGGCCTGGTCATTCAAGCCATAGCCGATCAGGCCGTTGGCCACCACCACGTCGAAAAAGCCCGGCTCGTAGAACGCGGCCATCTCGGTGGCGCTGCCGGTCAGGTGCCGGCCCGGCACGCCGTATTGGGCCTGCGCGGGGTCCATGTCCAGCGAATAGAAATCCGCCTTGAGCAGGCGGGGGTAGTGCCAGGTGTATTCGCCCATGCCCAGGAACAGGCAACGGCCTGGGCGCCCAGGTCCGGCAGGCAGGCTGTTGAGGTAGCCGAAGATCTGCTGTTCAAGAAACTGCCGGTTCGGCGCCCGCAAGGGGAATTGCACGCCGCAGCGCGCCGCCAGGGCAGGAGACAGGCGGAATAGGCCCGCCTTCAATGCGTCTTTCATTTTGGGCATGGTCACCAGGCTGTGTCGCCGGTTCTTTGCCGGACTCGCCACCGCGTGCCGCCCGGAATGCGCAAAATAGTAGACGAATTCGTCCTAATTCAGGACTTGTTCAGCTGTTAATGGTAAGCAGGTTAACGATGCCTGGTCGGCCCTGCTTGTCTCGCCCGCCGTTGGGGGAGAGGGGTGGCGGAAGCGGTGGGATTCGAACCCACGAAGGGTTTAACCCCTTGCCGGTTTTCAAGACCGGTGCAATCGACCACTCTGCCACGCTTCCTGGTACTGCAATGTACTGCTGCCGCGGCAATCCGGCCGCCTGGCAAACACTCTGCCCGGCGAAAACACGGCCTGCCGTAAAGGGCGCAATAATAATCTATTTGCTGCGAAGGAGGCACGCGATGCACGCTGTAGAAATCTCCCGCCCGGGCGGCCCCGAGGTCCTGGTTCCCGTTGAGCGCCCCACGCCGGAACCCGGCCAGGGCGAAGTCCTGATCAAAGTCAGCGCCGCGGGCGTCAACCGCCCCGACGTGTTTCAGCGCAAGGGCAATTACGCGCCGCCGCCCGGCGCGTCCGACCTGCCGGGTCTGGAAGTGGCCGGCGAAATCGTCGGCGGCGACCTGGCCGGCAGCGGTTTTGCCCTGGGCGACAAGGTCTGCGCCCTGGTGGCCGGCGGCGGTTACGCCGAATATTGCGTCGCGCCCGCCGCCCAGTGCCTGCCCATTCCCAAGGGGCTGTCCGACATCGAAGCCGCCGGGCTGCCGGAAACCTATTTCACCGTCTGGAGCAACGTGTTCGACCGCGGCCGCCTGGCGGCTGGCGAGGCTCTGCTGGTGCACGGCGGCGCCAGCGGCATCGGCACCACGGCCATCCAGCTGGCGCGCGCGCTGGGCCACAAGGTCTATGCCACGGTGGGCAGCGACGACCGGGCCCGCGCCGTCGAGGCCCTGGGCGCCACCCTGGGCATCAATTACAAGACCCAGGACTTCGTCAAGGAAGTGAAGGACGCCACCGGCGGCCGGGGCGTAGACGTGATCCTGGACATGGTGGCCGGCGACTACATCGCCCGCGACATGCAGTGTCTGGCCGACGACGGCCGCATCGTCATCATCGCCCAGCTGGGCGGGGCCCAGGCCAACGTGGACACCAGCCAGGTCATGCGCCGCCGCCTGACCATCACGGGCTCGACGTTGCGTCCCCGACCCGTCGATTTCAAGGGCGCCATCGCCCAGGCGCTGCGCCAGCACGCCTGGCCCCTGCTCGAGCAGGGCGCCATCAAGCCCATCGTCCACGCCACCTTCCCGCTGGCCCAGGCCGCCCAGGCCCACGCCATGATGGAGAGCGGCGAGAACATCGGCAAAATCATCCTGACGATGTAAGAAACGCGCGGCGTCCGGCGCGGCGCCGCGCAACAGGATACAATCTCGGGTTTCGCCTGGAATTATTTCCAGGCCAGCCCGTGGGCGGGTGCTTTTCCCCCGGGTTCATCCACTCTGACATTTGCGCCATGACTTCAGTCGAAAACCGCGCCCGCCTTGTGCTGGGCAACTGGAAGATGCACGGCAACCTGGCTGAGAATGCTGCGTTGCTGACCGAGCTGCGCGCCGCGGATGCCGCGAGCCACTGCGAGATCGGCGTCTGCGTTCCGTTTCCGTACCTGGCCCAGGCCGCGTCGGCCCTGACCGGCAGTGCCGTGTCGTGGGGCGCGCAAGACGTCAGCGCGCATGACAAGGGCGCCTACACCGGCGAAGTATCCGGCCCCATGCTCAAGGAATTCGGCTGCCGCTATGCGCTGGCCGGGCACTCCGAGCGCCGCGTGCTGCACGGTGAAACCGACCAGATCGTCGCCGACAAGGCCCGCGCCGCCCTGGCCGCCGGCCTGACCCCGGTGGTCTGCGTGGGCGAGTCCCTGGCCGACCGCGAAGCCGGCAACACGCTGGCCGTGATCGAACGCCAGCTCAAGCCGGTGCTGGCGCTGGGCGCCGAAGCCGTGTCGCAAATGGTGCTGGCCTACGAGCCCGTCTGGGCCATCGGCACCGGCCGCACCGCCAGCCCCGAGCAGGCGCAGGAAGTCCACGGCGCCATCCGCGCCGCCCTGGCCGCGCTGGGCGCGGCGCAGGTACAGGTTTTGTACGGCGGCAGCGTCAAAGCTGCCAATGCCGCCAGTTTGTTCGCCATGACTGATATCGACGGAGCCCTGGTCGGCGGCGCGTCGCTCGTGGCCGAAGAATTTTTGCGAATCGCCGCCATCTAAGTTTCCGTTCCGGAGTCTGTAATGCCCTTGATGCTTAAACTTCTGCTGGCCGTCCAAGTGATTTCGGCGCTGGCTATCATCGTGCTGGTCCTGCTGCAACAGGGCAAAGGCGCCGACATGGGGTCCGCTTTCGGTAGCGGCTCGTCGGGCAGCCTGTTCGGTGCCACCGGCGCGGCCAACTTCCTGTCGCGCGCCACCAAGTGGGCCGCCGTGGTCTTCTTTGCTTCCACCGCCGGCCTGGCTTATGTCAGCCACAAGGGCACGGGCGCTGCCGCCGTCGATAGCGGCGTGATGCAAAGCTTCCCGGCCGACCGTTCGGTTCCGCAAGTGCCGGGCGCTGCGCCTGCCACGCCGGGTGCGTCGTCCGTCCCGGGCGCATCGTCCGTCCCCGGCGCCTCGTCCGTCCCCGGCGCTTCGTCGGTTCCGGGCGCTGCGCCGGCACCGGCCGCCCAGCCTGATGCTTCCGTCCCGACGGCGCCCGCCGCTGGCGGCAAGCCGGCTGAAACGCCCGCGAAGTAAGCCTCTGGCATTCCGAAAAAGGCCGGCGCATGCCGGCCTTTTTCATTGGCGCGGGCGGCCATGGCCCGAGCGGGCTGCGATAATGCGCGGATGCGGCGGCAGGCCTGTTTGACGGCCCGCCGGCCGCGCAAGAGGCACTACGGACCGGCCCCATGGAAAAGCGTTTGATGCCATCGATGATGGCGCTGCAGTGTTTCGAGGCGGTGGCGCGGCACATGAGCGTGACGCGCGCCGCCGAGGAACTGCACATGACCCAGAGCGCGATCAGCAAACAGATCGCGCAGCTCGAGGCGCTGCTGCGCAATCCGCTGTTCCTGCGGGTGCGCAGGCGCCTGCAATTGACGCCGGCGGGGGCGTTGTACCAGTCCGAGGTCCGGGCCATCCTGAATCAGGTGGATATGTCCTCGCGCTACATCCTGACCTACGGCAGCGAAACCCAGGTCCTGACCATCGGCACCCAGCCCACCTTCGGCGCGCGCTGGCTGATTCCGCGCCTGCAACAGTTCATGGCCGCGCATCCGGATATCCAGCTGAAGGTCCGCAGCGAAACCCGGCCGTTCGACCTGATGCAGGCCAAGATCGACATCTCATTTTTCTTCGGCCACGGCACCTTGCCGGGCGCGCAGTGCCGTGAGCTGTTCGGCGCCGAGGTGATTCCGGTGTGCGCACCGGGCTTGCTGCCCGGAGACAAGGTGTCCAGCTTGGAGGCATTGAGCGGCCAGACGCTGATCCAGTGCGCCTCGCGCCCCGAGGCCTGGCACGACTATTTTTCGCACCAGCAGTTCCAGTCCGACCGCAGCTATCACGGCCCCCAGTTCGACACGTTCTATATGTGCGTGCGCGCGGCCGAAGGCGGCTGCGGCATCGCCCTGACGCCCAGGCTGTTGGCCGAAGAAGAACTGCAGGCCGGCAAGCTGGTGATTCCCTGGGGCTACGTGCAGCCCAGCGACGGCGCCTATTTCGTGGCCTATTCCGAGCATTCGGCCGAAGTCCCGAAGATCAAGCAGTTCGTCGCCTGGGTCGAACGGGAAGCCGCGCAAAAGCGCGGCCGTGACGCCCGGCGCACGCGATCCATGAAAAAAAGGACTGATTAAGCCGATTTTTTTCATTTGATTGCCCTCGCCGGGCATGATTTCATGCGGGCCATCCTTGTTTATCGATGTGCCGAGTCCGCCATGAGTCAGAATTTCGTCAACCCGGATCAGATCCGCGCCTGGTTCTCCCGAGCCATGTCCGACATGTACAAGTCGGAAGTGCCCTTGTATGACACGCTGCTGGACCTGGTGGCCCAGGTCAATGCCAAGACGTTGGCCGAGCAGCCCGAGCTGTCCGCGCAACTGGCGCGCACCGGTGAAATCGAACGCCTGGACATCGAGCGCCACGGCGCCATCCGCGTCGGCACGGCCGAAGAACTGGCCAACATGCGCCGCGTGTTCGCCGTGATGGGCATGCAGCCGGTGGGCTACTACGACCTGTCGCCGGCCGGCGTGCCGGTGCATTCGACCGCTTTCCGCGCCACCCACGAGGCCGCGCTGCAGGCCAGCCCGTTCCGCGTCTTCACCTCGTTGCTGCGCTTGGAGCTGATCGATGACGTGGCCTTGCGTGAAAAAGCCGCCCGCATCTTGGCCGCGCGCCAGATCTTCACGGACTGTGCACTGGAACTGGCAGCCCGTTTTGAAACGCAGGGCGGTCTGAACGACGCCGACGCGCGCGAATTCGTCGCCGAGGCGTTGCACACCTTCCGCTGGCACAGCGAAGCCACCGTCAGCCTGGATGACTACCGTGAACTGCACGGCCAGCATCGCCTGATCGCCGACGTGGTGGCCTTCAAGGGCCCGCACATCAACCATTTGACGCCGCGCACGCTGGACATCGATGAAGCCCAGGCGGAGATGCCGCGCCGTGGCGTGGCGGCCAAGGCCGTCATCGAAGGCCCCCCGCCACGCAAGTGCCCCATCCTGCTGCGCCAGACCAGCTTCAAGGCGTTGGAAGAGCCGGTGTGGTTCACCGGTACGGATGGCCAGGCCGCGGTCGGCAGCCATACCGCGCGCTTCGGCGAGATCGAGCAGCGCGGCGTGGCCCTGACCCGCAAGGGCCGGGCCCTGTACGACCAGTTGCTGGACCTGGCGCGCAGCCGCATCAGCGGCGCGCCCAACGAAGGTAACGCGGCGGCCTACATGCAGAATCTGCAGGAATGCTTCGCCACGTTCCCCGACGACTACGCGCAATTGCACGACCAGGGGCTGGCGTATTTCCGCTATTTCCTGACCGGCAAGCAAGGCGCCGAACCGGACAGCGACCTGCGCGCGCTGATCGAGCAGGGCTATATCCGCTTTGAACCGCTGGTCTACGAAGACTTCCTGCCGGTCAGCGCCGCGGGCATCTTCCAGTCGAACCTGGGCGACAAAGCCCAGGCCGAGTACGCCCAGAACGCCAGCCAGACCGCATTCGAGCAGGCGCTGGGCGCGCCCGTGCAGGATGAGCTGGCGCTTTACCAGGACACGCAGGACCGTTCGCTGGCCGCCTGCCTGCAGGCGCTGGGCGCCCGAGCCGGTACGCCGGTGGCCGCATGAGCCGACTGGACCGCTGCCTGTCGGTGCGGGACTTCGAGCGCGAGGCGCGGCGCATCATGCCGCGCTGCGTCGAAGGCTACGTCTGCGGCGGCACCGAAGACGGCGCATCGCTGCACGAGAGCCTGCGCGCCCAGCACGACATCGGCTTCAAGCCGCGCGGCCTGCGGGTGGTGGATCAGCGCAGCAGCCAGGTCAGCCTCTTTGGCGAGCAATACGCCATGCCGGTGGGTTTTGCGCCCACCGGCTTCTCGGCCATTGTCATGCATGAATGCGACCTGGCGCTGGCGCGCGCCGCCCAGGATGCCCATATCCCGTTCATCATCAGCGGCGCGTCCAGTGTGCCGCTCGAACGCCTGCAGGAAGCCACCGGCAAGCGCTGCTGGTACCAGGCCTACCTGCCCGGCAACACCGACCGCATCGCCAAACTGCTGGACCGCCTGCGCCGCGCCGAGATCCCGGTACTGGTGGTGACGATCGACACCTGTGTCGGCGCCAACCGCGAGAACCTGCAGAAACTGGCTTTCACCGTGCCTTTCAAGCTCAGCCCCCGCGTGGTGCTGGACGGCATGCTGCATCCGCGCTGGAGCCTGAATGTCTTCGTGCGCACGCTGCTGGGCAGCGGCGTGCCCCGGTTCTCGAACCTGTACGAAGACATCGGCCCGCCCATCACCCAGGACCCGCCCAACGGCTTTCGCGGCGAACGCGACAAACTGTCGTGGGACCACATCCGCTGGATCCGCCAGAACTGGCCCGGCAAGCTGGTGCTCAAGGGCGTTATGCACGCCGACGACGCACGGCTGGCCCATGAGGCCGGCGCCGACGGCGTCATCGTGTCCAACCATGGCGGGCGCCAGCTCGACGGCTGCATTTCACCCTTGCAGGCGCTGCCCGGCGTCGTGGCGGCCGTGCCGGCCGGCTTTCCGGTCATGGTCGACGGCGGCTTTCGCCGTGGGTCCGATGTGCTCAAGGCCGTGGCCCTGGGCGCAAGCATGGCCTTTACCGGCCGTCCCCAGCTGTTCGGCGCGGCAGTCGGCGGCAACGCCGGCATCCGCAAGGTCACCGAGATCTTCCGCAGCGAGATCTCGACCAACATGGCGCTGCTCGGTTGCGGCTCGCTGGCCGACGTCACGCCGGACCTGATCGCGCCGATGCGCGTGGCTTGCCCCGCCTAGGGGCAAGCCGTCGCGATGCGGCGCCCGGGCAGGGCCGCCCCGACCACAACAAGAAAACAGGCGCGCCGCCGCGTGGGCGCCGATTCCATTTTTTCGACAGGAGGAGACATGAAGAACATCTATTCGAAGCTGGCTGGCGTGGCCGCGGCGATCGCGTGCGCCGTGAGCACACCGGCCCAGGCCCAGGCAAGCAACTACCCGTCCAAGCCCGTCCGGCTGGTTGTGGGCTATGCCCCTGGCGGCACCACCGACATCAGCGCCCGCATGATCGCCGACGTGCTGGGCAAGGAATTCGGCCAGACCTTCGTGGTCGAGAACAAGCCGGGCGCCAACAGCAACATCGGTGCGGAAACCGTGGCGCGCGCGCCCGCCGACGGCTACACCCTGTTCGTGGGGTCGATTTCCACCGCGATCAACCAGTCGCTGTATTCCAAGATGTCGTATGACGCGCTCAAGGACCTGGACGCCGTCGCGTTGTTGAACGTGGTGCCCAACATCCTGGCGGTCAACGCCAATGTGCCGGTCAAGTCGGTGCAGGAATACATTGCCTACGCCAAGAAGAACCCCGGCAAGCTGACCTGCGCGTCCCCAGGCAACGGCTCGTCGGCGCACCTGGGCTGCGAGCTGTTCAAGATGAAGGCCGGCATCGATATCCTGCACGTGCCGTACCGCGGCAGCGGCCCGGCCGTGGCCGATCTGCTGGGCGGCCAGGTGGACTCCATCTTCGATAACCTGCCGCCGCTCTTGCCGCACGTGCGCGCCGGCAAGCTGACGGGTCTGGCCGTCACCACCGCCAGCCGTGTGCCGTTCGCCCCGGAAATTCCCACCATTGCCGAATCCGGTCTGCCGGGCTTTGACGTGGCGGCCTGGTTCGGCCTGTTCGCGCCTGCGGGCACGCCGCCGGAAATCGTCCAGAAAGTGAACGCCGCCATCAACAAGGCGCTGACGTCCGACAGCGCCCTGGCCGCGAACTATCAGACCAACGGCTTCCTGATGCCGCCGCCACCCAACACGCCGCAAGCGTTCAAGGCCTTCATGGAGAGCGAAACCCGGAAATGGGGCGAGGTCGTGAAGGCGACGAACCTGCAGATCAATTGATCGGGTAGGGCGGGGGGCTAGAGCCCCTCGCCTGGGTAAGCGGGTATTCGGAATGGGGATTCCGGTCAGGCTTCGCCGGGCTGGCCCCAGTCCGGTTGCCAAGATTACGGATTTGCGTGTTAGAATGTTCGACTTTCCAGGAAAGCACGCCTTTTCTGGTTGGATTTGCCGACGTGGTGAAATTGGTAGACACGCTATCTTGAGGGGGTAGTGGCGAAAGCTGTGCGAGTTCGAGTCTCGCCGTCGGCACCAGGAATTCCTCGTGAAAGTCGCAAGATGACTGTCACAAGATAAGAGGCCCGCTGAAACGAAAGTTTCAGCGGGCCTCTTGCTTGTGGCGCGCGGGCTTGGGAAGGCGCCGGTTCTGTTCGACTGGCGGTCCTATTCAGTTCCGCCCAGGCGTATAGGCCGTGGCCTTGATTTCCACGATGCCGCCCGGTGGATTGAGCTGGGCCACGCCCAATTCGACGGCCGCCGGATAGGGGGCGCTGAAGAATTCGTCTCGAACCCGGGCGATGGCCGCCAATTGGCCGTTCTTGTCGAGCGCCAGGTGCGCGCTACCGAAAACATGGAACATCTGCAGTTCGGTCACGTCGTCCAGGTGCGCGCCGCAGGCGGCCAGCAGATGGCTGATCTGCTCGAACACATGGCGCAACGCATCGCAGAACGCAGCCTCGCCCATGGGTTCGGCCAGCGGGTTGCTGACGACGATCCCCGAGAGCAAGACAAAGTCGCCGGCGCGCCGGGCGGGGGCGTAATGGAACTGCGCCACGTCCGATTCGAGGCTGGCGGGAATCGCGACCATGCCCGTGCGGGTGGGAACGATGCGGGTATCAGGGGCGGCCAGATCAATCATGGGGGCTTCTTCCGTAGCGGATAGGGGGGAACGGGCCAATGAGCCCGTGTTTGGGTGCAGCCTGGGGCGATCTTGCGGGGTTACAGCGCCGCCAACGTGCCTTCGACGACATCTTGCAGAAAGGCGCGATCCGGCATGGATTGGCCCAGGATGCGCAGCCCGTAGTAGCTGGCCAGGAAGGCGCGGGTCACTTGCGCGGGCGGCTGGTCGGCACGCAGTTCGCCGGTGCGCTGGCCGGTCTCGATGACGTGGCGCAGGGCGGCTTCCAGCTGGTCGACATAGGCACGGTTGATCCTGTCGATCGCCGGGTCCTTGCTGCTGCGTTCCATTGCGGAGAACAGCGCCATGCAACTGCGCCGATTCGCCGGGTCGAGGTCGTCGTCCATGCCCCACTGCAGCAGCGCGCGCAGCTTGTCCTTGGCGGAGCCAGGCGTCGAGAGGGTGCCGGCTTGCGTTTGGATCGCTCGTTCCTGGTAGCGGCGCAACGCCATTTCGTAGAGGTGCTGCTTGCTGCCAAAGGCATGGTAAAGACTGCCGCGGCCCAGGCCCGTGCGTTCGCACAGTTCCTGCGTCGAGCAGGCTTCGTAGCCATTGCTCCAGAAAACCTGCATGGCGGCGTCTATGACGGCGTCGTCGTCATATTCCTTCGGTCTTCCGCTCACGGCTTTGATCCTGCGATGTCGATTCAGGCTGGATTAAATCAATATTGTACCGATCAGTCAACAATTGGCGGTGTTTGATCGGACCGGCCGGCCCGCCAGCCGCGTCAACTTTCGATCGGGTCGATGATCATGAGCACGCCGTGGCTGCCCTGGGCAACGGCGTGCGCGATGCCGGCGGGCGCCAGATACATGTCTCCCGCGGCCACGTCGATGTCTTCGCCTTGCACGCACAGGCGCAATACCCCGCTGATGACGATGAGCGCCTCGTTGTAGTCGTGGGTTTCCGCCGGCGACGCCTGGCCGTCCATTTTCAGGACCTTGATGTTGCAGGCGCCGGCTTGGGCGAGCACCCGGGATTTCCAAGTGTCGGGCAGGTCGCGGGCGATGTCGGCGAGATTGAGCAGGGGCATGGCGGGATGCGGATGGAAAGTAGGCGTAATGGTAAAGGCCTGCAAGCGTAGCGGCCTGCTCGGAGGCCGCACGGCATCTGGCCGTGCGGGTCAGCTGTCAATTCAGGTGGCGCCCGAACGCGATGAGGGAGACCACGAAGGTCACCGCGCCCACGGCCGCCCATGCCGCCGCCCGTTTTGCCAGCAAGGCGTTGCGGCTCATTCCCAGCAGCAGGGTCACGAGCGTCCAGAGCCCCGTGAACGCCAGCAACGCCAAGGTGTAGACGAAGTTCGACAGGTCGTAGCTACCGCCGCCGATGGACGGATAGCCCGAACTCTTGGGCAGGAGCAGATAAACGAGCGGGCCGGCGACCAGCACAAACACGGCCAATCCAATCTGAAATCCGCGGTCTTTCAGCATGGGTATCCTTGCGTGTGAAGATAACGCAGTCTGCCGCCATTTTGGCACGCCCTCGGCTTGCGGTTTAAAGCCCCCGATGCATAATGGCCGTCATTCGCCGCTGACAACCTGCGGTAACCGGTTCATTTTTCGAAATTCGCTTACAGGAGTCTCCGAACGTGACGGTACGCACGACCAGAACCACGCTGTTGGCGCTGCTGGGCGCCATGCTGTTGTCCACCGCGCTGCCGGGCCATGCCGAAGATGTGGCTGGCTCCAAGGACCATCCGCTGCTCACGCGTTTCAAGGGCGCCGAGATCCGCGCCTATCAGCAGCTGGATTATGACGAAGCCGTCATGCCCGACCGGCCCATCGAGCAGGAGTCCGAGGCCAAGACCCTGGACCGGGAGGGCAAGATCACCCGTATCTCGTATCGCATCGACGGCACGAAGTCCGCACTTGAGGTCTATCGCAATTACCAGAATGCGCTGCAGACCGGCGGATTCAAGACCGTGTTCGAGTGCAAGAACGACGAGCAATGCGGCGGCAGTTTCCAGTCCTTCGTCATCAACAGCAATAAGGTGCGCCCGCCGGGCCAGGGCGACGCGAGCTTTGGCGGCAAGTACTACGCGGTGCTGGCCAAGAAGGAAGCGCCGACGGGCGATGTCTACGTGTTCCTGGACGTGATGCAGGACGAATCCAACAAAATCACGCCGGTCTTCCTGCAGGTGGTCGAAACCAAGCCCATGCAGACGGGCCAGGTCAGCGTGCTGGATGCGACGGCGATGGAAAAGGCGCTGGCCGAATCCGGTAAGGTCGCCGTCTACGGGGTGTATTTCGATACCGACAAGGCCGAGGTCAAGGCGGAATCGAAGGCCGCGCTGGACGAAATGGGCAAGCTGCTCAAGGCCGACCCCAAGCTCAACGTGTACGTGGTGGGTCACACCGACAACCAGGGCAGCCTGGCCGGCAACCTGGATCTGTCGCAGCGGCGCGCGGACGCGGTGGTCAAGGCGTTGACCGCGTCGTACCAAATTCCCGCCGCGCGCCTGTCCGCCAAGGGCGTGGCTTCGCTGGCCCCGGTGGCCTCCAACAGCGCCGAGGACGGCCGCGCCAAGAACCGCCGGGTGGAGCTGGTCACTCAATAGGCTGGGACTTCCGCCGGATAGACGTGACGCCCTGTGGCCGGGCTTGATCGGCCACAGGGTGGTTCGTCTGAAATACCCGTGCGGTGCAAGTAAACCGCCCTTATTCGCTACAAAACTGGAACAGTTTGTTCCGGCAAAAATCCCGCTTTTCTGGTCTGAACCGGTGGTCGCCAACATCCTCGGCCAGTAGAATTTGCTCACTCGTTACCCCTCTATCTACTAGTCGAAAGGCATATCCTCATGAGCAACGCATATATCGACGCACTGAAGAAGCGCCGCACGCAGTATTCGCTGGGTCGCAACCTGACCGCCTCGAAAGAGGAACTGACGACCCTGATCCAGGACGCGATTAAGCACAGCCCGTCGTCGTTCAACTCGCAGAGCTCGCGCGCGGTGATCCTGTTCGGCGCCGAAAGCGACAAGCTCTGGAACCTGGCCATTGAAGAAGTGCGCAAGGTGGCCCCGGCCGAAGGCTTCGACAAGACCGAAGCCAAGCTCAAGAGCTTCGCCGCCGGCGTGGGCACTGTGTTGTTCTTCGAAGACCAGGGCGTGGTGCGCGGCCTGCAAGAGAAGTTTGCGCTGTACGCCGACAATTTCCCGGTGTGGTCCGAGCAAGCGGGCGGCATGGCCCAGCTGTCGGTCTGGAGCGCGCTGGCCAACGCCGGCGTGGGCGCCAGCCTGCAGCACTACAACCCGCTGATCGACGATGTCGTCGCCCGCGAGTGGAACGTGCCGGCCTACTGGAAGCTGCGCGCGCAGATGCCGTTCGGCTCGAACGAAAACGGCTTTGGCGAAAAGGCCTTCATGGACGACGCCGAGCGTTTCCGCGTATTTGGTTGATACGGTGCACGCCGGGCGCCCGCCGCCGGGCGTCGCCCATCAAACCCGCATGGTCCCGCAAGGGCGATGCGGGTTTTTTTCTTGCTAGGCCAGCGGCAGCGAAATTGCTTGTCCGGCGCCCTTGACTTCCTTCAGGACGAAAGAGGTGTAGACCTCCTTCACGCCGGGCAGTGCACCCAGCACGTAGCGCGTCAGGTCACCGAAGGTGTCCAGGTCGCGGGCGATCACCGTCAGTTGGTGGTCGTAGCGGCCCGAGACGCAATGACAGGTCAGGACCTCGGGAACGTTGCGAATGGCGTCTTCGAATGCCTTGACGTGTTCAGCGCCCTTCTTGTCCAGCGAAATCCACACGAAGGCGGTGACACCGAAGCCTAGCTTTTTTACGTCGACATCCGCACGGTAGCCGCGGATGACGCCGTCGTCTTCCAGCCGTTTGACCCGGCGCCAACAGGGCGATGGCGTGAGCGAGACCCGGTCGGCCAATTCCGCGCTGGACAGGCGTCCATCCACCTGCAACGCGGCCAGAATCTGCATGTCTGTGGGATCAAAATTCTTGTTTTGCACGATTCGTCGAAGAAATTGAAGTTAACCGTTAAATCATTCTAAATTTTTACACATAACGGCTAAAAATCACGAAATTTCTTCAGTCGTTCACAGATATCTTTGTCGAACTTGAACGGGGTTTGCGCACCCCGAAAAAAAGATCGATCAAGAGGAGCCGCTGTGAAGAATCCGAATCCTGTCCGCCATGCCTTGCTGACACTTACTCCCACCGAAGGCTGCTGGCTGACCCTGGCCAGTCCCGCCGTCGCCGAAGCCATTGCGCATTGCGGTTTTGACTGGCTGGTGGTCGACATGGAGCATGCGCCCAACGACGTCGAGAGCACGACGGCGCAGTTGCGGGCAATCGAGGCGGCCCGGGCGCATGGTGCGGCGACGCATGCCGCAGTGCGGGTGACGGCCAATGATGCGGTGCTGGTCAAGCGCGCCATGGACTGCGGTGCGCAGACCATCGTGTTTCCGAACGTGGATACGGTCGAAGACGCGCGTCGCGCGATTGCGTCCATGCACTTTCCGTCCAATGGCAATGCCGGCACGCGGGGCGTGGCCGGGTTGGTGCGCGCGGGGCGGTATGGGCAGGACCCCGCCTATGTGGCAGAGGCGAACGGGCAGGCCTGCGCGATCCTGCAGATCGAGTCTGCAGAAGCCATACGCAATATCGACGCGATTGCCGCGCTGCCGGGCGCGGATTGCTTGTTCATCGGCACGGCCGACCTGGCGGCCAGCCTGGGCCACCTGGGCGACATGACGCATCGCGCCGTGGTCGACGCCGTGGGAAGCGTCATGCAGGCTGCACGGACCCATGGCAAGGCGGTCGGCATTTTCGCCAACAGCGCTGAGGAGGCGGCCAGCTACCGCAAGCGCGGCGTGCAGTTCATTGCCTTGCACTCCGATGTGGCGTGGCTGGCGCGCGGCGCCCGGCAGGCCAGGGCCCAATTCGCGGCGGCTTGCGGCTGAGCGGCGGCCTTGTTCCGACCGATTTCCTATTCTTCTGGCAGATTTTCCGATGACAGACACCCTTTCTCCCGATACCTTTCCGGGCGCCCGGACCGCCGTGCGCAGCTTGCGATCTTCGCAGATCCGGGAGGTGGCCAACGCGGGTTTGGGCCAGCCCGACGTGCTGCCCTTCTGGTTTGGTGAACCGGATGAGCAGACACCGCAGGCGTTCCGCGATGCGGCCATTGCGCACATCGCCTCCGGCCAGACTTTCTACGTGCAGACCTTGGGCACGCCGGCTTTGCGTGAAAGCCTGGCCGCTTATGTCAGCCGGCTGCATGGCCGCCGGGATGTCGACAACATCGCGGTCACCAGCTCGGGTACGTCAGCGCTGATGACGGCGGTGCAGGCGCTGGTGGGCAATGGCGACCATGTCGTCGCGGTAACCCCGCTGTGGCCCAACCTGGTGGAAATGCCGAAGGTGCTGGGCGCCCGCGTGACGACCGTGGCGCTGGAGTTTTCCGAATCCGGCTGGCGCCTGGACCTGGATGCGCTGCTGCGGGCCCTGACCCCGGATGTGCGTGCGTTGCTGGTGAATTCGCCGAACAATCCTACCGGCTGGGTGCTGTCCGCCGATGAGCAGCGCACGGTGCTGGCGCACTGCCGCAAGCACGGCATCTGGATCATCGCTGACGACGTCTACGAGCGCTATTACTACGATGGGGCGGCGGCGCCCACGTTTCTGGATATCGCCCACCCCGACGACCGGGTGGTCAGCTGCAATTCCTTTTCCAAGGCCTGGCTGATGACGGGATGGCGCATTGGCTGGCTGACGGTGCCGCGATCCTTGCTGCCCGAGATCGGCAAACTGATCGAATACAGCAACACTTGCACGCCGGGTTTCGTGCAGACCGCCGCGCAATGCGCGCTTGAACAAGGCGAACCCGTTATTGCCCGCACCGTGGCACGCCTGCGCACCGCGCGCGACCACCTGGCATCGCGCCTGCTGGGCGTGCCCGGCGTAACGCTGGCGGGCAGCGCGCCCGGCGCCATGTACACGTTCTTCCGGATCGATGGCGTGACGGACAGCCTGGGATTCTGCAAAGACCTGGTCGTGCGCGGCGGCCTGGGCTTGGCGCCCGGCGTGGCTTTCGGACCCGAGGGCGAGGGCTATCTACGGTGGTGCTATGCCAGCGTGCACGAGCGCCTGGACGAAGGGGTGGAGCGGCTGTCCCGCTATCTGGCGCGGCATCGGGGCCAGGCGGATTGATCAACCCTTGATCGGCCGGCTCGCCCGCAGGCGTATCGTGCCGGCTTTCCATTTTGGATGCGACCCATGATGCCTTCAGATCTCCCCCTTTCGCTGCCCTGGATCGACCGTCTGGTGCGGTTCGACACCACCAGCCGACTGTCCAACCTGGGACTTGTCGAAGCCGTGCGCGATCATCTGGCCACAGCGGGGCATAGCCCCCGGCTGTTCCACAATGCAGATCGGACCAAGGCCAATCTCTTCGTCACGCTGCCCGCGCACGATGGCGCCACGCAAGGCGGCATCGTGCTGTCCGGGCATACGGACGTGGTGCCCGTCGATGGCCAGGACTGGAGCAGCGACCCGTTCATCCCCGTCGTGCGGGACGGCCGGCTGTATGGCCGCGGCGTGTGCGACATGAAGGGTTTCATCGGCGTGGCGTTGGCCATGTTGCCTGTCTTCGCATCGCGGCGGCTGCGGGTGCCGCTGCACCTGGCGTTCAGCTATGACGAGGAAGTAGGCTGTCTGGGCGCCGACGCGATGCTGCGCGAGCTGGCCCGGATCGGCATACGGCCGGACAGCTGCATCGTGGGAGAACCCACCGAAATGCGGGTGATCTCGGCGCACAAGAGCAGCAACCTATATCGCTGCACGGTGCACGGCCACGCCGCGCATTCGTCGCTGACGCCGCACGGCGTCAATGCCATCGAGTACGCAGCCCGGGCGATCTGCCATATCCGGGACATGGCGGACAGCCATCGCCGGAGCGGCCCGTTCGATCGTGATTTCGAGGTGCCATTCACCACGGCGAACACCGGTCTGATCCGCGGCGGCTTGTCGGTGAACACGATTCCGGACCGGTGCCAGTTCGAATTTGAATTCCGCACCATCCCGGGCGTCCTGGCGGCGGACGTCATCGGTGGGCTGCGCGGCTACATCACTGGCGAATTGCGCGAGCGTATCAAGGCCGAGAACCCGGCGGCGGATATCGAGCTGGAAGTATTGGCGCAAGTGCCGGGCTTCGACACTGCGGCGCAGGCGGAAATCGCCAGGTTGGTCCAGGCGCTGACCGGTGCGCGGACCATGGAAAAGGTGGCCTATTGCACCGAAGCCGGCCTGTTCCAGCGGGCAGGCATGACCGCCGTGGTGTGCGGCCCGGGCAACCTGCAGCAGGCGCATCGCGCCGACGAATATGTGGACCTCGACCAGATCCGCGTCTGCGAGCGGTTCATGGAAAAGCTTGCCGATCACTTGCAAATGGCCGACTGAACAGGCCGACGCGTCATCAACTCAATAAACCAAAGGGAAAGAGACATGAGTATTTCTGAAAGCGTGCCGCTGGGCGCGGCAAGGCCGGTTGCGGTGCCCGCGGCGGATGCCGCCCGTCGCAAGCAGGCTCGCCGGGCGGTGATCGCCGCGTCGATCGGCAATGCGCTGGAATGGTTCGACATGATCGCGTACGGCACCTTCGCGCTGGTCATCGCCAAGCTGTACTTTCCGTCGGCCAGCGAAAGCTCATCGCTGCTGCTGGCGCTGGCAACCTTCGGCGTGTCGTTCCTGATGCGGCCGTTGGGCGCTATCGTGCTGGGCACCTATGCGGACCGGGCCGGGCGCAAGGCAGCCCTGACCGCGTCTATTTTCCTGATGATGATCGGCACACTGCTGATCGTGCTGGTGCCCACGCATGCTCAGATTGGCGTCACGGCATCGGTGATCATCCTGATCGCGCGGCTGATCCAGGGTTTTTCCGCCGGCGGCGAGTTCGGCAGCGCCACCGCGTTTCTCATCGAGTATGCCCCCGACCGGCGCGCCTATTACGCCAGTTGGCAGGTCGCCAGCCAGGGCGCTGCGATCTTGCTGGCTGCGGTGTTCGGCACGGCGCTGCATGCCGGCCTGACGCAAGCGCAATTGGAAAGCTGGGGATGGCGGGTGCCGTTTATTTTCGGCTTGCTGATCGCGCCGGTCGGCTACTACATCCGTCGCCACATGGATGAAACGCCGGAATTCAGCGCGGCCAAAGCGTCGGATTCGCCGTTGGGCGATATGTTCGCGGGTCAGAAGCTGCGACTGGCCGTCACGGTCGGGTTTGTGGCGCTGGGTTCGGTGGGCAATTATCTCGCCCTGTACATGCCGACGTACTCGATACGTCAATTGGGGCTGCCGCCGACGATCGGCTTTCTGGCGACGTTGGTGACCGGCGTGATCATGACGGTGGGCTCGCCCTTCGTGGGCGCTTGGGCCGACCGCATCGGCCCCGCCCGCATCATGACGGTTACCGCGGCGCTGACGGCGGTGTTGTGCTATCCGCTGTTCTTCGTGCTGGTGTCGCACCCGACGGTTGCCGTACTGATGGGCGTGCAGGTGGTCCTGGGCGTCTTGGCCACCGCCTATTTCGCACCGATGCCCGCGTTGATGTCCGCCATATTCCCGGTGCAGGTCCGTACGACCGGTCTGTCGCTAGGCTACAACATCGCGGTCACGATCTTCGGCGGCTTTGCGCCGTTTATCCTGACGTGGCTGATAGACAGCACGGGCTCCCGCTTGTCGCCCAGCTATTACTTGTTTGCCGTGGCCCTGATGGCCTTGGTGTCGCTGTCCATGGCGCGGGTCCGGTTCAGCCAGCGATAGCGGGCGCCGCCGCGGCCATTCCGGGCTTGCCGCCGGAACGCCGCGGCGTTGTCAACGGAAGCAGCAGCGCAAGATCGGGCGGGAAAGGCATAATTGCCCTTTTTCTTGCGCCAAGAAAGGTTCTTCCGTATGACCGACGCCGTACCCATCAGCCAAGCCGACTACGACCTGCCCCTGGAAAAACTGGAATCCCACCTGCTGGCGCAGCGCCAGCGCGCGGCGGACGTGGTCAATGCGGCGACGCGCAACTGGACCTGGGTGCGCCATGGCGCGTTCCTGGCGTCCATCGTCATCGTCGGCATCGAGAAACTGACGACCGGCAAGGTCGGCGCCAATACCGCGGTCTTCGCCAGCGTGATACTGCTGATGGCATTGAGCTTCATCGCCGCGGCCAAGACCCGCCGCATCATCAAAGGCCTGGGCAACGGGCAGCCCACACCCAAGTGGGTGCTCAAGCGCATGATCCGCAAAACCATTTTCAAGGGCGCCGACAGTCTGCGCGGTTCAGCCCGGTTCTATCCGGATCGTTTCGTGCTGGAGCAGAACGGCAGCCATTTCGAATCCGATTACGAAAACGACAAGATCGAATTGATCGCCCTGACGCCGGATTATCTGCAGATCATTCCGGTGCAACGCAAGGACGTGCCCGACGAGGTGTATTTCATTCCGCTGGCGGCGGTGGACCAGCCCGAGGAACTGCTGAAGTTCCTGGGCGGCAAGCCTAATTATGTGGATGCGGTGTAGCGAGAGAAGCTCGGCTTATCGCCGCGTTCATTCATATGCCTGCTTGGCCGCGGACCATTTGAAGGTCCGCTTCCACTTTCCGCCTTGCTGGCGCAGCTGGATATCAAAGTAGCCGCCCGTCTTGCCGGGCAGCAACACCAGGGAATTGCTGGCGTCCGATACGTCATGTTCGCGTGTGCCGTCCGGGTTCCAGTCACCAGCGATCGATTTGCTGAACGACATGGGCTGGGCGAAGACGACCCGCAGGGCTGCGCCGTCGATGCGGAACAGGTACAGCGCTTCGAAGTCGGCGCCGCCGCCGGCGTAGCCTTCGCTCCAGCCGGCGCGCAGGCCAAAGGCCACGGCGTCGGGGGCGATCTTGTACGGCGCCAGGTCAAAGCGCTTCCAGCTTTGCGGCGGCGATAGCCGCGGCGTGCCGGCGTCCTGCATGTCCAGATCGATGGGCAGGTCGATGTCGGTGTCGCTCCAGTCGGTCTGTGTGGTGACCGGGCCGTCGGTGCGCGCCACCAGCTTGGGCGCGGCGCCTGGGGCTGATTCAAATACGCCGACCCACATCTCGTTCTTGTCTTCGTCGCGCGACAGGTTGTTGCAGCCGCCGCCGCCATATTTCTGGAGCCGTTCGGCGCGCTCGGCGGTGGCCGCCAGGCAGACCATGGTGACGAACGATCCGGGCCGCTGCGGCCAGGCCTTGGCGCCGGCCACCAGCAGCCGCTTGGGATTCTGGCCGGGCGCCAGTTGCTGCAGCAGGAACGTGTCGGTGAACTCCGCCGGCAGTTGCGCGCCCAGGCCATCGGGCTGGGGTGCGCCGCTCATCTGGGCGTCGTACAGCTTGCGCGCGTCCTGGGTCTTGATGGCGCCGGGAACCTGATCCAGGGATTGCACCCGGGTGTCCGCCAACGCCAGGGGCGCGTGCAGGGCATAGACCAGCGGGCAGAGCAGCAGAGCGGGACGCAGGCGCATCGATGAAACCAGGCAGTAGTGAAGTTGCGTGATTATCGCTGAACGGCGGCGGTAGAGGATCGATGAAATCTCTCAGCAAAACGTCAGGAATTTCGCGCTATCCGCCTGCTGCAATGGCCCGTGCCCGGGCCGCGTCAGTCTGTCTTCCAGCCCCATTTCTCGAAGATCGCGCGGCCGTCGGGCGAGGCCAGGAAATCCACGAAAGCCTGCGCTTGCGGATTGTCCTTGCCGTACCGGGTGACGACCGCGCCGGCATCGCGGTAGATGCGATACGGCTCTTCCACCTGCACCACGTCGGCCAGTGTGGGGTTCGAGACCTGCCAGATGTTCCAGATCAGCCAGGCATCGATGCTTTTGTCCTCGGCCCATTGGCTACGCGCCTGGGCGCTGTTGCCGGCTTCGGGCAACATCAGGTTGGCCCGGAAGGCGCGCACGGTGTCGATGTCGCCCAGGCGGCCGGCCACGTCTTCCCACAGGCCGGTCTGGCCCGCGCCGGAAACGGCCATGACCTTGATGCCAGGCTTGAGCAGGTCCTTGAACCCCTGGATACCTTTGGGATTGCCGGGCCGCACCAGGATCGCCGAGGGCCGCAGGTACAGCGTGCGTGCTTCGCGCAGGTCGAACAGGCCGGGCAGGGCGGTGGCAAAGCCGCTCATCATGTTTTCCGCACCGCTGAACAGCACGTCGGCATTTTGCTTGGCCTGCTCGGCCCAGGCGGGCGTGGGGCCGGCGGTGACCTTGACCTGGATGCCATGCTGCTTGCCGAAGGCGTCCGCGGCTTCTTTCATGGCGGGCGCCGGGCCGCCCGGGCCGTAGACGTTCAGGTCTTGCGCGGCCCAGGCGGGCTGGGCGGCCAGCGATGCCAGCGCAAGCAGGGCGCTGGCCAATAGCGTGTTCGACTTCATAGCGGGGACTCTCCGGCGAGGCCGGTCAACGCCCGAACTGCGCGTGACCGGCGGGTTGGCGTGAACAGGCCGCAAGCATTTCGAGTCGCGGCCCGTCAGGGGTATGGACGTTGCCGGGCGCCCGAATATTCCAAGTGCGACATCATGCGTTGCCAATCTGCTGGTTTTCGTTCCAAAAAAAACGGACGCCAGCCCGGCAAGCCTTGTATTTCAGTCTATATTCCCTGGGCGAAACCCGTTGCCGCCGCGGCCTGGCTCATCGCGCCCGCGCAACGCGTATTCCGTCCGCCCCGATTGCCCGGGTCCGGCGCCTGCGCAGCCCTTGCGGCTGCCCAATGCGCGCCGCCGGCGCCGGTGGGCGATGAACCGAACAGAGAGAGAGCGATGGATAAGCGACAAGACCTGGAACAACCGGCCATCCAGGAGGGCGCGGCACAGGCCGTGGCGCATGGCGAGCCGGAATCGCTTGCCCGCGACGCGATCGTCATCGACATCGAGGCCGATCCGACCTTGGGTTATGCATCGATCCAGAACGTCGTCCCGGTGCTGCGTTCGTTACGCCTGACCAATCGTTCGCAAGACACCTTCGAGAACCTGGAAGTCCACGTCCGCTGCAATCCGGCCTTTGCGCAAAGCGCGCGGCTACGCTTTGACGTGCTGGTGCCAGGAGAAATCCGCCGTATCGCGCCGCTGGACCTGGCGCCGGATCATGGCTACTTGGCCGGTCTGCAGGAATCGCAGCGCGCCAGCATCGACGTCACCGTGCAGGCCAGCGCTCAGGTCGTGGGCCGCGCGTCGCAGCCGGTGGCCGTGCTGGCGTACGACCAATGGGCCGGCACGCGCGCCTTGCCGGAGTTGCTGGCCGCGTTCTCGATGCCGAACAATCCGGCGGTGGACGTGCTGATCGGCAAGGCCGCCAAGCTGCTGCGCAGCCAGCATAGCGATCTGACCATGAACGGCTACCAGTCCAAGAGCCGCGACGTGGTCTGGAAGCAGGTGTCGGCCATCTACAGCACGTTGGCCGCCGAGACCTTGCATTACGCCGAACCGCCGGCCTCGTTCGGCGTGGATGGCCAGAAGATCCGCACGCCCGACCGCATCCTGGAGGCCCGCGTGGCGACCTGCCTGGACCTGGCGATGCTGTTCTCGTCGTGCCTGGAGCAGGCCGGGCTGCGCCCCGTGATCCTGATGAAGGACGGCCATGCCTGGGTGGGCGTGTGGCTGCACCCGGCGTGCTTCGCGGACCCGCTGACCGACGACGTGCAGGCGGTGCGCAAGCGCGTGGACAGCGGTGAATTCCTGGTCTTTGAAACCACCGGCATTGCCCAGCATCCCAATTTCCGCCCGTCGCTGCGGCTGGCGCTGGAACAGGGCGCCGCGCACCTGCGGGAAGAAAACACATTCCGCTACGCCATCGACGTGCACCGCGCGAGGGAGTTGCAGATCAAGCCGCTGCCGTCGCGCGGGGGCAGCGCCGTGCCTGGCGAGGCCGAGGCCACCGAGCGGCCCGCCGCCATCGAGCCGACCCCCGACCTGCCGCCGCTGGACCCGGAGTTCGTCATCAATCTGGAACCGGCCGACGATACGCCCGAAGGCCGGCTGGCCAAGTGGAAGTCGCGCCTGCTGGATCTGACGCTGCGCAACCGGCTTCTGAATTTCAAGAACACCAAGTCGACGCTGCCGCTGGTGGCGCCGGACCTGGCGCGCCTGGAAGACGCCATCGCCGACGGCAGCGAGTTCCGCATCCGTGCGCTGCCCGCCGCGCTGATGGAAGGCAGCGACCCGCGCGTGGCGCAGGTACATGTGGACCGCGGCGGCCGCGCGCCGCTGGACGACATGGCGCTGGAGGCCCTGGGCAACCAGGAATTGATCGCGCGGGTGCCGCAAGAAGCCCTGGACGCCAATCTGCTGACCATCTTCGGCGCGGCGCGCACCGGCCTGGAAGAGGGCGGCGCCAACACGCTGTACCTGGCCATGGGCATGCTGCGCTGGACGGAAGACCCGGCCGCGGAAAGCGCCCACCTGGCGCCGCTGATCCTGGTGCCGGTGTCGCTACAGCGCCAATCCGTACGCAGCGGATTCCGGCTGGTCAGGCACGACGATGAAACCATCATCAACCCCACGTTGCTGCAGATGCTGCGCAACAATTACGAACTGCGCATCCCCGGCCTGGACGTGCTGCCGGCCGATGACAAGGGCGTGGACGTGGCGCGCGTGCTGCAGGCGTTCCGCCTGGCGGTGCGTGAGATCGCCGGCTGGGAGGTGCTGGAGCAGGTGCACCTGGGCATCTTCTCGTTCACCAAGTACCTGATGTGGAAGGATCTGCAGGACCGCAGCGCGCAGCTCAAGAGCAATCGCGTCGTCCAGCACCTGATCGATCGCCCGGGCCAGGCCTTTGCGCAAACGCCGTGGGATCCGCGTTTTGAACGGCTGGACGAAAGCTACAGCCCGCAGGACCTGTTGACGCCGTTGCTGTCCGATTCGTCGCAGCTGAAGGCGATCTGCGCCGTCGATGCCGGCCGTGACCTGGTGCTGGAAGGCCCGCCGGGCACGGGCAAGAGCCAGACCATCACCAACCTGATCGCGCATCTGCTGGCGCGCGGCAAGACGGTGCTGTTCGTCTCGGAAAAAATGGCCGCGCTGGAAGTGGTGCATCGCCGCCTGGCCAATATCGGCCTGGGGCCGTTCTGCCTGGAGCTGCATTCGTCCAAGGCCCGCAAATCCGAAGTGCTGCAGCAGCTGGGCAAGGCGCTGGACCACAGCGGCCAGCGCAGCAGCGACGACTGGCTGCGCGAGGCCGAGCGCCTGGGCGTGTTGCGCCAGGAGCTGAACGGCCTGGTGGATGCGCTGCATCATCTGCATCCCAATGGCCTGACGGTGTATGACGCCATCGGCACCAGCATCCAGCACGCCGGCCAGGGGCCGTCGCCGATGTTCTGGCCCGATGCGCACGCGCACGGCTACGGCGAGTTGGCGCAACTGCGCGAGGCCGCCCGCCGGATGGCGACTCTGTCCGGGGAGCTGGGCGCGTTGCATGGTCATCCGCTGGCCCACATCGGCATGGCCGAATGGAGCCCCAGCTGGCAGGACGCGCTACTGGCGTCGGCGCAGGCGCTGGACCAGGCGGTGGACGGCTTCAAAGCCCGCATCGCCGCGGCAGGCGAAGGCCTGGGCGTGCCGGCTGCCGGCCTGAGCCTGGACGCCTACGCCCGCCTGGATGCGCTGATCGACGTGCTGCTGGCCGCGCCGCAGGTGCCCGCCGGCCTGGCCGCGCAGGCGCATGATCCGGCGGCCCGGCTGCAAGTGCAGGCGCTGGCCCGGCATGGTTTGGCGCGCAATGCGCAATGGGCGCAGGTGGGCGCGCAGTGGACGGCCGAGCTGGCGCAACTGGACGGCAACGCGCTGAAGGCGCAATGGCAGGCTGCCTGCACCGCCTGGTGGCCCAAGTCCGCTTTTGCCAAGCGCGGCGTGCGTAAACGGCTGGCGCCGCTGCGCGCCGACGGCCAGCGCCCGGACGATGCCGCCATCAACGCGATGCTGGCCCCGCTGGCGCTCGTCAACGCCGAGGATCGCGAATTGGCGGCGTTGACGGCCGATGCCCAGCGTCTGCTGCAGAACGACTACGCGGGTCTGGACACCGATTGGGAACAGGTCAGGCGCCACGAACAGTGGGCCGAGCGCTTTGCCGACGCAGTGACGCTGATGGCGGGCGACCCGGCCGCGGCCACCGACCTGCGCACGCGCTTGCAGCCGCTGGTGGGGGAAAACCGCGCCTTCCTGCAACCTGGCGCGGCGTTGGGCAAGTGCCTGCTGGAGGCGCGCAACGCCTGGCGCACGGTGCAGGACACGCTGGCGGCGGTGCAGGCCCAGGCCCAGCCCGTTGAACCGCTACAGGGCGGCGCGGATGACAACGCCGCGCTGGAACGCATCCAGGCGGTGCTGGCCGGCTGGCGTCATCACAAGCAGTATCTGATGCCCTGGTGTGTCTGGCGCCAGGCCCGCGAGCAGGCCATTGCGCTGCAATTGCAGGCCCTGGTCGCGTCGCTGGAGCAGGGCCAGGTGCCCTTGGCCCAGGTCGAGGCGCATTTCGAATACAGCTACCGCAATTGGTGGGTCAAGAAGATCATCGATCACTCGCCGGTGCTGCGGTCTTTCTCCAGCGCCGACCACGAGCGCAAGATCCGCGAGTTCCGCCAGGCCGACGACCGCTTCCAGCAACTGACCTCGGCCTATATCGGGGCATTGCTGGCCGGCAAGGTGCCCGCGGGCAACGGCATCCTGGTCAGCCCCGACAGCGAGCTGGGCCTGCTGCGTCGCGAACTGCAGAAGAAGGCCCGCCATGTGCCGGTGCGCCAGCTGATGCAGCGCCTGCCGTCGCTGCTGCCTAAGCTGAAGCCGTGCCTGCTGATGTCGCCGCTGTCGGTGGCGCAGTACCTGGATGCCGGCCATTCGCAGTTCGACGTCGTGGTGTTCGACGAAGCGTCGCAGATTCCCGTGTGGGATTCGGTGGGCGCCATCGCCCGCGGCCAGCAGTTGGTGGTGGTGGGCGACACCAAGCAGCTGCCGCCCACCAGCTTCTTTAGCAAGTCGACGAACGAAGAAGACGGCGCCGGCGACGACGGCCAGGTCGAAGACCTGGAGAGCATCCTGGACGAGTGCCTGGGCGCGGACATGAACCGCCTGCGCCTGCAATGGCACTACCGCAGCAAGCACGAAAGCCTGATCACGTTCAGCAACGTCACCTATTACGACTCGCAGCTCATCACCTTCCCGTCGCCGGTCACCGATGACGTGGCTGTGCGGCTGGAGCGCGTGGCGGGTGTGTACGACCGTGGCGGCAGCCGTACCAACCGGCAGGAGGCCGAAGCCATCGTCAGGGGTATCGAGCAGCACTATCTGGACAAGGCGCGCCGCCGCCAGACGCTGGGCGTGGTCACCTTCAACCAGCCCCAGCAATCGCTCATCGAAACCCTGCTGGACGCGCGCCGCCGCGCCAATGCCGAGCTGGACAAGGCCATCTCGGCCCAGTCGCGCGAGCCGCTGTTCATCAAGAACCTGGAGAACGTGCAGGGCGACGAGCGCGACGTGATCTATTTTTCGATCACCTACGGCCCGGATGCGGCCGGCAAGATGACGATGAACTTCGGCCCGCTGAACGGCGAAGGCGGCCACCGCCGCCTGAACGTCGCGATCTCGCGGGCCCGCGAGGGCGTGGTGATCTACAGCACGCTGCTGCCCGAGCAGATCGACCTGTCGCGGGTGCGCGCGGCGGGCGTGCGCGACCTGAAGCACTACCTGGAATTCGCGCTCAAGGGTCCGCGCGCGCTGGTCGAGCAATCCCTGCCCTCGGGCCGCGAACCCGACAGCCCGTTTGAGACGCAGGTCATCAAGGTGCTGCGCGAGCGCGGCTGGGTGGTGCATCCGCAGGTCGGTTGCTCGGGCTACCGCATCGACATGGGCGTGGTGGATCCGCGCGCGCCGGGGCGGTATCTGCTGGGCATCGAATGCGATGGCCGTGCCTACCATTCCGGCGCCACCGCGCGCGATCGCGACCGCCTGCGGCAGGTCGTATTGGAAGGCTTGGGCTGGCGGCTGCACCGGGTCTGGTCCACGGATTGGTGGATCAACCCCGAGCGGGAAGTGGAAAAGCTGCTGGCGCGCCTGGAGACGGAATTGGAGCGTGTGGTGGACGAGGCGCCCGAGGCGGAGCCCGACGAGGCGTCGCCGTCCGAGACCGGAACACAGGACGATGGCGCGGAATTCGTGATCACCACCGAAGAGGGCGCCGCGGGATGGTCGGGTGCTTCGACGCCGACGGCACCGGCCGGTGTGGCGCCGCTGATCGATCCGGCCAGCGGCATTACGCCCTACCGGGTAGCCGACCTGCCGCCTGGCGAGGCCGACGCGTTCTACACCCGGGCCAACAATGCCCGTCTGGCGGACGCGCTGCGTCAGGTCATCGATACCGAGGGCCCCATTCCTGAAACCGTGCTGCATCGCCGGGTGGCCCGCGCCTGGGGCCTGGAGCGCACGGGAGTGCGGATCGTGGAGCGCCTGCGCACCTTGACGCCCGCCGACGTCGCCGAGACGCGCGAAGGGGATGTGACCTATTACTGGCCCACCGGCGTGCAGCCCGATACCTGGGCGGGTTTCCGTGGCGCGGGGCAAGACGAAGCCACGCGCCGCCGGGTCGATGACGTCTGCCTGGAGGAATTGGCCAACGGCGTGCTGCGGGTGCTGGCCATGACGGGCAATGCGCCCAAGGCGGATGTGATCAAGTCGGTGTGCCGTCTGCTTGGCTTGTCGCGGACCTTGGCGGACGCGGAAACCCGGGTCGGTCAAGCAGTGTCGGCGCTGGCGGCGCAAGGGCGTGTGGGCGATGCGGCCGGGATCTTGCGGGTGGTCTGAAGCGAGACCTGATCCATGGTGCGCCCCTGGGCGCACCATGGGCCGCTCAACTCGCTACGGATTTCGCAATCTTTTGCATAGCTGGGCAGATCGTTGCAGCGACGCAGATATCGGATGCCAGCGTGTGAGTGTCAGACTGTAATTGCGCACAGGCGGGCGCCGCGGCGTGGGCGAGCCCTCGCGTTTGGGTCATTGCCCAGGGGCAGCGGCCATTGCATGACGATGATCTTGTCAGGCTGTGTTCAGCCTCGCGGCAAGATTTTGATACGAGCCAACGTCCGATTGGCCAAATTCGTCCATGCTGCGGACGTAGAATCCGGGTTTTCATCAGTGCCACATGGCTGATAGGAACGAACCATGAAAAAAACAATCCTCCTGGCGTCTGCTTGCGCCGCGCTGCTTCAGGCTTGCGCGCCGGTTTCCTCTCCTAGCGAAGGATCGTCCACGATGTCCACCCCCGCCGCCACGTCCGCTTCGACCCAGTTGAGCCTGCCCGCCTATTACTGGCGCCTGGCATCCGCCACCGACGCATCGGGCAAGGCCATCGCCGCCCTGCAGAAAGGCATCGAACAGCCCGTGCGCCTGACGTTCTCGGCTGACGCCTTGAATATCCGCGGCGGCTGCAATGCGCAGTTCGGCGGCTATACGTATCAGAACGGCGTGCTGCACGTCGCTAACCTGGCCTCCACCATGAAGGCATGCGAACCGAGCCTGATGCAGCTGGACGCCGAACTCGGCCGCCATCTGAAGGGCGATCTGCGCGCCACGCTGGGCGGCGAGGCCTCGGAACCTGGCCTGACCCTGGTGGCGCAAGACGGTAGCGTGCTCAAGTTCGTTGGCGAGCCGACGCCGGAAACGCTGTACGGCGGCCCGGGCGAAACCATTTTCCTGGAAGTGGCCGCCAAGCGCACGCAATGCAGCCATCCGATGATTCCCAATTACCAGTGCCTGATGGTGCGCGAGCGCCGCTACAACGATGCCGGCGTGCAACTGCCGCCGCAGGAAGAATGGCATCCGCTGTATCAGTCGATCGAAGGCTACGAACACCACGACGGCGTGCGCACCGTGCTGCGCGTGAAGCGCTACGATTGGAAGAACCCGCCCGCCGATGCGCCGTCGAAGGTATATGTGCTGGACATGGTGGTCGAGCAGGACGCGTCGGGTAAGAAGAAGTAGGGCATTGCGATGACGCGTTCTGATGCGTCGTGATGCGAAAAGGGCAGTCCGGTTCGGACTGCCCTTTTTTGTGCTTGTGCGGGCGGACGCCCGCAACGCTGCCACGCTTTCTGGCCTCGCTGCGGAATCATTTACCCGGAGTGTGAGTTGTATTGTAAATTATAGTTATTCTCATCTATACCCGCGCGTCCCTCATGGCTGCCACCGATCCCACCCCGCAGCACACGCTTCATACGCTATACCAAGACCATCAGGGCTGGCTGCAGGGCTGGCTGCGTAAAAAGCTAGGATGCGCGTTCGACGCGGCCGATCTGGTGCATGACACCTATCTGCGGGTCTTGAGCCGCCGCGAGCCGGGCGCTATCCGTGAACCGCGTTCGTATCTGGCCACCATCGCCCATGGCCTGATGGTGAACCATCTGCGGCGCCGCGACCTGGAGCGCGCCTACCTGGAAACGCTGGCGCACCTGCCCGACCACATGGCCCCCTCGCCGGAAACCCGCGCGTTGGCCCTGGAAGCGCTGTACGAGATCGACGCCATGCTCGACGGCCTGCCCGTCGCGGTCAGGCGTGCGTTCCTGCTGTGCCAGCTGGAAGGCATCACGCATGCCGAGATCGCCAAGAGGCTGCGCGTGTCGGTGGGGTCGGTGCGCCTGTACATCGCCCGGGCCTTGCGCCAATGCCTGGAACTGGCGCCGTGAGCGGCGGGGGCATTGACCCGCGCGCGCTGGACGGCGCGGTGCAATGGTTCCTACGATTGACGTCTGGCACCGCCAACGACGCCGACCGTGCGGCCTGGCAGGCCTGGCGCCGCGCTGATCCTGAACATGAACGTGCCTGGCAACGCACCGAAGCCCTGACGCGCCGGTTCGAGGCACTGCCCAAGGGTGTGCTGCCGGTCTTGGGCCGGCCGCGCTCGGCGGGGCGCCGGCGCGCGCTGGGCAAGCTGGCGCTACTGCTCAGCGCTGGCGGCGCTGCGTGGCTGGCGTACCGCGACGACGCCTGGCGCAACTGGGTCGCCGAGTACCGCACGCCGACAGGGGCGCGGCGCGAGGTCATGCTGGCCGACCATAGCCGTGTCGTCTTGAACACGTCCACGGCGATGGATGTGCTGTTCGACGCCCAGCAGCGGCTGATCGCGCTGCATGCCGGCGAAATCCTGGTCGAGACCGCGCCCGATCCCGAACGCATCGCCCGGCCGTTTATCGTACGGACCCGCGAAGGCAGCATCACCGCGCTGGGCACCCGTTTCGTGGTGCGGCGCGACGACGGCGTATCGGCCGTGCAGGTGCTGGAAGGCGCCGTGCGCGTGGCGCCGCGCGGGGCGGCTGGCGATGGCGCTCTGGTGGTACCGGCCGGCATGGGCTTGCGTTTTGGCGACGGCGTGGCCGACCGCCCCGAACCCATCGCGGGCGATCCGTCGGCCTGGCAGCACGGCATGCTGCAGGTGGACGGCATGCCGCTCAAGCAATTCCTGGCCGAGCTGCAACGCTACCGCAGCGGCTGGATCGAATGCGCGCCGGAAGTGGCTCATCTGCCGATCTCGGGCGCGTTTCCGTCGGGCGACATCGACCGGGTACTGGCCACCGTCGCCGATACCCTGCCGCTGCAGGTGCGCTACCGCACCCGCTACTGGGTGTCCGTGCTGCCGCGCGGCGGAAAAACTAATTTGTAACGCGATTAGCACTTTTCGCGTCTCATCTGGCTACGAGGGTAAGACCAACTGTTGGAGTGCCCCGTCATGCCCCCGCGTTTTCCCCGTCTGCGCACCAGCGCGTCCCGTCGCGCCCTATGCGGCGCTCGCGCGTTCGCGCTGCCGCTGGCTGCCCTGGCCGCGCCCGTCCATGCGCAGACGTCCGCCGCGCCGGTCGCGGTGGCGATCGAACCCGGCCCGCTCAGCGCCGCATTGTCGGCCTACGCCGCGCGCGCCGGCGTGCTGCTGTCGTTCGATCCGGCGCTGACGCGAGACCTGCGCACGGCGGGGCTCCAAGGCAGCTATGGCTTCGAAGAGGGCTTGCGCAAGCTGCTGGACGGCAGCGGGCTGGAGCCCTTGCGGCGGGCCGACGGCGGCTACACGCTGCGCCGCCAGCCCCAGGCTGACGTGACCGCGCTGCCCGTCGTCACCGTGACGGGCAGCCGCGACGGCGACGCGGTCAGCGAAGGCACCGGTTCGTACACGACGCGGGCCGCCTCGTCCGCGACCCGCATGGACTTGTCCCTGCGCGAGACCCCCCAGTCGGTCAGCGTCGTCACCCGGCAGCAGATGGACGACCAGAATCTGACGACCCTGGACGACGTGTTGCGCCAGACCCCAGGCGTCGTGGCGGACAAGCAGGACGAACGCGTCACCATCACGTCGCGCGGCTTCGCCATGAACACCATGATCGATGGCGTGCCCACGTTCGCGTTCAAGACGCCCGCGGCCGAGGTCGGCATGATCAACACCGTCATCTACGACCGCATTGAAGTCGTGCGCGGCGCGGCCGGCCTGCTCAATGGGGTGGGAGAGCCGGGCGGTTCGATCAACCTGATCCGCAAGCGGCCCACCAGCGAATTCGCCGGCCATGTCACTGCCGGCGCGGGCCGCTGGAATAGCTACAACCTGGAGATGGACCTGGGCGGGCCGCTCAACAGTTCCGGTTCCGTGCGCGGCCGGGCCATCGCCTCGCGCACCGCGGGCGACAGCTTCATCGACAAGCGCAAGCGGTCCGACGATGTTTTCTACGGCATCCTTGAGGCGGATATCACGCCCAACACGCTGTTGAGCGTGGGCTTCGAACATCAAAAGACCGCCATCGACGGCGCCAACTTCGGCCAGGCGCCCCTGTTCTACAGCGACGGCACGCGTACCGACTTTCCACGCTCGTTCAACCCCGGCACCCCATGGAGCCAGTGGGACATGTACAGCGACAAGATTTTCGTCACGCTGGACCATCGCTTCGACAACGGCTGGCGCGTCAAGATGGACGCGAGCCGTCTGAAGAACGAGCGCCGGGCGGTCTGGGGCTACCTGTTCGAATACTTCCCTGTAGAACAGAACGGCGATTCCACCATCGAGATTCGCAAGAATCCGGCCAACTCCACCAACAAGTCCTTTGACCTGTACGCCACCGGTCCCTTCCAGGCATTCGGCAGAGAGCATCAGGCGTCGTTGGGCGTGAGCGTCAATGACTACACCAGCGAGCTGAACCTGGATTCGGCCAACCCCAACGGCTGGGACCGCCGGCCGCTCAATTTCTATCAGCTGCAGAATTTTCCCAAGCCCAGCCAGTTCTACACCTTCTACAACACCTTCCTGGACGCCAAGGAAACCGCCGTCTACGGCTCCGCCCGCCTGAAAATCGCCGAACCCCTGTCATTCGTGCTGGGCGGCCGCGCCACCTGGTACGAAGAAAAATCCAAGTCCTACAACGGCCCCGCCAATCTCTGGACGACCAACCCTACCGCCAAGGCGAACGGCGAATTCACGCCCTATGCCGGTACGGTGCTGGACCTGAACGACACGTTCTCGGCCTACGCCAGCTATACGCGGATCTTCATTCCCCGCACCGAACGCGACGCTACCAATGCGTTGCTGCCGCCGCAAACCGGCAAGAACTACGAACTGGGCCTCAAGGGCGAGCACCTGGACGGCAAGCTCAACACCAGCTTCGCCGTCTTTCGCACCCAGGAAGCCAACGTGCCGGTCGAAGACCCCAGCGGCACGCCGTTGCCGGACGGCAGCACCCCGTACCGTTCCGTGGCGGGTGCGCGCAGCAAGGGTTTTGAGGTGACGGTGGCCGGCGAGGTCGCGCGGGGCTTGCAGCTGATGGGCGGATATACCTACTTCGCCAAGCGCGACAACGAAGGCGCCTTGCTGTTGCCGAATTACCCCGAGCGTCTGTTCCGGGTGGCGGCCAGCTATCGCCTGCCCGGGGCATGGAACAAGCTCACGGTCGGCGCCAGCGTGAACTACCAGAGCGGGATCTATTACGACGAATCCAGCGGCCTGGGCCGCGCGACGCAGGGCGGGGTGACGGTGTTGGGGCTGATGGCCCGCTATGAATTCAGCCGGCAGGTTGCCGCGTCGATCAACATCGATAACTTGACGGACAAGCGGTACTACAGCGGGCTGGGCGGATACAACGGGTACAACTACGGGACGCCCCGCAATGTGTGGATGAAGGTCAGCTACAAGTTCTAGCGGACCACGCCGGGGCCGGATGACGGGGAACGGAGGCGGACGGATTGTTCGCTTCCATCAATAATGATTACAATTCCCATTTCCGAAAATCTGAAAGCAGTCACCCCACGGCCATGTCGTCCACGGAATCCCTGGAGCACCGCGAGCTTGGCAGGCTCTATCGCGATCATCATGGCTGGCTGCGCGGTTGGCTGCTGCGGCGCTTGAGCGTGCCGGCCGAAGCGGCCGATCTGGCGCAGGACACGTTCCTGCGCCTGCTGGCCTCGCCCGCGTCCATGGCACAGTTGCAGGGCATCCGCCAGCCGCGCAGTTTCCTGGCAACGGTGGCACAGCGCACCTTGGTGGACCACATCCGCCGCCAGGTGCTGGAGCGCGCCTGGCTCGAAACCTTGGCGCAGCAGCCCGAAGCCAGCGCGATCTCTCCCGAGACGCAGGCCATCCTGCTGGAAACCATCCGCGAGATCGATGCAATGCTGTGCGGCCTGGGCGACAAGGTACGGCGCGCCTTCCTGATGTCGCAGCTCGAAGGCGCCAGCTATGCCGAGATCGCGTCCGCCCTGGGGGTGACCGTCAGTTCCGTCAAGAAGTACATGGCGCGCGCCACCGAGCATTGCCTTGTGTACGCGCTGGCCAGGCAGTAGACGGCCATGGCGGACAAGACCATTTCGGCCGCGGCGCAGTGGTATGCGCGGCTGTGCGCGGATGACGTCACCCCTGCGGACGTGGCGGCGCATGGCCGTTGGCTGGCCGCCGACCCGGAACACGCGCGCGTCTGGCGCCAGGTCGAACGCCTGCGCGGCACCCTGGGGGCGGCGCCCGCGCGCCTGGCGGCCGATACCCTGAACCGGGTCGATCACCACTTTTCGCGCCGTCGCGCGTTGCTGCGCAATGGCCTGGGCGCCGTGGCGCTGTTCGGGATTGGCGGCCTGTTGGCCTGGCGCGCCTTGCCGGTGGACGGGATGCTGGCCGACTATCGCACCGGCACGGGTGAACGCCGCGAACTGCGGATGGCGGACGGCACCCTGCTGTGGCTGGACAGCGCCAGCGCGGTGGACGTCAAGATCGATACGCACGGCCGCCAGATCATCGTCCATTCGGGTGAAATCCTGATCGACACCGAACACGCGGCGCGGGGCCTGCCGCCGCTGCGTGTCGCCACCGTGCACGGCGCCGTGCGCCCGCTGGGCACGCGCTTCATCGTCAATCGCCAGGAAGGCCAGACGCAGGTGGCCGTGCTGCGCCATGCCGTGGCGCTGCAAGCGGCGGCGGGCGGCGACGAGGTGATCCTGCAAGCCGGCGAGCAGGGCACCCTGGAGTCCTCGGGCGCCCGTCACACAGGCGCCGTCATTGGTGAACCAGACGCCTGGACGCGGGGCTTGCTGATCGTGGATAACTGGCGGCTGGGCGACCTTATCGACCAGTTGGACCGTTACCGTTTCGGCCGGCTGCGGTGCGACGACGCCGTGGCTTCCTTGCGCGTATCCGGCGCGTTCCCCATCGACGACACCGACCGGGCGCTGGCCGCCGTCGAGCGGGCACTCCCGGTCCGGATATCGCATTTCACCCGCTACTACGTCCGCGTGGCGGCGCGCGGCTGATTAATTTTCCAGAGGCATTGTCCTTTTTCCGTGCTCGTCCGACTTAGCAGGGATCACGTCGGATTCAAGTCACGGAAAACCTTTGTTCATGTCCTCTACTACTGCTTCCTGCCGCCCCTTCCTTGCTTTGGCGCCGTTGGCGCGGGCCATCCTGATTGCCGCGATGGCGGTCAGTGCTGCGCCTGACGCATTGGCGCAAGCCGCGCCCAATGTCGAGACCGCCCGCCACTATGACATTGCGCCGGGGCCGCTGGGCCTGGCGCTGAGCCGGTTCGCCGCCCAGGCGGGCGTGGTGTTGTCGTTCGACGCGCAACTGACCCAGGGCAAGCAAAGCGCCGGGCTGCAAGGCGGCTATGGCGTTGCTGCAGGCTTGGCGGCCATGCTGGCCGGCACCGGCCTGGAGGCCATCAACCAGGGGGCCAACAACTACGGTCTGCGCATCGCCGGTACGCAGACGCTGGCGCCGGTGGAAGTGCTGGGCTCGCGCGAACCGGGGCCCAGCGAAGCAACGGATTCGTACACCGTCGGCTTGTCCACCACCGCCACCCGGCTGCCGATGACCCTGCGCGAAACGCCGCAGTCCGTGTCGGTCATGACGCGCCAGCGTATGACGGACCAGGGCCTGAACACCCTGGAAGACGCCATTGCCAACACGCCCGGCCTGACCTTCAAGAAGAAGGGATCGGCCGATGACAACGAGAAAGGCCTGTATGCGCGCGGCATGGAAATCACCAACATGCAGGTGGACGGCGTGCCGACGCACAAGGATTTCAACGCCTTGGGCCTGGACACCGCGCTGTACGACCGGATCGAGGTCGTCCGGGGATCCACCGGCTTGCTCAGCGGCGCGGGCAATCCCGCGGCGTCGATCAACCTGGTGCGCAAGCGGCCCACCCGGGAATTCGAGGCCGCCGCTGGCGTCACGGTGGGTTCGTGGGACTACAAGCGCACCGAGTTCGATCTGGGCAGCCCGCTGGACGAAGCCGGCAAGCTGCGCGGGCGATTGGTCGGCGCATGGCAGGAAGGCGGTTCGTTCATCGACCGTGTCAAACAGGATTCGCAACTGCTCTATGGCGTGGTCGAAGCCGACCTGGCCGAGCGCACCTTGTTGACGCTGGGTGCGGAATACCAGCGCAGGAAATGCACCGCGTGCTCGTACTTCGGCTTTCCCGCCGTATATGCGGACGGCTCGGAGACGGATTTTCCCCAGCGTTTCAACTCGGCCACCAACTGGAGCCGCCAGGAACGCACGCGCTATAACGTCTTTGCCACGCTGGACCACGAGTTTGCGCCCCTGTGGAAAGGATCGGTCACCCTGTCGCGCACCGGCGACGACAACGATCGCACCTACGGCTGGTTCAGCAGCAATGGCTGGGCCAACCCGCAGACGGGGCAGGGCGCTTCGGTCTGGGTCGCGAAATGGCCTATTCCCAAGACCCAGAACGCCGTGGATGCCAGCCTGTCCGGCGCCTTCAACGCGCTCGGTCGCCAGCACGACCTGGTGTTGGGCGTCAACGCGTCCCGCACCAAGGCGGACTACGACACCTATCCGCTGTGGCTGGCGCCCGGCTATGACCCCAAGATTCCGGACATCCGTGCGTGGAACGGCGATATGCCCGAGCCGGATTGGCAGTCGACCGGCAAGCGCTATTACACCGAGAAGCAAGCGTCGATCTATGGCGCCGTGCGCCTGCGTCCCACCGAGGCCTTGTCGTTGGTGCTCGGGTCACGCGTGACGTGGTGGGACCAGCAAGCTTCCTATGCCTATACCGATGGCTCGTCCTATCCGGACAACATGCGCGAGCAAGGCGTCTACACGCCCTATGCCGGGGTGGTCTATGACCTGACCCGCAACCTGTCCGCCTACGCCAGCTACACCAGCATCTTCCTGCCGCAACAGGCGCAGAGCGTGTCGGGCAGTGTGTTGGCGCCCATCAAGGGCAACACCTATGAAGTCGGGCTGAAGACGACGCTGATGGACGGCCGCTTGAATGGATCGCTGGCCCTGTTCCGTACCCGGCAAGACAATTACGCGATGCTGGACGGCGATCGCCTGGCGCCCAACGGCGACAGCGCGTTCGTTGCCGCCGACGGCGCGGTGATGCGCGGCGTGGAAGCCGAGGTGAGCGGCGAGCTCACGCCGGGCTGGCAGACGCAGCTGTCGTACGCCTATGTGGACCGCAGGCTGCCCCAGGGCTTTACGACGCAGGTGGGTCTGCCGCGCCACATCGCCAAGCTGTACACCACCTACCGCCTGCCCGGCGACTGGAGCGCCTTGACGGTGGGTGGTGGCGTGCGCTGGGAAAGCCAGAGCGGCTATTCCAGCCGCGGACCCGGCGGTCGGCAGGCCGAGGCATCGCAAAGCGCCTATGCGCTGCTGGACTTGATGGCGCGCTATCAGTTCAACCGCCAGTGGTCCGCCACGCTGAATTTGAACAACGTGCTGGACAAGAAGTACTACGCCAGCACCAACGTCTACAGCAATTACTACGGCGCGCCATTCAGCGCGATGCTGGGGGTGAATTACCGGTATTGAGCCGGGCCAGGTCTTCGCCCAGCGTCTGGACCAGGGTGTCGGCGGCCAGTTTCTTCAGGGCTTGGGTGTGATTGATTGCGGTCATGCCGGGATCATCCTTGGGGTGAGTCAGGCGTCGCGGCGGGCCAGGCCCAGCCATTTTCCGACAGGTCTGGCTGCAGCGCCTTGAACGAGGCGTCGGCCCCTGCCTGTCCGGGGAACACGCCGGCCTTGTCGGGCCAGAACAGCTGCACGCAGGGAAAGTCGTCGCCGCCGTGGAACCAGCGGTTCCAACCCAGGTGGTCGGGGTAGTGGGACTTGTCGACCGGCACGAGCAGGGCGTTGAAGCCGCGGAACAGGGTGTCGGTGGGCACACCGATGGGCGGCGGGTTGCCGGCCTCGATCATCCGATAGAGGTTCCACAGCACGTCGTGGGTGACTTCGCGTGGCAGGGAAAAGACGATGACCTCGGGAAATCCATGGCCGACCCAGAATCCCGTGGTGAAGGAGAAGCCCGGCTCGTCGTCTTCGGCGAAGATCTCGGTGCGAAACCAGCCGTGCTCGCGGATCTGGTTGACGAAGCGTTGCTCGTCGGCGTCCAGGACGTCGGCGGGGGCATCCAGGGCGGTGGCGATGTCGGGGATGGGGGGCATGCGGTTTCCGTGGGGTGGGCGAGCGCTGGGCGGTACGGGAAATCATACCTACCCAGCTCCTCTGCCAGGGGGGCGACGTGATCTCGTGGCGTGGCAGGCGGATAGCGGACAGTTCTGTAAACTTGCCTGCGTCTTGCCTGCGTCTTGCCCGGCGTCGGCCGCCTTTTCTCTCCTTCGACCGCTATCCGATGACCACTTCCCACGCCGCTCTCGCCGACGCCCTGCGCGCACCGGTAGGTTCCCCCGCTGAATTGGATACGCTGGAAAAATTCTTCCAGCGCCCCGAGGTCAGCGCGTTCTACGCCGAAGCCCAGGAACCCGGCGAGACCGGCGCCGCGTTGCAATTCTGCGCCGGCCTGTTGCCTACCCTGCATCCCAGCCGTGCGGCGGGGTTGGCGCTGATGTGCGGATCCCTGGTGGAAGACGGCGCCGATCCCGTCATCCTGTTCCCGACGCTGCAAGCGCTGCTGCGCCCCTGGCTGGAAACGCTGCGGCCATACTGCGCCCAGGAAGTGGAAGCGGACGACGACGAGGTCGAAGAGGCTGACCGCCAGGCCTGGGCCGACGCGCAGGCGCGGCTGGCGGCGGTGCCGCAAGACCAGCGCTGGGAAGTCGATGCGCTGCAGGAGGCCGTGGACACGCTGGTGCTGCCGATGATGGCGATGGTGATGCGCGACCGCCGCAACCATCAGGCCTTGATCGACGACGATGCGCTGCTGGAATGGCTGTACGCGATGACGACAATGAACGACAGCCTGCCGTTCGAACAGCTGCATTTTTTGTGGCTGGCATCGCGCATCAGCTACGAGGACGAGCTGGTGGTGGTATTGCCGATGTCCGGGACGGGCTTCGTGGCGCGGGCGCATGGCATCAACAACAACTTCCATGCCTTCACGCTGCTGCAGATCCTGATCGGCGAGCATGCCCAGGCGTTGGGCGTGCGGCGCGAGATCGCGCCGCGCGAACCGGACGCGGATCGGGACAGCGCGGATTTCCAATGGCTGCAGGCGGACGCCTATGCCGGCGGTGCGTTGCAGAACATCATGCGTTTGGCCTGGGGCGAGGGTGCGTTGCGCGATAACCACGCCAAGGGCGGCAAGCGGGTACTGATCGCGCTGGAAACGGACGAAGGCATCAAGCGCAACTGGTCGGGCTTCAATGGCGCGATCCACGACGCGCAACAACCGTCGATGACGTTCATGCGGTACCTGACGCCGGACGAGGTGGCGGCCTATTTGGCGTGACGCCGCCCCGACGAGCGGCGTGCCAAAGTTGGCGCGCACGACGACGTCGTAGCGGTTGGCCAGCCAGACATCGTCCTTGAAGCCGATGATCTTGCCGCGAAAGCGCCGGACGACGATCAATACCAAGGTATATGTCCCCTGGCCTGTTTGGAACGCCAAGCCAGTCCTACACTCCCGCTTGTCGCAAACCTAAAGGAGCCCGCCGTGGAAGACGACGGAAGTACCAGAACCTACGGCGCATGCCGGGCATGACGGGTCTGCACGCCTTTTCTTGCCAGCCGCCGCGCGCAATCCCGTCTTTCTGACGGCGCCGCAGCGCTACGCATGCGCCACTTGAACGCCTTCGGGCGGATCGTCCTGCATTCAGGAGACGCGCATGCTCTTCCATACCCAATCCCCGACACCTGTGCGCCGCGCGCCCACCGCGTCGGCCTTCATCACCCTGACGTTCTACGGCAGCCCCACCGTGCTGGCCGCGATCCGCAAGCGCCTTTACGAAGCGCTGCGGCAGCGCGACGAGAGCGTGGCCGATGTCCGCTATTCGGCCGACGGCGAGCAGGCCTGCACCGCCATCAGCCTGCGTAGCGATACCGGCAACCCCTGGCCGTTGATCACCTGGCTCAGCGACCTGTGCCGCGACATGGGCGTGCAGACGCTGCGTGTCGGGGTGTCGCCCGCGGCCCGCGCGCAGCCCGCGCCGGTGGTGGCGCCGACCCACCTCTGATCCATCTTTTTTCGATTTTCAATATCCATCGAGTTCGCGCTCGCCGCGGATGGGGGATGCCTGCGCCTTGACGCCGGCGCTGCCCCGTCCACGACGAGTGCGGGCGGGAGCAGCGAACATGAAGCAAGTCCAAGAAGCCACGCTGCCGGCCCCGCGCGGGCCACGCAGCGAGAAGAACCGGGCGCCCGATACGGCGCCGGGCAAACGCCGCACGATGCCGGTGGCTCGCCATGCCGGGCTATCGGTGCAAGACAGCCTGCAGGCGTTGCAGACGCAGCGCTCGGGTCTGGCCGAAGCCGACGTGGCCGTGCGGCGCGCGGTCGATGGCATGAACGAGGTGGCGCACGACAAGCCGGCGCCAGCATGGTTGCAGCTGCTGCGCGCCTTCCGCAATCCGTTCGTGCTGGTGTTGTTGGGCCTGGCGGCGGTGTCGTACATGACCGACATCCAGTTCGCCAACCCGGCGGACCGGGACTGGACCGGCATCATCATCATGCTGACGATGGTGACGATCAGCGGCCTGTTGCGGTTCATCCAGGAATACCGGTCGGGCCGCGCCGCGGAAAAGCTCAAGTCCATGGTGCGCAGTACCGCCACGGTGGTGCGGCGAGACAGCCAGGCCAGCGAGCCGGCGCGGCGCGAGGTGCCGATGAATGAGCTGGTGCCGGGCGATATCGTCGAGCTGCAGGCGGGCGACATGATTCCCGCCGACATTCGCTTGCTGCAATCGCGCGACCTGTTCATCAGTCAGGCGATCCTGACCGGCGAAGCCTTGCCGGTGGAAAAGTACGACACGCTGGGCAGCGTCAGCGCCAAGCGCGCCGACGCGCAGGCCGGCGAAAACGCCGAGCTGCTGGACCTGGCCAATATCTGCTTCATGGGCACGAACGTGGTCAGCGGCACGGCCACCGCGCTGGTGGTGGGCACCGGGGCAAACACGTATTTCGGTTCGCTGGCCAAGAACGTGGTGTCGACCAAGCGTGTCGAGACCAGCTTTGACCGCGGCGTGAACAGCGTGTCATGGCTGCTCATCAAGTTCATGCTGGTAATGGTGCCGATCGTGTTCGTCATCAATGGCGTGACCAAGGGCGACTGGGTGACCGCGCTGACGTTCGCATTGGCGGTGGCGGTGGGGCTGACCCCCGAGATGCTGCCCATGATCGTTTCGGCCAATCTGGCCAAGGGGGCGGTGGCGATGGCACGCCGCAAGGTGGTGGTCAAGCGCCTGAACTCGGTGCAGAACTTCGGCGCGATGGACGTGCTGTGCACGGACAAGACGGGCACGCTGACGCAGGACCGCATCATCCTTGAGCACCACTTCAATGTCGACGGCGAGATCGACGACGAGGTGCTGCGCCTGGGCTGGCTCAACAGCGTCAACCAGAGCGGCCAGCGCAACCTGATGGACCGCGCGATCCTGGCGCGGGCGCTGGATCTGCGCGGCTGGGAGCGCAGCGACGCCTACGGCAAGGTCGACGAGATTCCGTTTGATTTCGTGCGCCGGCGGCTGTCGGTGGTGGTGCGAGGCGCGGACGGCGGCCTGGAGATGATCACCAAGGGCGCGGTCGAGGAAATGCTGGCGGTGAGCACGGGTGTGGTCAGCGATGGCCGCGAGGTGCCGCTGGATGCGGCCATGCGCAAGCGTCTGTTGCGCAGCGCCGAAGCCTACAACCGCGACGGTTTCCGGGTGCTGGTGGTGGCCTCGCGCCGGCTGGAAGACACCGGCCGCACGCAGTTCCAGACGGCCGATGAGAGCGGGCTGGTGGTGCGCGGCTTCCTGACCTTCCTGGATCCGCCCAAGGACTCGGCGCAGGCGGCGATCCGCGCGCTGAATGACTACGGCGTGGCGGTGAAGGTGCTGACGGGCGACAACCCCATCGTGGCCGCCAAGGTGTGCCGCGACGTGGGCCTGGACCTGGGCACCGAACGCGATGGCCGCGTGGTGCTGGGGTCGGAAATCGAGCAGATGGACGATGTGGCGCTATGCCAGCGCGTCGAGAACGCGGTGTTGTTCGCCAAACTGACGCCGCTACAGAAGTCGCGGGTGGTCAAGGCCTTGCAGGCCAACGGCCACACGGTGGGCTTTCTGGGCGACGGCATCAACGATGCGCCGGCGCTGCGCGACGCCGACGTGGGCATCTCGGTGGACAGCGGCGCCGACATTGCCAAGGAGACGGCCGATATCGTGCTGCTGGAAAAGGACCTGATGGTGCTGGAGCAGGGCGTCATCAAGGGCCGCGAGACCTTCGGCAACATTCTCAAGTACCTGAACATGACCGCCAGCTCGAACTTCGGCAACGTGTTCTCGGTGCTGGTGGCGTCGGCCTGGCTGCCTTGGGAACCGATGCTGTCGCTGCAGCTGCTGATCCAGAACCTGGTCTACGACATCTCGCAATTGACGCTGCCATGGGACCGCATGGATGAAGAGTTCCTGAAGAAGCCGCGCAAGTGGGAAGCGGGCAACATCCAGCGCTTCATGCTGTGGCTGGGGCCGACGTCGTCGGTGTTCGATATCACCACCTACTTCCTGATGTGGACGGTGTTCGGCGCCGGGGCGGCCTATGCGCTGCATGGCGGCGACGGCGGCCAGACCATCATGAATTCGGGCTGGTTCATCGAAGGCCTGGTCTCGCAGACTTTTGTGGTGCACATGCTGCGCACGCGCAAGATTCCGTTCCTGCAAAGCACGGCGTCGCTGCCGGTGCTGTTGTCCACCACGGTCGCCATCGGGCTGGCGTGCTGGCTGCCGTTCTCGCCGATCGCCGAGTCCATCGGGTTCGTGGCCTTGCCGCCTATCTACTTCGGCTGGCTGGCGCTGACGATCCTGGGCTACATCGCGCTGACGCAGCAGGTCAAGACGTTCTACATCCGGCGCTACGGCCGCTGGTACTGATATGTACGGAGAACCCTCATGGAAAAGGCATTCGAGGAAATGCGCAAGTTCTCGCGCGACATGCACGACTACACGGCTGAAAGGGTGGCGCGCCGTGGCGGCGACCTGCCGGACATGCCGGACGGCCCCTTGATTCCGCTGCGCCTGCTGGTGCCGATGCTGCTGGTATGGACGGTGGGGGTGGGCGGAATTCTGTGCCTGCTGCGCTGATCGGGCGGTGACAAGACAAGGGCAAGGCCGCAAAACGGTCTTGCCCTTTTTCGTGGGATTGAAGGCAGCCCGCGCCGGGCGGTGCGGGCCGCGCGGTTCAGACGCCGCCGTGCAGCATCTGGATGATGCCCAGCGCGATCCAGATGCCGACGAGCACGGCGCCGCGCGCGAGCCAGAGCGTCCTGATGGAGAGTTTCATGGGAATCTGCCGGTGAACGTTGAAGGACAGGGCGCGGCTGGGCCGCAGCGCCGCGCGGGGGATGAAAAAATTATAGGAACCGGCTCCCCGCGGCGCGAGGCGGGATTGGGGTGGCCCGCGTATACCTTGGTATACGCACGCTTTACGGCGGTAGGCCACGGCCGCCGGCTGTCTCTACAATGGCGTGTCGCGGCGCGCGGCGCATCGGAGCCGGCGCCGCTTTCCTTACACCGGGGTGGTCGCGCCATGTTCCACAAGCTGGCCAGGGGTTTGAAACAGCGCCCGGGCGCGGGCATCGCGCTGCTGATCGCGCTGATGGCGGCTATTTTCCTGGCGGACACCTTTACCCGCCTGGAAATCGCCGTGGCCGTGTTCTACGTGGCGGTGATCCTGGCGGCATTCAGTTTCCTGCCGCGGCGCGGCGTGATCGTGGTGGCGGTGGTCTGCGCGGCGCTGACCCTGATCAGCCTGTTCCTGACGCCCAATGGCGGTGCGCTGCGCGAGCTGGGGCTGATCAACGCGCTGATCAGCATTGCCGCGATTGGGGTGACGGCCTACCTGGCGCTCAAGCGCGCGGCGGCTGAAGACGCGGCATTCGAGGCCCGCACGCAGCTGGCGCGCATGGCCCGCATTCACAGCCTGGGCGAACTGACGGCGTCGATTGCCCACGAGATCAACCAGCCGCTGGCGGCCATCGCCACCAGCGGCAGCGCCTGCCAGCGCTGGCTGGAGCATGAACCGCCCAATATCGAACGCGCCTTGCGCGCCTTGCAGCGCATGACGGACGATGTGACCCGGGCGAGCGAGGTGGTGGCGCGGATTCGGCGCGATGCGCGCAATGCCGCGCCGCAACGGACCCGGCTGGCGCTGCCCGATGTGATCGGCGATGTGCTGGAACGGGCTGGCGGCGAACTCGACCGCCACGAGGTGGTGCTGTCCACCCGTATTCAGGAGCACATGCCCGAGGTGCTGGGAGACCGTGTGCAGTTGGGGCAGGTGATTGTCAACTTGGTGCTCAACGCCATCGAAGCCATGCAGGATACCCCCGCCGGCGCGCGCCAACTGACGCTGCGTCTGACGGCGCAAGAGCCTGGGCAGGTGCAGTTTTCGTTGACCGATACCGGACCCGGCCTGAGCCCGCAGGCACGCGAGCGCCTGTTCGACACGTTCTGGACGACCAAGCCGGACGGCACTGGATTGGGTTTGACCATCAGCCGCGGCATCATCGAAAGCCACGGCGGCCGCCTGTGGGCCGAGCCCGCCGGGCGTGGCGGCGCGGTGTTCTGTTTTACGCTGCCGGCGGCACCCGAGGAAGAACCATCATCATGAACACGCACGCACGGCCCGAGCCGGCCACTGTCCATATCGTCGACGACGACGTCTCGTTGCGCGAGTCGCTGGAAGACCTGATGCACTCGGTCGGGCTGCCGGTGCGCGGCTACGGGTCGGTGCAGGAGTTCCTGGACAGCGATGCGGGCGCGGGCCCCGGATGCCTGGTGCTGGACGTGCGCCTGCCAGGCCAGAGCGGCATGGACCTGCTGCGCCGCATGCAGCACGCGCGGCGCCGGATGCCGGTGGTGATGATCACCGGCCATGGCGACATCGCGATGTCGGTGGCGGCGATGAAGCTGGGCGCGGTGGATTTCCTGACCAAGCCCTTTCGCGACCAGGACCTGCTGGACACCATCCACGCGGCGGTGGAGCAAGACCGCGCGCAGCTGGCCAGCCTGTCGGGGTCCGAAGAGGTGCGCGCCCGTTGGAACACGCTGACCGATGGCGAAAAGGCGGTGATGGAACGCGTGGTGCGCGGCATGCTGAACAAGCAGATCGCCGCCGAGCTGAATGTCAGCGAGATCACCGTCAAGGTGCGGCGCGGGCGGGTGATGCGCAAGATGCAGGTACGCACGCTGGCCGATCTGGTGCGGGCAGGCGGGCAGTTGGGCTAGGAAGGCCACCCGCTTGTTCCGCGCTGCGTGGCGGCTGCGCCGCCGCCCGCCAGACGTCCAGGAAATGCCGCTTTTTCAGCGGATCCAGGTACACCAGCAGACCCACCCCCAGGCCCACGGGCCGCACGCCCGCCGCCGGAATCACCGACGCGCCGACCGGCCGCATGCCGGACTGGCGGGACAGCATCTCCTGGCCGCGTGGCGACAGCAGGTAGTCCAGGAAGCGGGCGCCCAGGTCCGCGCGCGGCGCCTGCCGCGGAATGATGGCCGAGCGCGACAGCATCAAGGTGTAATCCTGCGGGTAGACGATGGCCAGCGGCGCGCCCTGGTCGATGCGATGGCGGGTATAGGATTCCAGCAGGTTGTAGGCCAGCGTGATCTCGCCGCGTTGCAGCTTGTCCAGGGCGTCTTCGGTGGACTGATGCACGGCGACACGGTTGCGGCCCAGCGCGGCCAGCAGCGCGCCGGCCAGGCTGTCCAGCCGCGCATCCTGGGTGGCGGCCAGGTAGCCGATGCCGCTGCCTTCCACGTCGTAGGTCGAGACGCGGCCGGCCAGCGGCTGATCTGACGCCTGCAGCAGTGCCAGCAGTTCGCGGCGCGTGCGGGGCGCGCGCGCCGCGTCCAGCCGGCGCGTGTCGTAGACGATTACGATGGGGTCGATGCCGATGCTGAAGACTTCGTCGCGCCAGTTGGCCCAGGCGGGCAGGGCGCGGGTTTCGGGCGAGACATGGGGCTGGGCCAGGCCGTCGTTGACCAGCTTGGTCTGCAGGTCCATGGCGCTGCTGATGACCAGGTCCGGGCCAGCCTTGACGCCGGGCGCCTGCGCGGCGCGCGCCACCGTGTCGCTGTACAGCGCCTGGGTCGACAGCTCGGTGTATTCCAGCCGCACGCCGGGGTTCAGCTGGCTGAAGTCTTCGAGTACGCCGCGAAACACCTGCACGCTGTTGGACGCGTGCACCACCAGCACGTGCTTGCTGGCGGCAGGGCCGAGCACCAGGCCGTCGCCGCTGGTTTCGGCGGAATGGCCGACGGCGGCCAACAGCAGGGCGGCGCAGCCGGCCGCCAGGCGGGCAAGCAGAAGGAATCTAGGCGTCATGGCGGTGAACCGGCAAGGTGATCACGGCGTCCAGGCCGCCTTCCGGGCGATTGCTCAGGCAGAGCTGGCCCTGGTGGATGTCGACCACGCGCTTGACGATCGACAGGCCCAGCCCGGCGCCCGGCGTGCGCGGATTGGGGCCGCGCGAAAAGCGCTCGAAGGCGCTGTGCGCCTGCGCGGGAGCAATGCCGGGGCCGCGGTCCGACACCGCAATGCGCCAGTGTTCGTCCCGCCGTTGCAGCCCGATATCGATATGACCGTCTTCCGAGGCGCCGTGGCGCAGAGCGTTGTCGATGAGATTCTTGAAGGCCTCGCGCAGCATCAGGCTGTCGCCGGGGGCCATTGCCGCGCCGGTGTCCGGCAGATGTAGCCGCACGTCGGGCTGCGGGTCGGCCTGCGGCACCGTGTCATGGACCGCCTGGCGCAGCAGTTCGGCCAGGTCCACAGGCTCGAATCTGCGCAGGTTGCTGCGGTGGATCACGCTGGCGTCGCTGAGCAGCTGGTTGACCAGGCGCGACAGCTTTTCGGCGTTGCGCAGCACGGCCAGCAGGCTGCGGCGCTGTTCCGCGGGGTCTTCTTCGTCCAGCGCGACTTCCATCTGCGCGTGCAGCGCCGCCAGCGGCGTGCGCAGCTGGTGCGCGGCCTCGGCGATGAACAGGCGCAGGGTGTCCAGGTTTTCGGCCAGGCGGGCCATGAAGCCGTCCAGCGAATGCACCAGCGTATCGAGTTCCTCGGGCACGGGCGCCGCGATGGGATGCAGGTCTGACGCGCTGCGCCCGGCCAGCTCGCGCTCGATGCGCTGGATCGGCGACAGCGAACGTTGCAGCCCCCAGTAGGCCAGCGCCAGCGCGGCGGCGGTAAAGCCGATCAGCGCCAGTGTGCCTTGCCACAAAATGCGTTCGGCCAGCGCATCGCGGGCCTCGCGCGTTTGCGCCACCAGGATCCGTGCGGACTCGGTCGCGCGCGGGCCGGCGACCTTGCGTTCCATCCACGCGACCCGCACGGGCTGACCCTGGTAAGTGGTGGCATACAGCTGCGGCGAATCCGCGGCCTCGGCGTGGCGTGCGGGCGGCAGCGGCAGATCGGCATACCCCGAAATCAACGCGCCGTCCGCCGCCGCGACCCGGTAGAACACCCGGTCGCGCGGCGCCTGTTCCAGCAGCGCGAGCGCCGCGTAGGGCATATCCATCTGCCAGTCGCCCTGCACCAGTTGCAGGCTGTCGGCCATCGACAGCACCGAGGCGCGCAGCAATTGGTCGTACGTGGTGTCGGCGGTCTGTTGCGCATAGCCGCGCACCAGCGTGTATAGCGCGCCCAGCGCCACCACGAACAGCGCCAGCAGCATGGCCAGCAAGCGGCGGCGTACGGAAATGCGGCGGCCGTGCTGCACGGCTCAGTCCCGCGGGGCGTCCGGCGCGGGCTCCGGCGCCGTGCCGGACGCGGCCGGCTGGCTCTCATCCACCGCCGTCAGCAGATACCCCGTGCCGCGCTGCGTCTCGATGCGCAGCGGCGATCCTTCGAGCTTCTTGCGCAGCCGCGCGATATACACCTCGATCGCATTCGGCGCCGCGTCGTCGTCAAACGCAAACAACTTGTTCGCGATCTCCGACTTGCTGACCGCGCGATTCATCCCCGCCAGCAGGATTTCAAGCAAGCTGTATTCGCGCTTGGGCAGCTCGATGCGCTGCCCGGCCAGACTGACATGCCGCGCGGCGCTGTCGATCACCAGTTCCCCGAACCGCAACACGCCGGCTGCCTGCGCGCTGGGCCGCCGCAGCAATGCCCGGCAGCGCGCTTCCAGCTCGCGAAAATCAAACGGCTTGGCCAGGTAATCATCGGCCCCGGTATCGAGCGCATGTACCCGATCCTCGATATCGATCCGCGCCGTCAATGCCAGCACCGGTGTCTTGCTACCGCGGTCGCGCAACCGATGCAACACATCAAACCCCGACATCCGCGGCAAGCCGATATCCAGAATCACCAGATCAAAGGTCTCGTACTGCAACACCCCATCCGCGCTCAAGCCATCACTCTGGTAATCGACGGCATGCCCAAGACGACGCAGTCGGCGTACGAGCGCGTCGGCCAGGTCCTCGTCGTCTTCGATCACCAGAATTCGCATGCGCGAGATTGTCGCATAACGATCGAGGTCGTCCGCCGATTATCCGTCCCTGGAATAGGTCCGCGACCACCGGACCCTCAGCGTCCGGAGGGTCCGCTCTCGCCGAAGATGCGCGGCCCGCCGGGTAACAGCCGGGCGCCGCACACGCCTCAGAAATGCCAACGCACGTCAATCGATCCGGCGTGTTGGCGGTTGCCGCCGCCGAACTCGCCGGCGTAGCTCAAGCCGGCCGTCATGTTACGTATCTGCACGAGATCGGCGCCCAGCTCCAGGCTTGCGGCGTCGCGCGCGATCGGGGTTCCCGCCACGCTGAAAGCCGGGCCCTGGTCGAACGATAACGCGACCGAAGGCCGGGTTTCGCCATAGACATGGCGCCACCCGAGCATGCCGCGCAGCGCGATGCTCGAACCGGGTACCCGCCAGTTTCCACGCAGGCCCGCCAGGCTGCTGACGTTGCGCTGGCGCTGTCCGTCGCTGGACAGCGCCGCCGAGCCGCCGGACTCCGAGAACGCGTTCATGCGCAGCTGGCTCCATGCCAGGCCGACAAACGGCTCTATGCTGGCCGCGGCCGATAGCGGCAGCGCGTAGCCGAGCTCGGTGAACAACTGCGTGGTGGCACCGCGATAGCCGGCAGTGAGCCGCTCGTCCAGGCTGCCATAGCGCACTTGCCGTTGCGAGTCGATCTGGTGCCAGGAATAGGCGCCGCCGGCCATCAGCTTGAGGGCGCCTGCGCCGAGCGCATAGGCCTTGCCGCCGTAGACGGTGGCGCTGTAGCTCTCGGTCTTGGCGCTGGCCTGGCGCGATTGCGCGCTCAGCCGCGCATCCGTGTAGCCGAAGGCGCCGCCCATGCGCCAGCCTGCGCCCACGGGCGCGTCCCCGCCTATTGTCAGCGAGGTGCTGTGCTGGGTCAGGTTCGGCGCGTTGCCGTCCCCAGCCAGGTTGCTCCATTCGCCGCCCAGTTGAACCCACAGCGGCGACGCGCCGCTGCGCGGCAGGGCCGAGAGGGGCAGCGGCGTGCCATTGTCAACGGCCGCCGTGGGCGCGCCAGGCCGCATGGGCGCCGACAGGTTGTAGCGCAGCGCCGCCAGTCCGTTCTGGGAGGCGGGCGCCATGGCGGGGCCCGCCAGCGCCGAGACGACGCTGGCGTGGGTGTCGCCGGACAGTTGAGCCAGGGCCGGACTCAGGTCGGCCACGTGGGTACTCAACGCGACAGTGCGCCAGACTTCGTGCTGGTGTGGCAGGGCGTCGATAGCCGTGGCCACGTTGGCCTGGTTGGCGGTGTGGGTCAGGCTGGCCATGCCGCGGTCGTTGCGTTTGAGCGCGAGCGTGACGTCGTTGCCGTCGCCGCCCGTGATGCTGACCGGCGCATCGAGGAAAAGCAAGGGGTTGCGCAGCGTCGTGAACTCGCCCTTGACCGCGCCGGGGCTGCGCTTGGCGATCAGCGTGTAGGGACCATTCAATGGCTGCCATGCCGCCGCGTCCATGGGCGAGAGCTGCAGTTCCAGCGTGGCGCCGGTAATGTCCACCTGTCCGGCGACATCCACGCGGCTGATCGCCGCAGGCGCCCCGCTCGCGCGCAGGGTGCCGTGGTTGACATAATCGCCGGTGATCACTTGCCCGCCGCCAGGATCGCCGGGCGCGTGTACCGCGCCCGCCTCGATCGTGGTGGCGCCCAGGCTGCCGGTACCGCCCAGCACGGTGCCGTTGCGCGCCAGCACGCTGGCGCCCAGCCGCGCGTTGTCGCGCAGCCACAGGCCGCCGCCGGCCACGGTGACGTGACCGACGTAGGCGCTGTTGTCGGCGTCCAGCGTGAACATGCCCGTGCCGGTCTTGATCACGCCGCCGGCGCCGCGGATCTGGCCGGTATAGACACTTTGTTGATTGTCGGCGCCGGTGGTCAGCGTGGCCGCGCCCAGCGCGACGCTGCCGCTGCCGGACAGCGAGCCGATGGTCTGGTCCAGGCCGCCCAGGTCGAGTTGCGTGCCGGCATTGAGCAGGAAGGCACTACGTGACGAGAATCCCCGGGCCGAGCCGGCGCGCAACGTGCCGTTCAGGAGCAGCGTCGGCCCGGAATAGGCGCTGACGCCGGCCAGCACGAGTGTGCCGGGGCCCTGTTTGGTCAATCCACCAGCGCCCTGGCCATCGTTCAATGCGCCCGTCAGCTTCAGCGTGTAGGCCTGGGTGTCGATATTGCCAACGCCGGTCAGCGAGATCGCATTGCCCAGGGACAAGCCGTTGGCGGCTGCCTGCAGTGTGGCGCCTTGCGACATGGCGAGGAGGCCGGTGCCGAGCGCGTTGTTGTGACCCACCCCCAGCGTGCCTTCCCGCAACTGGGTGCCGCCGGAGTAACTGTTGTTGCCGGACAGTACCAGTGTGCCGGCCCCCGCTTTCACGAGGCTGCCTCGGTAGTTGGCATCGGTCTTGGCCGCCAGCGCAGCGATCCGTCCTTGGCGGACATCGATCTGGTCCTGGACCGATCTGTTTTGGTCGATGGCGGCAATGCGTGGCGCGTCGATGGCCGTCAGCGTCAGTTCGCTGTCAGTGCGTCCGGCGATGAAGTTGTCGTAGTCAGTGGTCTGGCTATACTTGTTACGCCATCCGGGGTGCGCCGATTCATACAGTCCCAGCAAGAGCGCCCCCTGGGGATGGGCGCGCAGTGCCGCCATTGCCGCGTCGAAGCGCTTGGCCTTATAACCTGCCTTGATGTTCGACTGGATGGCTTCTTTGAGCAGGGCGCGGCCTTGGGTCATGCCGGCGATCATGTCAGGGGTGGCCGAGGCAGCGCTCGGCACGGCCACGATGCGGCTTTGCAGCGCGGCCTTTTCGGCGACCCAGGCGTCGATTTCCTTGGCTTCCTCGAGTCGGCGTTGCGTCAGGGCCGCTTCGGAAATGTTGTTTTTCCACGTGTCGGACACACCGGCGGGCAGGTTGGCGGTGAACTGCCCCAACAGCTGGGCGGGGCCGTCCATGCCTTTGCGCAGGTCCGGTACCCCCCAGCCGTAGACGACGTTTGGCGTGTCGGCGGGCCCCTCGCCGCGATGCGAGGCGGTGGTCAGCAGGATCGTGCGGATCTCCTCGTTGCCCAAGTATGGGTAGCGCTCCATCAGCAGGCCCAGCGCGCCGGTCACGTGCGGCGCCGCCATGGACGTGCCATTCCACGACACGTATTTGTCGTTACCGGCCACGTCGGCGCTGAGGATGTTGGTACCCGGCGCGGCGAGGCACCAATATTTGGCCAGGCCGCATTGGTTGAAGATCTGGTCACCTGATTGCTTCAGGCCCGTAACCGCAATCCAGTATTTTTCAATTTCCGGTCGGAAATAGGGCACGCCGGCGCGAATCGAGGAATTTTTTTTGCCGGCATTGCCATTGGCCCAGACCTGCAGCGTGCCATATTGCAACGAGACGTCCGCGGCGGCGTCCAGCCACGTTTTCTTGCCCGCGCCGTTCAGGCGCAGGTATGCCTGGGTGAAACCCTCCACGCTGCCATAGTCGTCCGCATCAGGCGGCGAACCCCAGCTGCTGTTGATGACGCGCACGCCGGCGGCCGCCAAATTGCCATAGGCGGCCTTGAAATAGTTGTAGTCCATGTTGGACCCGTATATGGACTCGTCCGTGCCGTTGGAGTTGGTGGTGTAGTACTGGCTGCCGAACGACACGCCCATCATGCCCAGGCCATTCTTGGCGGCGGCGATGGTACCCGAGACGTGGTTGCCGTGGTTATCGTTTGCCCCCGTTTTGCGAGCCAGGTCCGTCTTGCTGATGTAATCGCCTGGACGGTCGAAGGCATCGCCGGCGCGCCAGCTGAGCTGCGAGCCGTCCAGCTGGTCGCCGTCATTCCGATAGGTGCCTTTGACCTCCAGGGCAATGACGCCGCGGCGGGCGAACTCCTGATGCGTGGGCAGATAGCCGGAATCGACTGACCCCAGCTTCACGCCCGCGCCGCTCAGGCCGCGCGCGTAAGCGTATTGCGCGTTCATCGCGTCCAGCCCCCAATCTGCCTTGAACTCCGGTTGCTTCGCCCAGCTCGCGACCGCGGCGTTCTCATCGTTGGTCCGGGTGCCGTCGTAATTGACGTAGGTCTGTGCCTGCGCAGTCGCCGCGAGCGCGTGGCCCAGCACCAGAAGGGCTGCATGCGTGGCCAGAACGCCTGGGCGCACCTGGAAGTTTGCGGGGGGACGCTGGTGTGGCTTCTCTTGTTTCATATTTTCCCTTTGAGATCGCGCGGCGTCCCGGCCGGACACGGGGCTGCCGCTCCCGGCCGGGCGCTGCTTGTTATGAAATGACGTGAATGGAGCAACTCGGATCAGCGTAGGGATTGTGTGTCGGCGAGAGCGAAGACGGTTGCATCCGCAGAGATTTTCAGATTTGTCCTAGGTCTCTCGTTGGCCAGCGTCGAGCGTCGTTCCGGGCGGTCACGACAGGTTCCCGACAGCTTTTGCTCCTAGCCTTCCGGCCCAGCGCTCCCCAAGGCGCACATAACAACGAGTCCGGAGATACCCCAATGCTTTTGACCCTGCTCGGCTTCGGCATGGTGATCACGTTCATGACGTTGATCATGACCAAGCGCCTGTCGCCGTTGGTTGCCCTTATCCTTGTCCCCATTATTTTTGCCCTGCTGGGCGGCTTCGGCGCCGGCATCGACAAGATGATGCTCGACGGCATCCGCAAAATCGCGCCGACCGGCGTGATGCTGATGTTCGCCATCCTGTACTTCGGCGTCATGATCGACGCGGGCCTGTTCGACCCCATCGTGGGCCGCATCCTGCACGCCGTGAAGGGCGATCCGCTCAAGATCGTCGTCGGCACCACGGTGCTGGCCCTGGTGATCTCCCTGGACGGCGACGGCTCCACCACCTACATGATCGTGGTGGCCTCCATGCTGCCGCTGTACCGCCGCCTGAAAATGAATGCGCTGTCCATGACCTGCCTGGCCATGCTGGCCAGCGGTGTCATGAACCTGACGCCGTGGGGCGGGCCGACTGCCCGCGCCGCCAGCGCGCTGCATGTGGACGCCGGCGACATCTTCGTGCCGCTGGTGCCGGTGATGGGCGTGGCCATCGTCGCCATCCTGGTGCTGGCCTTCTTCCTGGGTCTGCGCGAGCGCCGCCGCCTGGGCGTGCTGTCGCTGCCGGACGGCGCTTCGCTACATGCGGGCTACGACGAGGACGGCCCCAAGAACTTGCCGGAAATCGAAGTCGACCACGATCTGCGCCGCCCCAAGCTGCTGTGGGTCAATGCCGGCCTGACGCTGGCGCTGATGGTGAGCCTGGTCTTGGGCGTGCTGCCCTTGCCGGTGCTGTTCATGATCGCCTTCGCCATTGCACTGATCATCAATTACCCGAACCTGGCCGAGCAGCGCCGCCGCGTTGCGCAGCACGCCGGCAACGTGCTGTCGGTGGTGTCGCTGATTTTCGCGGCCGGCATCTTCACCGGCATCCTGTCCGGCACTGGCATGGTCGAAGCCATGTCGCGCAGCCTGCTGGCCGTGATTCCCGACGCGCTTGGCCCCTACCTGGCCGGTATCACCGCGCTGGTCAGCCTGCCGTTCACGTTCTTCATGTCCAACGATGCCTTCTATTTCGGCGTGCTGCCGATCCTGAGCGAGGCCGCGCAAGGCTATGGCATTTCCCCCGTGGAAATGGCGCGCGCGTCCCTGATCGGCCAGCCGGTGCACCTGCTCAGTCCGCTGGTGCCGTCCACCTACCTGCTGGTCGGCCTGGCCGGTGTCGAGTTCGGCGATCACCAGCGTTATTCGCTCAAGTGGGCCACGATGGTCTGCCTGGTCATGCTGGCCGCGGCGCTGGCATTCGGCTTGTTCCCCCTGGTCGGTTCCGTCGCCTGACCGGCGGCACCGCTACGCGTTTCTTGAAAGGAGGTCGTTCATGGCTTTGCGCATTGCTTATGTCACCAGCGGGATGGGCCACACGGGCACCGCGATCTGCCAGGCGCTGCACCACGCGGGGCACCGCGTCGTGGCCGGCTGCGGGCCGCGTTCGTCCCGCAAGGATCACTGGTTGAAGGAACAGAAGTCGTTGGGTTATGACTTCATCGCGTCCGAAGGCGACGCCACCGACTGGGCTTCGACCGAGGCAGCCTTCGCCAAGGTGCGCCGCGAGGTAGGCGACATCGATGTGCTGGTCAACAACGCCGGCGCCATGCTGGACATGCGCTTTCGGCAGATGAGCCACGCCGACTGGTCGGCGGTGCTGCGCAGCAACCTGGACACGTTGTTCAACAGCACCAAGCAGGTCGTCGACAGCATGGCCGACCGCGGCTGGGGCCGCATCATCAATATCGGTTCCGTTGCCGCCGAGAAAGGCCAGATCGGCCAGATCAACTATGCCACCGCCAAGGGCGCGGTCATCGGCTTCACGCGGTCGCTGGCGCAGGAAGTGGCGGCGCGCGGGGTGACGGTCAACCTGGTGTCGCCGGGCTTCATCGCCGATGACACGGTGAAGGCATTTCCGCCGGCGCTGCTGGACCGCATCATCGAAAGCGTGCCGGTGGGCCGGCTGGGCACCGCCAAGGATCTGGCCGGGCTATGCGCCTGGCTGGCGTCGGATGAAGCGGCGTTCGTGACCGGCGCCAACTACGCCATCAACGGCGGTGTGTACATGAGCTAGGGCCTGCGCCCGGCGCCTTCTGGCGCTCGCAGGCCTTATTGGCCCCGGCTTCGCAGGAAGTCGGGGATCGAGGTGGCGGCACGCTTGCTGTCCGCCAGCCATTCCACGCGCCACTCGGTGATGCGTTCGACGGTGACATGCTCGAACACGCCCGGGGTCGGCTCGCCGATGCACTCGCGTTGCCGCACCAGCACCAACGGGCGTTCGGCGCCTGGCGTTTCGTCCGCGCACTCGGCCGCGTCCTCGAAGGTGGCGAACGGATAGTAGTAGTCGTCGCCATCGTGCAGGTCTTCCCCGCCGGCGTGCGGATGCACCCATACCCGGTATTCCAGGACGTCGTCGTAGAAGTAGCCGCCGCCCGAATGGGTGATGGCGGGGTATTCGCCGACCTGGTCGGGGTCGATGGCGGCGGGGTAGGGGGAGGCGGGCGTGGCTGTCATGGTGGAACGTTGCGGCTGAAATGGATTGTCAGGCGCAAGTGTAGCGAGGGTAATGGTTTCCGTATTGGCTTGACTTGCACGCACGCTGCTCCAGCGATTGCCGCTGATGCGTCTGCTGCCGCTATCGGCTCATCCGACCCCTGCATTCTCCCCGCTCGCAAACATATCCACCAACGTCTGCCTCAGCCAGCGCTGCGCCGGCACGGTGTCGTTGCGTTGATGCCAGAACAGGCTCAGTATCCGCGGCGGCGCATGCAGCGGCAGTGGCATAGCGTGCAGGTAGGGGGCGTGCGGGGATTGCGCGCCCAGGTTGCGCGGCAGCACGGCCAGCATGTCGGAATGGCGCACCATTTCATACGCCACGCCATAGTGGTTGACGATGGCAACCACGTTGCGCGACAAGCCGCGCGCCGCCAGGTAGATGTCGTAGGACGGCAGCGCGGTGCCGGCCAGGCTGACGTCGACGTGACGCGCGGCCAGGAAGGCGCGGGTGCTCAGGCGCTTCATGGCCGCCAGGGGATGGCCGGCGCGCATGAAGCAGGCGTAATCGACCCGCCAGAGCGAACGCGAGCGGATGTGGTTGGCGTGCTGGGCTTCGTTTACGTACACGCTCAGCACGCAGTCGACACGGTTGTCTTCCAGCTGGTCGGCGATTTCCAGCACGGTGTTGGGTACGGTGCGCACGCGCGCCAGCGGCGCGACCTGCGCCAGGTGGTTGCACAGGCGCGGCATGACGACGCCGGCGGTGTAGTCGGACATGGACAGGCTGAATTCCACCGAGGCCTGGGCCGGGTCGAAGGCCTGGGCGTCCAGGGCGCCGCGCATGCGGCCCAAGGCTTCGCCCAGTTCGGCCCATAGGACGGCGGCGCGCTGGGTGGGCATGACGCCGTTGCCGGACCGCACAAACAGCGGGTCCTGCAGCCCGTCGCGCAGGCGGGCCAGGGCATTGCTGACGGCGGGCTGGGTCATGAACAGTGCGTTGGCGGCGCGGGTGACGCTGCCTTCCGTCATCAAGGCTTCGAAGACCTTGAGCAGGTTCAGATCGAGGGTACGGAAGGTCATGGCAGGTCATTCACACTAGTGATGGTGGGCATCATAACTATAAATTAGTGAGATAAAACCGCGCATGCCTATCATGCGTTCTCTCATCCAGTACGGCTCGAGCCGTCGACCAAGGGGAACCGCATGTCCATGATTTCGGGACGCATCGAGCGTCTGCCGTTCGCGCATTTCCACAAACATCTGCTGCTGATGGGCGGCCTGGGGTATATGTTCGATGCCATGGACGCCGCGGTGCTGGCGTTCATCCTGCCCGTGCTGCGCAAGACCTGGGAACTGTCCAGCGTGCAGATCGGCCTGCTGGGCAGCAGCACCTACATCGGCTTTTTCTTCGGCGCGTTGCTGGCGGGCACGCTGGGCGACCTGATTGGACGCCGCACGGTGATGATCTGGGCGCTGGCACTGTATTGCGTGGCCTCGCTCGTCAGCGCTTTCGTGAACAGCTGGCCGCCGTTCTTCGCGGCGCGGATCGTGGCGGGGATCGGCACCGGCGCGGAAAGCGCGATCATCGCGCCGTACCTGGCCGAATTCGTGGCCCGGCGGTTCCGGGGCAGCTTCACCGGGGCGCTGGCGGGATTCTTCTCGTTCGGCTTCGTGGCGGCGGCGCTGCTGGGGTATTTCATCGTGCCGGCGCATGACGAGGGTTGGCGCATGGTGCTGGTCATCACGGCGCTGCCGGTGGTGATGCTGCTGTGGTGGCGCCGGGCGCTGCCCGAATCGCCGCGCTGGCTGGAAAGCCGGGGCCGGACTGACGAGGCCTCGCGCATCCTGGACAAGATCGAAGCGGACTTCGCGCGGCGCGGCTACGCGCTGGCCGAGGCGCAGCCCGAAATCGCGGCGGCCACCGGCAAAAGCGGCACGCTGCGCGAGAACTTCATGCTATTGCTGGCGGGCCGCCAGGCACGCATCACCATCATGACGTGGATCATGTGGCTGTCGATCACGTTCAGCTACTACTCGTTCTTCGTGTGGATCCCGGGGCTGCTGGTCGAGACCGGCATGAGCATCACCAAGAGTTTTTCGTATTCGCTGGCGATCTATTGCGCGCAGGTGCCGGGCTATTTCAGCGCGGCCTGGTTCAACGAGAAGATCGGCCGCCAGGCCACCATCGCCACTTACATGCTGTTGGGCGGGGCCAGCGCGCTGGGCCTGGCTTTCTCGCAGAGCAACGAGCAGATCATGCTGGCCGGCATCTGCATGTCGTTCTTCATGAACGGTACTTATGCAGGCGTGTATGCCTACACGGCCGAGGTTTTTCCGACGGCGGTGCGCACCACCGGCGCGGGGCTGGCGTCGGCCATCGGGCGGATCGGCGCGATCGTGTCGCCGATCCTGGTCGGCTACCTGTATCCGAACTTCGGCTTTTTGGGTGTGTTCGGCCTGACGACGGTCGTGCTGTTGCTGGGCGCCGCCGTGGTGGTGTTGATGGGCGTGCCGACGCGCGGCCGCTCGCTCGAGGAAATCGCCGCAGGAGAAACGCAATGAAGTCCATTCGTCACACGGGACCCGCGCTAGCGGTCCCCGAACTGGATGCGGTGGCGGGCGCCCACGCCGCCCTGGACCAGCCGCAGGCGGTGTTCGCCGCGGTCGACCGCGCGCTGGCGGCACAGATCGGCCACCGGCTGTTCACCATTCTGTCCTACGACCCCGAGACCGCGCTGGCAACGCGGCTGTATTCGAACCTGCCCGACGCCTACCCGGCGGGCGGCAGCAAGACGGTGGCCCAGGGGCCTTGGACCGAGGCCGTGCTGGATCGCGGCGAGGCCTACATCGGGCACACGCTGGATGATCTGCGCCAGGTGTTCTCGGACCACGCCCTGATCGATTCCCTGGGCTGCCAGAGTGTGCTGAACATGCCGATCCGCTGGCGCGGCCGCACGCTGGGCTCGCTGAACCTGCTGCACGCGGCCCATTGGTACGGTCCGGCCGACGCCGCCGCGTGCCGTCCCTATGCACAACTGACGCTGCCGGCGGTGCTGCCGGTCCTACTTACGCTTTGATTGCGGGAGCATCATGCAAACCCTATTGTTCAAGAACGCCGCGCTGCTGGACCCGGCCCATGCCGATCTGCAGGGCGACCACGATGTGCTCGTGGAGGACGGCCTGATCAAAGAGGTGTCCGACCGCCCCTTGCAGGCGTCGTCGGCGCGGGTGATCGACCTGAAGGGCAAGACCCTGATGCCGGGTCTGATCGACCTGCACGTGCATGTGATCGCCGTGGAGTTGAACCTGGCGCAGCAGGTCAGCATGCCTAACGTGCTGGTGACCTTCCGGTCGGCGCCGATCCTGCGCGGTATGCTGCGGCGCGGCTTCACTACCGTGCGGGACGCGGGCGGCGCGGGGCATGCGTTCAAGCAGGCGGTCGAGCTGGGGCTGGTGCAGGGTCCGCGATTGTTCGTGTCTGGCCGGGCGCTCAGCCAGACGGGCGGACACGGCGACATGCGGGCCCGCAGCGATTTCCTGAACGATGATTCACCGTGTCCGTGCTGCGTGCGGGTGGGAGCGCTGGCGCGCGTGGCCGACGGCGTGGATGCGGTGCGCCGGGCGGTGCGCCAGGAACTGCAGATGGGCGCGGACCAGATCAAGATCATGGCGTCGGGCGGGGTGGCGTCGCCCACCGACCCGGTGGGCGCGTGGGGTTACTCCGAAGACGAGATCCGCGCCATCGTGGCCGAGGCCCGCGGCCGCCAGACCTACGTGTTGGCGCATGCCTATACGGCCGAGGCGATCGCCCGCGCCGTGCGTTGCGGGGTGCGCACGATCGAGCACGGCAATCTGGTCGACGCCGAGACCGCCCGGTTGATGGCGCAAAGCCAGGCGTATGCCGTGCCGACGCTGGTGACCTACGAGGCGCTGGCCAGCGAAGGCGGCGATTTCGGCCTGCCGCCGGAAAGCGTGGCCAAGATTTCGCAGGTGCGCGATGCCGGTCTGCGGTCGCTGGAAATCTATCGCGATGCGGGCGTGAAAATGGGCTATGGCAGTGACCTGCTGGGCCCGTCGCAGCGGCTGCAAAGCGATGAATTCCGCCTGCGGGCCGAGGTGTTGGGGCCACAGGCGGTGATCGCCAGCGCCACGCGGGTGGGCGCCGAGGTGCTGGGCATGCAGGGCAAGCTGGGCTGCATCGCGCCCGGCGCCATAGCGGACCTGCTGGTGGTCGATGGCGACCCGTTGCGCGATGTGTCCTGCCTGCTGGGGCAGGGCGAACGCATTCCGCTGGTGGTGCAGGGCGGCAAGGTGCAGTTTGACGAACTGCGCCTTGCCGCCTGATCGGAACGGGGCGGGGCCTTGGCGTCAGCCGCGGTTGATCGATACGCCGCCGTCGACCAGCAGCGCCGTGCCGGTGGTGAAGCTGGACGCGTCCGAGGCCAGGTACAGCGCCGATCGCGCGATCTCGGCAGGCGTGGCCAGCCGCTTGAGCGCGTGCAGGCCTTCGACGTAGCCGCGCGCTTCGGGCGTGTCCATTGAGGCCCGGCCCATCGGCGTGTCCGTGCCGCCGGGCAGCAGGGCATTGGCGCGGATGCCGCGAGCCCCGTATTCGGCGGCGATGACCTGCGTCAGCCCGATCAGGCCGGCTTTGCTGGCCGCATAGGCGCCCATGCCGGGAAAACCGGCGGTATAGCCGACGAAGGTGGACGTGAAGATCAGCGAGCCGCCGCCGCGTTCGAGCAGGGCGGGGATCTGGTGGCGCGCGCCCAGGAAGGCGCTGGTGAGGTTGGTATCCAGGATGTCGCGCCATTCTGCGGGCGAAAGCTCGTGCACCGGCACGGCGGGGCCAGTCATGCCGGCATTGTTGAAGGCGATGTCCAGGCCGCCGAAGCGGGCGTGGGCGGCAGCCACGGCGTCCCGCGCCAGGGCTTCATCGCGTACATCGCCCGCCAGCACGGCGGCATGGCTGCCCATGGCTTCGATCTCGGCGGCAAGCTGGTCCAGCTCGGCTTGCCGCCGTGCCACCAGCACCAGCCTGGCGCCTTCGCGCGCGAACAGCTTTGCGGCTTCGTAGCCGATTCCAGAACTGGCGCCCGTGACGATGGCAACTTTGCCGGCCAATTGATGCATGATCGATCCTTGAGGGTGAATGACCCAGGAACGATAGGCGCCCGCGCGGAGCCGGGCTATCCGGTTCTTGCGCTTACTTGAAGACCGACCAGGCGACCGTCACCGAGAAAGCACCCAGCACGATCGAGGCGGCGCGCTGCATCCTGGCCGGGTCGATCCATTTCAGTTTCTCGCCGCCGAGGGTGGCGCCGAATAACACCCAGGCCAGGCCGATAGGCACCAGCAACGCCGAGAAAATGGCCATGCACAAGGCATAGCCGGACAGGCTGGCGAAGGCCGCGGGCGGGAAAATGGTGCTGGCGAACAGGATGCCCTTGGGGTTGAGCAACGTGGCCGTGAACAGGGTGCGCAGGCCGATGACCTGCTGCGCCGCTGACGGCACGGCGTGCGCCGCACGCCACATGCGCCAGGCCAGATAGGCGATGTAGAGGCTGCTGGCAATGCGCACCGCCGTGGGCAGCCAGGGCAGGATCTGCGCGGCCTGGCTCAGGAAGCGGCCCCACACCGTGATCGACACCAGATAGCCGGCCAGTTCCGCGCCCGTCAGTCGCGCCGAACGGGCAAAGCCCTGGCGCAGACCCGCCGCCGCCAGCAAGGTATTGGTGGGGCCGGGCATGGCCAGCACGAGGGCGATACCGGCGACGAAAAAGCTCAATGCCGTAGCGGTGAACATGACGGGTCAGGATTGGGGCGAAGGGCCGTCTTGTAGCATGCGGGCCGTCATGGCGGCAACTGCCCGTGGGGCGGGCGCAAACCAGGTTGGCGGGGAGGCGACGGCGGGCGGCAGGCGTGCCAAAATCGGGCCTTCCTGTCTCAGACCAGAGGGATGCCATGCCAATTCGGCCCAGCCGCGCCTTGGGCGCGAGCGTGATGGTGCTGTTGCTGCTTGCCGCCTGCGGCAAGAAAGAGGAATACCCCGCCGAGGTCCAGCGTGTGACCTATGCCTCATGCGTGCAGGGCTTCAAGGCCAAGGCGCCGGCCGGCATCGACAAGGTGGATGACAAGGCCAAGGGGTACTGCCAATGCGTGCTGGACGGCCTGCAGTCCAAGGTGCCGCTGACGGACTTTCAACGTTACGAACAGCTGCTGATCAGCGGGGCGTCCGGCGCCGAGCGCGAGCGGCTGGAAAAGGCGGTGATGACGGTGGTGGACGCGTGCCTGAAGCGCTTGGTTTCGTTCTAGCGCGATCAGGCATGGGCGGCGCCGGGTCGACCGGGAAGCGCGCGGGGTCGGCAAACAAGGCGACCAGTTCGTCGAACACGAGCCTGACACGCGCCGGCACCGGGCCGCGCTGCGGACGATAGACATACAGGTCCCAGGGGGCTGGCGACAGCTCGGGCAGCACCGCCACCAGCTTGCCGGTGCGCAGATGCGGGACGGCTACATAGCTGACCAGATGGCCGAAACCCAGACCGGACAGCACCGCATCGCATTCGGCTTCCAGGTCGTTGGTGCCGAAGGCGGGCTGGGATGGCGTCCAGAGTCCGTCCTGGGCCAATTGCCAAGACCAGGGGCGGCCGGTGCCGCGGTCGATCAAGGCGGTGACCGGCAACGCGGCCAACTGCTCCAGATGGGTTGGCGTGCCGCAGCGCGCGATCAACTCGGGCGAACCGACGATGAAGAAGTTCAGCTTGGTCACTGCTTTGGCGACGTAGCGGCTGTCGCGCAGCGATCCCAGCCGTACGCCGATATCGATTTTCTCGTCGACCACGTCGGCGATCTGGTCTGACAGGCGCAGGTCAAAGCGGATGGCGGGATGACGCTGGCCAATGTCGCGCAGCAGCGGCGCAATGAACATCCGGCCGAGCGAGATCGGGGCGGTGATGCGCAAGACGCCCGCCATGCCGTCGCGGGCCTGGGCCGACGGGCGCTGGAACAGGCCGTCGATCTGCGACAGGCTGGCGCGGGCCTCGCGCGCCAGTTGCTCGCCGAATTCGGTGATCTGGTTGCCGCGCGTGTTGCGGTGGAACAGGACTTCGCCGATTTGCGCTTCCAGTTCCTGCACCGCGCGGGTGATGGCCTGCGGCGAGGTGCCCAGCCGCAGCGCGGCTTCCTTGAAGCTGGCGGCGTCGGCCGCGGCGCAGAACAGGCGCAGCATTTCCAGGCGGTTCAGCATGGGCAGCCCTTGTGTCGTCGGATGAGAATTCCAATATTTGGAATTCTAAAATAAAAACGTTTCCATTTACTGGATTTCTGCCGCTGCCGATACTGACATTCATCACAACACATGGCCCCCCGGGGCTGACAGGAGAATGTCATGAGCAAGAACATCGAAGGCAAAGTGGTGGTGATCACCGGCGCCAGCAGCGGATTGGGTGAAGCCACGGCGCGGCACCTGGCAGCGCAGGGCGCAAGCCTGGTGCTGGGCGCGCGCCGCCTGGACCGCCTGCAAGCGATTGCCGCCGAGATCCGCGCGGCGGGCGGCAAGGTGGAAGTGGCGGCCACCGATGTGGCGCGTCAGGCTGATGTACAGGCGCTGATCGACACGGCGGTTCGCGCGTTCGGACGGGTGGACGTCCTGGTCAACAATGCGGGCTATATGGCGATTGCACCGCTGGCCGATACGCGGGTGCAGGAGTGGGACCGCATGATCGACATCAATATCAAGGGCGTGCTGTATGGCATTGCCGCCGTGCTGCCGCTGTTCCAGAAGCAGGAAAGCGGGCATTTCATCAATATCGCGTCGGTCGCGGGCCTGAAGGTGTTCAGCCCTGGCGGCACCGTGTACAGCGGCACCAAGTTCGCGGTGCGGGCAATTTCCGAAGGCCTGCGGCATGAGGTCGGCGGCAAGATCCGCACCACCACCATCGAACCCGGCGCCGTCGACACTGAACTCAAGCAAGGCGTGTCGCACACAGAAAGCCGCAAGGCGGTGGACGATTTCTACCAGATCGCGATCGGCGCCGACGCCGTGGCGCGCGCGATCGCTTACGCGATCGAGCAGCCGTCGGATGTGGACATCAATGAGATCGTGCTGCGTCCCGCCGCCCAGGATTTCTGAGTGCGGGCGGGCCCCTAGCGCGCCAGCTTCATCGACACATCGGTATGCGTGCCGCGGTCCAGGTCGGCACCCAGCGGCGCGGTGCATTCGGGCAGGTTGAGCAGCTCGCGGCTGATTTCACCGGCTTCGATGCGGCGCGCGATGTCGTCGAGCAACAGCGTGCGCGTGGCGAAACCCTGGCCCTGCAGGTTCCTGGTGTTCAGCCGATAGCTCAGGTTGGGCTCGCTGCCCTTCATGATACCCAGCTCCAGGATTTGCCCGTGCTCGTTGCGGATCAGCAGTTGATCGGGGCGCGCATAGATGCGGTAGATGCGCCACGGCGACGAAATGGCCGCATGGCTGGGGCGTGCGTCGGTATGCGCGCTGTTGCCGCGCGGCGGCGGCGGGGTGCCGGCGCTGGGCAGCAGCTTGACGCAGGCGTTGGCGAAACGCGCGACAGTCCGTGAGAAGGCGCTCACGCTCGCGCAGCCGGGAGCGCGCGGACGGGGCGAGGACTTGTCGTGTGGGGGGGCGGTTGCTTGTTCATTGCCGTGCTCCTATGCATGGCGATGCGGGCGAGGGACGCGCGTTCAAGCACCATCATTGCAGGATACGCGCTTTGGCGCGTCGCCGTATGAAAAAGCCAAGGTGTTACGCATAAAGCGTGGATGCGCGGCGAAATAACGTGATTTCCCGCGAATAAAAGCCAATATCAGCGCAAAAACCAGCTAAGCATGCGTGCAAAAATAATAAGGGTGGTAATTGGAAACGCTGATTGACATTATCCGGCCCTACACCCATAGTGGACTTGAAGCTTTTCGAGCATCGTGATTTTCGTCCGGTCTTGCACCCCCTGCGGGGCGCTTCATTGTTCGCAGTCCTTTCCTTGACAGGCTCACTCTCGCGGGCTGTGTCCGCTATTTAAAGGAATGGATTATGGAAACCGGAATCGTCAAATGGTTCAACGATGCCAAGGGCTTTGGCTTCATCATGCCCGAGAACGGCGGCAAGGATCTGTTCGCTCATTTCTCCGAGATTGTCAGCGACGGGCACAAAGTGCTGCTTGAAAACCAGCGCGTCAGCTACGTCACCGCGCAGGGCGCCAAAGGCCCCCACGCCACGCAAATCCGCACCTTGTGAACAAAGGCCCTTGACGGGCCTTTTGATCAACGACGGGAGGCTTATGTTTCACAACAATATGGTTTACAAGGGCTACCGGCTGACAGCCAGCGTTTCCCGCATTTCCGTGGGCGGCTCGGGCCGGCCCGCTTTCACCGCGACCGTGGCCGTGGAGCTTGCCGGCGATCAGGACCGTCTTGGCGAACCCTACGTCGTGCCGCTGTTCGCATCGGGTGGCTTCGTGTCCAGCCCAGGCATGGCGGTGGATGCCGCGATCAACCATGGCCGTACCGTGGTGGACGCGCATGCCAGACCCGTCTAAGCGCGTGAACCGGCGCGGCGCTTGCATGGCGCATGCGCATCGCGGTCCTCCAAACAACATGGCCGCCCAGGGCAACCGGGCGGCCTTCTTGTTTTTCAGCGGTGCGTCGGCCTAGGCTGGGCTAAGCCAGGGTGTCGGGCGCTGCGGGCAATGTGCCCGTCGTACTGCATGGAAAAGTATGCGGGTCCGCAAAGGACCACGGAGAACGTCAGGTGCTTTGCTTGCCGGACGTGGCGGTGGCCTTGTCCTTGTCGACTTGAGCCTGCTTGCGAGCGGCATCTTCCTTCTGTTGCTGCGTTTGCTGCTCTTGTTGCTTGTTGGGCGTCTGGTTCTGGTCCGGTTGATTCGACGAAGCCTGGTAGCGAGTGGGGAAAGTCATGGTGCGTACCTCTTGGTTGTCGCGGCGAGATGCCACCAACCCACGGTAGTCCCTTGCCGCGGCATTCCCTACGCTTCATTTGCAACAAACAATCTTGTACGAATACGCCCGCGAACCAGGCGGTTCGCGGGCTTGTCGGCACAGGTCTACAGACCGAATGCCTGCCGTTCGTCGGTCAACATGACCTTTTGGTTGCGGTTCGATGACGGCCGGCCGCTGGTGTAAAGTCGCGTGTACACCATTTCCTAAAGGACACGAAGGTGCCTGAATCGAACGAATCCGCGGTTCTGCTGTTTTCCTACGGAACCCTCCAGGACAAGGCCGTGCAACGCGCCAACTTCGGCCGTGAACTCTCGGGCAAGGCCGACGCCATGACCGGCTATGTGCAGCGCTGGGTGGAAATCACGGACCCCGAGGTCATCAAGACCAGCGGGCTGGCGCAGCACCCCATCGTCTACGCCAGCTACGACCCCAAGGACGAAGTGGCGGGCATGGTGTTCGAGATCACCCAACGGGAACTCGAAGCCGCCGACCGCTACGAGGTCTCGGATTACAAGCGGGTGTCGGTGCTGCTGAAATCCGGTGTGCACGCCTGGGTGTATATCAAGGCCTGAACCCGGCCTGGCGCGGCGGCGGCCCCGGCTGTCCTGGCGCGCCGCGGCGCCTGTACACTCGGTCATCTCCACTCCGGGGGCCCCACATGGCCGGCAGTAGCTTTTTCGCCCTGTTCGACGACATCGCCACCATTCTTGACGACGTCTCCGTCATGACCAAGGTGGCGGCCAAGAAAACCGCCGGGGTGCTGGGCGACGACCTGGCGCTCAACGCCCAGCAGGTCTCGGGTGTGCCGGTCAACCGCGAACTGCCCGTGGTGTGGGCGGTGGCCAAGGGCTCTTTCCTCAACAAATTGATCCTGGTGCCGTCGGCCCTGGTGATCAGCGCCTTCGCGCCCTGGGCCGTGACACCGCTGCTGATGGTGGGCGGAGCCTTCCTGTGTTTCGAGGGCGTGGAAAAACTGGCGCATAAATTCCTGCCGCACGGCGATACCGCCGATGGCAATCACGCCGCCCGCGCCGAGGCCCTGCAGGATGCTTCGGTGGACATGGTGGCGTTCGAGCGCGACAAGATCAAAGGCGCGGTGCGCACCGACTTCATCCTGTCGGCGGAAATCATCGCGATCACCCTGGGCGCTGTGGCTGGCGCCGACATGGTGCGCCAGACCATCGTGGTGGCCGGCATCGCCCTGGTCATGACGGTGGGCGTCTATGGCCTGGTGGCGGGCATCGTCAAGCTCGACGACCTGGGCCTGTATCTCAGCACCAAGCGCTCGCAGGCCGCGGCCTGGCTGGGCAAGCGCATCGTCGTGGCCGCGCCCTACCTGATGAAGACGCTATCGGTGGTGGGTACCGCCGCCATGTTCATGGTCGGCGGCGGCATCCTCACCCACGGCATCGCGCCGCTGGGCGCCGCCATCGAGCACGTCGCCGCCGCCACGGGCAGCGGCTTGCTGCCGCTCTTGACGTCGACCGTGCTCAGCGCCCTGTTCGGCATCGTGGCCGGGGCCGTGGTGCTGGGCGTGGTCAGCCTGGCCAAGCGCCTGTTCAGGAAGTAAGGCGCCGGGCCGCCGCCGTGTCCGGCCGCAGCGGCATCCGACGATGCCTGGTCCGGATGCCGGCGTGCCGCGTCGCCATCAATACGCCAGCGAAGCCTGCAGGTACACCGTGCGCGGCATGCCCACGTACTTGCCCGCGTTGTTGTCGGTGGAACGGGTGAAGTAGCGCTTGTCGAACAGGTTCTTCACGCCCAGCGCGATGTTCAGGTTGTGCATCTGCTTGCCGAAATCGTAGGCGGCGCGCACGTGCACCGTGCCGTAGCCGGGGATGTCGCCGTAGGCGCCGTTGGCGCTTTCGGTGGTCTGGTACGTGGCGCCGGGATCCGGCGAGCCGGGCGAGCGCTGCTTGGACTGCAGGAAGGTATCGACGTTGAAGGTCCATTGGTTGCGCGTATAGCGCGCGCCCAGCGAGGCCACGTTGCGAGAATAGAACGGCAGGTCGCGGCCTTCGAACACGCCCGCCTTGTAGGTGGCCTGCGTGTAGGTGTAGGTGCCGTACACCGACATGCCCGATAGCGCTGCGGTGAGCTCGCCCAGGTCGTACGACAGCCCGGTTTCCACGCCGCGGTGGCGCGTGGCGCCCAGGTTGGTCCACGCGTCCGAGCCGCCGTTGGTGCCGCCGCGCAGCTGCAGCTCGTCGTCGAAGTTGATGTTGAACAGGGTCAACTCGCCCTTCCAGCCGCCGCTGTTGAAATGGGTGCCCACTTCATACGTGGTGGCCTTTTCGGGATGCAGGCCGTTGGTGGTCGAGGCGATCTGGAAGTACTGCAGCGGACCGAACGACTGGCCGGCATTGGCGAACACGCTCCATTGCTCGCTCAGGTGATACACGATCGACAGCGAGGGCAGGGGCTCTTCGGACTTGATGCTGGTGTATTTCTTGGCGGCGGGGTTGGACTTGTCGTTCAGGAAAGAATCGATGAACTCGTAGCGCACGCCCGGGGTGATGGTCCAGTTGCCAACGTTGATGGTGTCGTCGATGTAGACCGCGTGCGCGGTGGTGCCGCCGGTGCGGAACTGGTACTGCGGGTTCGGCGCGTTGAGCGGGTCGAACGGGCCGTCCGGCACATAGAACGCCGTGCGCGACGCGCGTTCGTCGCTGGCTTCCTTCAGATAACGGTAGCCGACGCTGATTTCCTGCGTCACGTCCGATCCGCGGAACAGGCGCGAGTAGCGCGGCTCGATCGCGAACGTGTGATAGTTGCGCGGGTTGAACGTCAGGCGGCGCTGGCCGGCGTTGGCGCCGGTGCCTTCGGTCTCGATGCTGCTGCCGCGGAAGCTGTCGGTGTAGTACGTCAGCAATTCGAACTTGTTGACGCCGTCGTCGTGGTTGTAGCGGAACGACGTGTCGGTGCGGCGGCCGGTGAAATTGTCGTACGGCCGCGTGGACTGGAACGGGTCCTGCGAATACTGCTTGGTGGTCAGGCCGCCGGGCATGCCGGCGCGGCCTTCGTAGTGGTGCAGCGACGCCGAAATGCGGTCGTCCGCGCCGATGCGGTAAGTGCCCTTGAGCATCACGTCATCGATGTCGACGCGGTCGTTGCTGTCGCGGAACCCATTGCCGTGCGTGCCCGAATAGAGCAGGGCGCCGCCCAGGCCGCGATCGTTGGTGCCGCCGATGAACGCGCTGGGCGTTGTCTTCACGCCACCGTGGCTGTACATGTCGGTCTCGACCGAGGCGTCGGCCGTGAAGTCCTGCGGAATCGCGCGCGTCACGAAGTTGATGATGCCGCCCACGTTCTGCGGGCCATAGCGCACCGAGCCCGCGCCGCGTACCACGTCCACCGCCGACAGATTGCCCAGCGCCACCGGCGCCATCGACAGCTGCGGTTGGCCATAGGGCGCCACCGCCAGCGGAATGCCGTCCATCAGGATCGTCGAGCGTGGCGACAGGCGCGAGGTCAGCCCGCGCACGCCCACGTTCAGCGACACGTCGCTGCCGCCCGTGCCGTTGCTTTCCTGGACCTGTACGCCCGGGATCCGGCGCAGCACGTCGCGCACGTTGGTCGCGCCCGTGTCCTGGAACGCGGCGCGGTCGACGATGGTGCGCGCCCCGCCATGCTCCAGCACCTTTTCATCGCTGGGATTCTCCAGCCAGTCTCCCACGACGCTGATCGCGCCCAGGGTGTTGTTGTCGGCGGAAGCGCCGGGATTGGCGGCGGCCGCGGCTGGCGCGGTTTGCGCATGGCCGTTGGCAGCCAGCGTCAGCAAAGCCAGCGCCAGCGCAAGGCGGCGCGCAGGGAAGGGGATAGGCATGGACATTCCAGGAATCACTCACACATTAATGAGAGCGGAAATCAAATTGAGAATCTTTTCGGAATTAAGGCGGACTGAGAAGCGCAGCGCGGACCTGCCCCGGAGGGCTCGCCCGGATCGGCGCAAAATATAGCAAAAATTGGCGCCAATCCAAACGGGGTAAATTGGGGCCGTGGCAAAAACGCCCCACGCGGCCGCGGCCCAGGCAGACGCGCCCGCAGGTCCTGCGCCCCGCCGAATCCGTATAAGATGTGAAATTGGCGCCAATTTTTACGCGGGAACAATCATGGACACACTCGATCAGCAATTGCTGGGACTGTTGCGCGCCGACGCTCGCGCAACCGTGGCAACCCTGGCCAAAAAGCTCGACGTTTCAAGGGGAACCATCAACAACCGCATCGCGCGCATGGAAGACGAGGGCGTCATCGTCGGCTACACCGTCCGCCTGCGTCCCGAATCCGAACCCGACCAGATCGGCGCCTGGATGAACATCGCCGTGGACGGCAACGAAACCCGCCGCGTCGTCAGCATCCTCCTGGGCGACCCCGCCGTCGTCGCCCTGCACGACACCAACGGCCGCTGGGACCTCCTGGCCGAATTGCGCGTGGCCAACATCGAAGAAATGTCCCGCGTCCTGGACCGCGTCCGCCTGATCAAAGCCATCTCCGCCACCGAAACCAGCATCCACCTGAAAAGCTACAAGCTGGACTGAACCAGGGCAGGGCCACACGCCAGCACGACACACCACGCTCTCCAATTCAAGAGCGCAGGGGCAGTTCCTGCACTGGGCACCAAACCAGGCCTCCCCGGAAACCACCAAGCCCCCGCAAGTCCCCACCGGCCTGCAAGCCAATATCCAAGCCTAAACCTGCCGCGCCAAAATCAGGTCTCCCCTAAAAAGCCATCCTCAACCGCCTTGACCCAGCACCCTCAAAGGCCCAAAAAGGCCGCCGGCGCGGCCGCTTGGGCGACCCCGCAAGATCTTTCACCCCACTCCCGTTCCCCACCAGAACGCCAAGCACACCCCTCGCCCCAGCACCGCCACAAACCCGCTCCATCACAGCGTGGCGGGCAGGCGGACAGGGAGGGCGGGGCGTGTAGATGCGCCCGACGGAATCGGAAGGCAGTCGCCGAAGGCGACAACGAAGATGAGGAAGGGGCAGTCCGGAGCGAAGGCTCCGGACCGCAATCGTAGCCCCGCTCCCGGCCGGCCGCCGTTGCCCAGCGCGTCTAAAGAACCCCAATCGCTGCAAAGCAATCACCCCCGAGCCTCATAAAGCATATGCAACGTAATCTTCCGCACTTCCGCCTTGCTCATCTCGATATGCCCCCGCAACATCCTCCCCGCCGCCTCCGCCCGACGCGCTAAAACCGCCCGCAAAATCGCCCCATGCTCCTCATAGGTCGCATCCACCCGAAACTCCTTGGTGAAATCCAACCGCCGGACGATCCGGATCTTCTCGGTCACCTCCCGATGAATCAACGCCATCTCTGGATTTCCTGCCGCCGCGACGAGAGAGCAATGAAACGCCTCATCCAGCTCAGCCACCAACCGGCCATCCAGAATCCGCTGCGCCGGCGGCACCAGCCACACATCAGTCAGCGCCCCCAGCATCCCGCTTTCGTCCATATGCTCCCGCGCGCACAACCGCTCCACCGCCGCCAGCTCCAGCACCACCCGCACGTCATACAGCGCCTCGAAGCGCTCGAAATCGAACGGCCGCACCTGCCAGCCGCTGCGCGGACTCGGCACCACGAAGCCTTCGCGTTCCAGCCGCGCCAGCCCCAGCCGCACCGGCGTGCGGCTCACGCCCAGCCGCAGCGCCAATTCGGCCTCGGTGAAGCGGTCGCCCGGCAGCAGCCGGAAATCGAACAGCTCGTCCTTCAGGCGCTGGTACACCTGGTCCGCCAGCGACCCCGCCAGCGCCGGCGCCTGACGCAGCGCCGGGCTGATCCGCACCGATTCGCCCGCCATCATCAGGTCACGGGGCAAGTGGCATCTTCGGCCAGCACGATCAGCGGATCGCCCGCGTTCACCGGCTTGCCCGGCACGCAGCGGATACCCGTCACCGTCCCCGAGGCCGGCGCAATCACCGACAGCTCCATCTTCATGGCCTCCACCACCACCAGCGTGTCGCCGGCCGACACGCTCTGGCCCACCTGCACCGGAATCTTCCAGATATTGCCGCACATGTCCGCGCTGACCAGGCGTTCGCCCTCGCGCAGCGCCGTCTCCGGCTCGGGTTCGGCCTCGACCGGCGCGGCCGCCACGTCCTCGCTCTTCCATAGCGCCACTTCGGCATCGAACGCCGCCTTCTGCCGCGTCTGGAACGCGCCGATGCTGTCGGCCTCGTCCGCCACGAAACGCTGGTACGCCGCGAAATCGAACACCTCTTGCTCGATCCGCACCGTCGCGCGGCCTTCGCGGAAATCCTCGCGCAGCGTATCGAGCTCGGCCTCGCTCACCGGATAGAACCGCACCTGGTCGAAAAAGCGCAGCAGCCAGGGCTTGCCGTCCTGGAACACCGGGTTCTTCAGAAACTTGTTCCAGATCGGCAGCGTGCGGCCCACCAGCTGATAGCCGCCGGGCGAATCCATGCCGTAGATGCACATGTACACGCCGCCGATGCCCACCGTGCCCTCGGCCGTGAAGGTGCGGGCCGGGTTGTACTTCGACGTCAGCAAGCGGTGGCGCGGATCGATCGGCACCGCGCACGGCGCGCCCAGGTATACGTCGCCCAGGCCCATGATCAGGTAGCTCGCGTCGAACACGATGCGGCGCACGTCCTCGCGGCTGGCCAGGCCGTTGATGCGCTGGATGAAGTCCACATTGTTCGGCAGCCACGGCGCGCTGGCGCGCACCGTTTCCTGGTAGCGCTGCACCGCGCCCAGCGTGGCCGAATCCTCGAACGCCATCGGCAGGTACACCACCCGGGTCGGCACCTTCAGCGTCGCCACGTCGGCCAGGCCAGCCTCGATCTCCAGCAGCCGCGCGATCAACGCGTCCTGCAGGATCACGCGGCTGTCGTAGCGGATCTGCAGCGAACGCACGCCCGGCGACAGCTCGTGCACGCCGTCGATGGGGCGGGCGGCCAGCGCTTGCATCAGCAGATGAATCCGCATGCGCAGCGCCAGGTCCAGCACGTTGTCGCCATACTCCAGCAGCAGGTACCCGTCGCCCGCCTGACGGTAAGACACCGACGGGCGCGTCCCCTCGGCCGGCAATGCGGCCACGATGGTTTCGGATGCGGTCTGCGGCGGCGCCGCCGGCGTGGTGGCTTGCGGCGCGACCGACGTCAGCGATGCCACGCTGCGGTCCTGCGCCGCTTCCAGCGCTACCGCCTCGCGGTAGTCGATGCGCACGAAGCGGATGCGGTCGCCCGGCTTGACCTGGCCCACCTTCCACAGCTCGGCGCGGGCGATCGTGACCGGGCACACGAAGCCTCCCAGGCTGGGACCGTCGCGCGTCAGGATGACGGGGCTGTCGCCGGTAAAGTTGATGCTGCCGATGGCGTATTCGCAGTCGTGGATGTTGGAAGGATGCAGGCCCGCCTCGCCGCCGTTCTCACGCGCCCAGGTGGGCTTGGGCCCGGTCAGGCGCACGCCCAGCCGGTTCGAGTTGTAGTGCACCTCCCAATCGGCGGCGAAGAATTCGTCGATGGCTTCGGGACGGAAGAAGTCGGGCGCGCCGTGCGGCCCGTACAGCACGCCGATTTCCCAGGTATTGCCGTAGCGGGGGATCAGTTCGGGCGCGGCCGCCTGCGGCTCGGCCACGGGCGGCGCGGCGTTGGCGGCAGGCAGCCCGGAGCGCACCACCGGCAGCATGTCGCCTACCCGCAACGTGCGGCCGGCATGGCCGCCGAATTGGCCCAGCGCAAAGGTCGAACGGCTGCCCAGGTACACCGGCACGTCCAGCCCGTTGCGCACCGCCAGATAGCTGCGGCAGCCGGACAGCGCGCGGCCGGTGGCCAGTACCTGGCCCGAGCGCACCGTGACCGGCCGCCACATCGGCACCGGTTCGCCGTCCAGCGTGGCGGCGCATTCGGCGCCGGTCAGCGCGATGAGGGCATCCCCATGGAAGCGCAGCGTCGGGCCGACCAGCGTGGCCTCGATGCCGGCCGCATCCGGCGCATTGCCGACGATGCGGTTGGCCAGGCGGAAGGCATAGTCATCCATCGGGCCCGAGGGCGGCACGCCGATGTCCCAGTAGCCGGTGCGGCCCGGATAGTCCTGCACGCTGGTGTAGGTGCCGGCTTCCAGCACTTCGATGGCGGCCGGTTGATACGCGAAGCTGTCCAGGAAGCGGGTCGACAACTGCCCCGCGCGGAAGCGCTCGTCCGCCACGATCTGGCGCAGGTAGTCCAGATTGGTGGCGATGCCGTGCAGGCGGGTGTTGGCCAGCGCGTCGGCCAGCTTGTCCAGCGCCGCCTCGCGCGTGCCCGCGTGCACGATCAGCTTGGCCAGCATTGGGTCGTAGAAGGCCGGCACCTCGGTGCCCGTGGCGACCCAGCCATCCAGCCGCACACCTTCCGGGAAGAACACATCGGTCAGCACGCCGGGCGACGGCTGGAACTGGCGCAGCGGGTCTTCGGCATACAGGCGCACCTCGATGGCCGCGCCTTGCGGTGCGCGCGTCATGGCGTCGATGTCCAGCGGCTCGCCCGCCGCCACGCGCAACATGCATTCCACCAGGTCCAGCCCTGTCACGGCTTCGGTCACGGGATGCTCGACCTGCAGGCGCGTGTTGACCTCCAGGAAATAGAAGCTATCGCGCGCCGGATCATAGATGAATTCCACCGTGCCGGCCGACCGGTAGCCGACCGACTCGCCCAGCTTGACCGCCGCGTCCAGCAAGGCCGCGCGGGTGGCGGCCGGCAGCAGCGGCGCCGGGGTCTCTTCGATAACCTTCTGGTTGCGCCGCTGCACCGAGCAGTCGCGCTCGCCCAGCGCCAGCACGCGGCCCGCGCCGTCGCCGAAGATCTGCACTTCGACGTGGCGCGCGTTATCCACATAGCGCTCGATGAACGCGCCGCCATCGCGGAAGAAGTGTTCGCCCATGCGCTGCACGCTGTCGAAGGCCGCCGTCAGCTCGGCCTCGCTGTCGCAACGCGACAGGCCGATGCCGCCGCCGCCCGCGGTGCTCTTGAGCATCACGGGATAGCCAATGCGCTCGGCCTGCGTCAGCGCCTCGCCCAGGCTGGACAGCAGGCCCGTGCCGGGCGTCATCGGCACGCCGGCCTCGGCCGCCAATTCACGCGAACGGTGCTTCAGGCCGAACTCGCGTATCTGCAACGCGGTGGGGCCGACGAACGCAATGCCCGCGGCCTCGCAGGCCTCGGCGAACTCGGCGCTTTCCGACAGGAAGCCGTAGCCCGGATAGATCGCCTGCGCGCCGTGCGCGCGGGCGGCTTGCAGCAGCAGGTCCATGCGCAGGTAGCTGTCGGCGGCCTTCTCGCCGCCCAGCGCCACGGCCACGTCGGCCTCCTTGACGTGGGCCGCGTTGCGGTCGGGGTCGGAATACACGGCAACGCTGCGGATGCCCAGCCGTTTGAGGGTACGAATGGCGCGGACGGCGATTTCTCCGCGGTTGGCAATCAGGACGGTATCGAACACGGGGTCGGCTCCCAGAGGCGGTCTTGGATTAGCGGGGGGTGGCGTTCAGGCTGGCGAGATAGGCGCGCCAGCCGCCGAAAGCGGTGATGTCGCGAGCGCCGGCCAGGCCGCGCGGCTCGCAGATGAAGCCCTTGACCTGGCGGCCGTCGTGCAGCTCCAGCGTGCCGATGCCCAGCGGCGCCGGGATTTCGGCCACGAAGGCGCCAAACGCCGCCACCGGGATGTCCCACAACTCCACCTCTATGGGCGCGCCGCTGTCGGACTTGACCAACCCGGGCTTGGGCGGCGTGGTGTTGGCCAGCGCGTACAGCCGGTAATCGGCTGCCGTTTGGGTCTTTTCGACCAGCACCGCGCGGCGCGAGGTCAACTGATGATTCAGCGGCATGCCCGTCAGATGGGCGCCCACCACGGCCACGCGCAAGGTGTTCGGATCCGCCGGCTGCGGACCCGGCGCGGGCAGCGGCTGGCCCGTGGCGCCCAGCGGCAGGCCGCGCTGCGCCTGCCATTGGCGGCCGAATTGCGCCAGCGCGTGGTCCTGCCAGGCCAGGCCGATCAGCGTGATGCCGGCCGGCAGCCCGTCGCCCCGCATGCCCGCCGGCAAGGCCAGCGCGGACAGGTCGGCCAGGTTGGCGAAATTGGTGTACACGCCCAATCGCGAATTGAGCCGGACCGGATCCGCCTGCAATTGCGCGATGGTGTAGATCGTCGGCGAGGTCGGCACCACCAGCGCGTCAAAGCCGTGCAGCGATTGCTGGATCTGGCGCGCCAGCTCGGCGCGGCGGTATTCGGCCTTGAACACATCCAGCGCGCTGTAATTCGCGGCCCCTTCGACAATGCCGCGCACCACCGGGTGGATCGCGGCGGGGTTCTCTTGCCACAGGGGCTCGACCGCGGCAAAGCGCTCGGCCACCCATGGGCCCTGATACAGCAACGCGGCCAGCTCGGCATAGGGCGCGAAGTCGATCGCCTCGACCTGCGCGCCGCCGGCCTTGAGCGCCTGCACCGCCGCGTCGAAAGCCTCGGCCGCCTGCGCGTCGCCGAAGAATTCCAACCGATCGGGCACGGCCAGCCGCGGCGTCTTGGGCCAGGGCGCGGCCGCGCCGGCCGGCTGCGGACGCGAATAGGGATCACGCTCGTCGTAGCCGCCGGCAATGCCGGCGACCTGCTCGGCGTCGTCCACCGTCAGCGCGAACACGGACACGCAGTCCTGCGTGCGGCAGGCGGGCACCACGCCCGCCGTGCTCAGCCAGCCCTTGGTGGGTTTCAGGCCCACGATGTTGTTCAAGCCCGCCGGCACCCGGCCCGAGCCAGCCGTGTCGGTACCCAGCGAAAACGCCACCAGGCCGCGCGCCACCACCGACGCCGAGCCGGAACTGGAGCCGCCGCTGACGTAGTCCGGATTGAACGCATTGGCCACCGCGCCATGCGGCGAGCGGGTGCCGACCAGGCCCGTGGCGAACTGGTCCAGGTTGGTCTTGCCGACCAGGATGGCGCCGGCCGCGCGCAGGCGCCGCACCACGGTCGCATCCTCGTCCGGCGTGTAGGCGAATTCCGGGCACGCCGCCGTGGTGGGCCAGCCAGCGGCGTCGATGTTGTCCTTGACCGCGAAGGGCACGCCATACAGCGGCAACCGGGCCAGGTCGCCGCCCGCGGCGGCCAGCAGCAGGCGCAGATCGTCAAGCTGGCGCGCCAGCACCGTGGGGCTGACCCGCGCGATCCAGGCGTTGTCGGCCGGCGCAGCCGGCGCCGCGGCCAGGGGCATCAACAGCGCCTCGGGGGTGGCCCCGCCTTCGCGATAGGCCGATAGCCATTGCGTGATCGTCCAACCGAGGGGGCCCTGCTGCGTTGCTACGGCATTCATGCTGGAATCCTTTCTTGTATACAAGTACGGATACCCAAGCAATACGCGTGCCATGTCCGGCGCGCCCCGCGCCTTCTCCCCGCGCGCCCTGGGGCAAGACCGCGCAACCGCGGCACGCGCCGCCCGTCGCGCCGCCCTTGCACGCACCCACAGCGGGCAATGCGCGCACCGATACTGTGCACGCGGCACCAGATTGAATCGCGCACCGCGTCGCCGCCAGCGGCCGCGCCGTCATCGAAAACCCTTCCCCTTACTACAGCGCACCCGCCGTTCGCCGCGGTTGGCACGGCTTTTGCTTTGAAGTCCTGGTCACGCCCATGCCGCCGGCGCCGCCGGCTTCTTCCTCCAGAGGAGTCACCATGAAACGCAGACTAGTCCTTAAGCAACTGACCGCCGTGAGCCTGTTGGCCCTGTCCGGTTGGATGCCACAGCTGTACGCCGCCGAAGACACCATCAAGGTCGGCATCCTGCATTCGTTGTCGGGCACCATGGCCATCTCGGAAACGTCGCTCAAGGACGTGGCCCTGATGACCATCGATGAAATCAACGCCAACGGCGGCGTGATGGGCAAGAAGCTGGAAGCCGTGGTGGTCGACCCCGCATCGAACTGGCCGCTGTTCGCCGAGAAGTCGCGCCAACTGCTGTCGCAGGACAAGGTGGCGGCGGTGTTCGGCTGCTGGACTTCGGTGTCGCGCAAGTCGGTGCTGCCGGTATTCAAGGAACTGAACGGCCTGCTGTTCTACCCGGTGCAGTACGAAGGCGAAGAGCTGGAAAAGAATGTGTTCTACACCGGCGCGGCGCCCAACCAGCAGGCGATCCCGGCGGTGGAATACCTGATGAGCGAAGACGGCGGCGGCGCCAAGCGCTTCGTGCTGCTGGGCACCGACTACGTCTACCCGCGCACCACCAACAAGATCCTGCGCGCCTTCCTGCATTCCAAGGGCGTAAAGGACAGCGACATCGACGAGGTCTACACGCCGTTCGGCCATTCCGACTATCAGACCATCGTGGCCAACATCAAGAAGTTCGCCGCGGGCGGCAAGACCGCCGTCATTTCCACCATCAACGGCGACTCGAACGTGCCGTTCTACAAGGAGCTCGGCAACGCCGGCTTGAAAGCCACCGATGTGCCGGTGGTGGCCTTCTCGGTCGGTGAAGAAGAGCTGCGTGGCGTGGATGCCAAGCCCCTGGTCGGCCACCTGGCCGCCTGGAACTACTTCGAGTCGATCAAGAATCCGGTCAACGAGGCCTTCATCAAGAAATGGCAGGCCTACGCCAAGGCCAAAAACCTGCCCAACGCCAGCACCGTCGTCACCAACGACCCGATGGAAGCCACCTACATCGGCATCTACATGTGGAAGCAGGCGGTTGAGCAGGCCAAGACCACCGACGTCGACAAGGTGATCGCGGCCATGGGCGGGCAGAAGTTCAATTCCCCGAGCGGCTTCACGATCGAAATGGACAAGACCAACCATCACTTGCACAAGCCGGTCTACATCGGCGAGATCAAGGCGGACGGCCAGTTCAACGTGGTCTGGAAAAGCAAGGGTCCGATCCGCGCGCAACCCTGGAGCCCTTACATCCCGGGCAACGAAAGCAAGCAGGGCCTTTAAACCGGAACCGGACACGCAGCCATGCTGAATGCGGCTATCGCGAAATTCCTGCGTCATTTCCTGCTTGCATGGCTGCTGGCCACGCCGGCGCTGTCCGCTCACGCGGCGGCGCCCGGCGTGGATCCCGCGCTGCTGGCGTCCTTGGCGGGCGACGACACCGACGCCAAGCTGCAGGCAATCGCCGCCCTGGGCCAGTTGCCCAGCCCGCTGGCGGCCGCCGCGTTGCAGGCGCTGGGCAGCGACCAGTTGTATGCGCTGCCGGATGGCCGCGTGCTGATCGGCAACGGCAGCGGCCCGGCCACGGACGCGGCCACCGGCGCGGCCACCGATCTGCCCGCGGGCGCTGCCTCCATCGGCATCAACAACCGGCTGCGGCGCGCCATCGAGGCGGCGCTGGCCGGCTCGCGGCTGTTTTCCGACAATCCGCAGGAACGGCTGGCCGCGGCCCGCCGCCTGCAACAGACCGGCGACCCGGCGCGCCTGCCGCTCCTGGAAAAGGCCCTGGCCGCCGAAAAGAACGAAGGCGTGCGCGCGGCATTGGAAATCGCGCAGGCCAATCTTGAACTCAAGAGCGCCGACCCCGCCGTGCGGCGCCACGCGGTCGACCTGCTGGGCCGCACCGACAACGCGACGTTCCGGCCCACGCTGGCCGCGCTGACGCAGCAGCAGGACGGCGTCTACGCCGAGCCCGACGCCGGCGTGCGCGAGGCGGCCGCCAATGCCATCAAGCGCATCGACCGGCACCTGGCCACCATCGAATGGGCCGGCAACCTGTTCTACGGTCTCAGCCTGGGCAGCGTGCTGCTACTGGCGGCGCTGGGGCTGGCCATCACCTTCGGGCTGATGGGCGTCATCAACATGGCGCACGGCGAGCTGCTGATGATCGGCGCCTACGTCACCTACCTGGTGCAGACGGCGTTCCGCGCCTGGCTGCCGGGCTGGCTGGACTGGTACGTGGCCGCGGCGCTGCCGCTGGCCTTTGTGTTCACCGCGCTGGTGGGCATGGCGCTGGAACGCACCGTGATCCGCTGGCTGTATGGCCGGCCGCTGGAAACGCTGCTGGCCACCTGGGGCATCAGCCTGATGCTGATGCAGGGCGTGCGCACGCTGTTCGGGGCGCAGAACGTGGAAGTGGGCAACCCCAGCTGGATGTCGGGCGGCATCACCGTGCTGGGCGGGCTGGTGCTGACCTACAACCGGCTGGTCATCATCGGCTTCGCGCTGTTCGTGGTGTTCCTGGTGTGGGCGCTGTTGAACCACACCCGGCTCGGCCTGTTCGTACGCGCCATCACGCAGAACCGCCGCATGGCCGATTGCGTGGGCGTACCCACCGGCCGCGTCGACATGCTGGCGTTCGGCCTGGGCTCGGGCATCGCCGGGCTGGCGGGCGTGGCGCTGTCGCAGCTGGGCAACGTGGGCCCGGACCTGGGCCGCGCCTACATCGTCGATTCCTTCATGGTGGTGGTGCTGGGCGGCGTGGGCCAGTTGGCCGGCACCGTCATCGCGGCGCTGGGCCTGGGCGGCGTGAACAAATTCCTGGAGCCTTACGCCGGAGCGGTCATGGCCAAGATCACCATCCTGGTGCTCATCGTGCTTTTCGTGCAGAAACGGCCGCAAGGCCTGTTCGCCCCGCGCGGCCGGAGCGTCGAATGAAACAGACCGCGCTGACCGACCTGACCCTGCAATCGCGCCGGCCGCTCTACACCGGCCGCGCCTGGACCGCGCTGGCCGCCGCCGCGCTGGTGCTGGCGCTGGTGCCGCTGCTGAACCTGGTGTTTCCCGCCGGCCATCCGTTGCATGTCTCGGCCTATGCGGTGGCACTGCTGGGAAAATTCATGTGCTATGCCATGGCCGCGCTGGCGCTGGACCTGGTGTGGGGCTACGCCGGCATCCTGTCGCTGGGCCATGGCCTGTTCTTCGCGCTGGGCGGCTACGCCCACGGCATGTACCTGATGCGCGCCATCGGCAGCGACGGCGTCTACCAGAGCCGCCTGCCGGACTTCATGGTGTTCCTGGACTGGAAGGATTACCCCTGGTATTGGGCCTTCACCGAGCACTTCGGCTACGCCATGCTGCTGGTGGTGCTGGTGCCGGGCGTGCTGGCCTTTGTGTTCGGCTACTTCGCGTTCCGCTCGCGTATCAAGGGCGTGTACTTCTCGATCATCACGCAGGCGCTGACCTTCGCGGCCATGCTGCTGTTCTTTCGCAACGACACGGGCTTTGGCGGCAACAACGGCTTTACCGACTTCAAGCGCATCCTGGGCTTTGACATCACCGCGCCGGGCACCCGCGCCGCGTTGTACTGGATCACGCTGGCGGCGCTGGCCGGCGCGCTGGTGCTGGCGCGCGCCGTCACCCAGTCCAAGCTGGGACGGGTGCTGACGGCGGTGCGCGATGCCGAAAGCCGGCTGCGCTTCATCGGCTATGACCCGCTGGGCTTCAAGCTGTTCGTCTGGACGCTGTCGGCCGTGCTGTGCGGCATCGCCGGGGCGCTGTACGTGCCGCAGGTCGGCATCATCAACCCCAGCGAAATGTCCACCGAGAACTCGATCGAAATGGTGATCTGGGTGGCCACCGGCGGGCGCGGCACGCTGATCGGCCCCATCATCGGCGCCGGCGCCGTGAACGGCCTGAAGACCTGGTTCACCAGCGTGCTGCCCGAATTCTGGCTGTACGCGTTGGGTCTGATCTTCGTGTTGGTAACGCTGTTCCTGCCCACCGGCATCGTTGGCCTGGCCCGCCGCCTGGCCGCCCGCTACCAGGAGCGACGCGCATGACCAGCACCCATTCCGAAACGGCCCAGCTCGACGGTGGTCCCAGCGGCGACGCCGGCTACGGCCGCGTCAGCCCCAAGGGCCTGGACACCAGCCACGGCGCCATCCTGTACCTGGAAGGCATCACCGTCAGCTTCGATGGCTTCAAGGCGCTGAACGACCTGACGCTGGACATCGGCGTGGGCGAACTGCGCTGCATCATCGGCCCCAACGGCGCCGGCAAGACGACCATGATGGACGTCATTACCGGCAAGACGCGTCCCACCGCCGGCACCGCCTACTTCGGCCAGAGCATCGACCTGACCACGCTTACCGAGGCGCAGATCGCCCACGCCGGCATCGGCCGCAAGTTCCAGCGGCCCACGGTGTTTGAGCAGCACAGCGTGTTCGAGAACCTGGAGCTGGCGATGAAGACCGACAAGCGCGTGCGGCCTACGCTATTCTCGCGCCTGACCGGCGCGCAGGCCGACAAGATCGGCGAAACGCTGGACCTGATCCGCCTGCGGCCCGAGGCCTTCCGCCCCGCCGGGCTGCTGTCGCACGGCCAGAAGCAGTGGCTGGAGATCGGCATGCTGCTGATGCAGGAACCGCAGCTGCTCTTGCTGGACGAACCGGTGGCCGGCATGACCGATGCCGAGACCGAACGCACCGGCGAACTGCTCAACGAATTGCGCGGCCGTCATTCGCTGATGGTGGTCGAGCACGACATGGACTTCGTCAATCAGATCGCCGGCGACGGCAAGGTGACGGTGCTGCATGAAGGCTCGGTGCTGGCCGAAGGGCCCATGGCCCGCGTGCAGGCCGACCCGCGCGTGATCGAAGTCTATCTGGGGCGCTGACATGCTGAACGTAACCACCATCGACCAATACTACGGCGGCAGCCACACCTTGCGCGGCGTCTCGCTGGCGGTGAACCAGGGCGAATGCCTGGCGCTGCTGGGCCGCAACGGCGTGGGCAAGACCACGCTGCTCAAGTGCGTGATGGGCGTGCTGCCGGTGGCGCGCGGCGATATCGCCTTCGACGGCGCCGACATCACCCGGCTGGCGCCGCACCAACGCGCCGCGCGCGGCATGGCTTACGTGCCGCAAGGGCGCGACATCTTCGCCCGTCTCACCGTCGAAGAGAACATCCTGATGGGCATGGCGACCAAGCCCGCCGCCCGCGCCCGCCGCATCAAGGAAGAGGTGTTCGAACTGTTTCCGGTGCTGAAAAGCATGCTGGCGCGGCGCGGCGGCGACCTGTCGGGCGGGCAGCAGCAGCAACTGGCCATCGCCCGCGCGCTGGTGGCCGAGCCCAAGCTCATCATCCTGGACGAACCGACCGAAGGCATCCAGCCGTCGATCATCAAGGACATCGCCCGGGTGATCCACATGCTGCGCCAGCGCGGCGACATCGCCATCCTGCTGTGCGAACAGTATTTCGACTTCGCCCGCGAGCTGGCCGACCGGTTCGTGGTGCTGTCGCGCGGCGAAGTGGTGGCCAGCGGCGACCGGGCGGCCATCGACGGCGACGACGTGCGGCGCCACCTCTCCGTCTGAACCGGCCCAGGGGCTGCGGCCCTGCCGCGAAGCGTCTTCTGGTGCTGACAGAGCCTGGATATAATGCGCCGTCATGCACCTCGCCCACTTCCTGCACCGCGGCTACGCCTGGATCGCCCTTTTCGCGATCCTTTGGGCGTCCCTGGTGCCGTCGTTGGCGCACGGCAGCCACGCCGAGGGCGGCGCTAACCGCCAGGTCACCGTCGACTACTGCGCCCCCGAGGGCAAATCGTCACTGACCATCGACGTGCCGTCCGACGGCGCACCGGCCGATCACGCGGCCCACCACGGCGACAGCAACCACTGCCCGTTCTGCCGCAACCCCCAGGCCGACATCGGCATCCTGCCCGCGCCGCTGCTCGTCCTGCGTGCCCCGCCCAGCCGGGTCACCTATCCGGCGCTGTTCTACCGCGCCTCGCATCCCCTCTACGCCTGGAGCGCGGCCCAGCCGCGCGCCCCGCCCGCCGCCTGAGTCCGCGCACGGCCGTTCGCCCCTGGGCGGCGGCCGCAGCGCCCTGCGCTTGAGCTCCTCGCCGGCCTTCGATGCGCCGGCGGTATCCCGGAATCAACGCCTGCCCTGACGCCGCCTTCTTGAGCGGCGCGGCCCGCAGGTGCGCAAGCCGGCCTTGGCCGGCCTGGACCATGAAAAAAACCTACGCAGCCTCTTTGCTGGCCGGCGCCTGCGCCGCCAACCCCGCCCTGGCGCTCACCACCGACCCCGCCATCGAAACCCTGGCGCCCACCGTGGTGGAAGGCGACGACGCCGAGGGCAAGCCCAACGGCCCGCTGGACCTGAACCGCATCGACGGCACCGGCAGCCGCCTGGGCCTGACCCTGCGCGAAACGCCGGCGTCCGTCACCGTCATCAACCGCGCCCAGATCGAAGCCCGCGGCGCGCAAAACACCCAGGAAATCGCCCGCGGCATTCCCGGCGTGGACAACGCCTCGCCGCCCGGCTCAGCCGGCGCCGTCAGCTATCGCGGCTTTTCCGGCGGCCAGGTGTCGCAGCTGTTCAACGGCATCTCGGTGCAATACGACTCGGCCGCGGCGCGGCCGGTGGACAGCTGGATCTACGACCGGGTCGAGGCCATCGGCGGCCCGTCGACCTTCCTGTTTGGCGCCGGCGCGGTCGGCGGCGCCATCAACTACGTCACCAAGCTGGCCGAACGCGACACCTTCTACGAAGGCCAGCTCCGCCTGGGCTCGTTCGACACGCGCCAGCTGTCGGCCGGCATCAACCAGCAACTGGCGGGATCAAACGGCGGCCGCGGCCACTACCTACGCATCGACGCCAACACCACGTCCAGCCGCGGCTGGGTCGACGGCAACCATTCCAGCGCGACGCAGGTGGCGGCCTCGCTGCTGTCCGACCTGGGCGACGACGTGACACAGACCTGGGCCTTCGAATACCAGCGCGAGCGGGTCGAACGGCCCTACTGGGGCACGCCGCTCACGGTGGGCGCGGACGGCAAAGTCAGCGGCGAAGGCCATATCCGCGGCGGCACGCGTTTCAAGAACTACAACGTCGACGACGGGCTGTACGAGCAGTCGGTGCTGTGGGCCCGCTCGCTGACCGAGTGGCGCGCCGCGCCCGGCGTGACGTTCAAGAACACGCTGTACTACTACCGGGCCGAACGCGATTTCCGCAACCTGGAAACCTACCGCTACAACGGCGCCAACAGCCGCGTGCTGCGCTCGGGCGCCCTGCTGCAGCGGCACGAGCAAAGCCTGGTCGGCAACCGGGTCGAAGGCCTGGTCGAATCCTCGTTGGCCGGCCTGCCCAGCAGCTGGTCGTTCGGCGCCGACCTGAGCGTGAACAAGCAGACCCGCTATCCCACCAGCCTGCCCGCCACGGTGGATGCCGTGGACCCCTACGATTTTTCGCCGGGCTATTTCTACGACATCCCCGGCATGACGCGCGGCCATAACCCGGACCGTGACAACCGCATCCGCACGCTGGCATTCACGCTGGAAAACCGCACCGAGGTGCTGCCGGGCGTAGCGATCGTGTCCGCGCTGCGCCGCGACTTCATCGACCTGGACCTGACGAATCGCCGCGCCGTCTCGGCCAGCTCGCCCGCGTCCGCCTCGCGAGATTACTCGCCCACCACCGGCCGCCTGGCCGTCAACTGGGTGGTGACGCCGCAGGCCTCGCTGTATGCGCAGTACGCCACCGCGGCCGATCCCCCGTCCGGCATCATGGCCACGGCCTCGTTCGCCGACGTGCTGAACAACGACAAGCTCACCACCGGCACGCAAAAGGAAGTGGGCGGCAAGTTCGAATTCTGGGACGGCCGCGGGGCGGCCACCATCGCCGCCTACGAGATCACGCGCAAGAACATCTCCGCGCCCGATCCGAACAATCCGGCGGTCAGCGTGCCGGTGGGCCAGCAATCGGCCCGCGGGCTGGAACTGGCCGGTGGCCTGCGCCTGACGCGCACCCTGTCGCTGCAGGCCAACGTGGCGTTCGTCGACCCCAAGTACGACGATTTCTCGCAGACGGTCAACGGCGTGGCCGTGTCGCGCAACGGCAAGGTGCCGACCAATACGCCGCGCCGCGTGGCCAATCTGTGGCTGGACTACGCCTTCATGCCGGACTGGACCGCCAGCGCCGCCGCACGCTATGTGGGCCGCACCTACGCCGATGCCGCCAACACCGTCTGGGCGCCGTCCTACATCGTGTTCGACGCCGCCCTGTCGCATCGCATCGACCGCCACTTCACCGTCACCGGCCGGGTCCGCAACCTGACCGACAAGGTGTACGCGGCCAACATCACCGGCACGCCGATGTACTACCTGGGCGCGCCGCGCTCGTTCGAACTGTCCCTGCAAGCGCGGTTCTGAGATCTGCCATGAGCGCCATCCACCCC